>NZ_JBIVHE010000003.1:0-403697 GCF_044749045.1 Microbacterium sp. NPDC089698
TCAAACACCAAACCCCCTGGACAGTGACACAACGCGGCGCCGGCATCCTCGAATGGACCAGCCCCACCGGCGCCACCTACACCGACAAACCACCCACACCCGTCACCTTCACCGTCGAAGACCCGGACCCACCCCCAGAACCCGACCCCGAAACACCCGCATTCTGACGCCCCCGAATACTGAGACACCAGGATCCAGACGCGCGACGATCGCCTGACCGCCGCCGGGATCCCGCTCGTCCCGGCTCAGCGCCGGCGCGCTTCAGCGATCCCGGCTCAGCGCCGTCGGGCGTCGGCGATCGCGGCGCGGAGGTCGTCGGCGAGGGTGCGCAACTCCGTGTCGTCGAGGGTGTGCGCGGTGAGCCGGATCTGCGGTGAGGCCTCATCCGCCTCGAGCAGGAACCCGCCGCCCGTGCGCACCAGCCAGCCGCGGCGCATCATCGCCTCGGAGACGGCACGGCCGTCGACGCCGCATTCCACCCACACGTTCAGGCCGTCGTCGCCCCGCACCGTGATGCCGCGCTCGCGCAGCAGGGCCCGCAGGGCGTCGCCGCGCTCGGCGTAGTGCGCACCCGCGCGCTCGAGGGCGGCGGGAGTGTCCGGATGGTCGAGCATGCCCACGGCGACCCGCTGCAGGATCCGGCTGACCCAGGTCTTCCCGGGCGAGAGCCGAGTGCGCAGCTGCGCGGCGGTGTCGGGATCCGAAGCGAGCAGCGCGAGCCGCAGATCCGGCCCGAGGAACTTCGACATCGACCGCACGAGCGCCCAGCGCGGGTGCCCTTCCGGGATCACGGAATGGTACGGCCGGCGCGACAGCAGCGAGTAGTGGTCGTCTTCGATGATGAGCACGTGCGGCGCCTCGGCGAACACCGCGCGCAGGTCCGCCGCACGCTCGGCGGTGAGGCTGATCCCGGTGGGGTTGTGCGCTCGGGGGGTGCACACGACCGTGCGGGCGCCCGCGTCGATCGCCGCGCGCAGGCCCGCGACCGTGATGCCCTCCTCGTCGAGCGGGATGCCGACCGGGCGGTACCCGCCGAGGCGGACCACGTTGATGCTGGAGAGGAAGCACGGATCCTCGAGTCCGACCACGTCGCCGTGCGCGAGCGAGGCGACGAGGAGTCGCTCGAGCGCGTCGACCGCCCCCGAGGTCACCGAGAGCTCGAAGGGACGCGGCTGCGCCTCGGCCAGCCATCCCGTCGCCCAGCTGCGCAGCCCTTCGTCGATGAGCGCATCTCCGTAGAGCGCCGGGGTGCGCAGATCGACCTCGGCGAGCACGGGCAGCGGGAGCAGGTCTGGGTCGGGGTTGCCGCTGCCGAGGTCGCGCAGCACCGTCTCCGCCGCGAACCCCTCCTCCTCGGTGCGCACAGGCCCCGCGACGACCGTTCCGCCGCGCCCACGGCTCTCCACGGCGCCGGCACGGGCGAGCGCCCGATAGGCCGCGGCCACGGTGTTGCGGTTCACACCGAGACTGTCCGCGAGCCCGCGCACGGTGGGCAGCACCTCGCCAGCCGCGAGCGCGCCGGATCCGATCAGGGCGCGGATCGAGTCGGCGATCTCATGCGCCGTGCTGCCCTGGATCGCCGTGTCCGTCACGCCCTCAGCCTATGGGCAGCCGCGGCCTACCCTGGAGGCATGGCCGACATCCGCGATCGCGACGACATCCTCGTGCTGGTGCGGACCTTCTACGAGACCGCGTTCCAGGATCCGCTGATCGGGACGATCTTCACCGACGTCGCCCGTATGGATCTCGACCACCACCTGCCGATCATGGGCGACTTCTGGGAGAGCGTGCTCTTTCAGGCCGGCGGCTATCACCGCAACGCGCTCGCCCTGCACGCCGCGGTGAACGCGAAGCACCCGCTCACCGCGGACCACTTCGATCGCTGGCTGCTGCTGTGGAACGCCACGGTCGACGGCCTGCACGGGGGCCCGGTCGCCGACGCCGCGAAGCAGCAGGCCGCGCGCATCGGGCTGTCCATGCAGCGCCGCCTGCAGGGACTGTCCGGCAGCCTGCTCGAGACGATCCGGATCCGGCCCGACGCCGACCCCGCCTGAGGCCGCGCGGCGGGTCAGCGCGCCGTCGGCACGACCGGGCGGTGCTCGTAGAACGTCTGCAGCACGACCGTCGTCCGGGTGCTGACGTTCGCGGCGAGCCGGATGTCGCGCACGAGCTGCTCCAGGTGACGCGGTGAGGCGACCCGGGCGAACAGCATGTAGCTCGCGTCGCCCGCGATCGAATGGCACGCCTCGATCGCATCGAGGTGCTCGAGCAGCTCGGGTGCGTTGTCGGGCTGGGCGGGATCCAGCGGGGTGATCTCGATGAAGGCCGCCAGCGGCTTGCCCACCGCCTCGGCATCGATCACGGGCCGGTAGCCCGAGATGACGCCACGCGATTCGAGGCGGCGCAGCCGGGCCTGCACGGCCGACACCGACAGCCCCACGGTCTCGGACAGGTGCGCGAGCGTGGCCCGCCCGTCCTGCGAGATGGCAGCCAGGATCGCGAGATCGACAGGATCGTCCATACGTGAAATAATATCGGAGTCCACGAATATTTGCAGGAATATTTCCTGCACTATCTCTGATCGGAGGTCCCGATGTCCCTCATCACCACTCCCAGCAACGCTCTCATCGGCGAACCCGAGGTCGTCGAGGACGCGTCCGTGGCCGAGACCAGTGCCGCGTGGGCTCTCCTCAAGGATGCCGCGATCGCGCTGCGTCCGCTGCAGATCAAGGACGGATCCGTCCCGAACCAGGGCGACCACGAAGCCGCCCGCACCCATGTCGCCGCGATCGTCGCCGGCATCCGCGCCCTCGCGCCGGCCTTCCCGCACGACGCGGAGTATCTCGAGGCCTCGGTCAAGGACTTCGAGCGCTGGGTCGCCGAGGGCTTCGGCGTGCCCGACTTCCTCGACTCGCTGGTCGCGTTCCAGCCGCAGCAGCACCGCGTCGACGGGATCCGCCACCTCGTCGTGTTCCCCATGTACACGCAGAACGGATCCAGCGACCGCCTCGTCGAGGCGCTCATCGTCGAGACCATCTGGCCGGAGTTCATCGCGGATCTGGAGGCCGGCGACTACGGCAACAAGCTGTTCGTCTCGCTGCGCCTGATCGACTTCACCCCCGGCTACGACACGAACTCGGCGGTGCTGTTCCCGGAGACCGTCGCGATGCGCGAGATCCCCTCGTTCACCTGGGGCGCGATCTTCCAGGACCGCGAGGCCGCCCGCTACCGCCGCGTCGTGCGCGCCGCGTCCGAGATCACGAACCTCGACCTCCCCGAGCGGGCCGCGGCCATGCTCGACGACCAGGAGCTCGCGGAGAAGACGTTCGTGATGTGGGACATCATCCACGACCGCACGCACATGCGCGGCGACCTCCCGTTCGACCCGTTCATGATCAAGCAGCGCATGCCGTTCTTCCTCTACTCGCTGGAGGAGATGCGCTGCGACATGACCGCGTTCCGCGAGTCGGTGAAGATCGAGCGCGCGTTCGACGCCCGCGTCGCGGCGGGCGAGCAGCTCACCGCGAGCGAGCAGGAGATGCACGACTACGCGCACCTCGTGCAGTACGCGGTGATCTTCGACCGCATCTTCCGCTTCTCGATCACCGGCAACCGCACCCGCAACTACGACGCCGTCGGCGGGCAGCTGCTGTTCGCCTGGCTGCACCAGCGCGGCGTGCTGCACTGGACCGACACCGCCCTCGCCTTCGACTGGGAGAACGTGCCGGACGCCGTGGTGGCCCTCGGCGACGCGATCGACGACCTGTACTGGCACTCGATCGACCGTCCGAAGGTCGCCCACTGGCTCGCCGCATACGAGCTGGTCCGCGGCACGCTCACCCCGCACCCGGCCTCGCAGTGGGCCCGAGGCCTGTCCGACGAGATCCTCGCCGGCGCCCCCAAGGGCTACACCGACGCCGTGCTGGACGACGAGTTCCCGCTCTCGATGTTCTTCGAGACGCTGGACAAGAAGATGAAGCCGGTCATCGAATCGACCGTGGGGATCCGCGGCACCGACGACTGAGGCTCGCGCTGGGGGCGCTTCACGCCGCTTTGGGGCGTGTCATCCCGTTTTGGGGCGCGCCTCGCCACGATTTCGTGGCGAGGTGCGCCCCAAAACGCATGCTCACGCCCCAAACGGAGCCGGCGCTGCAACAATGGCGCCAGATCCACGGCCGGATCCGACAAGCCGACCGGACCACGAGCCGGATCCGACGAGCCGACCGGACCACGAGCCGGATCCGACGAGCCGACCGAACCACGAGCCGGATCCGACGAGCCGACCGAACCACGAGCCGGATCCGACGAGCCGACCGAACCACGAGCCGGATCCGACGACCCGGCCGGACCACGAGCCGGATCCGACGAGCCGACCGAACCACGAGCCGGATCCGACGACCCGGCCGGACCACGAGCCGGATCCGATGAGCATGGAGGAACCACGATGACCGTCGCAGGACGCACCGTACTTCTCGCCGGGGCCACGAGCCCCTCCGGCCTCGCGATCGCGCGAGCCCTGATCGGCGCCGGCGCGCGCGTCGTCGCCGTCGGCCGGGACAGGGGCAAGCTCGACGCACTCGCGGCGGCGGCGGCGCACCCCGCCGTCGACGCCTCGGCCGACGCCCGTTCCGGCTCGATCCGGGTGGAGAGCTGCTCCCTCACGAACGAATCCGAAGTCGCCGCGCTCGCGACCCGCCTCGCCGAGGACGGCGAGCACATCGACGGTCTCGTGCCGCTGGTCGGCGGCTGGCGCGGCGGCGGCGGTCTCGCCGGACAGACCGAGGAGGACTACCGCGCCCTCGAGCAGGCCTTCACCGCCGTGCGCGTGACGAGCCGCGCGTTCGACGCCGATCTGCGCGCGTCGGAAGCGGGCCGGTTCGCGATCATCTCTTCGACCGCGGTCGCCCGACCGCTCGCGGGAGGCGCGAACTACGCCGCCGTCAAGGCCGCGAGCGAAGCATGGACCCGCGCCGTCGCGCAGGGCTTCGCCAAGGCCGCCCGCGACGCGGAGCAGCCGCTGCGCGCCGCCGCCGTGGTGCTCCGCGTGCGCGGACTCGATGACGCGATCGACCGGGTCGCCGCGCAACTCGTGGAGCTGTGGGACACCGACGCCGCGGAGCTCAACGACCGGGTGATCGATCTGACCTGACGGTTCCGTCCGCCTCCCCCGCGCCGCGTCGGGTCCGCTTCCGCCGGGCATCGCCCTCGCGTGCCACGAACGCCTGCGCGGGACCCGAAAGCAGCAGCAGGAACATCGCCGCGTAGCCGATGTTCGGCACCAGGACCGCGATGACGAGCGAGACCGCGAACAGGACGCTCATGACGACCTCGGCGATGAGACCGCGCCGGAGCGATGGCGGGGCGATGTGATGCAGTTCGGGATGCCGGCGCAGATAGAGCCTGGTGCCGAGCATGAGCAGCGACGAGGCGAGGAGCGCGCCGATGTAGAGCAGCTTCTGCGTCGCGTCGTCGGGCATGACGCCGACCATGGCGGTCGAGACCGGGAGCCAGACGATCGTGAACATCCAGCCGACCTGCAGCCAGACGAGCGCGTTCGTCGCCTTCTCGACCCGGTCGAAGACGCGGTGATGGTTCATCCAGAAGACCGCGATGATGATGAAGCTCAGTGCGAAGCTGAACAGCTGCTTGTTCTCGGTCTGCACGAAGTCCAGGGCGGTCTTGTGCTCCCGCGCGAACTCGGACACGTTCTCCAGCAGCGGCAGGATCAGCAGCGTCATGGCGATCGCGACCACCGCGTCCTCGAACGCCTTCAACCGCTCCGCCGAGAGCAGCGGGCGGGTCGTCTCGATCGTGTCGCTCTGCGGATCGTCCTCTGCGCGGCTCACTCCCGAATGCTCCCGTACCGCAGGGATCCGGTCAAGACGCCGCGCGCGGCGTCGACGGCGAAGCCTCTTCGACCGGGACGCCCCCCTCGGGGGCCTGCGCATAGAGCGCGGTGAGCCTGCGGTACGAGCGGGTGAAAAAGGCGAGACCCGCCGCGACGATCATGATGATCCCCGCCCACAGGCAGATCAGGGCGATCCCGCGGGCGTCGCCATCGCCGAGCAGCCATCCCCACTGGCTACGCCCCGCGTCGCCGTTCATGTACGGGATGATCAGGAACTCCGCCAGCGGCGCGATGAGGAAGGCGGTGATCGGCGCGGCCGCGGCCTCCATCGCCGCCGCGACCCCGAAGACCCGTCCCTGCCGCGCGAAGGGCACGACCTTCTGGATCACGGTCTGCTCCGCCGCTTCGACCGGAGGCACGAGGACCATGTAGACCCACAGCCCGACGACGTACAGCGGCCACCACTCCCGCAGCATGAAGACCGCGCCGAGCAGCCCCATCGCCATCACGAGCAGGAGCAGGGTGCGCATGGGCTTCCGCCCGAGGCCGAACTTCGCCACGAACGCCCCGCCGATGAGGAATCCCGTCGAGGAGAAGGCGAGGGCGAACCCCCAGGTCTGCGCATCGAACAGGGTGAGCCCGTAGGCGTCCATGAGGGCCAGATAGACGCCGCCGATGAGGTTGTTGAACGTGGAGAAGACGATCAGCGCGAACAGGCCGGGAGCCTGCCGGATGGCTCTCGCGCTGCCGCGGACGTCGAACGCGCTCGGCGCATCCGGATCCGGCTGCGGCCGCTCCTCGGGAATACGCACGAACAGCAGGTGGACGAGAGTGAGGACCATCGCCGCGATCGCGATCGCGAGGGTCCACCCCATGCCGAGGAATCCGATCGCGAGGCCGGAGAACACGCTCGTGACGAGGAAGGCGAGGCCCTGCACCGTACCGACGAGGCCGTTCGCGTTCGCGTGCCTCTCCACGGGGACGAGCAGGGTCACGGTCGTGGAGAGGGCGATGCTGCGCAGCTGCTCGATCACGCCGCCGAACAGGATCACCGCCGAGAACAGCCAGAACCACGGACCGCCCAGATCCAGCAGCGACGCCTCCGGGCGCGCGAGGTAGAGGCCGCCCGCGACGAGGAAGGCCGCGGCGGAGACCACGCTCGACAGCACCATGACCGTGTGCTTGCGATGACGGTCCACGATCGTTCCGAAGATCATCGAGAAGAAGGCGATGAAGAGCATGTACGCGCCACCGATGACGCCGGTCGCGAGCACGGACCGGGTCTCGAGGTAGACCCAGAAGGTGAGCGCGAACCAGAGGAAGCTCGTCGTCACGTTGGCGATCAGCGTGTTGATGAGCACGCTCGCGAACGCCCGTGAGGCGACGGTGCCCTTCATGGGTTCGAGAGTAGAACGGGCCTCAGACATGCGGAACCCGTGCTGCCACGGGCACAGCCACGGGCACAGACGCCGGCCGCCGACGGGGCCGGGCGGTCGGCCGGCGGGGCGCCGCGGAATAGACTCTTCAGGTGACCGTTCTGCACGACAAGGCCCTGCGCGGCTTCGCATCCGACAACTACTCCGGCATCCACCCCGAGGTGCTCGCGGCGATCGCGGAGGCCAACGACGGCCATCAGATCGCGTACGGCGAGGACCACTACACCGCGCGGCTGCAGGACGTCTTCCGGCAGCACTTCGGCGAGGGCGTCGAGGCCTTCCCCGTCTTCAACGGCACGGGCGCGAACGTGACGGGGCTGCAGGCGATGCTCCCCCGCTGGGGCGCGGTGATCGCGGCGACGACCGCGCACATCAACGTCGACGAGGGCGGAGCGCCGGAGCGCGTCGGCGGCTTCAAGATCCTCTCCGTGCCCACCGAGGACGGCAAGCTCACGCCCGAGCTCGTCGACCGCGAAGCCTGGGGCTGGGGAGACGAGCACCGCGCCCAGCCGCTCGTCGTCTCGATCACGCAGTCCACCGAGGTCGGCACGCTCTACACCGCGGAGGAGATCCGCACCCTCGCAGAGCACGTGCACTCCCGCGGCATGAAGCTGCACCTCGACGGCGCCCGGCTCGCCAACGCCGCGGCCGCGCTCGACCAGCCGCTGCGCGCCTTCACCCGCGACGCCGGCGTCGACGTGCTGAGCTTCGGCGGCACCAAGAACGGCGCCATGCTCGGCGAGGCGATCGTCGTGCTCACCCCCGGCGCCGCCGACGGCCTCGTCTACTCCCGCAAGTTCAACATGCAGCTGGCGTCGAAGATGCGCTTCGTGTCGGCGCAGCTCATCGCGCTCCTCGAGGGCGACCTGTACCTGCGCAACGCGCGGCACGCGAACGCGATGGCGCAGCGCCTGCGCTCCTCGCTCGAGGCGGGCATCGCCGACGGATCCATCCAGGGCGTGGGCTTCACCCAGCAGACGCAGTCGAACGGCGTCTTCGCGACGCTGCCCGACGGCATCGCCGACCGCCTGCGCGAGACCTTCCGGTTCTACGACTGGGACGCCGCGCGCAACGAGGTGCGCTGGATGTGTGGCTTCGACACCGCCGAGGCCGACATCGACGCGCTGGTCGCGCTCGTCGCCCAGGAGACCAGCCGCTGAGTCGCGTCTCCCCGCAGCACTCTTCGGGACACGGTCCGGGCTTGCCTGGGCCGTGTCCCACTTTTGCCTCTAGAACTGCGGATCCGGAGCCGAATTCGGGACATGGTCCGGGCTTGCCTGGGCCGTGTCCCACTTTTGGCTCTAGAACTGCGGATCCGGAGCCGAATTCGGGACATGGTCCGGGCTTCCCTGGGCCGTGTCCCACTTTTGGCTCCGAAACCGCGGATCCGGAGCCGAATTCGGGACACGGTGGGACCAGAAGTGGGACACGGTCAGCATCGCGACCGGGGATCCGGGCTCAGCGCAGCAGGCCGAGGTGCGCGAGCGCCTGGCGGATGAGCGTGCCGCGGCCGCCCTCCATCTCGGCGGCGAGCGCGTCGCTCGCGGCGTCCTCGGGGCTGAACCAGGTCACCTCGAGCGCGTCCTGACGCGGCTCGCACGTGCCGGTCACCGGCACGACGAACGCGAGCGACACCGCGTGCTGGCGGTCGTCGTGATACGCGCTCACGCCGGGGAGCGGGAAGTACTCGGCGACCGTGAACGGCGCGGGCGACGGCGGCAGCATCGGGAAGGCCATCGGACCGAGGTCGTTCTCCAGGTGCCGGAACAGGGCGTCGCGCACGGTCTCGCCGTAGCGCACGCGTCCGGAGACGATCGTCCTCGTCATCTCGCCCAGGGGCGTCGCGCGCAGCAGGATCCCGATGTCGGTGACCACGCCGGATCCGTCCGTGCGCACCGGCACGGCCTCGACGTAGAGCATCGGCAGCCGGCGTCGCGCCTGGGCCAGCTCGAAGTCGGTCAGCCAGCCCGGGTTCGCCCCGCCGGAGGCGCCGAGGCCGTCGAGACCGGAGGGCAGGCCGGACAGCGCGTCGGGGAGACCGTCGTCGTCGGCCGGATCGGGGTCGGGTGTGCGTACCGCCATGGTCTCTTTCTACCAGCGTCTGCGATGCGCGCCGAGTACGGGACCGGATCCGGGGAGGGGAAGTCCGCGGCCTGGGGCAGGATGGAGGCATGGCCGAACCCGTGGAGATCGATCGCGCCGGGGTGCGCTGGACGCGACAGGGCGAGGCGCTCCCGTTGCTCGTCCTGCTGCACGGATACGGATCCGATGAGCGCGACCTGTTCTCGCTCGTTCCGTTCCTGCCCGAGGGGGTGACCATCGCGTCGCTGCCCGCCCCGCTGAGCGCCCCCTGGCCGATGCCGGGGCGCTCCTGGTACCCGATCGACGAGCTGGAGCGGCGCGACCCCGCCTCCGTGACCGCCGCCGCCGGGGCCGTGTTGCGCTGGCTCGACGCGGAGGCGGCCGACGCGCCGTCGATCGCGCTGCTGGGCTTCTCGCAGGGCGCCTCGGTGGCGCTCCAGACGGCCCGCGAGGATCCCGAGCGGATCGCCGCCGTCGTGAACCTGAGCGGCTATGCGGCGCCAGGGGATCTGCCCGGCGACATCGCACTGCGCGAGCGCCGCACCCCGGTCTTCTGGGGGCGCGGTTCGAGGGACGACGTGATCCCGCCCGCCCTCATCGTGCACACCGCGCAGTGGCTCCCCGAGCATGCGGAACTGACCGGACGCGTGTATCCGGGACTCACGCACAGCGTCTCGGAGGAGGAGCTGACCGACGTCCGGCGCTTCCTCGACGGCTGGCTGGACAGCCTTCAGGCTCCGGTGCCGGAGGATCCGCTCGACGCCTGACCGGGCCCGTCCTCCCGGGGGTCATGGCCGGACGAGCCGGCATCGCCGGCGCCCGCCGAATCAGGAGCCGACTCGCCTTCGGCCTCGGCCTCGGCCCTGCGGCGCTGCTCCTCCCGCTGCATGCGCGTGCCGGAATACGTGAATGCGACCATCACCGCGGCGCCGATCACGAGTCCGACGGCGATCCCGGTGCCCATGTTGTTCATACCGGCGCCGAGCCCCACGCCGACGCCCATGCCGATCGCGAGGCCGGCGCCGAGGCCCACCCGGCGCAACGTCTCGCCGGATCCCGGCCGCTGCTCTTCCATGCGTCCAGGCTAGGGCGCCGCACGAGCCCGGGACCTCCCCCTTGGGACGGATCCTGGTCCGGCCCCGGGTGGGCGCACTCGAAGGGCCGAGGGATCCACGGCCGCGACACGCCCGGGTTGCACGAATCCCGGGCGCCCGGTATCGTCGTCCGGGTCCTGTCCGCCGTGTAAGGAAGTCCCTTGATCTGAGTCGTCGCCTCCGCGTTCCATCCACGCGCTGATCCGACACTCCTTCCTGCCCTCGCTTGTTCCGGCACAGGCATCTCCGGTCCTCGAGATCCGTCCTCTTCGCGACGTCTCGCCTCTGCACAGGACCGATCGGCATCAGCGCACCCGAACACCTTCAGGGAGCCGCCCATGTCATTCCTCACCCCCACCTCCGCGGTCGTGCTCGACCGCGTCACCTTCGCCTGGCCCGACGGGTCCACCGCGCTCGACGCCGTCTCCGGCGCCTTCGGCGCAGGCCGCACCGGTCTCGTCGGCCGCAACGGATCCGGCAAGTCGACGTTGCTCCGCCTCATCGCGGGCGACCTGACCCCGACCTCCGGCCACATCACCGCGACCGGCGATGTGGCGTACCTGCCGCAGCGCCTCACGCTCGACACGCACGCCCGCGTGGCGGAGCTCCTCGGCGTGGCCGGAGCGCTCGACGCGGTCCGTGCGATCGCCGCGGGCGACGTCGACCCCGCCCGCTTCGACGAGGTCGGCGACGACTGGGACGTCGAGGCCCGCGCCGAGGCGGCGCTGGCCGAGGCGGGCCTGGATCCGTCGTTCCTCGACCGCACCGTCGGAGAACTCTCGGGAGGCGAGGCGGTGCTCGTCGCGATCGCCGGCATCCGCGCCCGTCGAGCGCCGATCACGCTGCTCGACGAACCCACCAACAACCTCGACCGCGAGGCGCGGGCTCGGCTCGGCGAGCTGGTGCGCTCCTGGCGCGGCACTCTCGTGGTGGTCAGCCACGACGTCGCGCTGCTGGAGCTCATGGACGACACCGCCGAGCTGTACGGCAGCGAGCTCAGCGTCTTCGGGGGCCCCTACTCCGAGTGGCGCACGTGGCTGGATGCCGAGCAGGAGTCCGCGAAGCAGGCCGAGCGGGATGCCAAGCAGGCCTTCAAGAAGGAGAAGAGACAGCGCATCGAGGCGGAGCTGAAGCTCGCGACCCGATCGCAGATGGCGAAGAAGGCTTTCGAGGAGAAGCGCGTGCCGAAGATCGTCGCGAACGGCCGGAAGATGGCCGCACAGGTCTCGGCGGGCAGGCTGCGCACCGAGGTCGCCGAGAAGGAGGGCACGGCGCGCGACGCCCTCGACGCGGCAGGGCAGCGGATCCGCCACGACGCCACCATGAAGATCGAGCTGCCGGATCCCGGTGTCTCCCGGAGCCGCCGCATCGCGACGATCGGGGACGCCGAGAGGTCCTGGACGATCCAGGGGCCCGAGCGGGTCGCACTGATCGGGCGCAACGGGGTGGGCAAGACCACGCTGCTGCGACGGCTCGTCGAGGCTGCCGGCACGGCTGCGGCCGACGATGGCCCGAGTTCCGGCTGGGTCACCGTGCCGGTCGCGGATCCCGGCTCCGTTCCGAATTCAGGAGCGATCGCCGAAACCACGCCCGCAACGGTCGATTCCCGCGGATCCGCGGATTCCGTGCTGAGAACGGTGCCGCACACCGACCGGATCGGATACCTGCCGCAGCGCATCGACGGTCTCGATGAGACCGCGACCGTGGTGGAGAACGTCGCGGCGCGCGCTCCCGAGATCCCGGAGAAGGAGCTGCGCAACCGGCTCGCTCGCTTCCTGATCCGCGGCGCCGCGATGGACCGTCCGGTGGGAGCGCTGTCCGGCGGGGAGCGCTTCCGTGTCGCACTGGCGACCCTGCTCCTGGCCGATCCGGCGCCGCACCTCGTGGTGCTCGACGAGCCGACGAACAACCTGGACCTCGACACCGTGGATCAGGTGGTGCAGGCGCTCCGCGCCTACCGCGGCGCCGTGCTGGTCGTGAGCCACGACGACGCGTTCCTGCAGCGTCTGGATCTGGATCTGACGCTGGAGCTCAGCCCGGACGGCCTCGCCGAGGTCTCCCCGGCGTCGGCCCGGTGACGAGAACCGGATCCAGCGGCCGTCCAGGACGCGGGGGCAGGATGAGGGGCATGAGCACCCTCGTCCGCCCCCGCAAGGGCCGCGTCATCGCCGGCGTCTGCGCCGCGCTCGCGCACAGGTTCGGCTGGCCCGTCCTCCTCATGCGCCTGCTCGCCATCGTCCTGATGGTGTTCGCGGGACTGCCGCTGTGGGTCTACATCGTGCTCTGGATCCTCATCCCGAAGGAGAAATGAGCCCGCGGAGGCTTCCGGATCAGGCGCGCCGCGCCCGCATCGCGCGGGTGTGGCCGAGCGCCGGATCCGCCGCGAGCCGCGCGTACTCCTCGGACTCGCGAGGGATCAGGGTGACGCGGCCTTCGGCGTCGCTGAGGACGCCCCAGCCGTAGCGCTTGCCCAGCGGAGACGCGCGCAGGCAGGCCTGCCCCTTCGAGAAGAACTCCTCCCGTGCCTCGCCATCCTCGGGATCGATGCCTCGGCGCAGCGCCCAGGTGGCGAAGATGACGTCATCCGAGGTCCGCTCGAACGGGTGCTCGGCGATCATCCGGTAGTGCAGCGCCCCGATCGTCGGGACGGTCCCTGAGTTCGTCGAAGGGCCCGCGGGCGGTTCCTGCGCGTGGTCCGTCGGGCAGTCCTCCGCCACCTCGATGAACGTGCTCGTGTAGTTCGTGGTGTGCGCGGCCATGCCACCATGCTCGCACCGCACGGCGGCGCAGGGCTTGGAGATCCGCGACAGGATCGGAACGCGGGCACGGCGCCCGCCGGGGTAGCGTCGAGGCGTGGAGCCCGCCGACCCGACCGCCCGTCCGTGGCATCGAGCCCGCCCGGCCTCGGCCCTGTGCCTGACCGCCTGGATCCTCGCCGCACTCGCGTGGGTCGTCGCCTCGGGCGCGACACTGCGGTATCTGCACACCGAGGCGAGCATCGTCAGCATCGTCTGGATCCTCATCGCACCCGCCTGCACCGTGCTCGCCGTCGTCGTCGATCTCCTGACCCGTCGCGCGCGCGGCTCCGGCGTGGGGGCTGTCGTGCTGCGCGCGCTCGGCAGCGCCGGCACCGGCCTTTCGTTCGGGTTCGTGATCGCACAGGCGATGATCGTCAGTCGCGGCTACGCGGAGCCGAAGGGGTACGTGCTCGCGATGGCCGCCCTGGTGCCGACAGCGCTCGGCGTGCTGATCTTCTTCGCCCCCGAGATGCGAGAGCGCTCCCGCCGAGCACGCCCCGAACGCGGAGGACGGGAGGAGCGCTGAACCGCACGCCTCCGGTCGGCGTGTTCGGGCCGTTGCGCCCAGGGCGGATCCGCCCCCGAATGTCCGCGGCAGCCGCGAAGATGGACGGATGAGCGACGCTTCGACCGGCTCGGCGCACCGCGTGCTCGACCGCTTCACCCCCGGGACCCAGGACTGGTTCCGCGGGGCGTTCACCGCACCCACCGCCGCCCAGGCGGGGGCGTGGGACGCGATCTCGGGCGGGAGGCACGCGCTCGTCGTCGCGCCGACGGGATCGGGCAAGACGCTGTCGGCCTTCCTCTGGGCGATCGACCGGGTGTTCCGCGAGCGCACCACCGAGGGCGCCGAAACCCTGGGCGAGCGCCCCTCGAAGAAGGACGCCGAACGCCCCGGCCGCACCCGGATCCTCTACATCTCGCCGCTCAAGGCCCTCGGCGTCGACGTCGAACGCAACCTGCGCTCGCCGCTCATCGGGATCGGCCAGTCCGCCCGCCGGCTCGGCGTTCCGGCGCCCGCGGTGACGGTGGGCGTGCGCTCCGGCGACACGACCTCGTCGGACCGGCGCCGGCTCGTCGTGGACCCGCCGGACATCCTCATCACCACGCCCGAGTCGCTGTACCTCATGCTCACGAGCCGGGCCGGCGACACCCTGCGCGACGTGCACACGGTCATCATCGACGAGGTGCACGCGGTCGCCGCGACCAAGCGCGGCGCCCACCTCGCGGTCAGCCTGGAGCGGCTCGACCAGCTGCGCCGCGGGGCCGGAGCCGAGGCCCCCGTGCAGCGCATCGGCCTCAGCGCGACCGTGCGCCCGATCGACGAGGTGGCACGGTTCCTGGGCGGCGCGCAGCCCGTCGAGATCGTGGCGCCTCCCGCCTCGAAGACCTTCGACCTGCAGGTCGTCGTGCCGATTGAGGACATGCTCAATCCCCCGCCCCCGCCGGGCACCGACGAGACCCCGCGTCCCTCCGGCGCCGAGCGCGCGGAGGACTTCGGCGCCGACGCGTTCGGCGAGAACACCGAGATGACTGGATCCGTCTGGCCGCACGTCGAAGAGGCGATCGTCGACAGGATCCTGCAGAACCGTTCGACGATCGTGTTCGCGAATTCGCGACGCCTCGCCGAGCGGCTCACCGGGAGGCTGAACGAGATCTACAGCGAGCGGATCGGGCTCGACCTGCCGGCCGCCATGGTGCCCGCCGCCATGATGGCTCAGGCGGGCTCGACCGCCGGGGCGGATCCGGTGCTCGCGAAGGCGCACCACGGCTCGGTCTCGAAGGAGCAGCGGGCGATCGTCGAGGAGGAGCTCAAGTCGGGTGCGCTGCGCTGCGTCGTCGCGACGAGCAGCCTCGAGCTCGGCATCGACATGGGCGCGGTCGACCTCGTGATCCAGGTGGAGGCGCCGCCCTCGGCCGCATCCGGACTGCAGCGCGTGGGCCGGGCCGGGCACCAGGTCGGCGAGATCAGCCGGGCCTCGCTGTTCCCCAAGCACCGCGGCGACGTGCTGCACACCGCGATCGTGACCGAGCGCATGCTCGCCGGGCAGATCGAGGCGATCAGCGTGCCGCGGAACCCGCTCGACATCCTCGCGCAGCAGACCGTCGCCGCCTGCGCGCTCGAACCGCTCGACGTCGAGCAGTGGTTCGACACCGTCCGCCGCAGCGCGCCCTTCGCCGCCCTCCCCCGCTCGGCGTACGAGGCGACGCTCGACCTGCTCGCCGGACGATTCCCCTCCGACGAGTTCGCCGAGCTGCGTCCGCGCCTCGTCTGGGACCGCGACGCCGGCACCCTCACCGGACGCCCCGGCGCGCAGCGGATCGCGGTCACGAGCGGCGGCACGATCCCCGACCGCGGGCTCTTCGGCGTCTTCGTCGCCGGGGAGACCACCGGCGCACGCGTCGGCGAGCTCGATGAGGAGATGGTCTACGAATCGCGGGTCGGCGACGTGTTCACGCTCGGCACCACGAGCTGGCGGATCGCCGAGATCACGCACGATCGGGTCAACGTGATCCCCGCCTACGGGCAGCCCGGCAAGGTGCCGTTCTGGCACGGCGACGGCCTCGGGCGCCCTTTCGAGCTCGGCGAGGCGCTCGGCGTCTTCAACCGCGAGGTGCAGGGGGCGACCCCGGAGAAGGCGAGGGAGCGGCTCAGCGCGGCCGGCCTCGACGACCGCGCGCAGGCCAACCTGCTCGCGCACCTCAACGAGCAGAAGGAGTCGACGGGCACGCTGCCCACCGATCGCACGCTGACCGTCGAGCGCAGCCGCGACGAGATCGGCGACTGGCGCGTGATCCTGCACTCCCCCTACGGGCAGATGGTGCACGCGCCCTGGGCCCTGGCGGTGAACGCCCGCATCCGCGAGCGCCTCGGGGTCGAGGGATCCGCCGTGGCGAGCGACGACGGCATCATCGTGCGCGTCCCGGACGCCGATGCGGAGCCACCCGGCGCCGAGCTGTTCGTCTTCGCGCCGGAGGAGCTCGAGCGCATCGTCACGGACGAGGTGGGCGGATCCGCGCTGTTCGCCTCGCGCTTCCGCGAATGCGCCGCGCGCGCGCTGCTCATGCCGCGGATGAACCCCAACCGGCGCACCCCGCTGTGGCAGCAGCGGCAGCGCTCCGCCCAGCTGCTCGAGGTCGCCCGCAAGCACCCGACGTTCCCGATCATCCTGGAGACGCTGCGCGAGGTCCTCCAGGACGTCTACGACCTGCCCTCGCTGCGGCGCCTCGCGACCGGCATCGCGGAGCGGCGCATCCGGCTCGTCGAGGTGCAGACCGCGCAGCCCTCGCCGTTCGCCCGCGATCTGCTGTTCGGCTACGTCGGCGCGTTCATGTACGAGGGCGACTCCCCGCTCGCCGAGCGCAGGGCTGCCGCGCTCTCGGTGGATCCGGCGCTGCTGGGCGAGCTGCTCGGCACGGTCGAACTGCGCGAGCTGCTGGATCCGGACGTCATCGCCCAGTTCGAGCGCGAGGCGCAGCGACGGGATCCCTCCCGCCGGGCGCGCGGTGTCGAGGGCGTCGCGGACCTGCTGCGCCTGCTCGGACCGCTCGACGCGGACGAGGTCGCGGAACGGCTCGAACCGACCGATGCACCGGACGCCCTTCGTCTCGCTTCGCTCGCTCAGGGACCGGAAGCCGACCGGTCCCTGAGCGAGGAGCGCAGCGACGAGACGAAGGGCGTGGCCGAAGCCGCCGCCCACCTCGCCGCCCTCGTCGACGCACGCCGGGCGATCGAGGTCACGATCGGCGGCGTCCGCCGGGTCACCGCGATCGAGGACGCCGGGCGGCTCCGCGACGCCCTGGGCGTGCCGCTGCCCGTCGGGATACCGGTGGCGTTCCTGGAGCCGGTCGCTGATCCGCTCGGCGACCTCGTGGCCCGGCATGCCCGCACGCACGGCCCGTTCCTCGGATCCGCCGTCGCCGCCCGGTTCGGACTCGGTTCGGCGATCGTGCGGCAGACGCTGCAGCGGCTCGAGGCCGACGGCCGCGTCACGAGCGGATACTTCCTGCCGGATCCCCCCGGCGCCTCCGAGGCAGGCGCGCGCGCGTCCGCGACGTCCGCGGGCCCGGACGAGACCGAGTGGTGCGACACGGAGGTGCTGCGACGGCTGCGGATGCGCTCGCTCGCGGCCATCCGCGGCAGCGTCGAGCCCGTGCCCCCTGCCGCGTTCGCGCGCTTCCTTCCCGAGTGGCAGCACCTCGCGCGTCCGCTCGAGGGCATCGACGGAGTCGCGACCGTGATCGAGCAGCTCGCGGGCGTTCCGATCCCGGCGAGCGCCTGGGAGTCGCTGATCCTCCCGCAGCGCGTGCGCGACTTCACGCCGGCTCTGCTCGATGAGCTGACCAGCTCGGGCGAGGTCGTCTGGGCCGGCCACGGGGCCCTCCCCGGCCGCGACGGCTGGGTCTCCCTGCACCCGGCGGATCTCGCGCCGTTCACCGTCCCGTTCGCCGCGGAGGCGCCGGAGCCGGGATCCCTCGAAGCGCAGCTGCTCGCCGCGCTCGCCTCGGGCGGCGCGTACTTCTCCGCGCAGCTGCGCGAAGCCACGGGGGCCGACAACGAGGCCTCGGTGGTCGAGGCGCTCTGGAACCTCGCGTGGTCGGGGCACGTCACGAACGACACGTTCGCGCCGATCCGCGCGCTGCTGAGCGGCGGCAACCAGGCGCACAAGGTCGCGCGCCGCGCCCCGCGCGCGCGCACCTTCCGGGGGATGTCGCTCGCGCGGCCGGCCTCCGCGCCGCGACCGCTGAACGTGGGAGGGCGCTGGTCGCTGCTGCCGGAGGCGGAGACGGATCCGGCTCGGCGCGCCACGGTCTCCGCGGGCCTGCTGCTGGACCGGTACGGCGTCGTCACGCGCGGATCCGTGCAGTCCGAGGGCCTGCCCGGTGGTTTCGCACAGGCCTACCGCGTGCTCGCGGACTTCGAGGAGGCGGGTCACTGCCGGCGGGGTTACGTGATCGAGAAGCTCGGCGCCGCCCAGTTCGCCGCCTCCGCCACGATCGACCGGCTCCGCACCTTCGCCGGGCTCGCGGATCCCCCGCCCCGGACCGCTCGCACCCTCGCCGCGACCGACCCCGCCAACCCCTACGGGGCGGCGCTCGGCTGGCCGCGGCGCGACGGAGCCGACACGGCCGCAGGCGCCGTCTCGCACCGGCCCGGCAGGAAGGCGGGCGCGCTGGTCGTGCTGGTCGACGGCGCCCTCGCGCTGTACCTCGAGCGCGGCGGCAAGACCGTGCTCGCGTTCACGGACGACGAGGAGGAGCTGCGCGCCGCGACCGCCGACCTCGCGGCGACGGCGAAGGCGCGGCGGCTGGAGACGCTCACGGTCGAGAAGGTGAACGGCGACGGGATGTACGGCACGACCGGCGGCGCGCTGCTCGGACGGCTGCTGCAGGAGGCGGGGTTCGTCGCCACTCCGCGCGGCTACACGCTGCGGAAGACCCTGTGAGACGTGCCGGATCCGCGACGGCCTCGCGGGGCGCGTACCCTGGCGGCATGATCCGCGAGTTCGCCGCCGGATTCGGCACCCTGGTGCGCGGATTCGGCCTGTGGCGCACGCATCCTCGCCTGCTCGCGCTCGGACTCGTCCCGGCCGCGATCAGCTTCGTCGTGCTCGCGGCCGCGCTGATCCCGCTGGGCCTCTCGCTCGGCGGGATCACGGCCTGGATGACGCCCTTCGCCGACGGCTGGATCGCGGGGTGGCGCGACGCGCTGCGCATCGCCCTCGGCATCGTGCTCTTCATCGCGGCCGCGGTGCTGTCGGGGCTGGTGTTCACGGCGCTCACGCTCACGATCGGCGACCCGTTCTACCAGCGCATCTGGCGCGAGGTGGAACGGTCGCTGGGAGGACCCGAGCCGACCGGCGAGACCGGCTTCTGGAGCACCGTCGGCGAGGGTCTGCGCCTGATCCTGCTGGGCGCGCTCGTCGCCCTGCTGACCCTGGTCCTGGGCTTCATCCCGCTCGTCGGCGGCGTGCTCGCGACCGTGGCGGGCGTGCTGCTGTCGGGCCGGCTGCTCGCGCGGGAGCTGACCGGGCGGGCCTTCGACGCCCGCGGCCTCGATCACGACGCCCGGCTGCGCCTGCTCGGCGCGGGGCGCGCGCGGGTGCTCGGGTTCGGCGTCGCCACCCAGCTCTGCTTCATGGTTCCGCTCGGCGCGGTCGTCACGATGCCCGCGGCGGTCGCCGGATCCACGATGCTGGCCCGCGCCCTGACCGACCGCGCCGCCGTCGACGGATCCGGGAGCCGCACCGGAGAGGCGCCCGCGCATGCCTGAGGGCGACACCGTCTACCGCGTCGCGCACCGCCTCGACGATGCGCTGCGCGGCGGCGTCGTCACCCGGTTCGACCTGCGGGTGCCAGGGCTCGCGACCGCCGACCTCACCGGATCCGTCGTGCACGCGGTGGTTCCGCACGGCAAGCACATCCTGATGAGGATCGGCGACGAGACGCTGCGCTCGCACCTGCGCATGGACGGCGCCTGGCACCTGTACCGCCCCGGCGAGAGATGGCGGGCGCCCGGTTACACCGCCCGCGCGATCGTCGGCACCGTGGAGGCGGTGGCCGTCGGCTTCGACGTCTCGATGCTGGCGCTCGTCCCCACCGCGCAGGAGGACGCGCTCGTCGCGCACCTCGGACCGGATCCGCTGAGCGCCGACTGGGACCTCGTCGAAGCGGCGCGACGCCTCGGCGCCGACCGGCGCCCGATCCACGTCGCGCTGCTCGACCAGCGCAACGTCGCGGGCTTCGGCAACGAGTACGCGGCGGAGCTGCTGTTCCTGCGCGGAGTGCGCCCCACGACGCCCGCGACCGACGTCGACGTCACGGCCTTGCTGGAGCTCGGGGCGCGCACGATCCGCGCCAACCGCGATCGCCTCGACCGCACCTTCACCGGCGTCGCTCAGCGCGGCCGCACCACCTGGGTCTACGGGCGCGCGCACCGCACCTGCCGGCGCTGCGGGGCGCTCATCGAGAGCGGAGAGCTCGGCGCGGATCCGACCGAGGAGCGCCGCACCTTCTGGTGCCCCCGCTGCCAGCGCTGACCCGGGCGCCCGACACGCGCGAACTGCGTGCACGGGAATAGATCCGCGGTCGTCACGGTTGCAGATGTATCCGGGGAAAGTCCCGGGCACGGGAGGTTTTCGTGGGCAAGAACTACGTCGACATCGAGGACGGCCAGGGCGGCACGCTGCGCTATCGCAAGCACGCCAACGGCCGCGGCCTCATCGCGCACGGTGCCAAGGTGCACCCGCAGGCGGTCGTGGAAGCGGGCGCCTACGTCGAACCGCGCGCGAAGGTCGGGGCCGGAGCGCGCGTCGCGCGCGGGGCCTGGATCGAACCCGACGCGGTCGTGGGCGTGAACGCCCGGATCGAGGCCCATGCCCACATCGGGCAGGGGGCCGTGATCGGGGACGGCGCCAGCATCGGCGTGCGCACCGAAGTGGGGGCGGGAGCGCACATCGCGCGCGGCGCCCGCATCGGGGACGACGAGATCATCGCCGCCGGCATGACGCTGGACACCGACCGCAAGGGCCTCTGGCTCGCGGCCTGAGCCGCGCCGGCCGAGCCGCATCGCGCGCACACGACGGGCGCGCGTCCCACCGGGCGCGTGTTCATGACGCGTGCCCGTGATGCGTGCCCGTCTGCGGGCTCGGTCGTGATCAGGGGATCCCGAGTCCTCGCCGGTACGCTGAACCCATGAGCAGGCGAGGCGCATCCGGCGGACGCAAGCCCGCGGTGCGCTCCGCGAAGGGCGGCGCCCGCAGCACCGCCGGCGGTCCGGCCGCCAAGGGCAAAGGCGGCGGGAAGCCCGCAGGAAAGTCCGCGCCGCGCGGCAAGAAGGCGGAGAAGGTCGTCTTCGACGCCCCGGCCCCGGTCGCGGAGGAGCCCCGCACGCTGCGCCTCGGCGCCGTCCCCGGCGCGACCCCCGGCCGCTGGATCGACACCTGGAAGGAGCGGATGCCGCGGGTGACGCTCGAGCTCGTGCCGCTCTCCTTCGCCGCCCAGCGCACCGCACTGGCCGAGGGCGCCGTCGACCTCGCGCTCGTGCGCGGGCCGTTCGACAAGGAAGGCATGCATGCGATCCCGCTCTACGAGGAGCTTCCCGTGGTGATCGCCGGGGCCGAGTCGCATCTGCTCGCCACCGAGGAGCTGTCTCCGGCGGACCTGGAGGGCGAGACGCTGCTCACGACCCACGAGGACGTGCTGGGCGACCTCGACCTCCCGACGACCCCGTCGCTGATCCCTCCGCTCGGGACCATCGAGGACGCGGTCGCCACGGTCGCCTCCGGCGTCGGAATACTCGTCGCGCCCATGTCCCTCGCGCGCCTGCATCACCGCAAGGACGTCGACTACCGGATCCTGCGCGACGCGCCCGTCTCAACGGTGCTCCTGGCCTGGCCCGCCGACGCCACGACGCCCGACATCGAGGCGTTCGTCGGCGTCGTCCGAGGGCGCCGCGCCACGTCGTCCCGCTGAACACCCGCCCGGTCGTCGAGCGAGCCCGCGAAACCCGATCGTCAGGCGAGCAGGGCTGCAGGCCGAGCGAACACCGGTCGTTGAGCGAGCAGGGCCGCAGGCCCAGCGAGACGAAACGCGGCGCCCTCTCGAGAGCACCGCGTTTCGTCCCCGTCGCCTCCGGCGTCTTCGTTCAACGACCGGGTGGGGTCAGCCGCCTCCGGCGTCTTCGCTCAACGCCCGGGTGGGTCGGTCGACCGCGTGCGCTCAGGCCGCCTGGGCCATCTCCGCGGTCGCGGTGACGTGCAGCACATCGCCCGACGCGTCCACGACCACACGGCCGCCGTCGTGCAGCGCGCCCGAGACGAACAGATCCGCGATGCGGTCGTCCACCTCGCGCTGGATCAGGCGGCGCAGCGGACGCGCCCCGTACTCCGGCTCGTAGCCGTGCTCGCCGAGCCAGGCCACGGCGGCGTCGGTGACGTCGAGCGTCACCTCGCGCCCCGCCAGGCGGCGAGACGTCGCCTGCAGCAGGAGCCGCACGATGCGGCCCAGCTCCTCGCGGCTGAGCTTCTGGAACAGCACGATCTCGTCGATGCGGTTCAGGAACTCGGGCCGCATGGCCTCACGGAGCTTGCCCATCACCCGCGCCCGCAGATCCTCCTGGGAGGCGAACCCGTTGGCCGAGGAGTCCTGCGACGCCACGAACCCGAGCGCGCCCGAGCGCGACGCGAGGAACTCGGATCCGATGTTCGAGGTCATCACGATCACGGTGTTGCGGAAGTCGACCGTGCGGCCCTGGCCGTCGGTCAGGCGCCCGTCGTCAAGCACCTGCAGCAGCAGGTTGAACACGTCGGGGTGCGCCTTCTCGATCTCGTCGAACAGCACGATCGCGTAGGGGTTGCGCCGCACGCGCTCGGTGAGCTGCCCTGCCTCGTCGTAGCCGACGTATCCCGGAGGGGCGCCGACGAGCCGCGACACGGTGTGCCGCTCGCCGAACTCGCTCATGTCGAAGCGGATCACGGCGGTCTCGTCGTCGAAGAGGCGGTCGGCGAGGGCCTTGGCCAGCTCGGTCTTGCCGACGCCGGTCGGGCCGAGGAACAGGAAGGATCCGACCGGCCGGCGGGCGTCGCCCATGCCGGTGCGGCTGCGGCGGACGGCCCGCGCAACGGCGGCGACCGCGTCGTCCTGCCCGATCACACGCGCGTGCAGGTCGGATTCGAGGTCCGCCAGGCGCTCGCGCTCCGTCTCGGAGACGCGGCTGACCGGGATCCCGGTCGCGCGCGCGATGACCGCGGCGATCTCCGCCTCCCCCACGATCGCGGGCTCGGAACCCGTGCGCGCGGCCGTGGTGCCGGCGTCGTCGATCCGGGCCTGCACCGCGGCGATCTCGTCGCGGATCCGCGAGGCCTCTTCGTAGTGCTCAGCGCCGACCGCGGCGTTCTTGCGCGCCTCGAGGTCGGCGAGCTCGGCGAACAGCGCCGCGACGTCGGTGACGACGCCGAGGCGGAGGCGCAGCCGCGCCCCGGCCTGGTCGATGAGGTCGATCGCCTTGTCCGGCAGCACCCGGTCGGGCAGATACCGCGCGCTCAGCTCCACGGCGGCGCGGATCGCGTCGTCCGTGTAGGCGACCGCGTGGTGCTGCTCGTACGCGGGCTTGAGACCCTCGAGGATGCGCACCGCGTCCTCGATCGAGGGCTCGGCGACCTTCACGGGCTGGAAGCGCCGCTCGAGGGCCGGATCCTTCTCGATCCGGCGGTACTCGGAGAGCGTGGTCGCGCCGACCAGGTGCAGGTCGCCCCGGGCGAGACGCGGCTTCAGGATGTTTCCGGCGTCCATGCCGCCGCCCTCCCCGGATCCGCCCGCGCCGACGACCGTGTGCACCTCGTCGATGAAGACGATGATCTCGCCCTTGTGCGCGGCGATCTCGTCCATCGTCTTGGTCAGGCGCTCCTCGAAGTCGCCGCGGTAGCGGGTGCCCGCGAGCATCGCCGGCAGATCCAGCGCCACCACCCGGCGGTCCTCGAGCTGCGCCGGCACGGCGCCGTCGACGATCGCGCGGGCGAGACCCTCGACGATCGCGGTCTTTCCGACGCCGGCCTCGCCGATCAGCACCGGGTTGTTCTTGGTGCGACGGCTGAGGATCTCGATCGTCTGGTCGATCTCGTCGGCGCGGCCGATCACCGGGTCGAGCTCGCCGGCGCGCGCACGAGCCGTGAGGTCGAGACCGAACTGGTCGAGCATCGGCGTCTCCGATGCGCCCTGTGCGGCCGTCCCGTCCTGCTCCGGCGCCGTGCTCGCGGGCATCGGCTCGCGCAGACCCTGGGTCAGGGCCTCGGCGGTGACGCCGGCGCGGGCGAGGATCTGGCCCGCGGGGGCGTCCTGGCCGAGCACGAGCGCGAAGAACACGTGCTCGGGCTCGATGTAGGTCGCACCCGACGAGCGCGCCACCTGATAGGCGTGGAACAGCGCGCGGCTCGCGCTCGGGGTGATGGTCGCCGCCTCGACGTCGGAGGGCTCACCGGGCGCGGGCAGGCGCGTGTCGACCGCGTCGACGATCGCCTGCGGGGTTACGCCGATGTTGCGGATCGCCTGGTCGACCGCGTCGTCCTCGACGATCGTGCGGAGGACGTGGAGCGCGTCGAGCTCGGTCTGCCCGCGCTCGAGCGCGAAGCGGCCGGCGCGCTGCAGGATGCGCTGGGTGCGCACGGTGAGGAACCGGCTGAGGTCGATCGACCGGGTCTGCCGGGCCTGCTCACCGGCGAGGTAGCGGGCGAGGAACTCGTCGAACGAGCCCGAACCCGCGTCGGTGAAGTCGTTGGGCATTTCGCTTCCTCTCAAACTTGAGCGTTGTGCTATCAAGTTCAACGCGGCCTCGCCGCTCGTATTCCCGCTCCCCCTCTCGTGTGTTCCGGAGCGTTTCGGCGCGAATCCGCCGACCCCTGCCGCTCGCCTAGAATCCAGGGATGGCCTCGCTTCTGTATGTCGGCGTGCGCCCTGAGCTGGATGCGGCGACGGCGGAGCGCGCGTCCTTCCGTGTCGCCCTCGGCGTCGACGCCGACGCGCTCGACCGCATCGACCTCACCACCGCCGCGCTGCCCGACGATGTCTTCGACCGCTATGCGGGCTTCGTGATCGGCGGCTCCCCGTTCAACGTCACCGACGTCCGCAAGTCCCCGACGCAGCGACGGGTCGAGGCGGATCTGGAGCGCATCGCCGAGCGCGCGATCGACGGCGCCACGACCGCGTTCTTCACGTGCTTCGGGATCGGCGTGGTCACGCGCCTCCTCGGCGGCGACGTCGGCATGGACTCGCCGGAGGAGGCGAGCGCGGCCGAGATCCGCTGCACGACGGACGCCGCGACGGATCCTCTCTTCGGCCCCGCGGGCCCGGTGTTCCACGCCTTCACGGCGCACAAGGAGGGCTCGGCCGAGGTGCCGCCGGACGCGGTGCTGCTCGCCGGCAACGAGACCTGCGCCGTGCAGGCGTATCGCGTGGGCACCGATCTGTACGCGACGCAGTTCCATCCGGAGCCGTCCCCGCGAGACTTCGCCGACCGCATGGTGTTCTACCGCACCACGGGGTACTTCGACCCCGACGCCTTCCACACGGTGCAGGAGGCCGTCCTTGGATCCGTCGTAACCGAGCCGGCCCGCATCCTGCGCCGCTTCGGCGAGCGCGCCCTGACCCGCTGACCCGCCCGCCCTCGCGGCCCTCGCTGCCCTCGCTGCCCTCGCGGTCCCTCCTCTGACCGCGAGACTCCAACTGGGCGACGAGACTGCGCCTCTTTGACGCAGTCTCGTCGCCCAGTTGGAGTCTCGCGGTCAGAGAAGGGGCGCGAGCCGGGGGCGGGGGCGAGGCGAGGGCGGGGGCGCGTCAGGGGCGGGCGGCCCGGAGGAGGGCGATCCGGTCTTCGAGGTAGGACGAGAGGGGGGCGAGGGCGCCGGAGGCCGACCAGCGCACCGACGGGACGCCGTCCACGAGGGCGAGCGGGCCGGACGAGCCTCCGGCCGACACGGCGGCGACGTCGATCGGGGTCCACCCGACGTGCACGGTCTCGCCGTCGGCGAAGCCGCCGCGCGAGGCCTCGGCCCGGCGCTCCGCCCTCGCGCGGGCCGACTCCGCCGCGTAGCCCCGCCGCACGGGCGCGGCAGCGCGCAGCACCTCGGCCGTGGCGAACACAGCGTCGTCGGCGATCAGGAGGACGCCGATGTGCCACGCGGATCCGGCCCGGACGATGCGCGGCGCCCGCCAGCGCGAGGTCTTCTCGCGACCGAGCGCCTCCTGCGGCAGGCCGGAGAGGGCGGCGCGCGCGTCGTCCAGAAGCACCGCGAGCGAGGCGTCGGGTTCCGAGGAGGTCACGGAGCAAGGCTATGCCCGCGCGGCTCCCACGGCGGCACCTCGCACGCCTCCCGGGATGTGATCGATATCATGCACGTGTGCCGGGACGACGCCCGCGCGCCCGCCCACGATCGGACCCCATGACGACCGCACCGACGCCGGATCCCCGCCGCATCCCGGGGATGGCCGACGTCGCCCGCCTGGCCGGGGTCTCCGCGCAGACCGTCTCCCGCACGTTGAGCGGCAACCCGAGCGTGCAGCCGGAGACCAGGGCCAAGGTCCTCGCCGCGGTCGACCAGCTCGGCTACCGGCGCAACAACGCCGCCCGTGCCCTGTCCTCCGGGCGGAGCAGGGCGATCGGCGTCGTCTCGCTCCGCACCGGCTTCTACTCGCGGAGCGCGGTCGCGGTCGGCATCGAGACGACCGCATCCGAGGCCGGCTACATCGTGAACTCCGTCACGACGCCCTCGCTCGATGCGGGCGAGATCGAGCAGGCCATGTCACGTCTGGCCGACCAGGGCGTCGAGGGCATCGTGCTCGCGGTGCCGCTGATCTCGACGACGCGGGCGATCGACGAGCTCACCCGCACCCTGCCGACGATCACGATCGACGGCTCGCGCACCGCGTCGACTCAGGTGGTCGCGGTCGATCAGCGCGAGGTGGGGCGGATCGCGACCCGTCATCTGCTGGATCTCGGCCACGAGACCGTCTGGCACGTCGCGGGTCCGCAGCAGTGGCTCGACGCCTCGAGCCGCACCCGGGGCTGGCGCGACGCGCTCGCGGACGCCGGCCGCGAGGCGCCGCCCGAGATCGTCGGAGACTGGTCCCCCGCCTCGGGCCACCGCGCCGGGCAGATCCTGGCGCGGATCCCCGAGGTCACCGCCGTGTTCGTCGCGAGCGACGAGATGGCGTTCGGCCTCGCGCGGGCGTTCGCCGAGCTCGGCCGGACGATCCCCGACGACGTCTCGATCGTGGGCGTCGACGACATCCCGCTCGCGGAGTTCTGCTCCCCGGCCCTCACCACCGTCGCCCAGCCGTTCATCGACGTGGGCCGCATCGCGGTCGAGCACCTCCTGCACGCGATCTCGCACCCCGGCGCGGTGCCCCCGGCCGAAACGATCGCGCCACAGCTCGTCGTGCGCCGCTCGACGGCCGCGCCCCGACGCTGACCGCACGGCAGGGATCGGCGCCTCTCCGGAACCACGTCACCGCCGGAGCAACCAGAGCGCCCCGACGCCGGGGGACCATCCCCAGGCCGCCCCCGAGGCATGTTTGCGATATCTCCACACCGCGGCGATCACGACAATTCCCGCAAAGTCCTTGATGTTAGCGATAACTTGCGAGTACCGTGGCCCCTGTTCTCCCCGCCTCGATGACGCAGCAAGGAAGACCGATGCCTCCACAGATCCTGTCCCTCCCCCGTCGATCACGGGGCGTCCTCGCCGCCGGCGCCGCGCTCGCGATCGCCGCGACGACGCTGACGCTCGGCGCCGTCGCCGCCCACGCCGACACCGCCCCACCCGCGGGCGCGGCGATCCCGGACACGGGCTACACCCTGCTCGACGTCGACTCCGAGTCGGCGCCCTACCCCGCGCCGCCGTCGCTCGACGGCACCGCGAAAGGCGCGTTCGACGGCGACTACTCGACGCAGTGGGCCTCGAACTACAACGGCGGCACGCCGGATCCGATGCCGCACTACCTCACGTTCGACATCGGGGCCGAGCACACCCTCACGGGGCTCGGCTACTCCGTCAAGGTGCAGGGCAACGGCCCGGCCAAGAACGTGCAGGTCCTCACCACCAACGACCCCTCCGTCGCCAAGGACGGCAAGAGCAGCGCCTGGACGCCTGCGGGCACCGCGACGTTCTCGCAGCCGACCAGCAGCACGCAGATCCAGTACGTCACGTTCGCCCAGCCCGTCTCGGCGCGCTACGTCGAGTTCCGGATCCTCGACGCCGTGAACGGCTCGAACAACGCCTCGGCGTCCGAGATCGTCGCCTACACGACCGACCCGATCGTCACACCCACTCCGACCCCGACGCCCACCCCCGCACCCGAGCCGGCCGCCGCGACCGTGACGACCGACTCGGTCGACAACAGCACGTGGAACTACCCCGACGACACCCCGGCCAGCCCGTTCATCGACGCGGACGGCACGTTCCACTTCGGCGAGTCGCACGCGAACTACTACAACGAGCCCGACGGCAGCAACGGCGACATCCGCCAGTGGAACTGGTACACCGGCTCGAACTTCGACACGGCGAAGCCGGACGACGCGCTCAACGCCGCCGGCACGAATCCCGACACCACCGACTTCTGCAACGCCAGCCCGACCGGCGTCGAGTCGACGAAGGCGCCGGCCGGATCCAGCTACACGCAGCCGAACTACTGCGACATCACGCAGATGTGGGTCGACCCCGACACGGGCGACTGGTACGGGCTGGTGCACAACGAGTTCACGCCCAAGCCCTTCGGCGACGGCCTGCACTACGACGCGATCGACTACGCGGTCTCGACCGACAAGGGCAAGACCTGGAGCATCCCCGGCCACGCGATCACCTCGCCGTACAGCACGACCCGCGGCGACACCACCGCATTCCCGCAGCAGACCTATTACTACGGCGACGGCGATCCCCGCCTCTACGTCGACTACGCATCCGGCTACTTCTACGCGTTCTACGGCTCCCGCGTCGTGAACAAGACCGGCGGCTGGGTGGCCTTCTACGAGCACGTCGCCCGCGCTCCGATCTCCGGGAAGATGGCGACCGGCTCCTGGCAGAAGTGGTACGACGGCGCCTGGACCGAGCCCGGCATCTCCGGCAAGGAGAGCAACATGGTCCCCGTCGCCGATGACAGCGAGACGGGCTACACGCCGGTCGACAAGGAGTACGACCCGAAGACCCCCGGCACGGCCCAGCAGCAGATCAAGAACGGGCAGATGCCCGCGACCTCGCCGCTGTTCGTGATGGACGTCACCTACGACGCCTACCTCGGGCTGTACATCGGACAGCCGCAGAACCCCGACCAGTCGGGCAAGGCGCCGCAGGAGTTCTACGCCACGAAGAACCTCGCTACCCAGAAGTGGTTCCGTCTCGGCGACTCCGGATCCGCGTACACCACGGCGTCCTGGTACCGGTGGTTCGTCGACCCGGCCAACAAGACGAGCTCGGCGATCGTCGGCAAGTCGTTCCGGTCCTACTGCTCCTTCGGCTGCATGGGCGACGCCTACGCGCAGCTCGCGAACATCACGATCGACGCCGGTCCTTCGGTGTCGCCGGCGACCGCGATCGACACGACGAAGGCGTACACGATCGCGAACGCGGACGGGCGCAAGCTCTCGGCCTCCGGCAACGGCAAGAAGCTGACGACGGCGGGATCCGTGAACCGCAAGAACGGCGCGTGGACGTTCACGGCGACCGGCGACGGCGCGTACACGATCGCGACCCAGGCCGGCGCACTGCTGGGCGTCGACGCCTCCTCGACCGCCGGGCGCGCGTGGGGCGCGGGCCTCACGCTCACCGACAAGGCGTCGGCCGGTGTCGGACAGCAGTGGTTCATCGTGCCGAACACGGATCCCGCGAGCGGGGCGGCGACCGGATCCGTCCGGCTCGTGAACCGCTACTCGGGACTCGTGCTGGGCATCGATACGTCCACTGCGGCGACCACGCCCGGCCGCACCTGGGACGCGCCGGCGGCGCACGGCGCCTCCACCACCTCCCAGGCCGGCCACTTCACGCGGCCGGGCGACCAGACGCTGAGCCTGGCCGAGTTCTCCGGGAACTGAGCGCAAAGGGCCTCCCCCGCGGGATCCTCGTCGGAAGGGATCCGGGCCGTGCGCCCGGGTCCCTTCCGGCGTCCGGAGGGCGCGACATCCGCGTGGCGCGCGCACGTTGCACGCGCGATTCGCCTCGCGCGCCGGGGCGCGGCAGAATCGACGGACACCCCCGCTTGCAAGGAGACCTGTCATGGCGCAGCCCGACACCGCACGACTGCTCATCGCCTGCGACGACCAGCCAGGGATCGTCGCCGCCGTGGCCGGGGTGCTCGCCGCGCACGGGGCGAACATCATCTCCCTCGACCAGCACTCCACCGATGCGGCCGGCGGGCGCTTCTTCCAGCGCACGGTGATCCACCGCGACGGCCTCGCCGCCGCGCGTCCCGCCCTCGAAGCGGATCTGGCCGCGGTCGCGGAGCGCTTCGGCATGGAGTGGTCGCTGCACGACGCGTCCAAGCGCAAGCGCGTCGCGATCTTCGTGTCCAAGTACGACCACTGCCTCATGGAGCTGCTCTGGCGCACTCAGCGCGGCCAGCTCGACATCGACGTCACGATGGTCGTCTCGAACCACCCGGATCTGGCGGAGTCGGTGCGCTCGTTCGGCGTGCCGTTCGTGCACATCCCCTCCGGCGACAAGGCCGAGATGGAGCAGCGGCAGCTCGAGCTGCTGCGCGGCAACGTCGACCTCGTCGTCCTCGCGCGCTACATGCAGATCCTCACCGACGATTTCATCGGGAGCCTCGGTGCCCCGGTGATCAACATCCACCACTCGTTCCTGCCCGCCTTCATCGGCGCGAACCCCTACGCGCGGGCCAAGGAGCGGGGCGTGAAGCTCATCGGCGCCACCGCGCACTACGCGACGGCGGATCTCGACGAGGGCCCGATCATCGAGCAGGACGTCACGCGCGTCACGCACGCGGAGTCGGCCTCGGAGTTGCAGAGCCGCGGCGCCGACGTGGAGCGCCTGGTGCTCGCGCGGGCCGTGCAGTGGCACGCCGACGACCGCGTCATCGTGCACGGCCGCTCGACCGTCATCCTCTGACGGCGCTCGCCTCCGCGCCGGGCCCTGTTCCGGACCGGTGTCGGCAAGGGACCGGAGCTCAGGACGGCACTCCCGCCGCCAGCTCGGCGAACGCCGCCGCGGCGGTCTCGTAGCGGGCCAGCGGCGCCGACTGGCCGAGCCACAGCGACTGCAGCTCGCCCCTGTTCTGCTGCCCGGCCGGGGTGCGGAAGCGTCCGGTGATCCAGTTCTGCGCCGGGAACGGCGCGATGGATCCGGCCGCCTCGATGTCCGCGACGACACGGTTGCGCGCACCGCGCGCGAGCCGGCCGCTCATCGCCCGCGTGAGCACCGCGTCCTCGGCCGGCGTCGCCCGGATCGCGGCCCGGTGCGCCTCGTTCGCGGCCGACTCCGCCGTGGCGAGGAAGGCCGTGCCGACCTGCACGCCCTGCGCGCCGAGCGCGAACGCGGCGGCGACCCCGCGCCGGTCCGAGATCCCGCCGGCGGCGATCACCGGCACGTCGACCGCGTCGACGACCTGCGGCAGCAGCGAGAACAGCCCGACGACCGAGTCCTCGGCCGGGCGCAGGAACGAGACCCGGTGGCCCGCGGCCTCGGCCCCGGTCGCGACGATCGCATCCACGCCGCCCTCCGCGAGGGCGCGCGCCTCGGCGACCGTCGTCGCCGTGCCGATCACGCGGATCCCCCTGCGGTGCGCCTCGTCGACGAGCGATGCCGAGGGCACCCCGAAGACCACGCTCAGCACGGCCGGCGCGGCCTCGAGGACCGCGGCGAGCTGCTCGTCGAGCGAGGGCAGATACGCCGCAGGGCGGGCCGGCACCTCGGCGCCCACCTCGGCGAAGAACGGGGCGAGGGCCGCGGCGTAGTCGTCGTGCTCGACGCCGGGCTCGACCTCGTCGCCCCGGGGCAGCCAGATGTTGAGTCCGAACGGCCGGCGCGTCGCGGCCCTGATCCCGGCGACGGTCGTGCGGATGCGCTCCGCGTCATAGCCGTACAGCCCATAGGATCCGAGCCCTCCCGCCGCGCTGACCGCGGCGACGAGCGGGATCGAGCTGAGCCCGCCGAAGGGCCCGAGGAGGACGGGGGTGCGGATGTCGAGGAGGTCGGTGAGCGCGCTCATGGTCCCGAGGCTACGCCCGCGCAGGGCGGGGCCGGCGCGTGTGACGCCCGCCGTCGGGATGCCCTCAGTCGGGGACGACCGCGATGGATCCGGTCAGCGGCGAAGGCGGCTCCTCATCGGGCCGGGCGCCGCGACGACGCCGCGCGCCCGCCGTGACGCCGATGCTCGCGATCACGACCAGCGCGATCGCGGCGAGCCGGAGCGGCGAGGCGTGCTGCCCGAGCACGAGGAGTCCCGCGAGCGTCGCGAAGACCGGCTCGAGGCTGAGCAGGATCCCGAACACGCGCTGCGGCAGGCGGCGCAGCGCCGCGAGCTCGAGGATGTAGGGGATCACCGAGGCGAGCAAGGCCGTGAGCGCGGCGAGTCCCAGCACGCGAGGATCCGCCACCGCGGTCACCGCGGCGGGCACGCCGAACGGCAGCAGCAGCACGGCGCCCACGGCGAGCGCGACCGCGAGGCCCTCGGTTCCCGTGGTGAGCGCGCCGACGCGCGTGCTCATCCGGATGTACATGACCCAGAACCCGGCCGCGATGAGCGCGAACAGCACACCCCAGGGATCCAGCGCCTCGGCGCCGGTGAGCCCGTCGACCCCGAGCAGCGCCATGCCGACCAGCGCGATCCCCACCCAGACGGCATCGGCGAGGCGCCGGGTGAGCACCGCGGCCAGCACGAGCGGGCCGAGGAACTCGATCGCGACCGCGGGCCCCAGCGGGATCCGGTCGATCGCGGCGTAGTAGGTGCCGTTCATCGCGGCGATCGAGACGCCGAAGAGGATCGCCGAGATCCACTGCGCACGGTTCCAGCGCCTCAGCCGCGGGCGCGCGATGACGAGCACCACGATCGCGGCGATGAGCACCCGCAGTCCCGTGACACCCCAGGAGCCGAGCTCCGGGAAGATCGTGGTCGCGACGGCGGCGCCGAACGGCAGGGACAGGCAGGATCCGACGACCAGCAGCACGCCGAGAGCGGGCTGCTGCCGCGGTTCCTGGGGGTTCATCCCTCAAGCCTGGCACGATCCGCGCTGGCCTGCGGCCACCGACCATGTCCCGATTTCGGCTGGATCTGGGGTGGTTTCCCCGCCGAAAACGGGACATGGTGGGGCACGAAGTGGGACACGGTTCCCCCGCGCCCCGCGGACCGGCCTCAGCGCGGGGTGAGCCCCACCCGCAGGGGAGCCCCGGGGGCGGCCGCCTGCACGAGCGCGGCGTCGACCGCGGCGAGCGGATGCACGGTGCCCACGGCGTCGGCGAAGGGGTGCGCGCGCCCGCGACCGGCCATGAACGCGGCCGCGGCGTGCAGCTCGGCTCCCGTGTAGTTGTGCACCCCCGCCACGGTCACGAGCCCCCGCACGATGCGCTCGGCGTCGAGCGGCACCGGATCCGCGGCGAAGACGCTGCCCAGCAGCACCACGGCGCCGCCCACGTCGACCGCGTCCAGCGCCGCGCGCACCGCGTGCCCCGAGGCTTCGATCACGAGGTCGAATCCTTCCTCCGCGACGTCGTCCGGGGCGATCGCGGTGAGCGCGAACCGCTCGGCGAACGCACGCCGGGCAGGGTCCGGATCGGCGATCTGCACGCGCCCGCCCAGCTCCGCGGCGATCACCGCCGCCGTGAGCCCGACGAGTCCCGCGCCCAGCACGAGCACCCGTTCGCACGCGAGCACCTCCGCGTCCTCGCCGGCGGAGGGGGACGGATCCGGCACCCCGCGGCCTCGAAGCACCGCACCGCGCGCGACCCCGGCCCAGGCGGTCGCCGTGGCGCACGACACGGGCGCGAGCGCGGCGGCCGGCAGCGCCTCCGGCACGCGCACGATCCCGGTGCCCGCGCGCAGGTGCACGTGCCCGGCGAAACCGCCGGTGAGCTCCCACCGCGGCTCGATGCGCGCATGCCCGTACTTCGCGAGCTGCCGGCACTTCTGCGTGCGCCCCGCCAGGCACCGGTCGCAATGCCCGCACGAGACCGTGACCGACCAGACCACGCGGTCGCCGATGTGCAGCGCCGCGCCGTCGACCGCGCGGGCGCCCTCGTCGCCGATCGCGATGATCCGGCCCACGCTCTCGTGCCCGAGCACGAGGGGCGTCGGCGCGTGCCGGCGGCCCTGCACGGTGTGGATGTCGGATCCGCAGATCGTGGACATCTCCACCGCGACCAGCACGTCGTGCGGGGCGAGGGCGACACCCGGTACGGCGAGCACCTCGTGCGGGAGCCCGACGCCGAGCCAGGCCATCGCGACGGCGGCGGGCCGCAGCGGCACGTCGTGCCGGTGCACCTCTTCTGCGGGGCGGACCAGCGCCGCGCGCATGTCAGTCGGCCGCGATCGGCGCGAGAGCCGGGACGAGGCCGCGCTCGGCGAGCGCGCCGAGAAGGGCGGTGACGTCGGGCAGCACGGCATCGGGATCGGCGGTCTCGAGCGCGACCGCGTCGTGCGCGCCGCTCAGCACGCCCGCGACGAAGCCGGCGCCGGCCCTGCGACCCGACTGCACGTCGCTGACCGTGTCGCCGGCGACCGCGACCGCGTGCACCGAGGAGGCGCCTGCGCGCAGCAGCGCGGTGAGCACGAGGTCGGGGGCGGGGCGCCCGCGACCGGCGTCGACCGGGCTCAGCACGCCGTCGACGAGGTCCCGCCAGCCCAGGGCGTCCAGGATCGCGTCGCGCGTGACCGGGGCGAACCCGGTGGTCAGCCAGACCTTCAGGCCCGCGGCCCGCAGGGCGCGGATGGCGTCGGCCGCACCGGGGATCTCCGTCGCGCCCTGCTCGGCCACGATCTCGGCGTAGGCGGCCTCGAACTGCGCCGTGGCGCGCTCCGCCGCCTCGACGTCGCCCTCGGCGAGGTGCGTGAAGACGTCGATCTTGGACTGCCCCATGGTGTCGCGCACGTACTGCAGCGCCTCGTCCCAGCCGATCCGCGCGGCCACGCCGGTGCGCTCGGCCGCGCGCTGGAACGCCTGCTCCACGATGCCGTCGTCGAGCACGGTGGTTCCTGCCATGTCGAGCACGACCAGTTCGATCGGGGTGTGCGGGTTCATGCGTTCTCCTCCTGTGCGATGCCGCCGACGATGGCGGTCGTTCCTGCGCCGCCGGCGATGGCGGGTGTCTGTGCTCCGTCGGCGACGGACGCGTCGGCGTCCGCGGATCCGGATCCGCCCCAGCCGAAGACGCGGGCGGTCTCGAGCTCGGCGAGCCCGAGTCCCGTGGTCATGCCGATACCGGTGGTCGCGGCGAGCGCGAGCACGCGCGGCGCGACCTCCTCGATGAGGAACTCCTCGCCCGCGGCGGCGTACACGCCCTGCCAGCGTTCGAGCACGCGCATCCCGCCGACGTCGAAGAGCTCGCGCGCCTCGGCGAGGAACGCGTCGAACGCGGCCTCGGGCTGGAACGGCTCCGGCTGCACCGCCTTGTGGTGCGAGTCGCCGAGCAGCAGCGTCCCGTCGGGCAGCTGCGTGTACATCTGGTTCAGATCGAGCGCGGCCAGCTCCGGGCGCTCGGCGTGCAGCCGCTCGCGGAGCGCCGTCGCGGTGCCCAGGCCGGCGAATCGGCGGTAGCGCACGAGCGACCAGCCGGTGAGCAGCGGCGCCTGCAGCGGCGAGCGCAGATCGGCCGAAACGCGCATCATGTCGAGAGCGCAGCGGATCACGCCCGCACGCTCGGCGAGAGCGGGAAGCAGCTGGTCGACGTCGTGGTTCACGGCCACGACCACGTCGTCCGCCGCGATGTCGCCGCGGGTCGTGCGCACGAGCCCCGTCTCGACCGCGGTGACCGCGGTGCGGAAGCGGAACTCCACGCCGAGCGCCGCGAGGCGCCGCACGATCGCTCCGGCGGCCTCCCGCGGATTCACCTGCAGGTCGCCGGCCACGAGCGCGCCGCCGCGCACGACCTCCGGACGGACCGGGGCGAGCTCGGTCACCGCGGAGGGAGAGAGAAGGCGGATCCCGCCGTGCTCGCCCTCGGCCCCTGCGGCCTCCTCGAGGAGCGCCCGCTCGTCCTCCGCCCTGGCGACGACGAGCGTGCCGCTCTCGCGCACCCAGAATCCGGTCTCGGCGGCGAGGCGCAGCCAGATCCCGCGGGACGCCTCGCCGTAGGCGCGCGCCGCGCCGTCCTGCGCGCCGATGCAGAGATGTCCGAAGTTGCGGATCGTCGCGCCCACGGGCCGGTCGGTGCGGTCCACGACCACGACACGCAGCCCTCGTCGCACGGCCGCGTACGCCGCGCCGAGGCCGACGATGCCGGATCCGACGATCGCGACGTCGAACCTGTCGTCCGGAGAAGCGGTCATCGCCTTCCCTTCCGTCATCGGAAAACCCTCCGCATCCACATCGCGAGCCCCTCGACCACGAGCACCGTGGCGAGGATCATCAGCACGATCGCCGTCACGACCTCGTAGCGCGAGCCCTGCCCGGCGTTCAGCAGGTAGTAGCCCACACCGCCGCCGCCGACGATGCCGAGGATCGTCGCCGCGCGGATGTTCGTGTCGAGCATGTAGAAGCTGTGCCCGATGAGCGCGCGCGTGCCCTGCGGCACGGTCGCGGAGGCATAGGTCTGGATCCGGGTGGCGCCGACCGCGCGCAGAGCGCGCTCCGGGCCGCGGTCGACCTCTTCGAAAGAGTCCGCGACGAGCTTGCCCAGCAGGCCGATCCCGCCGATCGCGAGGGCCACGATGCCCGCGGTCGGACCGAGGCCGGTGACCACGATGAGCACGATCGCGAGGATGAGCTCCGGGATGCCGCGGATGCCGACGAGCAGGAACCGGGCGATGCCGCGCACCGTGCCGTTCGGGGCGACGTTGCGGGCCGCGAAGGAGCCGAGCAGGAGCGAGGGCAGCAGCGTCAGCACGGTGGCGGCGAGCGCGATCGCGATCGTGTCCCGCATGGCGCCGAGCATGACGGAGGCGTCGTAGTTGCCGAAGTCGGGCGGCCAGAACTTCGCGGCGGTCTCCGGGATCTTCGCCCACACCGTGAGGAGGTCGCTCCACTGGATCTGGCAGACGAGGAGGCTGCCGATCACGATCGCGACCGCGATCCAGCCGGCGATCGTGTTGCGGCGGCGCTCGCGCGTCCACGGGCGGCGCACGGCCGCGGCGGGAGAGGCCGCCCATGCCGGCTTCGCGGCGCCGGTGGCCAGCGCGATGCCAGCTCCGGCGGTGCCCGTCGCCGCGTCGGTGCGGCGGAGGCGCGGGTGCAGGATCCGGTCGATCCAGGAGCGCGTCTGCGCGGTCTCGCCGAGCATCGCGCCGCGCACGGCGCTCGAGACGATCTCCATGACGACGCAGAGCACGAAGATCACCAGGGCGATCCCGAGGCCTCGGCCGTAGTTGAGCGCCTTGAACGCGTAGGACATTTCCAGGCCGAGGCCCGCGACGCCGACGTAGCCGAGCACGACGCTGCCGCGCAGGTTGATGTCGTTGCGGTGCAGCACGGTCGCCACCCAGCTGGGCAGCACCTGCGGCAGCACGCCCGCGGTGAACTGCTGCAGCCTGGTGCCTCCCGCGGCGCGGATCGCGAGACGCGGGCCCTCGTCGATCTGCTCGATCGCGTCGGCGAACATCTTCGAGATCATGCCGATCGAGTGGATGCCGATCGCGAGGATGCCGGGCAGCGTGCCCAGCGAGAACATGAGCACGAACGCCATGGCGAGCACGACGTCCGGGATCGAACGGGTGAGCACGCCGATGAACCGGGCGATCCCGCGCCAGACGGGTCCCGGCGTGGTGTTCGCGGCGGCGAGGTAGGCGATCGGCACCGAGAGCACGGCGGCGACGAGGGTGCCGACGAGCACCAGGCCCACGGTGAGCGCGATCAGCCAGAGCAGGTCGAGCGGCGCGGGGAACGTGAGCGCCCCCACCCGGGTCATGAAGCGCTGCGCGTTGCCCCAGCTCTGGAAGACGCCGGCGAGCGAGAAGCCGCTCTGCACGAGCGAGGCGATGCCGAGCCCGACGAGCACGATGAGCGTGAGCGAGGCCGCGATGCGCTCGGGCGAGACCCGGTGCTTCGGCGCGCGGGAGAGGAGGCCGCCGACGTAGCCCTCACGACGGGGCGCCGCGACGACCGTCACGAGCGCGCCCCCGACGGCGCGGCAGGCGTCGCGATCCCCTGCTCGATGAGCTCGGTCGTCACGGCGGTGAGGTCGGCAGTGGTCGTGGCGACCCGGCCGTAGATCTCCATGACCTCGGCCTTGCTGAGGCCGGTGGTGGATGTGTTCAGCACGACCTCGCCGTGGCGCAGGCCCACGATGCGGTCGGCCCAGCTGATCGCCAGGTCGACCTGGTGCAGGCTGCACACCACGGTGAGGCCCTGATCGGCCGCGATCTCGCGGATGAGCGCCATGACCTGGTCGCTCGATTCGGGGTCGAGCGAGGCGACGGGCTCGTCGGCGAGCAGGATCTCGGGGCGCTGCATGAGCGCTCGGGCGATGGCCACGCGCTGCTGCTGGCCGCCGGAGAGGGTGTCGCTGCGCTGGTAGGCGCGGTCGAGCAGCCCCACGCGCTCCAGATGGCCGAGGGCGCGCAGCTTCGCGTCCTTCGAGTAGCCCCAGAGGCCGAGGCGCGGGCCGCGCACGGAGGAGAGGGATCCGGTCAGCACGTTCTCCAGCACCGTGAGTGAGGGCACCAGCTCGAACTGCTGGAAGATGAAGCCGACCCGGCTGCGGAGGCTGCGCAGGGCCTTGCCCTTGAGCGCCGGGACGGAGGATCCGAGCACCTCGACGCTGCCCGAGGTCGGCGTCTCCAGTCCGTCGAGATGCCGCAGCAGGGTCGACTTGCCGGATCCGGAGAGCCCGAGGAGCACGACGATCTCGCCGCGCGCGACCTCGAGGTCCGCGCCCCTGAGGGCGGTGGTCGCGCCGAACTGCTTGGTGACGCCGGCGAGGCGGATGACCGGCTCGGACGAGGCGGGGGTGCTCATGTGTTTGCGCTCCTGGTTGTGACGGGTCGTTGCGCGAGAAACCAGATCCGGCATGAGACACCACGGCTGCCGTGGTGTCTCATGCGGGGAGTGGTGTCTCGCAAGCCGGGGCCGCCGGCGCGTGCCGCCGGCCCCGGTGTGATCGGTCAGATCACTTCTTGCACTGATCGGCCTTGGTCTTGTCGCAGATGTCGCGGATGATGTCGTAGTACTTGTCATCGACCGGCTTGGTCGCGTAGAACGTCGCCTTGAACGCGTCGCTGTCCGCGTTCTTGACGCCCGCCTTCACGATGTCGTCGATCGTGATCTCCTTGAGCGCGGTCACGACCTTGTCGGAGGTCTCCTTCGGCAGGACCGAGCTGTAGACCAGCGGGGCGCCGGGGACCATCGTCTTGTCGACGACGGTGACCTTGTCGCTCTTGGCGACCTCGCTGTCCTCGGCGAAGCCCGCCTCGCACTCCTTGCCCTCGCCGACCTTCTGCACGCTGACGTCGTGCTTGCCCGCGAAGACCGGGGTGACGCCCGTCTTGGGGTCGATGCCGTCCTTCAGGAGGTTGTAGCTCGGGAAGAGGTAGCCCGAGGTCGAGGACGGGTCCACGAAGCAGACCTTCTTGCCCTTGAAGTCCTTGATCGAGGTGATCGAGGATCCCTTCGGCACGATCGCCTCGGAGTAGTAGCCCGGCTCCTGGCCCTGCTTGGTGACGATCGAGGAGATCGGGGTCAGCTTGGCGCCGGCGTTGGTGGCGGTGATGTAGGTGAAGCCGGAGAACGAGGCGACGTCGACCTTGCCGGCGACGGCGGCCTCGATGAGCGCGGCGTAGTCGGTCGACTCGTGGTACTCGACCTTCTTGCCGGTCTCCTTGGCGAGGTAGTCCATGAGCGGCTGGTAGTTGGTCTGGGTGTCGACCGAGTCGGGCACGACGCCGAAGACGAGGGTGTTCGCGTCGACGGCGTAGCCGCCGTTCGCGGCAGCGGGCGCGTCGGTGCCGGTGGCGGCACCGGCGGTGCCGGAACACGCGGCCAGGCCGAGGGCGAGCACGGCGGCGCCGGCTGCGACGGTGAGAGCGCGAAGCTTCATGAGGACCTTTCGGGTTTCAGGTGCGGAGGGAATCCTCGAAGACTCTCTCAAGCCCACGGTCGAGATGTATACCTAACTCGGCACTGTTCCCCGACTGTTCACCCGAGCTTCGCCTGAATGAACACCACAGGAACAGGGGTGCGCCCGAAGGAGGCGACGAAGTAGTATGCCTATGTGCCCAAGGTTGTCTACACCCAGATCGCCGACGATCTGCGCGCCAGGATCACGGCGGGCCGGTTGCGCCCGGGAGACGCCGTGCCGACAGAGGCCGAGCTCGCGGAGCGCTGGAGCACCTCGCGCGGTCCGATCCGCAACGCCCTCGCCGCCCTCCGCGCCGAGGGCCTCATCGAGACCGCCCGCGGGCGGCCCGCGCGCGTCGTCGAGCGCAAGGCCACCCAGGCCGTCGACGTGTCCGTGCCGTTCACGCGCTGGGCGCGCGAGCTGGGCGCTCGGCCCGGCGCCCGCACGCAGGAGCTGAGCCTGCGTCGCGCGGGTGCCGAGAAGGCGCAGGCCCTCGGCGTGGATCCCGGCGACACGATCGTGAGCGTCGTCCGGCTGCGCTTCCTCGACGACCGCCCGACGATGCTCGAGCGGCTGTTCTACACCGAGGAGGTCGGCCGCCTGCTGTTCGCGATCGACACCGATGCCGTCTCGATCACCGAATTCCTGGGCTCGCAGGGTCACCCGATCGTGGGCCTGCAGCACGAGATCGACGCGGTCGCCGCCGACGAGCAGGACGCGGCACTGCTGCAGGTGCCGCAGGGAACCCCGATCCTCCGCCTCAGCCGCACCTCCCGCGGCGCCGACGGCCGCGTCTTCGAGGCCAGCGAGGACCGCTACCTCTCCAGCATCGTGCGCTTCACGGTCTCCGGATCCGGCATCTCCCCCGACGGCCAGTACCTCCGCGCGGTGGGCGGCTGAGGCCGGCCGGATCCGCCCCCGGGGCCCGTCGGGCGCCCGAGCGCATCGGACGGGCCTCCCTCACACCGCGAGCAGCGCGATCCCGGCGACGACCACCGCGGCGGCGCCGACCCGCCAGACCGGGCGGCCCTCGCGCAGCACGAACGCGCCGAACAGGCTGACCAGCACCACGCTCACCTCCCGCAGTGGCGCGACGAGCGCGACGGGGGCGATCGTGATCGCCTGCAGCACGAGGATGTACGACAGCGGCGACAGGATCCCGAAGGCCACGATCCGGCGCCACTCGGTGCGCCACAGCGCCGCAGCGGCGGCCCACCGGCGGCGCATCGCGGCGGAGTAGTAGACCGCCTGCATGCCGGCGGTGCCGACCATGAACGCGACCGGGGAGAGCGAGAACGAGCGCACGACGAACGCGTCCCAGATCGTGTAGAGCGCGATCGCGACGCCGGTGAGCACGCCGAAGAGCAGCCCGGGATCGATCCGCCGGCGATCGTGGGACACGGCGTCCAGGCGCACCGCCCCCGCCCGGTCCACGAACCCGATCGCGACGATGCCGACGATGACCACCGCCACCCCGGCCAGCGCGAGAGGCGAGGGGCGCTCGCCGAACAGCAGCATCGCGATGATGACCGACAGGAACGGACCCGTGCCGCGCGCCGTCGCATAGACCGTGGACAGGTTGCCGACCCGATAGCCGTGCTGCAGCACGGCCATGTAGGCCACGTGGAGCACGCTCGAGACGAGCACGCCGAGGACGAAGCCGCCGAAGTCGTCGGTTCCGAGGCCGCCGGTGAACGGCACCGCTCCGATCCAGAGAACTGTGCTCGCGACGGCGCCCCACCAGAGGAACGGGAGCCCCGCCCGGCTGATGCCGTGCGCGAGCACGTTCCAGCCCGCGTGCGCGACGGCGGCGGAGAAGACGAGGACGAATGCGAGAAGAGACATGGGAACCTTCGGTCCGTCGCGGGCGCGACGGACGTGGTTCCTCCAGGCTTTTGTCCGTTCAGATGACGTCGGACCCACGAAGGCCCGGCGTGGCGCCGCTCGGACCAGTCGGGCGAACCCCGGAACCCTAGGCGCTGTCGGACCTCAGCTTAGCGGCGTTGCCGATCCCGGCGCCGCCCCTGCACGAGCATGGTGGCGGGACGCAGGCGCGCGACGGCGAGCGGGACGAATCCTGCGGCGACGCTGACGAGGAGCGCGCCGCCCGTCAGGATCGCGATGCGGGTGGGGAATCCGCTCTCCTCGGGAAGAGTCGGGAGCGGGTATTCGATGTACTTGGCGGCGGTCTCGGCGAGATGCCGCCCGTCGGTTCGAGCGATGTCGGCGAGGACGGGGTCGAAGCTGGTGTTTCCGCTCGTGGCCCCTGCCGCGGGGAGGAAGACGGGAGTCTCGTTCGCTGCGAGGGAGGTGGCGGTGACTCCGGGGACGATGAGGCGGTCGAGCCTTCCCGCACTGTCGAGAGGTGTGGCGAGGAGCCGGAGCCCGTGTTTCGTCGTCACCGTGGAGGTTTCGGCGACGGGTGTGATGTGAGCGGTGAACGCGGCTCCGCCGTAGAGTTCGGCGGCGGCTGCGACATCGATCTCGTCGACGCCGGGAGTCAGCCCGAGTCCGTATCGAGGCTGCCCCCACGGCATCGTCGCACCGAGGACATAGGGGTAGTCGTCCAGAGACGCGGTGTTCACGGGGATGCCGGTGGCGCCGTGCGGATCCCAGTGCGGGTAGCGGATGTCGTCGGCGATGCGCTCGGCCTCGGCGACGCCGGCGAGCTTCTGCACCACATGCAGGCTGGCCGCGATCCCGGAGCTGACGCCGGCCGTGGTGATGATCTCGCGATCCTCGACCCAGCGCTGGCCGCTGACCCACACGGTTTCGGGGTGAGACGAACGCATGCCGTCGATGTCCGACCAGAACGAGGTCGCCCTCTTTCCGCGGAGGACATCCGTCTCGACGAGCACTCGCGCCCCCGCGCACACGCCCATGATGGTCCTGCCGCCCCTGTGCGCGGTTTCGATCATGGAGCGGAGGTCGGCCTCGACGGATCCTGCAGGGTCGGTGATCGCGGGGACCACGAGCAGATCCGGAAGGCGAAGCCGCCCGGAAGCGTAGTCCGCGAACGTGCTGTCCGGGACGACGGTGAGACCGCCGGACAGCGCGACGGGTTCGCGAGTGGATGCGACGGTCCGGACATCGAACCGGGGTGAGCTGGCGAACACGTCGAACGGGCCCATCACGTCGGTGGCGACGCTTCCGCCCGCGCCCAGCAGCACCGCGACGTGGATGCGGCCCTCCTCCGGCGGGGAGGCGGGTCTGCGGTCGATGGTGTGGGAGGCGGGGACCGTGACGGAGAAGTCGCGGGCCATCGTGGTGGCGAATCCGGCGGCGGCTGTGCCCGTCAGGACTGCAGCGGACAGGGCGATGCCGCCGACCGTGAGAAGGGCGCGACGAACGTAGGTCTTCATGGGTGATCTCCGGTGAGGGTGGGAAAGCAGGAAGGGGGCCTCAGGCGTTCAGGGCCTCGCGGTAGTCCCGCGGTGGTACGCCCTGCGCCTGGGTGAAAGCGCGGCGGAAGTGGCGCGGGTCGGCATAGCCGCACGCGAGCGAGATGTCTTCGATCGACAGCTCGGTGGTCGCCAGCAGGGTTCGAGCGTGGCCGATCCGGAGCGACTGCTGGTACTGCAGCGGGGTCATGCCGATCGTCTTCACGAAGTGGTTCGTCAGCGTCCGAGGCGCGAGGTTGACCGCGGACGCGAGTGCCGAGAGCGGATGCTGCTGATCGAAACCGTCCGACAAGATCTGCTGGACCGCCTGCACCTCCCGGACGACATGCTCCCGGTGAGCGACGAACGGACTGAGAGGTGCCGCCTCGCCGTTGCGTCGCGTGTAGACGACCAGCTCGCGCGCCACGCGAGCGGCCATCGCGGGGCCGTGATGACGGTCCACGATCGCCAGCGCCAGATCGATCCCGGATGCGATGCCGGCACTGCTCAGGATCTGCCCGTCCATCACGAACAAGACGTCGTCCACGACCCTCGCACGCGGGTAGCGCTGCCGCATGCCCTCGATCACGCTCCAGTGGGCCGTGCAACGGCGCCCGTTCAACAGGCCGGCCTCCCCCAGGAGGAACGCCCCCGTGCAGACGGACGCCAGCGTGGCGCCCGCCTCCGCGGCGCCCTGGATCCAGGCGATCAACGCCGGGTCGACTTCCAGAGAGCGGGTGAGATCGGGTCCCGGGATCAGCACGAGGTCCTCTCCCGCTACCGTGGGAAGCGGCTCCAGCGACGACAGCACGACGCCCTGGGCAGAGGACACCGCCTCCACGGGGGACACGTAGGTCAGCTCGTAGTCGGCCCCCAGATGCGACGCCGCAGAGAACACCTGCACCGGACCGGACAGGTCCAGCAGGTTCACGTGCGGAAGTGCGGCAACCAGGACTCGCTTAGGCATGTCCCAAAACTATGCGGCCGGTGCGGCAGCGACCAGGCCCGTTCTGGACGACGCACCGGACGCATCAGGCATGATCTCGTGCGCTCGAAGGATCGGACGCAGCACCTCATGCTGTGACGGGACGCGCTGACCCCGCCTCTGGATCGTCGAATACAGGTTCTATACTGGTAATCCCCAGATCCGGATTCAGGCCCGCGAATGTCGGTGCTGCGTTCTAGGCTGGAAGCATGGAGATCGCCCCCGACCACACGCTCCGCCGCAGTGCGGCGCTGGTCGAGGAGTGCGCGGAGATCGACCGTGAGATCGCCCGGCTGCATGCCAGGAAGGCAGAGAGACTCGCCGAACGGGTGCGGCTGCTCCTCGATGAGATCCGACCGGGGCAGGACGGGTTCGAGCAGGCCGAAAGATCCATGATCAGCGAGTTCTCCGCAGGGCTTCGGGTCACCGCCTACGCCGCGGCGAAGCAGCTCGGCAATGCGCACACCCTGCACGAGCGCCTCCGCAGCACGCGTGAAGCCCTCGCCGCCGGCGCGCTCACGCTGGCGCACGCCGACGTAATCGTCGAGGCCGCGCGCGACCTCCCCGCCGAGGACGATGCCGTGGCTGCCGCCTACGAGACGACCGTCGTCCCCTACGCGTCCGCGGAGACCCGCGCGCGCACGAAGGCCTTCGCCGAGAGCGTCGTCGCCGCCCTCGCACCCGCGACCGTGCAGGAGCAGCACGATCGCGCACAGGACGAGCGGAGCGTCACGGTGACCGACGAGGGACGCGGACAGGCGACTCTGCACGTCCACCGGCCCCGCCGTGCTCGTCCACGCCGCCTACGACCTGGTCACGCAGGAGGGCCACGCGACCCTCCATGCGGCGAAGCAGGACAGCGCCGACCCCAGCACCCGGGGCGACGCGCGCACCCTGGATCAGGTGCGCTGCGACCGGATCCTGCTGCGGCTGCTCGCCGGCCGCCTCGACCACGACGCCGAGATCCTCGACAGCATCCGCCCGACGGTGCAGGTCACCGTCAGCGCCGCCACCCTCGCGGGGATCGACGACCGCCTCGCCGAGCTCGACGGCCACGGCCCGATCGACGCCGACACCGCGCGCGGCCTCGCCGCATCCGCCGCCGCCTGGCGACGCCTGCACCTCGACGACGCCGGGATGATCACCCGCACCACCGCCTATCAGCCCACGGAGGCGATGCGACGACATCTCCGGGCCCGAGATCGCACCTGCCGGTTCCCCGGTTGCCGCAGACCCGCACGCCGATGCGAGATCGATCACACCTACGACCACGCCCGGGGCGGACCCACCGCGATCACGAACCTCGCCTGCCTCTGCGCCGCCCACCACGCCCTCAAGCACCCCGACATCGACCCGAGATGGCGCTGGACCGCGCGACAGTGCCGGGACGGCACGATCGTCTGGACCACCCCCGCCGGCGTCGAGTACTCGGATGCGCCGCCACCCCGGGTCATGTTCATGGAGGACGACGCGATCGACAGGGGCTCCGTCTCGACGGCGGCCGCATGAGGGCGGCGCCGGATACGGCGCCTCGTCTACACGCTCGCGTCTACACACTCGCAGCGCCGATGACAAGTGCATCGCGGCGAATCCCGGAGTGCAGCGATGGCTTCGATCACAGACGCTTCCGAAGCGCCGATGAAATACTGGACATGTTCAACGACAAGGAGGTCGCCCGTGCCGGACAACACGACCGCGAACGAGCGAGCGCTCGAAGAGGGCATCGTCACCGATCTGAAGGATCGGATGACCTACGGGTCGTACCTCGACCTGGATCGGCTCCTCAGCGCACAGCACCCGGTCAGCGTGCCGCAGCACCACGACGAGATGCTGTTCATCATCCAGCACCAGACGACGGAGCTGTGGCTCAAGCTCGTCCTGCACGAGCTCGGCACCGCGCGCGACCGGCTCGCGGAGGACGACCTGCGCTCGGCTCTCAAGCACATCGCGCGCGTGAAGCACATCCAGGAGGTGCTCACGCAGCAGTGGTCGGTGCTGGCGACGCTCACCCCCACCGAGTATGCGGAGTTCCGCGGCGACCTCGGCAACTCCTCGGGCTTCCAGTCGGTGCAGTACCGCGCCGTGGAGTTCGCGCTCGGCAACAAGAACGAGCGGATGCTGAGCGTGTTCCGCACCCACCCCGAGAACCTCGCGATGCTCACGGCCGAGTTCGAGCGCCCCACCCTGTACGACGAGTTCCTGCGATTCGCCGCGCGTCGCGGCCTGCCGGTCCCCGCCGAGATCCTCGATCGGGACGTCCGCCAGCCCTACCGGATGCACGATTCGCTCGTGCCCGTGCTCACCGAGATCTACGAGAACCCGCACGACCACTGGGACCTGTACGAGGCGTGCGAAGAGCTCGTCGACGTCGAGGACAACTTCCAGTTCTGGCGCTTCCGGCACCTGCGCACGGTGACCCGGACGATCGGGCGCAAGATCGGCACGGGCGGATCCAGCGGCGTCGACTTCCTGCAGCGCGCACTCGATCTGACGTTCTTCCCCGAGCTCTACGCGGTGCGCACCGAGATCGGACGGTGACGGCGTGAGCGTGGCGGACGGCACGGTGATCGGCGGGTTCACGGACCACCACGTGCATCTGCAGCTCGTCGATCCCGCGCGCCTGGCGGGCGGCCTGCTGGGCCGGGTGCTGGATCTCGGATCCGCTCCCGCGACCATCGCCTCCCTCGCCGCGGACCCGCCGGGCGGCATCGCGATCTCCTTCGCGGGCGCATTCCTGACCCCGATCGGCGGGTACCCCTCCGACCGGAGCTGGGCGCCGGAGGGATCCTTCCGTGAGGTCGCCGACGCCGATGCGGCGGAAGCCGCCGTCGCCGAGATGAAGGCCGCAGGAGCCTCGGTCATCAAGGTCGCCAGCAACAGCACGGCGGGCCCCGTGTTCGGCGACGACCTGCTGCAGGCGATCGTGCGCATCGCCGATCGCCACGGGCTGCCCGTGGTCGCCCATGCGGAGGGCCCCGGCGAGGCGCAGCGCATGCCGCGGCTCGGCGTCAGGGCACTCGCCCACACGCCGTTCACCGAGCGGCTCAGCGATGCCGAGGTCTCCGCTCAGGCCGGGCGGATCGCCTGGATCTCGACGCTCGCGATCCACGAGGGCGAGGCCCGGACGATCGCCCTGGACAACCTGCGCCGCTTCCACGCCCACGGCGGCACGGTCCGCTACGGCACCGACCTCGGCAACGGCGATCAGCCGGAGGGACTCAATCCCGCGGAGATCGAGGCCCTGCGCGAGGCCGGCGTGCGCGGGGCCGCACTGATCCGGGCGCTCGTCCCCGTCGCCGCGACCGCCGAGCGGCGCTTCCTGCTGCCCGCGCGCGACGCGGATCCGTTCGACCTGGAACCCGTGCCGCTTCCGCACGGGTCGGCACGATCGCACGGACGCGGCCACGCGGCCGGATCCACCCGGCCTGCGCATCTGATCTCACCGGAGAACGCCCGGTAGCCGCAGCCCGCCAGTCCGGCGTCGCATCGGATTCGCGTCGGCCGGACGTCAGACCGCGCCCAGGTCGATCCCCGCCACAGCCGGTTCCGCATAGGCGACCTCGCGCCACACGTCGCCGACGCGCTCGAACGAGGTGACGCTGGACAGCGCGCAGCGGCGGGTCCGCGGATCGTGCCGCAACGGCAGCCCCGCGACCGACAGGTGCGTGATCCAGATCGGCGCCTGGTGCGAGACGAACACCACGTCGCCGCCGTCGGCACCGTGCCAGGCCTCGTCCATCGCGTGGCGCATGCGCGCGGCGACGGAGGCGTACGGCTCGCCCCAGCTCGGCACCGAGGGGCGGCGCAGGTGGCGCCAGTTCCACGGGTTCATCAGGGCGCGGCGCATCTGCGTGCCCTCGAACACGTTCCACGGCTCGATGATGCGCTCGTCGAGCACGGGGTCCAGGCCGAACGCCGCGGTGAACGGCTCGGCCGACTCCTGCGTGCGCTCGAGCGGGGAGCACCGCAGCGCGGAGACCGGACGGTCCAGCCCGGCGACGTGGTCGGCGGCGGCCTGCGCCATCCGCCGACCCGCGTCGCTCAGGTGATAGCCGGGCAGGCGTCCGTACAGGATCCGCCCGGGATTGAAGACCTCGCCGTGGCGGACGAGGTGCAGACGCTCCGCCGGCATCCGCTCAGGCGCGGCGGTACTCGGCCGAGCCGAATCCGATGATGAAGTAGCCGATGAACGAGAACAGCCACAGCAGGAAGAACGAGAACACCCCGCCCTTGCCGAAGTTCTTGCCGAGCTTCACCGCGACCACGATCGCGAAGATGATGTTCACGAGCGGGATCAGGTACAGCAGCACGAGCCAGCCGCTCATACCGGCGATCTTGATGAGGAAGATGAGGTTCACGATCGGGATGATCGCGAGGATGCCGGGGTGCCCGGCCTTCGTGAACACGCGCCACAGCGCGATCGCGATGACGATGTAGAGGATCAGCGAGAAGGTGATGCCGGTGCCGGAGAAGATCGCGGCGTAGACGCCGCTGACGGCGTCGGTCGCATCGGACGCGTGGACGATGTTCATCTGCTGTGCCTTCCGGGCGTGGGATGAGGTTCACCGCAGTCTAGTGAGGCCGCATCGCCCACCACGAGGCCTTCCGCGCGTCCCCGTAGAATGGCGGGGATCCCTTTTCCCTCCTTGGAAGGCATATTCCGTGCTTCGCACCCACACGGCAGGCTCGCTGCGAGCCGAGCACATCGGTCAGACCATCACCCTTGCGGGATGGGTCGATCGCCGTCGTGACCACGGAGGAGTCGCCTTCATCGATCTGCGGGACGCATCGGGCATCGCCCAGGTCGTCATCCGCGACGAGGAGATCGCGCACCCGCTGCGCAGCGAATTCGTGCTGCAGGTGACCGGAGAGGTGTCGCGCCGCCCCGCCGGCAACGAGAACCCGAACCTGCCCTCGGGTGAGATCGAGATCGTCGCGCAGGATGTCGTCGTGCTGAACGAGTCGGCTCCGCTGCCGTTCCAGGTCTCCTCCGGCCTCGCCGAGACCGACCCGGTCGGCGAGGACGTGCGCTTCAAGCACCGCTACCTCGACCTCCGCCGCCCCGCCGCGATCGCCCCGCTGCAGCTGCGCTCGAAGGTCTACAAGGCCCTGCGCGACGTGCTGCACGAGCGGGAGTTCGTCGAGGTCGAGACCCCGACGCTGACCCGCTCGACCCCGGAGGGCGCCCGCGACTTCGTCGTGCCCGCGCGCCTTCACCCCGGCAGCTGGTACGCGCTGCCGCAGAGCCCGCAGCTGTTCAAGCAGCTGCTCATGGTCGGCGGTGTGGAGAAGTACTTCCAGATCGCGCGCTGCTACCGCGACGAGGACTTCCGCGCCGACCGTCAGCCCGAGTTCACCCAGCTCGACATCGAGATGTCCTTCGTCGACCAGGAGGACGTCATCGAGATGATGGAGGCCGTCATCCGCGCGATGTGGGCCACCATCGGCGTCGAGGTGCAGACCCCGCTGCCGCGGATGACCTACGCCGACGCGATGGCGAAGTACGGATCCGACAAGCCCGACCTGCGCTTCGGACTCGAGCTCGTCGAGGCGACCGAGTACTTCTCCGAGACCACCTTCCGCGTCTTCCAGGCCGACTACGTGGGCGCGGTCGTCATGCCCGGCGGCGCCTCGCAGCCGCGCAAGGTGCTCGACGCCTGGCAGGACTGGGCCAAGCAGCGCGGCGCGCGCGGTCTCGCGTACGTCCTGTTCAACGAGGACGGCACCCTCGGCGGCCCCGTCGCGAAGAACCTCAGCGAAGCCGAGCAGGCGGGCCTCGCCGAGTTCGTGGGCGCGAAGCCGGGCGACTGCGCCTTCTTCGCCGCCGGATCCGCGAAGGACTCGCGCGCGCTCCTCGGCGCCGCGCGCGTCGAGATCGGCCGCCGCCTGGGTCTGCTCGACCCCGAGGTCTTCGCCTTCACCTGGGTCGTCGATGCCCCCATGTTCGAGCCGGCCGCAGACGCGGTCGCCTCGGGCGACGTCGCCGTCGGCGCGGGCGCCTGGACCGCCGTGCACCACGCCTTCACCGGCCCGAAGCCGGAGTTCGAGGCCACCTTCGACACCGACCCCGGATCCGCCCTCGCCTACGCCTACGACATCGTCTGCAACGGCTCCGAGCTCGGCGGCGGATCCATCCGCATCCACCGCGAGGACATCCAGAAGCGCGTCTTCGAGGTCATGGGCCTCTCCGACGACATCGCGCAGGAGCAGTTCGGCTTCCTGCTCGACGCGTTCAAGTTCGGCGCCCCGCCGCACGGCGGCATCGCGCTCGGCATGGACCGCGTGTTGCAGCACCTGTCCAAGACCGAGTCGATCCGCGAGGTCATCGCCTTCCCGAAGACCGGCAACGGCTTCGACCCGCTCACCGCCGCGCCCGCCCCGATCACCGCGGAGCAGCGCAAGGAGGCCGGCGTCGACGCCGTGGCCGAGCGGACAGAAGACCCCGAGTCCGTCGAGGCCTGACCCGAGCATGCTCACCGACCTCGCCCTCCCCGTTCCGCTCGACACCCGGATCGGGGAGGTGGTGCTGCGCCGCGCGCGCACCGAGGACACCGCGGCGATCGTCGCGCTGCTCGCCGATGACGCGATCAGCGCAGCGCGCGGAGACACCGCCTCCGACGACGACCTGCCCGCCTACGCCGCGGGCCTGGAGTCGGTGCTCGCCGACGGCTCCAACGACCTCCTCGTCGCCGAGCACGACGGCCGGATCATCGGCACGTTCCAGCTCACCCGCATTCCGGGGATGTCCCGCCGCGGCTCGACCCGCCTCCTCGTCGAGGCGGTGCGGGTGAGCTCGGATCTGCGCTCGAGCGGCGTCGGCTCCGCGCTCATGCGCTGGATCATGGACGTCGCGACCGCCGACCTGGGCAGCCCGCTCGTGCAGCTCACCTCGGATGCGCAGCGCGTGGAGGCGCACCGCTTCTACGAGCGCCTCGGCTTCACCGGATCGCACCGGGGCTTCAAGTACAACGCACCGTCCTCTGCCCGTTGAGCGCCCTTACCGGTCGCTGAGCGAGCACGGCCCGGCACCGGTCGTTGAGCGAGCCCGGCCCACTCAGACGTCGTCGGGATCCGACAGGTCCTCGACCGCGACGGGGACGCGGCCGGCGAACATGACGCCCACGCCGTAGTCGTCGCCGATCTCCAGGCCGCACTCCGCGAAGCGCATCATCCAGGTGCCGTCCTGCCACACCACGGCCTCGGGCGCGCCGAACGGCGGCTCCTCCTCCGCGAGTCGCGCCCTGTCGGCGTCCGACAGGTCGCCACGTGGTCCGGCGAGCTCCTCCACGAGGTAGCGGATCGCGGCCTCGCTGAGCTCCGCGAACTCGGTCACGATGCCCTGAGCCGCCTCCCGCGCCTCCGCGCTCGGTGCCTCCGCCGGCTCGGCGATGATGCTCACGGTCCAGCCGCCGTCCCCGCCCTCGACGCCCGCGGTCCAGCAGGCGATGTCCTCCGGCGCGTCGATCCGGATCAGGGTGGCGCCGTCGAGCTCGATCGTCTCGGGAAGGGTGCTCATGCTCCGATCCAACCAGACCAGGCCTGTCCCCAGCCAGGCCGGCCCTCTCTCCGGCCCCGCCGGCCCTCGCGCCGGCGCGCGATCCACGGGACCCGCCCCACGGCCGGACCGCCCTGGACCCGAACCGTTCATCCCGCATTCACCCCGGTCGGCCTGACCGGTAACTCCGTCGCCGTACATTCCCTCTCGACCCGACCCCGGCGGCAGCGCCGGACACCGAGAGGAAATCATGCTCATCAGCAACCGTCGTGCGCGCATCGGCGCCGGCATCGCGCTCGCGACCAGCGCCGCGCTCCTGCTCTCCGCCTGCTCCGGATCCGCCTCCGCCGACCCGGCGAGCTCCGGTTCCGCCGCGAAGGCCTCGACCGCCACCTCGCTCAAGGACTTCGGCTCGCTGGCCGACCTCGAGAAGGCCGCAGAGGCCGAGGGCAAGCTCAACGTCATCGCCCTCCCCCACGACTGGGCCAACTACGGCGAGATCCTCGCCGCCTTCACGAAGAAGTACCCGAAGATCACCATCAGCGAGGCCTCCCCCGACGCGTCGAGCGCCGAGGAGATCCAGGCCGCCAAGACGAACGAGGGCCTCGACACGGCGCCCGACGTGTTCGACCTCGGCCTCACGGTGACCCTGCAGAACACCGACAAGTTCGCCGCCTACCAGGTGGAGAAGTGGGACGAGATCCCCGCCCAGCTCAAGGACAAGGACGGTCTGTTCACGGGCGACTACGGCGGGTACATGTCGATCGGCTACGACTCCTCGAAGTTCCCGGAGCCGAAGAGCCTCGACGACCTGAAGAAGTCCGAGTACAAGGGCGCCGTCGCGCTCAACGGCGACCCGACGCAGGCCGGTGCGGCCTTCGCCGCCGTCGGTCTGGCGACCGTGCAGTCCGGCGGGAAGCTCGACGACTACCAGAAGGGCATCGACTTCTTCGCCGACCTGCAGAAGGCCGGCAACCTGCTCAAGGTCGACGTCACCACGGCGACCGTCGCGAGCGGCGAGACCCCCGTCGTCTTCGACTGGGACTACCTGAACGCCGCCCACACCAAGGACAACAAGAACTGGAAGACGGTCGTCCTGCCGGGCACGGGCTACGCCGGCTACTACAACCAGGCGATCAACAAGGCCGCCCCGCACCCCGCGGCGGCACGCCTGTGGCAGGAGTTCCTCTACAGCGACGAGGGTCAGAACCTCTGGCTCAAGGGCGGCGCACGTCCCGTCCGTATGGACGCGATGACCAAGGCCGGGACGATCGACAAGACCCTCGCCGCCGCGCTCCCCACCGCTCCGAAGGACACGGTCGTACCGACCGAGGCGCAGAGCACCGCCGCCGGCAAGCTGCTCGGCGAGAAGTGGGCCGCGGCCGTCCAGTGACCGCCGACACCACCGCGGCTCCCGCCGCATCCCGCGCCGGGTCGGAGCTGCGCGCTCCGGCCCGGCGCGGGCCGTCGGGCGGAGCCTCCCTCCCCGCCCGCCTGTCCCGCGGGCTCGCCGCGATCGGGCTCGTCCCGTTCGCGGCGTACCTGCTGCTCTTCCTCGTGCTGCCGACGATCCTCGCGGTCGCGACCGGCTTCTTCACCCGCAACGGCGCGTTCACCACGAGCAACATCTCGGCCCTCTGGGATCCGACCGTGCTGCTCACCTTCGCCAATTCGGCGGGGCTTTCCCTGCTCACCGCGGCGATCGGCGCGATCATCGGAGCCCTCGTCTGCTACGCCCTGCTCGGCATGAGCCCCTCCGGCGGCGTGCGCACCGTGATCGACGCCGCCTCCGGCGTGCTCGCGCAGACCGGCGGTGTGATGCTCGCGTTCATGTTCATCGCGACGCTGGGTCTTCGCGGCGTCCTGACCGAGCTGCTCAAGAACACGCTGGGCATCGACCTGTTCGCCCACGGTCCCTGGATCTACGAGCTGCCCGGGCTGATCCTTCCCTACCTGTACTTCCAGATCCCGCTCATGGTCATCACGTTCATGCCCGCCCTCTCGGCGCTGAAGCCGCAGTGGGCCGAGGCCAATCTCACCCTCGGCGGCACCCGCGGGAGCTTCTGGCTGCGGATCGGGATCCCGGTGCTCACCCCGGCCTTCCTCGCCAGCTTCCTGCTGCTGTTCGCGAACGCGTTCTCGTCCTATGCGACCGCGGCCGCGCTCGCGAGCCAGGGCTCGCAGATCGTGCCGCTGCAGATCCGCGCCGCGCTCACGAGCGAGACCGTGCTGGGCCGGGAGAACCTCGCCGGGGCCCTCGCGCTCGGCATGATCGTCGTCGTGGGGATCGTCATGTGGCTCTACTCGCTCGTCCAGCGCCGGGCAGCGAGGTGGCAGGCATGAACCGGCTCGCCCCGTCGCCGCTCACCCGCTGGATCATCGGGATCCTGGTCGGGCTCTTCTTCCTGGTCCCGCTGGTCGCGACGCTCGCCTACACGTTCCGCGGCGAGGACGGCGGCTTCACCCTCGCGCACTGGGTCGGCCTCGGCGATCCCGCGAAGGCGGCCGTCTACCAGCCGATCTGGACCGGGCTCGGCAACTCGCTGATCCTCGCGATCGTCACGGTGCTCATCGTGCTGCTCGTGCTCGCTCCGACCATGATCCTGGTGAACCTGCGCTTCCCGCGGCTCCGTCCCGTGTTCGAGTTCGTCGTGCTGCTGCCCATCTCGATCCCGGCGATCGTGCTCGTGGTCGGGCTCACCCCGATCTACCTGCAGATCGGACGTTCGGTCGGCACCGGCGCCTGGACGCTCGCCTTCGCCTACGGCATCACCGTGCTGCCGTTCGCCTACCGGTCCATCCAGGCGTCGATCGACGCGGTCGACATGACCACGCTCGCCGAGGCCGCCCGTTCGCTGGGCGCCGGCTGGGGCACGGTCGTGCTGCGCGTGCTCGCTCCGAACCTGCGCCAGGGCCTGCTCGCCGCGTCCCTCCTGTCGATCGCGGTCGTGCTCGGCGAGTTCACGATCGCCTCGCTGCTGAACCGCGACGTGCTGCAGACCGCGCTCGTGGTCGTGCAGAAGCAGGACGGCTGGGCCCCGGCGATGTTCGCCCTGATGGCGCTGACCTTCAGCTTCCTCCTGCTCCTCATCATCGGACGGGCCGCCCGCGGCCGGTCCGGAAAGGCCGACTCATGAGCGACATCGCGCTCCCCCGCACCGCGGACAACTCTCTGCTCGCAGACCGGTCGGACGGCACGCGCGTGCAGTTCGACGGCATCGTCAAGAGCTACGGCCGCACGCAGGTGCTGCACGGGATCGACCTCGACATCGCGCCCGGAGAGTTCGTCTCGCTGCTCGGCCCCTCCGGCTGCGGCAAGACCACGCTGCTGCGCGTGCTCGCAGGACTCGAGGACGCCGACGGCGGCGCCGTGCTGCTGGGCGGCAAGGACGTGTCCGGCGTCCCGACGAACAAGCGCGATCTGGGCATGGTGTTCCAGTCCTACTCGCTGTTCCCGCACCTGCGCGTCGTGGACAACACCGCGTTCGGCCTCCGCCGGCGCAGGGTGGCCACGGCCGAGGCCCGGCGGCGCGCCCTCGACGCGCTCGCTCTGGTCGGGCTCGAGGCGCACGCCGACAAGTTCCCGCATCAGCTCTCCGGCGGCCAGCAGCAGCGCGTGGCGCTCGCGCGGGCGCTCGTGACCGAACCCAGGGTCCTGCTGCTGGACGAGCCGCTCTCGGCCCTGGACGCCAAGGTGCGCGTGCAGCTGCGCGATGAGATCCGCCGGCTGCAGCTGCGGCTCGGCATCACCACGGTCTTCGTCACGCACGACCAGGAGGAGGCGCTCAGCGTCTCCGACCGGATCGCGGTCATGAACGCCGGCCGGATCGATCAGATCGGAACCCCGGAGGAGCTCTACCTGCGCCCGGCGACGGCGCATGTCGCCGCGTTCGTCGGCCTGTCCAGCGTCGTGCGCGGGCTCGCCGACGGTGCGACGGTGCGGGTGTGGGGCGCCGAGATCCCGCTCCAGCTCCCGGCGACCGGCGAGGTCGATGTGCTGCTGCGCCCCGAGAACGTGCGGCTGGTCGAGCCCGTCGGCGCGGCCGTCACGGGGACGGTCGAGGAGAGCATGTTCCTCGGGAGCATGCGGCGCACGCTCGTGCGCACCGAGGACGGCCTGCTCGTGCGCGTGCAGCACGCGGCGCGGATCCACCCGCAGTACGGCGACCTCGTGGGACTCGAGGTCGACCCGGAGCCCGTGGCGGTGCGTCAGACGGCGTGAGGAGGGGCCTCAGCCCCCTCCGGGGGGCGCGAGACCCAGATGCGGGAACAGGGCGCCGAACGTCGCGAGCAGCCCCTCGGGGAGGGATCCGACGTGGTCCTCTCCCGGGATCGTGAACACCTGCGTCGCGAAGCCGGCCTGTTCCGTGATCTGCGCGGACAGCTGCACCTGCGCCGTGAAGAACGCGTCCTCGTCGCCCGCGGCGAACAGGGCCACGTGCCCGTCGAAGCGACCGGCGTTCTGCGCGGCCCTGGCGGCGGGCTTGGCCGCGTCATAGGCGCTCTGCTCCCCTTCGAACACCTGCTGCAGCACCTCGTCCGGGAACTCGGTGCCCTGATAGGACTCCCCCGCGATGCTCACGATGCCGCCCCACAGACCGGGATCCGCGACGCCCCAGTCCAGCGCGCATCCGCCGCCGTTCGAGAATCCCGCGATCGTCCACGCCTCCGGGCTCGGCTGCACCCGCAGGTGGCTGCGCGCCCAGGCGGGGATGTCCTTCGTGAAGTAGGTCTCCACACCGCCGTACGCGGCCGAGTCCACGCAGGCCGGGTTCCCGTCCTCGGAGCCGAGCTGGTCCGCCACGATCACGATCGGGGCGAGCCCGTGATGCGCGGCGGCCAGGTGGTCCATCGCGTCGGCGACGAACGAAGGATCCGGATCCCCCGGCTCCCCCATCATGAACACGACGAGCGGCAGCGCGGGCGGATCCGGCACGAGCGCCGCGGGGGGCCGGTAGAGCGAGGCGTCCCTCGGGACGAATCCGGCCGACGAGGGGATGCGCTCGTCCCCGGAGAGCCGGGTCACCGTGCCCTGCGACGGCTGGCCGGCGGGCGGCGTCCAGGTCTCGAAGAGCGGCATCGCGGAGCCTGCGGCCGTGGCGCGCGGCGCCCCGGGAGCCGGCGACCACGGCCGCCCGATCACCCCGAGCAGGACGGCCAGCGCCCCGGCCACGAGCAGGACGGCGAGCACCCCCGCGCGGCTCCTGACGCGCGTCGTCGAAGAAGACATCCCGCACTCGCCTCCTGACCCCGCGTGCCCCATCGTAACGACGACGGGGGCGGGGGTTCGTCGACGCACAGGAAACACATGACCGCGGTTCTCGACGCCCGATCGACCTCCCCGCTAGTTTGAGCCTGGGGGCGAGGGCCGCCCCCGCGGTTCCGGGAGGAGCACCATGGCAGGCAAGTTCGAACTCTACGAGGACAAGAGCGGCAAGTGGCGTTTCCGCCTCAAGGCCGGCAACGGCGAGATCATCGCCAGCGGCCAGAGCTATTCGTCGAAGTCCGGTGCGCTGAACGGGATCGACTCGATCCGCCGCAACGCCGCGGACGCCGAGGTCGTCGAGACCGAGGACTAGGTCGACACCGTCTGCCGGCTGAGCCGATCGCGGAGGCGTCGTCCCGAAGGGCGGCGCCTCCGTCGTGTCCCGCCGGGTCAGCCCGCCAGCGACCGGGCGAGGGCCATGTACTCCGCCGGCGAGGCGTTCGGCAGGTACGCGGGTCAGCCCGCCAGCGAGCGCGCCAGAGCCATGTACTCCGCCGGCGAGGCGTTCGGCAGGTACGCGCGTCCGATGGCGAGCCCGATCGCCGGAAGCTGGCCGTTGTCGGCGTAGAACAGGTGCATCGGGCGGTACTCGGGGTTGAACTTGCCCTTGTACCGCAGCAGCGAGGCGAAGCCGTACGCGGGCTCGAGCACCCGGCTCAGCCAGCCCAGCAGCCGGGTGATCCCGGGATCCGCATCGGCGTCGCCGTCCACGGTCTGCGCGAGCGGCGCCCCGGACAGGCTCATGACCTCGAGCCCCTGCTCCTTCATGTGCAGCGCCGCCGAGGCGATCGCGAACTCCATGACGCCCGGCATCGCGCCATCGGCACGACGCATGAAGTCCAGCGTGCGGCCGACCAGCTCCCCCTCGCGCCACACCGGCATCCAGCTCGTCACCGCCTGCAGCTCACCCTCGGGTCCGATCGCGAGCAGGATCTCGACGTCCGGATCCCGCAGCTCCTCCATACCGCCCAGGGTGAAGCGCATCTCCGGCAGCGCCTTCTCCGCGATCCACTGCTCGCTGAGGGCGTCCAGCTGGGCGACCAGGCCCGCGGGCAGCTGCTCCCACGTCGTCCACAGCGTCGTGAGCCCGTCCCGCTGCCCGCGGTTGTACGGCTGGCGCACCTTGGTCCACACCTTGCCGGTCAGCTCGAACCGCTCGAGCGGCACGACGGTCTCCTCGGCCACCGAGATGCTCTTCCATCCGAGGTCCCGGAACGCCGGCGCGAACTCCTCGTGCGTGCTGTAGAACACCGCGGTCCAGGCGTTCGCATCGCAGAAGTCCAGGAATCCGCGGATGGTCTTCGCCGTGTCGCCCGGCGTGCAGACCGGATCCCCCACCGCGATCGCGATGTCGTTCACGACCCGGTAGGCGACCGCACCGCGGCCGTCCGCCGTGAACCAGTGCTCGTTGCCCTCCCAGGTGCCCATGAATCCGAGCGTGCCGCCGTCGGTCGTGCGCAGCTGGGTGCGGAACCGCTCCGCATCGTCCGCGGCCTTGCGCGAGCGTCCCAGCAGCAGCGCCACCATGGCGATCGCGAAGATCAGCCAGAACAGTGCGCCCACATCCCGGTGCAGCGCGAGCGCGATTCCGGTGAGCGGCGTGTGGCCGCTCGGGCGGCCGATGATCGTGGGCAGGAACCGGCGAAGCGTGGTCAGCAGGGACGACCAGAACGACGGCGCATGCGAGACGGCCGACACCAGGATCATGTTGGTGGCGGTCAGCACGACGAACGCGATCCCGATCGTGAGCGAGAACCGCCGCACCGCACGGCGCGAGGCGCGCACCGCGAACCGGCGATGCGTGATCGCGAGCAGGATGCACATCCCGACCGGGACGAGGATCGCCAGCACCGAGAATCCGGGGAACTGCCGGTCGATCTCGATCACATCGGTCGGCTCCCGGAGCGAACGGGTCGCCACGCTGAGGCCGGTGAGCAGCGCCATCACGGCGTTCACGCCGATCGCGAGGAACCACGCGGCGCGGCGCCCCGAGCGCAGGCCCCACGCGGCGACCAGGCTGAGCAGCAGCGGGACGAGGCTCATCAGCACCACGCCGGTGCCTGCTGCCACCGCGGTGGTCACTCCGGCGACGCAGTGCGCGGACGCGTTGTTCTGCGAGCACGCATCCGTGATCCCGGAGATGTCGACGCCGCGCAGCCCCGCGACCACCGGGGCCAGCGGCCCGATGCCGACGCCGGTGAGGAGCACGATGAGCGGCCCGAGGCCGGTCACCGCGACCATGGCCGCGGTGAGCGTCCTGGTCTCGTGATAGGAGCTGCGGTACCAGGCGGGGCGCGGCCGGCCGCTGGTGAGGATCACACCGAGGACGAGACCGGCGAGCGCGGCCAGCAGCCGGTAGACGCTGTCCGCATCGCCGCCGTACAGCGTGTAGGTCACGAGCAGCGAGAGGCCGAGCAGGCGGATCCGGCGGCGGTACAGGGCGGGAGCGAACGCGCTGCCCGCCATGATCGCCCCCAGGATCCCGATCGAGGGGTCCAGCACGGCGCCACGGGCGTCGATGCGCGCCCACACCTGCCCCCACGACCAGGCCAGGGACTGTATTCCGAGGCCGAGCAGACCGCCGACCACGCCCGTCACGAGGAACGCGCTCACGACGCGCCAGGTCCCCATCAGGCGCTCCGCGTACGCGAGCAGCGTGACCGCCAGCACGGCCGAGAGGAGCAGACCGCCCCAGGAGTCCGGCACGAGCAGCGCCGTCAGCGGCGTCCACCACTCGCGCTCGCGTCCGAACGAGAGCGGGCTGAGCCCGATGCCGGCGGGGCGGTGCCCCCGGAGCGGGCCGAAGACCAGTCCCGTGGCCAGGAGCAGGAGGGCCAGCCCGATCGCGAACGGATGCCGGCGCGCATAGCGCCCCGCCCGGCGCGCCACCGCCAGGACCGCCGCCATCGCCCGCGACGAGGTCATCGGGACAGCCCCAGGCGCGGGTACAGCACCTCGAACGCCTTCTTCAGTCCGCCGAGCAGGCCCGGCCCGGTGTGGGTCGCGTTCGGCACGAGGTAGTACGTGGTGGTGAAGCCCGCCGCCTCCGCGAGGCTTGCCGACACGCGGTTCGCGGGGCCGTACTTCTTGTCGAGCGCTCCGGCCGCGAAGATCGCGTAGTGCCCGGCGTAGGCCCCCGGGTGCTCGGCGAGGATCGACTCCGGCTTGTTCGCGTCGAACGCCGCCTGGTCGCCCTTGAACACCTTCTCCACCGACTTGGGATCGCCGAAGCCCGACCAGGGCTCACCGGATGCGGTGGCGATGTTGCCCCAGATGCCGGGATGCCTGGCGCCGTAGATGAACGCGCACGCTCCGCCGTTCGAGTACCCGGCGATGGTCCAGTACTTCGGGTCCTGCAGCACCCGCAGATGCCCGCGGATCCAATCCGGGATGTCCTTGTTGAAGTACGTCTCGACCCCGCCGTAGGCGGCCGAGTCGACGCATCCGGGGTTCTGGTCCTGCGCACCGAGCTGGTCGGCGATGATCACGATGGGCGCGAGGCCGTCGTGCTTCGCGGCGAACTCGTTCATGACGTCCACCATCGGGTGCGGGTTCGGGTAGCCGGGCAGGCCCATCATGAAGACCACGACGGGGAGGGCCGGCGGGTCCTTCACGAGCGCGGCCGGGGGCAGGTAGACGGTCGCCTCGCGCGGCTTGAATCCGGCGGAGGACTTCAGGGCGTTCGCTCCCGAGAGCGCGCCGAACCGTCCGCGGGCGGGCATGTCGGCAGGCGGCGTCCAGGTGTCGACGAGGGGCTTCGAGGACGAGGGCTGATTCGTCAGCGGCGGCGCGAACTGGTCCAGCGCGCCGAGCGTGTTGATGCCGAGGATGTCGCCGAGGGTGCGATCCAGCGCGAAGGCCTGGTTGATCCCGATGCCCATCGAGAGCACCGAGGTGATCACGGTCAGGATCGCGACGACCTTGCGCCACCAGCGCGAATCCCACAGGCTCACGATCGCGAGCCCGATCAGTGCGAAGCCGCCGGAGGTCCACCACTTCACCGCATCCGGCATCGGCACGCCGAACAGGTCGGCGGCGTCGACGAACACCACGAGGAACCAGCCCACGAGCGCGCCGGCGACGACGGCGATCGCCGCGCGCACGATCCAGCGCCGCCGGAGCGGCCGGATCAGCAGCGCGACGAGGCCCGCCGCGGCGAGCCCCCAGACGATCCAGGGCACCGGTCCCTCGGCGAGGTCCAGCTCCAGCAACCATCGCGGCATGAAGGGCGTGCTCCGTTCCCGCCTCCGGACGGGGCGACGACCCATGGTAATCCGTGCCGCCTCGGTGGAACCGGTGGGCGCACCCCGATCAGGCTCGGAGAACGCTATGAGACGCGCCGGGGACTCGTAAGTCCCCGGCGCGTCTCATCGTTCCGGTGTCCGCGGCCTCAGGGGTATCCCTCAGGCGCGGGCGCCTCACAGCACGCGGGCGAGGAAGTCCTTCGTGCGCTGGTGCTGCGGGTTGGCGAGCACCTCGCGGGGGTCGCCCTCCTCGAGGATGTGCCCGCCGTCCATGAAGATCAGGCGGGAGCCGACCTCCCGGGCGAAGCCCATCTCGTGCGTGACCACCATCATCGTCATGCCCTCGTCGGCGAGCGTCCGCATCACCTGCAGCACCTCGCCCACGAGTTCGGGGTCGAGCGCCGAGGTGGGCTCGTCGAAGAGCATCATGTCGGGGTTCATGCAGAGCGACCGCGCGATGGCGACGCGCTGCTGCTGCCCGCCGGAGAGATGGCTGGGGTAGGCGTCTGCCTTGTGCGCCATGCCGACGCGCTCCAGCATCTCCTTGGCGACCTTCTCCGCCTCGACCTTGCCGCGCTTCTTGACCTGACGCTGAGCGATCGTCAGGTTGCCGAGCACGCTCATGTGCGGGAACAGGTTGAAGCTCTGGAACACCATGCCGATGCGCGCACGGACGCGGTCGATGTCGATGTCGGGATCCGTGATATCGATCCCCTCGACGACGATCTTCCCGCCCGTCGGCTCCTCAAGCATGTTGACCGAGCGCAGCAGCGTCGACTTGCCCGACCCCGAGGGGCCGATCACGCAGACGACCTCGCCGGCGTGCACCGTCAGGTCGATGCCCTTGAGCACCTCGTTGTCGCCGTAGTGCTTGACGAGGCCCTGGACGTCGATCGCCGGAGCGTTCAGATTGATCAGGTCGGTGCTCATCGTTCCCTCGCCATCCGGCGCTCGAGCCAGGCTGTCAGCCGCGTCAGCGGAATCGTCACGATCAGGTACAGCAGGGCCGCCATCACCATCGGCGTGGCGTTCGCGTAGGTGGACAGGCCGTTGCGGGCGTAGGTCGTCAGCTCGTAGGTGAGCGGGGTCGCCCCGATCACGAAGAACAGCGACGTGTCCTTCAGCAGCAGCACGAACTCGTTCGTGAGCGGCGGGATGATGATCCGGAAGCCCTGCGGCAGCACGATGAAGAACATGGTCCTCGTGGAGGACATGCCCAGCGACCGTGCGGCCTCCGTCTGCCCCTTCGGGACCGCCTGGATGCCGGCGCGGATCGTCTCCGCCATGTAGGCGGAGGACACCACGACGAGTCCCAGCGTCGCCGCCCCGACGGGGCCGCCGGGGACGCGCACGTTCATCGCGATCGGCAGCATGATCCCGAATCCGAAGATCGTGATCAGCGCGGGGATTCCGCGGAAGAACTCGATCCACGCGGTCGCCGCCCACCGGAACGGCGGGACGCTGCTGAGCTTCATGAGCGCGAGGATCACGGCGAGGATCAGACCGCCCGCGAACGACTCGATCGTGAACAGCAGCGTGTTCTTCAGTCCGACGGTGATGATGCCGGGGAGCAGCTTCATCGCGACCTCGGGGTTCGCGAACTGCTTCAGGACCGTCGGCCAGTCGGTGGCGATCGCGGCCCAGGCGATGAGCGCGATGATCACCGCGTAGACGGTGTAGTGATAGACCCGCGTGCGGGTCCGCTTCTTCAGAGCCATCTCAGTCGATCAGACCGACGTCACTTCGCGGTGAAGTACTTGTCGTAGATCGTCTTGTACTCCCCGTTGTCCTTGAGCGCCTTCAGCTGCGCGTTGATCGCCTCGCGCAGGGTCGCGTTCTTGCCCTTCGCGAACGCGAAACCGTACTCCTCGTTGGTCTTGTAGGTCTCGACGACCTTGTAGGACGGGTCGTCCTTCTCGTGCTGCAGGTTGACCGGAAGGTCCTGCAGGATCGCGTCGATCTGCCCGCCCTGAAGGGCCGGCCACAGCACGCCGTCATCGGAGAACTGCACCAGGTTCGCGCCCTTGGCGTGCTCCTTCGCGTAGTTCTCGCCCGTCGTGCCCTGCTGGACGCCGACGTTCTTGCCGCTCAGGCCGTTGATGTCCTTGATACCGGAAGAGGTCTTCACCAGCAGCGACTGCAGCGAGTCGTAGTAGCCGTCGGAGAAGTCGATGTTCTTCTTGCGGTCGTCGGTGATCGTCATGGCGGAGGCGCCCATGTCGCACTGGCCGGCGAGCAGCGCCGTGCCGGACTGCAGGGTATCGAAGTTCGTGACCTGGAACTGCGTCTTGAGGTCGAGCTTCTTCGCGATCGCGGTCAGCAGATCGACGTCGAAGCCGGTGTACTGGCCGGAGCCGGTCGACTCCTCGTACTCGAACGGCTTGTAGGGGATGTCGGAGCAGACCGTGAGGGTCCCGGCCGTGATGAGGCCGTAGTCCGTGCCTCCGCCGGCGCTCTCGGTGGGGGCGGAGCCCGCCCCGGTCGAGCAGCCGGCGAGGGCGAGGGCGGCGGTCGCCGCGAGGGCGAGTCCGAAGGCGATCTTCGAGCGACGTTGCATGTTCGACTCCTGTGTCGAGGACGCTGATGTCCTAGTGCGGGTTGCCCATTATCTTGACACGGTGCGGTTACCGCCGTGTAACGGCAGAAGGCTCACGGTTGTCTCGGTTCGGTATCGGCGCTCCCGCCGCCGCGGAATCCCGCGGTTCTGGCTCGCTCTCAGACCGGCAGAATGTCTGAGATCCGAGACGATGACTCCCGCACGTGCTCCGGAAAGGCCGATCCGCCGGTTCCGCCGGTGGCTCAGACCTCGAAATCGACGGCCGAGCGACCACCCGAGACCGAGCGCACGTAGCCCACGACCTCCTGATGCGCCGGGTGCACCTGATACGCGTCCAGGCCTGCGGCGTCGTCGAAGTCGGCGATCAGCGTCACGTCCCAGTTGCCCTCGATCGCGAGCGTGTTCACGCCCGTGGTGAGCGCACGGATCGACGGCACGACGCCGACGAGTCCCTCCAGCCGTGAGGCGACCCCGGCGGCGTGCTCGGTGCGCTCTGCCGGATCGGTCGCCGCCATCTTCCAGGTGACCACGTGTCGCACCGTCATCGCTCTTCTCCTCCTGTGGGATCTTCGCCTGCGGGATCTTCGTCTGCGGACGCGCCTGCCGCCGCGACGGCCGCTCCGACCTCGCCCGGACCCCCGGCCTTCTCCGCGAGGGCGTCGCGCAGCCGATCGGGTGAGATCCGCCAATGGCCGTGCAGTTCGCCGTCGATGAGGAGCACGGGGATCTTCTCCCAGTACTTCTCGTACAGCGCGGGGTCGTCGAGGATCGACAGCTCGGTGATCTCCATGTCCTCGGCGAGCGCATCCGGCAGCTCGGCGACGACGGCGTCGACCACGTCGGACGCCACCTCGCACAGGTGGCAGTCGGGCTTGCCGATCAGGGTCAGCGTGATCACGACGCGGGCGTCTCGATCGCGCGCCCCTCCGCGATCCACTCCGCAGTGCCGCCCTCGACGTTCGTGGCGTCGTAGCCGCGCGCCTCGAGCGCCTCGACGACGCGCGCCGAGCGCCCGCCGAGCTGGCAGATCACGTCGAACGCCCCGTCCGGGAGCTCGTGCAGCAGGTCCCCGATCTCGGACATCGGCAGGTTCACCGCTCCGGGCACGTGCCCCGAGGCGAACTCGCTCCTCTCGCGCACGTCGATGAGAGGCGTCTCGGTGCGCTCGGCCAGCTGGGCGACGGTGATCGTCTTCATGGATCCGATTCTTCCAGACGCCGGACTCCCGGGCGCGCCGCCCTGGAGCCTTCCGGGAAGCGCGAGGCCCCCGGAATGCACGAAGCGCCCCGGCGATCGAGAGATCGGGGGCGCTCAGTGACTTGCGCGCTCGGCGCAGCCGCTTACTTCTTGTTGCGGCGCTGGTGGCGAGTCTTGCGAAGCAGCTTGCGGTGCTTCTTCTTCGCCATGCGCTTGCGGCGCTTCTTGATGACAGAACCCACGGAAACCTCACTAAGTCAGGGGCTGGGCGTCGCACTCGGACGACGCCCGGGATCGGGGCATGGAAAAATGCCTCGGAACAGTCTAGCGCACGGCGCCGCCGGCGCTGACGCGCATACGGATCCGGCGCCCCGACACCGTCCCCGCGGCGCTCAGCCCGCGTCCGCGATCGGCTTCTGCAGCGCGGCGGTGACGGCGGATTCCGGGACGCGATAGCTGCGGCCGAAGCGGATCGCGGGCAGTTCGCCCGCGTGCACCAGCCGGTACACGGTCATCTTGGACACGCGCATGATCGCCGCCACTTCGGCGACGGTCAGGAACTTGACGTCCGGCAACTGCTCGGGCATCCCCATCTACCCCCTCACCCCTCGCGCGACCTGCACGACGGGATGCGATAACTGTAGGGGCTGCTGGCGACGCGTGTAAACCCATGTGAACGCTGTGACAGAGGATGCTCAGACCGTCGCGGACTTCGCCAAGCGCTCCGCGGCGTCCTTGCGCGCCTGGCGCTCGTTCTTCTGCGCCGCTCGCAGCGCCTTCTCCGCCTCGCGCACGCTCTTCGCCACCGCACGCACCCGCTTGTCGGCGGCGACCGCCGGATCCTCCGGCACGAACACCGGAGGGGTGCGGGGCTCCCGCGGCCCCGCGGCGGCGAGGCGGTCGATGTGGGCGGCGATGCCGTCCAGGACGCGCTCGATGCCGAAGACCATCGGATCCCGATCCCCGCCGAGAGCGCCCTCGTCGAGCGCGGCGCGCGCGTGCGGATACGCGTCCGGGTCGATCAGCGCCCGGAACAGCGCGGCCTCCTGGGCGCCGACCTGTTCGAGCGTCAGCCCGCTCGCCCTGGCGGCCTCCGCATAGCCGGCGGCCACCGTGCCGAACCACCGGGACTGCCCCATGATCGCGAGCATCGCGCCCATCCGGTCGTCCTGGTCGAGCGGGGTGTCGGCGAAGGCCGCGAGGTACGCATCCATCCACGCCGCGGTCCCCGGCGTGACCGGGGTGCCGCTGATCGGCAGGCTCAGCAGCCAGGGGTGCCGGAGGTACACGTCCAGATGCGCGCGGTACAGCCGCTCCGCCTCCTCCCGCCAGCCGCGTTCCGGCGCACCGGACTCGGGAAGCGGCGGGAGTCCTGAGGCCTCCTCCTGCATGAGCAGCAGGAGGTCGTCCTTCGCCGTGACATAGCGGTAGAGCGACATCGGCGTGAAGCCGAGCGTCTTCGCGACGGCCGCCATCGACACGGCACCGAGCCCTTCGCCGTCGGCGAGCGCGACCGCCGCTTCGACGATGCGCTCGACGCTCATCTCGCGCTTCGGCCCGCGCTGGGGGCTCGCCGCCATGCCCCATGCCAGCGCGATGCCGCGGGGCAGGTCGGGAAGGTCGGCGGGTTCGGACTCTTCGGTCATGACTCCAGGATAGGACTGTTTACTACGTAAACAGTGTGTTACTGTCATAAACAGTTTCACCTATACACAGAGCCGTCCGGACGGATTCGTCCGGACGGATTCATCCAGACGGATTCGTCCAGACGGATTCATCCAGACGGAGATCCATCCATACAGAAGGGAACGGCGATGACCACGGCCATCGAAGTCGCAGGACTCACCAAGCAGTACCGCGGCACCCCTGTCCTGCGCGGCGTCGACCTCACCGCCGAGCAGGGCGAGATCGTCGCCTTGCTCGGATCCAACGGCGCCGGCAAGACCACGACGATCTCGATCCTCACCACGCTGACCCGCACCGACGCCGGCACCGCGATCGTCGCGGGCTGCGATGTGCGCCGCGATCCCGAAGGCGTGCGGCAGCGGATCTCGCTCACCGGACAGTCGGCCGCGGTCGACGACGCGCTCACCGGCGTGGAGAACCTGGTGATGCTCGGCCGGCTCTCCGGCCTCTCCCCGCGCGCCGCCCGCCGCCGCGCGGACGAGCTGCTCGCGCAGTTCGCGCTCGCCGATGCGTCAGGACGCAAGGTCAAGACCTACTCCGGCGGCATGCGCCGCCGGCTCGACCTCGCCCTGAGCTTCGTCGTGACACCGCAGGTGCTCTTCCTCGACGAGCCCACCACGGGTGTGGATCCCCGCAGCCGCCTGGATCTCTGGGAGGTCATCCGGGGCCTCGCCGCCGCGGGCACCACGGTGTTCCTCACCACGCAGTACCTGGAGGAGGCCGACCAGCTCGCGGACCGCATCGCGGTGCTGCACCAGGGGCGCATCGTCCGCACCGGGACCGCGGCCGCGCTCAAGGCGCAATTCGGCAGCGACGTGCTCGTCGCCGAGGACGCGGACGGATCCTCGCTCGCGGAGATCGCGACGGACGGTTCGATCGACGGGATCCGCCGCGCGCTGGACGAGCTCGAGGCCGCCCATCCGTCGGCGCGCGTGCAGCTGCGCCGGCCCACGCTCGACGACGTCTTCCTCACCCTCACCGCGTCCGCCACCTCCACCTCCGCCTCCACCGCGACCGGCGACGCCGATCGCACGACCCTCCGGGAGTTCGCATGACCGCCCTGTCCCCCGCCCCCGCCCTCGCGCCGGTCGCGCCGGCCCCGTCGGGGATCCGCCCGCGCCTGCGCGGATTCGCCGCCGAGCGCGTGTTCGTCCGGCGCAGCCTCATCCTGTCGCTGCGCGACGGCGAGACCCTTTCGATGTCGATCATGCTGCCGGTCACGCTCATGCTGCTGTTCACCTTCGTGTTCGGCGGCGCGATCGAGAACGACGGCAGCTACGTCGACTACGTCGTGCCGGGGATCATCCTGCTCTGCGCCGGCTTCGGCGCCGCGTCGACCGCGACCTACGTCTCGCGCGACATGTCCACCGGGATCATCGACCGGATGCGCACGATGCCCCTGCGACCGGGATCCGTGCTCACCGGCCACGTCGTCGCGAGTCTCGCCCGCAACCTGGTCTCGACCGCGGTCGTGTTCGGCGTCGCGCTGCTGCTCGGCTTCCGCCCGAGCGCCGGCCCTCTGCAGTGGCTCGCCGCGTTCAGCGTGATCGCGGTCTACATCCTCGTGATCACGTACCTCTACGCCGCGATCGGACTCGCCGCAGGCAGCCCGGAGGCGGCCGCAGGGTACGGATTCATCCTCATGTTCGTGCCCTATCTGTCCAGCGCGTTCGTGCCGGTCCACACGATGCCGACCTGGCTGCAGTGGATCGCGGAGAACCAGCCGATCACGCCGATCATCGAGACCATCCGGGGCCTGCTCATGGGGACGCCCCTGCACGCCCAGCCTTTCTGGGCGCTGGGCTGGTGCGCGGTCATCCTCGCGATCTCGGTGCTGTGGGGCCGCTGGCTCTTCGGCCGGGCGCGGCGCTGAGACCCCGCAGGACCCCGGCACGCGGGTGCGGGCGGCGCTCAGCCCCGAGGCTCAGGCCCGGGCGATCAGGCCCCGAGGCTCAGGCCTGGAGGCTCAGGCCCCGAGGCGCTTGAGCGCCGTCTGCACCACGTGCTTCGCGCTCGCGGCGGCGCGGCCGACGACCTCGGCCGCATGCGCGGCGCCGTCAGGCAGCGGCGGAACCCCGATGACGCCGGAGATGTCCGGGGCGGAGTCCCCGTAGGCGTCGGCGAGGAACGGGACGAGCCAGTCGTCGACCTGTTCCAGAGGGGCCGCTTCGATGCTGTAGAAGCGGCGCTGACCGTCTTCGCGGACCGTGACCAGCTCGGCCTCGCGCAGCACCTTGAGGTGCTTGGAGACGGTGGGCTGGCTGATCCCCAGCTCGCTCACGATCTGCGTCACGCTCGTGCCGGCATCCCCCTCCTCGGACCGCTGGCGCAGGAGCTGAAGGATGTCCCGTCTCGTGCCGTCGGCGATCACGTCGAAGATGTCGGTCATGCCTTCACAGTAGCCGCGCCGGGGGCGGAGTACCATGACGAAGGCTTGGCGGACGGAGGATCGGAGGGGCTCGACCATGGCGCGCACCGCTGCCCCGCGATCCTTCTCGGAGGCCGTCCGCAGGACCGTCCGTCTCGGAAAGACGCTGACGACCTCCTCCCCCTCGCGTTTCGCGATCGTGGTGTTCTCGGCGCTCATCCTGATCACCACCGCCCTGCTGTCGCTGCCGATCGCGAGCGCGGATCGCACGGTGACGCCGCTCGCCGATGCGCTGTTCACCGCGGTGTCGACGATTTGCGTGACGGGCCTGTCGACGGTCGACATGGCGACGCACTGGTCGGGCTTCGGCCTCGGCGTGGTCTTCGTCGGCGTCAACATCGGCGGCCTCGGCGTGCTGACCCTCGCGAGCGTGATGGGCCTCGCGATCTCGAAGCGCCTGGGGCTGCGCGCCAAGCTCATCGCCGCGGGCGACACCAACCCCATGCGCGCGCACGGCGGACCCGTGAACGAGAGCCAGACCGTGCGCCTCGGCGAGGTCGGATCCCTGCTGCGCACGGTCGCGATCTCCGCGTTCGCGATCGAGGCCGGTCTCATCGTGCTGCTCTACCCGGCGCTGCTGACGGCGGGGGTGGATCCCGTCACCGCCCTCTGGGAGGCGCCGTTCTACGCGGCGATGGCGTTCACGAACACCGGCTTCACCCCGAACCCCGGAGGGCTCGCGCCGTTCGCGCAGAACTACTACGTGCTGAGCGTGCTCATGCTGGGCGTGTTCCTGGGCAGCCTCGGCTTCCCCGTCATCTACACGCTCGCCCGGCAGCGCTGGCACGTGCGCCGCTGGTCGCTGCACGCCAAGCTCACGGTGCTCACCACGATCGTGCTGTTCGTGGTCGGGGCGGCCGTGTTCCTCCTGCTCGAGTTCGACAATCCGAAGACCTTCGGATCCATGGACGCCGGCGACACGACGTTCCAGGCGTTCTTCCTCTCCGCCATGACCCGCTCGGGCGGCTTCAGCGTCGTGAACATGGGCGACCTCAACGGATCCTCGATGCTCGCCGCGTCCATGCTCATGTTCGTGGGCGGGGGCTCCGCCTCCACGGCCGGCGGCATCAAGGTCACCACGCTCGCGGTGCTCGCGCTGGCCGTGATCAGCGAGGCCAAGGGCCGCCCCGCCGTGCAGGCGTTCGGGCGCCGCATCCCCTCGGACGTGCAGCGCGTCGCGCTCAGCGTCGTCGCCTGGGGGGCGACGACCGTCGCGCTCTCCACGATCGCGATCAGCCAGCTCACGAAGTTCTCCGTCGACGAGGTGCTCTTCGACGTGGTCTCCGCCTTCGGCACCGTCGGGCTGTCGACCGGCGTCACCGAGAGACTCCCCGACTCGGCGACTTACATCCTCGCCGCGACGATCTTCATGGGGCGCGTCGGCACCGTCACGCTCGCCGCGGCCGTGGCCGCGACGAGCCGCACCCAGCTGTACTCGCTCCCGGTCGAGCGGCCGATCGTCGGCTGACCGAGCGCGGCGGCGGACAGAGGCACCTCGGCGGCGGGCAGTAAAGGCGGACAGTAAAGTGGGCGGCATGGTTGAAGTGCTGCGCAACGACGCCCCGGTGCTCGTGATCGGGCTGGGCCGCTTCGGCGCCGCCTGCGCCGGGGAGCTGGACCGCCTCGACCGCGAGGTGCTCGCGATCGACACCAACCTCGAGCTGGTGCAGAAGTGGTCGGAGCGGGTCACGCACGCCGCGCAGGCCGACACCCGCAACATCGACGCGCTCCGCCAGATCGGCGCCCAGGACTTCCAGGTCGCCGTCGTCGCCGTGGGCTCCTCGATCGAGGCGTCGGTGCTCATCACCGCGAACCTCGTCGACCTCAAGGTGCCGCAGATCTGGGCGAAGGCCGTGTCCCAGTCGCACGGCAAGATCCTCGCCCGCGTGGGCGCGAACCACGTGGTCTACCCCGAGCGCGAGGCCGGTGAGCGGGTCGCGCACCTCGTGAGCGGCCGAATGCTCGACTTCATCCGTTTCGACGACGACTTCGTGCTGGCCAAGATGTACCCGCCGAAGTTCATCCGCGGCGTGGGCCTGAACCAGTCCGGCGTGCGCAGCAAGTACAACGTGACCGTGGTGGGCGTGAAGAGCCCCGGCAAGCCGTTCCGCTACGCCGAGGCCGACACCGTCGTGACCAACCACGACCTCATCATCGTGTCCGGCACGAACAGCGACATCGAGCGCTTCTCCTCCCTCGACCGCTGACCCCGCCCCCTGCCCCGCCCCGCCCCCGCCCCCGCGGCGCCGATCTCTCCGCGAGACTCCATCTGGGCGACGAGACTGCGCGTCTGAACCGCAGTCTCGTCGCGGAGATGGAGTCTCGCGGTCAGGGATCGGGATGTCCGTCGCGCGGGGGATGCCGGGCGAGGGCGGGGCATGGTCGGATGGAGGCATGACCGACTCCACAGCGCCCTTCGCGGCCGCGCCGCCGGTGCTCTCGCTCCAGGGCCTTCGCAAGCAGTTCGGGCAGAAGGTCGCCGTCGACGACCTCTGGCTCGATGTCCCCGCCGGATCCATGCTCGGCCTGCTCGGCCCCAACGGCGCCGGCAAGACCACGACCCTCGCGATGACCACGGGCCTGCTGCGCCCCGACGCGGGGACCGCCCGGGTGCTCGGCGCGGACGTGTGGCAGGATCCGGCCGCGGCGAAGGGCCGCATGGGCGTGCTGCCGGACGGCGTGCGCATGCTCGACCGCCTGACCGGCGCCGAGCTGCTGCGGTACACCGGGCTGCTGCGCGGGATGACCGAGGCCGAGGTCGTCGGCCGCTCCGGCGAGCTGCTCGAGGCGCTGGGACTCGCCGACGCCGGCAGCACGCTGGTCGTGGACTACTCCGCCGGCATGCGCAAGAAGATCGGCCTCGCGTGCGCGCTCATCCACGCGCCGCGCCTGCTCATCCTGGACGAGCCGCTCGAGGCGGTCGACCCCGTCTCGGGCGAGACGATCCGGCAGATCCTGCGGGCGTTCGTCGCCGGCGGCGGCACGGTCGTGCTGTCCAGCCACGTCATGGAGCTCGTCGAGTCCCTATGCGACCGCGTCGCGATCGTCGCCGAGGGGCGCCTCCTCGCGAACGGCACCCTCGACGAGGTGCGCGCGGGCGAGAGCCTGCAGCAGCGCTTCCTGTCCCTGGTCGGCGCGCACGAGCTCGGATCGGAGACGCTCGCATGGTTGCGCTCCTCGTAAGCCTGCGCTGGCGCCAGCTCGGACACCAGCTCGGACGCAACCCGTGGATGATCGTGTCCCTGATCATCACGGGCATGATCGCCCTCGGCCTGCTGACGGCACTGGCCGCCGGCCTCGTGGCGCTGCGGATCGCTGCGCCCGATGCGGCCGTGCGCACGCTGGTCCTCGTCGGCGCCGGCATCGTGCTGGTGTGGTGGATCGGCTCGATCGTGGTGAGCGTCGACGACTCGCTCGCCCCGGAGCGCTTCGCCCTGCTGCCGGTCACCGCGCGATCGATGCTGCCGGGACTCGTCGTGGCGGGTGCCACCACGATCGGCGGCATCGGCACCACCGTGGCGCTGCTGCTCATGCTCGTCGGATGGTCGGTGAGCCCGCTCGCGCTCGTGGCCTCCGTGGTCCTGATCCCGCTCGCGCTCGCGACGTGCGTGCTCGGCGCCCGTGTGGTCAGCGGCGTGCTCGCCGGATGGCTGGCCGGACGACGGACGCGCGATCTCGTGATCACGCTCGGCGTCCTGCTCGTCGCCTGCTCCGGCCTGCTGATCAACGTGCTCGTGCGCGCCTTCTCGCGGCTGTCGGATCCCACGGCGGTCCTTCCCGCGATCGCCGACGCCGCGGGGTGGACGCCGCTCGGCGCCGTGTTCGGGGTCTCCGCCGCACTCGCCCAGGGCGATCTGCTCGCGGCGGGACTCCGGCTGCTCGTCGCGCTCGCCACCGCGGCAGCCCTGTGGTTCGCCGCACGCGGGCTGCTCGCCGCACGTCTGGTCGCCCCGATCCAGAGCCGCGGCGGCGGACGCGTGCGCTCCGGCGGCCTGCTCGATCGTGCCCTTCCCGCCACCGCGGTCGGCGCGATCGCGGCCCGTTCGCTGCGCTACGCCACACGCGACCCGCGCCAGGTGATCAACACCGTGATGATGCTCCTGCTGCCGGCCCTGCTGATCGGTGTCGCTCTGATGAACGGACGCGGCGAGAGCTCGCTCGCCCTCGGCCCCGGCACGATCCTCATCCCGGCGATCAACGCGCTGCTGATCGGCACGATCCTGCAGCTCGGGATCGCCTACGACAACGACGCGATCGCCCTGCACATCCACATCGGCGTGCCGGGGCGGGCGGACCGCGCCGGCCGTCTGCTCGGGTTCGGGATGATCGCGGTGCCGGTGACGATCGTGCTGTGCGTCGCGGCGAGCATCATCGCGGGCCGGATCGACCTCCTTCCGGCCAGCCTCGGCGCGGCCCTGGGCCTGGGGGCGGCGGCGGCCGGAATCGGCGCCTGGGTGGGCGCGTTCCTGCCCGGCCGCGCTCCCGCCCCCGAGGCGAACCCGTTCGGACGCGGATCTTCCGGCGGGGTGCAGTCGATGGTCGCGATGATGATCATCACGCCGCTCAGCCTCGTGATCGGAGGCCCTGCGTTCGGCCTCGCGATCGCCGCGATCTGGACACCGTGGCTCGGCTGGCTGAGCCTCGCACTGGGCGTGGTGTGCGGCGGGCTCGCCGTGTGGGGCGGCGCGGTGCTGGGCGGCCGGATCCTGGATCGGCGCTGGCCCGAGGTGCTCGCCGAGGTCGCCAGCGAGGCGTGAGGACGGCGGGCGCGGCGCTCCCCGGAGGGAGGGCGCCCGCCCGCGGCTCCTCGAGGGGTGCGCGCCCTCGGGTCAGACTCCGGCGGCGAGTTCGCGCGCGCGGGCGAGCGCGGCGTCGGTGGCGCGGGCGAACAGGCCGTCCAGGTCCGCGTCCTGCAGCACCGCGACGGCGCGCTCGGTCGTCCCCTTGGGGCTCGTCACGCGGCGGCGCAGTTCGGCCGGGTCCTCGCCCGACGCCTCCAGCAGCGCGGTCGCCCCGATGAAGGTCTGCTCGGCCATGAGGCGCGCCTCGGGCTCCGCGAAGCCCTTGCCGATCGCGGCCTTGGTGAACTCCTCGATGAGCAGGAAGACGTAGGCGGGACCGGATCCGGAGATCGTGGAGAGCGGGTCGATCTGCTCCTCCGCGACCTCGATCACGGATCCCACCGTCTCGAACAGCCGGCGGACGAGGGCGCGCTCCTCGTCGGTGACGTCCGCGGCCGCGGCGAGCCCGGTGACCGCACGGCCCACGGTCGCGGGGGTGTTCGGCATGGACCGGAGCACGCTCGTGCCCGCGGGCAGGTGCGCGGCGAACGTCGCCAGGGTGACGCCGGCCGCGATGCTCACGACGATCGCGTCCTCGCGCAGGTGCGGGGAGATCTCGTCGAGCAGATCCGGCACCATGGCGGGCTTGACGCCGATGACGACGATGCGCGCCCCGGCCGCCACGTCGTTGCCGTCGGGCTGCTGCTCGAGCGCGATCGAGCGCACCCCGGGCAGGCCCTCGAGCTCGGCGGCGCGCGCGGACGTGCGGTTGGTGGCCGTGATGCCGCCGTCGACCGGGATCGCGCTGGCGACGAGGCCGCGCAGGATCGCACCTCCCATCGAACCGGCACCGAGGAACGCGACAGAGGGGAGTGCATCGACCATGCGGCCATCCTACGAGCCCGGGCTCGCGGTGCGCCGGGATCCCGTGCGCGGGATCGGCGGCGATCGGCGCCTATCGGCGCCTCCGCGTGCGGATCGGCGCCGTCATCCGCGGCATCGCCCGACATAGACTCGTGGCATGAGTGCATCCGGTGGCGGCAAGGCGATCCTGGCGGCGTTCCTGGCGAACATGGGCATCGCGCTCGCGAAGCTCGTCGCCTGGCTGCTCTCCGGATCCGCGTCGATGCTCGCCGAGGCGATCCACTCGATCGCCGACTCCGGCAACCAGCTGCTGCTCATGCTCGGCGGCCGCAAGGCGCAGCGCCGAGCCGACCGGGAGCACCCCTTCGGCTACGGCCGCGAGCGCTTCGTGTACGCCTTCGTCGTCTCGATCATCCTGTTCTCGGTCGGCGGCCTGTTCGCGATCTACGAGGGCGTGCAGAAGCTCGTCGAACCGCACGAGATCGACAGGACGTGGTGGTGGCTGCCGCTCGCCGTGCTCGTGGTGTCGATCGTGCTCGAGTCCTTCTCGCTGCGGACCGCGATCAAGGAGAGCAACCACGTGCGCCCCCAGGGGCAGTCCTGGGTGTCGTTCATCCGCCGCGCGAAGGCGCCGGAACTCCCGGTCGTGCTGCTGGAGGACACCGGAGCTCTCACCGGGCTCCTGTTCGCACTGCTCGGCGTCGGCCTCACCCTGATCACCCACAACCCGGTCTTCGACGCCCTCGGCACGCTCATGATCGGCCTGCTGCTCGTGCTCATCGCGGTCGTGCTGGGCATCGAGACCAAGAGCCTGCTGGTCGGCGAGGGCGCGAACGAAGCCGACTACGACCGGATCGTCGACGCGATCCTGGCGGGCGACGAGGTCGAGAAGCTCATCCACATCAAGACCCTCTACCTCGGCCCCGACGAGCTGCTCGTCGCCGCGAAGATCGCGCTCACCTCGGACAAGACCGTCCGCGCGGCAGCGGACGACATCGACACGATCGAGATCCGGATCCGCGAGGCCGTGCCGGCAGCGCGGGTGATCTACCTCGAGCCCGACATCTACCGGCCGGCGCTGGATCCCACCCCGCCCACCGACACGTTCGTGCTCCGTTCGGCCGACTGACCGGCGCGGAACCGTGGTGGTCGACCCGCTCGCCGAGGCGCTCGCCGATCCCACGCTGTCCGCGGACGCGCGGCAGAAGCTGCAGAACGTCCAGGACGTGCTGCACGCCGACGCGCAGGCGCGCCTGATCTCGCTGTTCTTCGAGGGCGACGAACCCCGCGCGGCCGTGGCGTTCGGCGACTTCGACGCGGCCGAGCTGATCGTGGTCGTGCTGCACGGGATCGACACGGATCTCGGCGCCTTCCGGGGCTGGGCCGGCATCGCGCAGCGGCTGTGCGCCGACACGATCCGGGCCAGCGCGCTGCGCGGCGGATCCGTCCGCATCGCGACCGTGGCCTGGTTCGGCTACGACTCCGGAACCCACCTCTCCGCGCTCGCGAGCAAGCACGCGACCGTGGGGGCGGCACGGCTGGCGGGCGACCTGGTGCGCATGCGGCACAGGCACCCCGGAGCGCGCATCGCGGTGCTCGCCTATTCGTACTCGTCCACGCTCTTCGGCGAGCTCGTGCTCATGGACGGGGCGGGCCCGGTCTCGATGGCGTTCTCGATCGCCTCCGCCGGAATGACGCACATGGCCGCCGACGCCGTGGCGGAGGCGATCTCGAAGCACGCGTTCTCGTTCTACGCCACGGAGGCCTCGAGCGATGCGACCGCTCCCCTGGGGCGGCTCGGCGCGCATCCGGTCGACCCCCGCGACATCGCGGGCACGATCGTGTACGGCTCCGATGGAGGCCCCATCCCCGGCTCGGGCGGCGAGCACGGCGAGGCCACCGACGGGCACGCGTCGCAGACCGAGATCGACGAGCGCGGCGAGCGGCACCCTGGCTACTTCGATCCGCGCGCGCAGGCGTACCTGTTCGCGGTGCAGCGCCTGGCCCGGCTCGCGTCGCGGAGGCCGCAAGCCTGACGGGGCGGAGCCTGGGCCTGGGCCCGGTACGGGGTCGGGCGGGGGTCGGGCTGGTACGTGGGATGACTTCTCACAGGTTTGGGGCGTGATCCACCGTTTTGGGGCGCAGGAGAACACCCGAACGTGGCGGGACGCGCCCCAAAACCGGAGGATGCGCCCCGAACCGACCGTCCCCGACCAGGGCCGGAGCCGAGTGGGGGCCGACCCAGGGCCGGAGCCGAGTCGGGGCCGGAGCCGAGTCGGAGCCGAGTCGGGGCCGGGCGGATCCTGGGAGCCGGAGCTCGCGTCCCGGACCCCGGAGACGGATCAGCGGCGCTCGGCGAAGAACGCGCGCAGCTGCTCCACGGCGTCGTCCTCGCGGATGCCGCCGACCACCTCGGCACGGTAGGGCAGCCGACGGTCGCGCAGCACGTCGTAGCGGGACCCGGCCGCTCCTGCCTTGTCGTCCCAGGCGCCGAACACCACGCGCGCCACGCGGGACTGCAGGATCGCCCCCGCGCACATCACGCACGGCTCCATCGTGACGACGAGGGTGCAGCCGGTGAGGTTCCAGGATCCCTGCGCCGCGGCGGCCGCACGCAGAGCGACGATCTCGGCATGGCCGGTCGGATCCGCGGTCTCCTCGCGGTTGTTGCGCCCTTCCGCGAGGATCCGTCCGTCGGTACCGAGCACGACGGCGCCGACCGGGATCTCCTGCGCCGCGGCGGCCTCGGCGGCCAGGACGAGCGCGCGATCCATCGCCGTGTCGTCCGTGACGGGTCGTGCTGCGTCCACAGGTCCTCCCGACGGTCGAGCCTAGCCGGAGCGCCGCTCCCCGTCGTCCGGTCGCGGCTGGGCTGGTCCTCCTCGCCGGCACGACGCGGTGACGAGCACGACGCCGTGAAGGCCGGTCCCCTCACCTCGCGTCGCCCGCGCACGGCGGGCGCTCCCCTCCGCCGAGAATCCGCGCATCGCGCGCGGGCCCGGGCAAAGTACCCTGTACCTATGCGTGTGCACGTCGCCGACCACCCCCTCATCACCCACAAGCTGTCGGTGCTGCGCGATGCGCGCACTCCGTCGCCGGTGTTCCGCCAGCTCACCGAGGAGCTCGTGACGCTGCTCGCCTACGAGGCGACGCGCAACGTGCGGGTGAGCCCGATCGAGATCACCACCCCGGTCACCACGACCATGGGGGTCAAGATCTCCGAGCCGCGGCCGATCGTCGTCCCGATCCTGCGCGCCGGTCTCGGCATGCTCGAGGGTCTCGTCAAGCTGCTGCCGACGGCCGAGGTCGGCTTCCTCGGCATGGTCCGCGACGAGGAGACCTTCGAGCCGACGACCTATGCCGAGCGACTGCCGGACGATCTGAGCGGACGCCAGTGCTTCGCGATCGATCCGATGCTCGCGACCGGCGGATCCCTCGCCGCTGCGATCCAGTTCCTCTTCGACCGCGGTGCGGACGACGTGACCGCGATCTGCCTGCTCGGCACGCCCGAGGGCGTCGCGGCCATCGAGAGCCTCGTGGGCGACCGCAACGTCACCCTCGTGCTCGGTGCACTCGACGAGCGCCTGAACGAGAAGGGCTACATCGTGCCCGGCCTCGGCGACGCGGGAGACCGCCTGTACGGCACGGTCTGAAACAGGCACGGTCTGAGACACCCCGTTCTCGAGCAGACCCGGTCTAGACCTCGAGCACGTAGGAGCGGTCCTCGCCGTAGGCGGCGAAGCCGCAGCGCGCGAGGATCGGAGCCGAGGTCTCGACCCTGCCCTTGACGAGGGCGGTCGTCGCCCCGTGCTCATCCCCGATGCGCAGCCGCTCCGCGAGCACCGCGCGATACGCGCCCCTGCCCCGGAACTCCGGAAGCGTCGCCGCGCCCCATAACCGCAGGAAGCCGTCCACGAGGGTGCAGCCGCCCGTACTGACCGCCTGCCCGCCGACGCGGGCGAGCGCGCGGAACCCCGTCCCTGACGCGGCATCCGCGGTGACCTCGTCGAGCTGCTCCATCAACCCGTCCTCGTCGAGCGGCTGCTGCGCCCACACCGGCACGCTGATCGCATCCACATCGCGCACCTGCTCCAGCGTGCGCACGGTCTCGGCCGCGATGCCTTCCGGAACCGGGATCGGATCTCCGGGGATCGCCCGCGCGAAGACCGTCACGGTGTCGTCGTGCCCCGCGCCACGGCGGCGCAGCTCGTCCTCGACGTGCGGAGAGTCGGCCGCGCCGACCCAGAACACCAGCTTCCGCTCGCCCCACTCCCTGGTGCGAGCGATCGCGTGGTCCACGACTCCGGCCGCATCGAGCGAGGAGTCGATCACCGAGGCGCGCACGCCGCCTCCGAAGCGCGCGGGATAGCGCACCAGCTGCAGGTGCTCCCCCTCGGTCTCGCTGTCGCGCGGGAACCAGACCCACGACGCGGACGCCCGCAGGATCTCGGACTCAGAGTGCATCGGCACGCTCCCGTGCGTCGTTCACCCGTTCGGTGCTCGCGTCATCCTGATCCGCTGAAGACGGATCCGCCGCCTCGCGGTCGGCACCGACGAGGTGCGCGAAGGCGCTGAGCCGCGCAACGCCCTCCGGCGTCCACGGGAGGTCGTCGAGCAGGGCGGGCGAGTGCACGAGATAGGCGGCGACCTTGGCCCGCGAGATCGCCACGTTGAGTCGGTTCTGCAGCAGCAGGAACTCGGGTCCGCGCGGGGCGTCCCGCCCGCTCGAGGCGGCGAGCGACGTGATCGAGACCACCGCCTCCCTGCCCTGGAAGTTGTCGACCGTGCCGACCGCGACATCGCCGAGACCGGCCTCGGCGAGCGCGTCGAGGATCAGCTGCTTCTGCGCGTTGTACGGTGCGACGACGATGACGTCCGCCTGCTCGAGGGCTCGCGGCGGCGCCCCCTCCATGCCGTCGGTGTACTCCCGCCCGATCAGCGCGCGGACGATGCGGACGACCTCGGCGGCCTCCTCGGGCGACTGCGTGGCGTTGCCGCGATGCCGGATCGGCCGCACATGCAGCCCGGGCTCGACCCCGTCGATCACGCGCCGCTCCGTGCCGGGAGCCGAGGCGAGCGCGCCGGCGTAGGCGAGCTGCGAGACCGGGGCCGCGACCTCCGGGTGCATCCGCCAGGAGCGGGCGAGGAAGGCTCCGTGCGCGGGATCGATCACGGCCTTCTCGTGCATGACCCAGCCGAGCGCCGAGGTGTCGACCGGTTCGGGATGGGTGCCCTGGCTCACCTGCGGCAGCTGCTGCGGGTCGCCCAGGAGCAGCAGGCGCTGCGCCGAGACGGCGACCGCGATCGTGGAGGCGAGTGAGAACTGCCCCGCCTCGTCGATCACGAGCAGGTCGAGCTCGCCGCGCTGCACGCGCCGGGTGCTGGAGAAGTCCCAGGCGGTGCCGCCGACCACGCAGCCGCGGCCCGCGGAGGCCTGCTCCGCCAGGTACCCTGCCATCCCGTCCTTGCGGATCGCGGTGAACACGGGCTCCGGCCCCTGCGGATCCTTCGGCGCCTTCGCCACCTGTGCCGCCGGCACTCCGGCCGCGACCACCCGCTCGAGCAGGTTCTCCACGATCGCGTGCGACTGCGCCACCACGCCGATGCGGTATCCGTGCTCGTTCACCAGGCGGGCGATCACGTGCGAGGCGGTGTAGGTCTTGCCGGTTCCGGGAGGGCCCTGCACCGCGAGATAGCTGCGGTCGAGGTCGAGCACGCCTCGCACGATCGCATCTGCGGCGTCCGCGCTCCCCCCGGGGTGTCCGTCCGGCCCCGCCTCCAGGACCGGGAGCGGGCCGCCCGAGGCCGTGTGCGGCACGATCCGGCGCAGGACGTCGGTCGCCGGATCCCGCGGGAACGCCGGCGCCGCCGACAGGACGGATCCGGCCCACTCCTCGATCGCACCCTGCAGCGAGTTCACGCGGGGCGGTGCGGCCGGGGTGAGCGCGAGCGGCAGCTCGTCCCAGGTCTGGCCGCCCACCGAGCGCTCCCGGATCCGGTAACCGTCGTCAAGCACCTCGACGACCTCGACCTCGTGCGGCACATGGATCACGCGTGCCGGGAATTCACCGAAGAACGGTGCGGGGGCCTCGTACAGCGCGAACGGACTGCCGCCGACGTTCAGGGTGCTGCCGGGCGCGACCTCGCCGTGCAGGTCGACGAGCCGCGTGACCGCGCGGGCGCCCTCCTCCTGACCCCAGTCCTCGACGACGGCCGAGCGACCGGGGTCGATCCGCAGCACGTCGCGCGTGGACTCCCACAGGGTCACCGGCTCGCGCAGGCGCTGGAAGTGCGAGATCCAGAAGCTCTTCGCCTCGCGCGGGAAGTAGTCGATCGCGGCGGCGGCGACCCGGTAGGTCTGCCCGTCTCCGCCCTCGCCGTGCACGCGCTGTCCCTCGGCCTGGAGCGCGAGCGAGAGCGGCGCCGGCTCATAGGCGCGGGTCTCCGGCTCGTCCGGCGGCGCCGGCAGCACTCCCGCCTCGCGTGCGAGGCCCACGAGCCAGTTGCGCAGCCGCCGGGTGGAGACGCAGTCGTAACGGTTGTAGTCGGCGAGGTCGGCGAGGATCTCGTCCGCCTCGGCCGGGCGCCCCGCGGCGGCGAGCCCCCGCGCCTGCACGTACTGGACGATCGAGTCGTCGCCCTTCTGCACGTCGCTCGTGCGCACCTCCTCGCCCATGTAGAGCGGCTCGAGCTTCTTGATGGAGTACGACCGGGATCCGATCCGCACGGTCCGCAGCACGAGCGGGTACAGGTCGACGAAGACGCCCTCGCGGAGCAGGCGGTCGACCGCGGCCTCGCCCACGCCGTAGCGCTCCGCCATGTTCTGCAGGTGCGAGGTCTCGTAGGGGGCGTAGTGGTAGATGTGCAGGTCGGGGTGCGCCGCCCGCCGTGCGGCCACGAAGTCGAGGAAGTCGAGCAGCGCCTGCTTCTCGGCCGCGAAGTCGTGCGCCCACAGCGCGCTGTACTGCTCGGCGTCGTCGACCCAGCCGAACAGGTAGTCGAGCCCCCATCGCTTGTTCTCCTGGGGGTGCTCCTCGCCCGGCTCGGTGTAGAGCGGATCCCCCTCGAAGTCGAAGAACAGATCTCCGCGGCTGGGACGCGGCATCATGCCGATCGCGGCCGCGGAGACCACCTCGAACGGCGGCACCGGGTGCGCATCGGTCTCGCCCGCGGCGTCCGCGGCGGCTTCCGCGCCCATCGCCGCGAGCTGCAGCCGGGCCTGCGCGCGCAGCGCCTCGAACGTCTCCGCGCCCATGCCGTCCGGGGCATCCGCCGCGGCCGCGAGGTCGTCGATCGTGTGGATGCCCGCGGCGCGGAGCCGCGCACGCTGCACCGGGCGCATCCGCGCGACGAGCAGCAGGTCGCGGTGGGACACGACCTCGAGCTCGCACGTGGCGCACCGCCCGCAGGCGACGACCTGCAGGTCGCCGCGGTCGTCGCCCCAGGCGAGCGGAGTCCCGCCAGCGCCCTCGTCGATGCGGCGGTCGGCGATGAGTGCGCGCAGTCGCGCCCTGCGCACATGGAACAGCGGAAGCAGATCGCTCACCGCATGCGTCGACACGCTGCGGTCGCCGAGGATCAGATCCACCTCGTCGGAGCGCGGGATTTCGAGCCGATCGAGCTGGTCGACATATGCCGCCAGCTGCATGAGCGCCGTGACGCGCGCGGTGCGGGCGAGCTTGGAGTCCTGCACGCGCCAGCGGCCGTCGGGGTCGCGCAGGAGGAAGTCGGCGAATCCGACGAACTCGGGCGTGGAGAACGCGGCCTGATAGATCACGGTCGCATCGGACCGCAGCGCGCGCACCGTGTCGGCGACGACACCGGCGAGCGCCTCCGCGTCGGTCGACGACACCTTGGGCAGCTCGATCACGCCGGGCCCGCCGTCGACGGATCGCCCGTGCTTCGCCAGATAGTCGTCGAGCACCACGAGCTCATGCGCGTCGCCCATCGCCGCGGCGCGGGCGAGGGTGGCGTCCTCCGGGTCCTCGACCGGCTCGACCCGCCCGAGCTTGGCATCGACCGCGCGCGCCCAGGCGAACTCGCACTCGGCCGCGAGCTTCAGGTCTGTGGCGCTCCAGATCACGCGCTTCCGGTCGGATCCGGAGGGGGTGATCACGCGCACGACGGCTCCTGTCTTCGGGTGGCGGCCGATCAGGCCGTCGCTTCGACCCTAGACGGGACCGCCGACATCACGGATCGGGATCCGCCCGGCGCGACGCCGACGGATGTGCCGCCTGCACGATCCGGGCACGGATGCACGAGCGATCGCCCTGATGCGTCCTGCATCCGTGTCCGGACCCTGCATCCGTCACGCGCGCACGGGAGGCTCGACCGCGCTCAGCGCCACCAGGTGTCGTCGGGGGTGACCGGCTGGCGGCGCTTGTGCGCGGTGGCGAGATAGCGCGTCTCGATGCGTCGCGCCGCGTCCTCGTCCACAGGGCGGCCCTCGAGGAAGTCGTCGATCTGCTCGTAGGTGAGGCCGAGCTCGTCCTCGTCGGCGCGTCCCGGCGTGCCGTCGAGGAGGTCGGCCGTCGGCACCTTGTAGGCCAGGCGGTCCGGCGCCCCGAGCGCGAGCAGCAGCGCACGGCCCTGCCGCTTGGTGAGCCCGGCGAGCGGCGTGAGGTCCGCCGCGCCGTCGCCGAACTTCGTGAAGAACCCGGTCACCGCCTCGGCCGCGTGGTCCGTGCCGATCACGAGCATGCCGCGCTGACCGGCGATCGCGTACTGCGTGACCATGCGCAGACGCGCCTTGATGTTGCCGCGGTGGAAGTCGGCGACGTCCTCCAGGCCCGCCGCCTCCAGGTCGTTCTCGAGCCCGTCGACGCCGTGCTCGATGTTGACCTCGACGCCCTCGTCCGCGGCGATGAACGCCATCGCGGCGGTCGCGTCGTCGGCGTCGTGCTGCACCCGATAGGGCAGGCGCACGGCGATGAACGCCGCCTCGCCGCCCTCGGCGCGCACCTTCTCGACCGCGAGCTGCGCGAGGCGCCCGGCGAGCGTCGAGTCCTGTCCGCCCGAGATCCCCAGCACGTAGCCCTTGGCGCCCGTGTGCCGGAGGTAGTCGACGAGGAAGCCGATCCGGCGGTCGATCTCCGCGGCGGGGTCGATGTCGGGCCGCACCTCGAGGTCGGCGGCGATGTCCTGCTGCAGGGTCATGCTTCTCCTTCGGTCGTGGAACCAGTATGCGACGGCGACGTTTCGTGCGCGTGAACGCCGACGTCGCCCGGGCCGCGCCTGCGAGGATGGAGGCATGAGACTCCTCGTCGCCGCCCTCGCGTCCGAACTGCAGGCCTTCCCCGAGACGCTGGAGGGCTTCGACCGGCTCGTGACCGGCCCCGGCAAGCTCAAGGCCGCCTACGGCCTCACCCGGGCGCTGGATGCGGCCGCCTACGAGGAGGTCGTCGTCGTCGGCACCGCGGGCGGCGTGGATCCGGAGCTCCCGGGCGGCGTCTACGAGATCACGGCCGCGATCCAGCACGACGTGCAGGACCTGGACGGCGTGATCGGACAGCACGTCTCGCTGCCGCCCCGCGTCGCGACCGGCCGCGACGGCCTCGTGATCGCGACGGGCGACAGCTTCGTGGACGATGTCGCGGTGGTCGAGCGGATCCGCGGTCTCGGCGGGGTGCTCGTGGACATGGAGACCTACGCGTACGTCTGGGTCGCCGACCAGTTCGACGTGCCGATCCGGGTGCTGCGCGCGATCTCCGACACGGCGCAGGACGGCGCCACCACGATATGGGACGAGACCGTCGCCGCCTGCAGCGTGCAGCTCCGCGACCGCATCCACGACGAGTACGGGGTCTGATCGCGCACCGGGGAGAGTGACCCGTGGACATTTCAGTTAACGCTCGCTAATCTGAATCACGAGTCCCATCCTCACCCGATGGCCCTACCCGATGGAGGGTTCCGTGCCGCAGTCATCCGCGCCGAGCGCCGCAGCGCCGACCTACCGGGAGCTCGTCGACGAGCTGCGCGCACGCCGCGCGGAAGCCGCCCTGGGCGGGCCGGAGAAGTCCCGCCTGCGCCATACCGAGCGCGGCAAGCTCCTCGCCCGCGACCGGGTGGACCATCTGCTCGATGCCGGGAGCCCCTTCCTCGAGGTGGCGCCGCTCGCCGGCTACGGGCTGTACGGCGGTGACGCGCCCTCCGGCGGTGTCGTCGCGGGGATCGGGCTCGTGCACGGGCGGCACGTCATGGTGGTGGCGAACGACGCCACGGTCAAGGGCGGCACCTACTACCCGATCACGGTCAAGAAGCACCTGCGCGCACAGGAGATCGCCGCCGAGAACCGGCTGCCCTGCATCTACCTCGTCGACTCGGGCGGCGCGTTCCTGCCGATGCAGGACGAGGTGTTCCCCGATCGCGACCACTTCGGGCGGATCTTCTACAACCAGGCGAGGATGTCCCGCGACGGCATCCCGCAGATCGCCGCGGTCATGGGCTCGAGCACGGCCGGCGGCGCCTACGTCCCCGCGATGAGCGACGAGACCGTGATCGTGCGCAACCAGGGCACGATCTTCCTCGGCGGCCCTCCCCTCGTGAAGGCGGCGACCGGCGAGGTCGTCACCGCGGAGGATCTCGGCGGCGGCGAAGTGCACACCCGGGTCTCGGGCGTCGCCGACCACCTCGCCGAGAACGACGAGCATGCGCTGCAGATCGTGCGGGACATCGTCGCGACCCTGCCCCCGTCCCCGATGCTCGCTGATGCGGCCGCGGCGGTCGCGGATCCTCCCGTCGTGGATCTGCTCGACGTGGTCCCGGTCGAGCTGACCGTGCCCTATGACGCGCGCGAGATCATCCGCGGCATCGTCGACGGCGGCGCCTTCACCGAGTTCAAGCCGGAGTACGGCACGACCCTGGTGACCGCGTTCTCGCACATCCACGGCCACCGCGTCGGGATCATCGCGAACAACGGCGTGCTCTTCGGGGAGTCCGCGCTCAAGGGCGCGCACTTCATCCAGCTCTGCGAGCAGCGCGGCATCCCGCTGCTGTTCCTGCAGAACATCACCGGCTTCATGGTCGGCCGCGAGTACGAGGCGGGCGGCATCGCGAAGCACGGCGCGAAGATGGTGAACGCGGTCGCGACCGCGACCGTGCCCAAGCTCACGGTCGTCGTGGGCGGATCCTTCGGCGCCGGCACCTACTCGATGTGCGGGCGGGCGTACTCGCCGCGGTTCCTCTGGCTCTGGCCGGGCGCCCGTGTGTCGGTCATGGGCGGGCCGCAGGCGGCGTCGGTGCTGTCGACCGTGCGCCGCGATCAGATCGAGGCCGCGGGCGGATCCTGGTCGGCCGAGGAGGAGGCCGAGTTCCAGGCGCCGATCCGCGCCGCTTACGACGAGCAGGGCAGCCCCTACTACTCCACCGGCCGGCTGTGGGACGACGGGATCATCGAACCCGGTCAGACCCGCGACGTGCTGGGCCTCGCGCTCGACGTCGTGATGCGGGCCCCCTCGACCGACGCGCCCGCCACCCGCGGAGCGGCAGACCAGCGCCGATTCGGCGTCTTCCGGATGTGAGTGAGATGCGTCATACCGACCCCGTCGACCTGTTCGACACCGTCCTCATCGCCAACCGCGGCGAGATCGCCTGCCGCATCATCGCGACGCTGCGCCGGCTCGGGATCCGCTCGGTCGCCGTCTACAGCGACGCCGACGCCGGATCCCGCCACGTCGCCCTCGCGGACGTCGCCGTGCGGATCGGGCCCGCCCCCGCCGCGCAGAGCTACCTGAGCATCGACGCCGTGCTGGACGCCGCCCGCGCCACCGGCGCGCAGGCGATCCACCCCGGCTACGGCTTCCTCGCCGAGAACGCCGCGTTCGCACAGGCGTGCGCCGATGCCGGCATCGTGTTCATCGGGCCGACCGCGGACGCGATCCGCACGATGGGCGACAAGATCACGGCCAAGCTCGCGGTCGCCGAGCGCGACGTGCCCACGGTGCCCGGGATCGCACGCCCCGGTCTCAGCGATGCCGAGCTCATCGCCGCGGCGCCCGGCATCGGCTATCCGCTGCTCATCAAGCCCTCGGCGGGCGGCGGCGGCAAGGGCATGCACGTGGTCGAGGACGAGGCGCACCTCGCCGATGCGATCGCCGCGGCGCGGCGCGAGGCCGCCGCGAGCTTCGGCGACGACGCGCTGTTCCTGGAGCGCTACCTCACGACCCCCCGGCACATCGAGGTGCAGGTCCTCGCGGACGCGCACGGGCACGTCGTGCACCTCGGCGAGCGCGAGTGCTCGTTGCAGCGGCGGCACCAGAAGGTGATCGAGGAGGCGCCGTCCCCGCTGCTCGACGAGGCCACGCGCGCGGCGATCGGCGCCGCCGCCTGCGAGACCGCCCGGAGCGTCGACTACCGCGGCGCCGGCACGGTCGAGTTCATCGTCGAGGCCGCCCGGCCCGACGAGTTCTTCTTCATGGAGATGAACACGCGCCTGCAGGTCGAGCACCCCGTGACCGAGCAGGTCACCGGGCTCGACCTCGTGGAGCAGCAGTTGCTCATCGCCGCGGGCGCACCGCTCGGCTTCGCGCAGGACGACGTCGTGCTGCGCGGCCACAGCATCGAGGCCCGCGTGTACGCCGAGGATCCGGCCGCCGGCTTCCTGCCCACGGGCGGTCGGGTGCAGCGCGTGATCCACCCCGAGGGCGAGGGGATCAGGGTCGACACCGCGATCGCCGACGGCCTGGACGTCTCGATCGACTACGACCCGATGCTCGCGAAGATCATCGCGCACGGCGCGGATCGCGACGAGGCCCGCCGGCGCCTGCTGCGGGCGCTCGACGAGACAGCGGTGTTCGGCTTCCCGACGAACGTGGAGTTCGTGCGGGCGCTGCTCGAGCTGCCGGAGGTGGTCGCGGGCGACCTCGACACCGATCTCATCGCCCGCCGCTTCGACGACCTCGCGTTCGCGGAGGCCGATGACCGCGTGTTCGCGGAGGCGGCGCTGCTCCTCGAAGCCGCACACGAGTCCGAGGCTCCGACCCTCTCGAGCCCCTGGACCCGCCGCGACGGCTGGCGTCTCGGCGCTCCCGCCCCGCGCCGCCACGGGCTGGTCTGCGGCGGGCGCCGCGCCGAGGTGCTCATGACCGGATCCGGATCGGCCCTGACGGTCGCGGTCGACGGATCCGACCCCGTCGCCGCCGTGCTGCGCGCGGGCGGGCCCTCCGGACGCACTCTCACGATCGGCGGCACCACCCGCACGATCGCGGCGTGCGCGACCGGATCCGATCGGATCGCGCTCGCGCACGCCGGTGCGGTCTTCGAGATCGCCGTGGAGCGGGTCTCGCACGCCGCGGGAGGCGCCGCGGAGACCACGCCGCATCTGGACTCCCCCATGCCGGGGACGGTCGTGCTCGTGCACGCGTCCGAGGGCGCCAGGGTCGAGGAGGGCGACCCCGTCCTCGTCGTCGAGGCGATGAAGATGGAGCACGTGCTGCGCGCGGGCGTCGCCGGAACCGTCTCGCTGCACGCGGCGCAGGGCGACACCGTCGCGCGCGGGCAGACGCTGGCGACGATCGCCCCCGACGCGGGCGATGCGGCATCCGATGACGGGGCGTCCCCGGCGCCGCGCGAACCACAGGAGACGACGTGAGCGAGAAGCGCATCGAACAGCGGGGGCTCTACTTCGAGGAGTTCGAGGAGGGCGCGGTCTACCTGCACCGCCCAGGGCGCACGGTCACCGAGGCCGACAACGTGCTGTTCACCACTCTGACCATGAACACCCAGGCGCTGCACCTGGACGCGGCCTGGAGCGCGGGCACCGAGTTCGGCGAACGGCTCGTGAACAGCATGTTCACCCTGTCCACGCTCGTCGGGCTCTCGGTCGCCCAGCTCACGATGGGCACGATCGTGGCGAACCTCGGCTTCTCCGACGTCTCCTTCCCCGCCCCCGTGCGGATCGGGGACACCCTCTACGCCGAGACCCTGATCGTGTCGAAGCGGCTCTCGTCGTCGCGCCCGGGGCAGGGCATCGTGCAGTTCGCGCACACCGGGCGCAACCAGGACGGCGCGGTCGTCGCGCTCGCCACGCGATCGACGCTCATGCAGTGCCTCCCGGCCGGGGAGACCCGATGAGCGCCGGGATCCACGGCCCCGCGCTGCTGTTCTGCCCCGCGGATCGCGACGACCGGTACGCCAAGGCCCTCGCCGCCGCCGACACGGTGATCATCGACCTCGAGGACGCGGTCGCGCCGGACGACAAGCCCGCCGCCCGCGCCAAGGTCGCCGCCTCGGCCCTGGACCCGGAACGCACGATCGTGCGCGTGAACCCGGCGAGCACCCCGGACCACGCGCTCGACCTCGACGCCCTCACCGGCACCGCGTATCGCACCGCGATGCTCGCCAAGGCCGAGTCCGCCGCCGACCTCGACGCGCTGCACGCCGCAGGGCTGCAGGTGCTCGCGCTCTGCGAGACCGCACGCGGCGTCGTGCACGCCGAGGAGATCGCCGCGCATCCCGCGGCCATAGGACTCATGTGGGGGGCGGAGGATCTCGTCGCGAGCATGGCGGGGCGGTCGAGCCGGTTCACCGCGGGCGCTCATGCGGGCCGCTACCGCGACGTCGCGCGCCACGCGCGCTCCCGCGTGCTGCTCGCAGCCAAGGCCTTCGGGAAGGCGGCGATCGACTCCGTGCACCTCGACATCGCCGATGTCGATGGCCTGCGCGCCGAGGTGCTCGACGCCGCGGCCAGCGGCTTCGACGCGACCGCCTGCATCCACCCGAGCCAGGTCGCGGTGATCCGCGAGGGCTACGCCGCCACGCCCGAGGAGCGGGACTGGGCCGAGCGCGTGCTGGCCGAGGCCGAGCGGCAGGGCGGGGTGTTCCGGTTCGAGGGCCGCATGGTCGACGAGCCGGTGCTGCGCCAGGCGAGGGCGATCCTCGGGGGTTGACCGGGGCGCAGCCGGCCCGGCTGCCGACCGCGACGGATGCACGACCCGATCACGGCTGCACGACGGATCCTGCGTTCTCGTCGTGCATCTGTGACGGGGTCGTGCATCCGTCGCGAACGCCACGCCCGCGCTCAGTCCGCGGCGCCCTCCGCCGCCAGATGCCGCTCCGCCTCGGCCGCGAGCTCGCCGAGCACGAGCTCTCCGGTGTCGGCGTCGTAGTCGTACAGTTCCCCGTAGCGGCCCCAGTCGATCGCGATGTCGAGCTGCCGGCGGGCGTCCTCTGCGGTGTAGCCGCGCCGCAGCAGGTCGAGGAAGAAGTCGTCGCGCAGCGCGCCGTCGTCGCTGTTCTCGAGCGCCTTCACGATCGTCCGGATGAGCGGGACGCTCTGCACCGCCCGCGCCGCGAACAGCTCCTTGCTGGTCTGGATGTCCGCGGTCAGCCAGTCCCGCCCGCCGTCGCTGAGGAAGGCCTGGGCGCCCTCGACCTCGAGCAGCCCGAGCAACTGGGCGGCGTCCACGAGCGGCAGCAGATCGTCCACCTCGAAGGAGAGCTCGTCCGCGAGATCGGGCAGATCGGTCTGCCCGTTGTGGGCGTGCACGATCTCGATGAGGCCCGCGAGCCCGCCCACCGTGATGTCCGGCAGCGGGTGGCTGAGCGGGGTCGGCGCGGGCACCACCGACGACGTCGGCACGCGCTCGGTGTCGGTGAGCATCGCGTAGAGCGCATCGATCGTCGACTCGAAGGTGGGGCTGCGGCGATCGCGCGGCCTGGGCAGCAGGATCGGCACCTCGCCCTTCACATGCCCGGGGTTGGATCCCAGCACGAGCACCCGGTCGGCGAGCAGCACCGCCTCCTCGATGTTGTGCGTCACGATGCAGATGGCGGAGGTCGGGAACTCCGGCTGCGCCCAGAGCGACATGATCTCGCCCCGGAGGTTCTCCGCGGTCAGCACGTCGAGCGCGGAGAACGGCTCGTCCATCAGCAGGGCGTCCGGACGCAGCACCAGGGCGCGCGCGAAGCCCACGCGCTGCCGCATGCCGCCGGAGAGCTCGCGCGGGTATGCGGACTCGAATCCGTCCAGGCCGATCACGTCGATCGCGGCGAGCGCGCGCTCCCGGCGCTCCGCCGCGGGCACGCCGCGGGCCTCGAGCCCCAGCTCGACGTTGGCCTGCACCGTGAGCCACGGCATGAGCGCGAACGACTGGAACACCATCCCGACCCCGGGGTTCGCGCCCTCGAGCCGCTCGCCGCGGTAGCGCACCTCCCCCGTGGTCGGCGCGATGAGGCCGGCCATCGTGCGCAGCAGCGTCGACTTGCCGGATCCGGACTTGCCGAGCAGGGCGACGATCTCGCCCTTGCGCAGCGTGAGCGAGATCTCGGACAGGACGTTGAGCGTGGTGCCGTCGGCCGAGGGAAACGACTTCGTGACCCGGTCGATGTCGATGAGCGGCGCCCCGATCTCCAGCGGGGCGGACGTGCGGTCGGTCTTCTGTGCCATGGGGCACCTCCTCCGGGAGTCGGGGACAGCGTCAGGTCAGGGAGAATCGGGTCTCGGCGAGGCGGTAGAGCCGCCGCCAGAACAGGCGGTTGATGCCCACGACGAACAGCGTCATGACGATCACGCCGACGAACGTGCGGGCGAAGTCGCCCGCCGTGGTCGCGTTCGCGATGTAGGCGCCGAGGCCGGTCGCGGTGAGGGTGGTGTGCCCGTAGCTGACCACCTCGGAGACGATCGAGGCGTTCCAGGCGCCGCCGGCCGCGGTGATCCCGCCCGTCACCCAGGAGGCGAACACGGCGGGCAGGATCATCCTCCTCCATCGCAGCCAGCGGCTCACGCCGAGGTTCACCGACGCCTCCCGGAGATCCGCCGGGATCGCCGAGGCTCCCGCGATGACGTTGAACAGGATGTACCACTGCGCGCCGAGCGCCATCAGGAAGATGCCGCCGACGTCGAGGCTGACGCCGGTCTTGATGAGCAGGAGCGTGATGAACGGGAAGAGGAAGTTGGCGGGGAAGCTCGCGAGCACCTGCACGACGGGCTGCGCGAAGCGGGTGACGCGGGGGTTCATGCCGATCCAGACCCCGATCGGCACCCAGATGAGCGTGGCGACCACGATCAGCACGACGACGCGCGCGAACGTGACGAAGCCGAGCAGCAGCGCCTTGCCGAACTCGGCAAGGCCCACCGCGCCCTGGATGTAGAACAGCATCTCCACGACGCCCCACAGCACGAGGGCGCCGACGACGACGGCGAACACGACGTCGCCGGTGCGGCGCCGTCGCTCGTTCACGAGCAAGGGCCGATCGGCGAGCCCGAACGGGCGGGTGGCGGCGTCGAGCCCCCGCCCGACCGGGCGGAGCGCGACGCCCAGGTAGCGGGAGACGCCGGAGTGCCGCAGCACGTTGAGAGTGATGCTGCGCTGCACGACCGTGGCAGAGGTGTCCCCGATGCGGAACTTCTCGGCCCAGGCGGTCAGCGGCCGCCAGAACAGGGTGTTCACGCCGATCACCATGAGCACCATGACGCCGATCGCCAGGAGGATCGCCGGGATGTTCTGCTGAGCGGTCGCCGCCGCCACAAAGGATCCGATCCCCGGCAGCGCGTAGGTGTGGTTGTTGACCGAGATCACCTCGGACGCGACGAGGAAGAACCAGCCTCCGCCGAAGCTCATCATCCCGTTCCAGACCAGCGGGATCATGCCGCTCGGGACGTCCAGCTTCCAGAAGCGCTGCCATTTCGTGAGCCGCAGCAGGCGTGCGGCCTCGTCCAGCTCACGGGGCTGAGTGGTCAGCGAGCTGTAGAACGCGAACGTCATGTTCCAGGCCTGGCTCGTGAAGATCGCGAAGACCGAGGCGCACTCCAGCCCCAGCATCGACCCGGGGAAGAGCACGAGCCAGATCGACAGCGTCACCGAGAGGAAGGCGAGCACGGGCACCGACTGCAGGATGTCGAGCAGCGGGATGAGGATCTTCTCCGCGCGCCGGGAGCGCGCCGCCGCGGTCGCGTACACGAAGGTGAACAGCAGGGACGCCAGCAGCGCGACGAACATCCGCAGCAGCGACCGCGCCGCGTAGTACGGCAGGTTCGCCGGATCGGTCGACACGCTGGACGCCGCGTTCGACGGGTTGAACGGCGCGCCGACCCCCTCCGCGAGGCGGATGAGCAGGAACAGCAGCACCGCGAACCCGACGAGCACGATCGCGTCGGCCGCGAGGCGGGTGCGCGACCGTGCGCCGACGGACGTGTGTCCGGCGAAGGGACGGAGAGTCGTCATGGCGGGCTCCATGAGAAGAGCGCGACCGGCAGGTCAGCCGGGGAGCGCGTGCGGGAGGGGCGGGTGGGATCGATGGTCAGGATGACTCATCGTCATCACCTCCTCCGCTGTGCGCTCGTGCCCGATGCCGGACCATGTCGTACGATAGTCTCACTCAACTGCTTGCGCAAATGAATGGATGGTGAGTCGCTCGTGAACGAGCCGGACCGGATCATCGCCACCCCGGAGCGCCTCGGCGCGGCCGCCGGCACCTTCGATCTGCTCTCCGTCCCCGGACGCCTGCACATCGTCTGGCTGCTCGCCGCGGGCGAGAGCGACGTGACATCCCTCTCCGAGCGCACGGGCGCCACCATCCCCGCCACGAGCCAGCAGCTCGCCAAGCTGCGCGCCGCCGGCGTGGTCTCGGCCCGGCGCGAAGGCCGGCGACAGCTCTACCGCGTCGACGACCCGCACATCGTGACCCTCGTCGAGACCGTCTTCGAGCACATCGCCCCCGATGGCACGCTCGCACTGGAGTCCGACGAGCGCCGCCCGCCCCGCCGGCCCCGCTTCCAGCACGCCTGAGGATCGGCTGCTCTCTTCTCAATTTCCTCATTCATTTGCGCAACCAATTGAATGTTGATATCGTCGTCCTGACGCGATGACCCGTGCCTCTGCGGGGCGCGCCGAACAGCGCGACCGTCCGCACTCCCGCGGCAGGTCGCCCGCCGCATGAGCGTGCGAGACCAGGAACCGACCCGAAGGAGGTGACCGCCGTGCCTGACAGCGACAGTCGATTGACCCGCCCCGGCGGGACGGTCCTCCGCCGGCGCAGCCTGGTCGGAGACGTCGTGCCGGGATCCTCCGAAGTCCTCCCGTTCTTCGCGACGATCCGCCCTCCCCGCTGACCTGCGGGTGAGCCGGCGCCCTCCGTCGCGCCCTCACCGTTAGGCAGATCATGCGCGCATTCCGCGTCAACGACCAGGTGCTCACCCTTCCCGACCCCGCCCGCCCGCCGCGCCCCGCGACCAAGAAGCGCGGCGAAGCCACCGCGACCCTCAGCACAGCGCAGCAGCGCATCCTCGTGGACTCCGCGGCCCAGCCGGCCAAGATCACGCTGCGCGCCTTCTCCAGCGACATCGACGGCATCGACGAGCACGCGGTCGAGGAGCGCCGGGCACGCTACGGCAGCAACGAGGTGCGGCACGACAAGCCGGCCCCCGCGGTCGTCCAGCTGCTCAAGACGTTCCTGAACCCGTTCATCCTCATCCTGCTGTTCCTCTCCGCCGTCATGCTCTGCACGGACGTGATCTTCGCCGACCCCGCGGACGGCCCCGACTACACCGGCGTGAGCACGATCGGCGCGATGGTGCTGGTCAGCGTCCTACTGCGCTTCTGGCAGGAGTACCGCTCCTCGCGCGCCGCCGAGCAGCTCAAGGCGATGGTCCGCACGACCGCCGCCATCACCCGCCGCGTCGACGGCCGCCCCGTCACGGGCGAGCTGCCGATCGAGCAGATCGTGCGCGGCGATATCGTGCAGCTCGCGGCGGGCGACATGATCCCCGCCGACGTGCGGTTCCTGCGCACGAAGGACCTGCAGATCAACCAGTCGATGCTCACCGGCGAGGCGATGCCGGCGGAGAAGACCTTCGAGGCCGACAAGACCGCGACCGCGGCATCGATCGTCGATGCCGCCAACCTCGGCTTCATGGGCACGTCGGTCGTGTCCGGATCCGGCACGGCCGTCGTCATCGGCACCGGAAGGCTCAGCTACTTCGGCAGCATGTCCTCCGCGATCGTCGGCGCGCGCCCGGAGACCGCGTTCGATCAGGGCATCAAGAAGGTCACCTTCACCCTGATCAAGTTCATGCTCGTCATGGTGCCGGTCGTGTTCATCGTGAACGGCCTCACCAAGGACTGGACCAGCGCCTTCCTCTTCGGAGTGACGACCGCGGTCGGCCTGACCCCCGAGATGCTGCCGCTCGTCGTGACCGCGAACCTCGCCAAGGGCGCGAAGTTCATGGCGCGGCGCAAGGTCATCGTCAAGCGCCTCAACAGCATCCAGAACCTCGGCGCGATGGACGTGCTCGCGACCGACAAGACCGGGACGCTGACCGAGGACCGCATCGTGCTCGAGCAGCACCTGGACACCTCGGGCACCCGCTCCGAGAGCACGCTGCGGTATGCGGCCGCGAACGCGCACTTCCAGACCGGGCTGCGCAACCTGCTGGACGGCGCCGTGCTCACGGCGGCGGGGCCGGGGATGCTCGACGAGGTGCGCCGCGACTTCTCCCTCGTCGACGAGATGCCGTTCGACTTCGTGCGGCGCCGGATGTCCGTCGTGGTCAGCGACGGCTTCGCCCAGACGATCATCACGAAGGGCGCCGCCGAGGAACTGCTCGACCGCTGCACCAACGAGCTGCGGGACGGCGAGGAGACCGAGCTGACCGCGGCGCGCCGGATCGAGCTGGACGACCTCGTCGCCGCCCAGAACGAGCTCGGGATGCGGGTGCTCGCCGTCGCCGTGCGCTCGATCGCGCCGGATGAGAAGGGCCGGTTCCCCGACTACTCCGCCGAGGACGAGCACGACATGACGCTCGTGGGCTTCCTCAGCTTCCTGGATCCGCCCAAGGCGACCGCAGGGGCGGCGATCGCGAACCTGCGCCACCGCGGCGTCGAGGTGAAGGTCATCACCGGGGACAACCCGCTCGTCGCGGCGACCGTCTGCCGCGAGATCGGCATGGATCCGGGGCGGATCGTGCTCGGGCCGGAGATCGACGAGCTCTCGCTGCGCGAGCTCGGCGAGCTCGCCGACGAGACGACGGTGTTCGCGAAGACGAACCCGGCGCAGAAGGCGCGCATCGTCGAGGCGATGCGCGAGCACGGACACACCGTCGGGTTCATGGGCGACGGCATCAACGACGCCCCCGCCCTCCGCACCGCGGATGTCGGCATCTCGGTGGACACCGCCGTCGACATCGCGAAGGAGTCGGCCGACATCATCCTGCTGGAGAAGGACCTGAACGTGCTCGACGGCGGCGTCGTCGAGGGGCGGCGGACCTTCGTCAACACGATGAAGTACATCAAGATGACCGCGTCCTCGAACTTCGGCAACATGTTCTCGGTGCTCGTGGCCAGCGCGATGCTCCCGTTCCTGCCGATGATCCCGCTCGTCGTGCTGGTGCAGAACCTCGCCTACGACCTGTCCATGCTGACGCTGCCCTGGGACCGGGTCGACGAGCGCGACATCGAGCAGCCGCGCAAGTGGGAGACGAAGACGCTGTCCCGGTTCATGATCCTCATCGGACCGACCTCGTCGATCTTCGACATCACCACCTACCTGCTGATGTGGTTCGTCTTCCAGGCGAACAGCCCCGCGCACGCCGCGCTGTTCCAGTCCGGCTGGTTCATCGAGTCGATCATCTCGCAGACGCTGATCGTGCACCTGCTGCGCACCAAGCGCCTGCCGTTCGTCCAGTCCCGCGCGGGCCTTCCCGTGCTGCTCGCGACCGGCGCGGTCTGCGTGTTCGGCCTCGTGCTGCCGTTCACCGGATGGGGCCACGTGCTCGGCCTGGTCTCGCTGCCCTGGACCTACTTCCCGTGGCTGGTGCTGACGCTGGTCGCCTACTGCCTCGTCGTCCAGGTGGCCAAGAAGGCCTTCATCCGCCGCTTCGGCGCCTGGATCTGATCCCCGAGCGCGGTCGCGCTCGCTTCGTCCGGCCCTCCGGCGATCCGCTGCGGATCGTCCGGAGGGCCCCGCCCGTCAGGAGAATCCCATGATCGACACCCTCGACATCGCCCTCCGCCTGAGCGCAGGTCTCGCCTTCGGCGCGCTCATCGGGTTCGAGCGGCAGTGGCGCGCGCGCACCGCCGGCCTGCGCACGAACGCCCTCGTGAGCCTCGGCTCGGCCCTGTTCGTGATCATGGGCGCCTTCAGCTTCCATGGACCCGACGCCGACCCCACCCGTGTCGCCGCGCAGATCGTCTCCGGCATCGGCTTCCTCGGAGCCGGCGTGATCATGAAGCAGGGCGCGTCGATCTCGGGGCTCAACACCGCGGCCACCCTCTGGGCCTCGGCCGCGGTCGGTGCCCTCGCCGGAGGCGGCCTGGTCTGGATCGGCGCCGCGGGCACGGCGGCCGTGATCCTGGCGAACGTGCTGCTGCGCCCGGTCGGGCGAGTGCTCGACCGGCGCGGGGGCACGGCGGGCCGGGAGAAGAACACCGAGGTCGAGTACACCTTCGAGGTGCGCTGCGCGCGGGAGCACGAGGTCGATGTGCGCGCGGTCGTGTTCGACGCCGTGCACCGCCCGGAGCTCACGGTGCAGTCGGTCGCCGCCGCCGACCTGCCCGACGAGATCGTCGTGATCACGGCGATCGCGATCAGCCCCGAGCGCGACGACCACCAGATCGAGCTCGCGATCGCGGACGTCATCCGCACCCCCGAGGTGCTCGGGGTGCGGTGGACCGCCCAGGATCTCAGCCCGGTGGACTGAGCCGCCCCTCCTGGCGCGCCGCTCAGCCGATCAGCACGCGCCGTGCGGCGCCGGAGAGTATTCCGCGCTCATCCGCCGAGACGAGCTTCTCGGTGCTGTGCGCGGTCGAGTTCAGCAGGCCGAACACCGCGTGCATCGCCACCTGGAGATCGGCCGGCGGGATCTCGGGGCGCAGCCGCCCGACGACCTCGGCCCAGAGATCCAGATACTGCCGCTGGAGCTTGCGCACCTGGCGGTTGGGGGCCTTCGGGAGCGTGCCCAGCTCGCGATCCTGCACGCGGATGATGTCGCGGTGCGCGAGCGCGAAGGTGAGGTGGAAGTCGATGAGGTCGTCCAGCACGTCCAGATCCGAGGTGTGCGGCGCCGCGACGATCTCGGATCCGCCCCGCAGCAGGAACTCGCTCGTGCCGATGAGGATCTCCTCGAGCATCGCATCCTTGCTCGGGAAGTGCCGGTACAGGGCCGGCCCGCTGACCCCGACGGCGGTGCCGAGCTCGCCGATCGAGACGGCGTGGAACCCGCGATCCGCGAAGAGCCGGGCGGCGGCGTCGAGGAAGAGCTGCCTCGTCCGTGCCTTCCCCTGCGCCCTCGCGGTGGTCATCCCGTAAGGATAGCGATCCTGGACAGTCGAGTGAACGCGCGCTAACATCTATTTCAGTTACCGATCGTTCACTGAGGAGCTGATCTGCGTGTCCGAGACGATCCCGTCCGAACTCCCCGAGGAATACCGCGAGCTGTCCGCGACGGTGCGCGACTTCGCCGAGCAGGTGGTCGCCCCCGTGTCCGCGCAGCACGACCGCGAGCACAGCTTCCCCTACGAGGTCGTCGCGGGCATGGCGGAGCTGGGCCTGTTCGGCCTGCCCTTCCCCGAGGAGTACGGCGGGATGGGCGGCGACTACTTCGCGCTCTGCCTCGCGCTCGAGGAGCTCGCGAAGGTCGATCAGAGCGTCGCCATCACCCTCGAGGCCGGCGTCTCGCTCGGCGCCATGCCGATCTTCCGGTTCGGCACCGAGGAGCAGAAGCAGCGCTGGCTGCCCTCGCTCGCCGCCGGCACGAGGCTCGGCGGCTTCGGCCTCACCGAACCCGATGCGGGCAGCGACGCGGGCCGCACCCGCACGACCGCGCGCCTCGACGGAGGCGAGTGGGTGATCAACGGCTCGAAGCAGTTCATCACCAACTCCGGCACCGACATCACCGCCTTCGTGACCGTCACCGCGGTCACGGGCGAGACCGAGCGCGGCAAGGAGATCTCGACGATCATCGTGCCGTCGGGCACGCCGGGCTTCGCCGTCGCCCCGCCCTACGACAAGGTCGGCTGGAACGCCTCGGACACGCACGGGCTGTCCTTCGACGACGTGCGCGTGCCGGAGGGGAACCTCCTCGGCGAGCGCGGCCGCGGCTACGCGAACTTCCTGCGGATCCTGGACGAGGGGCGCATCGCGATCGCCGCCCTCGCGGTCGGGGCGGCGCAGGGCTGCGTCGACGACGCCGTGCGCTACGCGAAGGAGCGCCAGGCGTTCGGCACGCACATCGGCGGGCATCAGGCCATCGCTTTCAAGATCGCCCGGATGGAGGCCCGGGCGCAGGTCGCCCGTCGCGCCTACTACCACGCGGCCGCCCTCATGCTCGCGGGCAAGCCGTTCAAGCAGGAGGCGGCGATCGCGAAGCTCACCGCGAGCGATGCCGCGATGGACAACGCGCGCGACGCCACCCAGGTGTTCGGCGGCAACGGGTTCATGAACGAGTACCGCGTCGCCCGGCACTACCGCGACTCGAAGATCCTCGAGGTCGGCGAGGGCACGACCGAGGTGCAGCTCATGCTGATCGCCCGCAGCCTCGGGCTGTAGCCCCGGCTGCTCTTCTGCGCCCACGACTCTTTGCGACAAGATCTGCCCGAATTCGGGCAGATTCTTGTCGTTCACCGGATCGGATCCGCATACTCGTCTCATGACCGACGATGACCTGATCCAGCGGATCGTGGCATCGACCGGTCTGCCGGCGAGCGTCGCCGCGCGGGTCGTCGACGACGTCCTCGCCTGGTACGACGAGCCCGTCGAAGCCTTCGTGCGGCGCCGCCATGCCGAGCTCCAGCTCTACGGCACGCGCAACGCGCAGGCCTTCGCGCTCATCGCCGCGGAGCTGCACGGCCGTCGCGTCGCCGCCCCGGAGCTCTCCGAACGGCAGCTGCGCCGCATCGTCTACGGCTGAGCCCGCCCCTCCCCTGACTCCTGCCCCTTCCCCTACTCCTGAGGAGCCCCACCATGTGCGGAATCGTCGGATACATCGGCCACCAGGCCGCCGCCCCCGTCCTCGTCGAAGGCCTCACCCGCCTCGAATACCGCGGCTACGACTCGGCCGGCATCGCCGTGCTCGGGAGCAAGGGCACGACCTCGATCCGGAGGGTCGGCCGGGTGCGCGAGCTCGAGGCGGCGCTCCCGAAACGACTCACGGGCACGGTCGGGATCGGGCACACCCGCTGGGCGACGCACGGTCCCGCCCTCGAGCAGAACGCGCACCCCCAGCGCAGCCAGGACGGCCGGATCAGCGTCGTGCACAACGGCATCATCGACAATGCGGCGGCCCTGCGCGCCCAGCTCGCGCAGTCCGGCGTCGAGCTGCAGAGCGACACCGACACCGAGGTCATCGCGCACCTCATCGCCCAGTCCGATGCGGAGACCCTCGAGGAGGCCGTGCTCACGGCCCTCGCCCGGATCACCGGCACCTACGCCCTCGCCGTGCTGGACGAGCAGCACCCCGAGCGGATCGTCCTGGCCCGCAGCGGATCCCCGCTGATCATCGGCATCGGCGACAAGGAGATGCTGGTGGCCAGCGACGTGGCGGCCCTCGTGCGGCACACCGATCGGGTCGTGCATCTGAACGACGGCGAGCTGGCGACCGTGACCGCGACCGGCTTCCGCACCTTCGACCGCGGCAACAGCCCCACCAGCTCGGAGCCGGTCGAGATCAGCGTCGCAGCCGAGGACCTCGAGCTCAGCGGCTACCAGCACTACATGCTCAAGGAGATCCACGAGCAGCCCGAGGCTGCGGCGATGGTCCTGCGCGGCCGGCTCGACGAGCGGTTCGCCACGGCCCGCCTGGACGGGCTCGGACTGGACCCGCGGGAGCTGCGCAGCTTCCGCCGCATCAAGATCCTGGGCTGCGGATCCGCCTACTACGTCGGCCAGCTGGGCGCGCAGCTCATCGAGGATCTGGCCCGGATCCCGGCCGACGCCGAGGCCGCGTCCGAGTTCCGGTACCGCCAGCCCATCATCGAGTCGGACACGCTCTACGTCGCCGTGAGCCAGAGCGGCGAGACCGCCGACACGGCCTTCGCGGTCGAGGAGATCAAGCGCAAGGGCGGCCGCGTGATCGGTGTCGTCAACGTCGTCGGCTCGACCATCGCCCGCACGGTCGACGGCGGGATCTACCTGCACGCGGGTCCGGAGATCTCGGTCGCCTCGACCAAGGCGCTCACGAACATGGCGCTCTCCTTCGCCCTGCTCGCGCTGCACCTCGGGCGCCTGCACGACCTGTCCCACGCGGACGGCCAGCGGATCCTGCGCGGACTGCAGCGCATCCCCGGACAGATCCGGGAGATCCTCGAGGATGCGGACCCGATCGCGGCGGTCGCCGAGGACATCGCGAAGGCGCAGAGCGCGTTCTACATCGGGCGGGTGCGCGGGTTCCCGGTCGCACGCGAGGGCGCGCAGAAGCTCAAGGAGATCAGCTACATCCACGCCGAGGCCTACCAGACGAGCGAGCTCAAGCACGGCCCGCTCGCCCTGATCGACCCGCACATGCCGACGGTCGCGCTCGTCCCGGAGGACGAGCTGACCGACCGCAACCTCGCCGCAGCCGAGCAGATCCTGGCCCGCAAGGGCCCGCTGATCGCGATCACGCACGCCGGGGTCGATCTCGCGCATCTGGAGGCCCGGACGATCGTCGTGCCGAAGAACGAGCCGGAGCTGGATCCGATCCTGCTGACCATCCCGACCCAGCTGCTCGCCTACCAGGCGGCGGTCCGCCTCGGGCACGACGTGGACAAGCCCCGCAACCTCGCGAAGTCGGTGACGGTGGAGTGACCGGCTCTCGCGCCCGGCGGGCCTGACGGAGGGAGAATGGCAGCATGAGCAGCACTCCTCCCCTTGACGGCCCTTCCTCCGGCCGGGATGCGGTCATCGTCGCCGCCCGCCGCACCGCGGTCGGCATCGGCAAGCCGGAGCGCGGCGTCTTCAGCGGCGTGCACCCCGTCGACCTCTCCACGCACCCGATCCGGGCCGTGCTGGCCGACACGGGCGTGGATCCGGCTCTCGTCGACGACGTGCTGTGGGGTTGCGTGTCGCAGGTCGGCGAGCAGTCGTTCAACGTGGGACGCAACGCCGCCCTCGCCGCGGGTCTGCCCGAGCACGTGCCGGGGATGACGATCGACCGCCAGTGCGGCTCGTCGCAGCAGGCGATCCAGAGCGCCGCCGCCGCCATCATCGCCGGCTACGCCGACATCGTGGTCGCCGGCGGGGTCGAGGTCATGTCCCGCGTGCCGATGTTCTCGAGCATCGGTTCCGTCGACGGCATCGCACGGGATCCCTACGGCCCGCTCATGCACGAGCGCTTCCCGGATCTGGGCAACCAGGGCGTGGGCGCCGAGCTCATCGCGCGGAAGTGGGGTCTCACCCGCACCCAGCTGGACGAGTTCTCGGTGCGCTCGCACCAGAAGGCCGCCGCGGCGACCGCTGCCGGGCTGTTCGCGGACGAGATCGTCCCCGTGGAGACGGCCGCGGGCGTGGTCACGACCGATCAGGGCATCCGCGCGGACTCCACGGTCGAGCGCCTGGCGACCCTGCCGACGCCGTTCCTCGAGGGCGGCGTGGTGACGGCCGGCAGCGCGTCGCAGATCTCGGACGGCGCCGCCGCCGTGCTCATGATGACGAGCGCGCGCGCCACCGAGCTCGGGCTCACCCCGATCGCCCGCGTGCACAGCGTCGCGGTCGTCGGGTCGGATCCGATCCTCATGCTCACCGGGCCGATCCCCGCCACGGCGAAGGTGCTCGGCCGCGCCGGGCTCGGCATCGCCGACATCGGAGCCTTCGAGGTCAACGAGGCGTTCGCCCCGGTCGTGCTGGCGTGGCTCGCCGAGACCGGCGCGGATCCGGATCTCGTCAACCCGCGCGGCGGGGCGATCGCCCTCGGCCACCCCCTGGGCGGGTCCGGCGCGCGCCTGGCCACGACCCTGCTGCACCACATGCGGCAGAACGGGATCCGCTACGGCCTGCAGACGATGTGCGAGGGCGGCGGCATGGCCAACGCCGCGGTGTACGAACTGCTCTGACGACCGTTCCGGGCGTTCAGGCGTCGATCACGCTCGGGCCCTCCGGTGTCGCGCGCACGGTGATCTGGGCCGGGATCTGCTCCTGCATGGCCTCGACGTGGCTGATCACGCCGACCGTCCGCCCTCCGGCGCGCAGCTCGTCGAGCGTGCGCATCGCGACATCGAGCGTCTCGCCGTCGAGGGATCCGAATCCCTCGTCGATGAAGAGCGTGTCCAGCTGGATGCCGCCGGCGCGGGCCGTGACGACCTCGGCGAGCCCGAGCGCGAGCGCGAGCGAACCGAGGAACGTCTCGCCGCCGGAGAGCGATTGGGCGGGCCTGGTCTGCCCGGTGAACGCGTCGAACACGACGATGCCGAGGCCGGAGGCGGCTCCGCGCGCCGCCCGGGCGTCGCTGTGCTGCAGCTGGTAGCGACCCGAAGACATGTCCGCGAGACGCAGGTTCGCGGCGGCGACGATCTCCTCGAGCTCCGCCGCGAGCACGAAGGTCTCGAGGTTCATCCGGTAGGTGTTCGCGCCGCGCCCGGCGACCGTGTCGGCGAGGCGCTGCAGGGTCTCGTGCTCCTCGGCCGCGGCGGCGCCGCGCGCATGCTCCGCGATCGCGGACTCGAGGAGGGATCCGAGCTGCGCCGCGGTCACTCCCGCCCGGCTGGCCTCGTCCACGGCTCTCGTCCACGCCGCACGGGCAGCGGCTTCGGCGGCCTCGTGCGGGGCGAGGTCGATCGGCTCATCGGGCAGGGTGCGCAGCTCCAGGTCGAACAGGATCGCGCGTTCCTTCGTGCGCTCGGCGGCGTGCGCGGCGATCCGTTCCTCGAGCACGGCCTGGTCGGCGGGGCTGCGCAGGGCGGCTCCCGCGGCAGCCGCGTCGTCGAAGGGGGACGCGGCCAGGGCATCCTCCTGCTCGGCGAGCGCAGCGGACGCGGCGTCGGCGCGGGCATCACGCTCATCGAGAGCCTTGGCGAGGCTCTGCGCCGCGGCGATCCGCGCGGCCGCGTCGGCCACGCGCGCGGCCACCGTGGCGAACGCGCCGCGCGCCTCTGCGGCGGATTCCCGGGCGGAGGCGAGGGTCTGCCGGGCGAGCGCCAGACGCTCGCCCGCCTCGGCGTGACGCGCCGACAGCGCCGAGATCTCCTCCTCGAGCCCCTCGGCCGTCGCCCGCCGCTCGGCCAGACGCCGTTCGACATCGGCCGCGGCCGTCCGCGCCGCGATCGCGGATTCCTTCTCCGCGCCGGTGGCGGCGAGCTCCGCCGTCGCGGCCTCCATCGTGCGTCCGTCGGCACGCGCCGTCGCGGCGGCGAGGGCGGCGTCGACCGCGGCCAGGACGCTCGTGGCGAGGCGCACCTGCTCCGCGGAGCGCTCCCGTGCCGCGGTGGCCTCGGCGACGTCCTCCGCCGAGACCGGATCCGCGTGCGCGGCCGGCGCCGGATGCTCCGTGGATCCGCAGACGCTGCAGGCTTCGCCCGCGACCAGCGCCTCGGCGAGTTCACCGGCCATCCCGGCCTCGCGGCGGCGGCGCAGGTCCGCGGCGTGCGCGAACGCGGCCGCCGCCTCCTGCTCGCGGTCGGCCACGGTGCGCTCCGCCGCGGCTCTCTCCTCGGTCCGGGCGACGACCTCTTCCGCGCCCGCGAGCCGCGCGGCGGCCGCGGCCACGGCGGTCTCGAGATCGGCGGCACGATCGGCCCGACGGCGCAGGTCGTCGCGCTCCGTCGTCAGTGCCTCGATCGCCGCGGGCAGGGCGGCGCGCTCCTGTTCGCGCTCGGCGCGCTGCGCGGCCGCCGCCTCCGCCTCGGCCTGTGCGGAGGTGACCGCGCTCTCGTGGGCCGGGAGCTGCGCTTCGGCCGTCGCCGCCTGCTGCCAGGCGCCGCTGGACCGGGTGAGGTCGGAGGCCCGCGCTCGCAGCTGGTCCGCCGAGGTGGCCTCCCCGGTCCGGTCCTCGTCTGCGGCGACCTCCTGCCACCCCGCCTCGGCGCCGGCGACCGCCGCGGCGGCGGCCGTCGAGGCGGTCGCCGCGCGCTCGGCGGAGCTCAGCACATGGCGGAGGGCTTCGGCGGCCCTGGCATCGTCGAGCGCCCGGCGGTCGGCGGCGATCCGGTCGGCGGCGGCATCGAGGAGGGCGAGCGCGGCGCGGGCGCGATCCCGCTCGGCCTGAGCCTGGCGCTCCTCGCGCGCGGCCGCCAGAGCCGCGCTCGCGGCGCGGTGCCCCGCCTCCGCCTGGTCCCGTTCCTGAGCACGCTGCTCGTGGCGGTAGTCGGCGCGTGCCCCGGCCCGGCGCACGGCGTCCAGGCGTTCGTCGAGGGACCCCGCAGACTCCTCGGCCACCGACGAGTCGGCATCCGTCTTCCCCGGATCGGCGCCGTGCAGGGCGTTCTCGGTGACCAGCTTCTCCGCCTGCTCGACGCGGGCGACCACGGTCGCACGGTCCGCGCCCAGCGCCTGCTCCGAGGCCCGGCGGCGGTCGTCGAAGCGCGCCTGATAGTCCTCGAACCGGCCGGTGCCGAAGAGCCGGCGCAGCAGCGACTGCCGCTCCCTGCTGTCGGCGAGCAGGAACCGCGCGAAGCGCCCCTGAGCGAGCAGGATCACCTGCAGGAACTGCTGCAGGTTGAGCTGCAGGATCTCGTCCAGCGCCTGCGCGACGTCGACCTCGCGCGCGGCTCGGCCGATCCACTCGCCGCCGACGAGCTCCTCCAGCGCCACCGCCGAGGCCTGCTTCGTCAGGCCGCCCCCGCGCTTCGCGGGACGCTGGTACTCGGGCGATCGCGTCACCCGGTATCGCCCGGAGACGGTGCTGAACTCGACCACCACCTCGGTGGGATCCGCAGGCTCGCAATGGTCGCTGCGCAGGCGCTTCTCCCCGCCCTCATAGCGCGGCACGTTGCCGTAGAGCCCGAAGCAGACGGCGTCGAGGATGCTGGACTTGCCCGCGCCGGTGCGCCCGCCGATGAGGAAGACGCCGTCGTCCGCGAATGCGTCGAAGTCGATCCTCTGCCGCCTCAGGAACGGGCCGAAGCCCTCGATCTCGAGTCGATGCAGACGCACTAGACCAGCGCCTCCGCCAGGGTGCGCTCGTCGAGCACCTCGCGGATCAGCTCCTGCTCGCGCGGGGTCGCCCCCGCACCGTTGCGCACATGGGCGAGGAACGCGTCGATGCGCTCCTCATCCGTCGCCGCCATGCGAAGACGCTCGCTGTAGGAGCGCTCCTCCGCCGTCTCGATCCGCGCGGGCTCGTGCTGCACGAGTGCGCAGAACGGGTACTTCTCGCGCAGGCGGCGCATGGGCTCGGTCTGCGGGAGGTCGTCGGTGTAGACGGCGCACACCCAGTCGTCGACGTGTGCGGCCACGTTCTCGGCCGAGAGGATCTCATCGAAGGATCCGGTCAGCGTCACGAGCCGGCGCGGCACGGGGAGCTCCAGCCACTGCGCTTCGACCGTGCCGTCCGCGGCGAGGTCGACGAGCCAGGATCCCCGGGGCTTGTGCTGCTCGCCGAAGCTGTAGTGCAGAGGCGCGCCGGCGTACCGCACCCGCTCCGTGAGCGCCTGTCGTCCGTGGATGTGACCGAGCGCGACGTAGTCGGCGCCGTCGAACACGGACACCGGCACCATGTCGATGCCGCCCTGGCGGATCTCGCGCTCGAGGCCGGCCGTCGCGTCGACGCCGGCCGCGAAGCAGTGCGCGATCACGACCGAGCGGCCGGGGTGCTCGGCCATCCCCGCACGCACGAGTCCCATCGCGTGCGCGAGGGTCTGCGCCTGCGTGCGCAGCGGGCGTCCGTCGGCGTCGTCCCCCGCGTCGGCGTCCGTGGACGTCCGGAAGGCCGCGTGCTGCCGCACGATCGCGGGTTCGAGGTAGGGGATCCCGAAGAACCGCACGGGTCCGTCGGCGTCGTCGATCGTGATCGGCTCGCCGATCGTGCGCGGATCCGTCACGACGTGGATCCCGTCGCGCAGCAGTCGCGCCTGGAAGCCCAGCCGGGCCGCGGAGTCGTGGTTGCCGCTGGTCACGATCACCCTGGCGCCCGTCGCGTGCAGGGCGACGAGAGTGTCGGTGAGCAGCGTGTAGGCGGGAGCCGCAGGAGTCGCGGAGTCGAAGACGTCGCCCGCGACGACGACCACGTCGACGTGGTTCTCCCGCACCTGCGCGACCAGCGCGGCGAGCACCTCAGCGAGCGCCTCCAGGGTGGAGTGCCCGTGGAAGGTCCGGCCGATGTGCCAGTCCGAGGTGTGCAGGATCTTCATGCCCACCACGCTACGGACGGGGTCGGACATTCCTCCCGAGGCGTGCCGGAGATGCGGCCGGAGGGCGGATCCCCGGCCGAGGCCCTCCGCGCGTAACACGGCGTCATACGCGACGCCCGGAGCGATAGGACTCAGCGCACGCGGAGCAGATCGGCCCGTTCCGGGTGCGCGTCGAACCAGTCCGCCACATACCAGCAGACCGCGTCGATGCGCCGGTCCCCGCGCGCCGCGATGTCGTCGACCGCACCCGCCACGACGATCGCGGCATAGCCGGATCCGCGGAATGACGGGACCGTGAAGGCCCTGGTCAGCGCCATCGTGCGCCCGTCATCGTGGTAGTCGAGCACGCTCAGGAGCACGCCGTCGCGCGTCAGCGTGTAGCGCGACGCGTCGTCCTCGCGAGTCAGCACGAACCGGTCAGAGTCTGAGATGATCCCCACCGTTTCACGGTACGCCCGCATTGTTCGACCGGGTCCGTTTTGACACAGGAGGTCACCGTCGGTAATAATCGGCCCCATGACCACCAACGCACGCCCCTTGTCCGCCCAGGAGGCGAACGGGACGACCGGGATGATGATGCCCGGTTGCGTTGGCATGTGTTGCCGAATGTGTCGCTGAAGCCACAGAACTCTGTCTGACTCGCTCGTCGTGATCTTCGCGGGCTGAGTCTCCGGGCACCCATCCGCGTGCTCGTCCTCCGGCTCGCCGGTCACTTCGCAACACTCTCCGAGTCGCCGACCGACTCCTTCCTTCCAAGGACCCATCATCATGTCGAACACCGCCCTCCTCGAGCGTCCCGTCACCGTCTCCCCCGTCGCCGCGCCCCGTCTGCACGCGGTGCCGCGCACCCAGATCGACGCTCCGGCTCCGGCCGTCGACGCGCCGCCGGCCCGCTCGCCGCGCGGCTTCGCGCTGTACGTCGGCCTCGACGAGCTGAAGGCCGCCACCAACGGCGTGAGCCTGCCCCTGCTCGTCGACGCGCTGCGTCGCACGCTCGCCGAGCTCGCGCCCGACGCGGAGACCCACGCCACCGTCGCCCTCGCCCCGCAGGGCACCGGCGGCCGCGACCTCGACGTCGTGCGCCTCGCGCTGCACGAGCCCGGCGCGATCGCCCGTTCCAAGGCCGAGGCCGAGGAGCGCGAGCCCGAGGACGGCGGCGGAGTGGTCGTCGACATCTCCCGCAAGCGCGTGCTGATCGACGGCGACTCGGCCGCGTTCACGTACAAGGAGTTCGAGCTGCTGCAGTACCTCGTGCTGCGCGAGGGCTCCACGATCGAGCGCAGCGAGCTCGTCGGAGCGCTGTGGCAGACCTCCGACGAGGAGGCCCCCGGCGAGCGCACGATCGACGTGCACGTGCGCCGCCTGCGCGCCAAGCTCGGCCGTTACGAGGACATCGTCCGCACCGTCCGTGGTGTCGGCTACCGCTTCGACCGCCACGCCGACGTCGCGATCCGCTACGGCGTGGGCACGCCCTCCCCCGACCGCTTCTGAGGCCCGGCCGCTTCTGAGGTCCGGCGCGCACGGGTTACTGCCGACGACACGGGATCCTGCCGACCACACGGGATCCTGCCGACCACACGGGATCCTGCCGAGCGCACGGCCTGTTCACACGAAGATCCGGTGTACTCGACGACTTCCGGTGCACTCGACGACGGCGAACGGATCCGCAGAGCGCGCGGCCCCCGATCCTGACCCCGCCTGTCGGCGCGCGGATCTAGGGTGTTCCCATGACCCTCGCCGCGGATCCCGCCCCGCGCACCTGGCCGGTGCGCGAGAGCGCGTACCGCCCGCGCGGACCGCTCGATCTGCCGGCCACGCTCGGCGTCCTCGGCCGCGGCCCGCGCGACCCCACGTTCGTGCAGAACGGCCCCGTGCTCTGGCTGACCCTGCGCACCGCGGCGGGGATCGCGACGCTCGCGCTGCGCACCGGATCGGGTGAGGTCCGCGCGAGCACCTGGGGGCCCGGCGCCGACGCCGCCCTCGCTCTCGTCCCCGCGCTGTGCGGCGCTCTCGACGACCCCGACGGTTTCGACCCGTCCTCCCATCCCCTGCTCGCCGCGACCGCACAGCGGCGCCCCGGCATCCGCCTGACGCGCACCGGGGCGGTCTTCGACGCCCTCGCCGGCGTCGTCCTCGAGCAGAAGGTCACCGGCCTGCAGGCCTATGGCGCCTGGCGCTCCCTCGTCACGCGCTTCGGCGATCCCGCCCCCGGCCCCACCCCGCGCCCGATGGCCGTCGCCCCGGACGCCGCGGGCTGGCGACGCATCCCGTCCTGGGCCTGGCATCGGGCGGGCGTGGAGCCGCCGCAGTCCCGCGCGGTCGTGCACGCGGCCGGGCGCGCCGCGGGCATCGAGCGCGCCGTGCACGCCGCCCCGGACGGCCCGGCCCGCGACCGGGCGCTCACGAGTCTTCCCGGGATCGGATTGTGGACCTCCGCGGAGACCCGGATCCGCGCCCTCGGCGATCCCGACGCGGTGAGCGTCGGCGATTACCACCTGCCGCACGAGGTCGGCTTCGCCCTCACCGGTCACCGCACCGACGACGCCGGGATGCTCGAGCTGCTCGCCCCCTGGGCGGGGCATCGGCAGCGCGTGGTGCGCCTGATCCGGATGAGCGGCGCTCTCGAGCCCCGGCGCGGACCGCGTCTGGCCCCGGAGGACCACCGGAGGCGGTGAGCCCGCCTCACCCGGTCGGAGTCGCGCGGCGGAGCACCGAGGCCCTCATTCCTCCGAGCGAGCCCGCCGCCTGTCGAGCCCTCCCGCCTATCGAGCCCCGCGGTCTATCGACTCCTCCCGTCTATCGAGCCCTCCCGTCTATGCTGTTGAGCATGTGCTCCTCCTCCGGCGTCCTCTTCGGCGCCGATTACGCGATCCGCGACCGCCGCGCCTGACGGCGCGTCGACGATCACGCCCGCGCGCCGTCACTCCGGACCATCGCACCCGGAGGACAGCGGCCCTCCGCGACGCCTTGCGCTCGCATGCCCTCTTCCGGGTGCTCCCCCACATCCTCTGGAGCATCCATGCGCACCCGATCCGTCCACGGCGGCCGACACGAGCTCGGCCAGAACTTCCTCATCCACCGCCCCACGATTCGCGCGATCGTCGACCTGATCGCCGAGACCGAGGGACCGATCCTCGAGATCGGTCCCGGCGACGGCGCGCTGACTGTCCCGCTCTCGCGCCTCGGGCGCGCGGTGCGGGCCGTCGAGATCGACGAGCACCGGGCCGCCGCGCTGCGCTCCCGTCTGCCCGGTGTCGACGTCCGCGCCGCCGACGCCCTGCGGACGCCGTTCGATCGACCGGTGATCGTCGGGAACCTTCCCTTCCACCTGACCACGCCGCTCCTGCGCCGGCTGCTCTCATCCGGGACCTGGCGGCACGCGGTCCTGCTCACCCAGTGGGAGGTCGCGCGTAAGCGCGCTGCCGTGGGCGGGACCACGATGATGACGGCTCAGACTTCGCCGTGGTTCACGTTCGCGCTGCGCGGCAGGGTTCCGCGCAGCGCCTTCCGCCCTGCGCCCTCCGTCGACGGGGGCATCCTGGACATCCGCCGCCGGCCGGAGCCCCTGCTGCCGGCCTCGGAGCGCCGCCGTTACGAGGCGTTCGTGCACCATGCGTTCACGGATCCGGGAAGGGATCTGCGACGGGCGCTGAGGAACGGCCCCGCCGGCGATCGCGGACGCGTGGATCGTGCGCTCGCCGTCGCGGGCATCCCCCGCGACGCTCGCGCCAGGGATCTCGACGCCGCCCGGTGGGCATCGCTCTGGCGGGCGCTCGGGGCGAGCCGATGATCTGCTCAGTGCCAGACGGCGAGCGGGCCTTCGGGGCCGTCGATCACGGTGACGGGCGTCTCGAACACGTCGGTCAGCACATCGCCCCGCATGATGTCGGCCACCGGGCCGCACGCGACGACCTCGCCGTCCTTCATCGCGCAGATCCGGTCGGCGTACCGGGCAGCGAAGTTGATGTCGTGCAGCACCACGACGACGCTCTTGCCGAGTTCGTCCGAGATCCGCTGCAGGTGTCGCATCATGCGCACCGCGTGCTTCATGTCGAGGTTGTTGAGCGGCTCATCCAGCAGCACGGTGCCGGTGTCTTGTGCGAGCACCATCGCGACGTAGGCGCGCTGGCGCTGTCCGCCGGAGAGCTCGTCAAGGTAGCGCTTCTCCAGCTCGCCCAGCTCGAGGAAGTCGATCGCACGGCTCACGGCCTCCTCGTCCGCGCGCGTGAGCCGGCCGCGCGAGTGCGGGAAGCGGCCGAATCCGACGAGCTGGCGCACGGTCAGGCGCGTCACGAAGTGGTTCTCCTGGCGCAGGATCGACACGACCGTGGCGAGATCCTTCGACTTCGTGGTCCCGACGTCGAAGCCGGAGATCCGGATGGATCCCTGATCCATGTCGAGCAGCCGCCCGATCATGGTGAGCAGCGTCGACTTCCCGGCGCCGTTGGGGCCGATCAGGGCCGTCACGCCCCCGGCCGGGATCTCGAGGTCGACCGGCCCGATCGCCACCTCGGCGCTCTTCCCCGTCCGCTCCCCGTACCGCTTCCGCACCCCCGAGATCGAGATCCCCGCCCCGCCCGCATTCCCGCCCCCGGTCGCCCCCTCCCCTTGACCGCGAGACTTCATCTGGGCGACGAGACTGCGCTCCTCAACCGCAGTCTCGTCGCGGAGTTGGAGTCTCGCGGATCTGTCGATGGCGCTCATAGGCGTCCCTTCCTGAGCAGGACGAGCAGGAAGACGGATCCGCCGACCAGCTCGATGATGATGGAGACGGCGCCCTGCGCCGAGAAGAGGTGCTTCATCACGAAGTACGCCCCGCCGAGCACCGCGATCGCCGTGAGCACGGCGACGGGCAGCACGAGCCGATGGTCGTGCGTGTCGGCCAGCTGATAGGCGAGGGTCGCGACGAGGAAGCCGAGGAACGTCATCGGCCCGACCAGCGCGGTCGAGGTCGCCATGAGCACGGCCACGAGCAGCAGCACCCGCAGCTGCTCCCGCCGGTGGTCGACGCCGAGCGCGTTCGCCGCGTCGGGTCCGAGCGCCAGCACGTTCAGCCGGCGCGCGCGCAGGAGCAGGAGCGCCGATGCCACCAGGCACAGCGGGATCGCCAGCGGCAGGTAGGAGGCGTCGGCGTTCGCGACGCTGCCGAACAGGCGCGCGGCGAGCACATCGAACTCGCTCGGGGTGAGCAGCCGCTGCATGAAGGTGGACACCGCGCCGAGACCGCCGCCGATCACGATCCCGATCAGCAGCATCACGTGCATGCTGCCGCGTCGTCCGGACAGCAGCCAGCCGTAGAGCAGGACGGCGAATCCGGTCATCAGCACGATCTGCAGCGCGAACTGCGGCACGCCCTGCAGCGCGGTGACGCCGGCGGCCCCGAGCAGGAACACCGCCGTGGTCTGGATCGCCGTGTACAGCGACTCGAACCCCATGATCGACGGGGTCACGATGCGATTGTTCGCCGCGGTCTGGAAGGCGACGGTCGCGGCGGCCTGGGCGATCGCGACCACGAGGATCACCAGCACGCTCGTCACGCGCAGCTGCACGACCCGCCAGAAGCCGTCGGTGCCGAAAGGCACGGGATTGCCGTGCACCAGCAGCCCGATCAGCGCTGCAGCGGCGAGCACGGTCAGCACGACGACCACCAGGACGTACCGCCGCCGCGCCCGCGCCGTCGGGAACGCGCCGGACGTGCGCTCCGCCGCAGGCGCCGCCGGCGTCGAGGGCGCCGCGCTCGGGCTCAGCACCTCAGCCACGGGAACGCTGCCTCAGGATCAGCACGATGAACACCGCGGCTCCGACGAGGCCGAGAACGAGCGACACCGGCACCTCGAACGGCATGATGATCGTGCGCCCGATGAGGTCGCACGCCGTCACGAGGCCGACGCCGAGCAGGCACACCCACGGCAGGTTGCTGCGCAGGTCGTCGCCGCGGATCATCGACACCACGTTCGGCACGATGAGGCCCACGAACGGCAGGTTCCCGACGACCACGGTGACGACGCCCGTGGTCGCGGCGATGAGCACGGTTCCGAGCAGGACGACCCTGCCGTGGTTCAGGCCGGCGTTCGTGGCGATCTCCTCGCCGAGCCCCGCGATCGTGAACCGGTCCGCCACGATGAAGACGATCACCCCGACGATCGCGACGATCCAGAGCAGCTCGTACTGCCCGCGCAGCACCGAGGTGAAGCTCCCGGCGAACCACACGCCGAGCGTCTGCAGCGTGTTGGTCGCGAGGGCGAGGTAGGTCGAGACGGATCCGACCACCGCCCCCAGCATGATCCCCACGATCGGCACGATGAGCGAGGAGCGCAGCGACACCCGCCGCAGGAACGCGAAGAACACCAGCGTGCCGGCGAAGGCGCAGAGCACCGCCCCGAGCATCCGCAGCGGGATGCTCGGGTGCGGCACGAGCACCGAGACGGCCAGCAGTCCCAGCCCCGCCCACTCGGTCGTGCCGGTGGTGGTCGGCTCGACGAAACGGTTCTGCGTCAGCATCTGCATGACGAGACCGGCCATCGCCATCGAGGCGCCCGCGAGCACGAGCGCGGTCGTGCGCGGGATGCGCGTGATCGCGAACATCTCCGCGCCATCGGCGGATCCGGTCACGTCGTAGACGCCGACGAACAGCGACAGCACGAGGAGGCCGGCGACGATGAGGATGCCGACGAGCAGCGCGGGATCGAAGAGGCGCGCCCTGCCCCGGGCGGCGGCGGAGGCACTGCCCGGGGCGGGGCGGGTGAGCGGGGTGGTCATGACCTGAGGCGCCGGGGCGTCCGTCAGCTCTTCTTCGCGCTCTTCTCGAGGGCGTCGGCGAAGGAGTTCAGGAACGTCGTGTACGTCTGGATGCCCTCGTTGAGGTAGGTGTCGGTGGGCATGTAGACGACGTGCTTCTGCTGGATCGCGGAGACGGAGGCCAGCGCCTGGTTCTTCTCCAGGATGTCCGCGGCCTGCACGTAGGAGGGGTCGTCCTTCGCGAACACCGCGTCGCGGTCCATCACGAGGATCCAGGACGGGTTCGACGCGGCGATCGCCTCGACCGAGATGTCGTCGCCCTTGTGGTTGTCGTCGGCGCCCTCGACGGACAGCGCCGGCGTGAGGCCGAGGATGTCGAACACCGGGCCGAGCGTGCGGCCGACCTTCGGCGCGAGGTAGCCGATCTTGCCGCCGGACGTGGTGACGGCCATCACACCGGATCCGTCGTAGGCCTTCTTGGCGCGGTCCACCGCCTTGTCGAAGTCGTCGACGAGCTTCTTCGCCTCCTTCTCCTTGCCGAAGACCTTGCCGAGCACGGTGACCTGGCGCTTCAGCTCGGCGTCGAAGGGCTGCCCGTCGCGCGGGTCGAGCTCGAGGATCGTCGCATCGGGGACGAGGGCGGCGAGCTTGTCGTGGTGCTGGGTGAAGCGCTGCCCGTTGACGATGACGTCGGGCGCCACGGCGACGACCGCCTCGAGGTCGGGCTCCATGTGGGTGCCGAGGTCGACGATGCTCTTGTCCTTGACGTAGGAGACGGTCTCCGGCATGAGCGAGACGGCGGCGGCCTTGACCGGGATGCCCCAGTCGGCGAGCGTCTGGAAGGTGCGGTTGTCGGTCGCGACGACCGAGGCCGGAGGCGTGGAGATCGTGTGCTCGCCGTTGTTGTCCTCGACGGTCACGGTGCTGGCCTTCGCGCTCTCCGTGGGGGCTGCGGCGGGGCCGGAGGCGCAGCCGGCGAGGGCGACGACGGCGGCGAGGCCGAGCGCGGTGGCGGTGAGGATCCGAGGCACGGACATGGAGATGCTCCTGTTCTGCGGGATGTGCTGTGTGAATGACTCCGGTCAGAAAGGTTAGGTTTACCTAACTTCAATCTGGCGTCTCACACAGGTTAGCCTTACCTTATGAACAACGCGAAATCCGGCTTCACCCTGGCGCGACGCCCGCTCGAGCTGCGCTTCCGCACGCTGACCCTCGCCGCGCGCGAGTGGATCGCGCCCGATTTCGTGCGGGTGCGCCTCGCCGGATCCGACCTCGCCGGTTTCGATTCCCTGGGTGCGGACGACCACATGCGACTCTTCTTCGTCGACGGGCCGACCGACTCGGTCGAGGAGCTGCGCGCCGCGCCGAGCCGCGAGTACACCCCCCTCGCGTGGGGCGAGGACTGGCTCGACGTGGAATTCGCCGTGCACGGGGACGAGGGCGTCGCCGCCCGCTGGGCCGCGACCGCACCGCTCGGATCCGTCGTCGGCGTCGGGGGCCCGCGCGGCTCCCTCGTGCTGGAGGGTGAGCCGGACGGCTGGCTCCTCGCCGGCGACGAGACCGCGATCCCGGCGATCCGCCGCTTCGCCGCCCGCATCCCGGCCGGCGTCCCCGCCCGCATCGCGATCGAGGTGCGCGGGCCGGAGCACGAGCTGGCTCTCGATGCCCCCGTGCCGGTCGAGTGGATCCATCGCGGCGATGCTCCGGCCGGATCCGCTCTCGCCGAGTTCCTGGGTGCGCTCGGGGAAGCGGATCGACCGGGCGAGGCGCCTTTCGTCTTCGTCGCGGCCGAGTCGTCGATCGTGAAGCCGGGCCGCGCGGTGCTCGAGCGCTGGGGCGTCGACACGGCGCAGGCCGTCGTGAAGGGCTACTGGAAGCGCGGCGAGGCCGAGTACCACGCGCCGCACTGACCATGGGCGGCACGCCCCGGGGGTGAGTCCTGCTCCGGCTCAGCCCTCGTCCACGACGGCGGCGACGGCCTCGATCTCGACCAGCTGGTGGTCGTAACCGAGCACCGTGACGCCCATCAGCGTGCTCGGCACGTCGTGGTCTCCGAACGCGTCGCGCACCACGGCCCACGCGGCGCCCAGGTCCGGCTGACGGTCGGATGCGACGAGCACCCTGGTGCTGATCACGTCGGTCAACGCCGCTCCGGCCGCGGCGAGCGCCGTCTCGAGGTTCTCGATGCAGGCTGCGGCCTGGCCCGCGTAGTCGCCGACCGCGACCGTGGATCCGTCGGGGTTCAGCGGGCAGGCGCCGGCGAGGAAGATCAGCCGCGCATCCTTCGGCGCCGTGGCCGCGTAGGCGTACTGTGCGACGTCGGAGAGCTGCGCGGAGCGGATGAGGGTCACGGCAGTCATGCCCCCAGCCTGTCGCACTGCCGTCGGGTCGTCGGGCGGGGATTTCTCGGCGGATCGATCCGCACATCCACGCGTCGGGATCCGTTCTTCACAGATCACGTGATCGGCGGCCACCGCGCCCGGCGCCTCTGGCATGCTCGGACGAACGATGCGACGATGAGGACGTGGGATTCATGAACGACGCGCAGATCTGGACGATGATCGGGGCGTTCACCGCGCTCATGCTCGGGATGATGACCATCGTCTCCACGCTCTTCATCCGCGTCCTGCGCGCGGAGATCGGCGGGCTCCGATCCGAGGTGAACGGCCGGTTCGACGTCATGAACGCACGGATGGACGGCCTCGACCGGGATGTGCAGGCGCTCGTCAAGCGCACCTTCGGCCTCGACCGGGACTGAGCGACCGTCACTGATCAGCCGGGACTGATCGCGCCCCGCCGTCGGGCAGACTGGCTCCATGCCCCTTTTCGATCACCTCGGCCTCACGGTCGAAGACCTCGACCGTGCCTTCGCCCAGTGGAACCCGGTGCTCACGGCCCTGGGCTGCACGCCCGAGGACGGCGAGATGGAGGGCGGGATCGCGTGGTGGCGCGAGGATGACACCGAGCTGATCCTCTACCGCGCGCCGGAGCCGGGCGGCGAACCGCATCGGTACGGGCGGATCGGGTGGCAGCATCTCGCCTTCGCCGTGGACTCGCGCGCCGAGGTGGAGCGCCTGCACGCCATCGCGGTCGACGCCGGCTGGACGACGGTGCGGGATCCGAAGGTCTTCACACGCTTCTCCGATCGCTACTACGCCTCGTTCGTCGAGGACGACAACGGCATCCGGATCGAGTTCGTGCACAACCCTCCGCGCGACTCCATCGAGGGCTGACCCGGCCCGACGCCTGGCCTCGCGCTCGCCGAGCGCACGGCATCGCGACGAGCGCACCGGATCCGTGCGCGCACAGCCCGTGCGCTCGGCAACATCCCGTGCGCTCGGCAACATCCGGCGCACTCGGCGAGAACTCGCGACAGCACCTCGCGACCGCACCACGACCGCAGCTCGCGCTTTGTCCCCGGCATCCGCGATGCTGGGGACATGGCCACTCTCGATCACCTCGGCATCAGCGTCGACCACGTGCCCGGCGCCTCTGCGCAGTTCGATCCCGTGCTGAGCGCACTCGGCTACGTCCGCAGGCACGATGCTCCCGATCTCGCGTACTGGCGGCAGGACGGCCTGCCCGAGATCCTGCTCTACCCCGCGCGCGACAATGCGGACGGACCGCACGAGCACGGCCGGGTCGGCTGGCAGCATCTGGCCTTCGCCGTCGATTCGCGCGCCGAGGTCGACCGCGTGCACGACATCGCGCTCGATGCGGGCTGGACGGCCGTGCGCCCGCCGAAGGAGTACCCGCGCTTCAGCGATCGCTACTACGCCTCGTTCGTCGAGGACGACAATGGCATCAGGATCGAGATCGTGCACAACCCGCCGCGGGACTCGTCCCAGGGCTGAGCCTGCTCGACGATCCCGCCCTTGACGCACCCGCCCTGTGTCCCCTACGGTGGCAAAGTTGTGCCGATCGGCGCAGCAACAGCCGAGGAGACGAACGAATGACCGCGCTGCGGGCCTTCACCATCGCCACGGTCCCTGCCTTCCAGACGAAGCGCAGCGACCGCGACGAGTCGTACCCTCCGGCGCGCGCCGTGTGACAGCATCCGCTGTCCGCATGCCCCGCACCGTCAGGTCCGGGGCTTTTTCATGACCTTCCCGTGACCTGTGGCTGAGAACACACACGAAGGAAAGGACCCATGGAGAGGCTCTCCGCACGGCTGCTGTCGTGGGCGTCCCTGATCGACGAGAAGACGCTCGATCAGGCGCACACCACGGCCCGCATGCCATTCATCCATCCGCACCTGGCGCTCATGCCAGATGCCCACCTGGGCAAGGGGGCGACGGTCGGCTCGGTGATCCCGACGCTCGGTGCGATCATCCCCGCGGCCGTCGGCGTCGACATCGGCTGCGGCATGATCGCCGTCCGCACCCAGTACATGGTGGATGAGCTCGCGTCCCGCGACCTCGCCCCGCTGCGGCAGGCGATCGAACGCGCCGTTCCGCTGTCCGCAGGGCACCAGAACCGCAAGATCGTGGCCACGGCGGAGCCGCGGATCGCCGAGTTGGAGAATCTTGCCGAGAAGGCGGGCTTCGACCCCGCGGCGTACGCCGGCAACTGGCGGCTGCAGCTCGGCTCCCTGGGCTCGGGGAACCACTTCATCGAGGTGTCCGTCGACGAGCTCGACCGGGTGTGGCTGTTCCTGCACTCCGGATCCCGGGGGATCGGCAACCGGATCGCGATGCATCACATCGGCGTCGCCCAGAGGCTGGCGAAGCAGTGGTGGATCGAGCTCCCGGACCCGGATCTCGCCTACCTCGTCGAGGGCACGCCGGAGTTCGCCCGGTACATCCGGGAGCTGCGGTGGGCGCAGCACTTCGCCCTGCTCAACCGGGAGGAGATGATGGATCGGGTCGCGAGACAGGTCTCGGACTTCCTCGGCATCCCGGTGGACGAGCAGGAGCGGATCAACTGCCATCACAACTTCACCGAATCGGAGGAGCACTTCGGCAAGAGGGTGTGGGTCTCGCGGAAGGGGGCGATCCAGGCCGATCCCGGTCGGCCTGGACTCATCCCCGGCTCGATGGGCACCGCGTCCTACGTGGTCGAGGGGCTCGGCAACCGGCTGTCGCTGAACTCCTCGCCGCACGGCGCCGGACGGGAGTACTCCCGGACGAAGGCGCGGAGCATCTTCACCCACGAGCAGCTGCGGGCCGCGATGACGGGCATCGAGTTCCGCGACACCGACGCCTTCATCGATGAGATCCCGCAGGCGTACAAGCCGATCGACCGGGTCATGGCGGATGCCGCCGATCTGGTGCGGGTCAGGCACACGCTGCGGCAGCTCGTCAACGTGAAGGGCGCCTGATGCCGGCCGCGGCGACCTCGCACCTGCGGGGTCGCCGCGGCCTGTCCTGGTTGATCCGCGACACACCGTTGCCGATGTCGGAGGCCGAATACAGACTGATCCTGCGCACATCCCGCGCCTTCATCCTGAGCTCCGACGGAGGACGTCCATGACCACTCTCAACCCGTACATCTCCTTCCGCGACAACGCCCGCGAAGCCATGGAGTTCTACCAGCAGGCGCTCGGCGGCGACCTGCAGGTCATGACCTTCGGCGACATGCCGGGCATGGTCGAGGACGAGGCGGAGCAGCGCCTCGTCATGCACTCGATGCTCCGGACCCCCGACGGCCTCGTGCTGATGGGATCCGACACCCCGGCCCACATGGAGTACCAGGCGCCTCAGGGGGTCTCGGTCTCCCTGAGCGGCAGCGACGAGGACGCCCTCCGTGCGATCTGGGCCAAACTCGCCGACGGCGGGACGGTCACGATGCCGTTCGAGCAGGCACCTTGGGGCGACCTGTTCGGCATGTTCATCGACCGCTTCGGCGTCTCCTGGATGTTCTCCGGCGGCGACGAGCAGGGCTGATCCTCCGGCGCCCTCCTCACTCGGGCTCGACGGCAGCCCACTCGACCCCGTCGAGCCCGAGCTCTCCGGTCATGTCCCGCAGGAACCGGATGACGACCTCGCGCTCCTGCTCGCTCAGGCGCGCAGCGGAGTGGAACCGGCGTGCCTGCTGACGTCCCACGGTCTCCATCGCGGCCCGCTGCGTCTCCGGCGTGATCGTGATCGCGAGCGCCCGCCGGTCCGAAGGATGCGCGGCGCGCGTCACATGCCCCCCGCGCTCCAGCCGGTCGAGCAGCTTGGTGGTCGACGCGGTCGAGATGCCGAGGTGCTGCGAGATCCCGCCCGGCGTCGCGACGGCGCCGCGGTTCGCGCACACGATGAGGTAGTGCAGCGCGCGCATATCGGTCTCGTTGAGCCTCATGTACCGACGGGACGCCTCGGCGAGACGCTGCTCGGCGTCGCGCAATTCGCCGAGGGAGGCCATCAGCTCGCCGATCTGCCGGATCGCGCCCGCATCGACGCCGGCACGGTCGAGCAGCACGCCATCCGGGTCGCTCGCCTCGATGTCGTAGACGGCGCCCGCCTCGACGCCGTCCCGCGTCGGCGCCCCCGCTCGCGTCCCGAGCTCGTGCTCGTCCGCCTCGTCGCGCCGCTCCGCCATGCCGTCATGCTACACCTGGCATCTTTTCACGCCAGGATGATTACTTGCCAAGCTAGCTAATCCGATCTATCCTTCCGGAGACGGAAGGAACCCGATGACCGCCCCGCAGCATGTCGCACGCCCGCCCCGAGCCCGCCTCCTCCTGCGGATCCTCCTGCCGGCGCTGATCATCCTCGGCTGGCTGGTCGCGGCATCGCTCGGCGGGCCGCTGTTCGGCAAGGTGGACGAGGTCTCCTCGAACGACCGGACCGCGTACCTCCCCTCCTCCTCCGACTCCGCCCGCGTGCAGGAGCTGCAGACCCGCTTCGCCGGATCCGACGAGATCCCCGCGATCGTCGTCGCCGCCTCCGACGAGGCGCTCACGGACGCGCAGCGCACCGCGCTCTCCGACGCGGTCGCGGCCACGAAAGGCATCGAGGGCGTCGGCGAGGACGTCTCCCCCGCACTGCCCTCCGAAGACGGCAAGGCCGTGCAGGCGTTCGTGCCGATCCGCTCCGTCGCCGACCTCGGCGACGTCGTGTCCGAGATCAGGACTTCGCTCGAGAAGGCGGCACCCGAAGGCGTGCGCGTCTACATCACCGGCCCCGCCGGCTTCAGCGCCGACCTCGTGGCGGGCTTCGCGGGCATCGACGGGATCCTGCTCGGCGTCGCCCTGGCCGCCGTGTTCGTGATCCTCGTGCTCGTCTACCGCTCGCTGCTGCTGCCCGTCGTGGTGCTCCTGACGAGCCTGTTCGCGCTGTGCACCGCGCTCCTGCTGGTGTGGTGGCTCGCGAAATGGGGCGTTCTGCTGCTCAGCGGCCAGACCCAGGGGATCCTGTTCATCCTCGTGATCGGCGCCGCGACCGACTACGCGCTGCTGTTCGTCTCACGCTTCCGCGAGGCCCTGCGCATCGAGCAGGACCGCGCGAAGGCCGTGCTCGCCGCGTGGAAGGGGGCGTTCGAGCCGATCCTCGCCTCGGGCGGCACCGTGATCGCGGGACTCCTCTGCCTGCTGCTCAGCGACCTGAAGTCGAACAGCGCGCTGGGCCCGGTCGCCGCGATCGGGATCGTCTTCGCGATGCTGTCCGCGCTCACCCTGCTCCCCGCCCTCCTCATGGCGTTCGGGCGCGCGGCGTTCTGGCCGCGCCGCCCGGTCTACGCCCCCGAGGTCGTCGCGGCGGAGGGCGGGATGCCCGCGACCGGAGTATGGGCGCGCCTCGCCGCGCTGATCCGGCGTCGCTCCCGGGTGATCTGGATCGCGACGACCCTCGTCCTCGCCCTCGGAACGGTCGGGGTGCTGCAGCTCGACGCCTCCGGTGTGCCGCAGTCCGACCTCGTCCTCGGCTCCTCGCAGGCCCGTGACGGACAGAAGGTGCTGGGCGCGCACTTCCCGGGCGGATCCGGAAGCCCCGTCCAGGTCGTCGTCGCGCAGGACTCCCTGCAGAAGGCGGCCGATGTGCTACTCGCGGACAAGGGCGTCGACGGCGTCACCGTGACCGCGAAGGACTCGCCGAGCGGGGCGGCGCCCGTGACGGAGGACGGCGTACAGCCGGTCGGCCGGCCCGGCACTCCGGCTCCCGCTCCGACCGTGGTCGACGGGGACGTGATGCTCCAGGGGACCCTCACGGCCGCCGCCGACTCGACGACCGCGGAGGACACGGTGCGCCGCCTCCGCACATCGCTCGAGGGCACCGGCGCAGTGGTGGGCGGCGTCACCGCGACCGCGATCGACACCAATGACGCCTCCCTCCACGACCGTGCCCTGATCATCCCGGTGATCCTCGTCGTGATCATGCTGATCCTGATGATGCTGCTGCGCGCGATCGTCGCGCCCGTGCTGCTGATCCTGACGACCGTACTGTCCTTCGGCACCGCGATGGGCGTCTCCGCACTCGTCTTCAACGGGATCCTCCGCTTCCCCGGGGCGGATCCGGCCGTGCCGCTGTACGGCTTCGTCTTCCTCGTCGCGCTGGGGATCGACTACAACATCTTCCTCATGACGCGCGTGCGCGAGGAGAGCCGGCTCCACGGCACGCGCGAGGGCGTGCGACGGGGGCTCGCGATCACGGGCGGCGTCATCACCTCGGCGGGCCTCGTGCTCGCGACCACCTTCGCCGCACTCGCGGTGATCCCGATCCTCTTCCTCGCGCAGCTGGCCTTCATCGTCGCGTTCGGCGTGCTGCTGGACACGTTCGTGGTGCGCTCGCTGCTCGTGCCCGCCCTCGTGCACGATGTGGGTCGCGCCGTGTGGTGGCCGTCGAGACTGTCACGCGCGGAGCGCTGAGCGCCGCCGCAAATGTGAGAGCACCGCGTTTCGTCTCGGTCGGCTTCGCCGTCCTCGCTCAACGACCCCGGAACAGAGAGTCGGCTTCGCCGTCCTCGCTCAACGACCCCGGGGGGGGACGGGCGTCAGCCGATCGCGGGCTCCGTGGCGGCGGCGTGGCCGGCGCGATCCGTGAAGGCCTGCTTCGGCACGAAGAGCAGCAGCACCGCCGCGGCGAGCGCGGTCGCCCCGCACACGACCCACACCGTGACGTAGCCCGAGAAGGATCCGGCCGTGCCCTCGGCCGCGGTGGATCCGGCGACCGCGTGCATGAGCGCGATCCCGAACACGCAGGACGCGATCGCGCCGCCGACGGTCTTCACCGAGTTCGTGAGCCCGGTCGCGACACCGGTCTGGGTGTGCGGCGCCGCCGAGGCCGCCGCCGCCGGGAGCGCGGCGACGAGGGCGCCGGACCCGATCCCGACTATCACCATGTTCGTGATGACCTGCGCGTAGGCGGAGTGGAAGGGCAGGAACAGCAGGAATCCGATCCCCACGAGCACCGAGGCTCCGATGAGCGTGATCCGAGGAGTCGCGAACCGCGCGATCTGCGGATACCCGAGGGCTCCCGCGATCATCGCCACGAGGTAGACGCCGATGATCAGGGAGGTCGCGAACCCGGTGGTGCCGAGGCCGTAGCCGTAGACCGCCGGATCCGTGCGGGCGAAGGTCGACAGCGGGGCCTGCGCACCGAGCACGCTCACGCCGAACAGGCCGGCCGTCAGGAACACCGGGCCGAGCGCGGGGCTGCGGAACATCCGCACGTCGATGAGCGGATCCTGCTGTCGCAGCTCCCACAGCGCGAACGGCACGACGAGGAGCACGCCGAGGGCGATCACGATCCAGGACAGCGGGTTCGCGACGCCGCCGGGCAGGCGCAGCAGGCTCAGCCCGCCGGTGAGGCCGATGAGCGACAGCGAGATCAGCACGAGCCCGGTCGTGTCGAAGACGCCGCCGGTCTTCTCCGGCGACTCCTTCACCCCGAACAGGATCACGAAGAAGCAGGCGGCGATGAGCACCGCGGGGACGAGCAGCACCGCCGTGAGCGGCAGCACGTCCACGAGCGCGCCGCCGGCGAGAGCGCCGATGATCGCACCGCCCTCGAGGGCGGCGACCAGGATCCCGGCCGCCTTCGCGGTGATGGTCGAGCTGCCCTCGATGCGCCGGGCGCGCGACCAGATCAGGGCGATCTCGAGCGGCAGCCAGACCACGTAGAAGCCCATCATCGCCCAGGCCACGAGGAAGACGCCGAAGGTCGCGGTGAACGGCAGCACGAATGCGGCGACCGCGGTGATCGCGGTCGAGATCAGCAGCATGCGCTTGCGGCCGATCATGTCACCGAGCTTCGCGAAGGCCGGGACCACGAGCGCGGACAGCATGAGCTGCGCGCCCTCGAACCAGTTCACGTCGGCGTCGTGGATGCCGAGGTGCCGGGCGATGTCGCTCAGCATCGGCGTGTAGTAACCCTGCAGCACGCCGCTCGTGAACTCGACGAAGGCCAGGAATCCGACCACGGCGACCAGGGTGCCGAGGGTGGCGGTGCGCGTCATCGAGGCTCCTTCATGGGGTCCCGGGTGTCGGCGGGACGTGGTGCGACCGCGTCGGGATGCTCGACGATCGCAGCGGGTCAGCTCACTGTAGCCGCTCGATGAGCGTGCGGTGGAACCGCTCCCCGCGCTCGAGGGCCGCGATCTCGACGCTCTCGTCCACGCCGTGGATCGTGCCGCGCTGCGCGTTCGACATCTCGAGCGGGGCGAACCGGAATACCGCGGGCGCGAAGCGGTGGAAGTGCCGGGAATCGGTCGCCTGCATCGTCACGTACGGCACGGCCGGGGTCCCGGGGTGCGAGACGGCGAGCGCCTCCGCGAGGAGCGCGAACGGCGCCGTGTCCGTGGGCGACTCTGGCGAGGGATCGCTGCCCTCGAGCACCTCGACCGTCACGAGCGGATCCGCGATGCGCCGGCGCACGCGGGCGGTCGCGCTCCGCACCGTCTCGCCGAGCGCGATCCGCAGGTTCACGGTGGCCGAGGCCTGCGAGGGCAGCACGTTCGCGGCCGTGCCGCCGGACTGCATCGTGGGGGCGACGGTCGTGCGTACGAGCGCCGCCGCCTCGCCGCCGAGAGCCGCGAACACGCGCGCCGACACGGGCGGGAGCGCGCCGAGCGTGCGCAGCAGCAGGCGCGCGGGTCCGGAGGCGCCGCCGGACAGCTGGGTCAGCATGCGCGAGATCGCGCGCGGGGTGCGCGGGCGGAACGTGCCGGGGCCGAGCCGCTCGACGGCGCGCGCGATCCGGCGCACCGCGGTGAGCGGCGGCGGGGCCGAGGCGTGCCCGCCCTCGCCGCGTGCGGTGAGCTTCACCGTCATCACGCCCTTCTCGCCGACGCCGATCATGGCCGCGCGGCCCGGCACGAACGGCAGCGGCGCATCGACCACCGCGCCGCCCTCGTCCAGCACGAGCCAGGGCACGATCCCGCGCTCCTTCAGCACATCGGCGATCGCGATCGCGGCGGATCCGAACGTCTCCTCGTTGCCGCCGAAGGAGAGGTAGACGTCTCGGGCGGGCGTGAACTCCTCGGCGAGCAGCTTCTCGACCGCCTCCAGGATCACGATGAGCGGACCCTTGTCGTCCAGCGCGCCGCGACCGTAGACGGTTCCGTCCTCGATCACCCCCGCGAACGGCGGGTGCGTCCAGGCGTCGGACTCGTCGACCGGGACGACGTCATAGTGCGCCATGAGCACGAGCGGGCCGTCCGCCGCCTGCCGGCGCCCCGTCCACCGGAACAGGAGGCCGAAGTCGGTGTGGCGTTCGAGCGTCAGCTCGGCGTGCACGCGGGGGTAGAGCTCGGCGATGAGCGCGACGAACTCCTCGAAGGGCGCGGATCCGCGCTCGTCCAGCTCGGCGGACACGGTGGGCAGCTGGATCATCCGGGACAGGCGCTCGGCGATCCCGGGAACAGGAGCGTTCATCGTGGCCATGCTAACCGCGGCGGACGGCGACCGCGGTGAGCACGATCCCCCAGACCAGCTCGAACGCCATGACGGCGATCTGGTACCAGGCGGGCGCGGCACCAGGGGAGAGGAACTGCGTCCAGTCGCCGAGCCCGTGCAGGAACGCGAGCGCCCAGACGGATCCGATCAGCAGCCGGGCGCCGGCGAAGCACACGCCGAACGTCGCCGCGCTGAGCACCTGCCACCAGGTCTCGTCCCAGGTCTTGCCGAAGAACAGGCCGTTGCCGACGTGCCAGAGCCCGAACACCAGCGCCGTGGCGAAGACGCCGGCCCAGGGATGGCGGCGCATCACCGCGCCGAGCGCGAGTCCGCGCGCCGCGGTCTCCTCGGAGATCCCCACGGCGAGCATGCCCGCCGCTGTGCTGAGCATGATCCCCGCGGTGCCCGCGAGGCCCGGCACGCCGGTCTTCCCGATCCAGATGTAGGAGAGCTGGATCGCGAGCACCGGCACCAGCCAGCCGAACGCCTCGACGCGGCCCGCGCGCCAGCCGGCGAGGTCGCGGAGAGGCCGGCGTTCCCACCACCCCGCGCGCCGGAGCAGCAGGGCCACGGCCAGCGAGACCGCGAGGCTCAGCCCGTTGGTGAGCACGACGCCGAGATGCGGGAACCATCCCGGCTGCAGCGCGGGGATCGGGATCGACCCGAACCCGTACGTCGTGACCCACCACGCGAGCATCACGAGGGCGGCGCCGGTCCACGGCCGCCGACCGGTCGCGGGAGATGAGGTCACGGCCGCAACGCTACCGGGCCTGACGCCCGCCCCGCACCAGCTCTTAGGCTGGCTGCATGACCATTCCGCACCCGTCTTCCGCAGGATCCCGCCCGCAGGCCGTCATCAGCGGCGGAGGCACAGGCATCGGACTCGCCTCGGCCTCCCGCCTCGCGCGCGACGGCTTCGACCTCGTGCTCCTCGGACGCCGCGGAGCCGTCCTGCAGGAGGCGGCCGACCAGATCCGCACGCAGGCGCCGAACGCCCGGGTGCAGACGATCGTCGCGGATCTGCAGGATCCGGACGCGGTCGAGCGCGCGGCCCGCGAGATCGTCGGCACCGTCGACGTGCTGCTGAACAACGCGGGCGGGAACGTGCTGGACCGCGGCGAGGGCCTCGCCGGCATCGCCGCCAACTACGAGGCGAACATGCGCCTGAACGTGCTCACCGCGGTGCTGCTGACCGAGGCGCTGCTCCCCCGTATCGCACGACCGGGCGGCCGGATCATCTCGATCAGCTCGATCGCGGCGCTGCGCGGTGCGAACGGTTACGGCGCGGCGAAGGCCGCGATCCACGGCTGGATGATGGGTCTCGCGGCCGAGCTCGCCGCCGAGGGGGTGACGGTCAACGCCGTCGCGCCGGGGTATGTGCCCGACACCGGCTTCTGGGACGGACGGCGCACGCCCGACATCGTGGCTTCGCGGCTCGCGCAGGTGCCGATGAACCGCGCGGGAACGCCGGATGAGGTCGCCGGCGCCGTCTCCTACCTCGCCGGCTCCGAGGGCGGCTGGACCACGGGGCAGATCATCCAGGTCAACGGCGGCGCGCTCTTCGGCCGGGGCTGAGCCGGTCCGCGACCTCACCGCGCACTCGCGTCACGCCCGTCGCGTGTAGCGATGCTCCGGGCGACCGGTCGCGCCGTAGCGGAGCCGCACCTCGACCGACTCGCGTTCGGCGAGAGCCGCGAGGTGCCGCTGCGCGGTCGCCCGGGAGATCCCCACGCGCTCGCCGATCTCGGCGGCCGAGGCCTCGTCCTCGCCGAGCGCGGCGAGCACGGCCTGCTCGGTCGCGGACCGTGAGGGCGACGCCGCCTCACCGGAGCCGTGCAGGATCGCGAGCGCGCGATCGAGATCCCTCTGCGACAGCGCGCGATCACCCGAGAGCAGGTTGCGGAAGCGCGCGTACCGATCGAGGGCGCCGGCGAGCGCGCGCTGCTCGAACGGCTTGATCAGGAAGGAGTGCGCGCCCGCGCGCAGCGCACGGCGCACGGTGGCCGGGTCGTCCGCCGCGGAGACGACGATCGCGTCGACGTCCGCCTCGCGCACGAACCCGATCCCGTCGCCGTCGGGCAGGTAGACGTCAGCGAGGAGCAGGTCGGGCGAGAGATCGCGGATCGCCGCGCGAGCCTCCGCGATCGTGCGCACGGGCTCAAGTGCGACGAAGCCGGGGCGTCCGTCGACGACGCTCCGATGCAGCCGGCCGACCCGGAAGTCGTCGTCCAGCACGAGAGTGCGGATCGGATCCGTCATCTGCTCTCCTCTTCCTCGGGCCGCGTTCCCGCGGTCCCGTGCTCATCGTCGGAGCCCGCGCGACCGAGGGCGCCGGCGGGTCCGACCGCGCCGTCGATCCTGGCGGCGAAGACCGCGCCGTGCTCGTCGTCGCCGCGGTCGATGATCCACAGATCTCCGCCTCCGCGACGGGCGATCTCCCGCGACAGCGGCAGCCCCAGCCCGTGGCCGTGCACCGCGCCGGCGTCGTCGGGACCGCCGGTCGCCGTGCTCGCGCCGGCATCGAGGCTCGCCGCGGGCCCCGGTGCATCCGCCTCCTCGACGGGCGCCGCGTCGAGTCCCGCCCCCGAATCCGCGACCGTGACGACGAGGGCGTCGCCGTCGTCGAGCACCGCGACCTCGACCCAGCGCGGTGCGCCTCCGGCGACGGCCGCGGTCACGGCGTTGTCGACGAGGTTGCCGAGCACGGCCGCCACGTCCTCGGCGGCGATCACCGTGCCGAGCAGGTGCGTCTCCTCGGCGATCCGCAGCGTCACGCCGCGCTCGGACGCCTCGAGCGCCTTGGCCCCGAGGAACGACTGCAGGAACGGATCGTTCAGCCGCTCCCGGCCCGCCAGCGGGAAGTCGACGGATCCGCGCTGCATGAGCTCGGCGAGGAACTCCCTGGCGTCCCGCACGCGCTCGGCGTCGATGAGCCCTGCGGCGACGTGGATGCGGTTGGCGAACTCGTGGCGCTGCACGCGCAGCGCGACGGTCATGGTCCGCACGCTCTCCAGCCGCTCCGAGAGCGCGATGAGCTCGGTGCGATCGCGGATCACGGCCACGGTGCCGAGCGCGCGCCCTTCCCGCTCGACCGGTCGCGTGTCCAGGTAGAGGACCCGGTCGTCGAGCACGACCTCGGAGAGCTCCCGGTCTCCCGAGACGGCATCGCGCACCGCGTCGGGAAGACCGGCCCGTCCGAGCGGCCGCCCGACGAGGTCGCGCACCCCCAGCAGGCGCTCGGCGGCGGCGTTGCAGACCCGCACGACCCCGTCCTGATCGACCGCGAGCACACCGTCGTCCACCCCGTTCAGCACGGCGGTCTGGTTCTGCACGAGAGCGACCAGCTCCTCCGGCTGCACGCCGAGGGTGAGCCGCTCCCAGCGGCGGCGCAGCACGAGTGCGGCCACGCCCGCCAGCAGCAGCGACCCCGCCGCGGCGATGCCGATCACGACGAGCAGCGGGGGCAGGTCGTCGAAGACCCCCGCGCGGGCGAAGCCGACGCTGACCTCGCCGACCGGCGCACCGGACTCGCCTCGGACGGGCACCTTCGCCCGTGCCGAGTCCCCCAGCGTTCCGGTCTCCCATTCGACGACCTCGTGCCCGGCGAGCACGTCCTGATACGGCGTGCTCACCTCCTGTCCGAGACGACCCGGATCCGGATGGGCGAGCCGGATCCCGTGATCGTCGGTGATCACGACGAAGAGCGCTCCGGTGCGCGCGGCGATCGCGGTCGCCGTGCGCTGCAGCACGCCGGCCTGAAGGTCGTCCGCCGGCGGCGTGCCCGGCCCTGCGGAGGCGCGGGCGACCTCCGCGCGCACCTCCGGATCCTCCGCGAGCGTGCGGGCGATCCCCAGGGCGGAGGACTCGGCCTCGGCTCGGAGCTGCTGCACGGCCAGGACGAGGTAGACGCCGGTGCACAGCGCGACGACGAGGACGACCGTCGCGAGCTGAAGGAGGAGGGTCCGTGTCGCGAACCGCACCCGACCCGTCAGGGGCATCCATCCTCCTTGAGCAATATGCGCAGAAGTCACGCTACGCGCACAACGCGAGGAATGCGACTTACCCGGGCCCGGACGGTCGGCGCCCCTAATGTCGGCGAAGTCCGTCGATGACGACAGGCGGATGACGAAGGAGTCAGCTCATGCCCACGGTGCCCACCGGTCTGCTCGCCGCAGCCGAGGACAAGCCCTCGTACGACATCGCGTTCGCGCCGCCGGAGGGGGTCCTCGTGATCCTCGGCTTCGTGATGGTGCTCGTCTTCATGACGCTGATCATGACCAAGCGCCTCACCCCCATGGTCGCGCTGATCCTGGTCCCCACCGCGTTCGGCCTCTTCGCCGGCGCCGGACTGGGCCTCGGCGACATGATCCTCGACGCGATCGGGAAGATGGCGCCGACCGCGGCCCTGCTCATGTTCGCGATCATGTTCTTCGGCATCATGATCGACGTCGGCCTGTTTGACCCGCTGATCCGCCTGATCACCCGCGTGCTGGGCGACGATCCCGCCAAGGTCGTCGTCGGCACCGCCCTGCTCGCCGGCGCGGTGTCCCTGGACGGCGACGGATCCACGACGTTCATCATCACCACCTCGGCGATGCTGCCGATCTACCTGCGCCTGGGCATGAACCCCGTCGTGCTGACCTGCGTGGCCGGTCTCATGAACGGCACGCTCAACATCGTGCCATGGGGCGGCCCCACGGTGCGCGCCGCGACCGCGCTGAGCCTGCAGCCGACGGACGTGTTCGTGCCGATGCTGCCCTCGCTCGGGGTCGGTCTGCTCGTCGCGCTCGGCTTCGCGTGGATGCTCGGCCTGCAGGAGCGGCGCCGTCTGGGGGCGCTCGATGAGAGCCGGCTGACCGGCACCGCCGAGGGCGGCCTGCTGGCGGCGTTCCCCGCGGTCTTCCGCGGCGCCGACACCAAGCCCGGCGCTCGCGCCTCGCTGCGCACCGGCAACATCGTGACCGTCGCGCACGGTCACGGACCGGTCGCCGCCGCCGGGGTGGACCCTGCCGACACGGCGATGGCCGACACCATGCTCGACCCGAACCGTCCCACGCTGCGACCGCGGCTGATCTGGTTCAACCTCGCCCTCACGGTCGCCGTGATGGTGCTGCTCGTGATCGACATCATGCCGCTGCCGTACGTGTTCATGGTCGGCGCCGCGGTGGCCCTGCTCGTGAACTTCCGCAAGCTCAAGGACCAGGCCTCCGAGATCGTCGCGCACGCGCCGAGCATCGTCGGCGTCGTGTCCATGGTGATCGCCGCGGGCGTGCTCGTCGGCGTGCTGAGCGGCACCGGCATGGTCGACGCGATGGCGAACTGGATCACCACCGTGCTGCCGCCGCAGCTCGGCCCGTTCCTGGCGCCCATCACGGGCGTGCTGTCGATCCCGTTCACGTTCCTGATGTCGAACGACGCCTTCTACTTCGGCATCCTGCCGGTCCTGTCCGAGAGCGCCGCGCACTTCGGCATCGATCCGGTCGAGATGGCCCGTGCGTCCATCACCGGCCAGCCCGTCCATCTGCAGAGCCCCCTGGTCCCGGCGATCCTGCTCCTGGTCTCGCTCGCGAGCGTGAACCTCGGCGACCACCACCGCAAGGTGCTGTGGCGCGCACTCGTGGTCTCGCTCGTGATGCTCGCCGTCGGGATCCTGACCGGGGCGATCCCGTTCTTCGTCGCGCAATAGCGGGCGGGCCTGACGACCGATCGCGCCCTCAGGCCGCGGCGCGGGGTCCGACGGAGTCCGTCTCGACGAACATCACCCGGGGTGGCGGGGCGTCGGTGTGCTCGACGCCCGCGGGAGTGGTCCACACGATGACCCCGCCCGCCCGCTGCTCGGCGGTCCATCGCCAGCGCGGATCCACATCCGGGTGCTTGAGCGCGTGGTGGGTCTCGCAGAGGCACGCGAGGTTGCAGGGATCGGTCGGGCCGCCCCGGGCGTAGTCGTGGTTGTGGTCGATCTGGCATCGTCGGGCGGGCTGCCTACAGCCCGGGAACCGACAGGTGCGATCCCGGGCTCGAAGCCGTCGGCGCACCGCTTCCGAGACCCGGTACGGGCTGGTGCGGACGACCCTGCCCCGCGCGTCGAGCTCGAGACGCTCCCAGCTGAGCCCCGCGCCGGCGAGGCGGCGGGCGAGCTCCGGATCCATCGGGCCGCGCCCGTCGAGCTCCGCCATGCGGTCGTCCCGGCCGAGGAGCGTGGACTCCGCGACCGTGACCTGCACGGTGGCGCGGAGGGCCGCGACGATGTCGGCGTCGTCCGAGACGCGGCCGGTGAGCGCCTTCAGCAGGAAGCGGTCGAACCGCACCTGATCCAGCCGCCGCCCGTCTCCCGGCCGTCCTTCGCCGGTCCGCCCGTCGCCGGGCCGCCCTTCGTCGCCCCCGTCGCGGCTCGCCTGCTTGGCCGCGTCGAGGATCGTCCTCGCCTCCTGCGTGAGCAAGTCGTACGCCGCGTGGATGAGCGCCGCCGGCCCCGTCGCGCGCATCGTGGCCTGGCCCACGCCGTCGTCCGTCACCGTCACGACGCGATCGTCGTGGGCGCGGCGATGCGCCTCGGTCAGCGCGACCGGGGCGACCGCGGCGGCCACGGACTCGGCGAAGGACTTCGTCCGCGCCCTGGACTCGGCCGCGGCGAACGGCACCACCTGCGCTTCGTACTCCGCGAGCGCTGCGGAGTCGTCGTGGGGGATGTCGGCGGCGGCCTCGATGACGGCCTCGGCGTGGGCGAGGGACACGTCCCCCGCCTGCAGGGCGACGAGCGCGACCGGGAACCGCTCATGCAGGACATGACCCGTCGCGAGCATCTTCGCCGCGGCGTAGCGGGACAGGTGCAGGCCCGCCGCGAGCTCGCAGATCATCGAGCGCTCCGCCTGGTCGAATCCCGCCGATCCGGTCGGGACCTCGTCGAGCAGCAGCGCGACCCTCTCATGCGCGAGCGCGGCCTGTCGCGCCTGCAGCCGCGCGATCTCCCTCGCGAGATCCGCGCACTCCGCCACGATCTCCGCGCTGCGGCGGAGATGGTGATCGAGAGGCCTGTCCATACCCTCAAGTGTAGAACATATCTTCGAATGAGGGAAGGTTTATCCACAGGCCCGCATCTCCGCAGGACCGCTCAGAACAGTGCCGCCGGCAGCGCTCCCTCGTGCTCGAGCAGCCAGCGCTTCGTGAGGAGGCCCTCGCCGGGAGCCCCGCCGGAGTATCCGCCGAGTCCGTCGCTCGCGACCACGCGGTGGCAGGGCACGATGATCGGGATCGGGTTGGCCCCCATGATGGATCCGATCGCCCGCGCGGGCACGGCCGTGCCGCTGCGCTCCGCGAGCTCGCCGTAGGTCACGGTCTCGCCGTGGCCGACCGTGTCGTAGAGCGCGTGCAGCACCGCGCTCGTGACGTCGGACTGCGGACCGAGGTCGAAGGGCAGGTCGAAGCCCGACCGCTCCCCCGCGAAGTACGCGCCCAGCTGCGCAAGGGCCTCGGCGAGCAGCGGATCCCGCTCGGCGTCCTGCATCGTTCCCGGCACCGCGGTCCGCCCGCCGCGCGGCCAGGTCACCCGGGTGATCGCGACGCCGTCGCTGTGCACGGCGAGCACGCCCACCGGCGTGGCGATCGAGCCCGAAAAGGTCATGCCGCGATCGTACGCCGGGGGTCGGACACAAGGCCTCGCGTGCGCCGCAGGGTGGGACGATCCGCACGCCCCGCGACGATCGGCACACGGATCCGGTCAAGTCCTGTGCAGATCGACGCATCGTGTGCGGATCGTGGCACCGCCGTCACCCTTCGACGCGCCCCTGTCACACTTCGGCCTCCGGATCCGACATCCCTCATGAGAGCCGCATCTGCGCCCGCGAGACCGCGGGCCCGGCCACGGAAGGAACGACGATGACCAGGATCGACATGGCCCGCACCAACAAGCTCGGCTACGCCGCAGTGCTCGGAATGGAGGCGTACTCCCGCAAGAGCGTGGAGGCACGGCTCTATGAGCTCATCAAGCTGCGCGCCTCGATCCTGAACGGCTGCGGCTTCTGCGTCGACATGCACGCGACAGAGGGCGCCAAGCGCGGGATCCCGCAGCGCACACTGCACGCCGTCGGCGCATGGCAGCACGCGAAGGGCTTCTTCGACGAGCGGGAGCTCGCGGCGCTCGCGCTGACCGACGCCATCACGCAGCTCGGCCCCGAGACCGTGACCGACGAGATCTGGGACGCGGCGGCGCAGCACTTCGACGCGGGCGAGCTCGGTGCGATCGTGATGGCCATCTGCACGATCAACGTGTGGAACCGCATCGCGATCGCCACGGAGATGGCGCCGCCGATCGACGACAAGCACCCGATCGTCTGACCGGTGCCCGATCCCGGGCGGTACCGTGGGGCCATGACCCTCGTCTCGCCTGCCACTCGTGCGTGGCAGGCGGAGCGGGGGCGCCTCATCGGCATCGCCTACCGGATGCTCGGCGACTACGGCCACGCCGAGGACATCGTGTCGGAGGTCGCGATCGAGGCGCTGCAGCAGGAGCGCGCCGAACGTCCCGATCCCGACGGGTCGGGCGCGGACGGATACCCTGCCGCGAGTCAGGTGCGCTCCTGGCCCGCGTGGCTCACGACAGTTTGCGTGCGCCGCTCGATCGATCGCGTGCGCGCGCTCGCGGCGATGCGCGAGGACTACGTCGGCCCGTGGCTGCCGGAGCCCGTCGCCACCTCGCGCCTGCCCGAGGACGCGGTGGCCGACCGCGAGCTGCTCTCGCTCGCCCTGCTGCACATGGCCGAGCAGCTCGCGCCCGAGGCGCGGGCGGCCATCGTGCTGCACCGGGCGTTCGGGATGTCGGCCGTGGAGATCGCACCGATCCTGGAGAAGTCGCCCGCCGCCGTGCGGCAGCTCGTCTCCCGCGGCGAGCGCCGGCTGCGGCTCGCCGACGACCCCTCCGTCACGCGCGCGGCGGATCCGGCGGCGCTCGGCGCCCTGCTCGCCGCCGTCGAGCACGGCGACGTCTCCGGAGTGCTCGCCCTGCTCTCCGACGACGCGATCCTGTGGAACGACGGGGGCGGCAAGGTCAGCGCCGCGCGCAACCCGATCTTCGGCGCCGACCGTGTGCGGCGTTTCCTCGTGGGCGTGCTGCAGAAGGCGACCGCCGACCCCGCGCTGCCGTTCTCCGTACGGCGGCTCGACGTCAACGGAGAACCGGCGATCGCGTTCCTGCGCTCCGGCCGCACCGATGTGCTCGCCCTCGAGTTCGGCGCCGACGGGCTGATCCACGGGCTCCGTCAGGTGTGCAACCCGGACAAGCTCGCATACGTGCTCTGACCCGGGCACCCGGCGACGGCGACCGTCCACCGGTCGAGCCGACGCCACCATCCACAGCGCCTTCATCGGATCCGCCCATACCGTCTGGCTCGTGCCCGCAGACCGCGCCCGCCTCCGCCGCGCCGGCATCGTGCTGGAGATCATCACCCTGGCCTGGAACGTGGTCGGGGTCGTCCTGCTGGGACTCCTCGCCTACCGATCGTCATCCGTCGCACTGCTCGGGTTCGGCCTGGACAGCCTCATCGAGATCGGCGCCTCGACGGTGGTCATCTGGGAGCTGACCGGCGCGGATGAACAGCGTCAGCGCCTCGGCCTCCGCCTGATCGGCATCGCGTTCGGACTGCTCGCGGTCTACCTGCTCGCACAGGCGGTCGTCGCGCTCGCGTCCGGCCACCGCGCGATACCGCTGCAGGGCGGCATCTGGTGGACCGCGCTCACCGCCGTCGTCATGTTCATCCTGGCCTTCGGCAAGCATCGCGTCGGGCGCGCTCTGCGGGATCCGGTCCTGCTCACGGAGGGCAGGGTGACCCTGGTCGACGGGATCCTGGCCGCAGCGGTTCTGGCCGGCATCCTCCTGAACGCCCTGCTCGGCCTGTGGTGGGCGGATCCCGTCGCGGGCCTCGTGATCGTGGCCTACGCCGTCCGTGAGGCGGTGCACGCCCTGCGCGGATGAGCATCCGTTAGTATCTGCGTATGAGTGCAGATAAGCAGGCATGCGGATACTCGCCGGACAGCTCCTACGTCGAACTGGCCGTCGAAGTGTTCTCGATGCTCGCCGATGCGACCCGCGTGCGGATCGTGCTCGCGCTCGGCGAGGCCGGGGAGCTCTCCGTCAACCATCTCGCCGACATCGTCGACAAATCCCCCGCAGCCGTCTCCCAGCACCTCGCCAAACTGCGCCTCGCCCGCATCGTCTCGACCAGACAAGACGGTCAGCGCGTGTTCTACCGGCTCGAGAACGAGCACGCCTCCCGGCTCGTCGCCGACGCGATCTTCCAGGCCGAGCACTCGCTCGGCGGGACCCCCCGCCACCACCACGCCGACCAGGACGCGTGATGCACGACCACCCGCACGACCATCAAGGCCATCACCACGACCACGACCACGGCCATCACCACGGCCACGGCGACCAGGACCACACTCATCCCGCCGGCTTCCGAGGCGTGCTCCACGGCCTGTTCGTGCCGCACACGCATGATGCCGCGGATGCGATCGACGACGCCATGGAGGCCTCGAGCGCCGGCATCCGAGCGCTCAGGATCAGCCTGGTCATCCTGCTGGTCACCACCGTCCTGCAGGCGGTCGTGTTCTTCCTCAGCGGATCCGTCGCCCTGCTCGCCGACACTGTGCACAACTTCTCCGACGCGCTCACCGCGGTCCCGCTCTGGGTCGCCTTCCTGCTCGGACGCCGCGCCGCGACCCGCCGCTACACCTACGGGTTCGGGCGTGCCGAGGATCTCGCCGGACTGTTCATCGTGTTCGTCGTGCTGCTGTCCGCGATCGTCGCCGCCTGGCAGTCGATCGAGCGGATCCTGAACCCGCAGCCCCTCCACAACGTCGGCTGGGTGATCGTCGCGGGCGTGATCGGCTTCCTCGGCAACGAGGCCGTCGCGATCTACCGGATCCGCGTCGGCCGTCGCATCGGATCCGCGGCTCTCGTCGCCGACGGCGTGCACGCGCGCACCGACGGCTTCACCTCGCTCGCCGTCGTCCTGGGCGGGCTCGGGGTGCTGGCGGGATTCCCGCTGGCGGATCCGATCGTGGGTGCGCTCATCTCCGTCGCCATCTTCGTGCTCCTCATCGGCACCGTGCGCAGCATCGGCCGGCGGCTCCTCGACGGCGTCGAACCCGAGCTCGTGGAACGGGCCCGGCACGCGTTGGAGCACGTCGACGGAATCTCCGCGGTCGAGCGAGTGCGCTTGCGCTGGGTCGGTCACCGGCTGGAGGGCGATGCCGTCATCTCGACCAGCGGCGAGCCCGTCGCGATCGCCGCCGAGGCGGAGCGGAGCGTCCGCGCGCACGTGCGCAACCTCGACGGATTCCTCGTCGGGGTGCGCGCGGCGCCCTGACCGCCGGGCGGCCCCGCCCTCAGTCCAGGAGGTGCCGGGTGTACCGGCCCGGCTCGTCGAGGAACGACCGCCAGTGCCGTACGAGCTCCAGATCCTCCCAGACCGCCGGGCGGAGCCCCCACTCCCCGACCTCGAGGATCTTCGCCCCCGGAAGGGCGGCGAGAACCGGCGAGTGCGTCGCGCAGAGCACCTGCCCGCCGTCCTCCGCGATCCGGCGCAGCACGGCGATGAGACTCAGCGTCGACGAGAACGAGAGCGCCGCCTCCGGCTCGTCGAGGCAGTAGAAGCCAGGGTCCTGGAACCGGTCGCCGAGCAGCGCGAGGAAGGACTCGCCGTGACTCATCTCGTGGAAGGAGATGTCGGGCCGGCTGAGCGAGGGGTTCTCCTCGAGGTACGTGTAGAACGAGTGCATCGTCTCGGCGCGCAGGAAGAAGCCCCACCGGTTCGCGCCCACGCCGCGCTGGATGCGCAGCCATTCCGAGAGCGGCGACTCGGTCGGCCGCGTGCTGTGCCTGGCCTGGCGGGATCCGCCCTCCGGCGAGAGCCCGTAGGCGATCGCGACGCCCTCGACCAGCGTCGACTTGCCGCTGCCGTTCTCTCCGACGAGGAACGTCACGCCGGGATCCAGATCGAGTCCTTCCCGGAGCACCTGCGCGACCGCGGGGATGCTCAGCGGCCAGGTGCGTCCCGCAGCGGGGGCGTCGTCGGCGGGGTGCACCGCGACCACGGGCTGCTGCCGGCGTCGACGGCTGTTCGGGTCCCAGAACGGATCCATGACGCTCCCCTCGGCGATCGGCTTCCGACCATTGTGCCCGGCGGGACCGACAGAGCCCCGGCCCGACCGTCAGCGGTTCCCCAGACCGGGGCCGGAAGGATGGAGGCGTGAGCCAGGCGACGAGAGAACCGGTCCGCACGCGACGCGCGGCCCCCCGTCGCGGCGCCGTGATCGCGATCCTGCTGATCACCGCCGCGCTCACCGTGCTCGTCCTGCTCGGCGGGATCCCCGGCCTCATCGGGACGGGGATCGCCGTCGTCCTCCCCTGGCTCGGGTTCGTCCTGGTCTCGCTCGTGGTCGCCGCCCTGCTGATCCGGCCGCGCACGGCGTGGATCACCGCGGTGCCCCTCGTCGCCTGGACCATCGCGCTGTGGGGATTCCTCCCGGTGCCGTGGCAGGGCGACCCGTCCGCCGGGGATCACGGGCTGCTGATCGCGACGCAGAACGTCGAAGCGGGCTCCGGCACCGGAGCCGCGTCGGCGCGCACCCTCGCCGCCGACGGCGCGGGGATCCTCGCGTTCACGGAACTCGACGCCGACTCCGGATCGGCGATCGCGGACGAGCTCGCCGACTCCTACCCGCACACCTACCGCGTCGGCACCGTCGGGGTGTGGAGCCGCTACCCGATCCTCGATGAGGAGGCGCTCGATCTCGGGCTCGGCTGGAAGCGCGCGCTGCGCGTGGAGGTCGACGCCCCCGGCGGCGCCGTCAGCGTGTACGTCGTGCACGCGGCCTCGCTGCGCCCCGGCGCGCAGAGCGCCCGTGACGGCATGCTCTCGGCGCTGGGCGAGCGGATCCGCGGAGACCGCAGTCCTCGCGTGATCGCTCTCGGCGACTTCAACGCGGTGTCGACGGATCCCGCTCTCGCCCCGATCGCGGGAGCGCTGGGCGAAGTGCGCTTCGGCGGCGTCGGGCCCTCGTTCACCTGGCCCGCGTCCTTCCCCGCGGTGCGGATCGACCACGTGTTCCAGCGCGGCTACGCGACGTCCTCCGGACGGACGACCTCGGCCGGCGCGAGCGACCACCTCGCCGTCGTCGCCGCACTGGGCGGCTGACCCGCACGCCCCGGTCAGCCGACGACCATGAGGACCCGGGCGTCCTCGGCGACGATCCCGGGTCCTGAGGCGACCACGCTGTCGCCCGTCGTCGCGGGCGGCAGCACCAGCGCCTCCATCGCCGCTGCCGTGCTGCCGCCCGTGCTCACGCGCCCGGAGCGCACGACGACCGCGCGCACGCCCTCGGGCAGGACCGATGCCCCGTCCAGATCCGCGAAGACCAGCGCCGGGCGCGCCCGCGCGGTCACCGTGGACAGGACGAGGATCCGGCTCAGCTCCGCGGCGCGGAGCCGGGGCCGGCGCAGCTCCAGGAGCGGGTCGACATGACGCAGCACCCGCTCCTTGCGCAGCCCCACCGACGACCCGGGGCCGACATCGACCTGCGGACCCCCGATCCCGGCGAGCACATGAGTCGCCTCGTGCGCCAGGTGCAGGATGCCCACCGGGCCCCGCAGCTCGACCAGCTGCAGGGCCCAGTGCAGTTCGCCGTTCGCGCCGCGCCGTCCGCAGATCTCGCGCACGTGCCCGCCTCCCGCGGCGAGACCGCGCCTCGGCAGACTCCGCAGCTGCAGGAGCTCGGCCGGGGCGGTGCTCGCCGCGAGGGAGGCGGGGTTCATCGGCTCAGACCCGCGCGCCGATGAGGACATAGCCCTCTTCGCCGTGCACCACCGTGTCGAGCCCGGCGATCTCGTCCTCGTCCTTCACGCGGAACCCGATCACCTTCTCGACCAGGAAGCCGATCCCGAAGGCCAGCACGAACGAGTACACGAGCACCGAGAGCGCCGCGACCGCCTGCGCCGCGAGCTGCGCGAGGCTTCCGCTGTAGATCAGGCCCGTCGAGTTGGCGAAGATGCCCAGGTAGAGCGTGCCGACGATGCCTCCGATGAGGTGGATCCCGACGACGTCGAGCGAGTCGTCGAAGCCGAGCTTGTACTTCAGGTCGATCGCGAGCTGGCAGACCACACCCGCGACGATGCCCAGGACGACGGCCCAGATGGGCGTGAGCGCGGCGCACGCCGGGGTGATCGCGACGAGACCGGCCACGGCGCCGGAGGCGGCGCCGACCGAGGTGGGCTTGCCGTTGCGGATCTTCTCCATGACCAGCCAGCTGAGCAGCGCCGCCGCGGGGGCGGCGAGCGTGTTCACGAATGCGACCGAGGCGGTGCCGTCGGCGCCGAGCTCGGATCCGGCGTTGAAGCCGAACCAGCCGAACCAGAGCAGTCCGGCGCCGAGGAGCACGAACGGCGGGTTGTGCGGCACGTCGGCGCCCTTCTGGAAGCCGATGCGGCGGCCGAGCACCAGGGCGAGCGCGAGACCGGCCGCTCCCGCGTTGATGTGCACCGCGGTGCCGCCCGCGAAGTCGATCGCGCCGACGCCGAGCCAGTCCTGCAGGCCCTTGGTGATCCAGCCTCCGTAGGCGTAGCTGCCGTCCTTGTTCACTCCGAAGTTGAACACCCAGCTCGCGACCGGGAAGTAGACGACGGTCGCCCAGATCCCGGCGAAGATCATCCAGGATCCGAACTTCGCCCGGTCGGCGATCGCGCCGGAAACGAGGGCGACGGTGATGATCGCGAACGTCGCCTGGAACGCGACGAAGGCGAGCGGCGGGTACGCGGCCCCCTTGGGGACCTCGAGCAGGCTGTTCAACCCGATCGCCGACCAGTCGATCGTCCAGGGGGCGATGAGGCCCTTGCCTGTGGGGAACGCGATCGCGTAGCCGAAGACGACCCACAGCACGCCGATCAGGCCGATCGCGCCGAAGCTCATCATCATCATGCTGATCACGCTCTTGGCCTTGACGAGGCCGCCGTAGAAGAAGGCCAGGCCGGGTGTCATCAACAGCACGAGAGCCGCGCAGATCAAAACGAAGGCGGTGTTTCCCTGATCCATGAGGGTGCCGCTCCTCTCTGTCAGGACGCTCCTGCAGCGTCGGGTGAGGTCAGACTGTCACTCGTGCGTTTCGCCTCGACGCGCGCTGTGTTTCGTGTGCGTTTCGTCGCTCGCGCCCGGCGTGAACAAGCTGTGACGAAGACCCGTGGGCGCCTGGCAGGATGAGGCCATGCGCGCAGTGGTGTTCGATGCGGTCCGTGCTCAGCCCGAGGTCAGGGAGGTTCCGGAGCCCGCGCTCCCCGCCGACGGGGTGCTCGTCCAGGTCCGCGCCACGGGCCTGTGCCGGAGCGACTGGCACGCCTGGGCGGGGCACGACGACATCGCGTTCCCGCATGTGCCGGGGCACGAGCTCGCCGGGACCATCGCGGCCGTCGGGCCGCAGGTGACCCGCTGGCGGGTCGGCGATCGGGTGACCGTGCCGTTCGTCTGCGGCTGCGGACGCTGCGAGTGGTGCCTCTCCGGGAATGCGCAGGTCTGCCCCGACCAGCAGCAGCCGGGCTTCACGCACTGGGGATCCTTCGCCGAGGTCGTCGCCCTGCATGCGGCCGATGTGAACCTCGTCGCGCTCCCCGACGAGGTCGACTTCGCCACGGCGGCGAGTCTCGGCTGCCGCTTCGCGACGGCCTTCCGCGCGCTCGTCGGGCGCGCGCAGGTGCGCGAGGACGAGTGGGTCACGGTGGTCGGCGCCGGAGGCGTCGGTCTCAGCGCCGTCATGATCGCGAAGGCGCGGGGCGCCAGGGTGATCGCGGTGGACCGCAACCCGGAGGCGCTCGCGGTGGCGGAGGAGGTCGGCGCCGCGCACACGCTCCTCGCCGACGGGACCGACATCCCGGCCGCCGTCGCCGCGCTGACCGGCGGGGGCAGCCAGGTCTCCGTCGACGCGGTCGGCAGCGAGCAGACGCTCGCCGACGCGATCCTGGGACTGCGCCGCCGCGGTCGCCACGTGCAGATCGGCCTGCTCCCGCCCATCGACGGGCACCCCCGCGTGCCGATGGAACGGGTGATCGGCTGGGAGCTCGACCTGCTCGGAAGCCACGGGATGGCCGCCGCCGACTACCCCGCGATGATGGAGCTGATCGCCGAGGGGCGCCTGGAGCCGCAGCGCCTCATCGCGCGCACGATCGGGCTCGAGGAGGCGGCGGCGCTGCTGCCGGCTTTCGACCGCGCAACAGTGGCGGGCATGACCATGATCGATCCGCAGCGGGCCGGCTGAGGAAGGCCGGAGCCTCAGCCCCGCAGCCGGGCCGCGCGGGCGCGCAGGTAGTCGCGCTCCGGGATCGAGAGGGTCGCACGCGCCGCGTCGAGGTACGCCTCGATCGCCTCGGCCGTGCGCCCCGCGCGTTCCAGCAGATGCGCGCGCACGGACGCGATGCGGCGGCGGTCGCCGCGCACGCGCGGATCCGCGATCCCGTCGATCACGGCCAGCCCCGACTCCGGACCGTGCACCATCGCCTGTGCGACGGCGCGGTTGATGGTCGCGACGGGATTGCCGGTCTCGAGTTCGAGCAGGCGGTACAGGGCCAGGATCTGCGGCCAGTCCGTGGTCTCGGTGCTGGGCGCGTCGTCGTGCAGCGCCGCGATCGCGGCCTGGATCGCGTACGGGCCGTGCCGACCGGCGGCGAGCGCGGCGTCGAGGATCTCGGTCCCCTCGAGGATCCGATCACGATCCCACCGGGTGCGGTCCTGCTCGTCGAGCGGGATCAGCTCGCCACGGGCGCCGGTGCGCGCGACGCGGCGCGCGTCCGTGAGCAGCATGAGCGCGAGCAGCCCCGCGACCTCGACGTCGTCCGGGCGTTCGCGGTGGAGCATCCGGGCCAGGCGGATCGCCTCGTCGCTGAGCCGCACGTCGTTGACATCGGCGCCCTCGGTGGCGGTGTGCCCCTCCGTGAACATGACGTAGAGCACCGCGAGCACCGGATCCAGGCGGTCTTCAGGGCCCGAAGGCTCCGGGAAGACGGCCCCGGCGGCCCGGATCCGCGCTTTCGCCCGGCTGATCCGCTGCGCGATCGTCGCCTCGGGCAGCAGGTGCGCGCGGGCGATCTGCGCCGTCGACAGGCCGGCGACCGCGCGCAGCGTGAGCGCCACCTGCGCGGGCGTCGTGAGCGCGGGGTGACAGCACAGCCGGAGCACCTCGACGCTGTCGTCCGTGTGCGCGGCCCCGGCCTCGGCGAGGGGGCGCCAGGCATCCGCGTAGGCGTGCTCGCGCTCGCGGCGCTGATGCTCGCTGCGGATCCGGTCGATCATCCGGCGGCGGGCGACGGTCAGCAGCCAGCCCTTCGCATCTGCGGGGGCGCCCTCGGCCGGCCACTGCTGATGCGCGGCGAGGAGCGCCTCCTGCACCGCGTCCTCGCACAGGTCGAGCTGCGCGGCGCCGTAGCGGCGCAGCAGCGCGGCGAGGACCTGCGGCGCATTGCTGCGCCACAGGTCCTCGAAGCCGCGATCGGTCACACGTCGGTCCCGGCGGAGAACATCACCGGGCGGACCTCGAGCGCGAGACCGTCGATCGCCGCGTCCGGGATCTGCTGGGCGAGCTCGACCGCGCGCTCCTCGGACTCGACCTCGAGCAGGTAGTACCCGCCCATGAACTCCTTGGTCTCGGCGAACGGGCCGTCGACCACCTCGGGCGAACCGCTCGCGGCGCGCACGACCTTGGACTGGCTGGGGTCGGCGAGCGCGACCGTGCCGAGCATCTCTCCCGAGGCGGTGATCGTGTCGATGAAGGCCTGGTGCCCCTCGCCGATCGCCTGCATCTGCTCCGCGGTGAGCGCATCCAGCACGTCCTGCCGCACCTGCATGAGGATCATGTACTTCATGGCCGTTCTCCTTCGATTCGTCGGGGGACCCGATGTCCGCCTCGGCATGTGGTCGGAGCCGATGCTCAGTTCTCGACATCATTCTGCGCGCGATCCCCGCCGTCGGAGCGGACGGTCGCCCGACGCGTCGTGATCCGCCGCCGAGCACGCGCGCGGGACCGCCTTGTAGGCTCCAGGCCGAGCCCGATCTCTGCGGGAGGAAGGGGGGCGCGCACATGACGGATCCGCTCGATCTCGCCTACCCGTTCACGGGGTGGTGGCTGGTGCAGAACAGTCCGGCGAACCGTGTTCCGAGTCATGGCACTCCCGCGTTCGCCTCCTCGCAGGCGATCGACTTCGTTCCTGTTTCGGCGAGCGGTCGCACCGCCCGCATCGGGTTGCGGGCGCTCGTGGGGACCGAGCCGCCGGAGCGGTTTCCGGGCTTCGGCCGAGAACTCCTGGCCCCGGTCGACGGCGTCGTCCTCGCCGCGCACGGGAGCGAGATCGACCACGCCTCCTTCCGCGGCCTGCGCTCCCTCGGCTACGCGGCGACTCAGCGGCGGAGAGCTTCGGCCGGATGGAGGGCGCTCGCCGGCAATCATGTGCTGATCGAGACCCGCGGGACCGTCGTCGCCCTGTGCCATCTGCAGCAGGACAGCGTGCGGGTGCGGGCGGGACAGAGGGTTCGCGCCGGCGATCCGATCGCCCGATGCGGGAACTCCGGCAACAGCACCGAGCCGCACGTCCACATCCAGGCGAGCGAGGGCGCAGATTTCGGGAGCGCCGCTGCGGTGCCGATCACCTTCGGCGGCTCGCTGCCGGTCAACGGCCGGCTCGTCCACCTCTAGCGCCCTCGGGATTGCCGCGAAGGAGCCGCCCACACATCCGAATCAGGTCACCCTCAGCTGTATAGTCAGTACATGCTGACCATTGCCACCCGCGTGGACGTCATGAACCGGCTCGGCCGTGCGATGGCGGATCCGACCCGTTCCCGCATCCTGCTCGCACTGCTGGACGGGCCGGGGCACCCCGCGCAGTTGGCGCAGGACCTCGGGCTCACCCGCACCAACGTGTCCAACCACCTCGCCTGTCTGCGCGGGTGCGGGATCGTGACGGCCGAGCCCGAGGGCCGACGGACCCGGTACGAGATCGCCGACCCGCATCTCGCCGCCGCCCTGACCGCGCTGCTCGAGACCACGCTCGCGGTCGACGAGCAGGTGCCGTGCATCGATCCGGCCTGCCGCGTGCCGGGCTGCTGCGACCAGGGCTCGGCATCGTGACCGCCACCGCCACCGCCGATCGCACCCTGGTGCTGCGGCGTCGCATCCGGATCGTGGTGGCGATCACGATCACCTGGAACGTGATCGAGGCCGTCGTCGCGCTGCTCGCCGGCGGCGCCGCGTCCTCGGCGGCGCTGATCGGGTTCGGGCTCGACTCGGTGGTCGAGGTCCTCTCCGCCGCGGCGATCGCCTGGCAGTTCGCGGCTCCGGATCCGGAACGGCGCGAGCGGACCGCACTGCGCATCATCGCGATCTCGTTCTTCGGCCTGGCCGCCTATGTCGGCGTGGACGCCGTGCTCGCGCTGACCGGCCTCAGCGAGCCCGCGCACTCCCCCATCGGGATCGCGATCGCGGCGCTCAGCCTGCTCGTGATGCCGTTCCTGAGCTGGTTCGAGCGGCGCACGGGGCGCGAACTCGGATCTGCGTCCGCGATCGCCGACTCCCGGCAGACGCTGATCTGCACCTACCTCTCGGCCGCCGTCCTGGCCGGCCTGCTGCTGAACGGCCTGCTCGGCTGGGCGTGGGCCGACTCGGTCGCCGCGCTGGTGATCGCGGGCTTCGCCGTCCGCGAGGGCATCGAGGCCTGGCGCGGCGACGCCTGCACCGCGCCCGTGTCGGCGCTCACGGGAGAGCGGGAGCCGTCGCCCGAGGCGTGATCCGCTCAGCCGCGAGCGCCCTCCCAGCTCCACTCGGCCACCTCGGGGATGTCCTCGCCGTGCTCGCGCGTGTAGGCGCGGGCGCGCAGGCGGGCGTCCTGCAGGTCCTGCCGCAGGGACGCGCAGCGCTGGGCGAGCCCCGGCACGCGGTCGATCGCGTCGATCGCGAGCTGGTAGCGGTCGAGGTCGTTGAGCATGACCATGTCGAAGGGCGTGGTCGTCGTGCCGTTCTCCTTGTACCCGCGCACGTGCAGGTCGGCGTGCCCGTGCCGGCGGTAGGCGAGCCGGTGGATGAGCCAGGGATAACCGTGGTACGCGAAGATCACCGGCCGGTCCGCCGTGAAGATCGCGTCGTACTCCCGATCCGGAAGGCCGTGCGGATGCTCGCTCTCCGATTGCAGGCGCATCAGGTCCACCACGTTGACCACGCGCACGCGCAGCTCCGGCAGCGCGTTGCGCAGGATCTGCGCGGCGGCGAGGACCTCCAGCGTGGGGATGTCGCCCGCGGCGGCGAGCACGACATCGGGATCCTGCCCTGCGACCTCGGTGCCCGCCCACTCCAGGATCCCGAGCCCGCGCGTGCAGTGGTTCACGGCCTCGTCCATCGTGAGCCAGTTCGCGGCGGGCTGCTTCCCGGCGACGACGACGTTGACGTAGTCGGTCGAGCGCAGGCAGTGGTCGTAGGTGGACAGCAGCGTGTTGGCGTCGAACGGGAGGTACACCCGCACCACCTCGGCGCTCTTGTTCACGACGTGGTCGATGAATCCCGGATCCTGATGGCTGAACCCGTTGTGGTCCTGTCGCCAGACGTGACTCGTGAGCAGGTAGTTCAGGCTCGAGATCGGGCGCCGCCAGGGGATCCCCCTGGTGACCTTGAGCCACTTCGCGTGCTGGTTGAACATCGAGTCGACGATGTGGATGAACGCCTCGTAGCAGGTGAACAGACCGTGGCGTCCGGTGAGGAGATAGCCTTCGAGCCACCCCTGGCACTGATGCTCGCTGAGCATCTCCATGACCCGGCCGACCCGGGCCAGGTGATCGTCCGTGGGCAGGATCTGCGCGACCCACTGCTTGTCGGTGGCCTCGTAGACGGGAGGGGCGAGCCGGTTCGAGGCCGTCTCGTCGGGGCCGAAGATCCGGAACGTCGCGGGGTTGCGCCGGATCACCTCGGCGAGCCAGGTTCCGAGCACCCGCGTCGCCTCGGCGGTCGTCGATCCGGGCGCCGGCACGTCGACCGCGAAGTCGCGGAAGTCCGGCAGCGACAGCGGCGTGCGCAGCAGCCCGCCGTTCGCGACCGGGTTGGCGCTCATCCGCCGCTCCCCCTCCGGCACGATCCGGCCGATGAGCTCGACGGGCGCGCCCTGGGCGTCGAAGAGCTCCTCGGGGCGGTAGCGCCGCATCCAGTCCTCGAGGATCCGGAGGTGCTCCGGCGTGTCCCTCGCGTTCGCGAGCGGAACCTGGTGCGCGCGGTACGTGCCCTCCACGAGCACCCCGTCGACCTCGTGCGGGCCGGTCCACCCCTTGGGCGTGCGCAGGATGATCATGGGCCACTCCGGCGTCGCCGTCACGGGGTCGTCCGAGTGGTAGCGGCCGGCCCGCGCGTCGGCGCGGATCCGCGCGATCTCGTCGAACACCTCCTCGAGGAGCTCCGCGAACCGGCGGTGGATGCTCCGCGGATCCTCGTCGTCGAACCCTCCCGTGAACACGTAGGGCGCATAGCCGTACCCGCGGAAGAGCTCGACGAGGCGGCGCTCCGGGATGCGGGCGAGCACCGTCGGGTTCGCGATCTTGTAGCCGTTCAGATGCAGGATCGGCAGGACCGTGCCGTCCTGCACGGGATCCAGGAACTTGTTCGAGTGCCATCCCGTCGCCGCGGGTCCCGTCTCGGCCTCGCCGTCCCCGACCACGCACGTGACGACCAGGTCGGGGTTGTCGAATGCGGCGCCGAACGCATGGCTCAGCGAGTACCCCAGCTCCCCGCCCTCGTGGATGGAACCCGGCGTCTCCGGGGCGACATGGCTCGGGATCCCGCCGGGGAAGGAGAACTGGCGGAACAGCGCGCGCACCCCGCCCTCGTCCCGTGAGATCCGCGGGTAGACCTCGGAGTAGGTGCCGTCCAGGTAAGCGTTCGCGACCATGCCCGGTCCGCCATGGCCGGGGCCGGTGACGAAGATCGAGCTCAGCGCACGGTCGCGGAGCACCCGGTTCAGGTGGGCGTAGAGGAAGTTGAGCCCCGGCGTCGTGCCCCAGTGCCCGAGGAGGCGGGGCTTGACGTCCTCCGGCGCCAGGGGGCGACGCAGCAGCGGATCGTCGAGGAGGTAGATCTGTCCGGCGCTGAGGTAGTTCGCCGCGCGCCACCACGCGTCGATGCTCTCCAGGTCGGCATCGGGGACGCCGCCTCCCGTGGTCGGCGCGGGTGTCGTCGGGTGCATGTCGCTCGTGGTCACAACCGGGTCCTCTCACTGTCGTCGTGCCTGGTCCTGATTCCGTCCGCCGGGTCCTGCGCCGCGAACGAGCGCTCCGGCGTCAGCGGGCCGCGCAGCGCCCGCAGCGCATACAGGATGGTGGCGAGATCCACGAGCTCCTGCACGAGGGCGCCCACGACCGCGGGGATCACCCCGGTCATCGCGACGATCATGAGCGCGACGCTCAGCCCGATGCCGATCCAGATCGCGGTGAGGGCGACCCGCACGGTGTGCCGGCCGATCTCGACCGCGTGCGCGACTTTCGCGAGGGAGTCCACGAGGATGACGGCGTCGGCGGCTTCGCCGGCGGCCGTCGCGCCCTTCGCGCCCATCGCGATCCCCACATCCGCCGCGGCGAGCACCGGGGCGTCGTTCACGCCGTCGCCGACCATCATGAGCGGACGCGGGCTCAGGTCCCGGGCGAGCCGCACCTTGTCGTCGGGCAGGAGCTCGGCGTGCACCTCGGCGATGCCGACCTGCGCGGCGATCGGATCCGCGGTCGCCGCGGTGTCGCCGGTCAGCATCACGATCTGCCCCACGCCGTGGTCGCGGAGCCAGGCCACCACGCCCGGCGACTCCGGGCGCGGCGCGTCGGCCAGCACCAGGGCGCCGGCATGGCGTCCGTCGATCGCGACATAGGCCGCGGCCTGTCCTGCAGCGAGATCGGTGCGCGCGAACTCGGGCACGAGGGAGGCGACGTACGCGGGCTTTCCCACGACCACCGTACGGCCGCCGATGCGCGCCATCACGCCGTTGGTCGCGACCTCGCTCGCGTCCTCGGCCGTCTCTGCCACGAGCCCCCGGTCGCGTGCCGCCGCACGGATCCCCGCGGCGAGCGCGTGCGAGGAGTACTGCTCCGCCGACGCCGCGAGGCCCAGCACCTCCTCCGCGGTGAACCCGGCCGCGGGCCGGACGTCCACGAGCGCCGGCCGGCCGCGCGTGAGCGTGCCGGTCTTGTCGAACGCGGCGGAGCGCACGCGCGAGAGCGTCTCGATGACCGCTCCGCCCTTGAGCACGATCCCGTCCTTCGCCGACCGGGACAGGCCGCCGAGGAACGCGACGGGCGCGGCGATCAGCAGCGGGCAGGGCGTCGCCAGCACCAGCACCTCGGCGAACCGCACCGCCTCGCCGGAGAGCGCCCAGGCGAGACCGCCGAGCAGGAGCGACACCGCCGTGAACGGGATCGCGAACCGGTCGGCCAGCCGCACGACGGGCGCGCGCGAGTCCTGCGCCTGCCGCACGAGCGCGAGGATCTGCTGATACTGGCTGTCGGCGCTGCGCCGCAGGGCCCTCGCCCGCGCGATGTGGGTGCCGTTGACGGCCCCGGAGAGCACGGTCTCGCCCGCGGTGCGCGTCACGGGCAGGCTCTCACCGGTCAGCGAGGACTCGTCGAAGGAGACCTCCTCGGTCAGGAGCTCGCAGTCCACGGGAACGATCTCGGAAGGGCGGATCAGCAGCACGTCGCCGATCGCGACCTCGTCGACGGGCACGTCCCGGACGAGCTCGCCCTCCCCCTCCCCGTCGGTCGTCACGACGTGCGCGGTCTGCGGCGAGCGCTCGAGCAGCGCGGTCAGCTCCCGCTTCGCGCGGCGCGCCGCGAAGTCCTCGAGCGCCTCGCCCCCGGAGAGCATCAGCACGATGATGAGGGAGGCGACGTACTCTCCGACGGCGAGGGTCGCCACCATGGCGACGATCGCGAGCACGTCCAGCCCGAACCGGCCGCGCAGCATCTCCCGGATCATCTGGATGAGCGTGCCCAGCACGAAGCCGCCGACGACGATCGTCGCGATCCATCGGGCGATCAGGCCCTGGCCGGTCGCGCTCAGCACGAGGACCGCGACGAGCGTGAGGAGCGCCAGGGGGATCACGGGCTGTCGTCGCAACGCCTTCAGCACAGCCATGTCTCGATGTCTCCCTCTCCGACCGCGCGGGGATCTCACCCCTGGCTCCACCCTGCTCCGGCTCCGGGGAGGTTGCAAGCGACGTCGGCCGGAATTACTCGCCGGCGGGTGTGCGCAGCGCCCCCTCGAGCGCCCGCCGCGCGGCCTCCCCCACGGTCGGCGCGGTCACGAGGAAGATGCGCCGCTCGAACACGGCGTCCGCGATCTCCACCGTGGCCACGGCGTCGAGATGCGCGGGCAGCGCCAGCTCCGGCACCAGGGCGACGCCGAACTCGGCGGCGACGTAGGCCGCCACCACGGCGTAGTCGTCGCTGCGCATCGCGATCCGTGGGGTGAAACCCGCCTGCTCCGCGGCGCGGGCGAGGGCCGCATCGACCGGATCGGCCTCGGTCGCGCCCGCGATCCAGCCCTCGTCGCGGAGATCGGCGAGGGGCACGCCGGTGCGCCCGGCGAGGGGGTGCGCGGGCGGCACGATCACCGCGAGATGCTCCTGCCGGACCGGGATCATCCGGAAGCCCGGCGGCAGGATCGTCGGCCTGCCGGGGGCGTCGTAGACGATCGCGGCGTCGAGGCGGAGCCCCACGACCGCCGCCATCAGAGGATCGAGCTCGGCCTCGGAGACGAGCGGTTCGAAACCCGCCCCCTGCAGCGCGCGCACCACCTGCGGCAGCAGCCGCGCTCCGGCCGACGGGAACACCCCGATCGCGATCCGCCGCCGTCCGGAGTCGACCAGCTCACGGACCTCCTCGACGGCCCGCTCCGAACGGTCCAGGATCGCGACGGCGTGCGGGAGCATCGCCTCGCCGACCGCGGTGAGGCGGGTGCCCCCGGATCCGCTCGTGACCACGGCCGCCCCGAGCGCGCGCTCGAGGCCGCGGAGGTGGTGGGTGACCGTGGGCTGACTCCACTGCAGCGCGGTCGCCGCGCGCAGGACCGAGCCCTCGTCGGCCACCGTGCGCAGGGCCCTGAGCTGCCGCAGATCGAGCATCGTCGCTCCATAATGGGTATTGATCAATGAAGAATTGTCTTCATTCCTCATCGTATCCCCCCGCGCCAGAATCGATCCGTGACGACAACCACGCCCTACGCCGACGCCATCCGCCGATTCGCCGCACGCGACCTGCAGCGCCTCAACGTGCCGGGCCACAGCGCCGATCCTGCGGCGGCCCCGCTGCTCGCGGACTTCTTCGGCGACGACGTGCTGCGCTACGACGTGGAGCCGCTGCTGGACGGCATCGACAAGGGATCCGACAACCCGCTCGAGGAGGCGCGCGCAGCCGCCGCCCGCGCCTGGGGAGCGCGGCGCACCTGGTTCCTCACGAACGGCGCCTCCGAGGCGAACCGGATGACCGCGCTGGCCCTGGCCGCGTTCCGCACCCCGGACGAGATCGTGGTCGCGCAGCGGAGCGCCCACTCCAGCTTCTTCGACGGCATCATCCTGGGCGGGCTCGATCCCCGCTTCGTGCAGCCGACGATCGACGAGCACCACGGCATCAACCACGGCGTGACGCCCGCCGCGATGCGCGAGGCGCTCGAGAGCGCGGACGCGAAGGCGGCCTACATCATCAGCCCGAGCTACTTCGGCGCGGTCGCCGACGTCGAGGGCATCGCCGCGGTCTGCCACGAGGCGGGCGTGCCGCTGGTCGTGGACGCCGCCTGGGCCGCGCACTTCGGCTTCCACCCCGACCTGCCCGCCCACCCGATCGCGCTCGGCGCCGACCTCGTCGTGTCCTCGACGCACAAGATGGGCGGCAGCCTCACCCAGTCGGCCATGCTGCACCTGGCCGAGGGACCGTACGCGGAAGAGCTCGAGCCCCTCATCGACCGCGCCTTCATGTTCACCCAGTCCACGAGTGCGAGCTCCCTGCTGCTCGCCTCGCTCGATCTCGCCAGGGCGACGCTCGAGGACGGCCACGACCGCATCGCCGCCTCCCTCGTCGCGGCCGCCGCGCTGCGCGACGCCGTCCGCGCGACCGGGCGCTTCCCGATCGTGAGCGACGGCTTCGGCGCCTTCCCCGACATCGTGGACCATGACCCGCTGCGCGTCTCGATCGACGTCGGAGCCGCCGGGCTGCACGGGCACACCGTGCGCGAGGAGCTCCTGCGCACGGCCGGGATCATGACCGAGATCTCGACGGGATCCTGCATCGTCGCGTTCATCGGCCCCGGCACCACCCCCGATCCCGCCCGGTTCGTCGCGGCGCTCGAGGCGCTGCAGCCCGTCGGCGACCTCGCCGCGCGCGGCGACGCGGGCTCGATCGCGCTGCCGAAGACCGGCCCCGCCGTGATGCGCCCGCGCGACGCGGCGTTCGCGCACACCGAGATCGTCGCGGCCGGAGACGCGATCGGCCGCGTCTCCGCCGATTCGCTCGCCGCCTACCCGCCCGGGATCCCCAACGTGCTGCCCGGCGAGATCCTCACCGCCGAGACGATCGCGTTCCTGCGCGGGATCGCGGCGACGCCCGGCGGCTACGTCCGCGGTGCGGCGGACGCGCTCGTCGACGGCGTGCGCGTCGTCGTCGAGGCGCCGGAGCCGCGCACCCCGACTCGACCGAAGACCACGCGCATCGGATCCGCCGATGCACGCTCCCGAACCGGCCTGCGACGTGCACTGACGCCGTCGCCCGTGAAAGAACAGGCAACCGCATGACATCGATCGCCCAGCAGCTCCTCCGGCGCAAGCCCATCGCCCGGGAGGCAGGCGATTCCCCCTTGAGACGCACGATCGGTCTCTTCCCGCTCATGGCGATCGGCATCAGCTGCACGATCGGCACCGGGATCTTCTTCATCATGTCCCAGGCCGTGCCGCTCGCCGGCCCCGCCGTGGTGTGGTCCTTCGTGATCGCCGGCATCGTCGCCGGCCTCACCGCCCTCTGCTACGCGGAGCTCGCGGGAGCCGTCCCGGTCTCGGGATCCACCTACTCCTACGCGTACGCGACCCTCGGCGAGGGCATCGCGATGGTCGTCGGCGCCTGCCTGCTGCTGGAATACGCCGTCTCCGCCGGCGCGGTCGCGGTCGGCTGGTCGCAGTACGTGAACGAGCTCATCGGCAACCTGCTCGGCTGGCACCTGCCGGCCGCGCTGAGCAACGCCCCCGAAGAGGGCGGCATCGTCAACCTGCCCGCTGTGATCCTGGTCGCGCTCTGCGCCGTGCTGCTGGTGCGCGGCACCAAGGAGTCCGTCGTCACCAATGCCGTCATGGTGTGCATCAAGATCGGCGTGCTGCTCTTCTTCATCGCCGTCGGGATGACCGGATGGAACTCCGACCACTTCGCGAACTTCGCCCCGTACGGGATCGGCGGCATCGCGGCCGGTGCGGGAGTGATCTTCTTCTCCTTCGTGGGGCTCGACGCGGTCTCCACCGCGGGCGAGGAGGCGAAGAACCCCAAGCGCAACCTGCCGCTCGCCATCCTGCTGGCGCTCGTGGTCGTGATCGTGCTCTACGTCGGGGTCGCCCTGGTCTCGGTCGGCGCGCAGGCCCCGGGCAGGTTCGACGGTCAGGAGGCGGGGCTCTCCGAGATCCTCGCCCACGTCGTGGGCAGCCCGTGGCCGGGCACAGTGCTCGCGGCGGGTGCGGTGATCTCGATCTTCAGCGTCACGCTCGTCACCCTCTACGGTCAGACCAGGATCCTGTTCGCGATGTCGCGCGACGGCATGGTCCCGCCGGTCTTCGGGAAGGTCAGCGAGCGCACCCGCACGCCCATCCAGAACACGATCATCGTGTCGGCCGTCGTCGCCGTGCTCGCCGGCGTCATCCCGATCAACTTCCTCGCGGAGATGACCAGCATCGGCACGCTCGCCGCCTTCCTCGTCGTCTCGGTCGGCCTCATCATCCTGCGCCGCCGCGAGCCGGATCTGGAGCGCGGCTTCAAGGTCCCGCTGTACCCGATCACGCCGCTGCTCTCGATCGCGGGCTGCATCTGGATCATCACCCAGCTGCGGCCGGTCACGATCCTCGTGTTCGCGATCTGGGTCGCGGTGTTCCTCGGGTTCTACTTCTTCTACGGGCGCCGGCGCTCCGCACTGCAGCCCGGCAACGCCGCACCCGGCGCCGAGGTGCCGTTCACCTCGGTGGTGCGCCAGCCCGGTCCGCTGGAGCGGAGCGAGCGATGACGCTCCTCGTCGGACTCGACACCGCGCGTCGCTCCTCGTCGGTGCTGGCCCTCGCCGCCCAGCTCGCGAACTCGCTCGACACCGACCTCGTGGTCGCCGCGGTCGTCTCCTCCGCCTGGCCGCCCTCCCGCGCGAGCGTGGACCACGAGTGGCAGGCGCACAACCGCGAGGCCGCAGACCAGGTGCTCGATCACGCCGCGGGCGTGCTCGGCGGCGAGGTGACGGCGCGCTACCTCGTGCACGAGGCGGCCTCGGCCCGCCGGGGACTGCTCGAGCTCGCGGAGCAGGAGCGGCCCTACGCCCTCGTGCTCGGATCCGCGGTGCGCGGGGAGCCGGGGCGGATCGCGCTCGGCGCCGTGTCGGAGGCGCTGCTGCACGCCTCCCCCGCGCCCGTGGCGATCGCTCCGGTCGGCTACCGGGCGCGCGTGGACGCGCGGTTCGATCGCCTCACGGTCGCGTACGGCGGATCCGGGGAGGCGCAGGACCTCATCCCCGGCGCGGCGGCCGTCGCCGCGCTCGGCGGAGTGAGCCTGCGGATCGCCTCGTTCGCGGTCCGCCCCGACGCCGAGCTCGGAATCCTCGCCGGCGCGGGCGGCCGCGCCGAGGATCCGGTGCTCGTCGAGTGGGAGGGTCGGATCCGCGATCACGTGAGTACCGTGCTCGACGGGATCGCCGAACCGGCACCCGCCGTCGACGGGGTCACGGTGGGCGTCGGTCCTTCCTGGGCCGCGGCGATCGACGACGTCGGCTGGACCGACCGCGACCTGCTGATCGTCGGATCCAGCTCGCTCAACCCGCTCGCCCGGGTCTTCCTCGGCTCGCACGGCACGAAGATCGTGCGGAGCGCCGGCGTGCCGGTGCTCGTGGTGCCGCGCGCCGCCGCGTGGGGCTGAGTCCCCGACTGACCGCCCGTCGCCGCCCCCGCCGGCCCTCCGGCTCAGGCGTTCGGATCCGCTGCGCGGGCACGCGCCACGACGATGCCGCGCTGCGATGTCGCGAACCGCTTCAGCATCGCCCACAGCTCCGCGGCGTCGACGTCGGCGCCGAAGGCCTCCGCGCCGGGCTCGAGCATGATGCCGCTCGCGAGGTCGCCGGCGACCACGGGCTCGAACCCGAGGTCGTCGACCAGCCGGGCCACCCGCGCCACGTCGTCGGGGTCGTCCCCGGCGATCGCGATCGCCTTGCGGTCGGGTGCGCCGGCGGGCCGGGCCTCGTCCTCGAGATCCTGGTAGCCCATGTGGTTGAAGGCCTTCACGACCCGGGATCCGGCGAGGTGCCGCTGCACGGTCTCGCTCGTGGACGTGCGCGGATCGTCGAGGTCGCCACGGAGCCCGTCGCCCCACCAGTAGTTCATGGCGTCGATCACGAGCTTCCCCCGCAGCGACTCGGCCGGCAGGGACCCGTGCTTGCTGAGGGGCAGGGCCAGGAGCACGGCGTCGGACTCGCGGGCCAACGCCGCCACGTCGACCGCGGTCGCGCCGAGCGCCCGCACCGCACGCGCGATGCGGGCCGGATCCGAGGATCCGGCGACGAGCACGCGATAGCCGGCCGACACCGCGAGCCGGGCGAGCACGCTGCCGACCCGGCCGGCACCGATGATGCCGAGCGTCTCGATCCCGGAGGTCTCCGCCACGCCGCCATCGTATCCAGGGGGTTGCCGGCCCCTGAGCCCGTCGAAGAGCCCTGAGCTGTCGAAGGGCCCCGAGCCGGAGCCGCGTCAGCCGAGCCGCAGCTCCTCGGGCTCCAGCACGAGGTCGATCAGGGCGCCGCTGCGCAGCACCACCATCTCCATCCGGCGCCCGATCGCGCCCTCGACCATGACCCGCTGCAATCCGGTCGGATCGAAGACCGCGGTGCCGTCGATCGAGAGGACGATGTCGCCCGGTCGCGCCCCGGCGACCGCCGCAGGGCTTCCCGGGACGGTCGACATCACCTGCATCCCGGTCGGGGATCCGACCTTGGCGGCGGCGTCGGGCGTCAGCGCGACCTTCGCACCGGCCACCCCCAGCCAGGCCCGCCGCACGCGCCCGGCCGTTGCGAGCGTGTCGATGATCGACAGGGTCGTCGCGTTGATCGGCACCGCGAGACCGAGCCCGATGCCCGCCACGGCGGTGTTCACCCCGACCAGCCGGCCCGCGCTGTCGGCGAGCGCTCCCCCGCTGTTGCCGGGGTTCAGGGCGGCATCGGTCTGCACCACCTCGTCGATCACGCGCCCCGACGCGGTCGGCAGCGATCGACCGAGCGCCGAGACGATCCCCGCGGTCACGCTGCCGGCGAGACCCAGCGGATTCCCGAGCGCGACGACCAGCTGCCCGACCCTGAGCCGTGCGGCGTCGCCGAGCGGGACCGCATCGGGAACCGGTCCCTGCGCCCGCAGCACGGCCAGATCCGACAGCACATCGGATCCGACGACCTGCGCCTCGACGGAGGTCCCGTCGGTGAACGCGAGGCCGACCTCGCGCGCCCCCGCCACCACATGCGCGCTCGTCAGCAGCAGACCGGCCCGGAACACCGAGGCACTTCCGGCCCCGGCCCCGCCGTCGGTGCGGACGCTCACCGCGGCCACCGAGGGCAGCACCGTCTCCGCGACGCGCACGACCGTCGCCGAGTAGGCGTCGAGGGCTTCGCTGTCGTCCATGACCAGAGTCTCCGCCCAGCTCCACGGCCCGCGGGCGGAGTTCGCCCAGGGCTGACGGGTGCCGGCGGCTCAGCCCGCCGGCGCGGGATCGAGATCCAGGTGCCGACGCAGCGCGGCGGTGAGATCTTCGACCTCGTCGAGCTGGGCGGGCGTGAGGGCGTCGACGAAGAGCTCTCGCACGGCGCGCAGATGCGGGACGGATCCGGCGCGGAACGCGGAAGCCCCCGCATCCGTCGCGATCACGTCGATGCCGTGCACATCGTCGGTGCAGGCCTGCCGGCGGATCAGCCCGCGCTTCTCCATGCGCCCGAGATGATGCGAGAGCCGGCTGCGCTCCCACCCGATCAGTCCGGCGAGCTCCGAGGAGCGCACCGTGCGCCCTTCGGCCTCGGTCAGGGCGAGGAGCACCTGGTAGTCGCCGGACGACAGGTCCGATTCGCTCTGCAAGCGGCTCGCCAGGCGGGCGCGCAGCACCTCGGCGGTCTCGATGTAGTTCCGCCAGATGCGCAGCTGCTCCCGCGTCGGCGTGTGTCGGTGCCTGTCGTCGCTCATCTCGCTGCCCCTCGGTAGTCGGGAATTGACACGTCAAGCCTATTGTTGCAGAGTTGACACGTCAATCCGGAGGGACCGGTACGGCGGGAGAGGTCGTGATCGACATGGCAGGACTCGAGTTCGGACTGAACTCCTTCGGCGACGTCGCGACGGACGGCGGACGCGTGCTGTCGGACGCCGAGACGCTGCGCCTGATGGTCGAGGAGGCGCAGCTCGCCGAGTCGGTGGGCCTCGACGTCTTCAGCGTCGGTGAGCACTACCGCGAGGGCATGGTCGACTCGGCCACACCTGTGCTGCTCGCAGCGGCGGCGCAGGCGACGTCCACGATCCGGCTCGGCACCTCGGTGACGGTGCTGTCGACGCAGGATCCGGTGCGGCTGTACCAGCAGTTCGCGACGGTCGACGGGCTCTCCGGCGGACGCGCCCAGCTGGTGCTGGGCCGGGCGTCCGCGATCGAGTCGTTCCCGCTCTTCGGCTACGACATCGCCGACTACGAGGACATCTTCGAGGAGAAGCTCGATCTCTTCCTGCGCCTCATGCGGGAGGACCGCGTGACCTGGTCCGGCGCCTACCGCAGCCCGCTCGAGGCCGTCCGCCTCCATCCGCGCATGCCGGAGGGCGGCATCCCCGCCTGGATCGGGATCGGCGGGAGCCCGGACTCGGTGGTCCGCGCGGCCCGGCACGGGCTGCCGCTGATGATGGCGATCATCGGCGGACGACCGGAGCGCTTCGCCGGCCACGCGGAGCTGTACCTGCGGGCGCTGGCGCAGTTCGGACAGCCGGAGCTCCCGATCGCCCAGCACTCCCTCGGCTTCATCGCCGACACCGACGACGAGGCGAAGAACGTGCACTGGAAGCGCTGGCAGCCCGTCGTGAAGCAGGTGAGCGAAGAGCGCGGGTTCTACCCGCCGACCGCCGAACGCTACGCGGAGGAGGTCGGCACCGGCGCGCTCTACGTCGGATCCCCCGAGACCGTCGCCCGGAAGATCGCCGGGATCGTGCGGGCGAACCATCTGTCCCGATTCGACCTGAAGTACGACGTGCTGCACATGGATCGCGCGGCGCGCGCCCGCAGCATCCGCCTGTTCGGCGAGCAGGTGGCGCCGCGCGTCCGCGAACTGCTCGCGGACGACGCCGACGACTGGCGGCTCACGGGGCGCACCCCGGCGCAGATCGTCAAGGGCGGCAAGGCCGTCCACGCCTGAACCCGACCAACGGCATCCACATCGACATCGACATCCACATCGACATCCACGAGGAGAGAATCATGAGCGACTTCGAGGGCCTGGAGTTCGGCCTCGACACCTTCGGGGATCTGCCCCGCGACGACCGCGGCGAGATCACCACCTACGGCGCGGCGATCCGCGCGACCCTGGACGAGGCGATCCTCGCCGACGACATCGGCGTCGACGCCTTCGCGGTCGGCGAGCACCACCGGCCCGAGTTCGCGATCTCCACGCCGGAGACCGTGCTCGCGGGCATCGCCACGGCGACCGAGCGGATCCGGCTCGGATCCGGCGTGACCGTGCTTTCCTCGGACGACCCTGTGCGGGTGTTCCAGCGCTTCGCGACGGTCGATGCGCTCTCGCACGGCCGCGCCGAGGTGATCCTCGGGCGCGGATCGTTCACGGAGTCGTTCCCGCTGTTCGGCTACGACCTGAAGGACTACGACCTGCTCTTCGAGGAGAAGATCGACCTGTTCAGCCATCTTCTCGACGAGAAGCCGGTCACCTGGGAGGGCACCACGCGGGCCGCACTGCACGAGGCCGACGTGTTCCCGAAGACCGAGTCCGGTCGCCTGCGCACCTGGGTCGGCGTCGGCGGCACCCCGCAGTCGGTCCTGCGCACCGCCCAGTACGGATTCCGGCTCATGCTCGCGATCATCGGCGGAGCACCCGCCCGATTCGCGCCCTACGTGGACCTCTACCGCCGCGCGACCGCGCAGCTCGGCACCCCGGCGCTCCCGGTCGGGATGCACTCCCCCGGATTCATCGCCGACACCGACGAGGAGGCGAAGGAGCTCTTCTATCCCGGCTACAAGGTCATCCGCGACCGGATCGGGGCCCTCCGCGGATGGCCCCCGCTGCAGCGCCGCGAGTTCGAGGCGGACGTCGAGGGCGGATCGCTCTACGTCGGATCCGTCGAGACCGTCGCGCGCAAGATGGCCGCGGCGATCCGCACGCTCGACGTGGGACGCTTCGACCTCATCTACACCGCCGGCGGCGCGATGCGGGCGAGCGACCGGATGAAGACCGTCGAGCTCTACGGCACGAAGGTCGTCCCGATGGTCCGCGAACTGCTCGCCCAGGCGCCGGCGAGCGCGCCCAGGGCCGGCGCCGCGTTCGGGCTCTGAGAGGGAGGACATCATGGACGACAGCACCCGCACGATCGGAATACTCGGGGCCGGCAAGGTCGGCACCGTGCTGGCCCGGCTGGCTCTCGCGGCCGGCTACCGCGTGCTCATCTCCGGATCCGGGGACCCCGAGCGCATCGCCCTCACGATCGAGGTCCTCGCCCCCGGGGCCGAGGTGCGGCGGCCGGAGCACGTGGCCCGCGAGGCGGACCTCGTGATCCTGGCCCTGCCGCTCGGGAAGTATCGGCGCCTCCCCGTCGAGGGGCTGCGCGGCACCCTCGTGATCGACGCCATGAACTACTGGTGGGAGACGGACGGGATCCGCGACGACCTCGACGACCCCCGCTCCTCGACCAGTGAGATCGTGCAGGAGTTCCTCGCCGGATCCCGGGTCGTGAAGGCCCTGAACCACATGGGCTACCACGACCTCGAGGAGGAGGCGCGGCCCGCGGGATCCCCGGGACGCAAGGCGATCGCGATCGCCGGCGACCACGACGACGACCTCGCGCGCGTGGCGGAGTTCATCGACCGCCTCGGGTTCGACCCGGTCGTCACGGGAGCGCTCGCCACCGGCGCCGTGCTCCAGCCGGGCCATCCGACCTTCGGCGCCGATCTGCCCGCCGACGAGCTGCGCGCTCTCATCGACGCCGCGGCCGCGGAGCGCGCGCTGTCGACCCCCACTGCCTGAACCTCACCATCGCATTCGACAAGGAGCTAGTGACATGACCAAGATCGCCATCATCCTCGGGAGCACCCGCCCCGGCCGCAACGGCAAGCAGGTCGCCGACTGGGTGCTGCAGCAGGCCGCGCAGCGCGACGACGCCGAGTTCGAACTCGTCGACCTCGCCGACTACCCGCTCCCCCACCTCGACGAGCCGATGCCGCCCGCCATGGGCCGGTACCAGCACGACCACACCCGCGAATGGTCCGACAAGATCTCCGGGTTCGACGGCTACATCTTCGTCACACCCGAGTACAACCACTCCACCTCCGGCGTCCTCAAGAACGCGATCGACTACCTGCACACGGAGTGGAACAACAAGGCGGCCGCCTTCGTCGGATACGGCGGCGTGGGCGGAGCCCGCGCGATCGAGCACCTGCGCCTCGTGCTCGCAGAGCTGCAGGTCGCGACCGCGCGGCAGACGCTGACGCTCTCGCTCATGACGGAGTTCGAGAACTTCCAGACGTTCGCGCCCGGCGACTACCAGGCGGACTTCCTGAACACCCTGTTCGACCAGCTCATCACCTGGGCGAACGCCCTCGAGACCGTCCGCAACCCCGAGCTCGCCGAGCTCGCGGCCTGAGGCGAGTGGTCCTTCGCCCCAGCGGTCCCGGGGCCGGCCGAGACGGCCGGGGCGAAGGACCGGTGACATCGAGGAAGACACTCGCCGTTCGGAGTGTTGTGGTCGTCGACCGGCGCGTGCCGGTCCGACAGATGGCAGGAGCGATCATGGAGTTCCTTGTTGAGATGACGACCACGGTGCCTGAGGGCACCACCGAGGATCAGGTCGTGGAGATGCGACGCCGGGAGGCGGCGAACTCCGAGCGCCTCATCGCGGAGGGCACGCTGCTGCGTCTGTGGCGCCCGCCCCTTCGGGCCGGAGAATGGCGCACGTTCGGACTCTTCGCCGCGGCCGACGGCACCGCGCTGGATGCCGCCCTGGCGACCATGCCGCTGCGCATCTGGCGGGAGGACACCGTCACCGAGCTGTCGCCGCACCCCAACGATCCGAGCGGATCGGCCGCGACGGGAGCGGGTCCCGAGTACTTCGTCACCTTCACCGTCACGGCGCCGCCGGCGTCGGACGCCGAAGCGTTCGCCGCGGCGGAGGCGGGCGAGACGGTGAGCGCGCACGGCCATGCGCGCTCCGGAACCCTGCAGAGGCTGTGGCGGCTGCCCGCGGACGCCGAGACGGGGCGCGCGCTCGGCCTCTGGCGCGACGACGATCCCGCGCATCTTCAGAGGATCCTCGATGAGCTGCCGCTCACGCCCTGGATGAGCACCGAGGTGCTCCCCCTTTCGGCGCATCCGAGCGACCCGGCGGCGATTCTGATCTGAAGGCCGCTGCGGCGGCGCCGGGAGCCCCGCCACGCAGCGCCGGACGCCACGGCTACAGCTCCGCGGTGAGCCCTCCGTCGATCACGACGTCCGCACCCGTGGTGTTTCCGGCCACCAGATCGCTCGCGAGGAAGGCCACGAGAGCGGCGACCTCGTCCGGGCGCGTGAACCGACCGGTGACCATCGAGGCTTCTGCTCCGGCGACGATCTGCTCGCGGGCCGCGCCTGCCGCGGCGGAGACGGTGGCGGCCACGCCGCCGTCTCCGAGCCAGAGGTCGGTCGCGACCGGGCCGGGGCTGACCGTGTTCACCCGGATCCCGTCCCTGCCCACCTCTTTCGAGAGGGACTTGGAGAAGCTGACCAAGGCGGCCTTCGCGGCGCTGTAGTCGATGACGGCAGGATCGGGCAGCCGTGCGTTCACCGACGCCACGGTGACGACGGCGCCTCCTCCTGCCGTTCGCATCACGGGGAGCGCCGCCCGCGTCATCCGGATCGCCGTGAGCGCGTCGAGCTGGAACGTTCCGGTCCACTCCTCGTCGGTCACCGAGGCGAAGCCGCCCGTGCGGGGGTGCACGCCCCCGACGTTGTTCACGAGGACGCGCAGGCGGCCGAGCGCTTCCGCACGCGCGACGAGGTCCTCGGCGACCGACGGATCCGTGAGGTCGGCGGGGACCGCCACCACCGTGCCCGCCGCGGCGAGCGCGGCGAGTTCCGGCGTGACGGTGCGCGACGCGGCCAGCACTCTGGCGCCCTCCGCGACGAGCGTCCGGGTGACGGCGAGCCCGATCCCCCTCCCTGCGCCGGTGACGAGGGCGACGGTGCCGCCGAGACCGAGGTCCATGTCAGAGGCCCTGCGCCTCGAGCCAGGTCAGCACGGCGTCGGCGACGTCGCCCCAGCCGTGGTCGATCGTGAGCGAGTGCCCGCGCCCCTCGAACTGCTGGAGCTCCGTGATCGCCATCGAGTCGCGGTACTGCTTGAGCGTGGAGCGGGTGACGACATCGGGCACGGTGTGATCCGCGGTCCCGGAGATCAGCAGGAGCGGACCCCGCGGCTCGCGCCCGGTGTTCACCGCCGCCGGAGAGCGCATCACGAAGTTCGCGGCCGCGGCTTGGAACAGCGGGCGGGCCGGAGACGGGATGGTCCAGCGCTCGTACAGCGCATTCGACTCCTCGTCGTCCAGCGCGTTGCCGAACCCGTAGCGGAACTGCGCCGCGGTCAGGGACACGGCGCGGTGCAGGTTCGCCGGGTTGCCCAGCGCGGGGAACCCGGAACGCAGCTGGGCCAGCGGCAGGGGCAGCACGCCCTTGATCTGCGCCGGATCGATCGCGACCGCTCCGGCGCCGATGCCTTCGCCGAGCAGCTTCTCCGCGATGAGGCCGCCGAACGAGTGCCCGATCAGGATCGTGTCGTCGCCGAGCGCCGTCGCGACCTCGGCGAATCGTCCCGCCGCCTCGTCGATGCCGATGTCGGCGACGGCGTCCGGATCCGCACGGGCTTCGGCGACGGTTCCCGGCTCGTTCGGCCACCCCGGCGCGACGGGCTCGTAGCCTGCGGCGCGGAACTTCTCGATCCACGGTTCCCAGCTGCTCGCGTGCAGCCACAGGCCGTGGATGAAGACGACGGGACGGGCGTTCGCAGCCATGATCGCGCTCCTCGCACTCGGGTGATGAAGATCAGCACACACCCGTGCCCCGAGCGCCGTCCAAGACCTGTTCGCACCGGATCGATAACCGATCTTGCATCGCCGGCTCCGCTGCGCCACGCTTCGGGCAGGAGGTGCGATGGATCTCGACCTGCGGCTCGTCCGCTACTTCGTCGCGGTCGCCGACGAGCTGCATTTCGGCCGGGCCGCGGCCACCCTGCACATCAGCCAGCCCGCCCTCTCCAAGCAGCTGCGCAGGCTCGAGGATCAGCTCGGGTTCGCGCTCTTCCTGCGCGACAGCCGCCACGTGGCGCTCACGCCCGAAGGCGACCGGTTCCTGCGGGAGGCGCGCACCCTTCTCGCCCAGGTGACGCGCATGACGCACCCGCGGACGACCGGTGTGCGGATGGCGCACGTCTTCGGCCTCGACACGAGCCGCGCGATCTCGGACGCCTTCGCCGCCGAGTCCCCGGACGTGCCCGTGACCGAGCACTCGATCGACAGCGTGCGGCAGTTCTCCGCGCTCATGGCGGGGCTGCTCGATGTCGCGATCATCCGGCTCACCCCGGCGATGCGTGCCGAGCATCCGACCGGCTGGCGGCACCGTCTCATCCGCCTCGAGCCGTTCTGGCTCATCGGCCGCCGCGGCGATGAGGCCCCGCGGACGGCGTCCTTCCACGGACGTCCGGTGAAGGTCTTCGGGGATCCGCCTCGATCAGGGCTGTTCAATGCACACGGCGAGTACCTCGCGCTCCTGGAGGACCGCCTCGACACGGCCTTCCGCTGGCTGGGCAATCCCGGCACCTTCGAGCAGTGCGAGCCGCGGATGCTGCGCGCCACCGGATCCGAGTACCTGCTCGAGTTCGACTCCTACGCGCGCCGGTATCGCGACCTCGGCTACCCGGTGTCCGCTCCCCGCGAGATCCAGCCCGTCTACCCGTGGTCGCTGGTCTGGCGGGATGAGCCGCTGACCGCCGAGATCAGCGGCTTCCTCGACGCAGCGATCGCCACCTCGGAGCAGCGGACGTGGATGTCGCCCGCGCATGAGGCGCCGCTCTGGGCGCCGGAGCCGCACGGGGCGGGAGAGCTCCGCACGATCGGCGCGCAGGACTGACGCGGGCGACGGACGGCATCGGACGCGCGATCCACGGCGCCCGTATGCCGCGGGTTCAGCGGATCGGTCGCTCGATCCGCGCGCGTGCTTCGCGCTCGACGAGGACGGGCACGAAGTCGCGCACCCTCGCCCGCTCGAACGAGCGCTGCGCGTCTCGGACCGCGCCGTCGATCTCGATCTCCGCGGTCTGCGGGAACCTCGCCTGGAGGCGTTCGATGACGTCGGCGATCGCTTTGTCCTCGTCGGACGGTTCTCGGGTCATGGCGCCATCGTCGGCCCCCGTCCGCACCCCTGTCAAGAAGCCCCGGGCGGATCCACAGCGACTCCGCGGGGCCCATTGATCCGGGTCGTCCCCCTCAGCGGACGCTCTGGGCTCCGCTGAGGGGGACGACTCGGGTCTCAGGCGCCGCCGTAGAAGGGGTGCGTGAGGGTGTCGCGGGCGGCGACCTGGGCGGCGCGCACCTCCGCAGACAGGCCTGTCGCGGCCTCCGCCACGGCGGACGCCGCCGCCTCTCGGGAGGCGTGCTTGACCGCGGTCTCGTCGTCGCAGGCAGGGTCGATCCACAGGGACACGAAGACGAGCGTGTCCTGATCGCCGGAGATGGCCTCCGCGGCGACCGCATCGAGCACCCCCTGCGCGATTCCGACCTGCGCCGCCCCGAAGACCGCCGTCTCGACCATGCCGCCCTCCTCCGCGAACGACTTGGAGAGGATCACGGTCGGCGGGTTCACGGTGACGTACTGCTGCTGGCTCTCGCCGACGCACGCGAGGATCGGCGTGAAGCCCGGGCGCGGGGCGGTGAAGGCGGTGGTGATCGACGCCGCCGTCGGCGACCCCCGACGCGCCAGCAGCACGTTGACGTGGACGCCGTTCGGGGCGGATCCGCCCCAGCCCTGCGCGAAGCGCCCGTCGATGTCCTGGTTCATTCCTCGTTCCTCTCCTGATCGTCGATGTCCCCGATGTTCCCGACCGACCACCGGGACAGCTCCGCGACGCGCTCCCGGACGCCGCGGTGCCACGGACGCAGGCGGCGATAGGCGGCCTCGTCCTCGCCCGGCAGCGTGACACCGCCGGGGCGGACCATCGCCGCGATCGCGCTCGCCCAGTCCTGATGGATCCCGGCCCCGACGGCCGCGCAGATCGCGGCGCCGAGGCCGGCCGCATCGTCGACCCCGGCACGCCGCACGGGCAGCGCGAAGACGTCGGCGAGGATCTGCCGCATCGTGGCGGACTGCGCTCCGCCTCCCGTGACGATCAGCGCGCTCGGCGCCCGTCCCAGCTCGGCGGTCATGGCATCGACGTTGTCGGCCATGGCCAACGCGATCGCCTCCAGGATCGCCCGGTACACGTGCGCCCGTCCCTGCGGGCCGGAGAAGCCGAGGAGCGCCCCGCGTCGCCACGGCTCGTCGGACGGCGCGAGCCAGTCCAGCACCGCGGCGACGCCGTCGCTCCCCGCCGGGACAGCGGCCGCTTCGGCGTCCAGCAGCGCCTCCAGGTCGTACATGGACTCATCCGCGGATCCTTCGGGCTGCACGAGCCGGCGCAGCCAGCTGACCGTCCACATCCCTCGCCGCACGCCGTGGCTCTCGGCGAGATGCATCGCGGGCCGGGCGGCGAAGTTGGACCAGAAGGTCTCCCCGTGCTCCGACCCTGCGCCCGCTGTCATCGCGGCGATGTACGTGCCGAGCGACAGCAGCACGTCGCCCTCGTCGCCGGCGCCGGCGCCGAGCGCCTCCACCGCCTTGTCGTTCGAGGTCGCGAAGACCGGGACGCCCTCGGGCAGCCCGGTGAGCGCGGCCGCCGCGGCCGTCACGCGGCCGAGCTCCTCACCCGGATCCCTGAGGTCGAACAGCATCTCCCGGGGCATGCCCGTGGCCAGGTACGCCTCGGGGTCGTCCGACCAGCGCCAGCGGGCCGGATCGATCGGCCACACGCCCTGGAGGTTGCCGCTCGCGTCCGTGCGCTCGCCGGTCAGCCGGTGCGAGACGTAGCCGGACGACGACGTGATCCACCGCACATCGTTCGCGCCGGCGGCGTCCGCGTCGAAGGGGAGCCCGACGCGCTCGTCCATCCAGCTCAGCAGCGGCTCGGCGAGGGTCCCGTCCGCACGCAGGTAGGCGCGGCAGAACCGGATCGTGCAGAGCCCCACCCCGACGATGCGGGAACGGTCGCCGGAGAAGCGGCGCAGGGCGGTCGCGCACGCCGTCGCGATCGACTCCCACACGTCGTCGTCCGGATGCACGGCGCGCCCCGGCAGGCTCGTGTCGTAGGGGCGCAGCCCCACCCGGGCGGAGGCGTGCACCCGGCCGCCCTGATCGACCACGAGCACCTTGGTGCTCTGGGATCCGTTGTCGATGGCGACGAGGAACGAGTCCACGCGTCAGGCCTCCAGCGGGTAGATCGTCCCCGGGTTCATGATCCCGTTCGGATCGAGCACCGACTTCAGCCGCTCGAGCAGCACATAGGCGCTGCCGTGCTCCTGCCGGGTCCACGGCGTGCGGTACTTGCCGATGCCGTGGTGGTGCACCATCGATCCGCCCAGGCGCAGCGCCTCCTCGACGATGATGCCGTTGAGCGGCTCGTGGTACTCGGTGATCTCCTGCCGCGGCTCGCAGCGGATGTCGTAGTCGTACACGAAGTACAGGTTGGTGCCGGTCTGGTAGCTGTGCGAGGAGTGCGCGCCCAGCATCGTCAGATCGGCCGCCCGCGGGAACTCGGTGCGGATCCGGTCCATCACGGCCCGGTACAGCTCGTCCGTGCGCGACCAGTCCACCGAGACCTCGGTCGTGTAGCCGAGGTGCGGATTCTCCTGCATCTCCCGGCGCTCGCGGTCGATCGCGCTCTGATCCCAGTTGAGGTGGGCGAACCACTGCTCGATCAGGGCATCGTCCACTCGGACGTGGGGACGATCGGCGAAGACCTGCTCGATCGCCGTCGCCGTCGCGTCGGCGAGCGGCTTCGGCCCCTCGGCGACGAGCACGACGACGTTCTTCCCGTCGGAGAAGTGGCTGAAGTGCTGGCGGGCGTCCTCGGGCGAGTACACACGGCACACGGACGGGCGGTAGCCGCTCGTGATGAGCTCGCGCAGCGCATCCACGCCGGATCCGAAGTCGTCCAGGAGGAAGCCGAAGAACCTGTTGTTCTCCGGCTGGTACCGGAAGATCTTGATCGTCACCTCGGTGATCACTGCCAGCGCGCCCTCGTTGCCGACGACGATGTGCCGGATGTCCGGCCCCGCCGCGCGCCGCGGGACGTTCTTGATGCGGGTCACGGTGCCGTCCGCGAGCACCGCCTCGAGCCCGACGATCATGTCCTCGATCCCGCCGTACAGGGTGGAGAACTGGCCGATCGAGCGCGTCGCGGTGAGGCCGCCGTACTGCGCGAGCGGCTTGGACTGCGGGGAGTGGCCCGTGGTGAGGCCCTGGGCGCGCAGCTCGTCCTCGAGGCGCTGCAACGGCACGCCGCACTGCACGGTCGCCATCATGTCGACCGGGTTCACGTCGAGGATCGCGTCCATCCGGGAGCCGTCGAGCACGATCGAGTCCGCCACCACGGTCTCCAGTCCTCCCTCGGTCGCGGTGCGCCCGGTGCGCGGCACGACGGCGACGAGGTTGTCGTTCGCGAAGCGGAGGACGGAGGCCACCTCATCGGTGCTGCCGGGGTAGACGATCGCGGAGGGGAACGGTCCGTCGAAGATGCCGTGCGCGGCCGTGTACTTCTTGAACCGGTCGACGGAGGCGTCGCGGAGCGCCGCGGGGTCGGTGTCGATCCGGTCGGGGCCGAGGATGTCGGCGAGGCCTGCGACGATCTGGACGGTGCTCAGCGCGGAGCGGGATTCAGGCATTTCTCTCTCTCAGGGAAGGGGGTGAAGACGGAGGGGATCAGCGGACGAGGTAGCCGCCGTCGACCGTGAGCGTGTGCCCGTTGACGTAGTCGGAGGCGGGGCTGCAGAGGAACACGAGGGGTCCCATGAGCTCTGCAGGGTCGCCCCAGCGTCCGGCCGGGGTGTGGTCGATGATGCGCTGGTTGCTCGTGCCGTCGGCACGGGTGGACGCGGTGATCGCCGTCGCGAAATAGCCGGGTGCGAGCGCGTTCACCTGGATGCCGTGCTCGCCCAGCTCGTCGGCATAGGCCTTGGTGAGCCCGGCGATCCCGGCCTTGGTCGCGGCGTACGCGGGCGACTGACGTCCGCCGAGGAAGGAGAACAGCGACGCGATGTTCACGATCTTCCCCGATCCCTGCGGGATCATCACCCTGGCCGCCTCGTGCGCGAAGTCGAACGCGGCGGTCAGGTTGATCGCGACCATCGGATCCCACTTGCTGCGGTCGAAGGCGAGCACGTCGTCGAGCAGGCAGATGCCGGCGGAGTTGACGAGGATGTCGAGCCCGCCGAGCTGCTCGACGCACTCGTCCACGAGCCGCGCCGGCGCCCCTGGTGCCGTGATGTCGGCCTCCTCGAAGACGAAGCGCCGACCGTGAGCTGCGACGAGACGCTCCGTGGTGCCGTCGTCGGCGGTGAGCCCCGGGGCGAACACGTCCGCGCCGGCCGCGGCGAGCGCGACCGTGAACGCGCGCCCGAGCCCGGTGTTGCCGCCGGTCACGATGGCTCGCCGGCCTTCGAGCGAGAAGAAGGAGGGTGCGAAATCGGTGAGCTCCACCTCAGTCCTTTCCGATGGGATCGGCGATGCCGACGTAGCGGGTCTCCAGGTACTCGTCGATACCCTCGATGCCGCCCTCGCGGCCCAGACCGGACTGCTTGACGCCGCCGAACGGGGCCGCCGGGTTCGACACGACGCCGGCGTTGATGCCGAGCATGCCCGTCTCCAGCTCCTCGGCCAAGCGCAGGGCGCGGTTCAGGTCCTGCGTGTAGGCGAAGCACACGAGCCCGAACGGCGTCGCGTTGGCGAGCCGGATCGCGTGCTCCTCGTCGCGGAAGGTCGTGATCGGCGCCACCGGTCCGAAGATCTCCTCGTCCAGGATGCGCGCACCGGCCGGAACGTCGACGAGGACGGTCGGCTGGTAGAAGTAGCCGGGGCCGGGGATCGCGGATCCGCCGAGCGCGATGCGCGCGCCGTCCTGCACGGCGCCGTCGACGAGGGCGGCGATCTTGTCTCGGGTGCCGGCATCGACCATCGGGCCGATCGTGGAGGCCGGATCCGTCCCCCGCGCGGGATGGAACGCCGCCATGCGGGCGGTGAAGGCCGTGGCGAACTCCTCGGCGACGCTCTCGTGCACGAGGAAGCGGTTCGCCGCGACGCAGGCCTCTCCGCCGTTGCGCATCTTGGCCAGCACCGCGCCGTCGACCGCGGCGGGGATGTCGGCGTCCTCGAACACCAGGAACGGCGCGTTGCCGCCCAGCTCCATCGAGACGTTGAGCACCTGGTCGGCGGAGTCCGCGATGAGACGACGGCCCACCTCGGTGGAGCCGGTGAACGACAGCTTGCGCAACCGGTCGTCCTTGATGAGCGGACCGGTCACCGCCCCCGCGTGCGAGGTCGGGATCACGTTCAGCACTCCGGCAGGGAGCCCTGCCTCCTCGAACACCTGCGTCAGCAGGAGGGCGGTGAGCGGGGTGAGTGCCGCGGGCTTGAGCACCATCGTGCACCCTGCGGCGATCGCGGGCGCGATCTTGCGCGTGGCCATCGCGAGCGGGAAGTTCCAGGGCGTGATGAACAGGCACGGCCCCACCGGCCGCTTGACGACGAGGAGCCGGTTGATGCCGTCCGGCGCCGTGGCGTACCGGCCGGCGATGCGCGGCGCCTCCTCGGAGAACCAGCGCAGGAACTCGGCGCCGTAGGCGACCTCTCCGCGGGCCTCGGCGAGCGGTTTGCCCATCTCCAGGGTCATCGCGAGCGCGAACTCCTCGGCGCGGGCGGTGACCAGTTCGAACGCGCGGCGCAGGATCTCGGCGCGCTCACGGGGGGCGGTGCGCTGCCAGGCCCGCTGCGCGCGATCCGCGGCGGCGAGCGCGTCCTGCCCGTCCTGCGGTGTGGCGTCCGCGACCAGGGCGAGCACGTCCTCGGTCGCCGGATCCGTCACGGCGAAGGTCGCACCGTCCGACGCGTCCCGCCATCGTCCGTCGATGTACAGCCCGGTCGGCATCGCCGACAGCAGGTCGCTCTCGGCGATCATGCGGCCGCACCGCTCTCGATGTCGCCGACCGCGTCGAGCCGCAGCCGCGCGCCGAGCAGATCCTCGTACAGCTGGAAGGGCTGCATCTCGCCGGCGCGGTCCCCGTAGGTCGCCTTGGCGCGGCGGAAGATCTGGTCCACGAGGCCCGACAGCTCGACCGGCATGCCGACCGCTCGTGCGAGGTCGACCGAGAGCCCGAGGTCCTTGCACGCGAGCATCAGCGCGAAGCCCTCGTCGTAGTCGCCGTCCCGCAGGATCGACAGCACGTCGTTCTGCAGGAAGTTGCTGTTCGCGGGGCTCGCGATGAGCGCGTCGCGCAGCACGGCCAGATCCACCCCGGCCTTGACGCCCACGGAGAGCACCTCCGCGGTCGCGACCAGGTGGGAGAACCAGAGCTGGTTGATCATCAGCTTGACGGCGTATCCGGCGCCGTGCCCGCCCACGTGCAGGATCCGCTCCGGATCCCCCATCGCCTCGAAGACCGGCCGGAGGCGAGCGACGTCCTCGGCCTCGCCGCCGACGAAGATCTGCAGCATTCCGCGGGCGGCGCCCACCGACATCCCGCTCACCGGCGCATCGAGGATGCGCAGCCCCCGGGCGGAGGTCGCGGCGCGCACGGCGTCCGCGACCTCCGGCACCGAGGTGGACATGTCCACCCAGGTTCCGCCGTCCCTGATGCCCTCGAGGATGCCCCCGGGTCCCGAGACGACGTCGGAGACGTGTCGGGGGGTGGGCAGCATCGTGATGACGACATCGCTCGCGGCCGCGACCTCGGCGGCGCTGTCGGCCCACCGCGCTCCGCCTGCGATGAGTTCTTCCGCCGCCTCACGGCGGACGTCGTGGACGACGAGCGGGAATCCGGCTGCCTGCAGATTGCGGGTCATGCCGCCGCCCATGCTCCCGAGTCCGATGAATCCGACGGTCGGGCTTTCCTGAGTGGACATGGTTCCTTTCCTGAGTTCTTTGCTGCGGTGCGTTCCGTGCGGGATCAGGGCCTCAGATGAGGCCCTTGTCCTTCAGGAACTGCTTGGCCACGTCGGCGGGGTCCTCGCCGTCGACGTCGACCTTCGCGTTCAGCTCCTGCATCTGCTCGGTGGTCAGCAGCGGGGAGAGCTTGGCCATCACGTCGGCGATCTTCGGGTACTTCTGGAAGACGGCGTCCTGCATCGTGAAGGCGCCCTGGTACACCGGGAAGAACTGCTTGTCGTCCTTCATGACGGTGAGGTCGAGGGCCTTGATGCGCCCGTCGGTCTGGAACACCTCGCCGAAGTTGCAGTCGCTGCCCTTCTGGGTGGCGGTGTAGATCACGCCGGTGTCGAGGAGCTTGACGTTCGAGGCCGGCACGTCGATGCCGTACGCCTTCGCGAGCCCGGGCCAGCCGTCGTCGCGGGTGGAGAACTCGCTCTCGATGCAGAACGTCTGCTGGTCCTTGGGCAGCGCGGCCACGTCGCTCAGCGTCTTGACGCCCAGCTTCTTGGCCTCCGAGGAGCGCACCGCGAACGCGTAGGTGTTGTTCAGCGGAGCCGGATCCATCCACTTCACGCTGTTCTTCTTCAGATCGGCGTCGGCGACCGCGGAGAACTGCTCCTTCGGATCGGTGATGGGCTTGGTGTTGCCGAGGTACGTGATCCAGGCGGTTCCGGTGTACTCCCAATAGCCGAGGAACTGCTTGTCGATGAGTGCCTGACGCGTGTTCGCGGATCCGACCAGCTTGGTGTTCGTGGTCAGGTTCGCGCCGTGGGCGTTGAGCAGGTCGGTGGTGAGGTAGGCGAGGATGTACTGCTCCGAGAAGTCCTTCGACCCGATGACGCCGGTGAGGCCCTTGAGCTCGTCGCTCTTGCTGCCGCTGTCCGCGGCGCCGGCGCCGCCGGAACAGCCGGTGACGGCGAGCGCTCCGGTGATGAGCAGGGCGGCGGTCGCCGCGAGGTGGCGCTTCTTGAACATGGTTCTCCTTGAGGGTGCGGGATGCGTTTGCTGTGTGCGGGGGGCGGGCTGCGGGCTCGGGCGAGCTCACAGCCCCTTGGGACGGACGAGGTCTTCGACGACCCCGGCCAGCCAGTCGATGAGGACGGCGATGGCGGCGACCAGGACGGCGCCGGTGAGCAGCACCGGGTAGCGCTGCAGCTTCAGGCCGTTGACGATCATGTCGCCGAGGCCGCCGGCGTTGATGAAGGTTGCGACGGTCGCGGTGCCGACGGCGAACACGAGGGAGGTGCGCAGACCCGCGAGGATCGTCGGCGACGCGAGCGGCAGCTCGATCCGGCCGAGGATCTGGTTGCGCGTCATGCCCATTCCGCGCGCGGCCTCCTTGACGTCGTCGCCGACCTGCTCGAGGCCGACCATCGTGTTGCGGAGCACCGGAAGGAACGAGTAGGCGACGAGCGCCACCAGGGCCGTGGCGAAGCCGGTCTGCCAGACGATCGCGAGCAGGATCACGACGCCGACCGCGGGCGTCGCCTGGCCGATGTTGCCGAGGGTGAGGAAAAAGCCCCGCAGCCACCGCGAACGCACGCGGTAGACGAGTATCCCCGCGGGGATCGCCAGCACCGCGACGAGCAGCGAGGCCACGAAGGTGAGCAGCAGGTGCTCCTTGATGCGCGCCTCGATGTACGTGGGGTTGAGCGTGCGCTGCTCGATCGAGTCCAGCGGCAGGGTCGAGATCCACCAGAAGAGCAGCGATACCGCGACCACGACGATGACGGGTGCGGCCACGAGGCGCAGCACGGTCATCGTGCGTTCCCGCGTGCGGATGCTCTGCGCCGAGGGCAGGGCGATCGTCGCGGTCATGACGTCACCGGATTCGTCGACGCCACAGGGACGCTCGTGCCGAGCACCGCGGAGATCGCGGCATGGTCGAGGGCGCCCATCGTCGTGCCGTCCTGATCGGTCACCATGATGCGGGCGGCGCCCGAGAGCACGATGAGGTCGAGGGCGTCGCGCAGCGTGCCGGTCGCAGGGATCCGGGGGCCGTCCCCCGCTCCGACCACGGGGGCGAGCTTCGCATCGGTGACCGGCATCAGGGCCAGGCGCTTGATCGCCGCGCCCTGACCGATGAACGAGGACACGTAGTCGTTCGCGGGTGCCGCGAGGATGTTGGCCGGGGTGTCGAACTGCTCGATGCGGCTCCGGTCGCTGAGCACGGCGATCCGGTCGCCGAGCCGCACGGCCTCGTCGAAGTCGTGGGTGACGAAGATGATCGTCTTGCCGATCTCGGCCTGCAGCCGCAGGAACTCGGCCTGCAGCTTCTCCCGGGTGATCGGGTCGGTCGCGCCGAACGGCTCGTCCATGAGCATGACGGGCGGATCCGCGGCGAGCGCCCTGGCGACACCCGCACGCTGCTGCTGTCCGCCCGAGAGCTGGCGGGGGAAGCGGTTCGCGAAGGTCGCCGGATCCAGCTGCACGGTGCGCAGCAGTTCGTCGACGCGCTCGGCGATCCGGTCCTTCTTCCAGCCGAGCATCCGGGGCACGGTCGCGATGTTCTCCGCGATCGTGCGGTGCGGGAAGAGGCCGATCTGCTGGATCACGTAGCCGACGTGCCTGCGCAGCTCGTTGGGGTCCAGCGACAGGATGTCCTTGCCGTCGATGCGGATGCTGCCGGAGGTCGGCTCGATGAGGCGGTTGACCATCTTCATCGTGGTGGTCTTGCCGCAGCCGGACGGGCCGACGAACATGATGAGCTCGCCGGGCTCGATGCGCATCGAGAAGTCGTCGACGGCCGGCGAGGGCTGACCCGGGTAGTGCTTGGTGACGTGGTCGAGTTCGAGGGAGACGCCCGCGGACTGCGAGGAGATCGCACGGAAGAAGCCGGTGTTGGTGGGCGCGGCGGCGGAGTCAGACATCAGGCACGGAGTCCTTTCGAGGTGGTGGCGCGGGCCACGAAGATGAAGGCGGCGTCGATGAGGAGGGCGAGGATGATCGTCGCGACCGTCCCCGTCAGCGCGTAGTTGACCGCGTTGAAGGAGCCCATCGAGCTCAGCCCGGTGAAGATGTACTGTCCGAGGCCAGGACCTGCGACGTAGGCCGCGATCGCGGCGATGCCCACCGTCATCTGCGCGGACACCCGGACGCCGGTCATGATGACCGGCCAGGCGATCGGCAGCTGGGTCGTCACGAGGATGCGCGCACGTCCCATGCCCATCCCCCGCGCCGACTCCACGATCTGTGCGGGAACCTCGCGGAGGCCGACGACCGTGTTGCGGATGATCGGCAGCAGCGCGTAGAAGACGAGCGCCACGATGCTCGGACCCCAGCCGAGGCCCATGAGCGGCGAGAGCAGTGCGAGGACGGCGAGCGAGGGGATCGTGATCGCGATGCCGGCCGCGGTCAGCGCGGTGGCCCGGCCGATCGGACGATTCCACACGAGCGAGCCGATGAGGATGCCGATGACCAGCGCGATCGCCAGCGAGATGATCACGACGGCGAGGTGCTGCCCGGCAAGCTGCAGGATCTCGTCCCAGCGCTGCGCGAGGAATATGAGGAAGCGAGACCAGTTGAAGCTCGTGTCCATCGGCATCCTTTCTCTTCGTTGAGAGGTGTTGCCCGGGATCGGGTAGCCCCAAAGCTAGATCCAGCGATGACATGTTCACAAGCAGTGTTGTGCATATGTCAACTGACGATTAGAGTCGGCCCATGCCTCCGCAGTCCGCACCTCGCCGGAACTCCTCCGGCCTCGCCCGCGACATCGAGATCCTCGACCTGCTCGGCGGCGGCGAGGCCATGCGCGAGGGAGGCCTGGGCGTGCTGCGCGTCGCTCAGCTGACCGGGAGGGACAAGGCCGCCATCTCCCGTGCCCTGGCGACCCTGGCCGATGCCGCCCTCATCGAGCGGGACGACGCGACGCAGCTCTACCGGCTCGGCGGTCGCCTGTACGCGCTCGCGGCGCGCACGCTGGAGAGCCGCATGGTCGCGATCTGCCGCCCGTATCTGAAGCGGGTCGCGCAGTCGACCAGGGAGACCACGCACCTGTGCGTCCTGCGCGGGGGCAACGTCCTCACGATCATGAGCGAGCTCAGCCCGCACGAATTCCGCACGACGGGCTGGGAGGGCGTGACGACCGCCGCCTGGCGCACGCCGTCCGGCCGCGTCCTGCTGAGCGACTGGGATCGCTCGTCGCTCGAGCGCTGGTACGCCGAGCACGGTCACGACCTGCCGATCGTCGGGCCCGCGGATCCCCTCATGACCGAGGCCGGATTCTCCGTGCTGCCCACGCCTCCGGCGGACAAGGCGGTCATCACCGACTTCGACACCCTCCTCGAGGAGCTGTCGCGGATCCGCTCGCAGGGGTTCGCACTCCTCGACGAGGAGCTCGAGGGCGGCGTGGTCGGGGCCTCGGCCCCCGTCTTCGACCTCAACGGGCGCATCATCGCGGCGATCAACGTCAGCGCCCCGAAGATCCGGATGGGCGACCGCCTTCCGACCCTGGGACGGTACGTGGCCGAGGCGGCCGCCGCCCTCTCGGAGCAGCTGGGGGCTTCGCTGGGGGCCTCGCTGGACACGGCACCCGAGGTCTCTCGCCCGCGCTGATTCTGTCGCCGTCCACTTCCGGGTCGTCCCCGTGAGCGGACCCCAGGGCCTCCGCTCACGGGGACGACTCGGAAGTAGAGGGTTGCGGGGCGGCGCCAGCGGGAGGCGACGGGGCGGCGGGACCGGGGCGACCGGATCTGGTGCACGAGCGGGTCCGGGCATAGGTTCTTCTCGTGCCGTCCGCAGAAGCCCTCATCGCCTTCGCCCTCACGTCCCTGGTCCTGATCGCGGTCCCGGGGCCCAGCGTGCTGTTCGTCATCGGCCGCTCGCTCGCGTGGGGTCGCAGCGCGGGGCTCTGGAGCGTGCTGGGCAACGAGCTCGGCAGCCTCGTCCCGATCGGCGCGGTCGCGTTCGGCGTGGGAGCGATCGTCGCGCAGTCGGTGGCGCTCTTCACGGTCGTGAAGGTGCTCGGCGCGCTCTACCTCGCCTATCTCGGGATCCAGGCGATCCGCCACCGGCGCGACGGCATCGGAGACGACTCCGAGACGACCCCGCGACGGGTCTCCCCGTTCGTGGTGCTGCGGCAGGGGTTCATCGTCGGCGCGACCAACCCCAAGACCATCGTCTTCTTCGTCGCGGCGCTCCCTCAGTTCGTGGACTTCCACGCGGGTGCCGTGCCGGTGCAGATGATGGTCCTCGGCCTGGTCTTCACCGTCATCGCGTTCGCGTGCGACGCGACCTGGGCGCTCCTCGCCGGATCCGCCCGGGAGTGGTTCGCGAAGTCTCCGCGCCGGCTCGCCGCGGTCCGCGGCACCGGCGGCGGCATGATGATCGGCCTCGGCGGCGTGCTGCTGCTCGCCGACAACAAGGCCTGAGGCCCCTAGCCGCCCCGCACGTGGGACAGGATCCACGCCCCCATCGGGGCGGGGTCGTCCAGGATGCCCAGGTGCGTGACCCCTGGCACGATGGTGGCACTCACGTTGTCACCCCCGTGCGCCTCGGCGTAGGCGACGACGCGGTGCGCATCGAAGACCTCGTCATCGCCGCCGACCCAGACACCCACCGGCGTGCGGAGGCCTGCGAGCACCGCCGCACTGTCGTCGGCGTTCTGCGCGATCGCCATCGCGGCCGTGTACTGCGGGATCAGGCCGGCGCGGATCTGCGCCGGCGTGTACGCGAACGAGACCGCGGGCAGGTGGGCGCCGAGCAGCCCGTTCGTGAGGGTCGCCGCGATCAGCGGACGCTGGCAGATCGTCGCGAAGTTGGACGCGTCGTCCTGCCGCTCCGTCCCGGAATGGAGGCCGAAGTCCGGCGCGAGGAAGACATAGCCCGCGACCCGGCCGGGCAGCAGATGCGCGCTGTTGAGCACGACCCCCGCCCCCGCGGAGTGCCCGCCGAGGAATTCCGGGACCCCCGGTTGCCGGTCATGCACGAAGGCGACCGCCGAGGCCGTATCGCGCTCCAGCTGCGGGGTGCTGGGGGTGTCGCCGCGCGCCCCGCCCGAGGCCCCGTGTCCGCGGATGTCGAAGAGGTACACGGCGATGCCCTGCGTGCGCAGCTCCTCGCCGATCCCCAGATAGCCGGCGGCGCTGTTCGCTCCCGAGCCGTGATAGAAGAGCAGGCTCGCCCTCGGGTGCGCGGGGACGAACGCGTAATAGGCGAGCCGGGTCCCGTCCGACGCGGTGACGGTTCCCGTGGGCTCGGCACCGGGAAGGGCGGCGCTGCCGGTCGTATCCAGCCCGCTGCGGGCGGCGGGGCCGGGCAGAGCGCAGGGCGCGAGCGCCGCGGCGATCCCCGCCCCGCCGGCGAGCACGAGCACGCCCGCGACGAGACCGGCGGCGCCGATGCCGCCGATCGCGCGGCGCACGGCGCCCCGTCGGGAGGCTCCCGTCGTGCGGTCCGCCGCGGGCGGGACCCCGGTCTCCGACGGCGTGCGCGCCCATGCCCGTCCCGCGGGTCCGGCCACTCCCAGCAGGGCCGCCGCGGGGAGGAGGCACGCGAGGAGCACGAGCGGCGAGCCCACCGCGGCGGCCTGCAGGATCCGCGCGACGACCATCGCCGCGGACACCGCGCCCGCCGCGACGGGCAGCCACCGGCGGGGGCGCCGGAGCAGCACGACCAGGGCGAGGGCCGCGGCTCCCGGGACGATCAGCGGCCAGCCCGTGGCCTGCACCGCGGGACCGGCATCCGGGCCGAGCTCGATCACGCCGTTGACGACGCCGATCGCACCGCCGAGGAGATACAGCACCCGCGAGATCGTGATGCGGACGGGCCGGTGCGCGGCGCTCATCGTCCGCCGTCCAGCGCCGCGAGGACCCGCTCGCACCAGGCCAGCGCCGTCTGCGAGTATTCGACCCCGTAGTCGCGGACCAGCTCGGGCACGGCCCCTGCCGCGCTCCGCTCGTCCTCGCTCCAGGTCGAGGCCGGCGCGACGGACTCGACCTGCGCCAGGAAGGACGCGAAGTGCGCCATCCGCTCCTGCACCAGGGCGCGCGCGATGCCGGGATCCAGCCGGGCCGCGAACAGCAGCTTCACCAGGTTCTCGTCCCGGATCGCGATGGGCGGGGAGTCCTGTCGCAGCCACTCCTCGAGCGCCCGGCGCCCGGTCGGGGTGACCTGCCAGACGGTCCTGCCTCTCGGCCCCTCCTCGCCGTCCGCGGCGATCAGCCCGGCGTCGGCGAGGACCCGCAGCTGCGGATACAGCTGCCCGTCGCTGATCCCCCAGAACGGGTTCCGCGCCGCCGCCTGCCGGATCTCATAGCCGCTCCGGGCGTGCGAGGCGACGTAGCCGAGGATCGTGTGCGCGGTCGGCGTCAAGGTCTCCATGAAGCGATGATACCTCTTGCAGAGGTATCATCGTCCGCTGCGTGACATCCGGCTTCCGAGCTTCTCCCCCGTCACCGCACAACGCGTCGAGGAATGGGCTCCGAATCCTCCCTCAGCGCGCCGGGAGTCCGTTGACCGGCCGGTGAAGGCTCGACGAACGTTCCCGATCCCGGGACCGCTCGGCGGATCCGTTGGGCAGACTCCTCGCGGAGCCGCCGGAACCTCCGGCGCCCGAGGCGCCAGGGCGCCGGAACGGAGAACCATGAAGACCACGATGAAACGCGTCGCCGCCGCCGTGTTCAGCGCGGCGCTCGCCACGACGGGGGTCATCGCCGTCACGGCGCCCGCCGCCTCCGCCTCCGAAGGCCCGCAGCGGGCCAACGCGGGCAAGCACGTGCTCCTGCTCTCGGTGGACGGCCTGCACCAGGCCGACCTCGACCGCTACGTCAAGACCCACCCGCAGTCGGCGCTCGCGGCGCTCGTCGCGCACGGCACCAACTACACGAACGCGCAGACACCCGTCCCGTCCGACTCCTTCCCCGGCATGGTCGCCCAGGTCACGGGCGGCAATCCCGGTACGACCGGCGTCTACTACGACGACACCTGGAACCGCGCGCTGCTGCCGGCCGGCACCACGAACTGCCTGTCGGCGGCTCCCGGCGCCGAGGTATCCTACACCGAGGCCGCCGATCGCAACCAGAACGCGCTCGATGCCGGCCAGGGCCTGCCCGGACTGCCCGGCAGCATCCTGAGCCTCAGCGGCGACGCGAAGTCGCTCATGGACCCGGCCCGGCTCCCCGTGGATCCCGCGACCTGCACGCCCGTGTACCCGAACCAGTACCTCAAGGTGAACACGGTGTTCGAGGTCGCGAAGCAGGCGGGTCTCCGCACCGCCTGGTCCGACAAGCACCCCGCCTATCAGATGCTCTCCGGCCCCTCCGGATCCGGCGTCGACGACTACTTCACCCCGGAGATCAACTCGAGCGCATCGATCGCCGGCTTCGCAGGAGACTGGACGAAGGACAACGCCGCCACCCGCCAGTACGACGGGTACAAGGTCGAGGCGGTACTCAATGAGATCGCGGGCAAGGACCACTCCGGCACGCAGACGGTCGGCGAACCGGCGATCTTCGGCATGAACTTCCAGTCGGTGTCCACGGCGCAGAAGCTCCCCGCCTCGGACGGCCAGGCCGGCGGATACCTCCCCGGCGGCACCGTCCCCGGCACGCTGCTCTCCGGCGCGCTCGACTTCGTCGACGCCGAGGTGGGCAAGCTCACCGCTGCGATCGCGCAGAGCCCCGATGCCAAGAAGACCACGATCATCCTGTCGGCCAAGCACGGGCAGTCCCCGACGGATCCGGCCGCGCTCACGCGGGTGGACGACGCACCCGTCATCGACGGTCTCAACACCGCGTGGAAGGCCGCGGGTCACTCCGGCGACCTCGTGGCGTTCTCGACCGACGACGACGTCATGCAGCTCTGGTTCTCGGAGCACACGCAGGAGGCCGCCGACTTCGCGAAGAGCTATCTGCTCGCGCACTCCGCGGCCGGCAACGACGTCCAGGGCTCCAGCCTCACGGTCCCCGCGTCCGGCCTGGCCACGGTGTACGCGGGCTCGGAGGTCGCCGGCTTCTTCCGCACGTCAACGGCGGACGAGCGCATTCCAGACATCTTCGGCATCGTGCAGCACGGCGTCGTCTACACCGGCGGCAAGGGCAAGATCGCGGAGCACGGCGGCGGCGACCCGCAGGACAGGAACGTCCCGATCGTCGTCTCGCCCGGCGTGGGCGGCCACTCGGCGACGGTGTCCGACCAGGTCGAGACCACCCAGATCGCACCGACGATCCTGCGCGCCCTGGGCCTGAACGTGAACGACCTCCAGGCGGTGAAGAGCGAAGGCACGAAGGTGCTCCCGAAGAGCTGACGGACGCCCTGCTCTCGGATCCTTGTCCCGTCTTCGCCGACGCTCGCGCGCCGGCGAAGACGGGACGAGCCGCTCCCCTGGTTCGGCTCCGGACGTTCCGCGAACGGGTTCGCCCGGATATCGACCGTCTCAGCGCCGCAGGGCCGCGGGCCGAGGCAGGCCGAGATCCTCGATGAGGTCGCCGAGGGCGCGATCGAGCTCGGCACCCGCCTGCGCGATCTTGTTGACGCCGAAACCTCCGAGCCGGGCACTGGGCACCTCGAAGCTCAGCGTCGTGCCAGGGGTCTTCGACGTGTGCATCTCGATGCGCATGGGCGAGGCGAGCATCGTGCCCGGATCGTGGCGGAACAGCCGCGCGGCGATCCCGTGGTGCGCGATCAGCCACACCACGCTGCGGGCATCGCTGCCCGCGTGCTCCATGAGCGCGTCCGGTCGCGAGGTCCAGACCCGGACGAACCCGCTCGGCGACTCCCACTGCAGCCCGCGCACGAACCCGGCCCAGTCGCCGCCGCGCAGCTCCGCCAGCGCCTCCTCCTCGGAGAGCGCGGGAACCGCCTGTTCGAAGGTCGCAACCAGCGCATCGAACTGCGCGTTCGTCTCGAGCCGGATCCGTCGCCCCACGTGCTCGAAGACCGTCTCGTCCGCGTCGTAGCTCACCGGATCATCCTCTCGCAGCGACGGCGGCCCGGGGCCGATCGGCGTTTCACCCTTTGGGGTGAAGACGGTCACCCTGCGGGTGACTAGCGTGAGAGGCAGCAACAGGTCCCCGCGTTCTCCCGCTCCCGCGGGTGCGGGGTCACCGCGGAGAGAAGGGCAGGAACCGCCATGAGCGCGTCCGGCGACGCCCCGCACGAGAACGACGGCAGCCCCGGCACCGGGCTGCTGCGCGTCGCACTGGTGGACGACTACGAGGTCGTCGTGCGCGGCCTCGCCTCGATGCTGCGCTCCTACCAGGATGTGGTCCAGGTCGTCGAGCTGGACCTGAACAAGCCCGTGAGCGAGCCGGTCGACATCGCCCTGTGCGACACGTTCGGGTCCACCCAGGGAGACCGCGCCGACGTCCGGGAGCTGACCGCGAACCCTCAGGTCGATCGCGTGGTCGTCTACTCGTGGGCCCACGACCAGAGCTCGATCCGCGCCGCGATCGCGAACGGCGCCCACGGCTATGTCTACAAGGGGATCCCCGCGCGCCAACTGGTCACCGCGCTGCAGCAGATCCGCGGCGGTGGACCTCAGGTCTGGGTCGACACGCAGGGCCGGCCGCCGATCACGGCGGGCGACTGGCCGGGCCGCGAGGAAGGTCTCACGGTGCGCGAATCGGAGGTGCTCGCGCTCATCACGCAGGGCCTGTCGAATGCGGCGATCGCCGAGCGCACGCACCTCTCCCCCAACTCCGTCAAGACCTACATCCGCTCCGGATACCGCCGCATCGGCGTGAGGTCCCGCACGGAGGCCGTGCTGTGGGGCGTGGAGCACGGCTTCCGCCCCGACCGGCTCCGCGTGAGCGACCCGGAGATCCCCACGAGCTGAGCCAGAACCCACCCCTCCGCGACGACCGCGTCCTCGATCCCGTCGGGGCGCGTCCTCGCGCATCCGAACACTCGCGCTCATCGACAGGGATCCCCTGTGCCGACGCAGCGCACCGAACGAGAGAAGCAGTCATGGGCGCCCTTTTCTACGGCAGCTCCGAGCACCGGATAGAGATCGACGATGTGGCGCTCGCCCATCTCAAGGTCGTGATCGCGACGAAACTGCGTCGCAACGAGAGCTTCACCCTGTCCTGGCGTCACGACGAAGGGCAGCCGCGCGGCCGGTCGACGATCTGGCTGCACCCCTCCGTCCAACTGCGGTTCGAGTTCGACCGGCCCGAGCCGCCGTCACTGGATCCCGCCCGCATCCAGACCTACGCGAACTCCGCTAACACCTCCGGCGGGATCCTCATCCCGGACGAGCACATCCTCGGGTAGGGCGGTCGCCGAGGGGGTGGGTCTCAGCTCAGTACCGCGCGCATTCCGGACAGGGCCGCCGCGGTCTCGGCCGCGAGATCCAGCCGGTCCGGCATGGCGGCCCATTCGGCGCGCAGCCCCTTGAGGAGCGCGAGGATCCTCAGGGCGAGCTGCTCCGGGTCGACGTCGGCACGTCTCCCGTCGGGCAGAACGAGGCGCAGCTGCGCCGTGAGGCCGTCGAGTCCGATCCGCTGACTCTCCAGATACTCGTCGCGCAGAGGGTGGCCCTCGATCAGCATCTCGCCGGTCAGCATCGCCTGCAGCCGCACCAGCTTCGAGTCCTCCAGGGATGCCGCGACCCCCGCGGCCAACGCGTCGAACAGCTCCTCCAAGGAGGCGGGCTCCCCGAACGCCGCGACGAAGCGCTCCCCCCGGCCGAGCACGATCGCGCGATAGAGCGCCAGTTTGCTCGGGAAATGATGGAGCACGCCGGAGTCGGTGATGCCGGCCGCGCGGGCGATCGACGCGATCGAGGTGCCGGCGTAACCGAATCGGCCGAACTGGTCGATCGCGGCGGCCAGGACGACTTCGCGGCGCTCCTCACCCGCTCGGTTGCGCCGGGTGCGTGGCGCACGGCCCTCGCCGTTCCGCACCCCGGTTCCGCGGTCGGCCCGGCGAACGCGCACGCTGTCCCTGTCCTCGCTCATCGTCACCATTGTGCCTCGCACGAGCGACCGGACCGAGCGGATCCGTGCTCCTGGCACTATTTACTGAGTGTTCACCAGGTTTATCGGCGCGGTTCACGCCCGTGCTTTTGACTCTCCTCGGATGCGGTGCCCGTGCCGCCCGCCGAACGGCTCCGCCGACCCGAGAAGAGGAAGCCATGCCCGCCACGACCGCCCCGGCAGCCGGACGCGAACGAACGTCCATCCCGATGCGCTGGATCTATCTGATCGCGCTGATCGAGCTCCTCGTCGACGCGGTCGTGATCGCGCCGCTGGTCGTCTCGCTCTCCCTCAAGGTGCTCCAGCTGCAGCCTGCGCTGCCGACCGGAATGACCAAGGAGGGCGCGCTGGCCGCCGTCACCGCGGTCGGCGCGCTCGCCGCGCTGATCGTCACCCCGATGTTCGGGTACTGGTCCGACCGCACCAGGTCGAAGCACGGCCGTCGCCGCATCTGGGTCGTCGCCGGGGCGGCGCTGCTCGTGCCGACGAGTGCCGTGATGGCCTTCGCCGGCGATGTGTTCACGCTCATGGCGGGCTGGGCCCTCGTCACGATCGCCGCGAGCATGAGCCTCGCCGCGCTGTTCGGCTGGATCGCCGATCTCGTCCCCGATCATCAGCGCGCGAAGGCGTCCGGCATCTTCGGCGCCGGCAACATCGCCGGCCTCGTGCCGGCGCTCGTGATCGCGACCGCCTTCAAGAACGACCTGGTGCTCGCGTTCATGGTGATGCCGGTCGTCGCCGCCGTCGCGACCGTGATCATCGCGCGCTTCGTCCCGGACGCCTCGACGGCGGACTCCGCGGTGGCGCCGGCGAAGCTCAGCGGCGTCTTCACCTCCCTCGTGTTCAACCCGGCGAAGCATCGCCAGTTCGCGCTGGTGTGGCTGCAGCGCTTCCTCATCCAGTTCGGATACATGCTGTTCGGCACGTTCGGGCTGTACTACCTCATGGAGCGCCTGGGGATGGATGCCGGACGCGCGACGACGACCACGTCGATGGGCAGCCTGCTCACCGGGGTGCTCAGCATGATCGCCGCCTTCGCCTTCGGCTTCATCGCGGCGAAGCGCGCGAACTACACGCCGTTCGTCATCGTCGCGATCCTCGGCATCGCCATCGCCTGCTTCCTCAAGGCGTTCACCGGGGAGATCGGCTGGTTCTGGGTCGGGAGCGCGCTGAGCGGATTCGCGCTGGGTTGCTTCTACGCCGTGGACATGGCACTCGTGCTGCGCACCGTGCCCGCTGCCGAGAACGCGCGCTTCCTCGGCGTCTTCAACATCGCCAAGACCCTTCCGCAGTCGCTCGCTCCGGCGCTCGCCCCCACATTCCTGCTCATCGGCGGCAAGGATCCGGTCCACGGCGGCGAGAGCAACTACGCCGCACTGTTCACCGTGGCCGGAGTGTTCGTGCTGCTCTCGCTGCTGCCCCTGGCCTGGACGACCGCGCTGCGCCGCCCTGCCGCCGAAACCCTGACCACCGCCCCGGCCGACGCCGACGTGGCGCCTGAGACCCCTCTCCTGACGAACGGAACCGCACGATGACCTCTCCCCTCGCTTCTGACGCCGTCGAGCTCACTGCCCTCGCCGAGGCCGCGCGCCGGCCCGCACCGCTTCCCATCCCTGGCACCGCGAACTTCCGCGCCGCTGCGGCCGGCGCACCGGGCCTCCGCCCCGGGGTGCTCTACCGCGCCGACGCCCCTGCCCGGTTGGGCGACGAGGGTCGGGCATCGCTGGAGGCGCTCGGCATCGTGCGCCTGATCGATCTGCGCTCCGACGAGGAGGTCGCCGACGCTCCCGACGATGTCGCGGGAACCGAGATCACCGTGCACCGGATCCCGATCATGGCCGGATCCGTCCGCGACGCCGTCACGACGATCGCCGGCGGAGGCCTGCCCGATCTGCGCTCGCTCTACGTCATGATGCTGCGCGACGGCGGTCCGGCGTTCGGACGGGCGCTCGCGCTCCTCGCCGAGGACGGCGCCTCGGTCGTGCACTGCACGGCCGGCAAGGACCGAACCGGACTCACGATCGCACTCGCCCTGCTGGCCGTCGGCATCGACCTCGACACGGTGGTCGCGGACTACGCCCGCACGGAGGCCAACCTCGCCGGGGACTGGGTCGACACGATGGCCGCGAAGATCGCGCAGTACGGGCTCACGCTCGAGGGGAGTCTGCGCGAACTCGTCGCGGGGAGTCCCGCCGATGCGATCCGCGGCGCGCTCACCGAGGTGGTGCTGGCGGACGGATCCGCCGATGTCTATCTCGACGCCATCGGGGTGGATGCCGCCCTTCGCTCCCGCCTGCGCGACGCCCTGCGCGCGCGCTGATCCCGCACGACACGACGATTCGGAGACTTCCATGCAGATCGGTCAGCACCCCGCACCCGAGACCACCATCGTCCATCTCAGCGACACCCATCTGACGGCGGGCGCTGTCCCGCTGCACGGGTCCGTCGACGCCGACGCGAACCTCGCCGCCGCGCTGCGCCGCCTGCCGGCGGCCGGTATCGACGTCGATGCGATCGTCGTCACCGGCGACATCGCCGACACCGGCGATGAGGACGCCTACCGCCGCATCCGCGGCATGCTCGAGCCGGTCGCGGCCGAGCTCGGTGCGGAGCTCGTGTGGGTGATGGGCAACCACGACGAGCGCGCAGCCTTCCGTCGAGGGCTCCGCGATCAGGATGCCTCCGCGGATCCCGTGGACGAGGTTCTCGACCTCGCGGGCCTGCGCCTGATCGTCCTCGACTCCACCGTGCCGGGCCATCACCATGGCGAGATCACGGACGCGCAGCTGGACTGGCTGCGCGAGGTGCTGGCCACTCCCGCCCCGCGCGGCACGGTCATCGCGATGCACCACCCGCCGCTGCCGATGCCCCTCGGCTTCCTCGCGATGACTGAGCTGCGCGACCAGGATCCGCTCGCGCAGGTGCTCGCCGGCACCGATGTGCGCGCGATCCTCGCCGGGCATCTGCACTACGCCTCGCACAGCACGTTCGCCGGAATACCGGTCACGGCCGCGCCCGCCACCTGCTACACGGCCGACATCCTCGCCGAGGGCGGCGACATGCGCGGCGTCGACGGCGGGCAGGGCTTCGATCTCGTGCACGTGTACGCCGACCGGATCCTGCATTCCACGGTCCCGGTGGGCGGGCACCCCGCGATCTACGAGGTCAGCGCGGAGCAGCTGCGGTACTTCATGTCCCTGAGCCCGGAGCAGCAGCGGGAGCTCGCCGAGAGCCGCTGAGCCGCATGCGCCGAGCTCAGGCGGTCCGGGTCCTGCCGGATCTCAGCCGGCGAGCGACTGCGTCCCGAGCACGATCGCAAGCTGCAGGCGCTCGGCGTCGGCGGATCCGGGCTCGGCGGTGTAGACCATGATCCGAAGGTCGTCCTGGGCGACGACCAGCGTGTCGCAGTCCACGGTGATCGCTCCGACGGCGGGGTGGTCGATGATCTTGAGCCGGGACTGCTCCGCGCGCGGCGCCTCGGCCGCCGTACCCCAGAGCTCCTCGAAGCGCGGCGATGCGGCGCGCAGCTCCGCGACGAGACGGCGCAGTCCGTGATCGTCCGGATAGCGCCCCATCGTTCCCCGCAGGTCGGCGACGAGACGCCCGACGAGTTCATCGTGCTCCTGGGGAGTCTGCCGCGCCCGTGATGCCGGGCCTAAGAGGTTCCGCCAGACGGCGTTCCGCTCGTTCCCGCGCAGCGCGGAGGTCGGGCCCATGAGCGCGTCGTACGGCGCGTTCGCGATCACGAGGTTCCACGCCGCGTCGTACACGACGACGGGGATGCCCGAGAAGCGATCGAGCAGCCGCTGCACGCTCGGCGGGATCCGAGCCGATACGACGCCGCTGCCGGGGTGCCGCCCGCCCCGCGAGCCGGAACAGCTGCGTCCGCTCGCCGTCGTCGAGACGCAGCGCCCGAGCGAGCGCCTCCACCACCTGCTCCGAGGGCGCTGTGGCCCTCCCCTGTTCGAGCCGGGTCACATAGTCGACGGAGATCCCCGCGAGTGCCGCGAGCTCCTCCCTGCGCAATCCTGCGGCGCGACGCCGGCTGCCGTGCGGAACGCCGACCGCGTCGGGCGAGACGCGATCGCGCCATCGCCGCACCGCGCTGCCGAACTCCCAGGCCTCCATACCGTCCAGTCTGCCCGCGCAGGAGCTCGCCTGTCCTGGTACCCGCAGTCCTACGAAAAGCGGACGTCTCCCTCACCCGCCCGCGACGGAGGATCGTGGCGGTCATGACAACGACACTCATCACCGGGGCGAACAAGGGCCTCGGCAAGGAGACCGCACGCGCGCTCATCGCGGAGGGGCACACCGTCTGGCTGGGAGCCCGGGACGAGACGAGGGGCGCCGCCGCGGCGGAGGAACTGGGCGCCCGGTTCGTGCAGCTGGACGTGACCGACGACGCGTCCGTCGCCGCCGCGCTCGAGGCCATCCGCATCGCGGGCACGGGCCTGGACGTGCTCGTCAACAACGCCGGCATCGCCCATCGCGGCGAGGGCGCGGCCGAAGCACTCGACGGCCCGAGCGTGCTCCAGGTGCTGGACACGAACGTCGCCGGCGTGGTCCGGGTGACCGAGGCGGCGCTGCCACTGCTCGAGGAATCGTCGAACCCGGTGATCGTGAACGTGTCCAGCGCCCTCGGCTCGTTCTGGGCCACGCACGAGCCGACCAGACCCGCATCGCACTTCGTCTCCCTCGTCTACGGATCCAGCAAGGCGGCGGTGTCGATGCTGACGGTGCAGTACGCCAAGGCGCATCCGCGTGTGAGGGTCAACGCGGTCGAGCCGGGGATCACGGCGACGGAGCTCGGCGGCGGGGATCCGGGCAGTCATCCGGGACGCCCCGCCTCCGTGAGCGCGCAGATCGTGGCGAGGATGGCGACGATCGGTTCCGACGGACCCACCGGAACGTTCCAGGAGGACGACGGTGAACTCGGGTGGTAGCGCCACCAGAGAAGTACCTTATGAATCCGCCCAGACCGTGACCTGATCGTTGCATTCGTTACCCCGCCGTTATACAGTGATCGCACGGTGAAAGTTTTGCTGTTGCTCTCACCGCATGTGATTGCAGGACACTCTTGGTGCAAGGGACAAAGGCCGGTCGGGAGCCTCTCCGACCGGCCTTTACTGCGCGCAGCCCCATGTCCGCCCAGGCGGATATTCTGATGCGATGAGCGATCGGAAGCTGGCCCTGGCGGCCTGGGAGACCCTCTTCCGCGCCCAGCACGAGATCTTCACCGAGATGTCGACCGACTTCGACGGCGCCGATCTCTCGGCAGCGGAGTACGACGTGCTGCTCACGGTCACCCGCTGCGCGTCGCACACCGCGCGCCTGCGCGAGGTCACGGCCAACATGCTGATCAGCCAGCCCAGCGTCTCCCGTCTCGTCGACCGCATGGTCGCGCGCGGGCTGCTCGAGAAGTGCCCGGATCCGGAGGACGGACGCGGATCCCTCGTGCATGCGACCGAAGCCGGGACGCGCGCGTTCCGCCAGCTCGCCACCGCCCACGGCCGCTCGATCGCCGAGCGCATGTCGGCGCTGGATGACGAGGAGCTGCGTACGCTGACGGCTCTGACGGAGAAGCTGCGCGCGCGGTGACGCGCGGAGGACGCGGTCCCGTCTCCACAGGCATCGCGTCGAGAAAGTTCTCCACCGTTCTCGTAGATAGCTTCGAATGTCGCGGAAACCCGCGTAAAATCAAGGCATGACCGGACATCTCGACCCCCTGCACGAGGCGCTGACGCGTCTCGATGAGGTGTGGAGCGGGGCACACGAGGCGGGTGACCTCTCCCGCACGCAGCTCATGGCCGTGACGGAGGCGCTCGGCCTGCTGCACCGCCGGTCCGGGGCGATGCTCGCCGAGGTCGCCGCGTGCGTGGCGCACGAATCCCGCACCGAACTGGGCGCAGACTCGCTGGCGAAGGAGCAGGGGTTCCGCAACGCCGCGCAGCTCATCGCCACCACGACCGGTGCGACCACGGGCGATGCGACGCGGCTGGTCAAGGTCGGCGAGGCCACGGCGCCCCGCACCAACCTGCTCGGCGACCGCGTCCCGGCGAAGTACCCGGCCGCGCGGCAGGCACTCGCCTCGGGCGCGCTGAGCGCACCGGCCTTCGCCGTGATCCTCGCCCTGCTCGAGCGCGTACGCGTCAAGATCGGCGCCGCGCGGACCGCGGAGGCCGAGCGACTCCTCGTGGACAAGGCCGCCGGCCTGTCGCACGATGACGTGCGGCGGCTGGTCACGCGTGCCGAGGCCTGGCTGGATCCGGACGGGGTCGCCCCGCGCGAGCAGGAGCAGCGCGACCGCCAGTCCCTGTCGATCTTCGAGCGCGACGGGCGGATCCACCTCGACGGCGACTTCGATGCCGCTCATGGGGCGCCCATCGTCGCTGCGGTGAACGGGTACGTGTCGGCGTTGTTCGCCGCGCAGAAGAACCAGCTCGCGCCGGACTCCCCCGGCGCGGACCACCGCTCGGTCGCGGCGCTTCGCGCCGAGGCGCTCAGCGAGATCTGCGCGCATGCCCTCGGCTGCGAGAACGAGGCTCCCGCCCTGGCCGGCGCGACCGTGGTGGTGCGCGTCGACCTGAAGGACCTCACCGACGGCACCGGCTACGCGACGATCGACGGATCCGACCTCCCCCTCAGCATCGCCGCCACCCGGCAGCTCGCCGCGAGCGGCGGCGTCATCCCGTGCGTGCTCGGCACCGACCGAGAGATCCTCGACTACGGCCGGCGGCTGCGGTTCTTCACGACGGCACAGCGTCTCGCCCTCGCGGAACGCGACGGCGGCTGCGCGATGTGCGGACTCCCGCCGTCGATGACCCGGGCCCATCACATCCGCTGGTGGAAACGCGACGCAGGGCCGACGGACCTGGCGAACGGGATCCTGCTCTGCGAGAGCTGCCACCATCGCATCCACGACAACGACTGGGAGATCCGGATCGAGGGCGCGGGGAAGCACAGCAGGGTGTGGTTCATCCCACCCCCGCATGTCGACCCCGCGCGCACACCCCGTCTCGGCGGCAGAGCCCGATTCGACCTCGCCGCCTGAGGGCGGCCCGGTCCGTCCACAGGCCCACCCATACGCCTCACGGCGGGTTCATAGGTTCTGGCATAGTCGTTCGTGACGCCCTCACCGGGCGCGACCGGAGAACACAGGAGTGCATATGGACCCCGCCGCCCTCATCGGGTTGCTCATCATCATCGGGGCCGCGATCGTCGGCGTCGTCATCGTCCTGCTCGTCGTGCTGCTGCTCGCGCGCAGCTGGATCAAGGTCGCCCGCGCCGACGAGGCGCTCGTGATCTCGGGTCGCAAGCAGAAGGTGCAGCGCGCGACCCTGCTGCCCGACGGGTCCACGAGCTCCGAGATGTCCGAGTCCCCCGTGACCGTCATCGTGAACGGCAAGTCGCTCGTCAACCCGATCACGCAGCGTCACGAGATCATCTCCCTGCGCTCGCGCCAGGTGCTGCTGAACGCCGAGGCGCAGTCGCTCGACAGCGTCACGCTGAACGTCGACGGCGTCGCGATCGTGAAGATCGGATCCGACCCGCTCTTCGTGCGCCGCGCCGCCGAGCGCTTCGCCTCGCAGGACAAGGCCATCGAGCAGTTCACCACCGAGCAGCTCGAGGGCGCCCTGCGCGGCATCGTCGCGACGCTCTCGGTCGTCGAGCTCATGCGGGAGCGCAAGAAGTTCTCCGACCAGATCGCCGCCGACGTCTCGCAGGAGCTCGCCGAGCAGGGCCTGATCCTGGACTCGTTCCAGATCAAGGGCATCACCGACAAGGTCGGCTACATCCAGTCGCTCGGCGCCCCGGAGATCCAGGCGAAGCGCCAGGCCGCCGAGATCGCGCAGACCAACGCCGACCGCGCGATCAACCAGAAGTACATCGCCAACCAGGAGGCGAACCTCGTCGAGCAGACCGCTCTCGACACCAACACCGCGAACGCCGCCGCCGGCGTCGGACGAGCGCGCGCCGAGGCGGAGCAGGCCGAGCAGCTCGCCCGCGCGCAGGCCGAGCAGGCGGTCCTGCAGCAGCAGGCCGAGAACAAGCAGGCCCAGCTCGACGCCGACGTCAAGCGCGTCGCCGACGCCCAGCGGTACGAGGCCGAGACCCGCGCGCAGGCCGAGCTCTACACACGCGAGCGCTCCGCCGAGGCCGCCGCGATCGAGCAGGTCAAGCAGGCCGAGGCGTCCACGCGCATCGCCGAGCAGCAGGCGCAGTCCGACAAGGCCCGCGCCGACGGCGAGGCGGCCGCCGCGGTCGCCAAGGCCACGGGTGAGGCCACCTCGCTGCGCGCCCAGGCCGACGCGCAGGCCGAGGCCCGCCGCGTGCGCGCCACGGCCGAGGCCGACGCGATCCGCGCCGAGGGAGAGGCACGCGCCGCGGCCGTCGAGGCCGAGGCGAAGGCGATCGCGTCGAACCAGGAGGCGTTCCTGTCGCAGCGCGTGCTCGAGGTGCTGCCGTCGATCATGGCCGAGTTCGCCAAGGGCTATTCCACGATCGGGAACGTGTCGATCATCGGCGGATCCGGTGACGACGGCGCCTCGAGCGTCGTCGGCGGCGACAACGCCCGGGCACTGCGCAGCGTGTTCGACAGCGTGCACGCGGCCACCGGGCTCGACCTCGCCGGCATCATCCAGGGCCAGGCCATCGGCCGCGGCCTCGGTGCCGGCCTCGCCCAGTCCGAGAAGCACCAGCCGTCCGCACCGGCGGCCGAGACCGCCGCGCCCGCCGCGCGCGCCACGCGCGCCGCCGCGAAGGAAGCCGCCGACGCCATGGAGTAGTCCCACCCGACGGACGGCGCTCGGATCCTTCGGGATCCGGGCGCCGTCCGCGTTTCGCGGCAGACTGGACGGATGACCTCCGCGCCCTTCGACCTGCGTGCGATCGGCGCCTCGCTGTCCTTCGCCGCCGCGCTCGACGAGGTCGCCGCGGCGCTCGATGCGGGAACCGCGCTCGTCATCAGCGCGCCGCCCGGCACGGGCAAGACCACGCTGGTCCCTCCCCTGCTGGCCTCCCGCAGCCCGGGTCGCGTGATCGTCACCCAGCCGCGTCGCGTCGCGGCCCGCGCGGCCGCACGCCGGCTCGCGCAGCTCGACGGGTCCCCGCTCGGAACCAGGGCCGGCTTCACCGTCCGCGGCGAGCGCTCCGTCGGCCGCGACACCCGCGTCGAGTTCGTGACCGCGGGCGTGCTGCTGCGCCGTATGCTCGACGATCCCGGACTGGACGGCGTCGACGCCGTCGTGATCGACGAGGTGCACGAACGTGCCCTCGAGACCGACCTCCTGATCGGCCTCCTCGGCGAAGTGCGGGAGCTGCGCGACGATCTGACCCTCGTCGCGATGTCGGCCACGCTCGACGCCGCCCGGATCGCGTCCGTGATCGGCGGCCCTGACGCACCCGCGCCCGTCGTCGAGCACACGGTCCCCGCCCATCCGCTCACGGAACGCTGGGCGCCGAGCCCCGTCCCACGGCTGGATGAGCGCGGCGTCACCCGGGGCTTCCTCGACCACGTGGCGCGCACCACGGCCGACGCCGCCCTGGACCTGGTCCGCGGCGACCCCGCCGCCGACGTGCTCGTGTTCGCGCCGGGTGCGCGCGAGGTCGCGGAGATCGCACGCCGCCTCCGCGACCGCGCGCCGGGATTCGACGTCCGCGAACTGCACGGGCAGGTCCCGGCGGCGGAGCAGGACGCGGTGATCCGAGGCCGGCGCCCGTCCGAGACGCCGCGCCTCATCGTCACCACCTCGCTCGCCGAATCCTCGCTCACCGTGCCCGGCGTGCGGCTCGTGGTCGACAGCGGCCTGTCCCGGTTCCCGCAGCGCGACGCGGCGCGCGGCATGAGCGGGCTCGTGACGGCCGCCGCCGCGCGCTCCTCCGCCGTGCAGCGCGCCGGCCGCGCCACCCGGCAGGGACCCGGCACGGTCATCCGCTGCCTCGATGAGCGGACCTTCGCGGCGGCGCCCGCACGCCCCGCCCCCGAGATCGCGACGGCGGACCTCGCCGACGCCGCGCTGCTGCTGGCGTGCTGGGGCGCGCCCGGCGGTGCGGGACTGCGACTGATCGATCCGCTCCCCGCCGATGCCCTCGCCGAGGCGCAGTCCGTACTGCACGACCTCGGTGCGACGGACGCCGACGGACGCGTCACGGACGAGGGGCGCGCGCTCGCCCGGATCCCGGTCGATCCGCGCCTCGCCCGCGCCCTGATCGAGGGCAGCGCGTTCGTGGGCGCCGGGCTGGCCGCCGAGGTCGTCGCACTGCTCGGCGGCGACCTGCGCATGCCCGACGCCGACGTGGCGGCCGCGATCGTCGCGCTGCGCAACGGCCGCGGCCCCGACGCCCGCCGGTGGGCGCAGGAGGCGGAGCGGCTCCGGCGCTTCATCCCGCCGCAGCGCTCCGCTCCGGCCGCGGCCGCGGTCGAGGACGCAGGACTCGTGATCGCCCTCGCATTCCCCTCTCGCGTGGCCCGGCGGGTCGAGCGCACCGCAGACGGAGCGACGTTCCTGCTCGCGTCCGGCACCCGTGCCGGCGTGCGAGGGGCGCTCGCGGGCGCCGAATGGCTGGCCGTCGCCGACGTCGCACGCGCCTCGGGCCGGGTGGCGGAGGCCTCAGGGGCCGTCATCCGCGCCGCCGCGGCGATCACCGAGAAGCAGGCGGAGCGGGCCGCCGACCATCTCCTCACGGACCGCGTGGAGGCGGAGTTCGCCGGGTCCCGCGTCACCGCCCGACGCGAACGCAGGGTCGGCGCGATCGTGCGCTCCTCCGCGCCGGTCCGGCCGAACGCGGAAGAGGGCCGCGACGCCGTGCGTCGCGCTCTGCACGCGCAGGGGCTCGTAGTCTTCGCGTGGTCGGAGTCCGCGGATCAGCTGCGCCGCCGACTCGCGCTGCTGCATCGCGCGCTCGGATCCCCGTGGCCCGACATGTCCGACGCCGCCCTGACCGGGGCGCTCGACGACTGGCTCGGCCCCGAGATCGACGCGCTCGCGACCGGGACCCCGACGACGAGGATCGACCTCGGCCCTGCGCTGCGCCGGCTGCTGCCCTGGCCCGCAGCCGCGGAGTTCGAGTCCCTCGCGCCCGAACGCCTCGAGGTTCCGAGCGGCTCACGCGTCCGCATCGCCTATCCGGCGCACGACGATCCGGCCGCACGCCCGGTGGTGGCGGTGAAGCTCCAGGAGTGCTTCGGCTGGGCCGAGACACCGCACCTGGCCGGAGGGCGCGTGCCGGTGCTGTTCCATCTGCTCTCCCCCGCCGGGCGTCCGCTCGCCGTCACCGACGATCTGGCGTCGTTCTGGTCGGGCCCCTACGCCCAGGTGCGCGCCGAGATGCGCGGGCGCTATCCGAAGCACCCCTGGCCGGAGGATCCGTGGCGGGCCGCGCCGACCCGCCACACGAAGAACCGCGCCGCACGCGACGGCCGCGCTCTCGACTAGGACGTGCGCGCGGCGAAGCGCCGGCGCGCGGCGAGCCGTCCCCAGACGCTGACCACGGTGAACAGCGTGAGCAGTCCCGGCAACCACCATTTCGCCGTGTAGAGGATCCACGCGCCGGCGTCCCAGGGCGCGTGCTGGGAGAACGTGGGATCCACGGCCACTCCGACGGCATCCGGCTCGGTCCACATCGTGGTCGCGATCCACGTCCCGATGGTCAGACCGAGCAGCACGATCGTGAAGGGCGCCACCGCCGGGGAGAGCACGTCCCGAGCGGCACCTCGGCGATTCCACTTCCCATAAAGGGCGAGGAAGCCCATCGTCGCGAGGATGCCGACCGGCAGACCCAGGCCGCGGACCGCGACCGGGATCGTCGTGTCCCAGTTCCCGAACACGCTGTTGATGCTCATCACCCGGAACTGATCGAACACCGCCGCCGCCGCGAACCCCGCGAGCGCCGCCGCCGCGAGAGCGCAGAGCCCGAAGAGGACAGCGAGCGCCCTGGCCGATCCCCTGCCCCGATCGTCGCGGTCGTCGGTCGTTCTGGCCTGCAACGGATCGATCGGGCTCACCGTTCCAGCGTATCCGCGACCGGCCGAGCCTCCCTCCGCGTCAGGACGTGCGCCGGCGCAGTGTGAGCGGCGCGAGCACGAGGAACGCCACCGCGAAGCCCGCCACGATCAGCACCGGACGCCACAGGTCCCAATCGCCCGTGCCGGCGGTGACGGCCTGGATCGCATCGATCGCGTGGCTGAGCGGCAGCCAGTCCGAGATCGTGTAGAGCACGTCGGGCATCTTGTCCCGCGGCATGAACAGGCCGCCCAGGATGATCTGCGGGAACACCAGCACCGGCATGAACTGCACGGCCTGGAACTCGGTCTGCGCGAATGCGCTCGCGAGGAGTCCGAGCGAGGTGCCCAGCAGCGCGTCCACGACCGCGACGAGCCCGAGCTGCCAGAGCGGACCGTCGACGGTGAGCCCGCACACGTACACCGCGAACGCGACCGTGACGACGGCCTGCAGCACCGCCATGAGACCGAACGCGAGCGCGTAGCCCAGCACGAAGTCGGCCTTGCCGAGCGGGGTCGTCATGAGACGCTCGAGCGTGCCGGAGCGCCGCTCGCGCAGGGTCGTGATCGAGCTCACCAGGAACATCACGATGAAAGGGAAGAGTCCGAGGATCGCCCCGCCGAAGGTGTCAAACACGCCCTTCGTGTCGGTGAAGAGCCAGGCGAAGAGCCCGACCAGCAGGCTCGGCGCGACCACCATGAGCGCAATCGAGCGCGGGTCGTGCCGCAGCTGCGCGAGCACCCGGCCCGCGGTCGCGAACATCCGGCGCGGGTTCATGATGCCGCCGCCTCTCGCTGCTGCCGGCGGGTATGCGGGTGCGCGCCGCTCTCCGCGGCCTCGTCCCGCGCGATGAGCACGAGGAACGCCTGCTCGGGATCCGTCTTGCCCGTGTCCGCCAGCAGCTCGGCCGGCGTCGTGTCGGACACGATCCGCCCCTCCCGCATGAGCAGCAGCCGGTCGCAGCGAAGCGCCTCGTCCATCACGTGGCTGGAGACGACCATGGTCGTCCCGGCCTCCGCGATCCGCCGGAACAGATCCCACAGCTCGGAGCGCAGCACCGGGTCCAGCCCCACGGTCGGCTCGTCGAGCACCACGAGCTCGGGCGCCCCCAGCAGCGCGACCCCGAGCGACACCCGGTTCGCCTGCCCGCCGCTGAGTGCCGAGACCCGCTGCCCGGCGTAGGGCGCGAGCCCGACCTGCTCCATGACGCGGTCGGCGTCGGCATGGGCGACGCCGAGCACCGAGGCGAAGTAGCGCAGGTTCTGCCGCACGGTGAGGTCGGAGTACACGGCGGCGCCCTGTGTGCCGTACGCGACGCGGTGGCGCAGGGAGGCGGATCCGGCCTTCTCGCCCAGCACCGTGACCTCGCCGGAGCGGATCCGCTGCACGCCCACGATCGCGCGCATGAGCGTCGTCTTGCCGCAGCCGGACGGACCGAGCAGTCCCGTCACCTCACCACGCGGGATCGTCAGCGCGAGCCCGTCGAACACGTCGCGCCGACCGCGCCGCACGTGCAGCCCGTCGATCACCACCGCGTTATTCATCATGTGATGAATTATGGATCCGCGGGGTACGAGGGTCAAGGGCTCAAGGGTTCAAGGGTTCGAGGGCCGGAACCCCTACTCGAACAGGTAGCGCTGGATCGTCGGCCCGACGCGCGCGACGAGCTCGTCGATCGGCGCGTCGGCGATGGGCGGCAGCCGCGCCACGTACCGGGTCACGATGAGGCCGGCCACCTGAGAGGCGACGAGCGTGGCGCGCAGGGCCGCATCGGGGGTCTCGAGACGCGTCGTGATCCGTCCGATCAGCTCGCGGGACAGGAAGCCCACGAGCGGCGGCGCCATGACCTTGGATCCGAGAGCGACGCGGATCAGCGTCACGCCGCGCCGGCGCACATCGGGGCGCTCGAACGCCTCGAGCACGTACCGCATGACGCGTTCGCCGACCTCCTCGCGCGGTCCCTCCAGGATCGTGGGGACGTCGACGTCCGGCCGCAGCGGGATCCCGATGACCTCGGCGAAGAGGTCCGCCTTGGCGCCGAAGTAGTGGTGCACGAGCGCCGAATCGACGCCCGCGCGCGCGGCGATCGCCCGGATCGTGGCACCGTCGTAGCCGTTCTCGCCGAACTCGTGCTCCGCGGCGACGACGATCCGCTCCCGGGATCCGGACTCCCCCTTGGGGCGTCCGCGGCGACGCGTCGTGCTCATCTGCCCACCCTACGACCGGTGCCGGCAGCGCGGCGCCCCGAGCTCAGCACTCGATGACGTTGACCGCGAGGCCGCCCTCGCTCGTCTCCTTGTACTTGGTCGACATGTCGAGGCCGGTCTGCCGCATGGTCTCGACGACGGCGTCGAGAGAGACGTAGTGCTGGCCGTCGCCGCGCAGGGCGAGCCGTGCGGCGGTCACGGCCGTGGAGGCGGCGATCGCGTTGCGCTCGATGCACGGGATCTGCACGAGCCCGCCGATCGGGTCGCAGGTGAGCCCGAGGTGGTGCTCCATGGCGATCTCCGCGGCGTTCTCGATCTGCCGGTTCGTGCCGCCCATGACGGCGGTGAGCCCGCCCGCGGCCATCGCGCACGCGGACCCGACCTCGGCCTGGCAGCCGCCCTCGGCGCCGGAGATCGACGCGTTGGCCTTGAACAGGGATCCGAGCGCGGTCGCGGTGAGCAGGAACCGGCGGATGCCGCGGCGGCGGTTGGCCTCGGCGAGCGTGTCGGGGTCCTCGATCGCGCCGACGGCGACGAGCGACGCCTCGGCGCCGAACCCCATCAGCGCGCTGCCGACCAGCTCGCCGTAGGGGGTGACCGCGTTGCCGGCGCCGAGGCCGGAGTCGGCGAGGAACCGCCACCAGTACATCGCCACGGCGGGGAGGATCCCCGCGGCGCCGTTCGTGGGCGCGGTGACCACGCGTCCGCCCGCGGCGTTCTCCTCGTTCACGGCGAGCGCGAACGCGCCCAGCCACTCGCCGGGGACCGCGGGGTGCCCGTCGGACTCGACCTCGTCCAGCTGCGCGCGGATCGCACCGGCACGGCGCTTGACCTTGAGGATGCCGGGCAGCGTCCCCTCGGCGTGCAGGCCCGCGTCGACGCACGCGGCCATCGTGTTCCAGATCGCGTCGAGCCCCGCGGCGACCTCCTCCTCGCTGCGCAGCGCGGTCTCGTTGCGCCGGGCGAGCTCGGCGATCGTCAGCCCGTTCTCGTCGCACAGCTCGAGCAGCGAGGCGGCGTCCTTGTAGGCGAAGGGGAAGGCCGCCCTGTCCAGCGCCCGGCCGGACTCCTCGCCGTCACGGCGGATGAATCCGCCGCCGATCGAGTAGTACGTCTCCTGCGCGAGGTGGATCCCGTCGGCGTCGAGCGCCCGCAGCGTCATCGCGTTGGGGTGGCCGGGCAGGCGGGTGCGCGGCTCGAAGGTGATGTCGTCCTTCTCGAAGACGATGTCGTGGGTGCCGTTCAGCGCGAGCGGGGATCCATCGGTCCAGTCCGCCCAGGCGCGGCGCACGTCGGCGGGATCGCAGGTCTCGGGCGTGAGACCGCGCAGGCCCGCGACGACCGCATCGGGCGTGCCGTGGCCGAGCCCGGTCGCTCCGAGGGAGCCGTAGAGCGAGCACGTGACGCGCGCCACCTGCGCGAGCGTGCCGTCCGCGGCGAGCCGGGCGGCGAAGTCGACGCCGGCGCGCATCGGGCCCACGGTATGGGAGCTCGAAGGTCCTACACCGATGGAGAACAGATCGAAGGCCGAGACGTACGCAGTCACCCCTCCAGCGTAATCCGCCGGGCGGCGTCCGGATCCGTGCCGGGGCCCGCGACCGGCAGCGTCACCACGAAGGTCGCGCCGGGCCCTGGCGCCGTCGTGATCGTGCCGCCGTGGGCCTCGACCACGGCGCGGGCGATCGCCATGCCGAGGCCGGTGCCGCCGCCTTCGCGCGAGCGCGAGGTCTCGCCGCGGGCGAAGCGCTCGAACACGGTCTCGCGGACGGCTTCGGGGAGTCCGGGGCCGTCGTCCGAGACCGTGATCCGCACGGATCCTTCGACAGGCTCGGGGACCGCCGCGTCGCCGGTGCGCACCTCGTCCAGCCGCACGCGCACGGTCGTCCCCTCCGGCGTGTGCACGCGGGCGTTGCCGAGCAGGTTGTCGACCACGCGGCGCAGATCCCCGGCGTCGCCGCGGACGAGGGCCGCGTCCTCGCCGAGCTCCAGGATCCAGGTGTGATCGGGGCCCGCGAGCCGGGCCGCGAGCACGGCCTCGGCGAGCAACAGCCGCAGGTCGACCTCGTCCTGGGCGAGCGCGGGAAGGGCGTCGAGGCGCGCGAGCAGGAGCAGCTGATCGATGAGAGCGCCCATCCGCACCCCCTCGACGTCGATGAGCGCGGCGTTGCCGCGGATCTCGGTCTCCTCCGCCTCGGGGCGGTCCGAGAGCTGCGCATAGGCGCGGATCGTGGCGAGCGGGGTGCGCAGCTCGTGGCTGGCGTCGGCGACGAAGCGCCGCATGGTGGATTCGCTCGCCTCGCGCTGGGCGAGGGCGTTCTCGACGTGGTCGAGCATGTCGTTCAGGGCCGTGCCGACCTGGCCGACCTCGGCGGTCGAGGCGATGTCGCGGGCCTCGACCCGCTGGGCGAGCCGCACCTCCCCTCGGTCCAGGGGCACCGAGGTGACGGCCGCCGCGGTGTGCGCGACGCGGCGCAGCGGTCGCAGCGCGCGGCCCATCGCCAGCGCCGCGGCCGCGATCGCGAGCACGATGCAGGCGAGTCCGACCAGCGCGACCACGAGCGTCAGCCGCCCGGTCACGGCCGTGACGGAATCGAGCGGCAGCGCCGTGACCACGCCCACGCCGCTGGGCGTGGTGCGCCCGGCGACCCGGTAATCGCCGAGCGCGCCGCCGAGGTCTACGGTGACCGGTGCCGTGCGGTCCGCGGATCCGCGGGGAAGGCGGGCGGCGAGGAGCTTCTTCTGTGCGGCGGTGAGATCGTGCCGCACCCCGTCGGAGGCGATCCACCCTCCGAGCTCGAAGGTGCCGTCGCGGAAGATCGCGGTGATCGTGCCGGCCGACTGCCCGGGAGCGCCGACCACGTCGTTGCGGTTGGGGCGCACGGGCGGCGTCGGCGCCGGGGTGGATCCGGGACTCGTCGACGGCGTCGTCCCCGGCGTGGATCCGGGTCCGCGACCGCCGGCGATGTCGGCCCCGCGCGCCGCGGCGCCGTTCAGTCGCGCGTCGACCTGACTCAGCATGTAGTCGTGCAGCGAGAGCACCGCGACCACCCCGACGACGATGCTCACCGCCGCGACGAGGGCCGAGGCGATGAGCACGACCTGCAGGCGCAGGCTGCGCGATCGCCTCATGCGTCCGGCTCGGGATCCGCGACGCGCAGCACGTAGCCGACCAGCCGCACGGTCTCCAGGTTCAGCACGGACGAGCCGGCGAGCTTGCGGCGCAGGCTCGACACGTAGACCTCGACCAGGTTCGACTCGGTGCCGAAGTCGTAGCCCCAGACGGCCTCGAGGATCTGCGCCCGGCGCAGCACGCGCCCCGCGTTGTTCGCGAGCAGGAGCAGCAGCTCGAACTCGGTCGGGGTGAGCTCGAGCGGGGATCCGCCGAGCTCGGCCGTGGCCTCCGCCTTGTCCACCGCGAGGTCGCCGACCCGCAGCTGCGACTCGGCGGGCCGCGCGATCGCCGCGGCGGTGCGGGCCAGCACCCGCACCCTCGCCTGCAGCTCGGCGATCGCGAAGGGCTTCGTGAGATAGTCGTCGCCGCCCGCATGGAGACCCGCGATGCGGTCGTCGTGGCCGTCCAGCGCGGTGAGGAACAGCACCCGGATCTCCGGCCGGATCGCGCGGATCCGCTCGAGCGTGTCGAGACCGTCGATGTCGGGCATCATGATGTCGAGCACGACCACGTCGGGCTGGAACTCGCGCACCGCGATGAGGGCGCTGCGGCCCCGGTGCTCGACCCGCACCTCCCACCCGTCGGCGCGGAGGGATCCGCCCACGGCCGCGGCGAGCGCCTGCTCGTCGTCGACCACGAGCGCGCGGGCCGGCGAACCGTCTGCCCGCACGATCGGCGGCAGCCCGAGGGGCAGGGAGACCGCGCCGGAGGTCCCCGCCTCGTCGCCGTCCTGCGGCACCGCCTCTGCCATGTCCGTCCTCCCCCTGGCCCGCTCTGCGCGCCCGGATCCATGGTCGGGATCCCCCCGACGCAGCTCCTGTGAGGCAGCTATGCGACGGATGAGGATCCTCGATCGCCATGCACTCCGATCATGCCCCGTAGGCGACGGATCGGCGAGCGCGCCCGCGGAAGGTGTGGACGAGCACGACGGTGAGGGCGATGACAGCGGGGCCCCCACCCGCGAGCAGGAAGGTGATCTCGCCGCCGAGTGCATGCACCGCCCAGCCTGCGGCGAGCGCCCCCGCCGCCTGCATGCCGGTCATGCACACGACGTAGAGCGACACCACCCGCCCGCGGATCGCACCGTTGGCCGAGAGCTGGGTGAGCGAGTCGTTGCCGATCATGAACGCGGTCCGCATCAGCATCGACGCGACCAGTCCGACGACGAACAGTCCGGCGAAGGGCGCGAACCCGGAGCACGCCCAGACCAGCCCCGAGCCCGCGAGCAGCAGCGCGCTGTCACGGAGGCGCAACTGCCGCCGACGCGCCGCCAGCAGGCTGCCCAGCAGAGCACCGACCGCCGACGCCGTCTGGAACAGGGTGTAGCCGAGCGTGCCGAGGCCATAGCGCTCGTTCGCCGACCAGGCCATGAGGATCGACGCCGTGAGCGCGAAGAACGCGAGCGATGAGATCAGCAGCAGGGCGGTGCGGATCTCCGGCTTGCGCCGCACGTAGCGGATCGCCTCCCGTATCTGCCCCCGGCGCGCGGCGACCTTGATCGCCGGGTGCAGCCGGGAGCGCCGGATCCCCAGCAGCATCACGATGCCCGCGAGCGGCCCGATGGGCGCCGCCACGAGCGCCCATCCGGATCCGATGATCGCGACGAGACCGGCCGTGAGCAGGGCGCCGAGGATCCCGGCGAGCTGCTGCACGGCGGCGTTCAGGCTCATCGCGTTGGGCAGCGCGCGGGTGCCGACGACCTGCACGAGCAGCACTGCGCGGGCCGGCGCCTCGAACGCCGCGGCGACACCGAGCAGGAGCGAGGAGGCGACGATCAGCGGCACGCCGGCCGTGCCGAGGATCGCCGGCACGCCCAGGCAGAGTGCCGCCAGCACCACGACGAGCTGGGTCAGCACGACCGTCTGCCGCGGTGCGAAGCGGTCGCTGAGCACGCCTCCCCACGGTCCGAGAACGATGGACGGCAGCAGCTGCGAGGCGACGACCAGAGCGACGAGGCCGACGTCGCCGGTGAGCTCGATCATCAGCGAATCCGTGGCCAGCCGCGCCAGCCACCCCGCGGCGGAGGTCGCCGCGAGGCCGGCGAAGTAGAGCCGGAAGTTCGCCTCCCCCAGCGCCGCGAAGGTCGCGCGGAAGGTCGGTCGAGTCGCGAGCACCGGCAGCGGCTCGGTGATCGGATGATCCACGGCCGACACGGAAGACATGACCTCAACCGTACGGAGGATCGCCCGATCACTCACGATAATGATGGACATAACTGTTATCGGATGTGTGAATGAGCAGGATCCCCGGAGAGACCGGAGAGAGGAGCGATCGTGTACGAGCCGGATCTGCTGCGGTGCTTCGTCGCCGTGGCCGAGAATCGCAGCTTCTCCGAGGCAGGGAGACAGCTCGGGATCAGCCAGCCCACCGTCAGCCAGCGAGTACGCCGCCTCGAGGAGCAGACCGGCCGCGCACTCATCGCCCGGGACACCCACAGCGTCGCCCTCACCGACGGCGGCGAGGCGATGCTCGCGTTCGCACGCCGTGGCCTCGCCGTGCTCGATGAGGCGCAGGCGTACTTCTCCGGCCCGGCGGAACGCGCCACGGTGCGTTTCGGCACGGCTGACGACCTCGCCCTCACCCACCTGCCCGGAATCCTCCGCGATTTCCGTCGGAAGAACCCGCTCGTCGACGTCGAGATCACGGTCGGACAGTCCGCCGCACTGGTCCGACGCCTGCGGGCCGGCGCGCTCGATCTCGTCTACGTGCGGCAGGAGCCCGGGATCGCCGAGGGCCATGTGGTCCGGCGCGAGCAGCTGATCTGGAGCGCGCACCCGTCGCTGCGACTCGACCCGAACGACGTGGTCCCCCTGGTCACCTATCCCCGGCCGAGTCATTCTCGCGCCGCCGCGGTCGCCGCACTCGAATCCGCAGGAAGACGCTGGAAGGCGACCTGCACGGTCCGGGACATCACCGGGGTGCTCGCCGGTGTCCGCGCCGGCCTCGGCGTCGCCGTCTTCCCCGGCGGGATGATGCCACCCGATCTGGTCCGCGCGGACGCCACGCTCGGCCTCCCGCGGCTGGGCACTCTCGACTTCGCCCTCATCGACGACCCGGCGGCTCCGCGTGCGCCGATCGAGGCGCTGAGCACGGCGATCATCGACTCCCACACCAACGAGGCCCGCCAGCTCCCCGGCACGCGCCCGCGGGCCGATTGACGAACGGACCGGACGGGCTTCCCGCTATGCGGCCACGGTCTCGGCCTCGGCATCCGCCTGGACGTCCGCTTCGACCGCGAACGCGGCGTCCTCCCCGCGCCGGGCGGGGCTCGGGATGAACAGGGCCACGACCGCAGCCGTGATCGAGACGCCCGCGCCGATGATGAGGGCCGTGCGGAAGCCCGCTTCCGACGGCACGGCGACGTCGCCGAGGGGAATGGTCATCTGCGCGAGGATGACGCCGATGACCGCCGCTCCGATCGTCGTGCCGAGCGAGCGCATGAGGGTGTTGAAGCCGTTCGCCGCCGCCGTCTCGGAGCGGGGCACGGCGCCCATGATGATCGCGGGCATGGCGCCGTAGGCGAACGCGACGCCGCTGTTGATCACGAGGCTGGTGATGAGCAGCCCCCAGGTGCTGCTCATGCCGACGAGCCCCACGCCGTAGCCCGCGGCGAGGATCACCACGCCGACCACCAGGGTGAACTTGGGCCCTCGGGCGTCGATGAGGCGGCCCGCGACGGGCGACAACAGCAGCATCATGAGACCCGCGGGTGCCATCCAGAGTCCGGCGGCGAGGATCGACTGCCCGAGACCGTATCCGGTGGCCGCCGGAAGCTGCAGCACCTGCGGCATGACGAGCATGCTCGCGTACATCCCGAATCCCACGAAGATCGACGCGATGTTCGTCAGCAGCACCCGCGGGCGGACCGTCGTGCGCAGATCGACGAGCGGCTCCTTCGCGCGCGTCTCCCAGACGCCCCAGCCGACGAACGCCACCGCGGCGAGCGCGAGCAGCCCGATCGTCAGCGGCGATCCCCAGCCCCACTCCGCGCCCTTCGAGATCGCGAGGATGAACGAGACGAGGCCGAGTGCGAGGCCGAGCGCCCCCAGCCCGTCGAAGCGCTGCCCTGCCGCTCCGGCGGGCGTCGTCGGGACCACGATCCAGATCGCCGCCGCAGCGACCACGGTCACGGCGCTCCCGACCAGGAAGAGCACGCGCCAGTCGGCGAACTGGACGACGGCCGCCGACATCGGCAGCCCGATCGCTCCGCCGACGCCCAGGGTCGCGCTCACGGTCGCGATCGCGGAGGAGAGCCGCTCGCGGGGGACCACATCGCGCAGCAGCGCGATGCCGAGCGGCACCACGCCGGATCCGAGCCCCTGCAGTGCGCGCCCGACGATCATGATCTCGACCGTCGGGGCGACCGCGCAGACCACACCGCCGAGGATCAGCGGGACGGCGACGATCAGGATCATCCGCTTCTTGCCGAACAGGTCGCCCAGCCGGCCCGCGATCGGCACCGCGACGGCCGCCGCCAGCAGTGTCCCGGTGACGATCCACGCCGTGTCCGCCGCGGAGCTGTCGAAGATCGCCGGGAAGCGGGCGATCAGCGGGGTCACCATCGTCTGGGTGAGGGATGAGGCGATGCCGGCGAAGGCGAGGACGGCGACGATGCCCCTCGGTCGGGCGGGGGATGCGGACACGGACGACTCCCAACGATGTGTAACTTACATATGCATAATACACATCCCCGTTAAGATGTGGGTATGAGACGTCGCAGAATCGCCGACATCGAGTACGCGCAGATGCTCCTCAGCCGCTACACGATCGCTCAGCTGCGGCATGACGGAGGCCTCGACCGCAGCGCCTACGTCGTGCTGGCCCGCCTCGCCTCGGACGGCCCGCTCTCGATCGGAGAGCTCAGCGACCTGCTCCGCCTCGACACGTCGACCCTGCAGCGCCAGACGACGGCGGCCCTGCGCGTGGGACTCGTCGACCGCATCCCCGATCCCGACGGCGGCGCCGCCCGCAAGCTCACGCTCACCGACGAGGGCAGGGCTCGCCTCGACGCCACCCGCGAGCGCTCCCTCCACGCCCTCGAGAAGATCCTCGACGAGTGGACCGACGACGACATCGACCGGTTCGCCGACCTGCTCCACCGGTTCAACGACGCGATCGAGTCCTACGGTCCCGGTTCACCGAAGGACTGAGGCGACGGCCTTCGCGAGCCCGGCGATGTCCGCCGGGCCGTATCCGCAGCAGCCGCCGATGTAGCGCGCACCGGCATCCATCCATCCGTCGATCAGGGCGTGATCGACGGCGTGCACCCCGGACCAGGCCTTGGTGGCGCTGTCCCAGTGGCCGCCGCGGTTCGGGTACACGACGCCCGGAAGCCCCGTGACCTGCACCGAGGTCGAGATCGCGGCCCGCACGTCCGCCTGATCCGAGCAGTTGACCCCCGCTGCGATCAGCACGGACGAGTCGGCGAGGGCCGCGTAGGCGTCGGCGAGCGGCTGGCCGGCGCAGGTGGCCGTCCCGCGCACCGAGTAGCTGAACCAGGCCGGGATCCCGATCTCGTCGAGCAGGCCGACGAGGACGGCCGCCTCCTCGACGTCGGGGATCGTCTCGACGGCGAACAGGTCGGGTCCGGCTTCCGCGAGCAGCTCCAGCCGTGCCCGGTGGAAGTCCCGCAGCCGGGCCGCGGAGATCCCGTAGCCGCCGCGATACTCCGAGCCGTCGCCCAGCACCGCCCCGTAGGGGCCGACGGAGGCGGCGACCCGCAGCCCGGGACGGACGCTCTCGAGCTCGTCGCGCGCGTCGCGGGCGAGCCGCACACCGCGGCGGATCAGCGCACGCGCATGAGCCGCCTCGAATCCCGCCGCGAGGAACCCCTGCTCGCTGGCCTGGTACGTCGCGGTGGTCGCGACATCCGCTCCCGCCTCGAAGAAGTCCCGGTGCGCCTGCGCGATCCGCTCCGGCTCGTCCGCGAGCAGCCGCGCGGTCCACAGCGCGCCGTCCACCGCGATCCCCTGCTGCTCCAGCGCCGTCGACAGGCCGCCGTCCAGGATCGTGACGGAGGGCATCGGATCAGTGCCGTCCGCGTGCGTGTCCGTGATCGTCCCGGTCATCGCGCCCCTCCCGTCCGCCTCGATCCGGCGCCGGACGGACGGCGGCCGTCGAGTACGCTCGTGCCATGCCGACCGCCGACGATCTCGCCCCGGTCCGGAGCAGCATGGGCCGCGGCTTCGACGTCCTCTCCGCGCTCGCCGACCTCCTGCCCGGATCCCCCGCCGGCGCCACGGTCCAGGACGTCGCCCAGGCCCTCGGCCGCGAACGCTCGCAGGTCTCCCGCACGCTGTCCGCGCTCGCCGACCAGGGTCTCGTGGTGCGCGGCGACGACCAGCGCTACCGGCTCGGCTGGGGCTGGTATGCGGCGGCCCAGGACCTGACCGACCGCCGGATGCGCGCCACGGGCGTCGAGATCCTCGACGAGCTGGCGTCCTCGGTGGGCGAGGCGTGCTTCCTCGGCGTCCTCCAGGGCGACAGCACGCTCACGATCGTGGAGAGCATCCCGGCGGGATCCCGCATGATCGGATCCTGGCTCGGCCGCGCCTATCCCGCGTTCTGCAGCGACGCGGGTCAGGCCGTGCTGTGGGATGCGAGCGACGACGAGGTGCGCTCCGTGTTCGCCCGCACCTCCTTCACCAGCCCGGGTCCGAACGCCCCCGCGTCGGCGGACGACTTCCTCGATCGCCTGCGGAAGGCCAGGGAGCGCGGTTACGCGATCGTGGACCAGGAGGCCGAGCCCGGCCTCTACTCCGTGTCCGCGCCGGTCTGGGACTTCCGCGGCGAGGCCGCGGCCGCCGTCCAGATCGTCGGCGAGCGGCGGACGCTGCAGCCGCGCACCGCGGAGCTCGCGACGGCCTGCGTCGCGGCTGCGGACGCGCTTTCGGCCGCGCTCGGAGCGCCCGGCGACCGCCGGGGATCGCCCGGGACTCACTGATCGCTCGCGGATGCGCTGAGCCGGTCGCGGGCCTCGTGCAGGGCCGTCAGCGCCGCACGCGTGCGGCGGGAGCTCTGCGGGGCGCCGCTGACGGCGATCGATGCCACGATCCCGGAGCGCCCGAACACCGGCAGCGCGAACTCGGCCATGCCCTCTGCGTACTCGTCGGCGGCGGAGATCACTCCGACCGCCCTGTCGCGTTCGAGGAGCGCATGCACCCCTCCGGTCGTGCGCGCGGCCGCGGGTCCGCCCACACCGACGAACTGCACGTCCCGGAGCAGGTCGGCGAGCTGTTCCGAGGAGTGATCCCAGAGCAGCGCACGGCCGGCGCCGGTGCACCAGATCGGGGCGACGGTCCCGTATCGGGTGGACGCATCGGCGGCGCCGATGCCCGCCTCGGCGCGCAGCGCGAGCGCCGCCGCACCGTCGGCCGCGCAGACGCGCGCCGTCATCCGCAGCGTCGATGCCAGCGTTCGCAGCTCCTGTCGCGCGCCCTTCAGCCAGGGGGCGTCGAGGGCGGCCGCGATGCCGAAGTAGGCGTCGCCGGCGCGGAGCACGGCATCCTCGTCGCGGTGCAGGAAGCGCAGCGCGCGCAGCTCCTGGGTGAGGCGCGACACACGACTGCGCTCGATCCCGGTGGCGTCCGCGAGACGCGAGGCGTTGTATCCGGAGCGACCGGCCTGCTCCCGCGCGACGGCCGACCCGAGCAACGCGAGGCCCTGCGACAGCGAGGAGGGAGCCGACATCCTGCCTCCCCGGTTCCTGCGCCGATCTCCGGATACGACGGATCCGGGTCCGGCCAGCCTATCCGGCGCTTTCGCCATCATGATGCCCCCTGTCCCGCCCGTGCGCGCCGCGGGAGGAGTCGCCCCCAGGCGGTGTACAGATCGGCGGCGATCTGCCCCGACGCGGCTTCGAGGTCCTTCGCGAGGATCGCCTCACCGCCCTGTCCCCCGGCCAGGACGACCTCGTCTCCGATCCGGGCTTCGGGAACACGGCTGACGTCGAGCACGAGCGAGTTCATGGCGAGCTTGTCGACGGCGGGGACCCGGTGCCCCCGCACGAGCGCGTGCGCGCGCCCGCCGAGGACCCGGTGATAGCCGTCCGCGTACCCGAGCGGCACCACCGCGAGCCGTGCCGCGTGCGCGAGCCGATGGCCGCGGTCGTAGCCGACCGTGCTGCCGGCGGGGTAGGCGTTGATGGCGGCGATCCGGGAGAGCAGCCGCAGCGCGGGACGAAGCCCGGCCACCGGAGCCGCCGTGTCCCCGTACAGCGCCGCACCCACGCGCACGAGGTCGAATCTCGACGACGCGACCGTGAGCGCGGCGTACGAGGTCGCGCAGTGACGTTCGACGCCGGGCGGAGCGCCGAGCAGGCCGGCCGCCTCGGCGGACTGCTCGCGGAACGCCTCGGCTCCGGCGGCGACGTCCTCCTCGTCCTCGCACGGGAAGTGCGCGCAGACGCCGATCGGGCGCACCCCGGCGAGCCGGCCGATCCCGACGAGCTCCGCCGTGCCGTGCCCGGCACCGAGGTCGACGCCGTCACGGCTGAGTCCGGTCGAGTTCAGGGAGACGTGCACCGGGATCCTCCGACCCGCAGCACGCGCCGCCGCATCGATCTCCCGCGCGTGGGCGAGCCCGCCCGCCCACTCCTCGACCCCGGCGGAGGCGGCGTCCTCGACCTCGTCACGCAGCGCCGCGCGCAGCCGCAGGATGCGACCCCGGAATCCGAGCTCGCGGGCGCGGTGCGCCTCCTCGTTCGCGGTGACGCCGATCGTCGTGATGCCGGCGTTCATGAGGACTGGGAGGACGAGGTCGATGCCGTGTCCGTAGGCATCGGCCTTCACGACGCCGCACAACGGCGTCGCGGGACCGATCGCCTTCCGGACGACGACGACGTTGCGGGCGATCGCCTCGACGTCGACCTCGATCCATCCCGGTCCGGGGATCATCGCTTCTGGCCTGCGATCGGCTCCTCTGCGGCGGGATCCTCGGCGCTCTCGACCGGCGCCTCCTCCGAGACCTGGACCGCCGCCTTCGCTCCGCGTCGCCCGTAGCGCCACCAGAAGAACAGATAGCAGAGGCCGACGAACGGCAGCCCGAAGTAGAGCGCCGCGACCTGGTTGGGATCGAACGCGATCGCGATCACCGAGACGAGCAGCAGCACGAAGGCGACGATCGGCAGGATCGGGAAGAGGGGCGTCCGATAGGGCAGGGTCGACAGGTCGCCGCCCCGGCGCAGGAAGGCGCGGCGGTGGAAGAACTGCGACGCCACGATCGACATCCAGACCGCGACGACCGCGAAGCCCGCGATCGACACCAGCGCGAGGTACACAGTCTCCGCCGCGATGACGCTGGACAGCAGGGAGACGAGGCCGAGGGCCATGCTCACGCTGAGCGCGACGATCGGGATCCCGCGCCGGGTGAGCCGCGCGAAGGACCGCGGCGCGTGCCCCTCCTCCGCGAGCGAGAAGAGCATCCGCGCGCAGGAGAACAGCCCGCTGTTGCCGGCGGAGAGGAGCGCGGTGATGATGACGAAGTTCATGATGTCCGGCGCGAAGGGCACCCCGGCATACGCGAAGACGTCCACGAACGGGCTGCTGGTGACGGTCGCCTTGTCGTACGGCAGGATCGCCGCGATGACCGTGATCGACCCCACGAACAGCACCAGGAGTCGCAGCACGGTGGACCTCAGGGCGCGCGGGATGTTCCTGCCCGGATCCTTCGTCTCGCCGGCGGCCACCCCGATCAGCTCGGAGCCGCTGAACGCGTAGAAGACGGCGAGCGACGTCATCAGGACGCCGCCGACACCGCCGGGGAAGAGCCCGTGCGGGGTCTCGAAGTTGCTGAACAGCACGGCGCCAGGATGGGTGCTCGACAGCGGGGTGAACCCGAAAATCGCCGCCCCGCCGAGCACGATCAGAGCGACGATCGCGACGACCTTGATCAGGGAGAACCAGAACTCCGTCTCGCCGAAGACGCGCGCGGAGATCGCGTTGATGGTGAACAGCACCGCGGCGAAGACGAGGCACCAGACCCACACCGGAACCCCGGGGAACCAGCGCTGCATGAGGATGCCCGCGGCGGTGAACTCGGATCCGAGGGCCACCACCCAGCACAGCCAGTACAGCCAGGCGGTGGTGAAGCCGGTGGCCGGGCCGATGGAACGCGCGGCGTAGATGTGGAACGCGCCGGAGACCGGGTAGGCGGTCGCGAGTTCGCCGAGGCACGCCATCACCAGATAGACGACGAGCGCGCCGATGAGGTAGGCGATGATCGCGCCGAGCGGACCGGCCTGACTGATCGTGTATCCGGAGCTGAGGAACAGCCCCGATCCGATCACGCCGCCGAGGGCGATCATGATCAGATGCCGGGCGTCCATGGAGCGCTGCAGTCGGCGCAGCGGCACCTGGGTGGCGGTGGTGTGGGGCAGGGCGTTGGGCAGCGCCTTCTCCCCGGGAAGTGGGCTCATGATGTCTCGCATTCGAAGGGTATGAGGGGTGAGACGAACATCTGCGTGCTATATCACCACATCCATGTGCTGATGTTGCACGAAGTGTTTCCGGACATTACCGCGCCGGCGTCCGCGGGCACAACCGTTCGGGAAGCGCGCCGGCCGCTCGCGGCGGTTTCGGGCGAAACGTCATCGCGCCGGGCACAACGGCAGTCCCTCCGGGCGATCGGGCAGGCGCCCGCTGACATCACCCGCACCCAGGATGGATCGCGACCTGCCCACCCCTTCCGAGCATCGAAGGAGCACGACGTGAATCGTCATGACCTCGCCCTCATCGGCTTCGGCGGCGTGAACCGCGCCCTCGCCGAGATCATCCACGATCGCGCAGAGGAGCTCGCGGACGAGCTCGGCTTCGCATTGCGCGTCGTCGCGATCACCGATCTGCGCCTCGGCTCGCTCATGCAGTCCGAAGGCATCGACCTGGGCGCCGTGCTCCGCATGGCCGACGGCGCGACCTTCGCGGGGATGACGGGAGGTGTCGCGGTGCCGCAGAACGACTACGTGATCCGCAGCACGACGGCGGACATCGTCGTGGAGGCGACGTTCACCAATCCCGTGGACGGCGAGCCGGCGGTGTCGCACGTGCGCGCAGCCCTGGAGAGCGGCAAGAGCGTCACGACCACCAACAAGGGCCCGGTCGCACTCGCGGGGACCGCGCTCAACCGCGTCGCGGCGGATCGGGGCGTGCGATTCGAGTACGAGGGCTCCGTGATGAGCGGCACGCCCGTGCTCCGCTTCGCCTCCGATGCCCTGCCCGGCCTTCGGATCTCGGCCGTGCAGGGGATCCTGAACGGCACGAGCAACTACGTGCTCGGCCGGATGGAGACGGGCATGAGCCTCGCGGACGCCGTCGCCGAGGCGCAGGCGCTCGGCTACGCCGAGGCCGATCCGACGGCCGACATCGAGGGATCCGACGTGCAGCTCAAGGTCGTGATCCTCGCCAACGAGATCCTCGGCGCGGACCTCACGACGGCCGACGTCGAACGGCGCGGGATCTCCGGCATCACCTCCGCGGACATCGTCGCGGCGGCCGCCGACGGCAAGCGGTGGAAGCTGATCGGCACCGCCCGCCGGGACGAGTCGGGCGAGGTCGTCGCCACGGTCGAGCCCGTCGCGCTGCCCGCGACGCATCCGCTCGCCGGCATCGCGGGGCCGATGAACGCGGTGTGCTTCGACACGGACCTGCTCGGCACCGTGACCGTCTCCGGTCCCGGCGCGGGGCGGATGGAGACCGCGTACGCGCTCCTCTCCGACATCATCGCGATCGACGCGCACCAGCGCTCCCTCGCCGAGGCGAGCCGATGAGCGCGCCCGTCGTCGAGGATCCGCGCGACCTGGCGGAGCGGGCCGTGCTGACCGTGCACAGCCCGTTCGACGGCCGGGAGGTCGGATCCGTCCGGCAGAGCACTCCCGGCGACGTCGAACGCATCCTGGACCGGGCGCGCGCCGGCTTCGCGGTCTCGCGCGCGCTGACCCGCTTCACCCGGCACGAGGTCCTCGACCGGGCGGCCGTGCTGCTCCGCGAGCGTGCGGATGAGGCGGCGGCCCTCATCGTGGGCGAGGCGGGCAAGACGATCCGCCAGGCACGCAAGGAGGTGCGCCGCGCGGTGACCACGCTGTCCCTGTCCGCCGAGACGGCGCGGTCGCACGCGGGCGAGGTGATCCCCTTCGACGCCTTCGAGGGGTCCGCGGAGCGCCGCGGCTGGTTCACGCGGGAGCCGCTCGGCGTCATCGTCGCGATCACGCCCTACAACGACCCGCTCAACCTCGTCGCGCACAAGCTCGGCCCCGCGGTCGCCGCGGGGGACGCGATCATCCTGAAGCCCTCCCCGCTCGCCCCGCTCACCGCGGAGTTCCTCGTGGCCCTGCTCATCGAGGCCGGCCTGCCCGCCGAGGTCGTCACGACCGTCCACGGGGATCCGGCGCTCGCGCAGGCGCTCGTCGCCGCGCACGACGTCCGGCTGGTCTCGTTCACCGGCGGCTTCGCGACCGGCGAGGCCATCGCGCGCGGCGCAGGGCTCAAGCGGCTCGCGATGGAGCTCGGCGGCAACGCCCCCGTCCTCGTGTTCGCGGATGCGGACATCCCGGCGGCGGTCGAGGCCTGCGTCTCGGGCGCCTTCTGGGCCGCAGGCCAGAACTGCGTGGGAGCGCAGCGGATCCTGGTGCAGCGCGAGGTGCACGAGCGCTTCGTCGACGCGTTCGTCGCCCGCGCAGGAGGACTCGTCGCCGGCGATCCGGCCGACGAGCGCACCGACGTCGGCCCGATGATCACGGCGGAGGCCGCCGAGCGCGCGCAGCGACTCGTCGACGATGCGGTCGCCGCCGGAGCCCGGGTGCTCGCCGGGCACCGTCGCGAGGGCTCGGTGTACTGGCCGACCGTCCTCGACGCTGTGCCGCACTCCTGCGCGCTGTGGCAGGACGAGGCGTTCGCCCCGATCGTCGCGGTCGCCCCCTTCGACACCGAGGAGGAAGCCGTCGCCCTGGCCAACGAGACCGACTACGCGCTGCACGCCGGGCTCTTCACGGCGGATCTCGCCCGGGCGCTGCGCGTCTCCGCGCAGATCGAGGCGGGCGGCGTCATGATCAACGACTCTTCGGACTACCGCATCGACAGCATGCCGTTCGGGGGCGCGAAGCACGGCAGCATGGGCCGGGAGGGCGTGCGCTTCGCCTACGAGGAGCTGACCCAGCCCAAGGTGGTGTGCATCCGCACCTGACGGGGAGCGGCGCCGACGACCACCGGCGCCGCTCAGGGCCTGTCGATGACGCGCGTGAGCGAGAGCGAGGTCACCGTGTTCTCGACCCCGGGCAGGGCGGCGATCATCTCCCAGATCTCCCCGATCCGGTCCATGGTGTCCGCCCGCACGGTGACGAAGAGGTCGAACTCGCCGGAGAGGATGTCGCAGCGCACGACCTCTGGGATCCGCTCGAGCGCTGTCACGACATGCGCACCGCGCATGCGATCCGTCCGGTAGACCATCACGATCGCGGTCACCCGCCGGGCGGCCGCGGCCCCGCGGACCACCGTGTACCCCGCGATCACGCCGTCGCGCTCCATGCGCTCGATCCGCTGCTTCACCGCGTTGCGCGACAGATGCACCCGGGCCGCGAGTTCCACGAGCGCGACGCGGGCATCCGCCGTCAGCTCGGCCAGGATGCGGTGGTCCGTCCCATCCACGCTGCACCTACTTCATTGATGTGCAATATAGACAATTGCTGATGTTGATATCACACGTTAGCGTAGTGCCCACGCGATGACATCGCCATCACCCGACCTGAGGAGGACCGCCATGGCGGAACGCCCCGACCGCACGCGCCCCGGAACCCTGTCGGACGCGAGCCTCGCCGTCCATGCGGGCATCCACGTCGATTCGACCAAGGCGCTGCGCACCCCGCTCGTGATGGCCAACTCCTACCTCCTCCCGGAGGATCCGAGTGAGATCAGCTGGTCGGCGACGGCCTCCGGCCTCTACACGCGCAACACGGGCGTCAACCAGCAGGCGCTGCAGGACAAGCTCGCCGCACTCGAGGCCGGGGAGGACGCCGTCGCGCTCGCCTCCGGGGTCGCCGCACTGCACGCCGTGTTCTTCACGCACGTCCGCCTGGGCGACCACGTGGTCGTCAGCGACGTGACCTATGAGGCGACCTGGCGGCTCTGGACGGAGCTGCTGCCGCAGCGCTACGGCATCGAGGCGACCTTCGTCGACATCACCGACCACGACGCGGTGCGTGCGGCGATGCGCCCGAACACCCGCCTCGTCTGCGTGGAGGCGATCGCGAACCCGACGACCCAGGTGACCGACGTCGTCGCGATCGCGGAGATCGCCCACGACGCGGGCGCCATCCTCATGGTCGACTCCACCTACACGCCCCCGCCGTTCTACCGCCCCCTCCGCGACGGGGCTGACCTCGTCGTCCACTCCCTGACGAAGTACATCAACGGGCACGGGGACGCCATGGGCGGGGCCGTCATCGGGCGGCACGAGCTGATCGAGCCGATCAAGGCGGATGCGATGGTCGACGTCGGCGGGATCATCTCGCCGTTCAACGCGTGGCAGATCCAGCGCGGATCCGTCACCCTCCCGCTGCGGATGCGTCAGCACCTCGCGTCCGCGCAGGCGATCGCCGAGCTCCTCGCCGAAGACCCGCGCATCGCCTTCATCTTCTACCCCGGCCTGCCGTCGCATCCGCAGCACGAGCTCGCGGCCCGCCAGTTCGCCGGGGCCTTCGGCGGGATGATGGCCTTCGCCGTCGACGGCGGCCCCGACGTGCAGAACCGCTTCGTCGCGAACCTGCGCCTGATCACCTCGGGCTTCTCGCTCGGGCACGACGACTCCCTCATCGTGCACACGGGCACCGAGGGCGGGCGGGTGTCCACCTACCCCGAGCCGTTCCGAAGACTCGGCCACCTGCGTCTCTCGGTCGGCCTGGAGGACACCGACGACCTGCTCGCGGATCTGCGCGCGGCGCTGGACGCCACGTTCCGCTGAGGCGCCGCCGCCTCAGGGTGCGGTTCCGGCGCCTCGCCGTCCTCGGACGATTCGGCAATCCTACGGATGGCGACGGCACCCGCCGAGACCGCAGGCTGATGCGCATGACCGATCGCCCCCGCATCCTCTTCGTCCACGGCGCCTGGGTGGGCGCCTGGGAGTTCGCCGACGTCGTGGCTCAGCTGCGCGAGCGGGGCTGGGTGGTGGATGCGCTCGATCTGCCCTCGACGGGGTCGACCGCCGGGATCGAGGCCGACGCCGCCGCCGTCTCCGCCGCCCTCGACGCGAAGCCGGGCCCCGTGATCCTCGTCGGCCACTCCTACGGGGGCGTGCCGATCACGCAGGCGGGCGATCACCCGGCCGTGCGGCGCCTCGTCTTCGTGGCCGCGTTCGTCCTCGACGTCGGCGAGAGCGTGCAGAGCTCCCTCGGCGGTGCGCTGCCCGAGCTCTGGCACGTCGACGGCGGACAGGTCTTCCTGGGGTCGGATCGTGCGGAGCGCATCGCGATGGTGAGCGCCGATTTCCCGCCGGGAACCCCGCCCGAGGCCGCGGAGCAGCTGGCCGGCATGTTCCGCCCGCAGTCGCTCGCCTCGTTCCAGGGCGAGGTGAGCAGCGCTGCATGGCGGCGGAAGTCGACGACGTACGTGCTCACCGAGAACGACGTCCTCGTCCCGCCTCCCTTTCAGGAGCTCCTCGCGACCCGCGCCGAAGCCGAGATCGTGCGCGTGCCCACGGGCCACGCGCCCTTCCAGGAGGATCCAGCGGGCTTCGTCGCGGTGATCGAGGCGGTCGCGGCGACTCACGAATCTTGACAGGTGAACTTCCCGGCCGGGGTTCACATCCGCGTTTCCCCTCAGGCCCAGCTGCGCCGCTGGTAACGATGACGCGTCGTCCGCACATGGCCGCCAACCCACGCCTGACGGGCCGATCCGGTGGACGCACCCGACGGCGGATTTTACAGGGAACGCTGTGGTGCCGTCTGTAGGACGAAATGCGGACAGCGGGCCGCCGTCGCATACCAATACGTTTTGCCCATGAAACGTACTGTGCCACCAGGCTCTCGCAAGCGCTCGCTTCTCACCCTCCTTGCCATCGCACTCATTGCCACGGGCTCACTGCTCCCGGCGACTGCCGCATCGGCAACGACACCGCAACCAGGCGCTCAGCAGTTGGCGCAACAGATTCTCAGCTCTGGTCGTCTCTATGGCGAGGCGGAGCCGATGGCGCAGATCCAGGGATACGCGAACGGCACGGTCCTCTCCCACAACGGACTCGATTGCTCCATCGATAGCGCGATCCTCCTAGCACTTAAGAAGGTCGTCGTCGACCGAGGGTTCACACTCCGCGTATCGTCGCTGAATCGCTATTGCATTGGTGACACATCTGGAAGCAGCACGACCAGCTATCACTACAAAAACGGCGGCGGGCACGCGATCGATATCGACCAGGTCAACAACACTTGGTCTACCGGCAGCACCTCCCAAGACATCGCGCTTATCCAGGCGATGTTCGAAGTTCTGCCCGCACCTGCAGGGGTTGGTCAGGCTGGCTGCGGAAGCCGATCAGTGTCCCTTCCTGCGGGCTGGACCCAGTTCGCCGACACATGCAATCACAATCATTTCGAGTACCAGGGGTCTGGCACCGTTCCCCTTTCGACGATCTACTTCGACTTGAACGGCGACTCGAAGTCCGATCTCCTCGCCATCCGCAACGACGGCTATCTCGTCGAGTTCTTCGGCAACGGCGCGGGCGGAACCCAACTCACATACCCGACGGGACCGGGTTGGGACACGTCGGCGGCAATCGTCCACGGTGACTACAACTGCGACGGTGCCGGCGATCTCCTCCAGACCCGTGCTGGCGGGGGCCTGTACTTCTACGCCGGGAACTATGCAAGCGTCTTCACCCCGACGTATATCGGGGCTGGCTGGGACAGCTACAGCCTGCTGACTGGAGGCGTCGACTTCACCGGTGACGGTAATCCTGACCTCGTCGCGCGCGCGTCGAACGGGAACCTCTACGCGTATCCCGGCAACTGTGGGGGCAGCTTCGGCGCACCAATCCAGATCGGCACCGGGTGGAGCGCCATGACGGCCCTCGTCGCCGGCGACTTCAATGGCGACGGTCGCGGTGACCTCATCGCACGCAACGCCGCCGGTGAGCTCTGGGGCTACTACGGGACCCCCAACGGGCTCGGCCTCGTCCAGCAGATCGGGCAGAACTGGAACGGCTTCTCGACGATCACCGGCGGAGGCGACTACAACGGCGACGGCTATGCCGACATCATCGCTCGAAACGGTAGCAGCCAGACTCTGTGGCTGTACTCCGGTACAGGCTCCGGCGGCGTGAACGCCGGCATCCAAGTCGGCAACGGCTGGGGCGCGTACACGCTCATCAGCTGAGAGCCGCACACGGAGAATCGCCCTCGCCCTTCCGGAGAACCGCGCGGGCGATTCTCTCCGTGGGTTCAGCACGTCGTCGCGGCCGCTTCAACGCGGACGAACGAAGCCCCGACCAGCGGAAGATATTCTTCGCTGGCCGGGGCTTCTTACTGTCTCAACACAGTGTGCGCCTGGAGGGACTCGAACCCCCAACCTTCTGATCCGTAGTCAGATGCTCTATCCATTGAGCTACAGGCGCATCCGGTCTTTCACAAGACCGCCCGCTCTCGCGGGCCTCGTCAACAATACCCCAGAGGCGGCCCGGAACGCGAATCGAGAGCGCCGCAGGCGATACCGCCGGGCGTGGCGCGGGTCAGCGCAGCTGCCGCGCGGCGCGCTTCTCCTCGCGCTCCGCCGCCTTCGCGGCCGCCTTGCCGGCCTTCTCCGCGACCTTGTCGGCCTTCTCGCGGTTCTTGCGGCGCGCGCGCTGGTCGGAGGCGAGCGCCTGCAGGTCGACGAGTCGGAGCGCCTGCATGCGGGCCTCGCGCATGGTCGCGTAGTCGGGGTCCTCGTCCGGCCGCATCGCCTCGACCGTGAGGCGGCTCTGCAGGTTCCCGGCGACGTCACCCCAGGCGGCGGCGCGAGCGGCCTCGACGAGGAAGCGCAGCGTCTCGGCGTCCTCCGCCATCTCGCGCAGCCGGTCCGCGACCGCGGAGGACTGCTTCGCCCGGCGCTTGAGGTTGCGCACGTCGCGGTCGCGGTAGTCGTGCGTGCCGTGCGGGTCGGAGTAGCGCCCATGGGCGCGCTTGCGCAGCTTGGTGGCGAGCTCCGCCGCCTCCTCCGATTCCGCGGCGAGCGCGAGCAGCGCCTCCCGTGCGTCGTTCATGTACTTGGAGACGTCGAAGGATCCGCCCTGTGCGATCGTGCCCACGAGGATGTGGTTCTTGACGGTCAGACGGGCGGCGGACGTGGCGATCGCCACGCCCTCGGCGATGGCGTCCGCGCTCTTTCCCACTCCGACCTCCTCTGACATCGAGCGTACCGGTTCCCGTTCCGCAAGAGCAGGACCATGAGGCAGGATGGGACCAGCGTCTGCGCCCACCCGACGCATGCGATGAAGCGTGCGAGGGCGCAGCGGTAGGAGGAGCGTTGCCCGTTCTCGACGCATCAGGGCGAAGCAGTGCCATCACCGGCGCTGCCCACGGCATCGGCGCAGACACCGCGAGAGCGCTCGCGCGCCGCGGCGCGAACCTCGCGCTCATCGACCGCGACCGGGCAGGACTCGCCCTCGTCGCCGACGAGCTGCGCGCCACCGGTAGCACCGTGACGGTGCATCCGGTCGACCTCCGCGACGACGACGCCGTCGCCGCGGTCGGCGAGGAGGTCGAGGCCGCGCATCCCGAGCTGCAGACGCTGATCACGTGCGCGGGCTCCTCGATGCTCGGCTCCCTCGACCAGCTGACGATGGAGGAGATGCGCTGGCTGATGGACGTGAACCTCTGGGGCACGGTGTCCATCACCAAGGCACTGCTGCCCGCGCTGCGCCGCTCGCCCGCCGCCCACATCACGCACATCGCGAGCATCTACGCACTCGCCTCGCCCGGCGGTCGGATCCCCTACTCGATGACGAAGTTCGCGGTGCGCGCGTTCTCCGAGGCCCTCATGCACGAGGTCGAGGGATCCACGGTCACGGTCGGCGCGGTCTACCCCTCCGGTGTCCGCACGGGCATCATCCTGCACGGGCGCTACGCGTCCTCGATCGACCCCGGGGTCGCGGGGCGGGCCGCCGCCGCGCAGGCCGCGATGTACCACATGGAGCCGGCCGATGCCGCGGAGCGCATCGTGCGGGCCACCCTGCAGCGCCGGGCCCGCACCCTGGTCGGGCGGGAGACCCGCCTCGTCGACGCGCTCGTCCGGCTCGCCCCGGTGCGCTACTGGGGACCGATGCGGCGACCGCTGCGCGAGGCGATCGACACGACGACGCCGATGTCGCCGCGCTGACCCGTCACTCGCCGGCGACGGAGGCGTCCTCGCGGGCGCTCGTGTTGTCACGGGCGACGACGGCGCCCTCGCGCGCGACGGCCGCGCCCTCGCGCGCGGCCGCGGATCGCGCGCGGATCGCGGCCGTCTCGGCGTTGTACGCGGCGAGCTTGCGCAGGGCCGTCGCGGTGCCCGCACGCAGGTGCCGCTGCACGCGCAGGCGCAGGGTGGCCGTGTCGCGTGCGGCGAAGGACTCGAAGATACGGGCGTGGTCCTCCGCCATCGCGATCAGGTCGTCATGGTCCTTGAACAGCAGCAGCAGTCGGCCCCGCATCATGCCGAGGATCTCGTTGACGGTCGCGTTCTCGGCCAGCTCCGCCATGATCAGGTGGAACTCGGCACCCGCCGCGTGCGCCGCGGCCGCATCCCCGACGCCCGCCGCCGCGAACTCGCGCTCGAGCGTCGCCTCGACCTTCGCGATCCCGTCCGCCGTATGCCGGAGCGCCGCGATCTCGAAGACGAGCACCTCCAGCACGTCGCGCACCTGCGCGATGTCGCGCACATCGTCCTCGGTGAACTGACGCACCACGGCCCAGGACCGCGGACGTGCGGTGAGCATCCCCTCGGCGAGCAGCTGCCGGATCGCCTCGCGCACCGGAAGCCGGCTCACCGCGAGTTCGTCGGCGATGTCCCGCTCGATGAGGCGGTCACCGGATCGGCGTTCTCCGGACAGGATCGAGTCGCGCAGGAGCCGGACCACCCTGGCCGACTCGAGCTCCACGCTGCCCGCGTTCCCCATGGGGCCATTGTGGCACCGACGCGGCCGGCCGCAAGCGGTCGAACGGATCCGGGAACGGGACGGGGCCCGCCTTTCGCAGGCCCCGGGCCCCTTCACGACCGGATCGACACCCCGTGCTCCCCGAGCCAGTCGAGCACCTGCTGCGCCGCGTCCTGCACCGGCAGGGCCGCATCCACGACGAAGCCCGCCTCATCGGACCCGAGCGGCTCGAGCGTGTCGAGCTGGGACTCCAGGAGCGAGGCCGGCATGAAGTGCCCGAGCCTGCGGCCGAGGCGCTCGGCGAGGTCGTGCTGGGTGCCCTCGAGATGGACGAATTCCACGCCGGGGCGGGCCAGGATCTCACGGTAGCTGCGCCGCAGCGCCGAACAGGTCACGACGCCGGATTCGCCCGCATCCTGCTCCGCCACGATCCACTCCCGGATCAGCTCGAGCCACGGACAGCGGTCCTCGTCGGTGAGCGGGATCCCGGCCTCCATCTTCGCCACGTTCGCCGCGGGATGCAGGTCGTCCCCCTCCTGCAGCGCCCAGCCGAGGCGGCCCGCCAGGACTCCGGCCAGCGTGCTCTTGCCGGATCCGGAGACCCCCATCACCACGAGGATCGTCGGGGGAACCGTCTGCGTCGTCATCATCGTCTCCTCGCCCGATCAGCCCACGAACACGCCGATGATCATGACACCGGCGAGGCCCACGACGGAGATCAGGCACTCCATGATCGACCACGACTTGAGCGTCTGCGGGATGCTCAGGCCGAAGTACTCCTTGATGAGCCAGAACCCTGCGTCGTTCACGTGCGAGAGGAACACGGATCCGGCGCCGATCGCGAGGACCAGCAGGGCGGACCCGGCCGACGACAGGCCGAGGTCGTGCACGAGCGGCTGCAGGATGCCGGCGGCCGTGATGGTGGCGACCGTGGCGGATCCCGTGGCCACGCGGATCAGCACCGCGACGAGCCAGGCGAAGAACAGCACGATCGGCAGCGCCCCGCCGATGCCCGAAATGGCGTGCGCGATCACGGTGCCGATCGTGGAGTCCACGAGCACCTGCTTGAACCCGCCGCCGGCACCCACGATGAGCAGGATGCCCGCGATCGCGGGGAGCGACGACGACACCGAGGCGCCGACCTCCTTCGAGCTCATGCCGCCGCCGCGGCCGAGCACGACCATGCCCACGAGCACGGCAATGAGCAGCGCGATGACCGGCTTGCCGAGGAAGTCGATGATGCCCTTGACCGACGAGGTGTCGTTCGGGGCGACGATGTCGGCGATCGCCGAGAGCAGCATCAGGACGACCGGCAGCAGGATGCTGAACAGGGTGGTGCCGAAGCCCGGACGCCTGCGCGCCTGCACGGTCGCGGTCTCGCCGGGCTGCGCGGTGTCCTCGGCGGTCTGGAACAGCGCGGGCACGGGCACGTCGACCCAGCGGGCCGCGAGGCGGCCGAACAGGGGACCTGCGATGATCACGGTCGGGATCGCGACGAGGACGCCGAACGCGAGCGTGAGGCCGAGGTTCGCGCCGATCAGGCTGATCGCGGCGAGCGGACCCGGGTGCGGCGGCACCAGGCCGTGCATGGCGGAGAGTCCGGCGAGCGTCGGGATCGCGATCTTCATGAGGGAGACGCCGGAGCGGCGGGCGACCAGGATGATCACCGGCACGAGCAGCACGAGCCCGACCTCGAAGAACATCGGAAGGCCGATCAGCGCGCCCACGAGGCCCATGACCCAGGGCAGCGCCGCGGCGCTCGCCCGGGACACCAGGGTGTCCACGATCCGGTCTGCGCCGCCCGAGTCGGCGAGCAGCTTGCCGTAGATCGCGCCGAGGGCGATCAGCACGCCGACGCCGCCCGCGGTGGATCCGAAGCCGTTGGAGAAGCTCGTGACCGTCTGCGTGGCGGACATGCCCGCGACGAGGCCCGTGACGAGCGCCCCGATCAGGAGCGAGAGGAACGGATGCAGCTTGACCCAGGTGATCAGCACCACGATCGTCGCGATGCCGATGAGCGCCGCGAGGATCAGGGCCCATTCCGGGGCGGTCGTCGTGGGCGGGACGGGGTCGGCGGCCGAGAGGAGCGTTCCGGGAACGGCGGCGAGAAGGTTCGATGACATGGCCATGAGCTTCCTTGGTCTGGCGGAGAGATTTCGCCTCAGCGTAAGCGATAAGTAGGACTTAATCAAGCACAAACCTGCTATACGCAGATCTACAAGGACTACGACGCCGTTCTTGCCGGGCTATCGCCATAATGGGCTTCATGGCAGAAGGGACCCGCGAGGCGGCATCCGCGCAGCACCGCCGGCTGCTCGACACGATCGGCATGCGCATCGTGGAGGGCGAGCTCGCGCCGGGCGCCCGGCTGCTCACCGCCGACGTCGCCGCGGAGTACGGCGCCTCCCGCTCCGCGATGCGCGAGGTGGTGCGCGTGCTCGAGACCATGGGCATGGTCGAGGTGCGCCGCCGGGCCGGTGTCGAGGTGCTGCCCGCCGAGCGGTGGAGTCCGTACGCCCCCGAGGTGATCCGCTGGAGGTTGGACGGATCCGGCCGGCTCGGGGCGCTGCACGAGCTCAGCCAACTGCGCTCCGCGATCGAGCCACTCGCCGCCCGTCTCGCCGCAGCGCACGCCTCCCCCGAGCAGCGTGCCACGCTCGTCAAGGCCGTGCTCGGGATGGTCGAGCACGGCGACCGGGCCGACGAGTCCGTCTACCTGCAGCACGACATCGACTTCCACGCGGCGGTCCTGCGCGGCTCGGGCAACCCCTATCTGGCCGGTCTCACCGAGGTCGTCGCGGAGCTGCTGCACGGACGCACGGCCCACGCGCTCATGCCGCACCGCGCGGATGAGACCGCACTCCGACTGCATCAGGACGTCGCCGCCGCGATCACGGCGCGCGATCCCGAGACCGCGGCCGCCGCGATGGCCGCGATCGTGACCGAGGCCGACGACGCCTTGGAGGCGATGGCCGAGCCGGGCCCGGCCGCTGAGCCCGGGCCGGCCGCCGAACCGGGCCCGGTCACTGAGCCCGTCGAAGCGCCCGGCCGACCTTAACCGCGCTGATAGGCGCCGGACAGCCTCCCCCGAGCGCCCGGCACGCATAATCGAGCCATGGCCAACACGAGGATCGACGCGGGACGCGGGACGCACGCGCCCAGCGCGCTGCCTCGCCTGCTCGCCACCTCGGTGCGCGGGGTGCGCCGGGTGCGCCGCCCCGCGACGCCCACCGCGCCCTCCTTCGACCTCGCGTACGTGCGCAGCGGACCGCGCTCCACGCCGCCGATCGTCGTGATCCCCGGCGGCCCCGGGCTCGGATCCGTGCTCCCCTATCGGCGCTTCCGGCGCAGGGCCGCGGCCCTCGGGCTCGACGTCATCATGATGGAGCACCGCGGAGTCGGCCTCTCCCGGACCGACCTCGGGGGTCGCAGCCTGCCGCTCTCGGCGATGCGCATGGTCGACGTGATCGACGACCTCGCCGCCGTCCTGGAGCAGGAGGGCGTGTCCCGCGCGTACATCTCGGGATCCTCCTACGGCAGCTACGTCGCGGCGGCGTTCGGCGCCCGGCACCCCGAGCGGGTCGCGGGGATGCTGCTGGACTCCGCCCTGCAGTCCGTCGCGGACCGCGATGCCGAGCGCGCGATGATCCGCGGGCTTTTCCTCGACGGGGACACCAGGATCACGGCCTCGGTGCGGGAGCTGCTCGACGACGGATCGGATCCGCGCATCCTCCTCGGCGTCCTGCGGGCGGCCTATGAGCTGGGCGGAGAGGGACTGCTCGAGCCGCTGCTGCGCCAGCGCGTGCACGACGCGCGGCGCACGGATCGACACGGGCGCCCGCGTCACGACTCCCGCGCCCACGGGTCGGTGTGGTCGGCCCTGGAGGCGTACGTCGACAAGGCCGAGTCCGAGGCGCACGTACCGGGGTTCTACGAGTTCGATCTGGTCGGCGCGATCGCCTTCCGCGAACTCGGGTTCGGACCGGATCCCGACGGCTCCGCCCTCGATCCCTCGCTCACTTACGCGGCGGTCGCCGACCGGTTCCCCCGGTTCGCCGGCGAGCCGTTCGACCTGACGGCCGCGGCCGCCGGCTTCGACTGGCCCACCGTGCTGCTGACCGGCTCGCGCGACCTGCGCACGCCCGCCGCGGTGGCGCGCCGCGTGGCGGCGGCCGCGCCGGACACCGTGCTCGTCGAGATCGACAACGGGCACAGCGCTCTCGAGTCGCACCCGCTCGCGCTGCTGCATGCCCTGCAGCGGCTGAGCCGCGGGGAGCAGCGCCGGCTCTCCGCCGAGAGCGCGATGATGAACGCGCTCCCCCGTCGCGGGCTCGTGGCGGGTCTTCCCCGGCTGCTCACCACGGGCACGCGCTGGGAGGCGGCCCTACGGCCGTGAGCCGTACACGGCTGCGTCTCGGCCCGCCATCGCACGTCCCGCCCGGAATGGATCCCCGTTCCATTCGGTTGCATGGAACGTGACCTCCTCCCGTTCCGATCTCCTCGCCGCCGACACCGCGATGGGCGCCGTGACGCTGCTCGTCGCCGATCTCGACGCGATGACCGCGTACTACCGCGACGCGGTCGCACTGCGCGTGCTGTCCGCCGAGGGCGACCGCGTGGTGCTCGGCCGCGGCACGACGCCGGTGGTGATCCTGCGGCACAGCCCCGAGCTGAAGCACGCCGCGCCGCGCGCGGCCGGGCTGTTCCATACGGCGATCCTGTTCGAGACCCAGGCGGCCCTGGCCGCAGCGCTGCACTCCGTCGCGCGGCACGCTCCCGGGACCTTCACCGGCAGCGCGGATCACCTGGTCAGCCAGGCCTTCTACTTCACGGATCCCGAGGGCAACGGGGTCGAGCTGTACTGGGACCGCGATCGCACGCAGTGGAGCTGGACGCACGGCCGGATCGAGATGGACACCCTGTACCTGGATCCGAACGCGTTCCTCGGCGAGCACCTCACCGAGAGCGGCACGGAGGACCCCATGGTCGGCGGCGCGAGCGTCGGCCATGTGCACCTCTCGGTCGGCGATACGGCCTCGGCGCGCGAGTTCTACGTGCACCGGCTGGGATTCGAGACCACCGCGGAGCTCGGCGGATCCGCCCTGTTCGTGAGCGCCGGCGGCTATCACCACCACATGGCGATGAACACCTGGAACAGCGCGGGCGCGGGCCGGCGCTCCCCGGCGCTCGGCCTCGGTCGCGTCGACATCGTGCTGCCCGGGGCGGACGACCTCGGATCCGTCGCCGAGCGCATGGCGCATTTCGGCGTCGCCGTGCGCGACGACGGACGCTCACTCGCGTTCGAGGATCCCTGGGCCAACGCGATCCGCCTCACGACCGCCGCCTGAGCGCGGCGCGAGGCGTCGCACCGCGCTCCGTGTGGCGGATGGCTCAGCCGATCCGCACCGCGCTGATCGCACCATCGGGCCAGAACACCTCGACGAGCGCCTCGCCCGCGTCGGACACGACCGCGCGCGCCGAGGGCGCCGGGTCGGATCCGCGCCCCAGGCGGACCGCCGCGATCACGACATCGCCCTCCCCCACCGCGGCGAAATCGAGCCGCGGGATCGAGGCGACCTCGCCGATCGGCGCGACGCCGCTCTCGGTGCGCACCGAGACCGTCGCCGCCCCCGACAGCGTGCGGAGCTCGGAGCGCAGACCGTCCAGGTCGAGCACGATCGCCGCGTCCTCGCCCTCCGCGGTCGCCGCGGCGGCCCCGGTCAGCGGCCAGCCGCTCACGCGCACCGGCAGCGGCGTCGCGGCGACGCCGTCCCTCGGCAGCCGCCGGGTCGCGCGCACCTCCCACGATCCGCGGACGACGCTCGTGGTCGCGAGCAGCGGCCCGTCCGTCACGGCGCCCGTGCGTCCGGATCCGTGGTCGTAGGTCGGGGGGTCGATGCTCGAGTCCACCCAGTGCGCGTCGGCCGTCGAACTCGCGAACGCCGCGATGCCGTCGTCGCCGATCACGCCCCGGACGAAGCCCGTGCGGTGCGTGGACCGCCCCTCGGCGTCGAGCGCGCCCACCATGCTGTCCGCGGGATCGTCGATCGTCGCCCCGATGAGCGGCGGCAGCGTCGCGCTGGAGTAGCCGAACCGGGCGTACAGCGCCGAGTCGCCGATGCGGTCGCCCTCGAACGCGTGGTCCGCGCCGTGGTTGATCACGCGCACGATGCCGTCCGCCGCGGTGCCGCTGACGAGCCAGCCGGCCGGCCGGATCACCCGGCGCACATCGCCCTGCTCGATCGGCAGCGGCTCCTCCACCACGGTCCAGACCTCGTGGTCGGCCGGCAGCACGAGTCCGAGGAAGCCCTTCGACGCCCAGTACGGAGACCCGCCGCCCGAGTACGACTGCGCCATCGCGGGCCACTCGCCGAACAGACCCATCGTCAGCAGACCGCGTTCGTCGATCGCCCCGCGCTCGACGAACGCGCGGAGCTGACCCGAGGCCGCACGGCGCAGCAGGCCGAGCGGCTGCCTGGTGGCGCCGGTGACCGCGCCCATCCAGAGCGGCGCGGCCGTCGCGAACCGGTAGATGAGGCTGCGCCCCTGCAGCACGGGCATGCCGTCCGCGCCGGTGAGCGCCGCGTAGTCGTCGAGGAAGTCTGTCAGCCGAGCGCGGAACACCGGCGTGAGCGCTTCGGATCCGAACGCGGCGGATCCCTGCGATCCCGCCCAGAGCAGCGGGTACAGGTGCATCGCCCAGCCGCAGTAGTAGTCGTACGCACGCCAGGTGCCATCGGCCCACCAGCCGTCGGACTGGTAGTAGTCCTCGATGCGCGCGAGGTCGGCCGCGATCCGCGCGGGATCGTGCGGCCCGCCGACCGAGGCGAGGAAGGTCTCGACGGTGATCCGGAACCACAGCCAGTTGTTGTCGGGGTACCGGCCCGCCGGGTTCAGCGCCAGCCAGTCCACGATGCGCTGCTGCGCCGCGGCGTCGAGCGCGTCCCACAGCCACGGCCGGGTGAGCTGCAGCCCGAGGGCGATCGAGGCCGCCTCGACCTCGGCCTGCGCCTGTTCGGCGGGCAGGATCCACCGCTCCGGATTCGACGGGTCGGTGCCCGCGATGAGGCCGTCGCGGTACCAGTCCAGGAACCCGTGCGGATCCGCCCCGCGTTCACCGGTGAGGCGGAAGGCGAACAGCATGAACGAGCGCGCGAACCCCTCCAGCCCGTCGCTGTCCGCTCCGCTGCTGCTGGTCTGCCCTGGTAGGCGCACCTGGCTGCGGGTCGGAGTGAAGTACGGCCGCAGCGACAGCAGCAGGTGGTCGGCCACCGCGGCCCAGTGCGCCCGCGTCCATCCCGTGTGCGGCGAGAGCGTCCGGTCCTCCGGGGGCAGGATCAGGCGGGCGGGATCGGAAGCGGTCACGGGGTCTCCTTCACGAGAGGGGTCGACGGGGCGGGGCTCGGCTCGACGGGGTCCGCCGGGGCCGGGATGCTCGGGCGCAGCGAGGATTCGCGCACGTGCAGCTCGGGACTGAGCTTCACCCGGAATGCGGGGCGCCCGCTGCCGGCCTCGAGCCGGGCGATGAGCAGGTTCACGGCCTCGCGTCCGACGTGCTGCTTGGGCGGGCGGACGGCGGTGATCGCGGGGTCGCCGAACCGGGCGACGTCGTCGTCGTAGGCGACGATCGCGAGATCGTGCGGCACGCGGATCCCCCGGTCCAGCGCGTGCTGCTCGAGGGCGAGGGCCTGCGGATCCGGCAGCACGATGACCGCCGTGGTGGCCGTGTCGCGGATGACCCGCAGCGCATCGTCCATCGCCTGCTCGCGACCCGCGGTGTCGAAGCGGATCCCGTTGATGCTCGCGACGTCGGTCGGCAGCCCGAGGGTGCGCAGAGTGCTCTCCCAGCCGCGCCGGACGTAGCGGCCGGTGGGACGCTCGGTCTCGGTGATCAGGCCGATGCGCTCGTGCCCCTGCTCGTGCAGGTGCCGGACGGCGAGCGCGGCGCCCGCGGAGTGATCCGAGACGACCGAGTCCAGATGCGGCGCCGCGGCCGCGGCGCGCACCCGGCGCTCCGCGAGCACGACGGGCACAGGCAGGGCGTCGAGCCACTCCAGCATCTCGACCGCGTTCTCGCCGAAGGTGTCGGGGGCGACGATGAGCCCGTGCAGACCGGGGGTGTTCAGCAGCGCCTCGACCTGGCGGCGGTTGTCCCGCAGGTCGTACGTCGACGCGCGCAGCAGCAGCCGGGCGCGCAGCTGGGCGGCCTGTGCTCTCGCGCCGTGCACGATGGGCGGCCAGTAGTAGTCGAGCGAGGGCACGACCATCCCGATCGTGTAGCGCGTGACGGCCGGGTCGTGCCCGGCGAGCGCGGGGCTGAGGCCGGGTTCGAGGGCGCTGCGCAGCGTCGCGCCGCCGTGCACGCGAGTGACGAGCCCCTGCTGGGCGAGCGTGTTGATGTCGCGCCGGATCGTGAGCTCGCTCACACCGAGGCGGGTCGCGATCGCGGAGACGCTCACGGAGCCGTGCTCGCGGATCTCGTCCATGATCCGCTCCCGGCGCTGCACGGCGAACAGCGGATCCCGCCCGCTCATGACAGCTCCTCGATCACGGTCGCGAACCCGCCCGTGCGTCCCCCGACCTCGTAGACGAGGCGGGTCAGCCGCGGGCCCCACACCGCGACGAGCTCGGGATCGTCCAGCTCCCACACCTCGAGCGAGGGCGGCACCGGTGCGCTCCCGTCGTCCGCCGCGATGCGGATCCGCCGCCCGTCGGCCTCGACCTCGACCGCGTCGCCGGCGGGCGTGACCTCGCCCCCGGCGATGAGGTGGATCCGGTGCGCGCCGTCCTCCGTCAGCCGCCATCGGTCCATGACCTCGATGCGGTCCGCGCCTGCATCGGAGGCCCCGAACCGGAACGTGCGGCGCCAGGAGTCGCCCGCGGGGAGCGGGTAGGCGCCCGCCAGTTCCAGCTCGAACTCCGCGCTCCTCCCGGCCTCCGCATCGCGGTCCGACGGCCGGGCCGATCCCGGCTCTCCCTGCGGCGCGGCGATCACCCGTGCGGCGTACGCCGCCCCCTCGCCCTGCTCGAGACCGAACGGCGCCGGCGCGCTGTGCCAGCCGCTCTGCATCGCGCGGATCAGGTACCGCTCTGCGCCGAAGGTCTGCGCGGTGTAGGTGGGCTTGCCCACGTCGACGAGCAGCTGCCGGCCGCCCGCCGCGACGAGGAAGGATCCGAGGTCCTTGTGGTTGTGGTTCTCATCGTTCGTGCCGCCCTTCGCGGCGAGCGCGAGCCCTGTCGCGGATCCCGCCGCCGCGCGGCGCACCAGCACCTGGACCGACGGGAGCCAGACCGCCTCCGGAAGCGGTGCGGCCGCGGGGACGGCGTCGCGCCAGGCGACGTCGGCGAGCGCGCGCACCAGCCGCGGCAGCCCTCCCGCGGCCTCCGCGACGGGCGCGTCCGGCCTGCGCGCGGCCCGCGCCCACGCCGTCACTCTCGCATCTCGGGTGAAGCCGCCCCAGCGGAAGGGGAGCTGCCACGGCTCGTGGCCGCGCGAGCGCGCCCAGCCGTCGGCCACGTTCACGTACCAGGCGCCGCCGAGGTGCATGCGCATCGGGAACCGCAGGACCTCGGCGACGACGGGGATCCCGGTCGCATCGAGTCCGCCGCCGGTGACCGCGGCGACGGTGTCCAGCATCTCGAGCATGCGCCCGGCACCGTTCCACCAGTACGCGACGCCCTCGTCGATCGCGCCGTCCGCCGGCAGCTCCGCGACGTAGCGGTCGAGGCTGTCCAGGGCGCGCGCAAGGACGCGGGCGACCCGGTCGGCGTCATCGAGAAGCAGCACCGCCGCCAGGATCACGTTGCCGAGGATCCAGGGGTTCCAGTTGTTGACGTCCCGCCAGTAGCCGAGCCACCACAGGTCGTCCCTGGTTTCGAACGGGGTGAAGACGCGCATCTCGGCCTCGTGCCGGACGCGCTCGCGCAGACCAGGCCAGCTCTCGTCCCAGCGCGGTCCCAGGATGCGGTCCGCGACGGCCAGCTGCGCCACGATCTCACCCGCGACGAGGTCGAGATACGGGGAGGAGACGTCGGGCAGCACGAACCCGCGCCGGGCGTGCGCATCGTCGTGCGCGGGCAGCGACCAGGTGCTCTGCTCGCACAGCACCACGACACCGTCCGCCGCCTCGTCGATCCACGCCGGCTCCTCGGTCACGGCCGCGGCCACGACGGCCCTGGTCAGCCGCTCCTGCCGATCGGACAGCGCCCGCTCGTAGGTCGCGCGGTCGCCGTCGCGGACGTAGCGCGCGAACAGCGAGCCCAGCGCGTCCGGCCACGGGCGCCCGAGGTCGTCCGCAGCGGCCGCCAGGATCCGTTCGATCGTGATCGGATCCGCCTGCGTCCACGCGTCGCGGCGTTCGATCGAGGGGATCGCCACCCGGTCACGGAGAGTCTCGGGAGCAGCGCGGCCGACGGTCGCGCGCAGCGCATCCTCGCGCATCGCGGGGCCCCAGGCCGCGAACAGCGGCCCGCGGAATTCCGCGGCATCGACGGCCGCGCCGGGCGGAGGCACGGCGTGCGCGCTGACCCGGGAGAGGGCGTCCGCATCGGGGTTCCGCGTCATGGCTCAACCTTCGCTTGTGCTTGTATCTGTTCGACTCTGAATGTTTGGTTTCGTCTCGAACGAGTCCGAGTATCTACTGAGTTCAGCGACGACGCAATGCCCTGCTTCGTCGGGATCTGACGAAGGACGGGAACCCCCGGGAATGACCGCAACGACCACCCCCCACGCTCTCGTCGTGATGTCACGCGAAGTGTTCGAGCGCCAGTTCGACGACGCGCGCATCGCCCGGCTGCGCCGCATCGCGACCGTTGCGGAGCCGATCTTCACGGAGGATCTCGACGATCCCGCCCTGGCCGAGCGGCTGGCCTCGGTCGAGGTGCTCCTGACCGGCTGGGGCGCCCCTCGCCTCGACGCCGGGCGTCTGGACCGGATGCCGAACCTGCGCGCGATGCTGCACTGCGCGGGCTCCATCCGCCCGCAGGTGAGCGAGGAGTTCTGGCGCCGAGGGATCCGTGCCGCCTCGGTCGCCGAGGTGAACGCGCTGCCCGTCGCGGAGTTCACCCTCGCCGCGATCATCTTCGCGGGCAAGAAGGCGCCGTTCATCGCCGCCGACCCGGAGACGCGCCGGCAGAACGGTCTCAGGGCGGAGCGCTTCGGCGGGCTCGGGAATCTCGGCCTCACGATCGGCGTCGTCGGCTTCAGCCGGGTCGGCCGCCGCGTCGTCGACATCGTGCAGCAGCTCGAGGACGTCACGGTCCTCGTCGCGGATCCCTATGCGGATCCGTCCGAGATCGCCGCGGCCGGCGGCGTGCACACGACGCTCGAGGAGCTGCTGCCCCGGGTGGACGTGCTGTCGCTGCACGCGCCGGAGCTGCCGTCGACGCGGCACATGATCGGCACGGCGCAGCTCGCCGCGCTCCCGGATCACACGACCGTCATCAACACCGCCCGCGGCAGCGTGATCGACACGGCCGCGCTCGAGCGCGAATGCGCGAGCGGCCGCCTCAACGCGATCCTCGATGTCACGGATCCCGAGCCTCTGCCCGCGGATTCGCCGCTCTACCGCCTGCCGAACGTCATGATCACGCCGCACCTGGCGGGCTCCCTCGGCACCGAGCTGTACCGCATGACCGACGCCGCGCTCGATGAGCTCGAGCGCTTCGCCGCAGGCCTGCCCCTGCACGAGGAGGTCACCGTCGACGCCCTGCAGCTCAGCGCCTGAGCAGCTCCTCCCCTCCACCCGCACCACCCGATCCCCCCTCAGAAGGAGAACCTCGCATGAAGCGATCCCTCATCGCCGTCGGCACCGTCGCCGCGGCGGCGCTCGCCCTCGCCGGCTGCGCCGGCACGTCAGCCCCGGCCTCGTCCGCTTCGGGCGGCGGCAGCACGACGCTGCGCATCTCGGTGTGGAACTACGCGCAGACGCCCGAGTTCAAGGCCCTCTTCGATGCGTTCCACAAGGCCAACCCCGACATCACGATCGAACCGGTCGACATCCTCGCCGCGAACTACGAGGACAAGGTCACGACGATGCTCGCCGGCGGCGACACGACCGACATCATCACCGTCAAGAACCTCACCGACTTCGGCGGCTACGCGCAGAAGAAGCAGCTCGTCGGCGTGAACGACCTCGTCAAGGCGCTGCCCTCCGACAAGATCCCCGCGCTCGGCGAGTACAAGGCCGACGGCACCTACTACGCGGTCCCCTACCGCCAGGACTTCAGCGTGCTGTTCTACAACAAGCAGCTGCTCAAGGACGCCGGCATCGCCGAGCCTTCGGCGCTCACCTGGGACGAGTTCGCCGCGGACGCCAAGAAGCTCACGAAGGGCGACGGTGCGGACAAGGTCTACGGCGCGTACATCCACACCTGGAACTCGCTCGTGCAGGGCTACGCCTCCGCACAGCAGGACAAGGCCTTCGACAAGCCCGACTACTCCTGGATGAAGGACCAGTACGAGCTCACGGTCGGCATGCAGAAGGACGGGACGATCCTCGACTACGGCACCGCCAAGAGCCAGCAGGCCCAGTACAAGACGATCTTCGAGACCGGCAAGGCCGCGATGGTCCCGATGGGCACCTGGCTCATCTCGCCGCTGCTGGCCGACACGGCTGCGGGCACCACATCCGTGGACTGGGGCATCGCGCCGATCCCGCAGATCAAGAGCGGATCCAAGGTCACCACGATGGGCGGCCCGACGGGCTTCGGGATCAACAAGAACTCGAAGAACCAGGATGCGGCGAAGAAGTTCCTGTCCTTCGCCGCGGGCCCCGACGGCGCCAAGGCCGTCGCATCGATCGGCATCGTGCCGGCGTATCACAGCGACGAGATCACCACGCAGTACTTCGGCCTGAAGGGCATGCCGCAGGACGCGACCTCGAAGAAGGCGTTCACGCCCGACACGATCCGTCCCGACGGCGCGACCGGTCCTCTCGCCGCTCAGCTGCAGGGCGTCCTCGACCAGGAGCACCAGTTGATCATGACCGGCAGCAAGTCGGTCGACGACGGCATCTCCGAGATGGAGAGCCGCGTGACCTCCGAGGTCCTGAACCAGTAGCGCGACGGGGTCGTTGCGCGCCCTTCGTCTCGTCGCTGCGCTCCTCGCTCAGGGACCGCTGACCCACCGGTCCCTGAGCGAGCGCAGCGAGACGAAGGGCGCTCGACGCCACTGACCCCCCTCCCGGAATCGGAGCAGAGAGACACATGACCACCACCACGGACCGCCCGCCCGCAACGGTGCCGCGCACGGTCGCGAGCCGGCGGATGCGCCGGCGCAGCATCCTCGTCGGCTGGAGCTTCATCCTGCCGAACTTCCTCGGCTTCGCGCTGTTCACCCTCGTGCCGGTGCTCGCCGCATTCGTGCTGGCGTTCATGAACTGGGACGCCTACAACCCGCCCACGTTCGCCGGGATCAAGAACTTCGCCCGCCTGTTCGGGGACCAGAACTTCCACGTCGCGCTGGGCAACACGCTGCTCTACGCGATCGGTCACGTGCCGCTGACCCTCGTCTGCGCGCTGGGACTCGCGATCCTGCTCAACCAGAAGCTGCGCGGCATCGCGTTCTTCCGCGTCGCCATCTTCTTCCCCTACATCACCTCGCTCGTCGCGATCGCGATCGTGTGGAACATGCTCTTCGATCCGGTGAACGGGCCGATCAACCAGTTCCTGCACCTGCTGGGGATCGCGAACCCGCCGGGGTGGACCTCGAGCACCGGCTGGGCGCTGCCCGCGGTCATCATCACGAGCGTGTGGCGCGACATGGGCTACTACATGGTGCTGTTCCTCGCGGGCCTGCAGGCCATCCCGCAGGAGTACTACGAGGCCGCCGCGATGGACGGCGCCGGCCGGTGGCGCACGTTCTGGAACATCACCCTGCCGTCGCTGCGGCCCACCACGTTCCTCGTGCTCGTGCTGCTGAGCGTGTCGAGCTTCAAGGTGTTCGACCTCATCTTCGTGATGACCGGCGGCGGACCGGGACGCGCGACGCTCGTGCTCTCCCAGCTCATCTACCAGAACGGCATCCTGAACGGCCAGTTCGGCTATTCCTCGGCGATCTCGCTCGTGCTGTTCCTGATCGTCCTGCTCGTGACCGTCTTCCAGTTCCGGATCCAGCAGAGGAGGGAGCGCTGATGTCCGCTCTCGTATCCGACCTCGCCGAGGAGCTCGACGGCGGGCGCATGCCTCCCGCGCCTGTCCCTCGGCGCCGCACGAGGAGGAACCGCGCGCTGATCGGCCGCATCGGGATGTACGCGCTGCTCGTGGTCCTGCTGACCGTCGTGCTGCTGCCTTTCCTGTGGATGCTGTCCTCCTCGTTCAAGCACGACGACCAGGTGCTCACGGTGCCCGTGCAGTGGCTGCCGACCACCTTCGTGTGGAGCAACTACGCGCAGATCTGGACTCAGATCCCGATGGCCGGCTACCTCGCGAACTCCGCGTTCCTCGCGATCGTCATCACGATCCTGCAGGTGCTCACGGGCAGCTTCGCCGCCTACGGCTTCTCCAAGGTGCGCTTCCCCGGCCGTGACGCGCTGTTCCTCGCCTACATCGCGACGATCGCGGTGCCCTGGCAGGCCTACATGATCCCGCAGTACGTGATGATGCAGAAGGCGGGCCTGACGAACACGTTCACCGCGCTCATCCTGCTGCAGGCGTTCGGCGCGTTCGGGGTGTTCCTGATGCGGCAGTACTACCTGACCATCCCGGACGAGCTCAACGAGGCCGCCCGGATCGACGGCCTCAGCGACTACGGCATCTGGGCGCGGATCATCCTGCCGCTGTCGAAGCCCGCGCTCGCCTCGCTCGCCCTCCTCACGTTCGTGAACACCTGGAACGACTACATGGGACCGTTCATCTACCTCTCCAGCAACGAGCTGTGGACGGTGCAGATCGGGCTCAAGTCGTTCATCGGCCAGTACTCCGCGCAGTACGCGCTGATCATGACCGGATCCGTGATCTCGATCATCCCGATCCTCGTCATCTTCCTCGCGGGGCAGCGCTACTTCATCAGCGGCATCGCGACGAGCGGGATGAAGGGATGAGCGCCGTGTCCGACGAACGCGCCGCGGCGCCGCGGCGCGGCATCCTCCGCCTCCGCCAGGAGACCATGGAGTCGATGTTCGGGTACGCGTACGCGATCCTGATGACGGATCTGCTGCTCGTGCTCGCGAACCTGCCGCTCGCCGTGCTGCTTCTCGTCTCGCGCGACGCCCTGCAGGCGTGGCCGACCGTGCTGCTGTTCTCCCTCACGCTCGCGCCCTCGCTGGCGGGGGCCTTCGAGGTCTTCCGCCGCATGCGCGGCGAGGAGCCCCCGCGCCCGTTCGCCGCGTTCTGGCACGGGTATCGCAGCCGCGGCGCGACGGCCGCTCTGCTCGGCCTCGTCACGGCGCTCGTGATCGGCTTCGTCCTCTACGACGGCGCGATCCTGACCGGAACGGTCTGGGCGTCCCTGCTCGCGCCGACGTTCGCCGTGGTCGCCGCCTGGGCTCTGGTCGCGTGCACGTCCTCGCTCGCCGGCCTCGTGCTGTATCCGCAGGCGTCGGCGCGCGCGATCGTGAAGGCCGCGGTCTACCTGTCCGTCCGGCGCTGGTACTTCAGCGCGTTCGCGCTCGTACTGCTCGGGATCTCGGCGGCCGCGGTCATCGTGCAGCCCGTGCTCGGCGCGCTCGTGCCGGGACTCCTGCTGTACGTCGTGTTCGCGAACGCGGAGTTCTCGTTCCGCCGGGCGGTGGAGACAGAGGTCGCAGAGCGCTGATGTGCCAGTCTGGTGCGTGGATCCCGCATCGTCTCTGGAGAGTTCATGGCCCTTCCCGCCCCGCGTCCGATCGACCCCCACGCCGTTCCCGCACTGCGCTGGGGTGTGATCGGCACCGGCTGGATCGCGGGACGATTCACCGACGCCTTACACCGGCATACCGCGCAGCGCGTGACCGTCGTGGCCGCCCGCGATGCGGAGCGGACCGCGGCCTTCGCCGCCGCGCACGGCATCGAGACGGCGGTGACGGATCGCCGCGCCCTGCTCGACGCCGTCGATGCGGCCTACATCGCGGTGCCCCACAGCGCCCACGCCGCCCTCGCGCGGGAGGCGATCGCCGCCCGTCGGCACGTGCTGGTGGAGAAGCCGTTCGCGACCGGCGCCGCAGAGGCGCGCGAGGTGATCGACGCGGCACGTGCGGCGGGCGTGCTCGCGATGGAGGCGATGTGGACCCGCTACCTGCCGCAGAGCGAGGTGCTGCGCCGGCTCATCTCCGACGGCGATCTCGGCGAGATCCACCACGTCGCGGCCGACTTCGGATCGGTGGCGCCGTACGATCCGGCCGGCCGGATGTGGAATCCCTCGCTCGGGGGCGGCGCGCTGCTCGATCTCGGCGTGTATCCGATCTCCTTCGCCTCCTCGATCCTGGGAGCACCGGACCGGATCCAGGCTTCGGGGTCGATCACGCCGGACGGCATCGACCTGCGCGCCACCGCGCTGCTCGGCTACGCGCACGGAGCGGACGCCGTCGCATCGACATCGATGGTGTCCCGCACGGCCGAGCGCGCCGAGGTGATCGGCTCCGCGGCGCGCGTCGATGTGCTGCCGTCGTTCTTCGCTCCGACGGGACTGCGGGTGACGCGCCGGGTCGGCCGGCGCAACGAGGTGGAGGAGTGGATCGACGACACCTTCACCGAGCGCTACGACGGACTCGGCTATCAGGCGACGGCTCTCGCGCAGTACGTCGGCGACGGACGCACGGAGTCCCCGCTGCACCCGCTCGACGAGGTCGCCTCCGTGCTGGACGTGATCGACCGGATCCGCGCGCAGCTGACCGTCGTCGATCCGGCACGGTTCCGCGAGGTCTGACGCGAACCCGGCCTGGACGCGCGCGGCGAGGAGCGCATGCTGGGAGCATGACCGGATTCCAGACCACGCACGCGTTCAGCGGGTTCAGCGTCGACGACATCGACGCGGCCCGGACCTTCTACGAGACGCTCGGGTTGGAGGTCTCGACCAACCCGATGGGCTTCCTCGACATCCGCCTGCCGCAGGGCGGATCCATCCTCGTCTACGCGAAGCCGGATCACACGCCGGCGAGCTTCACGATCCTGAACTTCCCCGTCGACGACGTCGAGGCGGCGGTCGACGACCTCAACGCCCGCGGCGTCGTGACCAAGATCTACACGGATCCCGACTTCGGCACCGACGAGAAGGGCATCGCGCATGGCGCCCCCGGCCGTGGGCCCGACATCGCCTGGTTCACCGACCCGGCGGGCAACGTGTTGTCCGTGCTGGCCGCGGGCTGAGGAGGAGCGCGATGAAGCAGGCGACGCTCGGCGCGCTCTCCGTCGGCCGGATCGGCCTCGGCTGCATGGGGATGAGCGCGTTCTACTCCGGTGCGAACACCGATGACGCGGAGTCGATCCGCACGATCCATCGCGCGCTGGACCTCGGCGTCACGATGCTCGACACCGCCGAGATGTACGGCCCGCACACGAACGAGGTGCTCGTCGGGCGCGCGCTCGCGGGGCGGCGCGACGGCGTCGTGATCGCCACGAAGTTCGGCGTGCACGCCCGCGGCGAGGGCGGCCGGGTGCTCGACGGCACGGCCGAGAACGTGCGCCGGTCGGTCGAGGGCTCGCTGCAGCGGCTGGGCACCGACCGCATCGACCTCTACTACCAGCACCGGATGGATCCGGGAACGCCGATCGAGGAGACCGTCGGCGCCCTCGCGGAGCTCATCGACGAGGGGAAGATCCTGCACTACGGCCTGTCGGAGGCCGGGGAGGCCACGATCCGCCGCGCGCATGCGGTGCATCCGGTGACGGCGCTGGAGACCGAGTACTCGCTGTGGACCAGGGAGCCCGCGGAGCAGCTGCTGCCCGTGCTGCGCGAGCTCGGGATCGGTCTCGTGCCGTACTCGCCGCTCGGCCGCGGCTTCCTCACGGGCGCGATCCGGAAGGCCGAGGATCTGGACGCCGGCGACTTCCGGCTCAGCAACCCGCGCTTCGCCGGTGAGAACCTCGATGCGAACCTGCGGATCGTCGAGGCCGTGGAGAGGATCGCCGCCGATCTCGGGGCGACGCCGGCGCAGGTCGCGCTGGCCTGGGTGCTCGCGCAGGGCGAGGACATCGCGCCGATCCCCGGAACGAAGCGGGTGTCCCGCCTGGAGGAGAACGTCGGCGCGGATGCGCTCGCGCTCACCGCGGAGCAGCTCGAGGTCCTCGCGGCGCTCCCGCCGGCGGCGGGCGAGCGCTACGCGGACATGTCGAGCATCGGGCGCTGAGCCGTCGTCGGGCGGGCCGGCCTCCTGAGGGGGCCGGCCTGCGTCGCGACCGCGTGGCGCCGCGGCGGCTCAGCCGGCGAACCGGCGCTGCACCTCCGCGTACGGGAGGGCGCCGTCGAGGAAGCCGAGCGTGCCGGTGTCGAGCAGTTCGCGCCCTGCACGTTCGAGCGCGGTGAGCGCGGCGCGGGCGAGGCTGCCGCCGAGGCTCACCCGCTTCACGCCGAGGGCGAAGAGCTCGGGAGCCGGGATCACGTGCGAGGCGAGACCGGCGACGATGTTGAGCGGCGCCGGGATCTCCGCGGCCAGCCGCCGGATCGTGTCCTCGTCGTTCACGCCCGGCACGAAGACGCAATCCGCACCGGCCTCGACGAAGCGCTGCGCTCTGGCGACCGTCTCCGCGAAGGGATCCGCCACGCCGCCGAAGAAGTAGGCGTCCGTGCGGGCGTTCAGCACGAAGGTCCCGCGCGGCGCCGCGTCGCGTGCGGCGGCGATCCGCTCGGTCGCCTCGTCGATCCCGAAGAGGGCGCCCCCGTCCGTGTCCTCGAGGTTGCCGCCGACGGCGCCGATCCCGATCGCGCGCAGCACCGCGCGGGCGACGTCCTGCGGGTCGTCCCCGTACCCGGACTCGAGGTCGGCCGTGACCGGGACATCGACCGCCGCCACGATCGCCGCGACCTTCTCGAGCATCGTGTCGAGATCCAGCGCACCGCCGTCGGGCACGCCCAGCGACCAGGCGATCCCGGCGCTCGTCGTCGCGATCGCCGGGAAGCCGAGCTGCGCGAGTATTCGCGCGGATCCCGGATCCCACGCATTGGGGAGCACGAAGCCTGGGCCTTGGTGCAGGGCGAGGAAAGCGGATGCGCGGTCGTTCGACATGGGAGTTCAGCCCTCCGGATCCTCGCCGCGGTTCCATGCGATCTCGACGAGGCGGCGGAGCACGCCGAGGTCGATGTCGTCGAGTTTGCGCACATACACGCAGCCGCGTCCCTCGGTGTACTTCCCGAGGCTCGGCAGGAGAGCCCCGCCCTCGGGCAGATCCTTCAGGCCGTAGAGCGACAGCTGCGCCTTGCGGGGCGAGAACGCGACCCGGGGCCAGTCGCCCTCGCTGCTCGCACCGCGGTAGCGGTAGGTGCCGTAGCCGACCATCGTCGGCCCCCAGAGCACGGGCTCGGCGCCGGTCACCTCGCCGAAGAGCTCGGCGAGCGCGAGGCCGTCGAGCCGGCGGCGCTCGGGCGTCGCCGCGTCGAGGAAGGCGGGGACGTCCGCCGTCGTGGGCTGGGTCTTGATCTCGGCCATGCTGCCATCATCGCGCACAGCGCCGACACCGGACAGGGCCGGCGCCACGCGGGCAGTCGGGGAGGGTCAGGCGATCCAGGCCTCAGGCGATGCGGGCGAAGCGCGGGCCGCTGTACCCGTCGCGCTCGACGTGCTCCTCGAACATCGCGAGCGGCCGCGCCCAGTAGCTGTAGTCGTCGTAGAGCTTGCGGTAGAAGACCAGCTGCTCCTCGGTCTCGCTGTGGCGGCCCACGGCGCTGACCTCGTAGCGCGCGCCCTTGAAGTGCTGGTAGATACCAGGCTCGACTGCCATGACAGGGATGTCCTTCCCCCGAGGAGGCGCGGATCCGACAGCCTCAGAAAAGGCGTGTGGATCAGGGATTTCGTGGCGGAGACGGAGGGATTTGAACCCTCGGTCCCCTTGCGAGGACTCCACCTTAGCAGGGTGGTGCACTAGGCCTGACTATGCGACGTCTCCAGATGTCCGGCTCGCCGAACACCAGGGTCCATCCTAACGGGTCCGCAGGCACCGCGCGAACCAGGCGGATCCGCAGCCCGGAACGCGTGCCGGATCCATCGACGCCCCCTCGGAGCGCCGACGCCCCCTCGCAGGAGCGTCGCCACGAGGGGGCGTCGATACTGCGAGGGGGCGTCGAGACAGATGCGGGTTGCGTCAGCCGTTGTAGCCGTTGCCGTTGGAGCAGGTCTGCTGCGCCGCGGACTGGCCGGACACGTTCTTCGGCAGCTGGACCGGGCCCGAGGTCGCGCCGGGCGTCGGCGCCGCGGACGGATCCGTCGTCGCGGGGTCGGTCGTCGCGGGATCGGTCGGCGTCGGCGTCGCGGAGACGACGGCGTCGTCGCGCTGGCCGGCGACCTGGATCGCCTGGTTCGCGGCGAGCGCCGCCCAGAGCTGGTCCGCGCTGTCGGTGTCGGGGACGACCTTGTTCGGGTTGTCCGGATCCGTGAGCACCGGATAGTTCACGAAGTTGATCTGGTCCAGCGGCACGTCCTTCATCGCCAGGGCGATCTGCACGAGCAGGCTCGGACTGGTCAGGGTCGTACTGGGCGTGACGTTCGACATCACGGTGTTCGCGAGCTTGAGCAGCACTGCCGGGTTGCCGAGCACCTGACCCGAGACCATCTTGCGCGCGAGCGAGGACATGTACACCTGCTGGTTGCTGCCGCGGCCGAGGTCGCTGCCGTCGCCGACGCCGTGCCGGGTGCGCAGGAACTGGAGCGCCCAGTAGCCCTGCAGGGTGTGCGTGCCCGCAGGCAGCTCGAGGCCGGTGTCGGGGTCGCTCATGCCGTTCGCGATGCAGACGTCGACGCCGCCGATCGCGTCTGTGATCTTCATCACGCCGCCCCAGGTCACCTTGGCGGCGAACTGGATGTCGAGACCGGAGACCTTGCTGATCGTGCGGGCGACGCAGGCCAGACCGTTCTTCGGGCCGCCCGTCTCGAGCGTGACGTTGATCGGCTGCTTGGACATCTCACTGGTCGCGTTCCCGTCGGAGTCCGTGCAGGACGGGATCGGGACCATGAGGTCGCGCGGGAAGGTGATGACCGTCACGCGCCGGGGTGTGTCGGAGATGTGCAGCAGGAGGTTCGTGTCGTTGCGCTCGCCCGCGTTCTCGGGGTCGGAGCAGCGGTCGCCGAATTCGGCCGAGAACTCCGGCTCGCAGGCATCGCTGCCGACGAGCAGCATGTTCACGCCGCCCTTGATCGCACCGATGTCCGGCGGCACCGACTTCTCGCCGTCCAGGGCGACGGCGTTCGCGCTGAAGGTCGTGCCGAGGTCGTACGCGACATACGACGCCACGGCGACGCCGGAGACGAGCACCACGATCGCCGTGATGCCGAGCATCTTCATCAGCTGGCTCCAGGCGGTCGGCCTGCGCAGCTGGCCGTGCCCGGCGACGGGGCGTCGGGATCGGGTCATCGCGCTCACACGGTGCCTTTCAGGATTCAGCGGGTGAACCGCGCCACCCTGCGCTCACTCAGCGGAGAGTGTGGGATTCGAACCCACGGGACATTGCTGCCCACTGGTTTTCAAGACCAGGTCCTTCGGCCGCTCGGACAACTCTCCTCGGCGTGCATGCACACACCGAACAGGCGTCGAGTCTAACGGAGAACCGGGTAGCGCCCTGTGAGCGCTTCTCCATTGTGCCGCGGGCCCCCTGGACGGGCGCTGAGTGAAGGCCTGATGACGAGGCAGAAGGGGATCAGGGCACCACGGGAACGCTCAGCACGATCCGCTCGATCGCAGTGGCGAGCCCGCCGTCCTCGACGTCATCGGTGACCTCGCCGGCCGCTGCCCTGACCTCGTCCGGGGCCTGGCCCATCGCCACGGCGCGCCCGCCGAGCGCGCGCGCCCAGGCGAACATGCCGAGGTCGTTGCGGCCGTCGCCGGCGACCAGCACGCGGTCGTCGACCTGCCCCCGCGACTCCCGCACGCGCGCGAGCGCCGTGCCCTTGTCGACGCCGCGCGGCGCGATGTCCAGCCACGCGGTCCAGCCGATCGCGTAGGAGACCTCGTTGAGCCCGGCGTCCTGCACGAGACGGTGGAAGTCGTCCTCATCGTGCCCCGGCGACACCACGACGACGCGCGAGACCTCCTGGGCGCTCAGCTCGGCGAAGCCGACCTGGCGTCCGCCGTCGAGCGTCCAGTCGTCGAGCTCCGCGGTGTACAGGCGCTGGCCGGATCCGAGCTCCACCATGTACCGCGCGTCGGGCAGGCGGTCGTGCAGCAGCGAGAGCACGGCGGCGGGATCGAACGTCTCCACGTTCCAGCGCTCGTATGCGTCCACCGCGGGACCGTCGGCGGCGTGCTCCGCGGCGGATCCGCTCCGGCGCATCGTGACCGCGCCGTTCGAGCACACCACGAACTCGGGGCGGATCTCGAGCTGGTCGAGGAAGCGGTGCGTGCCCATCCAGCTGCGCCCGGTCGCGAGCATGACCTCGTGCCCGGCGTCGCGGGCACGGCCCACGGCGTCCACCACGCCAGGGCTCATCGTCTCGTCCTGCAGCAGGATGGTGCCGTCGATGTCGAGGGCGACGAGCCAGGCGTTCGTCATGCGCCCTCGGCCCCCGCCGCGTCCTCCGCGTTCAGTGGCCGGAGCACCTCGAGTCCGCCGAGATAGGGCCGCAGGACCTCCGGCACCCGCACGGATCCGTCCTCCTGCTGATGCGTCTCCAGGATCGCGACGATCCACCGCGTGGTGGCGAGCGTGCCGTTCAGCGTGGCGACGTGCTGCGTCTTCGTCCCGCCCTCGGCCGCGCCCGCCGCCGCTCCCGGACGGTGCCGGATGTCGAGGCGGCGCGCCTGGAACGTGGTGCAGTTCGAGGTGGAGGTGAGTTCGCGGAACGCGCCCTGCGTGGGCACCCAGGCCTCGATGTCGTACTTGCGCGCGGCGCTGGATCCGAGATCCCCGGCGGCCACGTCGATCACCCGGTAGGACAGGCCGAGTGCGGTGAGCATCTCCTCCTGCAGCGCGACAAGGCGCAGGTGCTCGGCCTCGGCGTCCTCGGGCGTCGTGTAGACGAACATCTCCAGCTTGTTGAACTGGTGCACGCGGATGATCCCGCGGGTGTCCTTGCCGTAGGAGCCGGCTTCGCGGCGGTAGCAGGTGGACCAGCCCGCGTAACGCAGAGCGCCGCGGGTCAGATCCACGATCTCGCCGGAGTGATAGCCCGCCAGCGCGACCTCGCTCGTGCCGACGAGGTACAGGTCGTCGTCCTTGTCGAGGTGGTAGACCTCGTCGGCGTGCTTGCCGAGGAAACCGGTGCCCTGCATGATCTCGGGCCGCACGAGGGTGGGCACGATCATCGGCGTGAAGCCGGCGCCGAGCGCCTTGTCCAGCGCGAGATTCATGAGCGCGATCTCGAGACGAGCACCGATCCCGGTCAGGAAGTAGAACCGGGCGCCGGAGACCTTCGCGCCGCGCTCCATGTCGATCGCGCCGAGCAGCTCGCCGATCGCGAGGTGATCGCGAGGCTCGAAGTCGAAGGTCGGGGTCTCCCCCACGCGACGCAGCTCGACGAAGTCGTCCTCGCCGCCCGCGGGCACGCCGTCGACGATCACGTTCTCGATCGCGGAGAGCGCGTCGGCGGCGGCCTCCGCGGCCTCGTTCGACGCGGCCTGCGCCTGCTTCACGCGCTCGGCGAGATCCTTCGCCTGCGCGACGAGAGCGGCCTTCTCGTCCTTCGGCGCCTTCGCGACCTGCTTGCCGAACGCGTTTTGCTCGGCGCGCAGCTCTTCGAACGCCGCGAGCGCGGCACGGCGCGATCGGTCGGCCTCGATCGCCGCATCGACGGTCTCCGGCGCGTTGCCGCGCGCGGCCTGGGACTGACGGACGAGCTCGGGCTCGTCGCGGAGAAGGGCGAGGTCGATCACCCGTCAAGTCTAGCCAGGCGACGCGCCGGGGTTCTCCGCCCCCGGACCGCCCGATCCACGGCGCGCCCCGTGCCGGCTCCTCGGCCCGATGCGGTCATTCACGCGCTTCGAAACCGGGGATGCGGTCCTCCGGAATAGGCTGTGCGCATGACTGACGCTGCCGGACGCCCCCGCGCCGCACTCGTCGTCAACCCGGTCAAGGCCGACGCCCCCAAGCTCGTCGAGCTGCTGCGCACGCTTTCGGCGCAGGCGGGCTGGGACACTCCGCTCATCATCGAGACCTCGGTCGAGGATCCGGGCCAGGAGGCCACCCGCATCGCGCTGGCCGACGACGCCGCGGCGGTGCTGGTCGCCGGCGGCGACGGCACGGTCCGCGCGGTGTCAGAGACGATGGCGGGCACCGGCGTCCCGCTCGCGATCGTGCCGAGCGGCACGGGCAACCTGCTCGCGCGCAACCTCGGCCTCGCCCTGGCCGCGCCCTCCGCCGCGATCGACGCGGTCTTCCACGGGGATCGGCACCCGGTCGACATCGGCTGGGCCGAGCTGACCCGCGCCGACGGGGAGGTGCAGAAGCACGGCTTCGTGGTGCTCGCGGGCATCGGACTGGACGCACACATGATCGCGAACACCCGTCCCGGCCTGAAGAAGTCGGTGGGCTGGGTCGCCTACGTCGACGGCGCGGCACGCTCGCTGCCCGGTGCGAAGCCGTTCCGCATCATGTACGCGGTCGACGACCTCAAGCTGCACTCGGTCAAGGTGCACAGCATGCTGTTCGCGAACTGCGGCGCGCTGCCCGCCGGCATCGCGCTGATCCCCGACGCCTCGATCACGGACGGTAACCTCGACGTCGCCGTGATCCAGGCCCGCGGCCCGTTCGGCTGGCTCGCCGTCTGGCGCACCGTCTGGTGGCAGAACTCGGTGCTGCGGCGCAGCAAGGCCGGACGGCGGATGATCGAGCTCACCGGATCCGGCGGCTCGATCCGCTACCTCCAGGGGGTCGACGCCGACGCCGCGACCACCGAGCCCGCCCCCGTCGAACTCGACGGCGACGAGTTCGGCGAGGCCGTGCGGATCCGGTGCCGCATCGATCCGGGTGCGCTTCTGGTGGCCGTGCCGGCCGGGCACGTGATCAGCCCGACCTGATCCGGCGTCAGCCGATGACCGTGACCTTCCCGTCCAGGTGGTCGCCCTTGAGCGTGAGGGCGTAGCCGGCCGGGTCGGCGGGCGCATTGACCCCGAGCACGGTGATCCGGGGCACGAAGTCCATCGTGCAGACCTGGGTGGCGTCGGTCTGGAACGTGACCGTCGCGCCCTTCCCGTCCTGGTCCTCGACGAGATCGCTCACGACGGGACGGCAGGTCGAGGAGCCCCAGGTGAGCAGCAGGATGCCGTTGTCGGAGAACCAGCCGGCACTGGGCTTGCCGTCGCTGCTGCCACCGGTGCGGAGTCCGCTGCCGCCCGCGAGCGGCAGCCGCCCCTGGAAGCCGCCGCCGTCGAAGAGCACCGTCACGTCCTTGGTGGGGTCCACGCTCTCCGGCACCGCGACGAACGTCGCGCGCGGCGCGAAGTCCATGGTGCACGCGGCATTCGGATCCGGATCGGCGAGCGTCACCGTGATCGTCTGCCCGTCGGCGGTCACGTCCTGTGCGGCCGGAGTGCAGGCGAGCGACGAGGAGCCGAAGGTGACGAGACCGATCCCGCGCCCGCCGTCGAGCCAGGCCGCCGACGGGTCGGTGGACGGCGCAGGAGACGAGGTCGCATCGGCCGTGGGGAGGGGAGGGCTGACCGGCTCGAGCGCGGCACAACCCGCCAGAGCGAACGTCGCGGAGGCGGCGAGCGCCGCGATGGCCAGAGCGGTGCGGATCCTCATGCGCTCATGCTATCCAGCACCGCTGCCCCTCACCATGCCCCGTCGGCCATGTTCCGGCGAAGCTCCGGCCATACCCGCTACTGCAGCGAGGAGGTGAGCCGGGCCAGGTTGTCGAGCACGGTCGAGCGCAGCGGCTGCTGCATCCACTCCTCGAGAGTGAGCTCGCGGCTGAGCGAGCGATACCGGTCCTCGACCTCGCGCAGCTCCCGCACGAACTCCTCGCCGCGCACAAGCATCGAGATCTCGAGGTTCAGACCGAAGGAGCGCATGTCCATGTTGCTGGATCCGATGACCGCGACGTCGTCGTCGATCGTCAGGCTCTTGGTGTGCAGGATGTACGGCTTGCGGTACATCCAGATCCGCACGCCGGCCCGCAGCAGCGCCTCGTAGTAGCTGCGCTGCGCGTGGTAGACGATCGCCTGGTCGCCCTCCTCGGACACGAACAGCTCGACCTGGAGTCCCCGGTCGCACGCCGTGGAGACGGCGAGCAGCAGCGCCTCGTCGGGCACGAAATAGGGGCTCACGATCATGATCTTGCGCTTGGCGGCGTAGAGCAGGCCGAGGAAGAGCCGGAGGTTGTTCTCGGCCTCGAAGCCGGGGCCCGATGGGACGATCTGGCAGTCCAGGTCGCCGCTGCCGCTCTCGGTCGGCGCGAACGCGACCGACTCCGGCACATCATCGGTCTCGCTGTACCAGTCGGAAAGGAACACCGCATTGACGCTCCCGACGACCGGTCCGTCGACGCGCACCATGAGGTCGACCCAGTGCAGGCCGCGCTTGATGTTCTTCGGCAGGTTGTAGGTCGAATCGGTGACGTTCTGGGAACCCAGGAAGGCCACCTCGTTGTCGATCACGAGCAGCTTGCGGTGGTTGCGGAGGTCAGGACGCTGCGTGCGCCCCTTGAGCGGCTGCACGGGCAGCATCAGATGCCAGTCGGCGCCCATCGCATCCAGCCGCGCGATCGTCTGCTTGTAACGCGGCTTCCAGCGATTCGCCCAGTGATCCAGCAGCACGCGCACCGGCACGCCGCGGGCGGCCACCTCCTCGAGCGCGCGGAAGAAGTTGTCCGTCGAGGCGTCCGACTGCAGGATGTAGAACTCCACGTGCACGAACTCGGTGGCCTCGCGGATCGCGTCGGCCATCGCGTCGAGGGACTCCTGGTACTCGGAGATCAGGTGCGCACCGTTATCGCCGAACAGGGGCAGGGCCCCGAGGCGCTGGTTCATGCGCACCAGGGACGCGAGGCTCTCCGGCATCTGCACGTCGGAGACGCCGAGGTGCAGGTCCTTCGTGACCTCGGCGATGGTCTCGTTGATGAGGTCCTGCTTCTTCCGCCGCGCCCTGGGCAGCCGCGGATTCCCGATGAGCAGGAACAGCAGCACCCCGATGTACGGGATGAAGTAGATCGCGAGGAGCCAGGCCGTGGCGGCCGTGGGACGGCGATTGCGCGGGACGACGATGATGGCGATCACGCGGATCGTGAGGTCGACGGCGACGGCGAAGGCGCCGACCCACCAGGGCCACGACTGAGACCACATGCCGCCTCTTCCGCACGGAATCCGCCGCCGGACGGCGACTTCGTCCACAGTAGCGGCTGATCAGGACATCGCCGGGTGCGGCTCGAAGCCGCGCGGAACCGGGCGACCGGGCGGCGCGCGCCCAGGTCAGGAGGAGCGGGGAGGCAGGCCGCGCGCGGCGCGCTCCTCGGCCTCGATGCGCGCGTGCGTCTGCCGCTCGGTGCGATCGAAGCGCAGGATCCCGCGCAGCACGAACCAGAAGACGACGCAGACGACGATCGTGGGGATCACCGACCACGCGGCGGCCACCCAGAATTCGTCCATGCTCCGATCCTACCCGTGGGTCCGGTGCGCCGGCTGAGAGGGACGACTCGCCCCCGCGCGACCGGTCCGCACATCCGGGATCCGCAGCGACCTTTCGCACCGTTCCGTTCCTGACGCGGAGCGCGTTCCGCCGCAGTCCGCAGGGTGGATCCATGACGACCATCGTTCACGCCGCGGGCGCTGCAGAGCTGCTCGCCGCCATCCCCGTGCTCACCGGATTCACCCCGCGCGACTCCGTGGTGCTGCTGCCGTTCCGCGGTGCGCGGACCGCCGGCGCGCTCCGCTTCGACCTGCCTTCGGGCGCGATCCCCGCGGCCGCGGAGTTCGCCGCGACCGCGATCGGGCTGACCTGTCGCGTGCCGGAGACCGACGCGCTCGCGATCGCGGTGTACGCGGACGCCGCCCCGTGCCAGGGCGGTGCGCTCCCCGCTGTCGCCCTCGTCGAGGAGCTGATCGGGCGCGCCGAGGCGTGCGGACTGCACGTGGTCGAGGCGCTGTTCGTCGGCGGCGACTCCTGGGCCGACTACCGGGATCAGGAGTCCGCGCCGCACCCGCTGAAGGACGTGCCTCCCCCTCCCCCGGTGCCCGGATTCGCAGGACCCGCTCCGGATCAGTTCAGCGGCACCGAGCTGCCCGCACCCGGACTGTTCGCGGCGGAATCGGTCGGCCGCGCCCTGCTCGCCGTCGAACGCGTGCTCGGTCCCGCCGCGCAGGGGCGCACGCGGCCTCCGACCCCGGCACGTGCGGATCCGAGAGCGCAGGAGACCGCGCTGCTGCTGGACGATCTGCCGTCGTTCCTGGAGGAGGTGCTCGACTCGCCCGAGGCGCTCTCCCCGTTCGCCACGGCCGCGCTGGTGTGGGTCCTGAACCGCCCGGCCCTGCGCGACGTCGCCCTCGTGCAGTGGGCGAGCGGCATCGACTGCGGTGATCGGGCGCTCGCTGCGCAACTGTGCCATCGCAGACGGGGCGCAGCCGTGCCGGCGGACATCGGCGGCATCCTGATCGGGGACGGACCGCGGCCGGACGGCGACCGCTTGGGTGTCGCACTGGCACTCGTGCGCCACACGATCCCGCTCGCGCCCCGAGACGCCCGCGGAGGACCGCTCGCTGCCGCCGCCTGGCTGTCCTGGGCCCGCGGACGGTCGACGCACGCCGCCCGCTATCTGGATCAGGCCCAGTCGGTCGACCCGGAGCTCACGTTCGCGCAGCTGCTGCGCACGGTCGTCGACGCCGGCATCCTGCCGCGCTGGTCCTTCCGCGCGGCAGCATGAGGGGTCGCCGGATGCGTCACTTCACGAGCGGGAACAGGATCGTCTCGCGGATCCCGAGACCGGTGACGGCCATGAGCAGGCGGTCAATGCCCATGCCCATTCCGCCGGTCGGCGGCATGCCGTGCTCGAGCGCCCGCAGGAACTCCTCGTCGAGGCGCATGGCCTCGAGGTCGCCGCCCGCGGCGAGCTTCGCCTGCTCGACGAAGCGCTCGCGCTGGATCACGGGATCGATGAGCTCGGAGTAGCCCGTCGCGAGTTCGAAGCCGCGCACGTAGAGGTCCCACTTCTCCACGACGCCCGGGATCGAGCGGTGCTCGCGCACGAGCGGGGAGGTGTCGACGGGGAAGTCCATCACGAAGGTCGGCCGCTCCAGACCGCCCTTCACGAAGTGCTCCCACAGCTCCTCGATGAGCTTGCCGTGCGTGGCGTGCGGCGGGACGTCGACGTCGTTCGCCTCGGCGAAGGCGATGAGGTCCGCGACCGGGTCCGACGGGGTGAAGGTGCGCCCGGCCGCCTCGGACAGCGAGTCGTACATCGAGATGCGCGCCCAGTCCCCGCCGAGGTCGTACTCGGTGCCGTCCGCCCAGGTGACCAGGGTGGATCCGGCGACCGCGATCGCGGCGTTCTGGATCAGTTCCTGGGTGAGGTCGGCGATGCCGTTGTAGTCGGAGTAGGCCTGATACGCCTCGAGCATCGCGAACTCGGGGCTGTGCGTGGAGTCGGCGCCCTCGTTGCGGAAGTTGCGGTTGATCTCGTACACCCGCTCGATGCCGCCGACCACGGCGCGCTTCAGGTACAGCTCGGGCGCGATGCGCAGGTAGAGCTCGGTGTCGAACGCGTTCGAGTGCGTGATGAACGGTCGGGCGGAGGCGCCGCCGTGCTGCACCTGCAGCATCGGGGTCTCCACCTCGAGGAAGTCATGGCTCGTGAAGGTCTGGCGCAGGCTCGCGTTGACCGCGGCGCGGGCGCGCACGGTGCTGCGGGCCTGGTCGCGCAGGATCAGGTCGAGGAAGCGGCTGCGCACGCGCCCCTCCTCGCTGAGCTCGCCATAGGCGTTGGGGAGAGGCAGGATCGCCTTGGACGCGATCGTCCAGGAGTCGGCCATGATCGACAGCTCGCCGCGACGGCTGGAGATCACCTCGCCGTGCACGAACACGTGATCGCCGAGGTCGACCAGCTCCTTCCACTGCGCAAGGGACTCCTCCCCCACGTTGGCGAGCGAGATCATGGCCTGGATCCGGGATCCGTCACCGGCCTGCAGCGAGGCGAAGCAGAGCTTGCCGGTGTTGCGGCTGAACACCACGCGGCCCGCCACGCCGACGAGCACCCCGGTCTCGGCGCCGGGCTGGAGCTCGCCGTACTCGGCGCGCAGCTGCGGGATGGTGTGCGTGACCGGGACGGCGACGGGGAAGGCGCCGCCGGCCGCGTCCGCGCGCTCGGCGATCAGCCGCTCGCGCTTGGCCATGCGCACCGCCCGCTGCTCGAAGGTGTCCTCGGCCGCGTCCGCCGAAGGGTCGATGCTGTCGGTGGTCGGCGCGGGCGCGTCAGTCATGGGTGGGGCTCCTCGGAAGTCGCCGACAAGTCTACCGGCGCGCGCCTTCGCGCCCGCTCGGTGCCTCACCCGGGTGCGCGCGAACGCGCATCGGGGGTCGCGCTCAGAGCCGCTCGTCCGACGACGCCTCGCGCAGGGCCCGGTCGAAGGTCGATGAGACGAGCGCCGAGAGGAACCCGCCGGGGTTCTCGACGCCGATCCCCCGCAGGATCCCGGTCGCCTGGCCGACGATCGAGCGCGCGAACTCCGACGCGGTCGAGATCGCCTCGGCATAGGCGGGCCGGTCCTCCTCCTCGATCACCACCGGCTCGCACCCGAGCTCCACGGCGAGGGCCTGCGCGATCGGCAGCACCATGGCCGGCGCCGTCACGGCCGCATACGAGGCCTGCAGCTGGCGCAGGTCGAGCGTGGTCCCGGTGAACGAGATCGCGGGGTGCACCGCGAGCGGGATCGCGCCGCTGCGCACGGCCGGCTCCAAGACGTCGGTGCCGTAGGCCGGATCCGTGTGCAGCACGAGCTGACCCGGCTGCCACGCCCCGACCTCCGCGAGGCCGGACACGAGCCCCGGCAGCTGATCATGCGGCACGGCGATCACGACGAGCTGCGCGGCGCGGACGAGGTCGGGGGCCTCCTTCACAGCGACGCCGGGCAGCACCGCCGCCGCGCGCTCCGGGTCGGATCCGGCGGTGATGCCGACGAGGGCGTGTCCGGCGCCGCCGAGCGCCGCGCCGATCACGGGACCGACGTGCCCGGCACCGATGATGCCGACGTCGAGACGTCCCGCGCGGGTCACGAGGTGCGCTCCGCGGATCCGCCGAGCCCCGAAGGCAGACCGTGCCCCGCGGGCAGGCTCGGTCCGGTGGGCAGGCTCGGTCCGGCCTGCAGGCTGGGTCCGGCCGGAAGGCTCGGCCCCGCAGGTGCAGTCTGCGCCGGGGCCGGCTCGTGCTCCTCGGCCCAGCGATGCGCGCGGTCCGCGGCGGCCGCACGGGCGGCGGAGACCGAGAGCGTGTTCAGCATGCCGAGCAGCACCTGGCTGTCCAGCCCAGAGACCTCGCCGCGCACGGGGCCGACGGCGGAGTGCGCCTGCGCCTTGGCCACGCCCTGCACCCGATCGATCGGGCCCTGGTGCAGCGAGAAGCCCTGGAGCCGGGCGAGCGGGAAGACGGCCAGCTGCCGCCAGATGCGGCCTCGGCGCAGCAGGAGCGCGAAGTCGGTGAGCGCGGCGCCGTGCCGGCGCCAGGACAGCGGGCGCCGCCACCAGGCGCGGGGCGGGATCGTCGTGTACGGATCGCCGGCGACCGGGCCGAGCACGCCCTGCTCCCAGATCAGGGGCAGCACCTCTGCCGGCACGTCCGGCAGGATCAGCCCCAGCACCCGCTCGACGTCCGCACGTGCGCCCACCGGCAGCACGATGTTGAACTGCTGCGCCTGACTGGACTGCTGCTGGGAGGCGGCCTTGCCGCTCATCCGGTTGATCCGCACCGACCACCAGCCGAACGGCCGCCACAGCAGCGGCTGCATGACCTCGACCGCGAAGATGCGCCCGGGCGGGATGGTCTCCGTCACGGTCGTGAAGAGACCGAAGGTGATGCGCACCCCGTCGGGGGTGGGCGCGATCGAGTAGCGCAGCGCCCGCGCGATCCGGCTCCAGGTCACCGCGATCGACGCGAGCAGCAGCGGGATGCCCATCGCGAGGGCGATGCCGATCGCGATCGCGCCTCCGGCGGGTCCCGCGTCGGCCAGCACCGCCGGGAGCGTGCCGATCATGCCGCCCACGAAGATCACCGCGAACAGTGCGAGCCAGGTGAGCCCGGACAGCACATGCGAGCCGACGAGCCGGCCGGTGGGGATCCGCAGCACGTGCTCCGGCGCGATGTCGTCCAGATCCACCCCGGCGATCAGCCCGGTGACGCCGGCGTCCATCGAGGCCGCGAGCTGCGCCCGCATCGTGCGGGCGGCCGCCGCGTCTCCGCTTCCGCGCGTCGCCTCACGGGCGTGCCGCGCGCCCGAGGCGAGGCGCAGGATGTCCGCGCGCACGGATTCGGCCTTCGCGGTGGAGAGGTACTCGAGCGGCACGTTGGCGTCGTTGCCCGCCCCGTCGACCTCGAGCTTCGCGAGCCCGATGAGTCGCGCGGGGAACGGCCGGGTGAGGTTCACGCCCTGCACGCGGTCGAGCGGTGCGCGGCGGTGCGAGCGGAAGACGACGCCCTTGCGCACCTCGACGTGCGCATCCGTGATGCGGAAGTCGTGGAAGCGCCACATCAGCCAGAACATCCCCACGAGCAGCACCGCGAGGGCGAGCACGCCCAGCAGCACCACGAGCACCAGGTTGTTGTTCACGACCCAGTCCACGGGGTCTCCGCCGAACTCCGGCACGCGCGTCGGGGTGAACAGCGAGATGAGCCAGTACACGATCTTCTCGCGCAGGTTCGCGATCAGGTAGCCGATCACGATCACCAGCACCAGTCCGCCCTTCATGAGCGGCGTGAGCGGGTGCATCCGGTGCCATTCGCCGTCGGCGAGCGAGGGCGCGCCCGGCGCCCGTCCCGGAACGGCCGTCGGGAACGGCGCGGCCCCCGGCGAAGGGGGCGAGCCGTAGGGCTGCTGCTCCGGCGTGCTCACAGGCCGGTCCGGCGCATCTCGGCGACGTCGATGAGGGTGTCCCGCAGCGATTCCGCGGCGTCCTCGGTCATGCCGGGGATCTCGACGCCGGTGGTCGCGGCGGCGGTCACGAGCTTGAGCTTCGCGATCCCGAAGGCCCGGTCGACCGGGCCGCGCGTGATGTCGACCAGCTGCATGCGCCCGTAGGGCACCGCGATCATGCGCTGCCACAGGATCCCGCGGCGGAAGACGATGTCGTCGGCGCGCAGCATGTAGCCGATCGCCCTGGCCTGACGCGGCAGGATCACGAGTTCGAACAGGATCACGACGGCGGTCACGCCCGCCACCGTCCAGGCCCACGGCCAGGGCTGTGCGAGCAGGGTCGTCGCGGCGTACGCGCCGACGCCGATCACCGCGAGCAGGAGGATGCGGAGCAGCACCTCCGCGATCACGTACTTGGGCGAGATCTGGTGCCACGTGCCGTCGAGGGCGAGCGCTCCCCGGGCCGTGGGCGTGCGGAGCACCGGATAGGTGCCCTCATCGAGCACCGGCGCGGCCGCAGGGGCCGTGTGCGCGGGCGGGGTCGCGGCCGCGGACTGCGCGCGCGCCTGGGCGCGGGTCGGCGGTGCGACGGGGTCAGTGCCCGGGATCTGCGGCGGTTCGGGGATGGTCGTCATCGTCGTCCTCCAGGCGCGGCCCATTCTGGCCGTCGGGGTCGTGGGGCCCGTTTCCGGGCAGCAGGCAGAAGCTCTCTGCGATCACCGCCGCGATCGTGAGCACGAGTGCGGCGACGGCGGTCGCGATGATCGAGCCTAGCGGCGGCGTGATCGGCCGGGAGAGCAGATAGGCGAGGAGCCCGATCCCGAAGCCGGTGATCACGGCGCCGACCAGGCTCGATGCCCTGGCGAGCATGGCGATCCGAAGGGCGCGGAACGGATTGACCGGCGGCCGCTCGGCCGACCGCGTGCTGCGCCGGATCGGCCAGGCGAGGGCCAGCACCGCGAGCGCCAGCAGCACGAGGAAGATCGGCAGCAGGATCGACGGCGCGAACGTGGCCCTGCCCGCGGTGGTCATCGCATGGTCGAGCAGGAAGCCCGCCGCCGCTCCGGCGAGGGCCAGCACGGACAGCAGAACGGGCGAGATCCGCTTCATGAGCCGCCCTCGAGTGCGGCCAGCAGGTCGGCGACCCTGCCGCGTCCCGGCAGCACGGCGTCGGGATCGACGTCGAGCCACGGCGCGAGCACGAAGGTGCGCTCGGCCGCGCGGGGATGCGGCAGCAGCAGGTGCTCGTCGTCGCTGCGCAGGTCGTCGTAGGCGATCAGGTCGAGGTCGAGGGTGCGGTCTCCCCAGCGCTCGGCACGGATGCGTCCGTGCTCCTCCTCGATCGCGTGCAGCATGCCGAGCAGGACCTGCGGGGCGAGGCGGGTGGTGACGATCGCGACCGCGTTCGCGAACTCCGGGGCGTCCGGATCCGGCCCGTCCAGCCGCACCGCGACCGTGCGGAAGATCGTCGAGACGCGCACCTCGTCGACGAGGGGCAGGCGGCGGATCGCCCGCACGGCGTCCTCGATCGTGGCAGAGGTGTCGCCGAGGTTGGATCCGAGCGCGACGACCGCCTCGACCGGCTCCTCCTCGGGACGCGGGTCGATCGCGGGCAGGCGCCGTCCGCGCGGGACGGGCGGGATCGGGTGCGTCGGCGTCATCCCTCGCTCCATTCGCGCTGCACGGGGCTCACGCGCTGCACGGTGACCGACACATCGGCGAACGTCAGCGGGATGGGCGCATGCGGCTTGTGCACCGTGACGTCGACGCCGTGGATCCGCTCGTCCTCGAGCACCAGGTCCGCGATGCGGGTGGCGAGCGTCTCGAGCAGGTTCACGGGCTCACCCGCGACGACGGCCGCGACCCTCTCGGCGAGCTCGCCGTAGTGCACGGTGTCGGCGACGTCGTCGCTGGCCGCGGCCTGACGCACGGAGAGGTGCAGGCGCAGGTCGACGATGAAGTCCTGGCCGTTCTCCCGCTCATGCTCGAACACGCCATGCCGTCCGAACACCGTCAAGCCGGTCAGCGTGATCGCGTCGAGGAAGTCCATGCTCACAGCCTACGGTGAGGGGGCTCAGCCGTCCCAGGCGCCGAGCACCGCGAGGGCGTCGCGCGTGGCGGCGACGTCGTGCACGCGCACGGCCCACGCCCCGGCGCGGGCGGCGAGCGCGCTCGTCACGGCGGTCGCCAGATCCTTGCGCCGCTCGTCGGCGTCGGCGCCCAGGGCGTCGGCGAGGAAGCGCTTGCGCGACGTCCCCACGAGCACGCGTGGCCCGAGCGCCACGATGTCGGCGAGCTCGCGCAGCAGATCCCAGTTCTGGCCCGCGGTCTTCGCGAACCCCACGCCGGGATCGACGATGATGCGCGAGGGGGCGATGCCGGCCGCCGCCGCGGCGGCCACGCGCTCGCGCAGCTCGCCGGCCACCTCGCGGCCGACCCGCCCGTACTCGGCGCGCGCGTACATGTCCGAGGACGGCCCGCGCCAGTGTCCGAGCGCGATGTCGGCGCCCGATTCGGCGACGGCCGCGAGCATCTCCGGATCCGCCAGGCCTCCCGAGACGTCGTTCACGATCCGCGCCCCCGCGCGGACGGCGGCGACCGCGGTGCCGGCGTTCAGGGTGTCCACGCTCACCGGGATCCCCTCGGCGGCGAGGCGCTCGATGACCGGCAGCACGCGACGCTGCTCCTCGGCGACGGGCACCCGCTCGGCGCCGGGGCGGGTGGATTCGCCGCCGATGTCGAGCACGTGTGCGCCCTGCGCGCGCAGCAGCAGGGCGTGCGCGACCGCGTGGTCGGCGTCGGCGTAGCGCCCGCCGTCGCTGAACGAATCGGGGGTGGCGTTGACGATCCCCCAGATCGCGGTCATGCGGTGGTTCCGGGCGCGTCGATCGACGACGGGACGAACGGGTCGGCCGCAGGCCGCGCGCCCGCCCCGATCAGCGCGATCAGCTCGGCGCGCGCGACGGGATCCGTGTAGACCCCCCTGGCCGCGATCGTGAGGGTCGAGGCCTCCGTCTGCCGGCCGCCCCGCATGGTGACGCAGCCGTGCACCGCGTCCATCACCACGAGCACGCCCTGCGCGTCGAGGTGGGAGGCGATCGCGTCGGCGACCTGCTCGCCGAGCCGCTCCTGCACCTGCGGACGCGAGGCGAGGATCTCGACCACCTTGACCAGCGCGCCGAGTCCGACGACGTGCTCCCCGGGCAGGTACGCGATGTGCGCGTGCCCGGCGAACGGCAGCAGGTGGTGCTCGCACACCGAGCGGAACCGGATGCCGCGCAGCAGCACCGCGCCCGAGGGCAGGGTGTCGGGCGCGGGCCCGTGCGAGACGCTGATCGTGTGCGCGAGCGGGGCGCCGGGATCCTCGCCCAAGCCGGCGAAGAACTCGGCGTACAGGTCGGCCATCCGCGCCGGGGTCTGCTTCAGCCCCGGACGCTCCGGGTCCTCGCCGATCGCGAGGAGCAGCTCACGGGTCAGGCTCGCGACGCGCTCCCGATCGACGGCCATCGCTCAGGCCGTCGCGGGGCGCGGCTTGCCGCCGCCCGCGGTGCCCGGCCGGCGCTCCGTCGACGGCTGGGCGGCCTCGGTCGCCGCGGTGCCCACCTCGACGCCGCGCTGCGGCATGTCGATCGGGGGCAGCAGCGACACCGGACGGTCCTCGCTCGAGAGCCACTGCGGGCGCTCGGGCAGCTTGCGGATCTCCGTGAAGATCTCCGCGATCTGGTTGTGGTCCAGGGTCTCCTTCTCGAGCAGCTCGCGCGCGAGCTTGTCGAGGATGTCGCGGTTGGCGCTCAGCACCTCGTACGCCTCGTTGTGCGCCTGCTCGATGAGGGCGCGCACCTGCGTGTCCACGCGCTCGGCGATCGTCTCGGAGTACTCGCGTCCGCGGCCCATGTCGCGGCCGGCGAAGGGCTCTCCACCCTCGGTGCCGAGCTTGACCGGTCCGAGCTCCGTCGTCATGCCGTACTCGAGCACCATCTTGCGGGCGATCGACGTCGCCTTCTCGATGTCGTTCGAGGCGCCCGTGGTCGGGTCGTGGAAGACGATCTCCTCGGCCACGCGGCCGCCCATCGCGTAGGTGAGCTGGTCCTGCAGCTCGTTGCGGGTGACCGAGTACTTGTCGTCCAGCGGGAGCACCATCGTGTAACCGAGGGCCTTGCCGCGCGGCAGGATCGTGATCTTGGTGACCGGGTCGGTGTAGTTCATCGCCGCCGCCGCGAGCGCGTGACCGCCCTCGTGGTACGCCGTGATGAGCTTCTCCTTGTCCTTCATCACGCGGGTGCGACGCTGCGGGCCGGCGATGACGCGGTCGATCGCCTCGTCGAGGGCGCGGTTGTCGATGAGCTGCGCGTTCGAGCGCGCCGTCAGCAGCGCGGCCTCGTTGAGCACGTTGGCCAGGTCGGCGCCGGTGAATCCGGGCGTCTTGCGGGCGACGACCTCGAGGTCGACGCCGTTCGCGAGCGGCTTGCCCTTCGCGTGCACCTCGAGGATGTGCTGACGGCCCTTGAGGTCGGGCGCGTCCACGCCGATCTGCCGGTCGAAGCGGCCGGGGCGCAGGAGCGCGGGGTCGAGGATGTCGGGGCGGTTGGTCGCCGCGATCACGATGACGTTCGCGTTCGGGTCGAAGCCGTCCATCTCCACGAGCATCTGGTTCAGCGTCTGCTCGCGCTCGTCGTTGCCGCCGCCGAGGCCCGCACCGCGGTGCCGGCCGACGGCGTCGATCTCGTCGATGAAGATGATCGCGGGGGCGTTCTCCTTGGCCTGCGTGAAGAGGTCGCGCACGCGGGAGGCTCCCACGCCGACGAACATCTCGACGAAGTCGGATCCGGAGATCGAGTAGAAGGGGGCGCCGGCCTCGCCGGCGACGGCGCGGGCGAGCAGGGTCTTTCCGGTCCCGGGAGGGCCGTAGAGCAGGACGCCCTTGGGGATCCGCGCGCCGATCGCCTGGAACTTGCCCGGATCCTGCAGGAACTCCTTGATCTCGTGGAGCTCCTCGATGGCCTCGTCGGCCCCCGCCACGTCGGCGAAGGTGACCGTCGGGTTCTCCTTGCTCACGAGCTTCGCGCGGGACTTGCCGAACTGCATGATCTTGCTGTTGCCGCCCTGGGCACTGGACAACAGCCACCAGAAGAGCAGGCCGAGCAGCACCATCGGGATGAGGATCGAGAGGAAGCCGTCGAACCAGCTCGCCTTCGGCACGGCGTCGTTGTAGCCGTCCTTGGGCGCGGCGTCGTCGATCGCCTTGACCACCTCGGCCGCGCGAGCCTGGACGTAATAGAACTGCACGCTGTCCGCGCCCTTGTACGGCTTCGACAGCGTCATGTCCACGCGCTGGTCGCCATCGGTGTTGACCACCTTGGTCACCGTGCCGCCCTTGAGCAGGTCCAGTCCGTCCTTGGTCGACACCTGCGAGGAGGATCCGAGGTTCGAGATCAGCAGGAACCCGCCGACCAGGAAGAGACCGATCAGCACCACATACGTGAGCCAGCTGCGCGTGATCTTCTTTACATCCATGATCCGATCAGCGTAGCGCGAGAGTCTTAGCGCCCCCCTGGGGATTCGCCCACGGCGTACCCCTCTTCTCGAGCCGCCCGCCCGGGGCGGCGCGAGACGTCTCCGCGGTCGCTCAGGCGTACACGTGCGGCGCCAGCACCGCGACGTCGCGCAGGTTGCGGTAGCGCTCGGAGTAGTCGAGGCCGTAGCCCACCACGAACTCGGGCGGGATGTCGAAGCCGACGTACTTGCAGTCGATCACGACCTTGGCCGCCTCGGGCTTGCGCAGCAGCGCGAGCACCTCGATCGACTCGGCGCCGCGCGAGGCGAAGTTCTCCAGCAACCAGCTCAGGGTCAGGCCGGAGTCGATGACGTCCTCCACGATCAGGACGTGCTTGCCGTGCAGGTCGGTGTCCAGGTCCTTGCGGATCTGCACCACGCCGCTGGACTTGGTGCTCGCGCCGTAGCTCGACACCGCCATCCAGTCCATCGGCACCGAGAACGGCAGCGCCCTGGCGAAGTCGGCCATGACCATGACGGCGCCCTTCAGCACGCCGACCAGGAGCAGATCCTTGCCCGCGTAGTCCTCGGCGACCCGCGCCGCGAGCTCGTCGAGCTTGGTGCGGATCTCCTCCTCGGTGACGAGGATCTCGGTCAGGTCGTCAGGGATGTCCGCAGCGCGCATGGATCGATTTTACGCGACCGGATCCGTTCTCCCGCAGGCGTCCTGCGCCCGCTACTGTGAGCGGAGAGGCGGGGTGGCGCTTGGGGGAACCGAGCCCCCGCCGCGGACGGAAGGAGTCCCATGGACATCGACGAGATCCTCAACCAGGTGCCGATCGGCGACATCGCCCAGAAGCTCGGCGTCAGCGAGGACGTCGCGCGGCAGGCGGTGCAGGAAGGCGGCGCCGCGCTCCTCGGAGGCCTCGCCAAGAACGCCGAGACGGCGGAGGGCTCCTCCGCGATCGAGGCGGCGCTCGCCAAGCACGACGGCTTCTCCGGTGCGGCCTCGATCAACGACATCGACGAGGCCGACGGCCAGAAGATCGTGTCGCACGTGTTCGGCGACAATGCGGACCAGGTCGCGCAGACCCTGACCAGCGAGCAGAAGACGGCCGGCATCGACTTCGGCAAGCTGCTCCCGATCCTCGCCCCGATCGTGATGGGCCTCATCGCGAACAGCCAGAAGGGCTCGACCGGCGGCGGTGGCGGTCTCGGCGACATCCTCGGCGGCCTCTTCGGCGGCGGCCAGCAGCAGGGCTCGACCGCGGGCGCCGCGTCGGGCGGCGGCCTCGGCGACATCCTCGGCGGGCTCGGCGGACTCTTCGGCGGCGGCCAGCAGGGCTCCTCGGCCGGCGGCGCGGGCGGCATCGACATCGGCGGCCTGCTGGACGGCCTCCTCGGCGGCAAGAAGTAGGACGACCCGAGACGCGGTCCCCTCCCGGGGGCCGCGTCTCGTCGCGTCCGGGGGGGGGGATCCGAGGATCCGGGAGTCCGGCCGAGCACACGGGATCCTGCCGAGCACACGGCTCGTTCACGCCAAGACCCGGTGCGTTCGACAACACCCCGTGCACTCGCAGACCCGGATCCAAGGATCCACGCCTCGGCTCTAGCGCGCGGCGAACACGATCCGGCCGCCGACGCGGGTGGCGGTGCAGCCGGGCAGATCGAGCGGCCCTTGGCCCGACCAGTCGGTGACCAGGCGCGCGACCTCGACGGTCTGCGCGCGGGTCAGGCCGACGCCGAACTCGCTCTGCACGACGAGGCGGATCACGCGATTGCGCAGCGCCGCGGGGTTGGCGGCGAGGGCCGCGGCGCTCACGGAGATCCCGGCCTCGGCGTGCTCCACGATGTCTTCGATGGTCTCGTGGATCATCTCGTCGAACGCCTCCGCGTCCTCGCGCAGCTGCTCGGCGGTGCGGGCGAGCGCCTCGGCGATGCCAGGGCCGAGCTCGGCCTCGAGCACCGGCAGCACGCGCTCGCGCACCCGCACGCGCAGGTAGCGGGGGTCGGCGTTGTGCGGATCGTCCCAGGGGTCGAGACCCTCGGCGGAGCAGGCTGCGCGCGTCGTGGCGCGCCGCACGGCGAGGAGCGGGCGGATCCACCTCGTCCCGTCCTCGTCGGTCCGCACCGGCGCCATGCCCTGCAGGCTGCCTGCGCCGGATCCGCGGGACAGACCCAGCAGCACCGTCTCCGCCTGGTCGTCGAGCGTGTGTCCGAGCAGCACGGGCGCGTCCTCGGTCTGCGCGACCCGGCGCAGTGCGGCGTAGCGGGCGGCGCGTGCGTCGGCTTCCGGGCCCTCCCCCGACTCCGCGACGACGACCCGTTCCACACGCGCCTCGATGCCGAGCGCCGACGCCTTCGCGGCGGCCTCGGCGGCGATCCGGTCGGATCCGTCCTGCAGCCCGTGGTCGACCGTCACACTCTGCACGCGGATCCCCGCGGCGCGCGCCCCGAAGGCCGTCGCGGCCGCCAGCGCCAGCGAATCGGCGCCGCCCGAGAGGGCGACGATCACGGCGTCGGGTTGCGAGGGCAGAGCAGCCAGGGCGGCGCGCACGGCGCGGCGCATCTCGGCGACGGCGGGAGAGAGGGACGGCACGCTCTCACGCTACCCGGGTCGGGCGGCGCCTCCGCGGTCCGCGGATGACGGCGGGCGCGTGGAGGCGCACGCAAGTAGGCTGGTGCGCGGCATCCAACCGTCTTTCCTGAGGAGTACACGCATGGGCGCACACGACGCCGTCATCGAGATCCCGCGCGGCAGCCGCGTGAAGTACGAGGTCGACCACGAGACCGGACGAGTGCACCTCGACCGCGTGCTCTACACGACCTTCGGGTACCCGGCCGACTACGGCTACTTCGACAACACCCTCGGCGAGGACGGCGACCCGCTGGACGTGCTGGTGCTGCTCGACCAGGCCATCTTCCCCGGCGTCGTGGTGAACGTGCGCCCGGTGGCCGTGCTGAAGATGAGCGACGAGGCCGGCGGAGACGACAAGCTCGTCGCCGTGCTGAGCAAGGACCCGCGCTGGTCGCACATCCAGGACCTGGGCGACCTGGCCGAGTACACGAAGAAGGAGATCGCGCACTTCTTCGAGCACTACAAGGACCTCGAGCCCAACAAGTGGGTCAAGGTCGACGCGTGGGGCGACGCCGCCGAGGCGCAGCGGATCCTCGACGAGGCCATCGAGCGCTTCAAGAACGACGGTCACTGACCTTCGGACGCAGACAGAAGACCCCCGGTGCGCTCAGCGGCCCGGGGGTCTTCTGTGTGAAGGATCCGAGGATCAGCCCATGTAGACGCCCTGGTTCTGCATGAACGTGATGGGGTTGATGGTGCTGCCCCACTGGTAGACCTCGAAGTGCAGGTGGCAGCCGAAGGATCCGCCGGTGTTGCCCGCATAGGCGATCACCTGCCCGGCGTTGACCCAGTCGCCTCCGCTGACGTTGTAGCCGCCGTTGAGGATGTGGCCGTAGCCCGTGGCGAGCCCGCTGCCGTCGCTGTTGTCGATCTTGATGTAGTTGCCGTAGCCGCCGTTCCAGCCGGCGTAGACGACCGTGCCGGAGTGCGCGGCGAAGATCGGGGAGCCGCAGCTGCCGTCGGCGAGGTCGACGCCGGCGTGGAAGCTGGAGGAGCAGCCCCAGACGTCGCAGTCGGGCACGCGGTAGCCGTAGCCGGAGGACTGATAACCGCCGAACGGGCGGACCCAGCCGCCGCTCCCGGCCGAGCCGCCTCCGCTGTCGCCGCCTCCGCCGCCACCACCGCCGCCTCCGCCGTTCTGGCGGGCGGCTTCTTCGGCGGCCTGACGCTCGGCGGCGAGCTGCGCCTGACGCGCGGCCTCTGCGGCGGCACGCGCCGCCTCACCGGCCTGGTACTGCGCGACGGTCTTCGCCGTGGTGTCCTGCAGGGCGGCGAGCTGCGCCTGCAGCTGGCCGAGGTGCGTCTGCTGATCCGCGAGAGCCGCAGCGGCAGCCTGGGCCGCGGCCTGCGCCTTCTGCATCTTGTCTTCGGCGATCTTCGCGAGGCGGTCGCGCTCGGCCTTGGCCGAGGTGGCCTGGTCCGTCAGCGACTGCGCGGTGTTCTTCGCCTCGAGGGCCTTGTCGTAGATCGCCTGGGTGCCCGAGAGGACGCGATCCATCTGCCCGAGACGCTGCAGGAGCTCGTCGGTGTTGGCCGTCGACTTCGAGAAGAACAGCTGCAGGGCCGTGGTGTCGCCGCCGTCGCGCGAGAGCTGCGCGGCGATCTGGCCGGCCTTGCTCGCGGTGTCATCCGCGACCTTCTTCTGGGTGTCGGCCTGTCCCTGCAGATCCGCGAGCCGTCGCGCCTGTGCGTCGAGCGCCTGCTGCGCGGCGAAGTACTCGTTGCCGGCGGCCTCGGCCGCGGCCTTGGTGTCGGCGACGTTCTGCGTCAGCGAAGCGATGAGCCCCTGGATGCGGCTGACCTCGTTCGCGGCGGACGCCTCGTTGGCCTTCGCCGCCTGCACGTCGTCCCAGCTGGGGTAGTCGTCGGCATATGCGGCAGGAGCGCCGAGGAAGAGGCCCAGGATCAGCGCACCCACGGTGGCGATGCTGAGCACGGCGCCGCTGCGGCGGCGTCCCAGGCGCGTCACGCGGGCACGCCGAGCGGGCGACGTCTGTCCGGGTCGACGGGCGTCTTCGCTGTTCGGATGGTTCACCAGGCTCCCTTTCGCCGGTTTCACTCATGTCACACTAACAACATCAGCATCTTTCGCAACCCTCGGATCCCGCTCGGGATCGGGAATTCTTCGGATCGTCATCTGCTGGTCGTGCGTTCAGGGACGGGACGGGACCACCCTTCATTCTGCTCCCGGACACGCCCGGGATCCAGGCCGACGCGCTCTCGATTGGTGTTTTGCCTCAGAAACCCCTTATGCTTGAGCGTCGGCAAGGGAACCCCTGAGGTTCGCCTCCGGCCCCATCGTTTAGTGGCCTAGGACGCCGCCCTTTCACGGCGGTAGCACGGGTTCGAATCCCGTTGGGGTCACTCTTTCCGATACAATTTCATAGTTCTGGCCCTGTAGCGCAGTTGGTTAGCGTGCCGCCCTGTCACGGCGGAGGTCGCGGGTTCAAGTCCCGTCAGGGTCGCTCCAAGCGACAGGCCTTTCTTCGGAAAGGCCTGTCGTCTAGGACGCAGGTCAGAAGCTTCCACCTTCGGACTTGTGCGGCTCTGTAGCTCAGTTGGTAGAGCGTTCGACTGAAAATCGAAAGGTCACCGGATCGATGCCGGTCGGAGCCACACGGGTGATCATTACAATCACCCCAGGAACCCTCGCGTAGCTTCTACATCGCGGGGGTTTCGTCTTTTCCTGATGAGTGGCGGTTTCTGAGCCGCTCCCCTGGGCTGTTCTGACCGGTCGTAGAGCGAGTGAAGCTCCCGGTCGCTGCGCGTGCGAAGCGCGACAAGACGCGTCTTCTGCGAGGCCTGTGCCGGTTTTGTGCCGGTAGCGTCCCGGATTCTGACCCCCAGTATCGTCCTAAGTCTGATCTGATTTACACTTACAAACGAAAGTCGGGATACTCACGTACTCGATCACGAGATCAACAGCCCCAGGATCACGAGGGAATCGATCATGACTACCGCAGGGCTCGCTCGCCCAACGGTGATGATCACGGAGCAGCTTCGAGATGAAGCCGCCCGGGTTGTCGAGTTCGTTGGTGATGAGCGGATTCAGGGCGTGACGATCACCACGGCGACAGGCAAGCGGATCGACGTGCCGGCGGGCCTGGCGGAAAGTCTCGACGCGATCGTGCACCGCATGGCGCAAGGCGGACCGATCACCCTGCAGACGATGCCCGAGCTGCTCACGACCTCACTCGCCGCGGACCTTCTTGGTGTCTCGAGGCCGACGCTCGTGAAGCTGATCAACGACGGGAAGCTCAACGCGATCATGCGTGGCTCGCACCGACGTGTGCGCTGGACCGAGCTATCCGCGTTCATGAATGCACGCGAGGCAGAGCGCGCGGCCGCGATCTCCGACCTCATCATGGCCGACTTCGGCGACGAGTAGCTCATCCCGCCCAGGACTATACGCATCGATCACGCCTCGTGGTGGCAGACAGCTATCCATTGGACCTAGCGGAGCGCGACGCGACGCGATGCAACGTTTGTCCGCACTTTTGGCCACAAATGTTGCGACCGGCACCTCGTGTCCGAGGTTGGCGCGATGCTGTGGCTGAGGCACAGTCAGGATCGGAGCAAACATGCACATCACCGCGGAGCCGAAGACGCGCGCATGGAACGACCTTGAGTGGCGAGATCGCTACCTGCACATCGTCGAAGACGATGAGCACGCGGCAGACATGCTCGCCGAAGTCTTCGCCGACATTGATCAGCGGCATCCGTACGCGCTCTGCGGCGTCAGCCTTGCGTGCCTTGAGCCGAATCCGCGACGGGTGGAACCGAAACGCGATTGCCCGGAGTGCGTGGCGCTTCTCAGCGGCGATGACACAGAGCGAGTGAAGGTGCCATGGCGGATCCGCTCCGCCCCCAGCTGAGGCCACCCGGGCTTAGAATCGTTGTGGCTCCTTGAGCATACGCACGAGCTTCGCCTGATTCGGAGTGACCTCAATACCGAGCTGCTCGGCAACAAGCTGCGGTACAGCGTCCGGCCGCGGCACATCGAAGTACGCGATAGCAAGCGGCCGCCCGAACTGTTTCTCAAGGATCGAGATCGACGGCCAGACCGACTCGGCCGCCTCCTTCGCGGTCTTACCGGATGCCGCAAACTGCAGCCTGGCCACTCCTCGGAGCGCCGAATTGCCGTCCTCAGCAATCCAGACGCCGACCGTTTCTGGGATCGCCGCGAGTGCTTTGCCGAGCTCGAGCGCGCTTGCCATGCTCAAATCCCGGTAGTCCGATCGCTGAAGTTCCAGCACCACCGCATCCATGCGTCCGTGCCTCTCTGTCACCTGCCTGATCACGCCCGGATCATGCCGGCGCTCTTCGCCGTCCAGCATCACACTGGCACGGTCGATCTCACCGAGAACCTGCTCGAAATACTGCCTCTCGTCGTCGGAGACCGCCGTGTCGATGTTGTCCAGTGTCCTCGAGCGAAAGCAATCCAACGCGGCGCTCAAGCGTCGCGCACAACGAATCGTCGATCGTCAGCCGAGGCATCGGAGAAGTTGGCCCGTTCTCGCCAGGTTCAGACGTCATCCCGCGCTCCCGATCAGCCGATCCAGCGCACCATTCGCCCGCACTGCAGCATCCGACCGCGCCCGGCTGTACCGCTCCGTCACCTGCATCGAGGAATGGCCGAGGATCGCTTGCACATCGTTCGCGGCCGCTCCGGCGTCAAAGAGTAGCGTCGCCAAAGTGTGCCGTAGGTCGTGGATGCGCAGATCGGATCGATCCAGCCGCGAGCGCAGGGCGCCCCAGTCTACGAACCGCCTGACATTCGACGGGCTGAGCCGCCCACCGCGCGGACCCGTGAACACGAGGTCAGTCCTCCGCTTCCCCTCAATGCCGCGCCGCACGTACGGCACCAGAGCTTCCGGAAGTGGCACTGAACGCTCCTTGTGGCTCTTCGGCGACTGCTCGATCAGCTCTCCACCGCGTCCCGGCGAGAAGCTCCTGCGCACATGAATCACCCGGCCAACCAGGTCGACGTCACCCACGCGGAGCGCACTTGCTTCTCCCGCCCGCATGCCCGTGAACACGAGCACAGCCAGGTAGGCGCGATAGGGACCGTCCTCCACGAACTCGAGCATGGTCACCACTTCGCTGGCAGTGAGCGCACGTGAACGGAAGCTGCGCGGGCTGTCCTCCTTCGGTCGCCGAGCGAGCCTCGCAACATTAGCCTCGAGGATTCCCGCACGGGCAGCACCCTCGAGCAGACGGCTCAGCAGCGAGAGCGCGTCATTGCGTGTGGAGGCAGATCCATCCCACGCCCCGATTGCCTGCTCGATCTCGCCGACCGTGATTGCTTCGAGTTTCCGATGCCCGAACCAGGGCTTCACACGCTTGCGCCAGGCGACGTCATAGCCTCGTGCCGTCGCGGGCCTCACGCCGGCCTCGATTGTCGCCCAGTAGCGAGCGTGCCAGGCGTTGAGTGACGTGGCACCGTCCGGCCGGACCTGCTTCTTTGCATCCGCCCGCAACCGCTTCGCCTCTGCCAGAGTCTCGACGAGGAAGCTGCGCTCGCGATCCTCGCCGTTGAGTCCGGTGGCCCACACTCGAACCTGATAACGGTTGCGATCGCTGCGGTACCGGATCCCTTCGGGGAGCGGCCTGCGGGTCTTCGGATCCAGGCGCCCGCTATCCGAGCCCACGAGTGCCTCCGGCTTCAAGGAATGCCTCGATCGTCGATGACCTCCACAGCATGTGCTTGCCCATGTGCGCGTCCGGGAACGGAACCCGCGCCTGGCGCCGGAGGGAATCGAACGTCGAAAGCGGCACGCGGCACCTCGCCGCCACCTCGCGACGGGTCAGGTACTCGTCTTCGAGCGGCTCGAGAACGTCCTCGTCCACCATCTCAATTTCACTACGCACTCTTATCTCCTCCTTCAGGTTCGAAACGCACCCGATGCGCGTCCCGCCATTCACGTGCCGCCCGCGCTGCCTCGATCGCGAGCGCCCGGTCCCCCTCGCTGCGCCAGCCCATCCCCGCGAAGCTCCAGGAGCCGATGACGAGCACCTCGTCGACGTCGTGGCCCTCGTGCTGAGCCCGCTCGAGGACCCGCGCCAACCGCCACTCCCTACGAGCGCCGCGCAGCGAACCGAGCGTCACCGAGTAGCGACGAGACTTCGACGAGAAGTGCCCCCGGAATCCGAGCATGTGCGCCCACTTACCGAGCAGCGCGTACAGACCCTCCGCACCCCCTTCCCGCGCAATGAACTCCGCGGTCGCCTTGATCCTGCGGATGTGGTGCCGAGATCCGGATGCACCATCGAGATCCTCGGTTGCTTTGGTCGCGTACTTTGCGATGTACGCGGCGACAGCGCGATCCGACAATGCGCCATCAAGGCCGTCTCGCCGGACGATCGGCTGAACATCGATCTGCGTACCCCAGCGGAGCATGCGGGCACTGTCTTCTCCTGGCACCAGGGGCGCTTCGAACGAGATCCGCCGAGCAGAGATCTTGATCGCCGCGATCAGTTCCTGTTCGCCAACGTTCACCGGAACCGGCGGGAACTCCTCGGTTTCACTCACGCCATCGAGACGCACGATCGCATGGAAGTGCACCGCGCCCCGACGCTGAAACTCCGCGACCTTCGCGAACTGCACCCGAACGACCGAAGCTGCTGCCTGCTGCGTCAGCCCCAGCTCGTGCGCAAGCTGGCGCCGAAGCTGGATCGTGAAGCGGCGCCAGAGTTCCGGGGCGAAGAACTGCCAGACCACGTGACCGACATAGTCGTAGCAGTCGGTGCAGACGGGATCGCCGAGTATCGGATCATCGGCATCGTGAGCACACGCGCACCCGCGCGGCTTGCCGTGCGCGCACTCCCCCGCCTTGCGCGAGCCGACTGATGAATGAACGGCACCGAACGAGGGCGCCGTCAGAGTGAGGAAAACCATGGGGTGGTCGGAGACACTCGACGGGACTCCCTTCATCCCTCCTGCGGCTCCCGCCATGATCATGTGCCAGGTGTCACCCTTGTACTCGTGGCTGCACGACTCGCACCGACGAGCACGCCGATTCCCGCACCGTGTGTACGTGACGCCATCAGCCTGAGATGAGGCAGAGAACTCTCCGAGGACCTCACCGCTTGCCGGGTCGAGCGTCAGCGAAGAACCTCCGAGCCTCACCGGATTCGCACAGAACCCCGTTCTCGCAGCTCCAGCCATCCATGAGTCGAACTCGGGACTCCGCAGCCGCCTCGCAACCGATTCAGCGAGGTTCACCTGTCACCACCACGGTCGGAATGGCACAGCCGATCGGATAGACATGCGCCGTCGCCGTGTCGTTGAAGAGCACGGGACGACAGACCTGCGCGTCCAGCCCCGCCGCGACACGTGCGTCCCGCCACTCGAGGATCTCCGCATCAGTGCAGCTGAGATCGGCGATCCGCCCATAAGAGGTCTCGCTTGAGCTGAACACCGGAGCGTCATAGATCGCGACATGTGTCTGCGACGCCGAATCCCACGTGACGCGCAGATTGCACGGCCGCGACGACGGAGCCGGTGACCCCTCTGCGACAACTCCACCGCGCGTCTGCCCGCCGATGCCAAACCCGATGAATCCGGACGCAGCGACCAGCACCAGTGCACCCAGCGTGAGGCCAGCCGTACCCATCGTTGCTGCCTTGTTCACGATTCCTCCTTGTTGTCTTGTGTCTTCCTGGGCCCGCGCGTCCGCGGCCGGCGCGGCGCGGTTGTGTCCTGTTCAGCCGTCGCCTCGGGGACAATCACCGGCTTCGGATTCGGTGCGAAGTACGTCAGCGCCGCCTCCCGAATCTGGTCATCGTCAGCGAACGCGGCTCGTACACGCTGCGGTGCCGTCCCCGAATCCGAGAGGACATACGCCACACCGGGAGTCGAAGGGGAGATCTCATGACACAGCGCGCCAGCCGCGACCGCCCCGTCCCCCAGCACCATCGCGGTCTCCATGCGATCGCGAAGACGGAGTCCGACGGTCTGGGTGAACAGCCCCCGTGCTGGGAGCGTCTCCTTCCGCGGATCCTGAAGGCAGGCGAAAAGGATGAAGCCGACAGCGCGCCCCTGCGACGCAAGCGTTGCGATTGCGGCGTTCGCCCGCCGGAGCATCTCACGATCGGTCTCATACGCCGTGAGCGCGGCGAGCTCATCGATCAGCACGATGATGGTGGGACTGTCGGGGGTTGCCACGTGCTGACGAGTGATCCCGGCAAGTGCTCGGGCCCGCTTCTGCATCTGAGCGACCGCCTCCTCGAGCAGCACAACCGAGTGCGCCGCGTCATCGGCGAACCGCGTCAGAAGGTCTCGACCCATCGCGAGTTCCATCCCGCCCTTGCGGTCAATCCCCCAGATCTCGACGAGCCCCTGATGGATGGGCTGCGCCAATCCGAGAAGAAGCCCCCACACGAGCGACGCCTTGCCGCTCCCGGAAGAACCCGCCACAAGGGTGTGTGGACCGACAGGCAGCCACCACTGATCGCCTCCTTCCGCAACGCCCATGACGACCGTGCGCCCGTCCCACGGCAAACCGAGCGGCAGAGTGAAAGGGCGCGCGAGCACATCGACGTACTCGATCCGAAGCGCCAGCCTGCCGAGGTGCTCCCCGACCACGCTCACTCGAGAGGCTGCGAACGCCTGAGCGAGATGCCCCGTCACGTTGACGAGGTTCTCGCGAACGAGGCCAGGAGGCAGCGCGACGGGCAACATGCAGGTCTGCTTCTGCCAGGTGGGCTTCCCGCAGCTCGCTACGATCGGAGTCCCCTGCGGTCCGCGCGCCTCAAGGCGAAGACTGCGCGCGAGCCCCAGCCAATTTCCGAGGATCCACTTCGTCATCTTCCGCTGCCACCGACGGTCAAGCACGCCGTCGAAGTCACGTGCCGCCAGGATCCGCCGAACGACGATCACGAGCGGCACGGCCGCGATCAAGGCATTCATCACGACGCCCACGACGTGAAACATCGAGAGGAATGAGAGAAGGAAGAGCAGGGCGATGAGCCAGATCCCACCGCGCAGGAGGCGCGGGATCTCGCCCGCCCAGTAGGCGCGCTCACGCTGCCAGGTCCACGACATCACTCACCGCCACGAGCCTTGGCAGCAGGCTTCATTTCCCGCGCGCGCAGCGAGAAGGCGACACGCGGACGCCCGCCGCCTTCCTTCACGTACGGCGTTACGGTCAGCCCGTCGAAGAAGACGGGCCGGAACGGCAGTCCGTTCGCCTCCGGCGGTGCCGCCGGCTCCGAAATGCTCGCGATCTTGACCGTGACTTCGTTCTGCCCCTTACGAGCCTCCGGGTCGGCGTCGATCACACGCACCTGCCAGAGCGGGTGGCCCGTGTTCTTGTCGAGGTCCTGTCCCTGACGCTGACCGTCGTCTGACCACTTCACGACCGCCTCGACTTCACCAACCATGTACGCCCCGCGCGGGAAGTAGCCCTCGAAGCTCACCGGGATCCCTGACTGAAGTGCCATGTCTTCCTCCTGTCATCTGTATCTAGATTTCTAGTCATCTAGATATCTAACTGACACTCACTATGACAGTCATCTATATGACTGTCAAGCGGTCCGCTCAGACCGTCTCGGTGACGGTGACCGTCCAGTTGTATGACCGCGAGCTCTGGGCAACGAGCACTGCGTCCCGCGCCGAATCGAACGCCGTCCGAGTGACGATCAGGTCTCCTGCACTTCGTTCGAGATCGCCGGGGCCTGACCCGCGGACAGACACGCGCCAGGCAACGGCGTTCTCGACTGCAGCGATCGCAACGTTCGCCGCCTCCTCAGGGGTCGACACTACGTACAGCCGGACGTTGTCATAGCGACCGGGTTGATCTGAAACGGTCACGTGAATCTTCACGACCTCTGACGGGAGAACGCCGAGCGCGGTAGACGCCCACCCCTCCTCCATCTCGCCAACGCGTCCAATGCGATCCGGCGATCCGATGGCTCGCACCACAGCTTCTCGCCAGGCAGGCTCGCTCGACGGAAGCGAACCTGCAAGCTGAACCGGCATCCGCATGCCAGACTCCCCCGCAACGAAGACCCCGACGCCATGCTCTGCGCGAAGAACCCCCTCTGTACGCAAGAGTCGGAGCCCCTCTCGAACGGTCATCCGCGAAACACCGAACCGCTCGACGAGTTCGGACTCGGTAGGCACCTGAGTGCCCGGCTCGACCGCCTGCTCATCCACGACCCGACGAATCTGCGACGCAATCTGCACGTACGCCGGTCTAAGCGCCGTCCTGGTCACAGGAGTCAACGCAGATGCGGGAAACTCGGGAGTCATCTAGACATCCTATCGTCGTTGCCAGCGCCTGCCGGGATCGAGATCTGTGAGAACTTTCTTTACTCGTTCAAGGCCGGCCTAACGGCCGGTTGCGCCGCCTGCGGTGCGTCCGGTCCTCGCTCCGCTGCGGTCCGGGCGCTCCTCAGCCGCGCCAGCGCACGCGCTAGCCGAGTGTCCGATGCCTCAGGCATGATGGGACCATGACCAACCAGCTGATCCTCGAGCGCACCCGCGCAGGGTCAGACACGCTCAAGATGGAGCCCGCTGACGATCGGTGTCCTCAAGAATTCGAAGATCCTAGCCAAAACCGCCGGGTGCCCCGCCTAGGTAGCTATGACCTAGTTCGCCTTGCACGATTTGCGAAGAATCACAATTACGAGATCGACGTTTTCCGTGGCCTCGGCCGCGACGGATCAGCTCTGAATGACGATGAAGCGGAAACCCTGACCCGAGCGCTGATGCCCTTGATCGATGACCTTCCGGCCATCGCAGCCGCGTTGTCTTCCACTTGGGTGGGTTACGTAATCACGTCTGTCCAATTGACCTCACCTACCCTTCACCAACTGCGTATTTGGCGGATGGGTAGGGTTGATACAGACGACCCCGGTGAAGCGAAAGAGACGCTCCAAGCCGCTGTCACATCGCTACGGCTCGCATGAAGCTGCGGGTGCTCTGGTCGACGGTTCAGATCGCCGTCGGGATCTTCGTGGCGCTAGGGCTAGACCCGTTCCTACAGAAGGTGACCAAGGCGCTTGGATGGGACGATTGGATCGCAGGCCTTTCCTCGGGTCTCGTCGCAGCGTTCTTGATCGCACTTCTATCGAACCTTCTCTTCGCCAGACCCCTCATCGAGATTTCTTGGTACTCCGTGGACGACAGCGAGCCGCTGCACGACCTCTGTGTCGAGCTGCCCTCGGGCACCAACACGTCGCCAATGTTTCGCGTCGATGTCAGCGTGCGTTGTCCCAGCCCCGTAGCCAAGTTGATCATCTGGCGCCTACGTACGAACGGAAGCCAACTGAGGTTGGCATTCCCCCGTGCTCAAGTTGCACCGATCGTGGAGACTCCCCCAGTTGACTCGTCGGGTAACCCGTTGGCGCAAGCGTCGCACGACCATCTCGACATGATCCTGCAGGCAGAACACCACCCCATCGAGAAGTGGACTTGGACATCTCTCACCTTCACCGTTTGGTCAAGGGCCGGCGAGCAACGTACCGACGTTGTGACGCAGCTACTCAACCGGGCAGGAAACGCCTCACGCTATGCCAGGATCGTCAGTATCGACGCACGCATTAAGTCAGTACGCTATCGGGAGCTTTGAATGCCGATGTTCACCTCCGGCAAAGTTGCCGCAACCCCGTTCTTCATTGAGAACGGACCACGGAGTCTCGACTTGATCCGTCAGGGGCTGATGCAGCTTCCCCCCGACGAGAAAGCGCTAACCCCGGGCTGGCTGGGCGCAAGTCACGATGATCGCATCCGGCAGTACGGAATTGCCCCTGGTCACGATATCCCAGTCCAGCGCATACCCGCCGACCCGCGGACACCTGAGCGGCTACTTGCCAGGTACTACTTCTGGACTCATGATCCGGCGCGTGCCGCGATCCTGAGCCACCGGCCCGCACACGAGCACTTTCGTCTTGATGCCGTCGATGTCGTAGTCACCCTGCTTGAAACGGGCCAGATCCTCGCGCTCGCATCGTCGCGGACACCGGAACATTTGGACGCCGTCGAGAGCGGCCTCGCGGCTTGCCTCTCGGGCGCGGTCGCCCGATTCGATCGTCCGACGATGCTCCACCTCGGTCGACCGGACTTCTTCCTCTGGGCGATCGAATGGATCGAGAACGGGCCATCAATCGGCGAGGTCAGCCTTCTTGAGGGGTCCAGTCTGGCGACCCTCGATGGTTCAAGCCGCGGCAGCACTATCCACCACACAGTCGATACGTCTCGACCCGTCGTTCTTAACGCGATCGCCAACGGGGAGACCCTCGGCCCGATGCGGCTCCACATTCGCATCGATTCGCTGCCCGCGAAGATCGTAGTCGAGCTTCATCTCGACGGGAGTTTTGTCGTCCTCACCAGCGAGACGCACTACTCAATTCATGCTGGCGTGTCCAACAAATCGATGAGAGCCGTCGAGGACGTCGCGTTCTTTCTCATCCCGCTCCTGCGCACCCGATACGAGTCAGACGACAACTGGAGCGACGCGCGCCGCGATGCCTACGTTACTGCAGCCAAGCGTCGGCTTGTGGATCTGTACTCGGTGCCTGATGGCACCCAAGACCTTGTGTGACTATCCAGCGCTGATGGCCACCGATACCAGCATGCAACAGCCGCAACCAACCGCCGCAATATCCGCACGCATGAATGAGAATCGCCCGTAGTCGGTGCTGGACATAGAGGAGTTTGATGACTGAGAAGCCAAAGCAGTCTCGCCCTAAGCGGGTACAGCAACACAAGCTAGAGTCTCGATCAGGCGCAGTCTTCGCGGTCACGTGCCGCGATAGTTGGGCCGTTCACACCATCGATGGTTCCCTAGACTATGGCCGAGACCGCTGGGTCGAGGTTTTCGACGACGGCGATGAGGCGACAGGAATCGAATTCGGGGTACAACTCAAGTCTGCAGCAGCCGCGGCGGACCCTCCGCGCGTGAAGATCAAGCGCACCACGCTGAACCTGTGGGAATCCCTGCCGACCCCGACTTTGATCTTCTTCTACGACAAGGCATCGGACAGTCGTTGGTACGAATGGGCCCACCTCTTGCCTTGGCAGCCGCCGAAAAACACCAAGTCTCGCACAGTTCAGGTGACTCGCCGTTGGGACTCAGACACGCCAGCACTTATCGAACGAGAGGCGATGGCGTTTCGAGCGGCGGCTCGAGTCATCGACTTTCTTCCACTCGATGTCGTAGTCACGGGAGAGACGTTCTTGGGCGCCGATAGCGGCCCTCTGATCGCAGCGCTAACCGACTATGTGTCGAGATTCCGCGAACTACGTCTTCGCTTCTCCGCTCGCACACCCCTGCACGCATATGTGAACCTCTCTGATGCTGGCATCGAGATCTCCCTGGCAGGAATGAGGCCTCGCCCTCTAACCTACGGGAGCATGCCGCCGAACATCTCTGGAGTCGCCGCCGATGTCATGTTCGCGCTTGCGTTCCACCTCCGCCGAGCTGGAGCCGAGAGTCTAGCTACTCGGATTCTCGGCGCCGCAGCCAGCGAGTCGTACATGATCATCTCCGCCGGACACCTCGGCGATGCGGTCGCTGTACTGATGCAGGCGCAAGATCTTGATGATCTCGAAGGTTTGCTCAAAAGATCCGCCGCGATCGAGAACCATCCGAACGGTTCAGAAGCCATCGCGAGCGTCCTAGCTACTAGCCGCAATGCCTCCACAGCAACCAGAATCAGGGTCGCAGACCTGTTTCAGAGTGTAGCTCCGACGTGGGCCAACCCAGCGGTTGCCCTATCCATTGCAGCACGGGTGCTCGGGCACATAGATCGGGAGCAATCTCGTGGCCTGTGGGAACTCGCTGCCGCATCGGACAGCTCCATCTCCGAGACGATTCCTTACCTCCTGTCACAGGCAGGGCTGGCTTTCGAGACGGAGCGGTTTGCTGATGCGGTGGATCTGTACCGGCGAGCAGTCGCACTCGGGGAAGAATCGGCCCGCCCGTTACTGGCGGACGCAATGCTGTGGGCAGGCACATATGCAGACTCATTGCTTGAGTTTTCGCGGGCAGGAATCGAGACTGCGCCCGAACACGCGGAATGGCGGCTTAAGTTGCTTGCCTTGAAGATGATCACGCATGGCCTGCAAACCACGACTCAAGTTCGAGATGGTTTTGCTGCCGAGATGAGGTGGAGGGAGACGCAACCCAACCCCTCGGATGAGCAGATCCATGAGATCATTCAAATTGATGCTCTATACGGGTGGGCCCACTGGCGGCTGTGCGCGGCGGACAAGAATCCGGATCATCTCGACCGATTTGGACATCTCGCGGTCGCAACAATCTCACTGCCAGGAATGGCCGCGATCTGGCAAGAGTTGGCCTGCTGTGCACTTTCAGATGAATCGACCGCACCCTGGGTGCTCGATATCATGCTTTGCGTCAAGCGGTATTGCGGTGCCGAATTCGTAAAACTTCTGCACACCGATACCCATGTTGACCTAGATACCCGCAGGTCACTGTTGTTCATCTACGAACACGCCGAGGAATATTCCAATCCCGGAGAGATTGGCACACCCGCCGCAAATACCCCTGAATGAGTGTGCCGGTACTGTGCCGGTAGCTCCGCTGAAACCACCGTCAACTAGCCGCGACCAACCAAGGCACTTCCCGCGGAACCACGCGGCAAACGGCGACCAACAGGCACCCGCTACCCCGCCGCATCCAACTGAAAATCGAAAGGTCACCGGATCGATGCCGGTCGGAGCCACACGGGTGATCGTTACAATCACCCCAGGAACCCTCGCGTAGCTTCTACATCGCGGAGGTTTCGTTTTTTCCTGGTGAGGGGCGGTTTCTGCGCCGCTCCCCTGAGCTGTTCCGACCGGTCGTAGCGCGATCGAACCTCCCGGTCGTTGAGCGAGCGAAGCGAGACGAAACGCCGTCCCTGCGGATCTCGTGCCGATGTTGCGTCGGGCGCACACAACCCTTCGGCTTGGCCAAGGACCAAGTCACCTCCGGCGTCCCTTCCGGGCGACCGGTCGAACCTGCTTACTCATACAGTTGGTAGTCCGAATCATGAGTAACTCGATCGGCCTCTCGAGCCGCTGGTACAGCAGAACACCGGCAAAGGGTCGGAGCTCACGACGCAACGGGAAGGAGATGGCCGGGTGAACGATGACTGGATCCGCGTCGCAAGCGGGGTCTTCCAGCGCCGCTACCGGCCGCTCGACATCTCGATCGGAGTGATCGTCGGCCGCACCGGCCTTGTGATCGTCGACACCCGCGGCAACCCCTCGGAGGCGGAGGAGATCCTCCGCGACGTCGCCGAGGACTTCGCGCTCCCCATCGTCGCCGCGATCAACACGCATGCGCACTACGACCACACGTTCGGGAACCAGGTATTCGTCGCTCAGGGCATCCCCATCTTCGGGCATCATCGGATTCCGCAGCACTTCGCCCAGCACGAGGAGAGGCGGCTGGAGAAGGTCCGGAAGCGGCCGGAATCCGAGCCGGACAAGCAGTGGGTCGACGTCGACCTCACAGCGCCGACGGTGCTCGTCGACGCACCGCTGCGCATCGAGCCCGGTGGACGAGTAATCGAACTGCTGCCGTTGGCGCCGGGACACACCGACACCGACCTCGCGATCCTCGTGCCGGATGCCAGGGTGTGGTTCCTCGGCGACGTCATCGAGCAGTCGGGCCCGCCGATGTACGGATCCGGATCCTATCCCCTCGCGTGGCCGGACGCACTCCGAGGCCTGCTGCGGGAGATCCGTTCCGACGACGTGATCGTGCCCGGGCACGGATCCGTCGTCGATCGCGCCTTCGTGCAGGCGCAGGCCTCGCAGCTGCAGGCCGTCGCCGAGGAAATCCGAGCCGCTCACGACGAGGGCATCGCTCCGGACGACGTCCAGCTGGGACGATCGCTGCACGAGTACTGGCCCGAAAGCTTCCTGCGATCAGCGGTCCGCGACGCCTACGCACGCCTCTCCAACGAGTAGGCCGGTCCTGCGGATCCCGCGGGAGGCTACGCTCGAGCCATGCCGCTGGAACTCGAATCCGTGATGTTTCGCAGCACCGAACCGGCCCGCGCGGCTGCGTTCTGGGTGACCATGCTCGGTCGCGCACCGCAGGAGGACGCGGACGGCATCCTGCTGCCGGGGACGCCGACGCAGATGGGCGTCCGATTCAGCCGGGGTGGCGCGCACTCTCCGCTCAAGAACCGCGTGCATCTGCATCTGAGCCGAGCCGATCGCACGCAGAGGGAGACGATCGCCGCGGCGGAGAAGGCCGGCGGACGACGACTCGGAAGCGGGAACATCCCGGTCGGCGGCTACGCGGTGATGTCCGATCCGACCGGAGACGAGTTCTGCGTGATCGAGGACCAGAACACGTATCTGGACGGGTGCGGACCGCTCGGCGAAGCCACCTGCGAGGGGACGCGGGCCTCCGGGCTCTTCTGGTCCGAGGCGCTGGGCTGGCCCCTGGTGTGGGACCAGGACGAGGAGACCGCCATCCAGTCACCCGCCGGCGGCACGAAGCTGGCCTGGAGCGGCGATGAGGTCGATCCCGCACGCGACCCGTCACGCCAGGCGTTCGTCCTCACGTCCGATCCGAGCGAGCTCGCGGAAGAGCTCGAGCGGTTGACGTCGCTCGGCGCGACACTGATCGGCACCACCCCCGCCGGAGCGACGATCCTCCGCGACCCGGACGGCGTGGATTTCCTGATCCGCTCCTAGCGGCGGCCTGCCGGAATGAGCTCCCGGCGCGAGCGCGAATCGTGATGGCACGCGGCGTATGAGGTCACGTCGTCACGAGCAGCCGACGGGAGAACCACATGATGAGGAGAGCCGCCGCCGTGAGAGCCGCGGCGATCCAGATCGGTGCCGAAAGCCCCGCGTCTGTCGTCAGACCGAGCGCGCCCAGCGCCGGCCCCGCGGCGGCCCCCGCGTTCAACGCCGCGGTCGCATACGAACCGCCCATGGTCGGCGCCCCCGACGCCGCATACAGCACGCACGCGATCACGGTGCTGCCGACGCCGAAGGACAGGAACCCCTGGATGAGAACCAGCACGAAGAGCGCGACGGGATGCGACGCGACCGATGCCAACAGGATCCAGCCCGTCAGCAGCAGTGGCCCGCCGACGGCGAGCACGACTCCAGGCCGCCGATCCGACAGCCGCCCTGCGACCGTCACGCCGAGGCACGACCCGATGCCGAACAGCACGAGCGCGACGGACACCCACCCTTCGGCGAGGCCCGCCGTCTCGGTCACGACGGGCGCGAAGAAGGTGAACGCCGCGAAGGTCCCGCCGTTGATCAGCGCGCCCAGCGCCATGGCCAGGGCGAGCCGCGGCGTCCGCAGCTGCAAGAGCTCATCGCGGAGCGGTGTTGTCGCCGCCCGCGCCGTGGCCCGACCGGCGTCGCCCGGGATGCCGCGGATGATCCCGAAGACCGCCGGGATGCACAGGATCGCGATCGTCCAGAACGTCGTCCGCCAGCCGAGCAGGGTGCCGAGCAGCGCTCCCGCGGGGACGCCGGCGACGGTCGCGACCGTCGTGCCGGACAGCAGGATCGCCAGGGCGCGCCCCTTCTGATCGGCCGGAACGAGCGTCGTGGCTGTGCCCAGCGCGACCGCGAGGAAGCCCGCGTTCCCGAGAGCGCTGAGCCCGCGGGTGAAGAGCAGGACAGAGAACACGGGTGTCAGCGCACCGATGACGTGGCTCCCCGCGAACACGAGAACGCAGATCGTCAGCGTGATCCGGGGCGGCCACCGGCGGGCGAATGCGGCCATGACCGGCGCGCCGACAACCATGCCGACAGCGAAGGTCGAGTTCAGCAGGCCCGCCGTGCCGACCGAGACGTCGAGTTCACTGGCGATCGCGGGAAGGAGTCCCGCGAGCATGAATTCCGAGGTTCCCATGACGAAGACCGCCAGGGCGAGCAGATAGAGGGCGAAAGGCATCGAGTGCTCCGAGGTGAGTGATCAAGAAAGGGAGGCTTCTTGTCACCACGGCCGGCGCCCCAGGGGCATGCCCGACATCGGCCCACTCGGATCGTGGGCGATGTGATCAGTGGCTCAGGGGGCTGGCGGTGGGACCGACAACCCCTGCCCTGTCTGACTCGGGACTCGACACGTCTCAAACCTACCCGCGCGCGGATGTCTGCAGGTGGATCCGCGACCTCGCGCGCCCCGGCCGTCGCACTCGCGGCCATCAAGCCGGAATGTACTCCTGCCGCACTCGTCCGCCGGTCGCGATCTCGATGTATCCGAAGTCCCGATCAGAATTCAGGATCACTGCATCGTTGACCACAGCGTAAGCAGCGATCAGGCAGTCGAACGCTGCGGCCGCGCGCATGAGACCGCTGACCCACAGCGCCTGCTGAATGTCGAGCGCGTCCTGCTCATCGGGGTGATCCCACGCAGGGAGGAGCTCGTCCATGTCTTCCCGGAACTCCGCGTATTCCTGGGGATCCCTCGCGGAATGGCAGTACTCGAGCACCTGCGGAGGGCAGGTGATGATGAGGTGGCTCGGAGAGAGCGATCGCAGCTTGTCGGCGATCGCTGCGCTCGAGCCCGCCTTCTGCCAGATGCTGTTGTCGACGAGGTACGTCGTCACGCGCGCGCCGTAGCCGGTGCGATCGTGGGGGCGTCGATTTGATCCGGCGTGAACGTGCGGCCGATGATGCGCTCGACGGCGGCCGGCTGGCGACGAACAGCGATGAGAGTGCGCAGCGCGAGATCGACCGTCTCGCGATTGGAAGACGTGCCGGCGAGTTCTTTGGCCTGCTTCAATTCGTCTTGGTCGATGTCGATGGATGTGACGGCCATGGTTCCTCCTTCGGCTCTATATAGAGCAGTATATAGAGCAATGGCGCCACCCGCGCGCCTACGGCGTGCCCGTCTCAATGGAACACCGAACCACCCGCGATCAGGACCCAGAGCACTGCCGCTCCCGCGACGATGACGACGGCGCCGCCGAGTGCCGCCCACCCTTGCCAGGTCACCGGCACATAGACGGAGCCGTTGAACCAGAACCAGTTGAACCAGAACCACTCGGACGGATGCTTCATCGCAGGCTGTCCTCGCGGACTCGCGCCGCAGGGCTCTGCCCGGCCCTGGACCCGGGAGCTGCACCCGGATGCGTCGTCTCGCGGAGGTAGGGGATCGAGATCACCGCGGCCACGACCAGTGCGCACGCGACGAGGAACACCGCCGGCTCCGCCGCGCCCAGGAATCCGCTGCCCGGAACGCGCGCGAACATCGCAACGAGGCGGCTCGCTCCGATGACAGCGAAACCTCCGACGGCGATCAGTGCGCAGGCCAGACGGATCCTTCTCAGAGCGACGATCATGCCGCGGGACTCGCGGCCGGCCACATCAGTTTCAGGAACACCGCGCCGACGCCGATGACGGCGCCCGCCATGAGGAACACCTGCGCCCAGAGAAGGGTCGCGGTGAAGAACGTGGAGCCGCGCTCCAGCCCGACGAGCGCATATGCGGTCATGACCGTCCCGGTGAGGACGAGCGCAGCCGTGAGACCGATCGCGGCGAATGTCGCCGTCTTCAGCTGGTGTCGAGGGTCGGTCATCTGTCATCTCCTCGTGGCGGCACGTCTCTGCGGAGCTCGTTCAGGGACCGGTCTCGTCAAGACGTGCAGACATGGCGCGAACGGGAACGCGCCCGCCTCCATCGTCGCGAGCGGGCGACCCCCTGCGTTAGGACCAAGGTGCAGACATCGCTAGACGAATGTCCAAACCGATGAGACGGATGGCCTGGGGCTCAGGTGAACGAGACGAGTCCGGAGCGGGCCGCGCGGATCAGGACCTGAACGCGATCGCGGACACCCCACTTGGCGATGATGTTGCCGAGGTGCGCTTTGACGGTCCCCTCGGAGACGTGCATCTCCAGGGCGATCTCCGCATTCGAGAGGCCCGCCGCGAGGAGCCGGACCACGTCGACCTCGCGGTCTGAGAGAGCCTCGAACTCCTCGAGCGGTGCGGCGGCCGGCGTCGAGGATTCGCGGATCGACGCGATGAGCCGGGTGGCGACTCTCGGGGACAGGACGCCATTGCCCGCGAGCACTCCATGCACGGCCGCGACGATGTCCTCGGGATCGGTGTCCTTGAGCAGGTATCCGGAGGCCCCCGCGCGGAGCATGGGCATGATCGACTCGATCGATCCGAAGGTCGTGATCGCCAGCACCTTCGTGTCCGGCGAATGCTCGATGATCCCCGCGGTGGCCGCGACGCCGTCGACGCCGGGCATCTGCACGTCGACCAGGGCGACGTCCGGGCGCAGACGACGAGCCGCCGCGATCGCGTGAGCGCCGTCGGGGGACTCCTCCACGACATCGATGCCGGCGGTGGTCAGGAACACGGCGAGAGCGCGCCGCACCAGCGGGTCGTCATCGGCGATCAGCGCGGTCGTCGAGGTCATCCTCCGAGAATACGCGCGCACCCGTCAGCCGAAGGTCAAAAAAGGACTGGCCAGAAGTCCTAGCAGTGCTGGCCATTGGTCCAATGTGCGCACTCCGGCACGGATCCAGCATGCAGACACCCGACCGAGCGACCCGACGCTCGGCTCATTCTGCGAAGGAAGTGCGCCCATGTTCATCGTCTCGACCTATTCCGGAATCTGGGACTGGCTCTGCAAGACGTTCGGCATCTGCAACTAGTGAACGCATCGCAGGCGAGGTCTGCTCGGGCCTCGCCTGCGATCTCCCCGGCGCGACAAGGGCGACCCGCGATAATGAGGGCCATGTCCTCCGAGCCGCCGCCACCGGTCCACCGGTTCAGGAGACTGCTGCGTACCTGGGCATCGTCGCCGTTCGGGACCGCCGAGCGCGTGACGCTGCTCGCGCTGACGTTCGCCGGGGTCGTGGTCAGCATCGTCCTCGTGATCGTCTCGCCCCCGGATGATCTCGTCTCCTCGATCTTCCAGCTGGCCCTCACCGCGGCGTTCGCCCTCTTCGTGTGGTCACCGCTCCTGGCCGTCATCATGCTGCTGTCGGCGATGTGCGTCTCCTTCGCCGTCGCGAACGAGGGCGCGGCGATCGTCGCGCTCGCCGTCGCCATGGGCTGCGTCGTGCGGACCGGCACCAGGCCGCTCCTGGTGACCTTCGTCGGCGGGTTCCTGCTCTCCGGTGCCGCCGCGGCGACATTCGCCGTGCCCGGGCTCACTCTGACGAACGTCGCCGCTGCGCTCGTCGTCGCAACGATCTCCGGCGCGGTCGGCTACCTCCTCACCGTGGGATCGGCTCGCGAACAACGACTGCAGGAGAGTCTGCGCGCGCAGGACCTCGCCGAACAGGAAGCCGCGTTCGCCGAGCGGCAGAGGATCGCAGATGAACTGCACGACGTGATCGCCCACGATCTCACCGTCATCGCGATGTACACCCGGGTCCTGGAACAGCCCATCGACGAGGATCTCCGCGAACAGTCCCAACAGACGATCCGCGACGCCGCGCACAAGGCTCTCGGCGACCTGCGCCGCGTGGTCGAGCAGGCGAAAGGCCCCGCGGTCCTCGCCGAGCCGCCGCGCGAGAGCCTGGCCGACGCGCTCGAAGGCGCTAGGGCGGAGCTGCACGGCGTAGGATCCACGCTCGTCGTCGACGGGGACGCCGCGGACCGCCGCGTCCCGCGGGTCATCGATGCGGCGCTCGCCCGTATCGCACGAGAGTCGATCACCAATGTGCTCAAGCACGGCGACCGCGGGGCCGTCGAGGTCACCGTGCGCGTCGCCTCCGGCACGGTGCGGATGTCGGTGCGCAATCCGCTGGCGACGAGGCCCTCGCGAGATGCTCTCCCCTCCGGGGGTTACGGCATCATGCGGATGACGGCGCGGGCGCAGCAGCTCGGCGGCGAACTCACGGTCCGCTCCGAGAACAAGGCGTGGGTCCTCGAGGTGCAGTTCCCCCTCATCTGAGCGGCCCCTCGTCTGAACGAGAGGTCGCGTCCTGGACGAAGGTCCAGCGACCTCTAGACCTTCGTCTATTCCGGCCGATGGAGCACCTTGACAAGATCGATTGCCGCTTCGGCTGTCCGAAGCGGCGCGGTGACCCAGGACCTTTACGCCAGGCCTCGGGACGACTCGGGGGCATCACAGCCGTCATGCCGAGGTCTTCGCGGTCATCGATCGACTGGAGAGCATGCAGGGAGGGGCTTCCGCCCCTCCCTGCATCCACGCCCCGCCTCGTCGGTCGCGTCACCTTTTCGCCTCATCCGGCTCCTCTCTCTGTAGGAGATGCAGGGCTCCATCCCCGGCTCTGCGGATCCTGTCGGCGCAGCCCTCCGCGACGGGAAGCGGAAGGGCGTGCACGTCCTTCAGGCTCTTGGGAAGCCTGGCCGGGGCTGCGCCGGCTCATCGTCCGCGTCGCGAACGGTGGAATGAGTGCGCCACGACGGCGACGGGTATCGTCGCACCATGACGACGACGCCCTCGACGCCGCGCGGTGGGCGCGCCATAGGGGTTGCGCGTCTCATCGGCGGCGCTGCGGTGATCGGGATCCTGTTCCTCACCTTCGTGCGGGGCGGAGCCGTCAACGGATTCAATCCGTTCTACTACTTCGGCTTCTTCACGAACCTGACGAGCCTGCTCACCGCGGTCGTCCTGATCCTCACGGGGACTCGCGGCGTGCTCGCCCGCGCCACGCCGGGCTGGCTGGTCGACGCACGGGCGGTGGCGACGGCGTGCATGCTGCTGGTCGCGGTGATCTACAACGGGCTCGTTCCGGGGACCGGATCCGCTCCGCCCTGGGTGAGCATCACGCTGCACGTCGTTCTTCCCGCGCTGCTGGCGCTGGACTGGCTGCTGATCGGTGACCGCGGGCCGATGCGATGGTCGCGGTTGTGGATTCTGGCCCCCTACCCCGTCCTCTGGCTCGTGGTGGTGCTCGTGCGCGGAGTCACCGACGGATGGGTTCCCTACGGGTTCCTCCTGCCCGACCGCGGCGCCGGCGCCATCGCTCTGACGGGTCTCGGCCTGCTGGCTGTTCTGGGCGTGGCGGGAGCGCTCGTCTGGTGGGCGAGCCGACTTCCCGGAGTGGTCCGGACCGCGACCGATCCGCTCTGACGCCTCCGTGCCCCGCTCGCGCAACCCGCGCCGACGTGCAAGAGTTGAGCAGTGGTATATCGGAGCGGACGAGTGTCGACCTTGATCGGGATCGCCGCGGCGGCCCTCCTCTTGAGCGCGTGCAGTCCCGGCGTGGACGACGGGCATCGGTCCGCGACGACGCCGCCCGAGGCCGCAGCGGAAGCCACCCAGACCGCGATCCCTGCGCCGGCGAGCAGCACGGCGCCGGTGCGCCAGGGCGCCGCCGACGCGTTCCGCGCGTGGCTCGACACGTCACGGATCCCCGACGCCGCCGCGTCGTGCGCCAGGCTCTCCCCCGAGCTCGCGGCGCGGATGATCGCCGAGCTCAACGAACGCGGCCCGATCCGCGTCTCGAGCTGCGATGAGATGATCGTCGTCACCGCGGAGCTCTATCGGGCCGTCGATCAGGATGCAGCCGTGGACATCTCGGTGCAGCAGGAGACGGCGACCGACGCGACGCTCTTCGTCACCTACCTCGCGACGGGCAACTGCGGCACGGTCGTGATGACGCGACCTGCTTCCGACTGGATCATCACCGAGCAGTCGCAGGAGTGCGCCGCCTGAGCCGCGGCGCCGCGAACGCCTGAGTCACCCGCGCGCTTCGAAGTGCGCGAGCCACCCGGCCAGCGTCGCCTCGAGCGCCGCCCGCTCCGACGCCGGCACCATCGCCAGCAGCCGCCGCTCGTTCGCCACATGGTCGGCGAAGGCGGCATCGATCAGCGTCTTGCCCTCCGCCGTCAGAGCGATGACGCGGCCCCGGGCATCGCCGGACCCGACCCGACGGGTGACGAGCCCCGCCCCTTCGAGCCGGTCGATGCGTTTGGACATCCCCCCACTCGTGATCATCGTCGAGGCGGCGAGATCCGTGGGGCTGGCCTCGTACGGCTCCCCCGAACGGCGCAGCGCCGCCATCACGTCGAAGTCGCCCTCGGACAGGCCGTGCGCGCGGTACACCGCGACGAGCTCCTCGGTCAGCGCCAGCGCCAGTCGGTGCAGGCGCCCGATCGTGCCGATCGGGGTCACGTCGAGGTCGGGGCGCTCCCGCCGCCACGCCTGCTGGATCCGCGTCACCTGATCATCGATGTCCGTCACCCCTTCACTATATCTTCCATGGAAGCTATAGTGTCTTCCATGGAAACTAATCGGAGATGGCTCGCCGTCGCGATGATCGCGCCGATCGCCTGGGGCAGCACCTACTTCGTCACGCGCGAGTGGCTTCCGGATGCGCCCATCTGGGGTGCGGCCATCCGCGCTCTGCCGGCCGGACTCGTGCTCCTCGCGCTCGTCCGACGCCTCCCCCGAGCCTCGTGGTGGTGGAAGTCCGCCGTTCTCGGAACCCTCAACGTCGGCGCCTTCTTCGTGCTCGTCTATGCCGCGGCGCAGCTCTTGCCGACGAGCATCGCATCCACGATCATGGCCACCTCCTCCGTCGCGATCGCCGTCGCAGCGTGGGCGATCCTGCGCGAGCGCCCGGGGATCCTGCGCCTGCTCGGCGCGTTCGTCGGCATCGGCGGTGTCGCGCTCATGCTGCTCGGCACCGCGACCTCCGTCGACCCGAGAGGCGTGATCGCCTCGGTCGCCGCGATGGCGATGTCGTCGGTCGGATTCATCCTCGCCAAGCGCTGGAACGGCGAGGTCGGGATCCTCCCCTCCACCGCCTGGCAGCTCGTCTTCGGCGGCCTCGCGCTCATCCCGTTCGCCATCGTCGTCGAGGGCCCGCCGCCGGTGGTCGACGGAGCGGGCCTGGCCGCCTACGGGTATCTGACCCTGGTCGCGACCGCCCTCGCCAATGTCGCCTGGTTCGCGGCGCTGAAGCACCTGCCATCCGGCACGGTGGGCCTCATCGGCCTGCTCAACCCGGTCACGGGCGTGCTCCTGGGCGTGCTCGTCGCCGGGGAGATCCTGGAAGGGCGGCAGGTCGCAGGCCTCGCACTCGTCCTGCTCGGCGTCGCCGCGCCCCTTGTGCTCGATGGCCTGATGGCGCGGCGCCGCAGAGCACGCGCCGTCGGCACTCGCGATCAGGCCGGAGCGACGGGAGCCGACGTCGCAGCCGAGGCGCCGGGGCCCGAGCCGTCGATCCCGAGCAGCCGACGCGGGGTGCTCCAGAGGACGTCGACCAGCCAGCCATCGCCCAGCCCCCAGCCGTCGAGCACCTCGAGCTGATGCGCATAGGGGTACGGGATCGAGGGGAAGTCGGTGCCGAGCACGACCTTCGGCCCGAGATCCGCGAGCACCTCGGCATAGCCGGGCGGCAGCGGCGCGATCCGCTCCATATAAGACGTGCCGACCATCGTCGTGTCGAGGTACACGTTCGGATGCCGCGCGGACAGCTCGGCGAACCCCAGGTAGTCGGGAAGCCCGGCGTGCGCGATGACCAGCACGAGCGAGGGATACCGCTCGACGAGCGCGCGGACGGGCTCGAGTCCGGTGTACCGGCCTCCGTGCGGCCCGTTCCCGCAGTGGATCACGACGGGGGTCCCGGCCGCGGCGACCCGCTCCCACGCCTCGGCGAGGAGCGGATCCAGGGGCGAGAAGTCGCCGACCTGCACATGGATCTTGAACACCTTCGCGCCGCGCGCCAGGGCGCGTTCCGCGATCGCCCCCGCGCCCGGCTCCGGGTAGAAGGTCGCGGAGGGGATCGCGTCGGGGTGCGCCGCCGCGAACTCCGCCGCATAGTCGTTGAGCCACTGCGCCATGCCAGGGCGGTGCGCGTAGCTCAGTGTCGTGAAGCGGTCCACGCCGATCGCGCGCAGCTGAGCCACGCGTTCCTCGTCCGTGCCGCGATAGCGGATCGGCCACGCCGGCTCACCGTGCTCCTCGACGCGGTCGAAGAAGCCCCAGACCTTCTGCTGCACCCGATCCGGCATGAAGTGCACGTGCAGATCCACGATCCCCGGCACTCCTCGCTCCCGCAGCCAGGCGGGCACGGCGGTGTCGGGGAGCGACTCGGCAGGGGCGGACATCAGTGTCAGCCTATGTCGAGCGGGGCGAGCACGGCAGCCTTCCTATCGCTTGCGCGTGGGCGAAGCCGACGGCGTGAACAGCTCGTCGATGCGCTTGCCGAACAGGTCGGCGATGCGGAACGCCAGGGGGAGCGACGGGTCGTACCTCCCCGTCTCGAGGGCCACCACGGTCTGACGCGACACGTCCAGCCGCTCGGCGAGAGCCGCCTGGGTCCAGCCGCGTTCTTCGCGTTCGGCACGGATGCTGTTCTGCATCAGGCGTGGGGTGCGCCGGTGAAGAGGTTGGTGATCTGCCAGGACAGGACACCGGCGATGCAGATCAGCCATCCTCCGTTCGGCACGGCGAACCCGGCGGAGCTGAGGACGCCGAACACGACCGACACGAGCATGGCGACGACGAAACCGACCGCGAGACCCGGGAAGAACAGCTTCACCTGGTACTCGTCCATCTGACGCACGCGCAGCACGGTCGCCGCGACCATCCACACGAACGGGATCAACGGCAGCACCACGAGAAGCCAGCGCCACGGCGTCGGCTGATGGCCCCATGCGGAGAGCGCGAAGAAGGTCAGGACGAAGAGCCCCGACCCGATCCACATGCGGACCTGGAACCCTCGGCGTCGCCGGAGCTCGGAGGGGGACTCGCCCTCCGAGTCAAGGTCGCTTGTCATGAAGAGAGGCTACGTCCGCCACCCCGGCATGTCAAGGAGACTTGTCATCACGACCCGCGGACGCGACGGGATCGGTTCGCGCGATGTGCATTCCTGCACACTCCGCCCGCCGCATATGGGCATTGTCGCATCGACGACCTCGGCTCAGGCTGGAGAACCGACAGACGTCTCCGAGCGTGCAAAGGAGCACACACATGGCGTACGAGACAGCATCCCCTTCCGGCCTGCGTCGGGTCGTGGCCGCCTCGATGGCGGGAACGGTCGTCGAGTGGTACGAGTTCTTCCTCTACGCATCGGCGTCGACCCTCGTGCTCGGCGTCGTGTTCTTCCCTCCGTCCGACGACCCCTTCAGCGGCATCATCGCCGCGTTCGTCACGTACGCGATCGGCTTCATCGCCCGGCCGCTCGGCGGGATCGTGTTCGGCCATCTCGGCGACCGATACGGACGCAAGAAGCTCCTGCAGGCCAGCATCCTGATCATCGGCGCGGCCACCTTCCTCATCGGCTGCCTGCCCGGCTTCGCGCAGGTCGGCTACCTGGCGCCGGTCCTGCTCGTGCTGCTGCGGTTCGCGCAGGGCTTCGCGATCGGCGGCGAGTGGGGCGGGGCGGTCCTCCTGGTCGCCGAGCACAGCCCCCGCGAGCAGCGCGGCTTCTGGGCCAGCTGGCCGCAGGCGGCAGTGCCGGTCGGCAACCTGCTCGCCACGCTCGTCCTCTTCGCCCTGTCCTCGACCCTGCCGCAGGACGCGTTCCTCGGCTGGGGCTGGCGGATCGCGTTCTGGCTGTCGGCCGTGATCGTGCTCATCGGCTGGTACATCCGCACCAAGGTCACCGAGGCGCCGATCTTCCTGGAGATGAAGCAGGCCCAGGAGCAGGAGGCGTCGAAGAGCTTCGGACCTCTCGAGGTCGTGCGCCGCTATCCGCGTGGCGTGCTCGTCGCGATGGGCCTGCGCGTGGCCGAGAACATCCTCTACTACGTGGTCGTCACCTTCTCGATCGTCTACCTCACCCAGACCGTCAAGGAGGCGACCTCGGCGACGCTGCTGATCCTGGCCGGCGCCCACGTCGTGCACTTCCTCGTGATCCCGCTGTTCGGGCGTCTGTCCGACCGCTGGGGCCGCAAGTCCGTGTACGCGGCCGGAGCCGTGCTCGGAGCTGCCTGGGGCTTCTTCGCCTTCCCGATGATGAACACCGGCAATCCCGTCGTCATCTGGGCGGCCATCGCGCTCGGCCTCGTCTTCCACGCCGCGATGTACGCGGGCCAGCCCGCCATCATGGCCGAGATGTTCCCGACGCGGATGCGGTACTCGGGCGTCAGCCTCGGCTACCAGGTCACGTCGATCTTCGCCGGATCCCTGGCGCCGATCATCGCGACGAGCCTGCTCGCGCAGTCCGGATCGAGCGTCCCCGTCGCGATCTACGTGGCGATCGCCTGCGCGATCACGCTCGTCGCCGTGGCGGCCGCGCGCGAGACGAAGGGGGCGGATCTGCGCACCCTCGACGCCGACGACCGCTCGCGGCTGGCGGGCGCCGCGGTCTCGCCGGAGGGCGCGATGCGGCAGCGCTGATGAGATGCCGGCCGGGGTCGCTGACGCCGCGCAAGGGGCGACCCCGGCCGACTCTCTCCGCCCTCCTGTGGGGCACGCCCGCCGTGGAGCCGTCTTCCCTCGTCAGACCGCTGCGCGCGCCCCGGCCGCCGCGCCCGTGACCGGCGCTTCCATGGTGATCTCGAGATCTCGCATCACCACGACATGGTCGAGTTCGGCGGCGCCATGGGGCAGCGAGTCGAAGAACGACGAGCGCACGCCCCTGATCCACGCACCCTCCACAGCCCATTCCTCCGCGGCGAGCGCCACGGCTTCGAGTGTGACGCCGTCGTGTCCGAGCGACCAGCCGATCCGGCCTGCGCGGTAGAACGCCGACGCCTCCTCCACCGAGGCGAAGAACGAGCTCGCCCAATCACCGCCCACCTCGACATCCGCCGCGAGATACTCGTCTTCGGCATCCATGGTCATGGCATAGCGATCGCCGCGTTCGTCCGTCGTGAACCGTGCCCGACGGTGCACGCCGGGGAACAGCCGCCCCCCGAACAGCACCGGGTGCCACGCTGAACTGTGCCGCTCCAGGATGTACACGCCGTTGCGGACCACGCCATCGTCGTCCCACTCCACGGCGATGCGATGCGCCGCATTCTCGGAGCGCAACCCCGCACCCGCCGGCGCCCAGCGCGGCCGGATCCCGTCGAGTCCCAGCACGCAGAACCCCGCGAGCGCCTGCCCGTTCACCAACTGCGGACGCAGCGGCGCAGGCACGAGTGCCCGCGCCGTCTCCGGCTCGAGGCGGTAACTCACCAGGAGACGCCGGCGCAGGTGCGCCCTGACACCTGGCACGACGCTCATGACATCACCGCCGACGAGCCGTCAGCACCCTCCGCGTCGAGCGCGGATCCGCGCCGTTTCCGCACCTCGCGCAAGACGATCTGCTCGGGACAGACCGTCGAGAGGAAGTCACCGATCGACAGCGCGAGCCGATCATCCACCAGCGAGTAGAGGATCCGGTTGGCGTCTCTGCGTTCCGCGATCAGACCAGCCCCGCGAAGGATCCGCAGGTGTCGCGAGATCGTCGGACCGCTCACGGCGAATCGCGCCGCGATCTCCCCCGCCGCGAGCTCTCCGCCCTTCAGATCCTGCAGGATCTGCCGTCGCGTCGGATGCGCGAGAGCCTCGAAGGCGCTGTTCTCCGCGTCGTTCATGACAGCAATCTAGCACCTGAGCTAAATAGCAATGCACGCACCGGCGCGTTTGCCGACAGGGCCGGCGCTCGGCGAGGAGCCCCGGCCCTTCACCCGGTGCGGTTCAGGACCACTGCGTGGACAGCGGGATCCTGACCTGCTTCATCCACTCCTTGCGCTGGAAGTCGCGCGCCTTGATCGTGACGGACTTGGTGCCGACCTCGACCTGGAGCCCCTGGTTGAAGCCGCCGGGGACGACCACCTCACCGCCCGTCCCGTTGTCGGTCCAGCCGGTCTGGATCGCGCCCGTGTTCACGACGTTGAAGCCGTCGAGGTTGCCCGATCCGGGAACGATCCGACGCGCGTACCAGTCGGAGAGCGCGAGATCCCAGTGCGTGTGGCCCGTGAAGAGGAACACGTCGGGGTGGCGTCCGAGCAGCCCCAGCAGGCGGTCGGTCTGCAGGTAGTCGGACATGTAGAGCTTGTTCCGAGAGCCCGACACCGTGTTCGGCAGCGGGTGGTGGCTGATGACCATGACCGGGCGCTTACGGCCCCGCCAGTACCAGAGCCGATCCTCGAGCCAGGCGAACTGCGCGTCGCTCATCCACACCTCGTCCCACAGCGTGGCGTCGTGATAGTGCATGTACTTCTCGGTGCCGATCATGAGCACGGGGACGTCGCCGAAGACCTGCTCGTTGTAGGTCGTGTTGCGGCCCGCGAAGTTGTAGAAGCTCTTGAACAGCGAGTCCTCCGTCGTGCCGTTGGGCCAGGTGGCCTGGGCGAGGGTGTTCGGGTCGGAGTACTTCGGGACGTAGAACTCGTGGTTGCCGATCGCCCAGGCGAGCGACTTCGGCGCGGGGTTCGCGGCGATGACCTTGCTGACCTGCGCGTACTCGAAGTCGTAGCCGCGCGGCGTGATGTCGCCGGCGATCGCGATGCCCTTGCTCCTCGGGTTGATCTGCGCGATGTCCTGCAGCGCGACGGCGAAGTCGGCGAGGTCGCCCTGGATGTCGCTGATGACGTTGAAGGCGGTGACGGATCCGCCGCCCTGATCGTTGTCGTCGCCCTGGTTGTTGCCGTTGCCCTGGTTGTTGCCGTTGCCGGCGGGCAGGATGCGCGCGGACGCCGAGGTTGCGGTCTCCACGGCGAAGAGCGCTCCGGCCGCGGCGCCGGTGGTGATGAGTGAGCGTCGAGAGATCACGGTGTTCCTTTGCTGTCGCAGATTCGACTGTCGATGTCGAGATCAGCAAAGGCGCCCGAACGGGGCGTGAACGGACGGCGACGCGACGGCAACGCAGGGCGCCTCCCGCAGAAACGCTCCGCCGAGTGTGCGCATTGGGCCCGTTCCGGCGACGGATCCGCCTGCTCACGGCGGATCTTCTCGAGCCTTGTGCAGCGTGCCTGCCTGTGGATAACTTTCGAAGCTATCTTCTAACGTTGGTAGAATCGTGGCATGAGCAGCACACTCGATCCCCTCCTGGAGGCGACCCGCGTCCTCCAGGACGCGTGGGGTGCCGCTCGGACGTCTGCGGATCTGAGTCGCCCTCAGATGCTGGCCGTCAACGATGCCCTGGGGCTCGTGAAGCGGATCGCCGAGGGCCTGCACTCGGACGTCGGCGGCAGGATCTCCTACGAGTCCCGGCGCGAGCTTGGCTCGCAGTCGCTCGCCAAGCAGCAGGGATTCCGCACCGCGGCGCAGCTCATCGCCACCACGACCGGTGCGTCCACGGGAGAGGCCGCACGACTGGTGAAGGTCGGAGAGGCGATCGCCCCGCAGACGAACCTCCTCGGGGAGGCGCGGCCGTCGCGGTTCCCGCTGGTGCAGGCCGCCGTGCACGACGGACGGCTGAGCGCGGCCTCGGCGAGCGCGATCATCACGTTCCTCGAGAAGATCCGCTTCACGATCGGTGCGGCGCGGGTGGCGGATACCGAGGGATTCCTCATCGAGCGGGCACCCGGGCTGTCGCTGGACGGCGTCCGCACCATGATCACGCGCCTGGAGGCGCAGCTCGATCCCGAGGGCGTCGCCCCTCGCGAGGACGAGCTGCGCGCCAGGGCCGCGCTGTCGATGTTCGAGCGCGACGGGATGCTCCACATCAACGCGACTCTCGACCCCGCGCGCGGCGCCCCGGTCAAGGCCGCGATCCAGGGCTTCGTCTCGGCCGAGTTCGCCGCGAAGCGGGACGGGCGCGACCCGTCCGCCCCCGAGGCGGACCGGCGCTCCGTGGCCGCCATCCAGGCCGACGCGCTCGTGCACCTCGCCGAGCACGCGCTGACCTGCGAGAGCACGTCCTCGCTCAACGGCGCGAGCGTCGTCGTGCGCATCGGGCTCGACGACCTCATGAACGGCACCGGTCACGGCCTCATCGACGGCATCGAGCAGCCCGTCAGCGCCACGACGGTGCGGAGGATGGCGGCCGGCGGCGGCGTCATCCCCTGGGTCTGCGGGGCGGAGGGCGAGATCCTCGACTGGGGCCGGAGACAGCGCTTCTTCAGTGCGTCCCAGCGACTCGCGCTGGCCGAACGCGACGGCGGGTGCGCGTTCTGCGGACTGCCGCCCAGCATGACGAAGGCCCACCACATCGAATGGTGGGCCCGGGATCGCGGTGGCACCGATCTGGACAACGGGGTGCTCCTCTGCGAGACCTGCCATCACCTCATCCATGACAACGGGTGGGACATCCGCATCGACGGTGTCGGCGTGCGGGCGAAAGTGTGGTTCCTGCCGCCCCCTTCGACGGATCCGCTCCGTACGCCTCGGCTCGGCGGAAGAGCCCGCACCGAAGTACTGGCCTGAGGGACGACGCTGGCCTGAGGGACGAAGCTCGTCTGAGGAACGAATCTCACCTGAGGGACGAAGCTCGCCTGAGGGACGACCGGCACGAGGATGGCGGACGCCCTGGGGAGCGCCCGCCATCCTCTGCCTGTCCTGCGGTGCCGGAGCCGGTTCAGGATCCGGATCCGCCTCGGTGCCGGATCCGGATCAGCCGTCGGAGCCGGCCGCGGTCGTCGTCACCTTCGTGCCGGCGTCCTTGTTGGCCTTCTGGGCGTAGTCGTTCGTGAACGTCTTCGAGAGGTCGATGTTCGACGTGTCCAGGCCCAGCTGCTTCTCCATGTCCAGCACCGTCTTGGGACCGCCGGCGGGCATGATGCCGTCAGGCAGGAACTGGCCCTTGTCGGTGGTCAGACCGGCGACGTACTGGTCCTTGGTGATCGTGGAGTTGTTCACGTAGTCGGCGGGCAGCTTGTTCGCGATGTCTGCGGCGGAGTGCTCGTCGATCCAGTGCATCGTCGCGACCAGGGCGTTCACGACGCGCTGCGTGGCGTCCTTGTGTGCGTTCACCCACTCGCTGCGACCGAGCAGGCCGGCCGCGGGCCAGGCTCCGCCGAGCGCCTTCTGAGCGCCCTCGGTCGTGGCGAGGTCGACGACCGTGTCGGCGACCTTCTGCGTGGTGAGCGCGGTCACGGTCGGCTGCGTGGTCATCGCGCAGTCCGCGGACCCCTGCTTGAGCGCGGCGATCGCGGTCGCACCGGCGTGCACGGCGACGGTCTGGTAGTCGCTCGTGGAGAGGCCGCCCTTGTGCGCGATGAACTGGGTGAGCTTGTCGGTGCCCGACCCCAGGTCGGTGACGCCCATGTTCTTGCCCTTGATGTCGGACGGGCTCTTCACACCGCTCTTGTCGGTGCACATCAGACGCTCACCGGGGGCGCCGGACAACTGGACGACGTCGATGACCTCCTTGCCCTTGGGCTGCAGCTCGATCGTGTGGTTGTACCAGGCGCCGGCGAAGTCGACCTGGCCGGAGATCATCGCGTCCTCGGCGCCGACACCGCCGTTCTGCTCCGTGGAGAGCTCGACGTTGACGCCGAACTTCTTGTAGAAGCCGAGCTGATCGGCGAGCTTGTACGGCAGGTAGATCTGCTTGTCGATGCCGCCGACCATGATCTTCACGGTCTCGGGAGAGGAACCGTTCGCTCCGGCGGTGCTGGATCCGGAGGATCCGGATGCTCCGCCACTGCAGGCTGCGAGGCCGAGCATCAGTGCTCCTGCCGTCGCGACGGCGACGATGCCGCGCTTGTTCATGTGGGTTTCCTTTCGTTGCGCCGATCGGGCCGGCGTTCCTGGTGAGGAGGGATTGCGAGGGGAGGGAGAGCTCAGATCGACGACGCCTCGGACCGCGTCGGCGGACGCCAGCGCAGCACCTGCTTCTCGAGCAGCGAGATGAGGTACTCCGCGACGAGGGTGAAGACGGCGATGATGACCATGCAGGCGAACACCGTGTTCGGGTCGAAGGATCCCTGCGCCTGGCTGATGATGAGGCCGATGCCGCGCTGCGCGCCGAGCACCTCGGCGACCAGCGCGCCGATGATGGCGAACCCGAACGCGGTGTGCAGGCTCGCGATGATCCAGGTCATCGCGGACGGGATCGTGACGTGACGGGCGACCTGCAGGGGGGATGCACCCAGCACCCGCACGTTCGAGATGAGGTTCGGATCCACCTCCCGCACGCCCTGGAAGGCGTTGAAGAAGACCGCGAAGAACACGAGCACCGCGGCGAGGAGCACCTTGGCGGGCATCCCGAGGCCGAAGGCGACGATGAAGATCGAGCCGAGCACGATGCGCGGGATCGCGTTGATGATCTTGATGTAGGGGCCGCACACCTCGGCCAGATACCGGTTGCTGCCGAGCAGGATGCCGGCGATCATGCCCGCGAGCGTGCCGACCGCGAAGCCGAGCAGAGCCTCCTGCACCGTGACCCAGAGGTTCTCCCAGATGGATCCGAAGGCCGTGCCCTGGGTGAACAGGTGCACGAGGCTGTCCCACACCGCGGTGGGCTGGCCGAAGAAGAACTTGTCGACCCAGCCCATGGCGGTGAACAGCTGCCACCCGCCGAAGACCACCACGGCCACGGCGATCCGGCCGACCCACACCCAGACGGTGTGACGGCGGCGGGCACGGCGGCCCGCGGCCTGCAGTTCGGCCTCGCTCTGCTCCGGTGCGCTCACCGTGCTCGCGGAGCGGCGTCCGGTGGCGTCCGCGGACGGCACCCGGACCGTCGCGGCGGTCATGCTGCCACCGCCGCGGTCTGCGCGTAGGCCCGGTCGACCTCTTCGCGCAGCGACTCCCAGATCTGACCCTGCAGCTCGAGGAAGCGACCCTCGTGCCGGATCTGCTGCACGTCGCCGCGCGGGCGGGGCAGGTCGATCTCGAACACGTCCTTCACGGTGCCGGGGCTCGAGGTCATGATGACCACCCGGTCGGCGAGGGCGACCGCCTCGTCGAGGTCGTGCGTGATGAAGAGCACGGAGGGACGCAGCTCCTCCCAGAGCTGCAGCAGCTCGGTCTGCATGATGGCCTTGGTCTGCACGTCGAGCGCACCGAAGGGCTCGTCCATGAGCAGGATCCTCGGCCGGTTGATGAGCGCGGCCGCCATCGCGACGCGCTTGCGCATGCCGCCCGAGAGCTGGTGCGGGTACCGGTCCTCGAACCCGGCGAGTCCGACGCGGCGCAGCCAGTCCAGGGCCAGCACCGTGGCCTCCTTCTTGGGCGTGCCCGTGAGGACGGGGCCGACCATGACGTTGTTCAGCACGGTCTTCCAGGGGAACAGCGAGTCCGCCTGGAACATGTAGCTGACGCCCTGCGTGATGCCGTCGACGATGCGTCCGCCGACGCTCACGGATCCGGCGCTCGGGCGCTCCAGCCCCGAGACCTGCGCGAGCGTCGTCGACTTGCCGCAGCCCGTCGGTCCGACGATCGCGCAGAACTGCCCGGGCTCGACGCTCAGCGTCACGTCGCGGATCGCGGTGAAGGTCTGTCCCTTCGGCGTCAGGAAGCGCTTCGTCAGCCCGACGATGTCGATGCGGGCGGCTTCGCCCGTCGTGTCGGCGACGGATCCTGCCGTCGCTCGTGTGTCACCCATGTCGAGACCTCTCTGTCCTGCGGTGGTGTGGATCGATGGTCGCGCCCGGCAGGACCGGCTGTCTCGCTTGCGCGCATTGCACGCCGTTGTGGGCGTTCCCGCATCTTTTGGGCGTTCTGCGCAGGGCCGCGGCACCGCCCGCAATGAGAGAATCCGGTGTGATGCGACGACGGATCCGAAGACTGTCGACCCTGATCCTGCTGGCTCAGGTCGCGATCCTCAGCGCCTCGCTGCTGATCGGCTTCGTGCTGTTCGCGGTCACCGCCCGCGCCAACCTCACCAGCGACTACCAGGACCGCGCGGCCGATATCGCGCAGACCTTCGCCGAGATGCCGGCCGTGCAGAACTGCCTCTCCTCCGGGGGCTCCGTCTGCGACGACGACGTGCAGCAGCTCGCGACGGCGACCGAGAAGCGCACGGGCGCCGCCTACGTCGTGGTCATCGACATGGACCGGGTGCGGCACTCGCACCCGAACCCGGCGCTCATCGGGAAGAAGGTCTCGGAGGACGTGGTCGCGCGGGACGGGAAGGTGCATCGCGCCACCGACGTGGGATCCACCGGCACGACCGCGAACGCCCGCGTTCCCGTCTTCGAGGGGGCGACGGACACGGTCATCGGCGAGGTGTCGGTCGGCATCAGGGAGTCGAGCGTCGCCGCCGAGCTGCTCGGCCAGCTGCCGATCTACGCGACCTGGATCGTGCTCGCCTTCGCGATCGGCACCGCGGTCTCGTTCGGACTCGCGGCGCTGCTCAAGCGCCGCACGTTCGGGCTCGAGCTCGACGAGATCGCACGGCTGCTGCAGGAGCGGGAGGCGACCCTGCACGGGATCCGCGAGGGGGTCATCGCGATCGACCCTGCGGGGCGGATCACGGTCGTGAACGACGAAGCCCAGCGCCTGCTGAACCTGCCGGAGGGCGCGCGCGGACGCCGCCTGGACGACGTGCTCGTCGCGAGCCCGATCCGCGACGCGCTCACCGGCACGACCGAGGTCAAGGACGCGATCGCCGTGACCGACGCGGGCGTGCTCGTGCTCAACCGCATGCCGGTCACGCTCGCCGGGCGACCGCACGGCGCGGTGCTCACCCTGCAGGACCGCACGGAGGTGACCGGGCTCACCCAGGAGCTCGACGGCGAGCGCAGCTTCGCCGAATCGATCCGCGCGCAGCAGCACGAGTTCTCCAACCGGATGCACGCGGTCGCGGGGCTGCTCGAACTGGGCCGCACCGATGAGGCGCTGCAGTACCTCGACGAGATCCGCGGCACCTCCGCCGACCTCGACCGCACCCTGCGCACGCACGTGGGGGCGCCCATGATCGTCGGCCTGCTTCTCGGCAAGGCCGCGGAGGCGAACGAGCGCGGGATCGACCTCGTGATCGCCCCGGAGACCGACCTCGGATCCGCGCCCGACCGACTGCAGGCGCTCGTCACGATCCTCGGCAACCTCATCGACAACGCCTTCGACGCGCTGGCCGACTCCCCCGCCCCGCGCCGGGTGACCGTGGCGATCGCGGAGACGCCGGAGGCGCTGACGGTGCGCGTCGCCGACAACGGCCCCGGTGTGCCGGACGACTCGGTGCCGCGCATCTTCGAGAGCGGCTACACGACCAAGCGCGGCTCGCGGTTCCTGAGCGCGGGCGCCGCGACGAAGGGCGCGCGGCACAGCGGGCTCGGGCTGTCGCTCGTGCACTCGACCGCGAGCCGCCTCGGCGGCACGGTCACGGTCGCGAGCGACGACGGCGCCGCGTTCACCGTGGTGATCCCGCGATCCGGGGGCCGGCCGGATCCGGGCTCGTCCCGCTCCGCGCGCTCGACGACCGAGTCCCCGACGCAGGGAGGCTCGCGATGACCGCTCCCGAATTCACGGTGCTCGTCGTCGACGACGACTTCCGCGTGGCGAGCGTTCACGTCGGCTTCGTCGAGGCGGTGCCCGGCTTCCGCGTCGTCGGCCAGGCCGGATCCGCCGCCGACGCGCTGCGGCAGGCCAGGGACCTGCGGCCGGATCTCGTGCTGATGGACGTCTACCTGCCGGACGGGGACGGCCTCGAGGTCGTGCGGCAGCTGCTCGCGGAGCCGGATCCTGCGACGGGCTCCGGATCCGCCCCCGCGGTGATCGTGATCTCGGCCGCGAACGACCTCGCCACGGTGCGCCGGGCAGTGCAGCTCGGCGCGCTGCACTATCTGGTGAAGCCGTTCGGGTTCGCGGAGCTCGCCGAGCGGCTGACGGCGTACCGGCACGCGCAGGAGCGGATCGCGGCGCTCGGCGATGCCGCGACACAGGACGACGTGAACCGCCTGTTCGAGCTGCTCCGTCCGACCGCCGCTCCCCCGCCCGAGGAGGGGCGCCGGCTCGCGCCGACCCTGCAGGCGGTGCTCGATGCGGTGGCCGCTCAGCGCGCGGACGTGTCGGCGCAGGAGATCGCCTCCGCCATCGGGATCAGTCGCACCACCGCGCAGCGCGCGCTCACCCAGCTGGAGCAGTCCGGGCTCGTCCGCCTCGAACTGCGCTACGGCAGCACCGGTCGCCCCGAGCACCGCTACGCCGCACGGCGGCCGCGCTGAGCCGGCGCGTTCCGGTCGTTGAGTTTCCGGTCGTTGAGCGAGGACGGCGCAGCCGACCGAGACGAAACGCGATGCTCTGCGAGAGCACCGCGTTTCGTCTCAGTCGCGCTGCGCGCGTCTTCGCTCAACGACCCCGATCAGTCGCTCGACGACCCCGAGTCGGGCTTACTGCACCCAGGCGGCCCTGGCGCTGCCCCAGCCGGTCTCGGTGTCCCAGCCCGGCCCGACCGACTGCGTCGTGGTCGCGCCGTTGAACGTGCGCACCGAGTAGGCGTACCCGCCCGAGGCGTCGAGGCCGTTCGCGAAGTCGACGCGGATCGCGCCCTTGTCGATGCCCGCCCCCGTCACGTCCTGGAAGCCCTGGCCGTGGGTGCCGTAGATCGTCGGGTTCAGCAGGCCGAGGCCGCCGCCGTTCGCCTGGATCTTGAGCGCCGTGATGCCGGCGAACAACGGGGACGCGAGGCTCGTGCCGCCGATGCGGTACGTGTCGTATGCGGCCTGGCCGGTGAAGGTCTGCGTTTGGCCGACGAGCATTCCGGTGGTCGGATCCCCGTCCATCGAGACGTCCGGGACAGCACGCCCGCCCATGGGGCTCACGATGCCGGCGTCCTTCTGGTACTGCGGCTCGGCGATGTTGGACGAGTAGCCGCCGCCCCCGCCGTAGAGGAACGCGTCGCTCTGAGTCCACGCGCCGTTCTTCAGCACGTACTTCGACGTCTGCCACCCGGTCTCGCCGGTGATGCCGGCGCCGGTGATCGCGGTGGACGTGCCGCCGACGGCCGTGACGTACGGGTCGGAGGCGGGGTAGTCGGTCTGCGGCGAGCCGAGCTTGGTCGCCTGGTCGCCGTCGTCGCCGCTCGAGAACGCATAGCTGATGCCCTGGGCCGCCCCCTGTAGGAACGCCGTCTCGTAGGCGAGGAACAGGGACGGCTTCACGACGTCACCGGATCCGCCCCAGGAGTTGGTCACGATGTTCGCGACGTTCTCGTCGTTGATGCGGGTGAACGTGTCGAGCAGATCCGGGTCCATGCAGCTCTTGCCCGCGTAGTAGCGGATGTTCGCGCCGGGTGCCATCGCGTGCACGGCCTCCACGTCGAGGGTCTCCTCGCCGTACCAGCCGGCCATGCCGCACTGGTGGTTCGACTTGTTGCTGTTGACGTTCGTGTACGCGTTCGGCACGTTCTGCGAGAACTGTCCCGCGACGAACGGCTTGTCGCCCGTGTCGGTCGCGTACCGGTTCGCGTCGGCCTCGATCGTCGGCGACGCGTAGGCGTCGGTGATCGCCACCGTGACGCCCGTGCCGTCGAGTCCGCCCGTGAGCCCGGCCTCATAGGCGTTCCGCAGCTGCGGGCCGGTGTATCCGCACGGCGAGTACGGCAGCGTCGCGCCGTCGAACGCGGGGAGCACGGTGCCGTCGGGCGTCGCGAGGTTCGCCGGCGTCGCGGATCCGTAGGTCTTGCCGCAGATCGGCGAGTTGCGGAATCCGCCGTCCGGCGGGGCCGGCTTCTGGGTCTTCGGATCCACGAAGGACGGCGTCGTGTCGAGTCCGTCCACCGCGATGACGGCGCCCGCGAGCTCTCCCGGGGCGGTCGCGGCGCCGTCCGGCGCCTGCACCGTGAGTCCGTCGTGCGTGTAGTTCGAGATCGTGACGCCGAACGCCTTGTTCGCGTTGCCCACGCCGCCGCTCACATCCACATAGCGGTGGCGGGGATCCACCGTGGTCTTCAGTCCCGCGCCCTGCAGCCAGGACGTGACCGCGTCGACCGTCGGCTGCGAGGCGTCGAAGGTCGCGTGGTACTGATCCGCGGTGAGGAAGTGCCGGTACTGCGCGGATCCGGGCGTCGAGACCGCGGTCGCGAGCGCTGCCAGAGCATCCATGCCTCCGGCCGGCGCGAGATACACGCGGGCGCTCACCGCGCCGTTCGCCGGACCGCCCTTGGTCGCGTTCTTGAGCCAGCCCGGTGTCGAGTTCGGGATCGGGGTCTTGGGCGGCGGGGCCGCGCTCGCGGCGCCTGCTCCGGCGACGGTGGCGGCGACGGTGGCGACGACCGCGAGGGTGACGCCGAGGACTTTTCTACGCATCCGGGATCTCCAGACATCAGGTTCGGTCCTCGGCGGTCGCCGGTGACCGAGGGTGATGCTATTCCCGTGCGCGGCGGCCGCGCGAGAGGGTCCGGAGCGTCGATCCCCGGCTCACAGCGCACGCATCGGGATCTCCCAGCCGGCGCATTCCCGCCGTTCGAAGGTCGGCTCAGGATCCGGTGACGTCGATCGCGACCTCACCCGTGATGTCGCCGACCGCGACCCTGATCGTGACCCGTCCCGGCCCCTCCGCGCGCAGCCCGAGCGAGCTCGCCACCCCGTCGGAATCCGTGGCGGAGGTCTCGAATCCGCCCGGGTACGTCGCGGGGCCCGAGACGACCTCGAATGTCGCGTCCTGCGCCGCGACAGGGGCGCCGTCGTCGGTCGCGCGGACGACGATCCGCACCTCGTCGCCGAGGGGCACCGCGCCCTCCGGGGAGACGACGCGGATCGCCGGTCCGTGCTGCGCGGCGTCGGCGGACGGCGAGGCCGAGGGCTTCGCCGTCCCGGCTCGGTCCGCGGTGCAGCCGGTGAGCAGGGCCGGCAGGAGCACCGCCAGCAGGGCGACCGCTCCCGCCGCCCGCCTCACGCCTGCACCAGGGTGATCACGAACGTCCGCGTCACCGGCCCCACGTGCACCAGCACCGGGAACGTGCCCGCGGCGAGCGCGACGATCGGCAGGATCAGGGTGCCGTCGGTGTCGATCGCGGCGGAGGCCAGCGCGCCCTGCAGCAGGACCGACTCGTCCCACGACGCGATCCCGCCCGCGTTCACGAGCTCCGCGGTGCCGTCGGCGGGGATCGGGCCGGATCCGGCGACCTGGAAGATCAGCGGCGCGGTGTCGCCCGCGGCCGAGAACGGGTAGGTCTGCGCGTCATCCACGGCGCCGAGGAGGTCGACCGTGATCGCGACCGAGGCCGAGGCCTGCGGCAGCGCGACCGCCGCCGCGATCACCGGCACCGACCAGGCGCCGGCGACGAGGGTGCGGCGCCGGGTCCATCCGCGGTCGCTCCGCAGAGCGCCGTCCTCATCCGGCACCGTGCTGTGGGTTGTCATGGTCCTGCCTCCTGCGTGGGTGTCTCCGCGGCGTCGGGTCCGCCGCGGACGGGATCCGGCGTCGGCGCTCATCGCGCCGCCGGGTAGGGGGTGGGGATCGTGGCGGCGCCGGATCCGTTCGTCAGCGTGACGGTCGCGGTCCCCGCGGGGATCGCGGCCAGCATGGTGCTGAATCCGTAGGACACGGTCGCCCCCGGCGCGACCGCCGGGTAGGTCCTGGTGCCGTACTTGGTGGCGATCTTCACGTCGGCCGCGGCGGATCCGGTGTTCGTCACCGCGACCGTGAGCACGACCTTGCCCGAGACCACGGCCGGGGTGACCTTCACGTCGGCCGTCAGCGCCGGGGCGGGGTCGACCACCGTGATCTGCGGCAGGCTCGCCGTGCGATCGCGGAACGCCGCGGTGATCGTCACCGCTCCCGCCGTCGGGGCCGTCGCGCTCGGTGCGACGGCGATGCCGGCGGCGTTGGTCGAGACGGTCGCCGTGGTCGCGCCCCCGGCGAATGCGCCGCCCGAGATCGTGAACGCCACGTCGGCTCCGGAGACGCCGTTGCCCGACGCATCGACCACCTTCGCGCCGAGCCCTGTGATGGCCTCGCCGCGCAGGACGGTCTTCGCGGTGCCGAGGGGCTGCACGTCCTGCCCCGCGTCGGCGCCGGTCGCGGCGAGCGTGAGGCCCGAGATCGGCCCGGTCACGCCCTGATCCGTCGCCCGGTACTCGACGAGCGCCGCTGCCGTGCCCGGCACCGCGAACGGTGCGGAGTACGCCTGCCAGGCGCCGCCGTCGACGCGGTACTCGATGCCCGTCGATCCCGCGGGGACCGTGTGCAGCGTGACCGTGCGCCCCGCGGCGCTCGCGACCACGGCGGGCAGCGAGGACGGATCCGGGGCGCCCTTGCCGAGCGCGAACGAGGCGACGACGGCGCGGTGGTTGCTCGCCCAGGCGTTGCGGAGCACCGCGGTCGGCGACGGCCAGCCCGCGACGACCGTGTTCGCGCCGAGCACGCGCAGCGCCGAGCCGGCGAAGTGCACGGTGTCGATGCGGTCCTGCGGCTCATCCGCGCCGGTGGCCGTCTTCACGACGAGCGGCGACCAGGTGTCGCCGGCGTCGGCGGCCGGATCGGGGTTCGCAGTGCGATACGCGTCCGCGAGGCCGGCCTGCTGCAGGCGGGCGGGCACGGGCCAGTCCACCGCACCGACGCCGCAGTGCGCGTCGGCCGTGGCGGCGGTCCAGTCGGACCCCGACGGCGACTCCAGATCCGAGAGGACGACGACGGGGGTCGCCGCGGACGTCTCGGTCGCAATGGCCGCCGCGAACGCGTCGACCTGGGCGTAGCGGGTGCTGCCGCGCTCCGCCGCGACGAGCGCGGCGGGATCGGTCACCCCGTCCAGGCACGCGGCCTCGGGGCCGTAGCCCGTGCGGTCCAGGCCCATGGTCCACACCCGCACGGTGCGCCCGAGCAGGTCCACGGTCGCGCCCAGGCCCGGCTGCTCGCCGACGACCGTGCGCGCGCTGAGCGGGTGCGGCGAGATCAGGCCGACGCCGCCCGGCCCCTCGAGCGCGTTCCAGCCGAGGGCCTTCGCGAGGGCTGTCGCGGCGGTGCCGCCGTCCTGCTGCACGCCGATCACGTCGAAGCCGTTCTCGGCGATCACCGCGAGGTTCTTCAGGGCGGCGTCGTTGACGTGCCCGCCCGCGTCCCAGAGGTTCCAGGTCACCGCGTCGAAGGGCACGGCGGCATCGGCGGCGAGCACCGGGACTTCGACCTCGATCCGGGCGGTGGTCGTGCCGTCCGTCGCCTCGACCGTGAGGAAGGCCGGGTCGGCCGGCGCGGACGTCGGCGCCGTGCCGGTCACGACGCCCTGCGCGTCGACGTTCAGCCAGTCATCGCCCTCGACCTTCGTGTAGGAGGTGACGGATCCGCCGTTCCAGAGCCCGGCGACGGTCTGCGAGACCGCACCGCCGGCGCGCACCGAGGGCGCGCGCAGCACGCCGGACACGAAGCCGCGGGCGAGCGTCGATCCGTCGGTGACGACGTCGCCGGAGTGCGTCGCCATGTAGTCGTTCTGGATCTGCGCCGCCGAGATCGCCCGGTCGTAGAAGTCGAAGGTGTCGATCGCGGCGTTCACGAAGCCGTCGCCGTCGTCGAGCAGAGAGCCCTCCGCACCGACCCGGAACGGGTAGCCGCTGACCAGGGAGAAGCCGGAGCCGAGGCTCGTGCTCTGCGCGGTCTGCTCCCCGTCGACGAACGTCGTCATGGTGCTCGCGGCGCGGTCGACGACCACGGCGACGTGGTGCCAGGATCCGATCACCGACGTGCGGCTCGCGTCCGCGAGGTAGTTCTGCGTCGTCGACGTGCCGTTCTGACCGAAGCAGCCGCGGAGGATGCCGGGGCTGCCCGCCGTGTTGTAGAGCGTCGCGCCGCGGTTGTAGCAGTGCCGGAAGTCCTGGTTCGAGACGATCGGCGAGTCGGAGCTCGACGAGGCCTCCTTGAGCCAGAACGTGTACGAGAAGCTGCCGGATCCGTCGGTGTGGCCGGGGACGAGCGGGAGCGAGAAGAAGTTCACGCCGCGCGTGCTGCCGTCCGGCGCGTTGACGTAGGCCGCCTTGCCGGTGGTACCGGCGACGTAGGACGGCGTGCCCGACCAGGTCGCGTCGTTGCCGCGGCCGGAGGAGTCGGGGATCGCGGCGCCGTCCGCGGTCTCGAAGTCGTAGGAGGCGAACGGGGCGACCGCATCGCCCGATGCACGCAGCCTGCTCCAGATCGCGGAGAGCGTCACCGTGGTGTTCGCGCGGACCGTGAGGTCTGCGACCGACTGGCCGTCGGCGTAGACGACCTGGCCCTTCGGGCTCAGCGCCCACCCCTGGAACTGGTAGCCCGGGCGCACGAACGCGTTCGCCGGCAGGGTCGCGGACTTCCCGATCGTGAGCGTCTGCGCCGCGATGTCTCCCGAGGTCGCGCCGTTGCCGTCGAACGCGACCGTGTAGGCGCCGGAGTCGGGCTTGAGCGCGGAGTAGTCGTCGGCGATCTGCGCGGAAGGCAGCACCGCGTCGTAGAACCGCAGATCGTCGATCGCGGCGTTCACGTAGCCGTCGCTGACGTCCTTCTCGCTGCCGCTGAACCCGCCGATGTTGAAGGCGAATCCGCTCTTCAGGTTCGTCGCCGTCGTCACCTCGCCCGCCGCGGAGCGCTTGGTCTCGACCCCGTCGGTGTAGACGATGATGACGTTCGCAGCGCGGTCGACCGTGACGGCGACGTGGTGCCAGGATCCGGCGATGTTCGGGGTCGCCCCGTTGATGTAGCGCTTCGTGCCGCCCGCAGTGGTCCCCCAGCACGCCTGCAGCACGCCCTGCGTGGTCTGGTTGTAGAGCGTGAGACCCGCGTTGTTGCAGGACGCGAAGTCCTGGTTGCTCATGAGCGTGCCGTAGGAGGTGCGGCTCTGCTCCGACATCCAGAACTCGTAGGAGAAGCTCCCTGCGCCGTCGGTCTTCCCCGCCACCAGGGGCAGCTTCACGTAGTTCGTGCCGAGGCCGATCGTCGCCGCGGACCCCGAGACGCCCGGGCGGTAGCCCGGGGATCCGACCCAGCGCGCGTCGTTCCCGTTGCCCGAGACGTCCTTCACAATCGAGCCGCTGTCGGCGTCGAACGTGTAGGCCGCGACGGGCGCGATCGCCCCCGGGATCGCGGCCCGTGGAGCGGGCGCGGGCGGTGCCGGCGTCGCGGGTGCGGGCGACGGCGCCGTGGTCGGCTCCGGCGCGGGGTCCGCGGTCGGCGGCGACGACGACTCCGGGGCGGGAGCAGGCGTCGGGGCGGCCGAGGACGACGGTGCGGGGGTCGGATCCGCGACCGCCGCGGGCGTCGCCGCGAACGTCGAGACGACGACGGCGGCGCCCGCGAGGGCGGCGAGGGCGAGGCGGCGCAGACGCCGGCGCGGGTGGGGCATTCGGGACTCCATCGGATCGGGTGCGGGCGGGATCGGGTGCTCGGCAGGGTGGATGGGGGTCAGGCGGGCAGCTGGGCGACGCGACCGGCGTAGCGGTGCTTCCAGCCGCTGTTCGTGTCGGCGGTGACGACGACGTCGTAGTAGCCCTCGGACGTCGGCCAGGTCACGGTCTCGGTCGCGCCGGGCTTGACCCAGATGCGCTGCGCGGTGCCGGCGTGGTCGTTCGGCGTGAGCGCGTAGTGCACGCTCTGGCGGCCGTCGTTGTGCAGCGCGATCGTGACGGTCGGCGTCTCGCCGGCCACGAGGTCGACCTCGATGCGGGGCACGGCGCCGCCGTTCTGGCCTGCGGGCAGGACCGTGCCGGCGTGCGCGCGGACGAAGCCGTCCGGTCCGTACACGGAGAACGCGTAGCGGCCGTCCTGCGCCGTCGCATCCCAGACATGCGTCGCGGACTTGGTCCCGGTGACCGTGTAGGGGGTGTTCACGAAGGGCAGGTACTTGTCGGGGAACGCCTGCAGGCTCAGCGCCTTGCCCTGCGGCCCTCCGACCACGCTGAGCTGCACGCTGACCTTGCCCGTCTTGCGGTCCTCCACGAACACGCCGTGCGGGTGGTACGAGAGTGGCCGGTGCTTGAGCGGGGTGCTCGACCACTTGTCGGCCGGCGGCACCTGGGTGCCGATCGTGCCGCCCGCGCGGGCGATCTGCACGAGGGCGTCGGTGTCGGGCAGCGAGGGGACGTCGATCACCGGGTGCGCGAAGTCCATCGCGCTCGTGAGGTCGCCGCTGATCCCGCGGCGCCAGGCGCTGATCGTGGTCGACATCGCGGGGGTGCCGATCGCGGTGGTCCAGGTCTCGAGGAAGCGGATGAGCGAGGTGTGGTCGAAGGTCTCGGTGCCGACCCAGCCGCCGCGCGTCCACGGCGAGACGAGGATCGTCGGGATGCGGGCGCCGTAGCCGATCGGGGTGGATCCGTTGTACTCGCCCGGGGTGCCCGGCTCGGCGAACGGCGGCAGCACGTGGTCGAAGTAGCCGTCGTTCTCGTCGAACGTCATGATCAGCAGCGTGCTCTTCCAGATCTCAGGGTTGCTCTGCAGCGTCTGGATCACGCGGTTCGAGAAGTGCGCGCCGTGCTCGGGGTTCGCCGAGGGGTGCTCCGACCAGCTGTACGGCGCGACGATCCAGGAGACCTGGGGCAGCGGATACGGGGCGCCCGGCTTGCACGCCGCGATGAAGTCCTTCAGCACGCCGTTCAGGTTGGCGTCGCTGTCGTTGTTGACGACGCCGGTCGAGGCGTAGGGCGCGGAGCCTGCCCGCCACACCAGGCCCGTGCCGGCGGCGTTCTTCGTCGCGTCGGCGCGGTTCGCGAGGTCCTGTGCGGACGAACCCGACGTCGTGAAGGCGTTGAAGCCGCGGATCGGGTTGTCGGTGTAGTCGCCGACCCAGCTGGATCCGTTGTTCGTGTTGTCGACGTAGATCCGCCATGAGACGCCCGCGGCCTGCAGCGCCTCGGGATAGGTCTGCCAGGTGCGGTTGCCGTTGGACTCGCCGCCGTTGTCGACGACGCCGCCCGAGGTGCCGGTCCACGCGTAGAGCCGGTTCGGCGTGGTCGGCCCCATGACCGAGCAGTGCCAGTTGTCGCAGATCGTGTAGGCGCTCGCGAGCGAGTACTGCCAGGGGATCTCCTCACCGGAGACGTAGTGCATGGTGTTGGCGCCCTTGGCGCCGATCCAGTTGTTGTAGCGTCCCCCGGCCCATGCCGAGGTGCTGCCCGAGTACGAGTGGTCCAGGCCCGTGGTGGTGCCGGCGACCGTGGTCACACGGCTGGGCTTGACGAACGAGGATCCCTGCGGCTGGGAGAAGACGTCGGTGCCGTTCTGGAACCGGAGCGCCTGCTTGTCGTCGAAGCCGCGCACACCCGGGAGGGCGCCGTAGTAGTGGTCGAAGGACCGGTTCTCCTGCATGAGGACCACGACGTGCTTGATGTCGGTGATGTCTCCCGAGAAGCCCTCCGGCAGCGCGTAGGCCCGGGGCGTGCCGGCGGCGGTCGCCGCCGTGCTCGCTCCCCCGGCGGCCGAGGCCGAGGAGGCCGTCGCTCCCGCGCCGAGGCCGGCGCCGACGGCGGCGGCGCCGCCCAGGAGGCCGAGTGCGCGCAGCATGCCGCGACGGGTCATGCCGCTGTGCAGCACCTCGTCGGGGACCGTGCGGGGACGCTCGTAGGGATCCGGGCGGAACGGGACGGGCTCGCTGGACATGGACGCTCCTCGGGACGACGGGGCACCCGGGGCGGGCGCCGAGATCGAGGACAGCAAGCCGAGGGGAACAGTCGGTGAACGCAGGAGGACGGGCCGGTGGCATCGGCCCGGTGCACCGCGGATCCGGCCGCCGAGCGTGCACACTGGGCTGTTTCCGGCCGCCCACCGGTCGTTGAGCGAGCCGCAACGCGCGCGTGCTCCGGTCGTTGAGCGAGCCGCAGGCGAGACGAAACGCGGCGCCTACACCGGTCGTTGAGCGAGCCGCAGGCGAGACGAAACGCGGCGCCTCGCGGAGCAGCGCTTCGCCCCCGGCTCAGAGCGCGGTGCGGACCGTCTGCCCCGCCGCGATCTCGAACGCGATCGCCCCCGCGCGATAGCGGTCCACGCCGAGCTCCACGAGCCGTCCCTCGCGGGTGGTCGTGGTGCGTCCGACCTGCAGCAGCGGGCTCGAGCGGCGCACGCCGAGCAGCGCCGCGTCCTCCGTGGTCGCGGCGGCCGCCTCGATCCGGTGGTTCGTCGAGGCGACGCGGATCCCGGCCTCGGCGAGCGCGACCGTGGTCGAGCGCACGTCGTCGGGAACCTGCGTGATGACCTCCGCGACCCAGGGCGCCCAGACCGAGCGCTCGATCATGACGGGCAGTCCGTCCAGCGTGCGCAGCCGCACGAAGCGGAGCAGCGGCTCGCCGAGCCGGATCCGGAACTGCTGCGCCTCGCGCGCATCCGCCGGTCCCACGGTGCGCGAGGTGATCGCGCCTCCTGGGACGCGCCCTCCCTCACTCGCCCACTCCGTGAACGACTGCATCCGCGCGAAGCCCTGGGTCTGGTGCGCGGCCTGGACGATCCATCCGCCCCTCGGCCGGGAGACGACGAGCGAGAGGCGCGCGAGCCGGGCGAGTGCTCCGCGGATCACGCTGCGCGTCGTGCCGTACTCGGCGCTCAGCATCGCCTCGCTCGGCAGGCGGGTGCCGGCGGCGAAGTCGCCCTCGGAGATCCGCCGGCGCAGCTCCGCGGAGATCTGCGCCGTGCGCGAGCTCTCGCGGGATCCCTCGGTCACTTCCCGCCCCCGTGCGCAGGGGTGGGAATCGGCGGCCGGAGCATGCCCCCATTCTCGCGCACGCGCGCCGACGGCCCGCCATGCACGGGCATGACGGGCCGACCGGTCGGTGGATCAGGCCGCCTCGTGGGCGGTTCAGGCCTCCGGGCGGTTCGCGCGGAGCACCTCGAGGCGGGCGCGGTACTCGGTCTCGTCCACGTCGCCCTTGGCGAAGCGGTCGGCGAGGATCTGCTCCGCGGTGCGGCTCTGCGCCGCGCCGCCCTGCGCCGCCGCCCAGGGCGCCTGGGCTCCGGGAGCGCCGGGAGCGCCGTGCCAGGCCCACGGGCCGGGACCGCCCCAGCGACGACGCCGCACGAGGAGGGCGATCAGCAGGCCGACGATGACGAGGAACATCAGCGGCCCGATGATGAAGAAGGGCCAGAACGGGGCCATGCCCATGCCCCAGTGCCCGGGATGCGCGGCGATGGCCGCGACGGTTGCGATCATGAGTGACCATCCTTGGATCGATTCGGTCGCTTCTCGACCGATGGATCCAGCCTCGTCATCCGCGCCCTCCCCCGAATCCGGCCCCGGGAGTGATTCCCCCTGCTCCCCCGGGAGTACGCCCCGCCTCGCGTCCCCCCCCCCACTTCCGAGTCGTCCCCGTCAGCGGAGCCCATGGCGTGCGCTGGCGGGGACGACCCGAAGAGGTGGCGCGCCCCACTTCGAGTCGTCTCCGTCAGCGGAGCCCATGGCGTGCGCTCAGGGGGACGACTCGTTACTGCCAGCCGGGGGCGACCAGGCCGGTCTCGTAGGCGATGACCACGAGGTGCACGCGATCGCGGGCGTGCAGCTTGGCCATGATCCGCGACACGTGGGTCTTCGCGGTGAGCGGGCTGAGGAACAGCCGCTCCGCGATCTCGTCGTTGGTCAGCCCCAGGCCGACGAGGCGCAGCACCTCGCGCTCGCGCTCGGTGATGCCGTCCAGCACCGCCGGCTCCGGCGCATCGCGGAGCCCCACCGTCAGCCGCTCCAGCAGGCGCTTGGTGACGCCGGGCGAGAGCAGCGCGTCACCGGCCGCGACGACCCGCACCGCGCGCACCAGGTCCGCCGGCTCCGTGTCCTTCACGAGGAACCCCGCCGCTCCGGCCCGCACCGCGCGCACCACGTACTCGTCGAGCTCGAACGTCGTCACGATCACGACATGCACGTCCGCGAGGGCCGCGTCCCCCGCGATCTGCTCCGTGGCCCAGAGTCCATCGCCGTCGGGCATGCGGATGTCCATGAGCACGACGTCCACGGGCGTCGTCCGGATCCGCTCGAGCAGCTCGCGTCCTCCCGCCGCCTCCGCGACGACCTCGATGCCGTCCTCCGCGTCGAGCAGCGCGCGGAAACCGGCCCGCACGAGCAGCTGGTCGTCCGCGAGCGCGACCCGGATCACGATGCCCTCCCCCACGGCAGCCTGGCCACGACGCGCGCGCCGCCCGCCTCGCCGTCGCCGATCTCGATCGTGCCGCCGAGCAGCGCCGCCCGCTCCCGCATGCCGAGCACGCCGCCGTGTCCCGAGACCTCCGGATCCGCTCCGCCGAAGCCGCGGCCGTCGTCGGTCACCGTCACCACGAGAACCGGATCCGGCTCGTCCCGGCGCTCCAGCACCACGCGCACGTGATGGGCTTGCGCATGCCGCACCGCGTTGGTGAGCGCCTCCTGCACGATCCGGTACGCGGCGAACTGCGCCGCGCGGCTGGGCGCGCGGCCGGCGAGCTCGTCGTCGAGCTCGATGTCCAGCCCCGGCGCGGTGAGGCCGGCGATGAGCCGAGGGAGCTCCGCGAGCTCGGCCTGCGGGACGAGCGGCACCTCCCCGTCGCGGAGCACGCCGAGCACGCCGCGCACCTCTTCCAGCGCCAGCTTCGAGGTGTCCTTCACGTTCTGCAGCGCGGTGCGCGCCTGCTCGGGGTCGCGGTCGAACAGGTGCAGCCCGACGCTCGCCTGCACGTTCATCTGCGACAGCGCGTGCCCCAGCACGTCGTGCAGCTCGCGGGCGATGCGCACGCGCTCGCGCTCCTCGGCGCTGCGGCGGTGACGCTGCGCATCGGCGCGCATCGCGGCCATCCTGGCCCCGCGCGTGCGCACGAAGGCGCCGACCGCGAAGCTCGCGGCGAGCGCCAGCGTCGCCGCCACGATGAGCCCGGGATGCCAGATCCGGCCGATCGTGACGCCGACGAGGATCGCGGCGACCCACGCGGTCGCGACGGAGGCGGCGGCCCAGACCGCGGCCCCGCGGACCACCGCGATCGCGATCGCGAACGCCAGGGCGAGGTACGGCGGCCCGTAGACGGGTGTGGTGAGCACGTCGAGAAGTGCGAGCGCGGACACGACGGCGACCGTCGGTCCGGGGAAACGCCGCGCCGCGAGCAGCGCCAGCGGGCCCGCGACCGCGAGCGAGAGGTGCAGCGCCATCCGCCAGTGCAGGCCGTGGCCGGCGTGCGCCGCGACCCAGACCGTCGCGGGCAGCTGCACGAGCAGGCACAGCACGACCGGCGCGATCAGGCGGAAGCGCGGGGGCGGCCCGGCCGGGATCCGCCCGGTGTCGGGCCCGAACGCCGCCGCCCTGCCCCACACGGCGTGTTCGAGCGGCTGATCCGGCATCCTCCGATGCTAATCGCGCCGCGCAGGAGGCGGATCCTCCGGAGGTGTGCCCTCGGCGTACTCCCCGCGGAGTACGCCGCGCCACCGCCCGCCCGGGCCGACGCCTGCTAGACAGGGAGCATGACCTCTCCCGGGATCACCTGGCCGCGTCCTGCCGGCCCTCTGGAGCTGCGCCTGCCGACGACGGAGGCGCTCGACCGCGTGCTCGCCTGGCGGAACCGGCCGGAGGTGACGAACTGGCTGATCCGCACCGAGGTGGATCCAGAGGCGTTCCGGCGCACGTGGCTCGACGGCCTCGCGGATCCGGACGACCACTCCGCGATCGCCTTCCTCGGGGACGAGGTGGTCGGCACGGTGTCGCTGTGGCGCACGGATGCGATGGGGCAGAGCCACGTGCCGGACGGCCCGTGGCGGAACGCTCAGGCCGGGATCGGATACACGATCGACCCCGCGCAGGCGGGGCGCGGATACGCGACCGCCGTCGCCGGGGCGCTGCTCGCCCTCGCGTTCGACGACCTCGGCGTGCATCGCGTCACCGCGGGGTGCTTCGCCGACAACATCGCCTCATGGCGCGTGATGGAGAAGCTCGGGATGCGCCGGGAGCAGCACGGTGTGCGCGATTCCTGGCACGCCGAGCGCGGCTGGATCGACGGCTTCACCTATGCGATGCTCGCCGACGAGTGGCGCGCACAGCAGCGCTGACGAACCGCGAGGCCGCCGCCCTGACGAGACCGCGACGCGGTGGGACTCAGTTCTCCCAGGAGCGCGAGCGCTTGGTGGCGCCGCCGGGCTCGCGCATCATGTACGCGAGGGCGAGGCTGATCGCAAGGATGCCCGCGACGAAGACGGGACCCTGCCATGCGGGCAGGCCGGGGGCGATGCCCAGCAGCACGAATCCGCCGAGGAACAGAATTCCGAACACGATGTAGTGAAGGATCACCGGGCAACCTCCTGTTGAGCCTCTCGAGTCTATCGCGCCGCACCGCACGGCCTCGACCCGACCGCCCCGCGGGCATGCCCGACCGCCTCGCGAGGATGCCCGACCGCCCCGCGAGGATGTCGGGGCCCGTGGCTACGCTCTCGGGCATGAGCATCTCCTACCCGCACGTCCCGGGGCTCGTGCACAGCCCCGCGTTCAGCCATGTCGCCGTGATCCCGCCCGGATCCACGATGATCCACGTGGGCGGCCAGAACGGCGTCGACGAGACCGGCACAGTGGTCTCCGACGACGTCGCCGTCCAGGCCGCGCGCGCCCTCGACAACGCCGCAGCGGCTCTGGCCGCCGCCGGCGCGACCCTCGCCGACGTCGTCGGCTGGACCGTGCTGCTCCATCAGGACGCGGATCTGCGCGCGGCCTACGGCGCGGTCGGTCCGAAGCTCGCACGCGAGGGCGCGCCGCCGCTCGTCACCGCGGCGCTCGTGGCGGGCCTCGGGGTGCCCGGCGCTCTCGTCGAGATCGGCGCCGTCGCCGCGCTCGCACCCTGAGCCTGCTCTCTCACGCGCCGACGCCCCTCCCCCTCCGCCATCCGGTCCCGGGCCTGTGACGGATGTCATGGCGGATCCATGACATGGTTCATCGTGCACCTCGCGCCGCACGGAGCAGACTGGATGACATGAACGAGGCGACATCATGAGCGAAACCCAGACGGCGCAGACCGTCACCGCGGCGCCTGCCGCGCCGCATCCCGCGATCACCGCGACCGGGCTCACCAAGCACTTCCGCGGCTTCACGGCCGTCGACGGCGTGGACATCTCCGTCAAGCAGGGCGAGGTCGTCGCCTTCCTCGGGCCGAACGGCGCGGGCAAGACCACCACGATCGACATGCTGCTCGGCCTCTCCCAGCCCGACGCAGGCCAGGTGTCCCTCTTCGGACTGACGCCGCGTCAGGCCATCGGCCGAGGCCTGGTCTCGGCGGTCATGCAGACCGGGGGCCTGCTCAGCGACGTCACCGTGCGCGACACCATGAAGCTCACCGCGTCGCTGTTCACGCACACCACGAGCATCGACGCCGCGCTCGAGCGGGCCGGCATCGCCGACATCGCCGATCGCAAGGTGCAGAAGTGCTCCGGCGGTCAGCAGCAGCGGCTCCGGTTCGCGATGGCGCTCGTGTCGGATCCGGGCCTCATCGTGCTCGATGAGCCGACCACCGGCATGGACGTGGAGGGCCGGCATTCGTTCTGGCAGGCGATCCACGCCGACGCCCAGCGCGGACGCACCGTGCTCTTCGCGACGCACTACCTCGAAGAGGCCGACCAGTACGCCGACCGGATCGTTCTGATCCGCAAGGGGCGCATCGTCGCGGACGGTACAACGGCCGAGATCAAGGCGATGGCCTCCGGGCGCACGGTCGAGGCGGAGTGGGAGGACGCGAACGGATCCGGCCAGGCCGAGATCGCCGCCCTGAACGGCGTCGACTCGGTCGAGGTTCGCGGCCCGCGCATCATCATCCGCGCGAACGACTCCGATGCGGTCGCCCGCCACCTGCTCACGCGCACCTCCGCGCACGACATCACGATCACCAGCCAGAACCTGGAGCAGGCGTTCCTGCAGCTCACGGGCGACGACACGGAAGGGGAATGACATGACCACCGCCACCGAGCGCCTGGACCGGATCGATCCGTCGTCCCGCCGCGTACCGCCGATGGGCGGCTTCAGCCTCACCTTCCTCGGCGTCGAGCTCAAGCGCCTGTTCCGCAACTCCAGCGTGGTCGTGTTCACGCTGATCTTCCCGATCGCGATGCTGGTCATGATCGGGCTGCCGAACAAGAACACCTCCATCTCGGGCGTCCCGGTCAGCCAGGGCGGGATGTCGGCCGCCGTGCCGATCATGATCTCGATGGCCGTGTACGGCGCGATGGTCGCGAGCACCATGACCGGCGTCTCGGTCGCCGCCGAACGCGCCCAGGGCTGGAGCCGGCAGCTGCGCCTCACGCCGCTGAACCCGGTGGTCTACATCCTGGTCAAGGTCATCTGCGGACTGGTCCTCGGCGGCATCGCCGTGCTCGTCACGCTGATCGTCGGCGCCGCGCTCGGCATCTCCGCCCCGCTCGGCAACCTGATCCCGGCGGGCGTGCTCGCCTGGCTGAGCTCGCTCATGCTGACCAGCCTCGGTCTCGCCGTCGGCTATGCGTTCCCCGCGCAGAACGCGATGCGCTACCTCGGCCCGATCCTGCCGATCCTGAGCTTCATGGGCGGCCTGTTCGTCCCGCTCGCGATCATGCCCGAGGCGGTGCAGGTCGGTGCCAGGTTCACGCCGCTGTGGGGCATCGCCGAGCTCTCCCAGTCGGCTGTCATCGGTGTCGTCCCGAACGGCTGGGCCGTGCCGAACCTCATCGCGTGGTTCCTCATCTTCACGGCGCTGGCCGTGCTGATGTTCCGCCGCGACACCAAGCGCGTCTGACGTGACGGACGACGCCTGCGACGAGCAGGGCGTGCCGGCTCCGGCCGCACGCCCTGCTCGTCGTGCGGGCCGGTTCGGTTTCGTGCGGCGCTTCGGCATCCGCGAGGGCGGCTTCCTCGACGCCCCCTCGCTGGACGGCGTCACGGGGTGGGCCCGGCTGCGGCTCACGATCGGCGCCCCCGGCGCCAAGCGCTGGTATCCGGGCGCCCTGATCAGCCAGGTCTTCATCATCGGGTTCATCCTGGTGCCGATCCTGACCCAGCTCCCCGCACCGGGCTCCTGGTTCTGGGGGCTCGCGGTGGTCGTCTACGGCGCGCTCTTCACGTTCTCGTTCCCCGTGGCGATGGCGTTCCCCGACCGCTGGCGATGGCTGCCGCCGGCGGGGCTCCTGCTGCTGTCGCTGCCCTTCCTCATCGTGCTCGGGCCCGACCTGTCCGGACTGTGGACGTACGTCGCCGTCTCCGCGGCGCTCTGCTTCGGCGGCGACTTCCGCGCCATGATCGCCGTGTTCGGGCTGTCGGCCGTGTCGTTCGTGATGAATCTCATCGACGGCGCCTTCCAGCCGACGAGCACCCCGCCCTGGACGATGCCGCTCATCATCCTGTCGATCGGCACTCTGATGGCGGCCTTCACCCGCAACCTGCAGACCCTGGCGCAGCTGCGCCGCACCCAGAAGGAGCTCGCCGTCGTCGCCGTCGAGGAGGAGCGCAACCGCGTCGCCCGTGACATGCACGACATCCTCGGGCACTCGCTGTCAGCGATCTCGCTCAAGGCGGATCTGGCGGCGAAGCTCGCCGATCGGGATCCCGCCGCCGCCGTGACGGAGATCCACGAGGTGCAGACCCTCGCCAGGGCCACCCTCGGCGACATGCGCGCGGTGGTGTCCGGCTACCGTCAGGTGCGGATCGCGAGCGAGCTCGCCTCGCTGCGCACGCTGCTGCCCGCCGCGGGCATCACGGCGCACCTGCCCACGACGACGGACGAGGTGCCGGAGCGCAACCGCGAACTGTTCGGATGGGCGCTGCGCGAGGCCGTCACGAACGTGATCCGGCACGCCGGGGCGACCAACTGCTGGGTGATGCTGACCCCGGGGCGCATCACGATCGAGGACGACGGCGTGGGGCCGGCGCCCCGCCCCGCCGACGAGCCGACCGGCACCGGCCTGCACGGACTCGCCGAGCGCGCGGCCGATGCGGGCGGCGCGCTGCGGATCGGCCGCTCCCGCCACGGCGGATTCCTGCTGGAGGTCACGGCATGACGGCGAAAGCGCCGATCCGGATCCTGCTCGCCGACGACCAGGCGCTCGTGCGCGGCGCGCTCGCGACGCTGCTCGGCCTCGAGGACGATCTCGTGGTGATCGCGCAGGTCGGCCGCGGCGACGAGGTGCTCCCCGCCGCGCAGGAGCACCGCCCCGACATCGCCCTGCTGGACGTCGAGATGCCCGGCATCGACGGGCTCACCGCCGCGGCGGAGCTGCGTCAGGCCCTGCCCGGGGTGCGGATCGTGATCGTGACCACGTTCGGCCGCGCCGGATACCTGTCCCGCGCCCTGTCCGCGGGCGTCGCCGGCTATGTGGTCAAGGACACCCCGGCGTCCGAGCTGGCCGACGTCGTGCGGCGCGTGATGCGGGGCGAGACCGTGATCGACGCGGCCCTCGCCACCGACGCGCTCACGGCGGGTCCGTCGCCGCTGACGCCTCGCGAGACCGAGGTGCTGGCCGCCGCCCGCGACGGCGGCACGATCTCGGATGTGGCCCGCGCCCTGCATCTCTCCGAGGGGACCACGCGGAACCACCTCTCCTCGGCGATGCAGAAGCTCGAGGCGCGGACGAGGGCGGATGCCGCACGGATCGCCCAGGAGCGCGGCTGGCTGCTCTGAGCGCGGCGCTCATGATCGCGTCAGGATCCGGCCTCGCCGATCCCCTACACTCAGCACCATGACCGGAGGATCACCTGTTTCGTCGCGCCGTTCGCGCCCCTCACGGGCGGTGATCCGCCGTCGCCGCCTCATCGTGGCACTGATCTCCGTCCTCGCCGTCGCACTCCTCGCCGTGGTGTCCACGATCGCCGTGCACGCCCTGCTCGGCGGCGGTCAGGACAAGGCGACCGCGGCCGGCACGACCAGCACGCCGACTCCGAAGCCGACGCCGCTCACGCCGGTGCAGGCCCTGCTCAAGACGGCGGCCGATCCCGCCACGGCATGCGCCGTGTCGTTCGCGGGCGACGGCATCGAGCACGCCCCGATCCTGCAGACCTCGGGCGTGCTGTTCACCGGCCTGCCGATCCCCGAGAAGGCCGGATCCGTGTTCGCCGGGTGGTATCCGACGCCGGAGACCGCGGCGACGCAGGTGCAGACGGACCGCGTGAACGGGTCGCAGCTGACCACGTGCACGGACCACCAGCGCACGCTCTACGCCGCCTGGACCACGCCGGAGCAGAACACCGCGACCGCGTCGAAGATCCCGATCCTGATGTACCACCAGTTCACGACCAAGCCCGGGGGCGAGGACAGCTGGCTGCGCAACAACTACGTGTACATCGAGGACTTCAAGGCGCAGATGGACTACGTCGCCTCGCAGAAGTTCTACATGCCCACCTGGGACGAGCTGAACGCGTTCATCGACGGCAAGCTGTTCCTGCCGCAGCACTCGCTCATCATCACCGACGACGACGCGGATCCGACCTGGCTCCAGCTCGCGGTGCCGGTGGTGACGGAGCGGAAGCTGCTGACCACGTCGTTCGTGATCACGGGCGAGCGCAAGGAGGGATCCCCCTCGCCCTACGTGCTGCAGCGCTCGCACACCAACGACATGCACCGTGCCGGCGACAACGGCAAGGGCCGCATGGTGAACCTGTCCGCCGACGAGGTCGCCGCCGACCTCGAGGAGTCGGCGAAGGTCCTCGGGGCGAAAGAGGTCATCGCGTACCCCTACGGTCACTACAACGCGACCGCCGAGGAGGGCGTGACCAAGGCCGGATTCATGCTCGCGCGCACGATCGACTTCGGCTACGTGAAGATCGGCACGAACAAGCTGCAGCTGCCGGTGGTCCGGATCAACTACGGCGACACGGTCAACGGCCTGAAGAACAACATCGGCTGACGTTCCGGGACCCGGGATCCGGTCCGGATATCCGGTCCGGGACCCGGCTACGGGGATCCCCGTAGCTCCGTTTGGGGCGCATCCACTCGTTCTGGGGCGCGTCCCGACACGGATTCCGGGCACAGCGCGCCCCAAAACGTGAGCGTGCGCCCCAAACCAGGGGCCGGCCGAACCGGGGGTGCGGATCCGGCCGAAACCGGGACCGCGGTCACTCCGCGGCGGCGGTCTCCGCTTCGAGCCGCACGCGGCGCTCCTCGGCCTTGCGCACCTGGCGCACGGACCGGCGCGGTGCGTAGACGACGAGGGAGTGGAACAGGAAGCGCACGAAGAACGCCGCGACCAGCGAGATCGCCGCGGCCAGGATGCTCGAGATGTGCCAGGTCTCCACCATGAGCGCGAGGATCGGGATCCGCAGCGCCGCCTCGACGTTGTTGAACGTGAACGACTGCGCGAAGCGCACGGCCAGCGCCTGCGCATCGCCGCGCATGTCGTTGAAGACGTAGCGCTCCTGCAGGATGAAGTTGCCGACGATCGTCACCTCGGCGGCGATGATGGCCGCCCAGACGTACTCCATGCCGAGGTGCGTGAGCGCCCACATGATGACGAGGTTCGCGAGGGCTCCGACGGCGCCGATGATCGCGAACAGCGACATCTTGCCGAAGCGCAGCCGCGCGAGGTGCTTGAGGAACTGCATGCCCTGCACGAAGGACGCCTTGGACTGCCCGTGCAGACGCTCGCCGAACTCCATCGGGACCTCGGCGATGCGCACATCGGAGCGGACCAGGATCTCCAGCAGGATCTTGAAGCCGTTGGGCCGCAGCGCGTCCGGATCCACGCGGGTCCGGTCGACGAGGAAGTAGCCGGTCATCGGATCCGAGGCTCCGGAGAGCCGGATCGGGAACATCGCCTTGGTGAGGAGGGTCGCGCCCCGCGAGACGCCCACCCGCATGGCGCCGGCCAGGCCGCCGTTGTCGCCGCCGCCGATGTAGCGCGACGCGACGACGACGTCGGCGTCGCCGTCCTCGTAACGGTCGATCATGTCGGGAAGCAGCTCCGGCGGGTGCTGCAGGTCGCCGTCCATCACGATGCAGACGTCGTAGGACGCGGAGCGGATCCCCTCGACCACGGCGCCGCCGAGTCCGCCCTCGGGTTTGTCGCGGTGCAGGAGGCGCACGGGCATCGGCGCGGAGGCGGCGAGCGTGCGGATCACCTCGGGGGTGTCGTCCGAGCTGTCGTCGACGAAGAGGATCTCGCCGTCGCGATCGCTCAGCGCAGCGGAGACGCGCGAGATGAGCGCGGCGATGTTATCGCGTTCGTTGAAGGTCGGAATGATGACCGTGGCGCCGGGGATCCTCTCCCCTGCCGACATGCCTTCCATGCCCCCTCCTCCGTTCGCGTGACTCGACATGGTCCCACGCGAAACCATGCAGAACCTGCGCGTTTCCCGTCAGACACCCTGTCCCATCCAGGCTAACGGGCGGTGAACGCGGGGCAAGTCCCCTGCGTTCGCGCCGATCCCACCCCCTGAGATCGGCCGTACGCTGGATATATGACGACCCCTGCATCTGACTCGATCACCATGTTCGGCGCCGACTGGTGCCGGGACTGCATCCGCACCAAGAAGCAGCTCGACGAGCTCGGCATCGCCTACACCTACGTCGATCTGGTCGAGGATCCCGCCGCCGCCGACGTCGCCAAGGAGATCTCCGGCCGCACGAACATCCCCGTGGTGGTCTACCCCGATTCCTCGCACCACGTCGAGCCCTCCAACGCCGACGTCGAGGCCAAGCTGCGCGAGCTGTCCCTGATCTGACCCCGGGGCGGCCCCTTCTCGAGTGCCGCCCAGCGCCGGGTTTGGGGCGCCTCCGCCGGTTTCGGGGCGTGTCCTGACACGATTCCCGGGCGTGGCGCGCCCCGAAACGGGTGGGGACGCCCCAAAACCACCGTCCCGCGCGGGACGAGGACGGATCCGGCGCGCCGATACACTGGCGCGCATGAGCACCGCCGCTCGCGCTGAACGAGCCCCCACGCGCCTTCCCGCCCGCACGGTCGCCCGTTACGCGACGGGATCCCTCGGCACCGGGGGCTTCGCCACCCTGCCCGGCCTGGTGCTCGCGTACTTCCTCACCGACAACCTCGGCGTCGCCGCGATCCTCGCCGGGACCATCGTCACCCTCGCCAAGGTGTGGGACGTCGTGATCGACCCCGTGATCGGCGCCTGGTCGGATCGCAGTCTCATCCGCACGGGCAGCCGCAAGCGCTTCATGCTCATCGGGGCATTCACGCTCCCGGTGTTCTTCGCCCTCACCTTCGCGGTGCCCCCGGCGTTCGGCCCGGTCGCGGGCGTGATCTGCGTGCTGCTGGCGTTCCTCGCCACAGCCACCTCGTTCAGCCTGTTCCAGGTCCCTTACATCGCGCTGCCCGCCGAGCTGACCTCGAGCTATGACGAGCGCACCCGGCTGCTCAGCTGGCGGGTGATCGCGCTCACCGTCACGATCCTGCTGTTCGGCGGCGGAGGGCCGGAGCTGCGCCGGATCACGGGCGACCCGGTCCTCGGCTATCTCGTGATGGGCGTGGTCGCCGGCGTCGTGATCGGTGTCGGCATGCTCATCGCAGCGCGCACGGCCGACGACGCCGTGGCAGCCCCTGCCGCGGTCGAGCACGTCGGGATCCGCGCGCAGTACGCTGCGGGCTTCGCCGCCGTGCGCCGGTCGCAGCCGTTCCGCGCGCTGCTCGGCACCTACCTGCTGCAGGCGCTCGCCACCGGCACGATGCTCGCGGGGGCGCAGTACGTCGCGACCTGGGTCATGCGCTCGGAGAGCGCGGTCACGCTGCTCTTCGTCGCCCTGGTCGCCCCGGCCGTGATCGCGACCCCCTTCTGGGAGCGGCTGTCGCGCCGGATCGGCAAGGAGCGCGCCTTCCGGATCGCGTCGACGATCTTCCTGGTCGCGTCCGCCTCGATCGTGCTGGCGCTGTGGATGCCGGGCTCCTGGATCTACGGCTCCGTCGCGATCGCCGGCGTCGCCTATGCGGGCATGCAGGCGCTGCCGATGGCGATGTTGCCGGATGTGATCTCGCACGACGAGCGCGACAGCGGACCGGGCAACGCCGGCACGTTCACCGGCATGTGGACGGCGTCGGAGACCGTGGGCTTCGCCCTGGGCACCACGATCGTCGCGGTGGTGCTGGCGGCCACGGGCTACCTCTCGCGCACCGCGGACGATGCGAGCGCCGTCGTCCAGCCGGGCAGCGCCGTGACCGGGATCGTGCTGATCTTCAGCGCCGTGCCGGCCGTGCTCATGCTGCTGAGCATCGCGACGCTGGCCCGCTACCGGCTGCGCCGCAGCGACATTGACGACACCGATCGCTGAGACTCGGTTCCACCCCGAGCGCGTAGTCTGGGCGCAGACCGCGCCGAAGGAGATCCCGATGCCAGACACCCTCGCCGACGACGTCCGCGCGCCGATCGAGAGCGCGATCGCAGAGCTGCGGAAGGGATCCGCGGCCTGGTCGGCGCTCACCGTCGGCCAGCGCGTCACGCTGCTGCGCGGCGTGCGGCGCACGGTCGCCGCGAACGCGCGGGCATGGGCGCGCGCCGCGGTGCGCTCGAAGCAGCTGAGCGATGACCATCCGCTGCGCGGCGAGGAGTGGCTGAGCGGCCCCTACGCGACGCTCGGCGCGCTGGATGCCTACATCGAGACGCTCGACCGGATCGCGCACGGCCGCAACCCGCTCGACGGCCTCACGGTCGACCGCACCGCGAGCGGGCAGACGCGCGTGCACGCGTTCCCGCTCGAGGGCATCGACAAGCTGCTGCTCTCCGGCTTCACGGGCGAGGTGTGGCTCACCCCCGGCGTCACGCCCGGCGATGCCAGGGCCCGCGCGGGCCTGGCGCAGCGCTCCCCGGCCGCCACGGACGGCGGCGTGGGCCTCGTGCTCGGCGCCGGCAACATCACCTCGATCCCCGTGCTCGACGTGCTCTACGAACTGCTCGCGCACGACAGGGTGGTGCTGCTCAAGGTCAACCCGACCCAGGACGCGCTCGTCCCGGTGTTCGAGAAGGCCCTCGCCCCGCTCATCGCCCCCGGGTTCCTGCGGATCGTGCGCGGCGCGGGCGATGTCGGCGCGTTCCTCACCGCGCACGACGCCTTCGCGCACGTGCACATCACCGGATCCGCGCCGACCTTCGACGCGATCGTGTGGGGTCCTTCGACCGGTCAGGGGTCCGCTCAGACCAAGCGCCGCAAGCGCGAGAGCCGGCCCCTGCTGAAGAAGCCGATCACGGCCGAGCTCGGCGGCGTCTCGCCGATCATCGTCGTGCCCGGTGAGTGGAGCGACGAGGATCTGCGGTTCCAGGCGGAGCACGTCGCCACGATGCGCCTGCAGAACGGCGGGCACAACTGCATCGCGGGTCAGGTCGTGCTCCTCTCCCGCGATTGGGCGCAGAAGGACCAGTTCCTGATCGAGCTGCGCCGCGCCTACGCACTCGCCCCGGAGCGGCCCATCTGGTACCCGCGTTCGGACGAGCGGATGACGCAGGCCGCCGAGGCGTATCCGGATGCGCTGGTGCTGACGGACCGGCTGCTCGTCGAGATCGGCGAGGGCGACGACCCGACCGCTCTGGAGCAGACCGAGTACTTCGCGCCCGTGCTGGGCGTCGAGCAGCTGCACGGCACCGGCCAGGCGTTCCTGGACGCGGCCGTCGCGCACGCGAACGAGAAGCTGCAGGGCACGCTCGGCGCGAACGTGCTGATCGACCCGGCCACCGAGGCATCGCTCGGCGCGGGCTTCGAACGGGCGATCACCGCACTGCACTACGGATCCATCGCGATCAACACCTGGACCGCGTTCGGCTTCATCACCCCCACCGTGACCTGGGGCGCGTTCCCCGGCAACACGCTCTCCGACGTCGGCAGCGGGCTCGGCGTCGTGCACAACGCGCTGCTGCTGGCCGACGTCGAGCGCTCGGTCGTGCGCGGACCGTTCCGGCCGTTCCCGCGGTCTGCGTCGATCGTGCGCGACGGCGGACGGTTCACGATCCTGCCGAAGCCGCCGTGGTTCGCGTCGTCGCGCACGGCCGCCGAGGTCAGCGAGGGCCTGACCCGGTTCCGCGCCCAGGGCGGCGTGCTCGCGCTCGTGCGCACGCTCGTCCAGGCGATGCGGGCCTGACCTCGCGGAGGGACGCCGCTACGGCGTCGCCACCGCGAACGTGTCGCACTTGCCCAGGCCGTACTTGTAGCCGCTCGCGAACCACTTCTCGCGCTGCGCGCTGGATCCGTGGGTCCAGCTCTCCGGGTTCGTGTAGCCCGCGGACTGCTGCTGGATGTGATCGTCGCCGACGGCGGCCGCGGCGTTCAGCGCGTCGGTGATCTGCGCCTCGGTCGGCTTCTTGAAGTAGGCGACGCCGTTCTTGTCCTTCTGATCGGTCAGATCCGCGATGAACGCGCCCGCGTAGCAGTCGGCCTGCAGCTCGGTGCGGACGCCGTTGCTGGTGGGACCCGTGCCGTTGTTCGGGTACTTCGACATCGTGCCGGTGATGTTCTGGATATGGTGCCCGTACTCGTGCGCCACGACGTAGACCTGCGCCAGATCGCCCGCCTCCGCGCCGAATTGCTGCTTGAGCACCTGGAAGAAGGTCGGATCGATGTAGACGGTCTGATCCGAAGGGCAGTAGAACGGGCCGACGTCGTTCGATGCGGTTCCGCACGGCGTCGCGGTCGCGACGTCGACGCTGACCTGGCCCGGCTCGACATAGCCCTTCACGTGCTTGGTCCAGTACTGGTTCAGGGCGAGCTTGGTCGAGGCGACGCGGCAGTCCACGTCCTTGTTCGCGTCGGCACCGGTCTTGCAGTTCTTCACGTAGCCCTCCGAAGACGTCGTCGCCTGCGGCTGCGCCTGCGTGCCGGTCCCCCCGCCGAGGAGGCCGGAGAGGTCCACCCCGGTGAAGGCGCTGATCAGCAGCACCACGACCGCGCCGAGGCCCACCACGCCGCCGCCGGCGATCGCGGCGGTGCGGCCGCCGCCGCGCCGCTGAACCTTGTTGTCCGAGACATCGGCATCGGGGTTGAACGTCATGAGCACAGTTTTCCACGGTCTGCGCCCCGACGGGGAGGCATAGGCTCGCACTGTGCGTCGCGCCAGCGACCGAAGGGAGCCGAAGTGACCACCACGGTGACACTGACGGGTGCGGGCGGGCAGATCGGCTACGCGCTGCTGTTCCGGATCGCGGCAGGAGACATGCTCGGCCCCGACGAGAAGGTGCGGCTGCGGCTGCTCGAGATCCCGGCCGGGATCGCGGCCGCGGAGGGCGCTGCTCTCGAACTGCAGGACGGCGCCTTCGGGCTGCTCGAGCACGTGGAGGTGACCGACGACCCGGCCGTGGGCTTCGACGGCGCCGACCACGCGCTGCTCGTCGGTGCGCGCCCGCGCGGCCCCGGCATGGAGCGCGGCGACCTGCTCGCCGCGAACGGCTCGATCTTCGGCCCCCAGGGATCCGCGATCGCCGCGCACGCCGCCGCCGGCGTGCGCGTGACGGTGGTCGGCAATCCCGCGAACACGAACGCGCTCATCGCCGCGGCCTCCGCCGACGGCGTCCCCGCCGAGCGGTTCAGCGCGCTGACCCGGCTCGACGAGAACCGCGCCCGCGGTCAGCTCTCGGCGGCGCTCGACGCTCCGGTGGCCGACATCGCCGGCGTGACGATCTGGGGCAACCACTCCGCGACGCAGTTCCCCGATGTCGCCTTCGCGACGGTCGCCGGCCGTCCCGTGCCGGAAGCACTCGCCGCGCAGACCGGCGATGTGCGCGCGTGGCTCGAGAGCACGTTCATACCGCGGGTCGCCAAGCGCGGCGCCGAGATCATCCAGGTCCGCGGCTCCTCCTCCGTGGCGTCCGCGGCGAGCGCGACGATCGACCACGTGCGCGACTGGGCGCTCGGCACCGGCGAGCGCCGCACCAGCGCCGCCGTCGTCTCGCACGGCGAGTACGGCGTGCCGGAGGGGCTGATCAGCTCGTTCCCGGTGCGCGCGGTCGACGGCGAGTGGCGGATCGTCGAGGGGCTGGATCCCGACGCCTGGGCGCGCGAGCACATCGACCGCTCGGTCGCCGAACTCGTCGAGGAGCGCGACGCCGTCCGGGCGCTCGGCCTGATCTGACGGGGCGACTGTCAGATCGTGGCGGCGTCGATCACGAAGCGGAACTTCACGTCGCTCGCGAGCACGCGCGCGTAGGCGGCGTTGATGCCCACGGCGTCGATGAGCTCGATCTCGGCGGCGATGCCGTGCTCGGCGCAGAAGTCGAGCATCTCCTGGGTCTCCCTGATCCCGCCGATCGACGACCCGGCGAGCGAGCGGCGCCCGCCCAGCAGCAGTCCCGCGCGGAACGACATGGGCTCCGGCGGCGCGCCGACGCTGACCATGGTGCCGTTCGTGTCGAGCAGGTTCAGGTACGCGTCCAGGGGCAGCGGGGCGCTGACGGTGTTCAGGATCACGTCGAAGGAGCGCTTGTTCGCGGAGAACGTCTCCGGATCCGAGGTGGCGAGGTAGTGGTCGGCGCCGAGCCGGATCCCCTCGTCCTTCTTGCGCAGCGACTGCGAGAGCACGGTGACCTCGGCCCCCAAGGCGTGCGCGATCTGCACGGCCATGTGCCCGAGCCCGCCGAGCCCGACGACCGCGACGCGCGTGCCGGGGCCGACGTTCCAGTGCCGCAGCGGCGAGTAGGTCGTGATGCCGGCGCAGAGCAGCGGCGCTGCGCGATCGAGCGGGATCGCGTCGGGGATCCGCAGCACGAACGCCTCGGTGACGACGACCTGGCGCGAGTAGCCGCCCTGGGTGATCGTGCCGTCGCGGTCGGTCGCGCCGTAGGTGCCGATCGCCCCGCCCCTGCAGTACTGCTCCTCGCCGCGCAGGCAGGCGTCGCATTCGCCGCAGGAGTTCACCAGGCAGCCGACGCCCACCCGGTCGCCGACGGCGAAGCGCGTGACGTCGGATCCGACGGCCGAGACCGTCCCGGCGATCTCGTGACCCGGGGCGAGCGGGTAGCGCTGCGGACCCCAGTCGCCCTGCACCGTGTGGATGTCGGAATGGCAGATGCCCGCGTAGGCGATGTCGATCACGACGTCGAGCGGTCCGGGCTCGCGGCGCTCGATCGTGGTCGGGACGAGGGGCGCACCCTCACTCGGTGCGGCGTAGGCGGCGACGACAGGCATGGCGCTCCTCAGGGCTCCGGGGGTGGGACAGTGCGAGCGTACTCCGCCCGGTGATGGCGCGGCTCCATCCGCCCCTCCCGGGACGCCGATGTCCGTGGGAGAAGGCACAATAGAGGCGGAGGCGGATGACATGGAAGCGACCACGCACGCGCACGGCGACGCGGACGGCACCACGGGTGCGCCGCTCGACGCCGCCCTCACCAGCCCGCTGCATCTTCCGCACGCGGCCGCGGAGTGCCCCAAGTGCTTCACCGAGCTGCAGCAGAACCGGAACTGGTGGTCGGCCAAGCCCGACGGATCCCGCCTCGTCGGGCTCGTCGTCGCCCGCGACGGCATGCCCTCGGTCGTGCAGCAGCGCGACGACCTCACTCGGTTCGGCGTGCCGATCGAAGGCTTCCGCCACCCCGCGCCCGACATCCTGGAGAGCTGGACCGATCGCATCGGTCGTCTCATCGACACGCTCCACCCCGGGGACGTGCTGGTGGTCGCGAACATCCATGCCCTCGGCCGCGACATCGACGAAGAGACGCGGACGGTCGCCGCGCTGCGTCGTCACGGCGTGATGGTGAAGGTGCTCAGCCACGACGCGCGCCACCTGGCGGACGCCGGCCGCTGACTTTCTGCACGGGAGCCGGTCCGACGCCGGCGGCGAACTACTCCCGCCGGTCAGCCTGGCGTCCCGCGATTCCAGCCTGGTTTCTGGATGAGGCGCTCATCCTGCTCGCGCCGACGACACTGCTCGGCAAAGCGTGCTGCCTCTTTCGGATCGGCGAGCATGCCCTCGTACTCGACACGGGACAAAGCGTAGAACTCCTCATAGTCGACCAGACCGTTGCTTACCGGGATCGACATGAAGCGCTGGCCAGTGTCTTCGACCCGCCCCAGCGAGTACCGGTCCTCGTGCGAGAAGAAGTCATCGTGAACCTTCACTGCACGCCCCCCTCTCGTTCGCATCGTGTCTTCCGTGCCTTCTGAGGTCAGCGCAGAGGTGTCTTAGCCGGGCGAGGCATCTGCTCACCGGGATCGACATGCCCGATCCCCACGGAGGACTCGGGGCGGCCGCGGTCGGTCCGAACCAATTCGCGGTCGTCATCGGATGCGCCGCCAGGTACGCAGCGACCTCATCAACCGTCAGATTCTCACGATCCATCAACGGGCCTCGCCGTCAGATCCGTCGAACCCGTGGTCGATCGCGAGGACTTCCGCGCGTCAGTCATCGATGAACCATCGCGGTTCTTCTATGGAAACTGCCTCAGGCGCGAACCCTCCGAAAGGCATGCCGCTTCACAGTGCGGCACACCGTCGATCTCGGCTAGCAGCGGCACAAAGCCACCCGCCGGATCCTCGCTCGTCGGAGCGGCCAGGGTGCTCACGAGTAGCTCCCGAACCAGGCTTTCCCGCGTCGCCTCACCGCGCTCGACCGCGACGGCGATCATGTCGATCACATCCTGCTCCATGAGTCGCTTCCCCCTCACCACATCGCCCTAGATCACGGTCATGTACCGTCCCGCTCCCAGCGTCGAAGCCACTCTTCCCACTGGACTCGCTTCTGCTCACCATTCGCAAGCGTCCGCGCTCTCTCTGCGGCACTCTGCGCGTCGGGCAGCGCACGGGCAGCTTGGATCTCGCGCCAGGCCCAATCACAGGCGGCGCTCTCGTCCGGGAAGCGCACCGGGGTCCCATCCTCATCCAGCCAGGGCTCGATCTTGTCGCGAAGGTCTCCGCGCGTCGCCGTCACGGTCCCGTCGTCATGCGAGATCAAGCTCAGAAATACACTCGACGGTTGTGAATCCTCCACCCAGGCGAACATGTAGGGTGCGAACTCGACCGACACCAGATCGCGGACACGCGACTGCAACTCGTGATGGTCCATCTACTGCACCCCACAGTCTCTAGACGACTTTGATATATCCATTTTCAATCCACTTTTCATGCCGCCGGGGAAATGTATCTGCACACCCTGGCCTGGCTGCTGAAAATCACCCGCAATAGACCCGACCCTGACCTCGTCCGGCAGGGGTTTCACGATCTCAATGGTGTAGTGCCCGAAGCCCGGGCTCAGACGATCCGGGGGCACGAACGCCTCGGTGACGACGACCTGGCGCGAGTAGCCACCCTGGGTGATCGTGCCGTCGCGGTCGGTCGCGCCGTAAGTGGCTTCCGAGCTCTTCCAACGCGGCCGCAGAGAGTTCCGGGTGCTTCCGATGCATCACGCTCTCGATCTCGTCCCCGATCCCGATCAGCGTCTTCGTTCCCCACTCCACTCGCGTACGAGAAGTCTCCTCCAAGATCCGAAGAACCGCTTCCTGCACATCCGGCCCGAAGCGTGCGCGGAACTCCACTTCGTTCGAACCGGGATAATTCTTGAGAAAAGTGACGATGGCGTCACTGAGGTTGGTTGTCGGGTCCTTCACCGTATGCCCTTTCAAAGTCGGGTCCACATTCCCGTGTCGGGATCGAGCTGACTGATGCTGGTGACGCCCGGGTTCTGCTGCAAGCGGGGGATCTCCACAGCCTGCCAAATGTTGCCAGGGCGGAGGTCGCTTCCGACGACCGCGCGAACGCTGCCGCTCGCATTCTCCGCGAATGCGGCCGATGCTTCCTCCCAGGAACGCACAGACTCCGGATCCTTGGGGTTCCCCTTCGGGAGCGGATCGATGTGGCCGCGTCGCGAGGCCGCTCTCTTCTCGCCTACGCCCCGGGAAACCCCCGCAGGCGCTCGCGCTCTACAAGATCAGGAAGATCCCGAAGCGCCTCTGCACGCGTGATCTAATGCGGGTTGCTCCCCCCCTCAGACCAATACGCGCCACACCAACGGCAACGCCAGATCGTCGCACCGGGAGGATCGGAATCACCCAGGCGACACGGCTCGCCGAGATCCAAACCACCCCAGTTCGAGCGACACACGCCACATCCCTGCTCTGCCCAGGGGACGACGCGCGACGCGTCACTCATCGGCCCACACCGGATCAGGCGCCCCGTCACTGTTCTCAGCGAACACCCGAGATCCGGTTCCACAGCTCGACCCGATGCACGAAGTCGGCGAGTGCCTCGGCTTCACCTGCGAACTCTCGCACCGACGTCCCCATCACCTGTGCGCGCTCATCCTGCAGGAACGTCGCCCAGACGTCACGGCCTTGGGCGAGCACGACCACGTTCGTGCGGTTGCGCGGATCTGCAAGGAGCACGTACCCCGTGAGGCCTCGCGCCTCGAGATCGAGCTTCACGGTCTCGCGGTTCATGCCTCGCCCCCCAGATCCAGCTCGCGTACCAAGCCAAGACGCCGGTACATCGAAATCGGAAGCGGGAGGGTCAGCAGCATTGCCCCACCCGGATCGCCGAACGCCGGAGCGGCCAGGCCTGCAACGATCGGCGCATCCCACACGTAATATCCGATGTCCACCAGGTCCTCGAGGTCGCGGCGGACGGATGGATCCATCGATCGTTCGTACGCCTCGCGAACGCGTGTGAAATCTCCCACGACCAGGAACTGGTGGTAAGACGCGGGGTTCTCCGCCCAAGGCAACGACCGCGTCTCATAGGCCGCAGGTGTGCCGTTCTGCACGACGTACACGTACCGAGTTGTGATGGCGCCGTACAGGTCCCAGACTTCAGCCCCCGCGGGAATCGGCTCTCGGCTCACCGTCTGTCCGGCGTCATCCGCCCAGAATCGCATCATCTTCATCCTCTGTTGCCTCAGTTCGTCTTCAGCAGTTGCAGCAACCCGGCGAGTGCCACGCTCTCGCTTCCGTACGTCTCCGGTGTTCCGCTGCTACCGGGCCTGGTCGCCGCCCACACCGACCACTCGTCACCCCGCCGCGCGATGCCGGCCCGATCCGTCCTCGGCGCGACGGAGCGTGACGGGAACCAGTCCAGGTCCGTGCCGTCCGTGACGTCGCGCATCGCCGCGACCCGGTCGCTCACGGATCCGTCACCGCCGACGTACGCCGGGCCCGTTGCGAAGAGACTGCCCTGTGCGGACAGTTGCGCTCGCAGTGCCATGACGAGTGGGGAACCCAACTCTCTTCGGTCGTGGCGGGTGTGCACGACGATCGACGAAACGGTCGGAATCAGCAGCAGCGCACCAAGCGGCAGGACCGTGCGCGGAGCGGACGCGAGCCCCGCTGCTTCAAGACCCTGCCACCCCGTCGCCACCACTGCGACGCTGTCGCTCACCACCGGCTCGAAGAGTGCCCCCTCGAGGCTCGGCACGAGCACCGGCGCCTCCAGCACCTCGCGGATGCCCGTGGTCGGAAGCGCCCGCGCCGAAGACGCATCGAGGAACTGCTCCGTCTGCCGGATTGTCGCTCCATGCGGAGCCGCCATCCGGCGTCGCGCGATCGCGCTGGCGAGAGCCAAGGACTCCTCGGCGAACACCACGGACGATCCGCGCAATTCCACCCCGCGCTCATCGCTGTCGACGACCTCGATGTGACGATCCCGCATCCGGAGGATCGTCCGCCCTGCGACGAACATCTCCCCGGGCGGCGGGAACCACATCAGCCCCGTCAATCGCTCGGCCGCATAAGCGCGGAAAGCATCGTCGACGGTCACGGCTTCAGTCCTGCAGCGGTCGTGCGAAGGCTCCGGGCCCTGAAAGGTCATGGTCTCATCATCGCCGAGCCAGGACGCCGAGATCCACCAGCACGTCGACGGGCAAGGGCAGCTCGATCTGCGTTCCTCCACCGTGCGAACCGAACCCCTCCGCGATTGGTCCGCGCCCGGCCTGCTGGCCGAACTGGTAATAGCCCTTGTCGATGAGCTCGTCGACCTTGGCCTGCACCTCGGGCGGCGCCTGGTCGTAGCGAGATCGGACCGAGTCGAGGTCATCTGCGAACTCGTACTGGTGATAATGGTTCGGATTCTCGACATACGGCAGCGAACGCTGATCGTATGAGTAGGGTCCGTTCTCCGGAACCGGCGACGTGTAGCGCCCGTTGTCCGGTCCGTACCGATCCACCACATCGCCGACGCTCGGGGAATGCGCATCCTTTATCGGGTCACCATACCGATACGGGACCGTGGCGGGCGTGAGCTCATATCCGCCCTTGGGTACCTGGCTCCAATCGATCGATCCATCGGGATTCAGAACCGAGGAATCCTTCGGGATCTGGACGTCGTCCGGAAGACGGCCGTCCTTCGCGTACGCGTCAGCGACGTCGTCACCGTATTGCTTGCGCAGATACTTCTCGAGCTCGGCATCCGAGAGCGTGCTCTTCGCGCGGATCTCGTCGATCGTGGGCTTCTTCGGCGGTGCGCCGTCCGGCCCGTGCTTGGGGCCGTCGGGCCCGTGCTTGCCGCCCTTGAGGAGGCTGTCCGCCGTGTCGCCGAATCGAGTGAACAACGCTTTCAGCTTCTCGACCAGATCACCCAGCTTGCGGATCGCCGCGACCATGTCCGGGATCTTCTTCGAGAACTTCGTCGCCAACGCCGCCACCCGCGTCGACGCCTGCTCGATCACCAGCGGCGTCGCCAACCCCAACGACAACACCAGCTCCGCCGCATACGAGATCAACGATCCCACCAGCTGCGCCAGCGCATCCCGCACCATGTCGTGCACGACCTGCACGATCGTCGACGCCATCTGCATGCCCGTCGCAAGGCCGTCTGCCCACGACGCCGCGCCCTTCAGATGCGCCACCACATCCCGCTGGAACGCCAGATACGCCTGCACCGCCGCACCATCAGCCGCGTCCAGATCGCCCAGCACCGTCGCCAGATCCCCCGCCGACTGCCGCAACTGGGTGCCCACGTTCGTCCAGGTCTGCGCGAACCCCGCGACAGCCCCCGAATCGCCCGTCAGATCGTTCAGCCAGCCTTTCAACGGCTGCAGATGCTCCATCAGCCAGCCCAGACCCGCCGCGATCAACGACCCCAGCGGATCCGACACCGCCGCGACCGTGTCCATCACCGCACCGAACGCCGCGAACCCGCCCGCGACCCAATCCCCCGACTTGATCGCGGAGACCAGAGCCTCACCGTCCTCCAGCAGGAACGTGCCCTGCAACGGACTCGTCGTGTTCACCGGACCCGCCACCAGCGGATTCGGCGGCGTCACCGCGACACCCCGTCCACCTGACCGTGCAGCTGCTTGTACCGGGTGGAGAAGTCGTGCTCCATCGCCTCGAAATCACTCACCATCCCGAGGAATTCCGTCTCCGCACGCCCCAGCAGCGCCGACACCGAACTGATCGTGCCCACCGCGACCTGCGACACCGCGACCGCCGGAGGCACCAGGAACGAGCACATCACCCCGAACGCCCCGCCCGTGAGGTTCAACGACCCCGCCGCGTCCTGCGCCAGCCGCACGTCCGACGCCACCCGGGCCACCCGGGTGGCGTGCTGCCGGGCCGTGTCGAAGTCCAGCGCGATCTGATCGCCCATCAGCGGTACTCGATCCCGTCCGGCTTCGGAGCCCGCGCGTCGATCTCGCCGCGCAGGTGCGCGACCGCCGGGTCGTCCTCGCCGAACGCATCCGCCGCGATCCGCCCCGCGCGCGCCCCCGCTGCCTGCTGCGCCCGCCCGGCGGTCTCCACGAGCAGCCGGCCGAGCGCGGCCGGGCTCAGCCGCAGCGCATCGTCGGTCATGGCCACGTCGAGCAGCCGCCCCGATGCGTCCACCACGACCGACAGCTCACGCCGCGGCGAGGACACCCGCTCTCGCACCGCCTCGATCTCCGCCCGCACCGCCGACGCGGCCGCCGCGCGCTGCTGCGCCTGCTCGACTTCACGAGCCAGGCGCTCGCTCACCTCGTCCGCGCTCAGACCATCGAAGAAACCGCTCACTCGCGCCACCCCTCCCCATGCACCACGCGATGCGACGGACAGAACCGTCGCCTCCGAAACAGTACGCCGCCCTCCCCTGCGCTCGCGATGGGGAGAACTCCCCATCGCGAACCGTCAATCGGCGTCAGGGCCATCCGCATCCACCGTGTCGAGGAGCACCAGATCCGCCCGGTCGACCAACCGCGACGCGATCACGTGCTCCACGAGGCGGGCGCGCCGGTTCACCGCGGATCCGCGCGCGCCGCCGCGCATGCCGGGAACACCGATGCGGTCGAACTTCTCGCACACGTTGTCGAGCTTGCGGTTGAAACGCGTGACCGCCCAGCCCAGGCGCGCCGCCGCCTCCGTGCTCGAGGGGATCGCGCTCATCCCGGTGCCGTCGCGTCGCAGCAGCGGCTCGGCGAGCGCGAGCAGCAGCTGCTTCTGACTGAGCGTCAGCGGCACGTCGCCGATGGTCGACTCGCCCGTCACCTCATCGTCCCGGTGGGTTCCGCGGAACGTCGGCTGCGTGGAGTGGACCGTGAACTCGTAGGTCGTGGGGCCGGCCGAGAAGATCACCGAGGTGACCGCGAAGACCAGCGGCAGCCGCGCGCCGGGCGCCAGCCACGCCTGCACGCCTCCCGAGGCGTCGGTCACCGTCGCCTGCAGCCTGCTGCCGATGTTGGCCAGCCACCACAGTCCGCCGATCTCGGCGATCTCGAGGAAGTGCCGGTGCAGGAACAGGTTGTCGTCGATCGCCAGGTCGCCCTCGCGCCCGACCAGGAAACGCCCGCCCGGCTCGATCGGGAAGTACTCCCCCGCGAACTCCACGGTCACCCGGGTCGGCGTCGGCGCCGTGTCGCCGGCGGCCATCGCGGGGTCCGCTCCATCCCCGTCCGGTTCGCCTCCCGTCGTCCCGACCGCCGGCGCTTCCGACGCTTCCTCGGCGTCCAGCGCTTCCGACGTTTCCTCGGCGTCCAGCGCTTCCGGCGTCACCTCGGCGTCCGGCTCGAGCGGATCCCCTGCCATCGCCAGCGCGATCGCCGATGCCTCGACGGCGTCCGTGACCGGCGCATCGGCGGGCACGGACGCGGAGACGGACGGACCTTCCTCGACCACAGGATCCGATGCCGGCTCGGCGCTCATCATGGCCGCGAGCCCGGTCCTCACGCCGTCCACGGGCTCCGGCTTCCCCTGCCGCTCGCGAGCGCTCATGACGTGCATCCTTTCGCGCCGGCCGATGCCGACCCGTTCGCCCGGCGCAGGACGACCTGGATGCAGGTCTTCCCGCCCGGCTGCGCCGGGACCGTGATCTCGGGAGCGTCGACGTTCGTCGGAGTGTCTTCGCCGGCCGCGGTGAAGACGGTCACGAGATACGCGTCGCCCTCCTTGACGCTCGGATTCGTCCAGGTGAAGTGCACGGCTCCCGCGCCATCCGGCGTGCCGGTCACGTCCTTCGGCACGGGGGCGAGATCGGCGAGAGGATCCTGCGGATCCGCGGTCGCCGAGGACTGCGGCTTCGGCTTCGGCCCCTGTGCATTGAGGAGGTTCACGGCGAGCACCGACCCCCCGGCGAGAAGGAGCACCGCCGCGACCGAAAGCACCGCCCACAGCGCTCCGCGACGACGGCCCGCCGCGGCGGGCACGGGCTCGGATGCGACGGCGGCAGGGGGCGGCCGGTCGGCCGGAGAAGGGTCCGGTGTCGCCGCGGCCGCGCTGCCGGGCGGGAGATCCGCGGAGCGCGTCACCGGCGCGAGGGGCGCCGCAGCAACCGCCGCGGCGGCCGGCTCGGGATCCACGACCTGCGGCGGACGCACACGCGTGGCGTCATCGTCCGCGGGCCGGGCGCGGGGGACCTCGATCATCGCATCCGCGCGGGGCGTGACGACGGTGGCGTCGACGTCGGATCCGGTCGAGCTCGGAGCCGGCGGATCGAACCGTGGGCCGGGAAGCGCGGGATCGGTCGGCGACTGCACCGGGCGCGTGGCCGCGGAGGGCCGCGTCGCCGAGGGGTTCGGGTCGATGCTGACGACCTCGCGCACCCGGGTGAGGCCGTCGTCGTCCTCATCCGGGTCCGGGTCGGCCTGGTGCTCGTCCACGATGTCGATCGCGGTCACGGAGTGCGAAAGCTCGATCTGGATCTTCTGCAGGGCGCGCGCGAACGCCACCGCGGAGGGGAATCGATCGGCCGGGTTCTTCGCCATGCCGCGTTCGAGCGCGCGGATCAGGCTCTCCGGCACGTCGGCGCGCCCGAGCGGCGGCACGGGTTCGGTCTCGATCCGCGAGATCAGATCCGCGCCGCTGTTGCGCTGGCCCGCCTTCTCGAAGGGGCTCCGCCCGGTGAGCAGCGAGTAGAGGGTCGCAGCGAGCGCGTACACATCGCTGCGGGCGCTGCTCTGCGGCGGATCGCCGAAGGACTCCGGCGGCGACCACGGGATGGACATGCCCGCCGCCTCGCTGACCGCGCCGGTCGTCGAGGCGATGCCGAAGTCGGTCAGCGCCGGACGGTTGTACGCCGTGACGAGGATGTTCGCGGGCTTGATGTCCCGGTGCAGGACTCCGGCGCGATGCGCGGTCTCGACCGCACCGGCCACCTGCACGCCGACGCGCAGCGCCTCGGCCACGCTGAACGCCTCCTTGCGCGCGCGCTGCTGCAGGTTGGGCCGCGGGCAGTACTCCATCACCAGATACGGGCGCCCGTCGTCGGCCACCCCGGTCTGATAGATCGTGACGATCGCAGGATGCGTGGACAGCATCGCCATCACGTTCGCCTCATCGGCGAACTCCTGCGCCGCGCCCGATGCGAGGCGGTCGGCGAGCAGCACCTTCACCGCGACGCGACGACGCGGCTGCTGCTGCTCGTAGAGGAAGACGTCGGCGAATCCGCCCGTTCCCAGCGGCTCGACGAAGTCGAAGCCCGCGAGCTGCGGCGGCGGAGACGGCGGCCTGCTCATGGCAGGTCCTCGAAGGCGATGGTCACCCCGTCGCCCAGATCGATCACATCACCGGTGACGACGATCGTGGGCTCGCCCGGGTGCAGCCGCACCGGGTCGCTGGCGTTGCGCAGCAGCGTGGATCCGTTGGTGGTGTGCAGATCCATCACGACCACGGCATCCGACTCGGGACGGATCTCGAGATGACTGCGCGAGATGTCCTGCTGCGGGCTGTCGACGGCCACGAGGTGAGGAAGGCTCGTGCCGCTGGATCGGGTCGAACGCGGTCGGCGGCCGATCACGACCGTGCGATCGAGGTCGACGACCTGTCCCGTCGACAGCCGGATCCGCGGAGTCGGCACGGACGGCTCGGACGCGGGAGCCGCCGGGATCGATGCGAAGACCGGGTCGTCGGCGGAGGCGTCCCCGCGCAGCGCACGGGCCTGCGCGAGCGAGATCGTCGCGCCGTCGTGGTCCCCATCGTCCTCGGCGACACCGTCCGAGAGCGGGGCGGCGGGGCGCAGGTCGAGCGTATGCCCGCCCTCGAGTGGAGGGATGACGGTGGCGTCGACGGCGGGCACGACCGTCGCGGACACCGGCGGCGCCGAGATCACGGTGTCGTCGACGTCGTCGGCAGGCTCGGAGGCCCGGACGGGTTCCTGGATCGCGACGGGCTCCGGCTCCGGCTCCGGCGCGAGCTCAGGCTCAGGCTCGGGCTCGGACTCGGGCTCGGGCTCGGGCTCGGGCTCGGGCTCGGAGGGAGCATCCACTGCGGCCTCCGCCACCGGTACCGCGGCGGCCTGACGCCAGTACTCCGGCTCCGCCTCGAACTCGCTCTCCTGCTCCGGCCCGGACTCTGGCTCGGGCTCGACTTCCGGCTCGGGCTCGAGCTCGGGCTCAGGCTCCGGCTCCGGCTCGGCTTCGGGCTCCGGCTCGGGCTCTGGCTCGGGTTCCGGCTCGACGGCCGTCGGCTCGGGGCGCTCCCCGAAGCGGGACGCCGCCGCGCGGACCACGCCCGCGACGATCGGGAGCGACGCGTCGGCGTCGTCGACCTCCTGCAGCACCAGCTCGCCGCCGGTCGCGCCCGGCACGAATCGTTCGGACCAGGTCGTGACCTCGGCGCCGCTGATCTCATGCACCTCCGCGGCGAAGACCCGCGCCGTCACCCGGCCGCGCACGGCGACGCGGGCGTCTTCTCCCTCGTGCACGATGGCCGCGAACGGCGGGATCGCGGCGAACGATCCGCCGCCCGCCGCGGTGAGCACATCCACGATGCCGGAGAAGTCGTCGTCGCCGGATCCCACCCGCTCCCAGAGCGTCGAGATCAGCGCACCGGACGCGTCCGGCGGCAGCGCGACAACGGCGCGCGGTCCGACCAGCAGATACCAGTCCCCCGATGCGTACACGGCATCCATCACTGCATCCCCCCCATTGCCTCGGCACGCGGGCGCGTATCCGAGTCGATGTCGTCGAAGCCCCCGGTGTTCGCACCGCTCGAGCGGGCGCTCACGTGGATCGCGTCGACGACGACGGCCGTCACGTTGTCGCGCCCGCCGAGCTCGAGCGCCCGGGCGACCAGCCGCTCGGCCGCGGCCTGCGGATCCTCGAAGATCGCGAGCATCTCGCTCAGCTCCCGATCGTCGACCTCGGAGCTCAGCCCGTCGGAGCAGATCAGGATCCGGTCCCCGGCCGCGGCGGGGATCATCCAGAAATCGGCTTCCCCGGTGCTTCCCGCGCCGATCGCGCGCGTGATGATGTTGCGACGGCGATCGTGGCGCGCCTCGCTTGCGCGCAGCTCGCCGGCGTCGATGAGCTCCTGCACGACCGAGTGGTCGACCGAGATCTGCTCGAGTGCGCGATGCGCGTAGCGGTACGTCCGCGAATCCCCGATGTTCATCGCGAGCCAGTATCCGGCCCCATCGACCTCCGCGATCGCGACGCCGCTGAGGGTGGTGCCGGCCCCGGCAGAACCGTCGTGCGCGATGGCCTCGACGGCCGTCCTCGCGTGCGCCAGCGCGAAGCCGACGTCGTCGATGGTGAGCACCGTGCGGCCGAGCAGCGATTGGAACTCCCGCACCACCATGCTGCTCGCACGGTCTCCCGCCTGGTGCCCGCCCATGCCGTCGGCGACCAGGAAGAGCGGGGCCTGCGCCAGATGCGAGTCCTCGTTGTGGGCGCGTTTGAGGCCCGTGTCCGTGGCGGCGCCGACGCGCGCGACGATGGGCGCGATCATGCGTAGCCTCCGACCGTCACGATCCGCTCGCCGATCTCGATCGCGTCGCCGAGACGGATCCGCACGCGCTCCCCGGGCGGGCAGGCGATGCGCACGCCGTCGCGCACGACGGTCGTGCCGTTCGTGGAATGCCGATCGCGCACCCAGCCTCCCGAGGTCTCCGCCGCCGCCTCGAAGTGGGTCTTCGACAGCGACAGGGTCTCGTCGCGCACCACGACCACGGCCGCACCGGGCTCGGCGGCGGGATTCCGCCCGAAAAGGGTCCGTCCCGACACGATCGCCCGGACACCGTCGTCCCAGACGAACAGCAGCCGGTGACCGGGGATGCTGATGCGCGTGTCCTCCGCGTCGTCGTCCTCGGCGTCCCACGCGGCGGGGCTCGGCGCGGCACCAGCGGCACCAGCGGCACCGGCCGGCGCCGTTGCGACCGTCGCGGTGGGCGCCGTCGCGGGCTCCTCGACAGGATCCGGCACCGGGGCCGCCGCAGACGCGACCGGCGTGACGGGGGCGGACGATGCCTCAGGACCGGTGACGGGAGTCGGCGCCGGGGCGGCGACCGGCGCCGACGGGCTGATGCCGGGCACCGTGGTGATCATCGCCTCCTCGGCGGAATCCGCGACCTGCGGCTGAGCCGCCTGCGGCTGCACCACCTGCGCCGGCGCTACCTGCGGCGGGGAGACAGCGGGTGCTGCGGCGGGCACGGCGGCAGCGCCGACCGGGTCGCCCGGGCGCGGTGGCAGCGACGTCACGGTGGCACCGTCGGGGTCGTCCCACGACGCGACAGGGGCGACACCTGCGACAGGGGCGACGTCCGCGACAGGGGCGACCGGCGCGGCGGGAACGGCAGCCGACGCCGAGTGCGGCGCGGCGGGTGCAGGCGCGGCGGCGCCCCGGACGTCGAGCACGATCGCGCCCGCCGCCTTGTCGTGCCAGCCCTGGAACAGACCGGATCCGTCGAACAACGGGGTGAAGTACCCGACCACGATCGCGGCACTCAACCCGAAGACGATGGCGCGCAGCAGCGCGCGCCCGAAGCCGAGCGGGGCGCCGGTGTCGGCGCGCACCAGCCGCAGCTTCATGACGCGCATGCCGACGGATCCGCCCCCGCCCTGCATGACGCAGAGGACGAGGAACCAGGCCAGCGCCACGACGAGCGTCGCCCCGATGCCGAGCACGAGACCGCCGGCGCGCGCCGCGGCGTTCTCCTGTGTCAGCCCGGGCAGCGTGGTGGCGAGTGTCACGCCGTAGCCGACGATCACGATGAACGCGGCGATCGCGCCGTCGATGAGGCAGCCGATCGCACGGCGCGCGAGCGGTGCGATCGACCCGGCCTGGCTCGTGGTCATGGGGTCTCGCTCTCGGATGCGGGGCCGGCAGGGCGTGGTCCGCGCCGGCGCGGGCTGCTCTTGATCGTGCCAGGTGTCGTCGTCCCGGCGCCAGAGGATCCGGTTCCGGGCCGGCGGATCCGCTCCGATGCCGCATCCCGGAGCCCCTGCACGCCCGCCGACAGGCGCGACCCGCCCAGGAGCGAGCGCAGGCTGAGCCGGGCGAGCAGACGGCGATGCCACTTCGCGTCCTTGCCCAGGCCGGCCACGATGCCGTCCACCTCCTGCCAGAACGCGTCCACGTCCTCCTCGGTGGGCTCGGACGGGCCGAACACCTGTGCGTCCGCATGATCCGCGAGCACGGTCACCGCGGGCACCGTGAGGGCGGTCGCGACCGTCCTCGCCTCCTCGGCCCGCGTGGCACCGGCGGGGATCCGCGCGCCGTAGTCCACGGCGCGGTCGGTGAGCTCGTCCCAGCCGCCGCTGATGCGGTCGGCCGTCTGCTCGGCGGCCCGGCGCTTGCGACGGCGCGTGGCTTTCCATGCGCCGATCACGATGAAGGGGGCGGCGAGGATCGCGAGCACCAGCAGCACGCTTCCGCCGATCGCGAGCACCGCGCCGATGATGCCCAGCAGGTTGTTGGGGCCGTCCTGCGCGCCGCGCTGATCCGGCACGGTCGGCGGCAGGTCGACCGGCTCCTGCGGCGGAGGCGGCGGCTGCAGCACCTGCGGCTTGGGTACAACCTTCGGCTTGGTGATCTGATCCTGCGGGACCTTGTCCTTCGGCGGGGTCGGGTCGAACGCCACCCAGCCCGCCTTCGCGAAATTCACCTCGACCCAGGCGTGCAGGTTGTCGCCGTTGGCGGAGAACGTGCCCGTCTTGCCCTTGTCCGGGTAGAAGCCCATCACCACGCGCGCCGGGATCCCCAGCGATCGCGCCGCGAGCGTCATCGCGACCGCGTACTGCTCGTCGTCGCCGATCATCTGCTCGCCGCCGATGAGCGTCGAGATGCGCTCCTCCGTGTGCCCGGCCCGACTGAGCGCCTCGCCCTCCAGGCCGTGGCTGAAGAACCCCTCCTCGGAGAACTTCTTCACGAGGGCCCGCACCTGCGCGATGGGGGTCTTCGCGTCGGCCACGACGTCGCTCGCGAGGGCGGAGAGCTTCTCCGGTCCCTCGACCTGCTTCGGCATCGACACCGTGCCGAAGTCGAGCCCCTCGAGCTCCTTGTCGGACCAGGTCTTCGGGATCGTGGTGTCGACGGTGTACGTGTCGCCCTTGCGCAGCTTCGAGATCGCGACCGCGGTGCCGGTGGACTCGTTGTAGTAGGCCCCGCGGCGCAGCGCGTCGGCGTCGGATCCGCCGAAGGTGAACTTCTGCACCTGGCCGGCATCGGGCACCCAGACCGCCGAGTACTGGTCCATGGTGAACTGCAGATGCGCGACGGAGCCGGTCGCATCCGCCGACATCGCGTCGCGGATCGGACCGAAGGCGCCCGAGGAGCCGACGCCCTTGTCCGAGACGTCGTAGACCACGCCGTTGTAGTCGTCCATCGTGCCGATGCGGATCCGTGCGCCCTCGGGCAGGCCCTTCACCGTGAACAGGCTGTCCTTGCGATGATCCTTCACGTAGCCGCGGTACGCCTGCAACGGGCTCGCGTACTGGTGCACGTCGAAGGGCGGCAGCACCACATCGCGGAAGACGTGGCGGGGTTCGGCGAGCGTGGTGGCGGCCGCGGCCCCGGTTCCGGCGAGCGCCGCGACCACGAGCACCGCCGCTCCCGCGAGCAGGCGCCGTCGGCGCAGCGCGTGGGAACGGGATCCGTCGGCGTCCACCGACACGGCGGCTTCGGCGGATCCGCCGAGCCCGCGCAGCGCCAGCCACGCGACCGCGACGATCGCGAACACGACGCCCTGCACGAGGGGGACCGCGGGCTGCGGCACGCCCATCGCGATGACGAGCACGAGATGCACGCCCGCGGGGATGAGCGCCCAGGTCGGCCGGCGCAGGCGCAGCGCGAGCGAGGCGGCGACGGTCGTGAGCACGAGCGCCGACAGGAACGGCACGAGCCCGTACCCGTCGCCCACGGCCACCGGAGCGACCGTGGTGAGCATCGCCTTCCAGCTCGTGACGGCTCCCGCGGCGAGCCCTCCGAGCGTCTCACCCGTCGGGATCACTCCGAGGATCGTGGTGCTCGGCAGCGCGAGCGCGCCGCCGAACACGAAATAGGCGAGGAGCGTGAAGCCCGCGACGACGAGGATCCCCCAGCCGCGCCACGCGCACAGGAGGGCGATGCCCAGTCCCAGCAGGAGGCCGCCGAGCGCGGCGGGGAGGTAGGACCCGCCGGCGAACGACGGCCACCAGCCGACGACGCCGACGCCGAGGAGCAGCGCGACCGCGGCGAGGTCGACGAGCGTGCGGCGCAGCGGGAGCGGCCGGGTCATGCGAGCACCTTCCCGAGAGCCAACGGCAACTGCTCGAGGGTGCCCACCGTGATGACATCCGCCTCGCCGATGCGCCGCAGCGTGGGCGTCGCTCCGCGCTGGGCGACGATCGCGAGCACCCGGGATCCGAACGGGAGCCGTGCGCAGGCGGTGCGCATCTCCTCCGCGCTCGTGCGCGCACCGCACACCAGCACGACGACGCTCGACAGCGGCATGTGCGCGGCGACCACGCCGGCGAGGGCGGAGAGGCCGCCCTCCTTCGCCCGGCTCTCCTCGACCCCGGCCAGCGAGTCGAGCAGCTGCTTGCCGGTGCCGGACGGCAGGGCGCGGCCCTGCACGCGGAGGTCGACGTGCTGCGAGTCGCGGATCGCGCGCAGGCCCACGGATCCGGCGAGCGAGATCGCCAGCTCGAACTCCTCGGGATCGGCGTAGTCCCCCGCGGACCGGCTGAGTCCGATCACGAAGTGGGAGCGGCGGGTCTCCTCGTACTGCCGCACCATGAGCACGCCCGTGCGCGCCGAGGAGCGCCAGTGCACGCGCCGCAGGTCGTCACCGGGCTGATACTCGTTCAGGGCGTGGAAGGACACGTCGTCGCGGGACAGGTCCGATGCCGGGAGCCCCTCGAGGTCGCGCAGGAATCCGAGCGACTGCCCGTCGAACACGATCGTGCGCGGATGCACGAAGAGGTCGATGGGGTCGTCGCGGCGGTGCGCGCGTTCGAACAGCCCGAGCGGGTCGCCGCGGACGACGCTGACCGGTCCGACCGAGACCACGCCGCGGCGGTGCGTGGGAATCGCGAACAGCTCCTCGGCCTCCTCGCCCGGCGCAAGGCGCTTGATGCCGAACTCGCCGCGACCGCCGCCGACCGGCAGCACCACGCGGGAGGGCAGGATCGCCCTGCTCCCGCGGTTCGCGAGGGTCAGCGCGCCGACGGCGCGCTCGCCGACCACGACCCTGGTGCGGGCGAGATCGAGGTTCACCTCGTAGGCCGTGCGTCCGATGAGGAACAGGGCGCACAGCGCGAGCACGACCGCGAGCACGAGCGCGATCACCGCGAACTCGATCCAGCCCAGGGGCAGAGCGACGACCAGGCAGCCGAGCGCGATCGCGGCGAGAACCCAGGCCAGCGGGCGCACCGCGCCGGCCATCAGCCGCAGCCGGCCGCCGATGCGCGCGAGCAGCAGCGCGGCGATGTCGCGCCAGCCGGCCTCGCGATCGGCCCCGGCCGGACGGTCGGTTCCGCGCGTCTCAGCGGTCGTGGTCATCGTCGTGCTCTCCGTCTTCCTGCGGCCCGGGTGCGGCTCAGGCCGCGGCGCGCGCCTGCGGGGCGGCGACCTTCTCGACGACACGGGCGATGACGGTCTCGGGGGTCGTGCCGGCGAACTCGGCCTCGGGGTCGAGCAGCAGGCGGTGCAGCCACACGGGCCGCGCGAGCGCCTTCACATCGTCGGGCAGCACGTAGTGGCGTCCCTGCGCGGCGGCCCACACCTTCGCGATGCGCACCATCGCGAGCGCCCCGCGCACCGAGACGCCGAGACGGATCGCGGTGTCGGCACGGGTCGCCTCGACGAGCTCGGCGATGTAGCGCAGCACGGCCGGCTCGACGTGCACGGCCGCGGCGAGATCGGCCATGTCGGCGACCGCGCTCGTGGTGATGACGGGAGTGAGCTTGGCGGAGGGGTTGCGGTCGGCGGCGCCCGCGAGGATCGACGCGGTGACGTCGAGGTCGGGGTAGCCGATCGAGGTCTTGATCAGGAAGCGGTCGAGCTGCGCCTCGGGCAGCTTGTACGTGCCCGCCTGCTCGATCGGGTTCTGGGTGGCGATCACGAGGAAAGGCCGGCCCGCCTCGTGCGCGACGCCGTCCACCGTGACCCGCGACTCCTCCATGACCTCGAGCAGCGCCGACTGCGTCTTCGGCGAGGCGCGGTTGATCTCGTCGGCGAGCACGATCGAGGCGAACACCGGACCGCGATGGAACTCGAAGGTGTGCGTGTTCTGGTCGTAGATCGTCACACCGGTCACGTCGGACGGGAGCAGGTCCGGCGTGAACTGGATGCGCGAGCTGGTGCCCTGGACGGTTGCGGCGAGCGCCTTCGCGAGGCTCGTCTTGCCGGTGCCCGGCGCGTCCTCGAGGAGCACGTGCCCCTCGGCCAGCATCGAGGCGAGCACGAGGCTCACCACGTCGCGCTTGCCCTGCAGCGCGCGGTCGACGTTGTCGGCGAGGCGGCTGAAGGTGCCCTGGAACCAGGCTGCCTGTTCGGGGGTCATCGTCATGTGTGGATCCTCTGGATTTCGTTCAGATCTGATGCTGTCGTCAGGCCGCGGCGTCCGCCGCGGCTACGCATGCGGCCAGTAGTTCTTCTCGGTGTCGACGGATCCGCCCCAGCCGGCGATGTCCACCCATACGTCGACGCCGTCCCTGCCCTTCCAGCAGCCGAGCTGCTGCGAGCCTGCGCCGTTGAAGTTGATGCGGTAGCTCGCCGACCCGATCTGACCGTCGGCGCTGGAATGGCAGGTCACGGTGTAGCTGCCGATGTTGAGGTTCTGCCAGTTCACGACGAAGTAGCGGCACCCGTTCACGCAGCCGCTGCCGGCCGGATCGCCCTGGGTCACCCAGACGCGCGGCGGCGGCGGGTCGTTGGTGCGAGCGGAGGCGACGGCTTCACTGGACCAGTGGCCCTCCGAGTCCTGCGCGCGCACCTTGATCGTGTGCGTCGTGGAGTACGCCGAGCCGCTGGTCTGCGTGCCGCTGCGGCCGACATTCTGCCAGCCTCCGCCGTCGATGCTGATCTGCATCACGTCGATGGGACGGCCGTTGTCGGCCGGCGCCGACCAGCCCATCGTCACGGTCGTGCCGTTGTTCGTGGCGCTCGCGCCCGGTGTGTTGACCGGGCCGTAGGGCCGCACTCCCGATTTGGACCCTGCAGCACCCGGCTGCGACTCCTGTCCGCCGACGACCGAGTAGGCACGCACCTCCACGGTGTAGGTGCCGTTGTTGGCCGCGGGGATGTCCGATCCGTTCCAGCTGCGCACCCAGCCGTTGCCGATCGAGTACTCGTAGTGGATCTCGCCGGGGCTCGCGCCGTTCGTGTCCGCCAGGTTGTACGCCACCTGGATGTTGTTGTTCTGCTCGACCACGCTCGTGAGCGTCGTGGCGCCGGGCTGCCCGAACGCGCGCCGGGCGTTCGAGATCCCCGACCAGGCGCCGGGGCCGGCCTTGTTGTTGCCGCGCACCTGGAACGTGTAGTCCGAGGACGAGTTGTCCACGGTCACGGTCTGCGTGTTCAGCGTGCCCGGTACCTTCACCGTGTTCACGAGCTGTCCGCCGCGGAGCACCTGCAGGTCGTAGCTCGAGATCGCGTCACCGTTCTGCCCGGCGGCCGTCCAGGTCACCGTCATCTGCGACTGCGGGCCGACCGAGGGCGCGCTCTGCGCGTTCGGGGTGCCCGGCGCCGTCGGCGGTCCGGCCGGGACCTCCGCGGCCGACCACCCCGACCAGGTCGACGGTTCCGGTGCGTCGTTCACGGCCTGCACGCGCACCTGGTAGTTGGCGCCGTTCTCCAGCCCGTCCCACTTCAGGCTGTTGCCGGAAACGCCGGTCTTCGTCGCGACGCCGCTCGGCGGCGCCGGCGAGATCTCCAGGTTGAACGATTTCACCGGCGAACCGGGGGTCGTCGGGGTCTGCCAGTTCACCTGCAGCGACTTGTCGCCGAACTTCAGCGTCGGCGGGTTCGGGGTGTCGGGGCGCGCATCCGGACGGGCCTCCTGCGAGACCGGGGACGGCTTGCTCTCGCCCACGCGGTTCGTCGCCGTCACCGCGAACGTGTACTTGACGTTGTTGGTCAGGCCTTCCAGCGTGCAGGTCGTCGACAGGCACTGCTTGGTGTAGCCGCCCCCGCTCGTCGCCTTGACCGTGTAGCCCGAGATCTCGGCGCCGTTGTTCGACGGCGCCGACCAGTTGAGCACCACGGTGCGGTCCTGCACGCTCGTCACCTGCGGCGCACCAGGGGCGTCCGGGATGCCCTGCACCGTCACGACGATGCGGCCGTCGACCTCGCGGTCCGGATCCTTCGTCGCGTCCTGCACCCGGTAGGTCGCCACGACCTGCCCGACGAAGTCCTTCGAGGGGGTGATCACGACGTTGTCGCCCTGCACCGCGGAGGCCGCGGAGCCGGTCTGCACGCCGACGGAGAGGACCTTCAGCGGCTTGTCCGGGAAGGGGTTGACGTCGTTCTGCAGCACGGGGATCGTGATGGGCTTGCCCTGGTCGGCCTGAGCGACCGTGTCTTCGTTCGCGACCGGAAGAGAGCGCGTCGACGCGGAGACGGTCACGTTGACGGTGCCGGTGACAGGTTCGGTCTTGCCGTCCGTGACGGTCAACCGCACGGTCGTGGCCGTGCCCTTGGGCGCGTTCGAGTCCGCCTGCACCTTGAGCGTGGATCCGTCCAGGCTCGCCGTGACGCCGTGATCCGGCTGTCCCGTGATCGCGAACTTCAGCTTCTTCGCGTCCTCCGGATCCGGATCCTTCGCGAGTGCGGCGAGATCGACCTTCTGCTCCGGCTCACCAGGGGCGACGGAGACCTGCGCGTTCGTGAACGTCGGCGGCTGGTTGTCGGGTGGCAGCACGGTGATCGGCAGGCTCAGCATCGCCTTGCGACCCTTCGGGTCGTCGGGGCCGGTGCCGTCGGTCACCTCGAAGGTGACCGCGTCGTCGCCGAAGTAGCCCTGCTTCGAGGTGTAGACGAGCGTGTGCTCGTCCTTGATGAGCGGGGCCCCGTTGCCGTTCACCGCGCTGACCTTGTCGGCCTGCGTGATGCGCACCTCGCCGCCGCCGGCGACGGTGACGTACTGGGAGAGCGGGAGCTCCTTGGTCTCGCCGCTCTTGACCTCGACCGGCTTGGTGCTCACGAGCGTCGGCGCGAGCTCGGAGAGCGCGGGGACGAAGATGAACGCCGAAGCGGTCAGATTGTCGCGATCGGTCACGGTGTACTGCACGAGCTGGCGCTGCTCGCCGACCGTCACCTGGATCTTGCGGTTCGGCAGCACCTTGGCGTTCGGGTCGTCGGTGGTGAGCTTGAGCTCGTCGACGACGCCGTCCGGATCCTCGTCGTTGTCGAGCACCGGCACCTCGACCTGCAGGCTCTTGCCCTTGAGGTCGCTCGCCTGCACCCGGTCGTCGCGGGCGATCGGCGGCACGAGAGGCACGTCGTCGGCGACCGTGATCTGCACCGGCGCGGTGGCGGTCGCGCCCTTGTCATCGGCGATCGTGTACTCGACGGACGTCTGCAGCGGCCTGTCCGGCGCCGTGATCAGCACCCGATCGCCGGAGACCTCGGCCTTGAGCCCGTCGACGCCCTGCGGGAGGGTGATGCCCTTCTTGAGCAGGCCGATCGGATCGCCGTCCGGATCCGAGTCGTTCGCCAGCACCGCGACGCCGACCGTGCGGCCGGGGCGCGTGACGATCGAGTCCTTCACCGCGTACGGGGCCTGGTTGGTGCCCGCGCTCGGGGCGATGCCGACGCGGATGGTCGCCGTCGCCTCCTTGCCGAGCCGGTCGCGCACCCGGTAGGTGAAGGCGTCGATGCCGTTGCCCTTGTCGAACGCCTGATACGTGAGGAAGTTCGTGCCGACCTCCGTCACCTTGCCCTGCTTGGGCGCGGAGTCGAGTCCGACGAGCTCGACCGAGTCGCCCTCTGCGTCCAGCCCGTCCAGCGGCACCGCGATGCGCACGCTCGTGCCGCTGAGCGCGCGCACCGTGAGATCGTGCGGCCTGGGGGCGGTGTTCGTCTTCTCGTCGACGGGGAGGATCTGGATCGTGATGTATCCGGCGGCCTTCTGCCCGTTCGAGTCGATCGCCTCGTACGTGGCGTAGACGGTACGAGGGGTGTCACCGGCACGGAAGCGCACCGTGTCCTGCGAGACGAACGCCTCGCCGAACTTCGGGTCCACGAGCGGCTCGATCAGCTTCGGCGCGACGTGCAGCGTCGTCCCGGGCGCGTGCTTGTCGTTCGCGAGCACCGGGATGGTGACCACGTCGCCCGCGCGCACGACGGCGGTGTCCTCGACGGCGGTCGGCGGGTCGAGCTTGCTCGGCGCCGGGATCGGGATGACGATCACGTCGCCGTCGGCCGTCTTGGATCCGTTCGAGATGCGGTACTTGATCCGCACCTCCTTGTCGAGGTTGCCCTGATCGGTGACCCGCAGCGTCTCGTGGTTGAGCACCGACACGGCGACGCCGCTGTGCGGCTCCACCGTGACCGACTGCACCACGAGGATGCCTCCGGCGGGGTCGATGTCGTTGTTCAGCACGCCGACGAGCACATCGCCGCCCGTGGGCAGCAGCGCGACGTCGCGCACGGCGATCGGCGCCCCGGCCTCGGCCGTCTTGTCGAGCACGTCCACGCGGACGAGGCCCGGCACCGCGTTCGGGCCGGCACTGGCGAGGTACTGCATGTAGTAGGTGCCCGGTGCGTCGGCCTGGAATGTGAAGGTGCCCTCCGCGAAGTTCGGGGTGATCACCGCGCCCGGCGTCTCGTCCACGCGGGTGAGGCGCAGCGGCTCGCGTCCGGAGCTGGAGTCGTTCAGCAGCGGCGAGACCGTAACCTGCTCGCCCGCCCGCGTGACGACGTGGTCGGCGTTCGTCTTCGGCTCGGTGGTGCCGGCCGGACGGATGTCGAGGCGGATCGTGCCGGTGGTGAACTCGCCCATCGCGTCGGCGACGGTGATCCGGATCTCCTTGCGGCCGGGCAGGCTCGCCAGAGCACGGTAGGTGAGCTGCCCGTCGGGGGTGAAGTCGACCTGGTCGCCGGGGGCGGCCTCGACGTCCTTCAGGTAGACGTCGTCGCCGTCGGGGTCGATCCAGTCCGGCAGCGCGTTGTACGTCGCGGTGCCGCCGGCTTCGATGAGCACCCCTGGCACGCGCTTCTGCTTGGGCGGCGCGTTCACGCTCCAGTCGTGCACCGTGAGCGCGGCCGTCGCGGTCGCCGTGCCACCGCGGCCGTCATCGGCCTGGTACTGGAACGAGGCGGATCCGGTGGCGTTCTCCGGCACCGCGATCTGCAGCGCGCCGCCGTTGTTGATCGGCTGCACGTCGCCGAGCGACGGCTGCTCCTGGGCGAGCGAGGCGACCAGCACGTCGCCGTCCGCGTCGGTGTCGTTGTCGAGCACCGGCAGCATCGTGGTGCGGCCGGGGCGCACTCCGAACTCGTCGTTGTTCGCGACCGGAGGCGTGTTCTCGGGCGTGCGCTTGGGCAGGGTGGTCTCGACCTGGTCGTCGGTGGTCTGATCCTGCTGCTGGGAATCGCCCTCCGGAGGCACGATGTCCTGCCAGTTGTCCACGCGCTGCAGGTTGTCGGTCGCCATCCACGCCGCGCCGCCCGCGGTGTCGTTGAGGACCACGACGTCGCGGTTCACGCGGAACACCAGCGAGGTGCTGCTCTCCGCGCCGTCGATCGTGGTCTTGAGGTCGTTGGCGTCACCGATGCAGTCGCGGAGGAACTTCGCGGATCCGCCCCACGCCGCGTAGGTGCAGCCGTTCAGGGAGACGGGCGCCGCGGGGGCGCCGGTCCCGCCGACGTCCTGCACCTTCGGCGCGGATCCGTCCAGCGGCACGTCGATGAGCGCGTCGGCGGTGGCGAGCACGGCGGACGCGTTCTCGGCCGAGGGCTGCTGCAGGATCGCGGCGTCGAGGTCCTTCACCTCGGATCCGGTCAGCTCCGTGCGGTGACCGCCCGCGAACACGGTCTTCGCCTTGGCGTCGAGCACGACGGGGGTGCTGCCGACGACGGTGATCGTGGGCTTGGCGCCCTCCGCGAGTTCGATGCCCTCGGTGGACGGCGGCTGTGGATCGCCCTGAGCGTCGACGTGCACCGTGACGACGTTGCGGTTCTTGGCGGAGACGGCGTAGACGGTGCCGTCCTTGCCGACGGTGACGTCGGCGTTCGGGCCGAGCGTCGCCTGCGGATCCTTGCCCGCGGCCTTGAAGCCGTTCAGTCCCGAGGACGGGACGACCCAGAGCTTGCCGTCCTTCGGATCCAGGATCGCGACGGTCGAGCCGCCGAGCACCGACTTCGCCCCGCCGGGGACGAGCACGGCGTCGCTGAGCACGACGCGGGCCGGGTCGACACTGGTGACGGTCGAGGCGGTGCGGTCGGTGACGAGCACGATGCCGCCGGACTGCTCGACGTCGTAGTTCTCGCCGGCGGTGCGCAGGCCTCCGTCGAGCAGGCGCGACTCGTTGTTGAAGTGGCCGACCATGAGGCTCGAGGTCTTGGTGAGCCAGACGCCGCCGTCGTGCAGATCGACCTCGGCGGTCGGGTTGCCCTCATACGCGAACGCCATGCCGGTGACCGCGATCGCGGCGGCGCTCACGGCGGCGACGGACGCGAGTGTCTTGGGTCGCATCCGCAACCACGCGAACGACTTCACCACGTATTCCCCCCGGATGGACAGCACAGCGCCCCCATGCAGAACTGTCAGGGGACTCCAAGAGTGTAAACCGCGATCCTGGAAGCGCTCGATGGGGAGAACTCCCCATCGAGCTGCCCCGCCACCCCTCCGCGAGACTCCATCTGGGCGACGAGACTGCGGTTCTGGCGTGCAGTCTCGTCGCCCAGATGGAGTCTCGCGGTCAGGTGGGGGGCGTCACTCGTAGCGGGGCGGGACCCAGAGCAGCTGGGCGGCGACGACGCCGCGGTCGCGGCTGACGATCTGCGCGCGCCCCGGGATGGACGGGACGGCCTTGACCTTGCCGATCAGCTGCCCCTCCTCCGGGTTCCCGCTGAGCAGGATGCCCGTGGCGCCCAGATCCGTCATGCGCTGGATGATCGGGTCGTAGGCGGCGCGGCTCGCCCCGCCGGCGCGGCGGGTGAGGATCACGTGCAGACCCAGATCCGCCGCCTGCGCGAGCAGCGGCGCGAGCGGCGCCATCGGGTTGCCCTGCGAGGTCGCGACGAGGTCGTAGTCGTCGACGAGCACGAAGCCCTCCGCGCCGCTCCACCAGGAACGGGTGCGCAGCTGCTCCGGGGTGACATCGGGACCCGGGATCCGGCTGCGGAAGAACGCCGCCAGTTCACTGATCCCGCCCTCGGCCAGCTCGTGCGAGGTGAGGTAGGCGCCGAGGTACTCCTGCGGGATCTCGCCCAGCAGCGCCCGGCGGTAGTCGACCACGAAGATCTTCGCCCGGTTCGCCGGGTAGAGCCGCATGATCTCGTGCACGGCGCCGCGCAGCATCGACGACTTGCCCGAGTCGGCGTCGCCGTAGAGGTACAGAAGCGGCTCGGCCGCGGGATCGACCGCGAACGGCGCGAGGTTCTCCTCGTCGATGCCGAGCAGCATCTGGTGCGGCTCGGATCCGCCGTTCGCCCGCGTCGCGAGCGCCCGCAGCTCGTCGTGCGAGATGCGCGAAGGCAGCAGGCGCAGCTTGGGCCCGACGGGTCCCCGCCAGGCCGCGCCGACGCGGCGCACGAGGTCGTCGACGCCGTCGGCCAGGGATCCCGCGTCCTCGACCCCGTCGATCCGCGGCAGCGCAGTGAGCATCTGCAGCGCCCGCGGATCCAGGCCCCGGCCGGGGAGCGAGGTGACGTTGCCCGCGGCCTTGCGGTCCACCTCGGAGTCGGTCGCGTCGCCGAGGCGCAGCTCGATCCGGGTGCCGATGAGGTCCTTGACGTTCGCGCGGATCTCCATCCACCGCGCGGCGGTGAGGATCACGTGCACGCCGTACGTGAGGCCGCGGGCGGCGATCGCCTGGATCGGCGCCTCGAGGTTCTCGAACTCGGTGCGCAGCGTCCCCCAGCCGTCGACGATGAGGAAGATGTCCCCGTAGCCGTCGTCGACGGTCCCCTCCGCCCGGCGGCGCCGGTAGGTGTCGATCGAGTCGATGCCCTGGGAGCGGAAGTACACCTCGCGCGCGTTCAGGAGCGAGGTGATCTCGCTGACGGTGCGCCGCACCACGTCGGGCTCGGAGCGGGTCGCGAGACCGCTGAGGTGCGCGAAGCCCTGCATGCCGGCGAAGCTGCCGCCGCCGAAGTCGATCACGAAGAACTGCACCTCGCGCGGAGTGTGCGTGAGGGCGAGCGCGGCGACGGTCGTGCGCGCGAGCGTGCTCTTGCCGCTCAGCGGCGCACCCACGATCGCCATGTGACCGGCGGCGCCGCCGAGCGAGACCACCAGGTTCTCGCGCCGCTGCTCGAGCGGAACATCCACGATGCCGAGCGGCACGGTGAGCCCTCCGACCGCCCGCCAGCGCGGCGAGATCAGTCCGAGCTGCGGATCCTCGACGAGGTCGCCGAAGAGGTCGCCGATCGTGGCGGGCACCTCGAGCGGCGGCAGCCACACCTGATGCGCCGCGGGCCCGCGGCCGCTCATCCGCTCGACCGCGAGCTCGAAGGTGCTGCCGCTCTCCTCGGGCGCCGCCGACTGCTCGAGCTCGACGGGCGCCTCGGCCTGCGGCGGGGCGCTGCGCACCGGCGCGGCCGAGAACACCTCGACCGCGGCGTCCTGCGGGCTGCGCCGCGAACCGGAGGCCGCGCGACGACGGCGGGGCGGCGGCCCGGAGACGTAGGCCGCGCGGAACTGGGTCATCGTCTCGGTGTCGCTCTTGAGGAACCCGATGCCGGGCTCGGGCGGCAGGTGGTACGCGTCAGGGACGCCGAGGACGGCGCGCGACTCGGACGCGGAGAACGTGCGCAGACCGATCCGGTACGAGAGGTAGGTGTCGAGGCCGCGGAGCTTGCCCTCCTCGAGGCGCTGCGAGGCCAGCAGCAGGTGCACCTGCAGCGAGCGGCCGACGCGGCCGATGTTGACGAAGCTCTCCACGAACTCCGGTTTGGCGGCGAGCAGCTCGCTGAACTCGTCGGCCACGATGAGCAGCGCGGGCAGCGGCTCCAGGTCGGTGCGGCCCCCGCGACGGGCCTTCTCGTAGTCGGCGACGTTGGCGAAGTTCCCGGCCGCGCGCAGCAGCTCCTGGCGGCGCACGACCTCGCCCTGCAGCGCATCCTGGAAGCGGTCCACGAGCGAGAGCTCGCTGCCGAGGTTGGTGATGATCGCCGAGACGTGCGGCATGCCGGCCATGCCCGCGAACGTGGCGCCGCCCTTGAAGTCGACGAGCACGAAGTTGAGCTGCTCCGGCGAGTGCGTGAGCGTGAGCGCGAGCACCAGGGTGCGCAGCACCTCGGACTTCCCGGATCCGGTCGCGCCGATGATGAGACCGTGCGGACCCATGCCCTGCTGGGCGGATTCCTTGATGTCGAGGATGAGCGGGGAGCCGTCCTCGGCCTGCCCGATCGGCACGCGGAGGCGGTCGCGCTCCAGGCGCGGCGCCCACACGGTGTCGAAGTCGATGTCGCGCACGTCCGGCAGGCCCAGCAGGTCGACGAGCTCGGCCTGCCCGCGGGCGACGGTCTTGTCGGCCACCGGCGAGAGCGCGGTGGGGGTGACGGCGATGAGCCGGCGCGCGGTGGCCTCCGCCTCGACGATCGTGATGCCGTCGGGCTGGAACGGCTGCGCCAGCATGGAGCGGCTGACCAGCTCCGCGGTACCGGGCTGGGAGGGCGACAGCGCGATGCGCAGGGTGCGGTCGTCATCCAGGTCGCCCCAGCGCGACGGCAGGTCGATGATCGTCACGCCCGCGACGCCGTCGACCAGGCTCGACGCCGGCACCCCGTCGGTGAGCACGACCAGGTGCGGCAGCTCGGCGGATCCGGCTCCGCGCGAGAAGCGGGCCCGCTCACGGACCCCCGCGGGCAGCAGCTCCTCGAGGTCGCTCATCCGGGGTCCGATCATGCGCGCAGGTCCCAGCGCGTCGCTCCCGGTGCGCGAGTGCGTGTGCGGGAGCCACTTCGCCCACTCCCACTGCGGCAGCGCCGCCTGGTCCGCGGCGATCACGATCTGCACGTTCTCGGGGTCGTGCATGGTCGCGATGTGCAGCAGCATCGCCCGGGCGATGCCGCGCGCCTCGGTCTCGTCGCCGGTGATCTCGACGCGGGCGTGGTCGCGCAGCGAGACGCCCAGCGGCAGCTGCGTTTGGGTGGAGTGCGCGAGCATGAACCGGTGCGCGGCGGAGGCCGACACCGGGTCGAGCTGGGCGAGCGGCGGCAGCTCCGGCGCCTCGAGCGTGATGCACAGCGGCTGATCGCTGAGGCCGATCCGCACCGACAGGAAGTCCTCGTCCGCGGGTCCGCGCTCCGCGACGCGCGTGCGCTCCTCCGCGACATAGGGCAGGGCCGAGGGCGCGGGCAGCTGCCAGTTCGCGGCGCGACGCTGCTGGTGCGCGGCGACGCGGATGGAGGCGCGCAGATCGGTGAGGTAGGCGAGATACTCCCGCCGGGCCGCGAGAGTGGCGGCCTGCTTCTGCGAGCGCTGCCGCCAGCCGTTGACGACCACGAAGCCGAGGGAGGACACCAGCACCATGCCGCCGATGAGGAAGCCGCCGGGCCCGGAGTTGTTCATGCTGACCATCACGACCGCGCCGATGCTGCCGAGCATCGGCAGGAGCGAGGTGAGCATGTTCGAGCCGCCGTCGGTCGGTGTCAGCTCGGGCGGAGCCTGCACCGTGAGCTTGCCCGAGGGAACCCGCGGAGGTGCCAGTCGCGGACCCGTCATGCGCTCGCGCCTCTCTCGCCGCCGTCCGGCAGCAGTTCGTTCACGGTGAAGGTGCGGTCGCCGATGCGCACGCGATCGCCGTCGTCGAGGAGCGTGCGCGCTCCGGGCGCGAGCTCGCTGCGGCGTCCGTCGTCGGCGAAGACGCCGGATCCGTTCGTGGATCCGAGATCGGTCGCCCAGGTGCGCCCGCGGGAGTGCTCCAGGCGCAGGTGGGTCTTGGACACGGTGCTGTCCGGATCCTCGACGGCGACGACGAGGTCGCCCGGCTCGGACGGCGCGGGACGACGGCCCAGGTTGACGGCGGCCGGCAACTCGATGCGGACCCGCTGGCCGGTGTCGAAGATCAGCAGCAGCGCGGACGGATCCGCCCGCACGGATTCGCCGGCCGGGGCGGGCGCCGCTACCGGCGCCACTGGGAGTGCAGGTGCCACGGGGACCACGGGCGCCACCGGCTGTGCGCGCGGGACCGGCGCCACGGCGGCCGGTGCGACGGGGACGACGGCAGCCGGAGCCTGCGGGAGCACGGCGGCGGACCCGATCGGCGCCGCGTCATCGTCCACGGCGGGACGCACGGAGGTGTTGAACACGAGCGGAGGCGCGACAGTCGTCGCGGCGGCAGGGGCGACGACGGCTCCGCCCCGGGGCACGGCGACCACGACGGTGCCGGCGGCGCGGTCGGCCCATGAGCGCCGCCGGCCGCCGGCGTCCCAGGCGCTGGAGGCGACGACGACCCAGGATCCGATCCCGACCACGAAGCCGAACCCGGTCACGAGGGCGCGCACGAACGCACGCCCCGTGCCGGGGGAGAACGGCGCGTCATCGCGGGAGGCGCGCAGGCGCAGCATGAGGTGGCCGGGGGTCGCGCCCGTGCGGGCGAGTGCTACGCAGAACCCGATCGCGAGCTGGAGCGCCACGACCGCGGCGAGCACGAGGCTCCGGGTTCCGAGGAGCACGGCGACGGTGACGATGCCGATGAGGATCGCGTCGAGCGTGAAGGCGACGAGGCGAGCGCCGGTCGAGGCCGGTGTGCCCGCGAAGGCGGGGCCGAGCGGGTTCTGCCCCGGTGCGGACGTGCGCACCGGCGACGGCGCGCGCACCGGGCCCGGCTGGGGCGCCGCGGCGATCACCGAGGCGGCGAACGCGGGCATGTCGCCCGCCACGGTCGGTCCGGACTGCGTGGCGACCTGCTCGTCACGGCGACGGCGACGGGAGAGCGGGGGTGCGCCGGGATCGATCACCGATCGCGGCTCGGGGGCACCAGGAGCTGCCGGACCCCCCGGGCCGCCCGGATAGGCGCCGTTTCCGCTCACGTTGCCATCATTCCACGCAGCAGGGTGAGCACATCCGCGTGCAGCAGCGCCGCGGGCAGCGCCAGGGCCACGGCGATCGCCTCCATGACGTCACCGGTGCGCGAGGCGACGAGCGAGCTCGCGCCCAGCGACACCGGGCGTGTCATGGACGCCGCGACGATCGCGGCGATGAGGAGCCCCGTGGCGAGCAACGCCATCCCGGCGGCGCCGAGATCCCCGGCCCACGGCACCACCGCGGATCCCTCCGTCGCGCCGATGGAGAATCCGGCCACGGCGACGATCAGTACGAGGGCGGCAGCGACGCGCGGCGTCCAGCGCAGCAGGCGGGATCCGGTGTGCCGGGGGACGAGCAGCAGGGCGAGCACGGCGGAGACGAGCAGCACGCAGCCGCCCGCGACGACGAACGGGTCCTCTCCCCAGCGCTGCAGCACGACGAAAGGCGCGAACAGCACCGCGGCGCCTGAGAGCAGCACGGTTCCCGCCGCGAGGCGCGCGGACGAGTCGTCCACGACGCCCCGCACGCTCGGCATGCGCACCTCGGTCACCGCCTCGGGGATCGAGCCGCGCACCGTCCATCGGCTGCTCATGAAGTGCTCGTAGTCGATGAACGCGCCCTCGGGCAGGTTCACCAGCGCGCTGGGCAGCGCCCGCAGCAGCAACGGGACCAGGCCGAGACTCACCGCGGCCGACGGCGCGATGCCCACGTGCGCGAGCAGGGCGATGCCCCACACCGCGCCGAACACCACGAGCAGGATGGCGACGGTCCCCGCCGCGGACCTGACTCGGCGGATCCGCGTCAGCAGGGCGATCAGCATCGTGACGACGGCGGCCGCGAGCATTCCTGCCGCCACCGAGAGCTGCACGGCGGCGTCGAGTCCGGCCGGGATCAGCAGCGCGCCGGCCGCGAACGCCAGCGCGCCGGGGGCGAGCACGCCGCGCAGCAGCCGCGCCGGGGTCGCGTCATCGCGCGTCCAGACGACGGCGGTGACGGCGGCGCCGACGGCCGCCACGAGAGCCATCGCGAGCCGCGCCCACGCCGGAACCAGCCCTCCGGCCGCGACCGTGGCGAGCAGCAGGAGCAGTGCGGCGACGGTCAGCAGCACCCAGCGCGAGCCGTGGTCGGCGCGGTCCGCGATCTCGTGCCGACGCCGGCCCGGCGCGGCGCGAGCCACCGAGGCGCTGAGGTCGACGACCGTGTAGAGCCCGCCCTCGACGAGGTCTTCCGCGACGGTCGCCGGCGCGACTTCATAGCCGAGCGGATCCAGCACGACCAGACGAGCCGTGGCGGCGATCGGTCCGCTCAGTCGGTCGACGAGCCCCTGGGCCGAGAGCACGTCGGACAGCGCCTCGTCCAAGGGCAGCGCGAGATCGACGCGCGCCTGCTCCCCCGCGAGCGCGATCCGTCGTCGCTCGATCACTCCTCCGGCCACCACAGCACCCTATCCGGCCGCCGCGCGTCCGCAAGAAGTGCGAAGCGACGGAGACCAGCCGGCCTTGCCGCGCCTCACGTCAGGCGAGTCGATTGTCGCCGGCGTCGCCGCGGGAACCCGCGCGGCCGCTCTTCGGAAGCGGGATCGGCTCCTCATCGTCCTCGAGATGCGGTGCGATCGGGCCCATCGAGCCGCCTCGACGCTGCTTCTCCTCGTCGGATCCGCCTTGGCCCTGCCCGCCGATCATGCCGCCACCCGAGCGTGCGCCCATCCCGGTCGCGCCCTGCGCGGCGGAACCGGAAGCACCAGGACCGCCGGCTCCGAGCAGACCGCCGGTGCCGCCGGTCGTGCCCCCGAGGAGCCCGCCGGGCTTCAGGCCGGACAGGCCCGCACCCGCGCCGCTCAGGCCGCCAAGGCTCCCGCGGGCACCGAAGGCGAGGGCTGCTGCCCCACCGCCGCCGATCGCGCCGGGGATGAGGCCGCCGCCGGGCAACGAACCGCCGCCACCGGGCAGATGGCCGGATCCGCCGGTGCCGGAACCGCCGGTGCCGGGGATATGCCCGATCACGTTCGGGTCGTCGGCCGTCGGGCCGCCGGGACGCCCCGGACCACCGGGGTAGCCAGGGTCGCCGGGGTATCCCGGGTGACCGGGGTCGCCCGGGTAGACCGGGCCGGGGTTCTCCGTGATCAGGATCCCACCGCCACCACCAGGCCCGCCGGGATAGCCGCCACCCGCGTAGCTGCCGCTGGGACCGCTGTAGCCCCCCGGGCCGCCTTGACCACCGGATACGCCCCCCGGAGTCGACCCGCCGTCGCCACCGGGACCACCCGGATCGACCTGCACAGTTTTGACCCCGTTCAGCTTCGCCCGGGCCGTGGCGATGTCGCTCGTGGGTTGAGCGAGAGCCGTGCTCACCGCGTTGACCGTCTCCCGCGCCTTCGCTTCGCGCTGACCCGACATCCAGTCGCCGATCACCTCGAGCGCCTTGTCGGCGGCCAGCGGCCCGAGAGCGGGGTGGACGACCGTGGCACCGGCCTTCACCGCATTCGCCCAGAACGGGTCGACCTGCGCACTGGGGAGTTCGCCGCCCGATGCCGTACGACGCGCGGTGTTCGCTGCGTCGACGGCGGCGACGATCTCGCCCACCGCCTCGTCGATCACCGTGAAGCGCGCGGCCATCTCGCCCATGCGCCGACGTGCCGCGTCGGCGGACTCGCCGCGCCACGCGTCTTCGTGCGCAACGAGATTCGCGAGCGCCTTGCCCAGTGCCTGCAGCGAGAAGCGCAGCGGCGCCGTGTTGCTGATGTGCCAGTCCTCGACCTTGTGGATGGCGTTCAGCTCATCCTCCGCATTCGCGTAGCAGACGTAGTTCTCCGTCATCCTCTTCCCCCCTGATCAGCGCCCGAACCCGCTCCGGTCGGTGCATGCATGTGGTGTTCCCCGTCGCTCGCGGGTTTGTCGACCGCCTGCGCAGGCTCTGCGCCCCTGCGGCGTCGGGTGCCCATGACGACGGCGAAAACGCCCCCCACGACGATCAGCAGCAGCACGCCCCCGCCGATCGCGAACGGTACCCACGCCGGCGTCCCCGCGCTTGCGCCGTCCGCCGCGGGCTTCCCGGCCTGCGGCGTCGTCGTCTGCGTGCCGGCCGTGGGCTTCAGAGCCTCCGCACCCTTCGCCGCCCCCACGTCGTCGACTGTCGGTCCCTGTGATTGCGACGCCTTCGGATCGAAGAACGGGTTCACGTCCTCATACGCAAGCGGATTGTCCTCCCGCATCTGGGTCAGCGAGATCGTGCCGTAGCCGAGGTCGTTGCCCCATCGGGGGTCGTGCAGCGTGCCGCCCGTGTTGCGGATCATCGTCTGCAACAGCTGATTGCCCGTCGCCGACGGGAACTTGCTCTTCATATCCGCGAGGAACCCCGCCACGATCGGCGTTGCGAGCGACGTGCCACTGCCGAGCTCCTGGGCATCCCACGATTCCGATGTCCCCTGGGTGATGATGCCCACTCCTGGGGCCGCGACTTTCACCGAAAGGCTCCGGTTCGAGAATCCGTCGGCCTTCTGGACCGCACCCGTGGCATCGATCGCCTGCACCCCGACGGAGCCGTTCCCCACTCCCGGATAGCCGCCCGTGGTGGACAGCGCGTCATTCGTCAGACCGGCCACGACCGGGATGCCCAGAGCCAGGGCTCGAGCAAGAGCCCGGTTCAAGGCGCCCGAGTAGGGCACCCCCTGCGAGACCGAGATGATATCTGCATGGGCGTCCATGGCATCGTTCATAGCCTCGGCGAGGCTCTCTACGGGGCGATTCTCTCCCTTGGCGTCCAAGCACGTGAGAGACGAGTCAGGGGCGGCCGCGATGCCGGAGTTGTAGAACAGCACTTCGGCCTGCGGAGCAACCCCGCGGATGGGCACCTGCCCCGGCTCCGCCTCGCCGGTGCCGACGATGAGCGAGGCCACATGCGTTCCGTGCATGGCGGCTGCGTAGTCGGTCGACGTGGGAGGGATCGGCTTTCCCTGTGCGTCATAGCAATAGGTCTTGTCCACCGGGGTGAGGTTCGCGCCCTGCAGCGTCGGGATCGCCGGGTTGATCTGCGTGTCGATCACGGCGATCTTCACGCCCTTGCCCGTGAACCCTGCATCCAGGGCCTCCTGCACGTGAAGCGCTTGGTAGTACCAAGAGCCGCTCGACAGATCGTCCGCGTTCGCAGGTGGCGCCGCGACCACCGTCACGACGGCGGCGACGGCCGCAGCCCCGAGGACACCAAGCGTACGGATACGACTCACTTGATCCCACCATCGGAGCTGTTGGGAGCCTGCGCCTCGACATTGTCGAGCATCGAGAGGATCAGCTTGCCGTCATCGGCCGCGTTTTGGTCTGTCGCCATGAGCGCAAGCACCGCAGCCCGGACGCTGTCGTGCATCTGGTTGACCTCGACGACGATGTTGTTCGTTGCGTTGGTGATGTCGCTCGCCGCCCCGACGAGCTGCTCATGCAAGGAGGCGGTCGTCTCCGTGTTGCCACCCGAGGCGTCCTTGGCCTTCCACGCGTCCGGCGATTGCTCGAGCTCCTGAACGAGCTTCTTCGTCATTTCCAGGATCGAGTCGAAAAAGCCGATCTGAACAGCCATGGTCCCCCTGCTTCCCTCCGTGTGCCTCTGATGCTGTGGTGCCGCATCACCGGCTCCCACCGACGCGGATCGCGCCGATCGGAACCGGAAACGCCGCGGACGTGGATCCGAACCCTTCGACAGGCTCAGAGCCCGGGATCACGCCCGCGGTCGCACCACCTTATGCGAAGCGGTTCGCGGAGGACTTGTCCCGCGAGACATACTCCTGCGACATCTGATCCGTCTTCGACGCGATCTGCTCCAGCAACTGCTGAAGCTCCGTCAAAGACTTGTTCCACTTCGCCTGCGCCTGGTCATACGCAGACTGCGCCTCACCATTCCACGCCGCACGAAGCTTCCCCACCTCCGACTCCAGACGATCCAACTCCGAACGAATGCCATTCGCACCCGTACGGATCTCATTCGACAAAGCAGTGACCTGCTCCGGACGCACCGACATCGACTGCATCATGCTCTCCTTAAAAGTCTTCCGAACCCGAAACGTCAACCAGCCATCATCGAGCCAAGGCCCGAGATGGTCGAACGATGCTGCTCCTCCGTCGCAGCCTGATCACGCTCCGTACCCGACAGGGCACCCTCCAACGTCACCAGCACCTCGTTCAACTGACGCGTGTTCTCATCCCACCGATTCATCAGACCCGTGAACGCATCCGCCGCGCCACCCGTCCAGAACCCACGCACCTGCTCGATCTCACCACGAACCTTCTTGACCTGCTGATCAATACCAGCCTTCGCCGTGTTCACCGCCTGCGCCCCCTTACGAAGCGCACCCTCCTCCGCAGAAATGACCTCAGCCATAACCCACCCTCCTCAAAACACTCGTGGACGGAGGACCGAATACCAGGATGCTCCCGGCCAGTGACCACACCGTGCGGTCATCCGTCCCCCTGCCCAGCAGACTAAGCGAAGGGCCAGGGCACGGCCAATGGGGAGAACTACCCATGCGCCGAAGCGGTGCGATCAGGCCCTCTGCCTCCGAATGTCGCGGAGAACCCCTGCCGCGACGAGATCCACGACGAACGCCGCCAGGAGTCCCAGCAGCGCCGTGCCGAGCGCCGGCACGATGGTCAGGCCGCTCGTGAGCGCGGCGATCCCGCCTCCGACGGCGACCGCATAGAGCACCAGGCGGATCAGGATCAGCACGCCTGTGAGCGGAAGGGCGTCCGGCCGCCGACGACTCGCGCTGAGGGAAAGACCGCCGACCAGAAGCGCGCACAGACCGAGCGCCGCGAACGTCACCCCCAGCGGAGCGAGACCCGGTGCCGTCCGCAGCTGCGTGAGCAGCACCGTGCCGCCGAAGGCGATCAGCACCGCGGCGATGAGGAAACCGCCTGTCGCCCGAGCTCGCAGGCGACGGAGCCGATCATCCCGGTCGTCACCACGCGCGTCAGGGGTCACGAGGCGAACGCCGGCCAGTGCTGCACGCCCGACGAGGCCGAGGCGAGCGTGGAACGGGCGCTGTCCGCCTGGCTGTTCAGGATCCAGATCCCGGTGCCGAGCGCCGCAAGTGCGATGACGATGCTCGCCACGACGGTCGCGGGCACAGCGAGGAGCCCGATGATCGTGACGCCCTCCGCGGTCGCCGCGGAGATCCCGTTGATGAGCGCGATCACGGCGACGATGACGCCGGCCCAGAAGGCGACGATCGCGATCTGCATCGTGCTCATCGCGGAGGAGATACTGTCGGCGAAGTCCTTCGCGATGGACGTCATCGCCTCGCGCTGGCCCGGCAGATGCTGCTGGTACTGCTGCGCCTCGCGATCGAACTCGTCGCGCATGTCGTAGAAGTAGTCGACATCGTCAGCCATGGATCCCCCCGGGAAAGCGTCTGGTTCCTCACCTTATGCGAAGCGGTTCGCGGAGGACTTGTCCCGCGAGACATACTCCTGCGACATCTGATCCGTCTTCGACGCGATCTGCTCCAGCAACTGCTGAAGCTCCGTCAAAGACTTGTTCCACTTCGCCTGCGCCTGGTCATACGCAGACTGCGCCTCACCATTCCACGCCGCACGAAGCTTCCCCACCTCCGACTCCAGACGATCCAACTCCGAACGAATGCCATTCGCACCCGTACGGATCTCATTCGACAAAGCAGTGACCTGCTCCGGACGCACCGACATCGACTGCATCATGCTCTCCTTAAAAGTCTTCCGAACCCGAAACGTCAACCAGCCATCATCGAGCCAAGGCCCGAGATGGTCGAACGATGCTGCTCCTCCGTCGCAGCCTGATCACGCTCCGTACCCGACAGGGCACCCTCCAACGTCACCAGCACCTCGTTCGCCGCACGATGGGGAGAACTACCCATGTCACGGAACCGCGCGCGTCCCTTCGAACACGTACGATTGCGGCGAACGCGCCGATCTCTGACAGCGCGAGACGACCGGATCCGGGGGGATCTTGCTATGACGATCGAAGTGCACAGCGACGCCTATGAGAAGGTCTGCGCCTCGCTGACCGAGGCAGCGGGGACGCTGAGCAAGAATCGCAGCGCGCTGGCGGACGCTGTTCCTGGTACGGCGTTCGGCCTGCTCGGCGCCTTCGTGCCGCCGGTGTTCAACGCGCTCGGCGGTGCTGTCGGCGCCGCCGGTTCCGCGCTCGACGGCGTATCCCGTCGAGCTTCGTCCGGGATCACCGCCGGGCTCGCCGGCTTTCACGCCGTCGATGAGGCGGCGAAATCCGATCTGGCAAGCCTCGCGGCGGAGGCCGCCTCATGACGATGGTGCTCGCACCCGAGGCTGAAGCGGCCTCAACCGCGCTCTCGGGGGCTTCATGGACGTCTGGTCTGCCCGCGGCCGGTGCCGGCGGTCAGGGGTGCGGCCAGAGCCTCTCGGGCGTCGCCGGCGCCCTCATGCAGTTCGTCCAGCCCCTCGAACAGTTGATGGCGCAGGTGCAGGGAGACCCGGCTGGTCTCTACCACGCCTCCATCGCTTGGGAGACCTTCGCAGGCGACGCCGAGGGCGCGTACATCGTCTTCGACGCCGCGCGCAGGGCCATGGATGAGGCCCTGAACGGCCAGTTCGCGCAGACCACAGGGCAGGTGATCGACCTGCTCGTGCTAGGGGCACGGGAGCTCTCGGACTGGAGCAAGGTGACCAGCCAGGTGCTTCAGCTCGGGGTGCGGGTCGTCGAGATCATGCGCTCGATCGTCTGCGAGGCGTTCGAGCTCGTCAGCTCGCTAACCGGCGTGGTCGGCGACGTGGCCTTCGACAGCTGGCCGTGGGAGGCCGATAAGAAGGTCGCCGCAATCAGCCGCTTCGCCGATAACTGCAATCGGATCCTGCAGGATGTGGTGAGGAGCTTGGACCGGGTGCTCCAGGCGCTGCGCGAGCTGGTGCGCCTTCTTACCGATCTCTACCGCGCGATCATTCCGTTCCACCAGCAGCTCGACGCGCTGCTCGGCAGCCTCCTGAATACGCTGCGGCCCGGCGCGCTGCTGGGTCCGCTCGGCAACCTTCCCGGGCTTCCCTCCTCCAGCACGGGCGAAGTAGCGGACCCCGGTCCGACGCCATTCCCGGGCTCCGATCAAACGTTCATGAATCCGCACCCGCTCGGCTATCAGCACAAGTACGACCTTGGACCAAGCAACATGACGACGGAGCAACTGAATGAGATGCTCCGCAAGAACTTCGGCCACGTCTTCCTTCCCTCACGCACCGGTGACAACTCCCAGATCAACATGACTCTGTCGCCCGATGGCATGGACCCGCGCACCGGCGACCGTCAGCACATCGAAACCTCGCTCTTCGGCATGGCCGTACCCGGAGTCACGTCGGGAGGAATCCACGTCCAGCAGGTCACCAATGATGGCTTCGTCATCGCGGCCGACCAGGGCCACCCCGAATACCCTGGCGAAGTCGCGTTCCGGGTCCGCAACGTCGACGGTCATGCCACATTCGAGGTCAGCGGCGCCTATGACTCGACGATCCTGAACAAGCTGGGCTTCTCCGGGGCGACGAACTCCGCCTATTCCGGAATCAGCGATGTCTCCATCTGGGCGGACATGCAGTACCGGCTGAAGGATGCGATCAACTATGGCTTTTAGCGGCAGAACGAAAGACGCAAGACCGCACGGAAGGCAGCACGATTTGACACGATCGATGAGGGTGCCCGTGCGTCGAATGCTGGCAGCAGCAGCGGGCGTCGGCGTTCTGATGACGACGCTTTCGCTCGCGGCGTGCACGCCCGCGCCGGGGTCGGAGATCCCGCACGACGCGAAGTCGGGAGGGCAGACCCTCTCCGAGATGCAGAAAGCAGTGAGGTCGATCCCGGGACTCGACATCGACGCCGACGGAGGCGGCCGCCCCAACATCAAGGGGAACACCGGATACGCCTTCGACATCAAACTCGATCCCGCATACGAGATCGTGGACGGACAAGCGCTCGTCGAGTTCCTCGCGCGCTCCGCGTGGTCTGTGCGTGACGGCTACCTCCCCAACGCGACCATCGACATCACGGTGCTCTCGGACAAGGCACGCCCGTTCGATGTCCGCGCGGCCGCGGAGCAGTCCGGGTGGGCGACGCACTGGGCGGTCACGCCGGACAACGGGTTCAGCACTGTCAGCATTTATACCTACGCGGATGCGGAGCAGGGTAGCGAGACACAAGTCACTCAAGGGAAGAAGAACCGCGCCCGCCTCGGCCCGTGGCCGGGCGCGGTTCCGTCGATCCCTGACGGCATCACCGCGAAGATCCCGTGACCAGGAGGAAGAGATGACCGATTCCGACTTCGACGCCGAGGACGGCATCGCCGCCGCGCAGCGCCAACTCCAGGAGGCGGCGCAACAGGCGCAGCAGAACCGCGATCGTGCGCAGCAACTCTCGGCCGACGTCGAGCGGCTCACCGGCACGGCGCGCAGCCGGCGGGGTGAGGTGACCGTACGCGCACGCGTCGGCGGCCGCATCGACGACATCACCTTCGCGGAGTCCGCAGATGATCTGACCCTCCAGGCTCTTGCCCGGCTCACCGTGCAGACGATCGCGAACGCCCAGCACGACGCCATGTCGTCACTGGCCGAGCGCGGCGCGGAACTGTTCGGTGCCGAGTCCGACATCGCGGCGAGCCTGCGTTCCGATGCCGACCGCGGTTTCCCCGCCGGCGGCCCGCAGGCGGGAGGACTCTCGTGGACCTGAAGGTCGATGTCGACAAGCTTGCGGCGCTCGCGGAGACGGTGCGCGCCACAGCGAAGAGCATCACGAGCGAGCTCGACGATCTGCAGCGATCGTCCGTGACGCTCACCACGAATTGGCAGGGCGACGCCCAGGCCGCCTATCGGCGCAGTTCCTCCCGTGCGGATGCCCAGGGACGCACGCGCGCGGGAGAGCTGCACCGCGCGGCGGAGCGGCTGGCCCGGCTCGCAGACGAATACCGGAAGGCCGATGAGGACGGCGCCAGGGCAGTCCTGGGGCTCTGACCTGCAGCGGCTGCGGGCGGCCCCGGCGGTTGGAGCCCGGCATAGGTAGAGTGAATGTCGCTCGTGCCCGCCCGTGATCGCGGGGCGGGAGCAGAGGGGGGATAGCGTCCGATGGATCAAGGCAGCGCCACGACAGGCGCCGTGCTCAGGCTGTCGATCGTCAGCGACGACCGACGGCTCGACGCCGGCGTGCCCGCACAGGTGCCGCTCGTCGAGATCATCCCCGGCTTCGCCCGGAGCCTGGGAGTGCTGGATCCCGCTCTCGCCCACGGCGGCTACGCACTGCACCGCGCCGACGGCACCGCCCTCGATCCGTCCCGGGGCGCGCTCGCCCAGGGCGTGCATGACGGCGAGCTCCTCACGCTCGTGCGCGGCGGGCTGGTCCCGTCCCCGCGCGTGTACGACGACGTCGTCGAAGCCGTGATCGATGCGACCAGCGAGCAGCACGGCGTGTGGACGCCCAAGGACAGCGCCCGCACCGCCCTGTTCATCAGCCTCATCTTCCTCGCCCTGTGCGCGCTGCTGCTCGTCGCCAGTGGAGGCGGAGTGCTGTCCGCCGTCATCGCCGGCGGCGGCGCCGTGGTGCTCACCGCCGCGGCGGCCGTGCTGCTGCGGCTCGAGCAGACCGAGGCCGGCCATGCCCTGGGCCTCGCCGCGGCCTTCTTCGGCGGGCTCTGCGGCTTCCTCGCCGTGCCGGGGGACTCGCTCTGGGGCTGGCCGCTCGCCGTCGGCGGCCTCGGAATGCTCATCGTGGGCGGCATCAACCTCGCCATCGCGAACGACAAGCCCGAGGTCCACCTCGTCCCGATCGCGCTCGGGGCCGCCATCGGGATCCCCGCCGCCCTCACGGCGCTGTTCGACGCACCCGTCGCACCCTACGCGCTCATGCTCGCGATCACGGCGACGCTCGCGAACGGCCTGCCGTGGCTGGTGCTCACCTCCACGCGCATCAGGGTGATCTCGCCGCAGAGCGATGCCGACATCTTCAGCGACCCGACCCCGATCGACGGCGACGAGGTCAAGCGCCGGGCGGCGGCCGGCACCCGAGCATTGATCGCTCTGCGCGCCGCGCTCGGCATCGCCGCCCTCGTGGCCACCCCGCTCGTCGCCGCTCAGGGGCTGCCTGGCGCGATCCTCTGCCTGCTCGCCTTCATCGGCATGATGTTCCAGTCGCGCCAGGTGCACGCCCGGCGCGGCGTGCTGGTGCTCATGATCATCGGTGCGCTGGGGCTGGCGGCGACCGGCCTCACGGTCGCGCTCGCCCAGCCCGATCTGCGCCAGAGCCTCCTGGTGGTGCTGCTCGCCGCGACGATCGTCCTCATCGGGCTCACGCTGATGCGCCCCAGGGCACGGCTGAGGCTCGCTCGTGTCGCCGACGCCGTCGAGGTCATCGCGATGGCGCTCGTCCTGCCGCTCGGCGTGATCACGGCGGGGCTGCTGTAGACGATGGCGACCAAGAAGGACCTCATCGAGGCGCAGGGGTTCAGCCGGCGCCGGCTGCTCTCCGCCTTCACTTCGGGCGCGCCCGGCGGCAAGGAGCTCGAACCGGCCAAGCCGCTGCGCGCGGTGACCGCGGGGATCGCGCTGACGATCATGGTGCTGCTGGGCGGACTTTTCTACGGCCTGCTGCGCCCCGGGCTGCCGCAGGGCTGGGAGAACAACCGCCTGATCGTCGCGACCGACACCGGCGCCCGCTATGTCACGTCGAAGGGCGAGCTGCACCCGGTGATCAACACCGCGAGCGCGCGTCTGCTGATCCCCTCGAACGAGTTCTCCGTGATCCGCACCGACCGCGACACGCTCAAGAAGATCCCCGTCGGCGCCACCGTGGGCATCGTCGGCGCCCCGGACGATCTGCCGGCCGCATCCTCTCTGCGCAACACCGGCTGGACCGCATGCGTGGACGGATCCGACGGCGTCGCCGTCTCGATCGGCGGCTCATCCGTGCAGGCCGCCGCTGCCGGTGCAGGTGCCGTGGTGCACCGGGGTGACGATGTGTTCGTGATCGCGGACGGGCTCCGTCATGCCGTCCCTGCCGCGTCCGCCGACGCCGTGCTGCGGGCCGTCGGCCTCGGCACGGCCCGCCCGCAGGCCGTGGACGGCCGGTGGCTGAACCTGTTCGCACCGGGCAGCAAATTCGCGCCGCTCGATCTCGGCGAGCTCGGAGTGGCGATCCCCGGCAGCGATCTGTCCAGCGGCGATGTCGTGCATGTGCAGGGCGCGGCAGAGGGTGATCGCTACCTGATCACCGCCGACGGCAAGGCTGCGCCGCTGTCTCCTCTCGCCTATCAGCTGTATCTGCTCGGCTCCGGCGCGAACGCGGGCGCCGTGCGGGACGTCCCGCCCGCGCAGCTCGCCGCACTTCCGACCGGCCCCGCGGCCGGCGGATCCGACTGGCCGACCGCCTCCCTCGCCCCGCTCGCGAGCGGGGCGTCCTCCTGCGCGCTGCTCGGCAAGGACGGCCGCACCGTCCTCGCCTCCACGACCTCGGCGCTGCCGGATGACCGCAAGACTCCGTCCGTGCGTGTCGGCACCGGAGCGCTCGTGCAGGTGGGATCCGGATCCGCCGCGATGCACATGCTGATCGACGGATCCGGCACGGCGTATGCGATCTCCGGTGGCACGGACGCCGTGCAGCGCCTCGGCTATGCGACCAGGGATGTGGGCCGCGCCACCGACGCCTGGATCCAGTTCTTCCCGGCCGGGCCGGCACTCTCCAGCGCAGCGGCCGGACGAACCCCCACCACGGCGAGCGGCGGATGAGACGCGGAGCCGGGATCCTCGGCGTCGCGGTACTGATCGCCGCGGGCGCCGTGTTCGCGCCGACCGCCACACCCGCGTCTGCGGCCGGGCAGTCCTGCGAGCCCGGCCAGATCGTGTTCACGACGAACAAGCCGGCGGCATTGACTTCGCTCGACGCCGCGGCGGCGAACCAGCGCGCCACCGGCCGCGGGGTGACCGTCGCGGTCGTGGACTCGGGCATCGATGCCGGCAACCCGCATCTGGCGGGTGCGGTCGTCGGCGGCGTCAACCTCGTCGGCGATGGCGAGCGCTCCGACGGGCTGAGCGATCCGCTCGGTCACGGCACCGTGATCGCGGGGGAGATCGCCGCGCGGCCGGTCGCTGGATCCGGGGTCGTCGGGCTGGCGCCCGACGCCGCGCTGCTGTCGGTGCGCGTCTTCCGCAGCGACACGGACGACGACGCCAAGAAGGGGTTCGGGCCCACCGCCGCCCGGATCGCGGAGGGCATCCGCTGGGGCGTCGACCACGGCGCACGCGTGATCAACGTCTCGATGAGCATGCGGCAGGACGACCCGGCGCTGCGCGCCGCCGTGGAGTATGCCGCCGCACAGCACAGCCTGGTCGTCGCGAGCGGCGGCAACCGTGCGTCGGACCCGGAGGCGCCGGACGAGGCGCGCTTCCCCGCCGGCTATCCCGAGGCGCTCGGCGTCTCGGCGGCCGCCGACGACGGCCGCGTCACCGACGACTCGATCCACGGTCCGCAGGTGTCGGTCACGGCGCCGGGGGCGAACGTGCTCAGCACCGCCACCGGCGCCGGTGACTGCCAGTTCGAGGCGGTGCCCTCCGCGAGCTGGGCGACGGCCTACGTGAGCGGTGCGGCGGCGCTCGTCGCCCAGGCGCATCCGGACGAACCCGCCGCAGGCTGGGCGTATCGGCTCAGGGCCACCGCGCTGCGCGCCGATGCGGACCACCGCGACGACCGCGACGGGTGGGGCTTCATCCAGCCGGCTGCCGCGATCGACCTGCTCCCCGACGCCAGCATCCGCGGCCCGCAGAGCCCGTTCGTCGACAACGCGGGCAGCGCTGTGCGCCCTGTCGGAGCGCAGGTCGGATCCGACCCCTCCCCCTCCGCGTTCCTCGAGACCAGACAGGCCGCGATCCTCGCCGGCGTGATCGCCGCGGCGCTGCTGGGCCTGCTCACGACGCTCCTGCTGCTGCGCAGGCGCCGCACGGAGCTCGCCGAGGCGTCCGCGAGCACGCCCCCGCGCACGGGCGGCCTCCTCGACCAGGAGACGCCCGACCCGTTCTGATCCCGGTGCGGGGTATCCGTGAGGATCCGATCAGCCCGACCATCGTGCGTGCTGCAGGGTCATCCCACGCCGTCCAGCACGATCAGCATCCCCACGTCGCCGAGGAGGATCCGCCCCTGCACCGGTGTCGGGACGCCGGGGGCGAGCGCCGCGACGCTTCCGTCCCGGGCGAACGTCTGCACGCCGTTGGTGGAGTTCACGTCGGTGAGGGTCCAGCCGGATCCGTCGCGCTCGAGGCGGGCGTGCGTCTTCGACAGCGTGCGCGTCACGTCGGGGATCCGCAGCGCCTGAGCGCCGGCGGAGGCGACCGGGTTCCGCCCGAGCACGATGCTCGCCGCCGTGAGCGGCAGCCGGCTGCCGTCGTCGAGCACGAGTGCCCACCGTTCGCCGGAGGGGCCGGCCGTCGGGATCGGGGCGGGCGGCGGCGTAGGGGCGGCCGCGGGCGTCCCCTGCGATGGCGGTGTGCGAGCACCGGGCTCGGCTCCGCGCGGCTCCGCCACCGGCGCCGTGGCGGACCCTCCCGGGACAGCGTCGATCAACGCGGCCTCGGCGGGAGCAGCCGCCGGGATCGCGTACCCCGACGCATCGCGAGCGAGGGCGGCCCGCGGCGAGGTGACGCGCGTGCGGATCCCTGCCGCCGATGAGCCGGACCCGGCGCTCCGATCCGCGATCGGGTTCCGGCCGCCGGCGAGCAGCGTGGCCCACAGCGGCGGAAGGACGATCGCGAGCAGCGTGAAGCCGCCGCCATGGCGGAAGCGCTGGTTGATCCGGTGCGCGGCTACGGCCTTCAGGTACAGGCCGTAGAGCTGCACGACGGGGATGAAGAAGAACACGACGCCCCAGGCGGGCTTGCCGCCCTGGGACAGGATCTCGGCCTCGTTGAGGACCGGCGCCCAGCCTTTCCAGCCCTCGACGCCGAGGCGCGGGAAGAGCCTCGACAGCGCCGCCGCGTACCAGATCCACAGGCCGATGCCGAGCGCGGAGGCGGCGAGACCGGCTGCGAGCAGCGGCAGCAGTGCCGCGGCGGCGTTCGACGCCATGAGCGATCCCCCTCCGTCTCGTCCGCCCTCAGCCTATCTGCGGAGAACCCCTCCGTCCTTCGATCGATTTCCCCGCCGAAGGCCCCGGATCCGGCTCTTCGCACAGGCCGGGACCGTACGCTCGAAGCATGTTCCTCGACCCTGTGCTGCGCCGCGTGGAGCCGCTGCTGCTCCGCCTCGACCGCATCGCCGGCGGCCGCAACGCGCACGAGAAGATCGTCGAAAGCGATCGCGACCACCACCGCACCGTCCGCGCCTTCCGCTGGGTGTTCTGGCTGCTCGCCGTCGAGCTCCTCATCGGCCTCGCCGCGGTCGTGATCGCGGTCGTGATCGCGGTACAGGCCGGATCGATCGCCGCCGTGCCGTTCGCCGTCTGGATGCGCGCGCTCATCGTGCTCGCGATGACCGCCACGCTCTTCTACTTCGCCTGGCGCGCGGCGCTCGGCTGGCGCTGGGCCTATCAGCGGCTGCGACTGTTCGCGCAGATCTTCCCCGTCATCACGCTCGTGATGGCCGCGATCCCCGGTCTATACCCGGCCTGGATGGTCACCGAGCAGATCGTCTTCAGCCTCATCATGATCGGCATCGCCGACTTCCTCACGAGCGACCACATGCGTCGCGTGTACCGGAAGCCGGACGCGGATCCTGCTTCGGCGACGTGATCCGCAGAGCTCGGCGATCACTCAGCGCGATGGGGAGTTCTCCCCATCGCGGCACGCGCGCGCTCCGATTAGCATGACGAGGGCAATCACTCAGGGCCCTGTCCCGGAGTGACGCGGAAGGCGAGATGATGACCGGAGAAGTCGAAGTCGGCGGTGCACGGATCGAGCTGCTCGTGGGGGAGATGGTCAAGGCCCACAGTGGAATGACGCGCACCCTGGCCGACCTGGAGACAGCGCTCGACCTGTTGTCGAGCCAGTGGAGCGGCGAAGCGCAGCGCGCGTACGCACGAGCGCAGGCCGACTGGAACAAGCGCATGGGCGAGCTGCACACCGAACTCGATCGCGCGCAGAGGAACACCACGCTCGCCAACGAGGGATTCACCGACGCCGCACGCGCGGTGCGTCGGATGTGGAGCGAGTCATGACGGCGCCGGAGACGATCGAGGAGCGGATCGCCACCACGCTGAGCGACGTTCCGGATCTGTGGCTCATCTCCGACGAGACCGACACGGTGCACGTGTCCGTCGACGCGGAAGGCGAACTCGCGACGCTGCGGATCGCGCCATCGTGGTGGAGACGGGTGGCGCCCGAGGATCTCGGCCCGCTCGTGCTCCGGCTGAATCGAGCGAGCGCGGTGTCACGGCTGCAGACGATTTCCGACCTCGAGGACGAGGGGCTGCAGCACGCCCCGCAGGATCCCCGGTCGGTGACGGACATGCCGTCGCCCAGCGCGGACTCGCTGGACATGAGCAGCATGGGCGTCCAGCTCGAGGACCTTCTGTCGGCGTTCTCCGAGTTCGCACGCTACCGCGATGCGGTGCAGTCGGCGGCCCGGGAATCGACGACGCTGCGGAGCCCCAGCGGCAACGTGACACTCGAGATCCTCGGCGGGTCGCCGCAGAGCCTCGTCGTCGACAAGATGAACGTCCAGTTCGTGTCCGAACGCGAGATCGCCGCCGAGATCCTCGAGCTTCTCGGCCGTGCACGCAACTGGCTCGGCGAGCGTCGCGCCGCCGTGATGGATGATCTGCCCGCCTTGGCCGGGGTCACGCGATCGGTGCGCGGGGTCTGATGATGATCCCCGCATCGTCGCCCCACCAGTCGCAGCAGGAAAGCGGAGAAGACGAATGAGCTACGAGGACTACAAGGCAGCGCTGGACGATCTCGCGAAGGACTCCCTCGCCTGGAGCGACCTCTCCGCGACGTTCAAGACGGTCGTGACGACCATCGAGAGCTGCGCGCTTGTTCGCTATCAGATGGACGGCGTCGGGCACATGATCGGGGCCGAGGACAACTACAACTCGGCGCACAGCACGATCCACGGGTTGGCCGCGGCGGCCCCGGACGTGTTTCAGCAGATCTCGACCAAGCTCGCGGAGACCAAGAAGCGATATGAAGAGGCCGACGGGTACGCGCAATGGCAGCTGGACCGCGGCTGAGCCCCGCACCGACGACCGAAACCTGAGAGGACATCGTGGTAGGACCATTCGTCACCCCGACCGATGAGGGCTCGTTCAACTCCCTCATCTCGAACATCAACGGTGGAATCAGCGAGAACGCGACGCAGCTCAACTCATGCGTCTCCACCTACAACACCAAGAAGGACGACATCTCGCTCTGGGACAAGTTCCTGGACTGGTTCTCGGACGCGATGAGCGAGGTGTCGAAGAAGCTCGACGAGGCCATCAAGAAGTGGAACGAGTTCTGGGCGTCTGTCGCCGACTACCTCAGCCCGGGCAATCCCTTCGCGATGTACTCCAAGCGCGACGACTGGCTCACCGCCAAGCAGAAGATCTCGTCGTCCAAGACGACCGTCACTGCGGAGTACCTGAAAGCCGACACCACGTGGAAGGGATCGACCGGAGACGGCTACAGCGATCTCGCCGGGCGCCAGCGCATGGCCCTCGACACGCTGCAGGGGTACACCGACTCGATGATGAATTTCCTGGCGGACTACGCCAAGAAGATCCTGGATGCCTGGATCTCGTTCGGCGCCCGCCTGATCACCTATTTCATCGATCAGGTCGATGCCGCGTCCGAGTTCATCTCGGCCGATCCGCTGAAGTGGCTGGACATCGTCCCGAAGATCATCACGCTCTGCACCAACCTGGCACGTCTCGGCGTGGACCTCGCCGAGCAGCTCGGCAAGAACTTCACCGATTCGAAGAAGGTCGCCGATCAGCTCAAGCAGGACATGGGGAATCTCACCGGGTTCCCCAGCGGTGCGTGGCCGACGGCGACGATCTGAGCGGCTGTGGCTCTCCTTCGTCGTCGTACCCTGATCCCCGCCGCCGCGGTCGTCCTCGGGCTCGCCCTGAGCGGGTGCACAGCGGCCACGGAACCCGTGCCCACGCGCACGCCGTCGGAGTCGCTGTTCAGCGCGGCCGACGGCGTGCGTGCGTCGGGCAACCTCTTCTTCTCCCTGCTCGCCGCCGGTGACGTGGACCCGAAGGCGGTGCTGACCGATCCCGCGACGGACCTGAGTCCCGGCAAGCCCTTGTCCCTGCTGCTGACGCCGGATGTCTACGCGCAGGTCGAGGATCGTCCGAAGATCCTGTCGCTCGACGACGTCACGGTGTCGAAGGACGAAAAGAAGGCCACCGCGTCTGTGACCTACGAGCTCGCCGGCGCCAAGCGCACCGACACCTTCGAGCTCCGCCTGACCGCCGAGCCCGAGAAGCAGCCTGCGGACTACGCGATCGTCGTGCCGAAGGAGCAGTTCGGACTCGATGCGACCGGTGTCCAGCTGCTCCCCGCGAACACCGAGTACCGGATCCACGGCGTCGACGTCAGCGCCGCGTTCCGGGAGGCCCGGGGCTGGGCGGCCGGCGGCACCGTGCCTCGCATCCCCGCGTTCGGCGGGACCTATCCCCTCGAGATCACCGTCCCCGGCGACAACGGCTTCACCGACACCCTGGAGCTGCGGACGTCGACCTTCTACGGCGGAGACGGCACGGACGGAAAGCTCACGGAGTTCGCTCACGCGCACGGGTTCTGACGCCAGCGTCAGAACCCGGGGCGGCGTGGATGGCGCCCCCCGGGCGGCGCTATGCCGCGCGCCAGCACCCCTCGAGGTGATCGTCGACCATGCCGGCCGACTGCATGAGCGCATACATCGTGGTGGGGCCGACGAAGCGGAACCCGCGCTTGCGCAGCGCCTTGCTCATCGCCTCGGACTCCGCCGTCACCGCCGGAACATCGGACATGGACCGAGGGCGCGCGCCGACGGCGGCCGGGGCGAACGACCACATGAGCGCGTCGAGCTCGCCGTCCGCCATCTCCCGCACGAGGGCGGCGTTGCCGATCGTCGCCTCGATCTTCGCGCGGTTGCGGACGATGCCGGCGTCGGCCAGGAGCCGGGCGATGTCGTCCTCGCCGAACTCCGCGACGACCACGGGATCGAATCCCCGGAAGACCTCGCGGAACCGCGGACGCTTGCGCAGGATCGTGATCCAGCTGAGCCCCGCCTGGAATCCCTCGAGAGACATCTTCTCGAAGAGCGCGCGGTCGCCGTGCAGCGGCCGGCCCCACTCCTCGTCGTGGTAGCGGCGGTACTCGGGATCGTCACCCGCCCAGGCGCAGCGCGGAAGGTCATCGGCGAGGGACATCGTCATGACTACAGGCTAGGGGCGGGCGCCGACACCCGGCTCATTCCGCAGGCAGGTACTCCTCGAGCCCGGCGAGCAGCGGCTGCGACCGCGGATCGGCGACCGCCGCGGCGCCCACCGCGCAGGCCGCCGACAGCGCCCGCTGTGCGGTGATGCCCGAGGCGAGCCCGATCGTGAGGGCGGCGCAGAACGCGTCTCCCGCGCCGACGCTGTTCACGACGGTCGTCTTCACGGCGGGGGCGGATGCGACGAGCTCCCCGTGCTCGAAGAGCTTCGCGCCCTCGCCCCCATAGGTCACGGCGACCCGGCGCGCGGTGCGCAGGGCCGGCAGCAGCGCGTACTCGGTCTCGTTCACGATGATGAGGTCGGCGCGCTCGACGACGGCCGCGGGCAGCTCGATCGCGGGGGCGGCGTTGACGGCGAAGTACCCGCGCGCAGCCACGGCGAGCGCGGCGATCACCTCCATCGAGATCTCCAGCTGTGCGAGCACGGCCTCCTCGGATCCGAAGGCGATCCCGTCCAGGGCCACCTCGCCATTGGCGCCCTCGCACACGGCGATCTGGTTCTCGCCCTCCGCGTCCACGACGATGAGCGCGACGCCGGTGGGCTCCGCTCCGCGGCGCACCGCGTGCGTGTCGACGCCGGCCGCGGCGAGCTCCTCGATCATCCAGGCGCCATCGGCATCGGAGCCGACCGCGCCGACCATCCGCACCGCGGCGCCCAGGCGGGCGGCCGCGGCGGCCTGGTTGGCGCCCTTGCCGCCGGCCTCGCGGGACAGGCGTCCGCCGCCGATGGTCTCCCCGGGCTCCGGCAGCCGGGCGGTGCGGGCGGTGAGGTCGACGTTGATGCTGCCGACGACGGCGAGCGCGAGCGGTGCGGTCATGAGGGCTCCAGTTCCTGAAGGGCCGGGGGCGGGACGGTCACTGCGCGGTCTGCACGACCGAGAGGACGCCCGCCTTCCCGGAGACGATGCACTTGGCGAGGTAGACGGGGACGCCGCCCGAGGAGACGGTCTGGGTGAGGATGAGCACGGGATCCCCCGGTGTGAGGCCGAGCAGCACGCCGCGGGTGCGGCCGACCACATTGACCGTGATCTCGCACACCCCCGCGCCGAAGACGGCGCCGCGGGCCGCGAGAGCCGTCATGAGACTCGTCGGGTCGCCCGTCGCCTCCTCCAGCACGGCCGCGATCTGCGGGCTCGCGTCGCTCAGGTATCGCCCCGCGGGAAGGTGCTCCTGCAGGATCGCGATGGGCTCCCCGGCCCGCTCGATCACGCTCTCCCGGAACCAGGTGTTCGCCGCGTCGTCGAGGCCCAGGTGGCCCGACACGTAGTCCGTGGTGGGCTGCACGACGAACTCGAGCTGTCGGACGCCGACGTCCTCGCCGCCCTCGGCGAGCGCCGCCTCGAGGGGGCGCAGCTCTTCGAGGCCGACGGTGGGGAGGTCCTCCGCGACGAAGCGACCGATCCCGCGCCGGGTGAGGATGAGGCCGTCCTCCTCGAGCAGCATGAGGGCCTCCCGCACGACCGTGCGCGAAACACCCAGTGAGACGCCGAGCTCGGTCTCGCGCGGCAGGGCGGATCCGAGGGAGAAGACGCCGGAGCGGATCCCCTCCGCGAGGCGGGAGTACACGGCCACGCGCAGCGGCTGGCCCACCGGGGCGGTCAGCGGCCGGGCCAGGAACTGCTCGACGTCCGTCATCGGATCTCCTCCACCGCCTGCCAGGCCTCGGGATCGGGCTGCGCTCGCCGTTCATTCAAGCACGGAAGCACCTACTTGCAGATGTTCTACCTCAGAGGTATAACATCATATAACCCGAGGGAGCGATGCTCCCTTCCTTGACGAAGGAGTCACTGTGCAGCTCTCCCCCGCACCCGCGGCGCTCGACCGCCCCGCGCCGATCCGCGGTGGCCGCTCGGTCCTGCTCGTGGCGACCCTGATCCTCACGGTCGTCGCCTTCCAGCTGAACTCGAGCATGATCAGCCCCGCCCTTCCCGACATCGCGAAGCAGCTCGGCGCCCCGATGGACGCCGTCTCCCAGGTCTCCTCGCTGTTCTTCCTCGCCGGTGCGGTCGGCGGCATCGTGCTCGCGCGGTGGAGCGACTTCATCGGCCGCAAGCGCGCCCTGATGATCGTGCTCGGGCTCATCGTGCTCGGCACGGTGCTCTGCCTCTTCTCCCCGAACCTCCCCGTGCTGCTGCTGGGCCGGGTCCTGCAGGGCGCGTCGAGCGCCGCCTTCCAGATCTCCTACGTGATCCTCTCCGAGACCCTGGCCGCCGCGGTCTTCCCCACCGTGCTCGGGATCCTCACGGCGATCAACGGCGGCGTGGGCGGCGTCGACGGCTGGATCGGAGGCCTGCTCGCCGATGCGTTCGGCTTCCGCTCCCTCTTCGTCGTGATCCTCGCGGTCGCCGTGATCGCGATCGTGAGCGTGGCGCTCGCCGTCCCGCGCGACGGCACCCCCTCCTCGACCGGACGTATGGACTGGTGGGGCGCCGCCGCGCTCTCGCTCGGACTGATCTGCCTCACCTACTTCGTCTCGACCGGATCCGGCCAGGGCTGGTTCGCCCCGCTCACGCTGCTCTTCCTCGCCGGCACGGTCGTCACACTGGTCGCGTTCGTCGCGATCGAGAAGCGCCGGCGCACGCCGCTCGTCGCGGTGCAGCACCTGCGCTCTCGCCAGGTGTGGCCGGTCATCGCCGTCACCGTGCTGACCCTGTCGAGCGTGTTCGCCGTGATCAACTTCACGATCGTGATCCTCAGCCAGAACCAGTCCGTCGGCTACGGCGTGAACGCGTCGACCTCGGCCCTGCTCTACCTCACCCCGCCCGCGCTGATCGGCCTCGCCGCCGCCCCGCTGTCCGGCTGGCTCGCGGGCCGCTTCGGCTGGATCCGGATGCTGCGCCTCGGCCTCGTGCTCTCGATCGCGGCGCTCGTCGTGGTCGCGCTGTTCCCGTTCAGCCCGTGGACCGTGTTCGCGATGTTCGCGGTGCTCGGCGTCGCCTACAACGGCGTCGTGCTCACGACGACGAACGGCCTCGGGGTGCTGCAGTCCCCGAGCGATGCTCCCGCGATCCTGCCGAGCATGAACGGCACGGCTTTCGGCTTCGGCGCGAGCCTCGGCATCGCGATCGTCGCGCCGTTCGTCATGTCGGGCGACTTCGTCCTGGCACTCTGGATCTCTGTGGGCATCAGCGTGCTCGCCCTCATCGCGAGCCTGTTCCTGATGCCCAAGACCGACTGACCCCCGCCCGCCGACCGCCCGGTCCGCCGGCGTCCCACCCGCACCCCGTCCGCATCCCGAGGAGGATCCGATGACCGACACCCCCGCCCCGCTGTACTTCGACTGCGACACCGGCATCGACGACTCGCTCGCCCTGGCGTATCTGCTGGCGTCGCCCGAGATCGCACTCCGCGGGATCGGGACGGTCAGCGGCAACACCACGGCGGCCCAGGCCGCCCGCAACACGCTGGGTCTGCTCTCCCTCGCCGAGCGCGACGATGTGCCGGTGGCGGTGGGACGGCACGACTTCCTCACCCACGGGTACGACGGCGGTGCGCCGCACGTGCACGGCGACGACGGCGTGGGCGGGGTGGCTCTGCCCGAGCCCGCCCGCGCGGTCGAGGACGGCTCCGCGGCCGACCTGCTCATCCGGCTCTCGCACGAGCACGCCGGATCCCTCGAAGTGCTCGCGGTCGGCCCGCTCACGAACCTCGCGGCCGCGCTCGCGCAGGATCCGACCCTCCCCTCCCGCGTCGCACGGGTGACGCTCATGGGCGGCGCGGCGCTGGTCCCCGGCAACATCACGGCGCTGGCAGAGGCGAACATCGGCAACGACCCCGAGGCCGCGGATGCGGTCTTCGCCGCGGGCTGGCCCGTCGTCGTCGTGCCGCTCGACGTGACCATGGAGAACGTGTTCGAGGAGTCGCACCGCGACCTGCTGGCCGCCTCGGGATCTCCCGTGGCGCGTGCCGTCGCGGCGATGCTCGACTTCTACATGGAGTTCTATCGTGCGACCTACGGCCGCCGCTGCAGCGCCCTGCACGACCCGCTCGCCGCGGCGATCGCGGTGGGCCGGGTGCGCCCGACGGTCGCCCCCGCCGTGCCGGCCGTGGTCGACACGACCGACGGTCCCGGCCGCGGGCAGACCGTGTTCGACCTGCGCGGCCAGCGCCAGGGCGCCCGCGACCACGCGGACGCGACCGTACGCGTGGTGCTCGCGACCGACGCCCCGCTCGCCGACCATCTCGCGGAGCGCGTCGCCGGAATGTGAAACGCCCGTCGGGGTCGTTGAGCGAGGACGCCGACGGCGACCGAGACGAAACGCGGTGCTCTCACGAGGGCACCGCGTTTCGTCTCGCTCCTCGCTGCGCTCGGTGCTCGCTCGACGACCCCGGGAGTGAAGATCCGGATCCTCGGCGAAGAACAGGCCGCAGCGGAACCCGGCTTACAGCTGGCGGGCCTTTTTCAGAGCCTTCTCGTCGACCGGGGCGTCACCCGAGGCCTTGAGGTCGGCGTAGTAGGCGCGGGCCTCATCCTGGCGGACCTGCTCCGCACCGGACGCGAGGGGCGCGCGCACGTGCTCCGGTTCGTAGCCGAAGGCGTTCACGAGGTCGAGGGCGTGCGGGCGCAGACGCGCGCAGAGCCGGTCGATGTAGCGCGAGACCGAGGCCGCGCGCTGGGCCGAGAGCCGCCCGTTGATGAGGTACCACGCGAGGTGCTTCTCCACGAGCTGCAGGCCGAAGAGGTCGCGCAGCCAGGTGAGCACGGCCTTGCTGTCCTCGTCCTGCACCCGGCCCAGGGCGTCGGTGAACGCCTCCCACTGCAGCAGCTCGCCGTGCGCGCGGGCCGCCTCGATGAGCTCGGCCTGGTTCTCGTTGAACAGCTTCTCGCCGAGCACCTTGTCCTTGCCGGCCGCACGCAGCCGGCCCGCGATGTCGGCCACCATCTGCTGCACGCGGTCGGTGAGCAGCTCGTGCTGCTGCTCGGCCCGCAGGCCGTTCTCGACGGAGCGGGCCGTGGATCCGAGGTCGGCGACGGCCTGCCCGAACTGGCGCAGTCCCGCCCCGTGGAACACCCGGCCCGCGGTCTGCCCGACGGCGTACTTCGCGAGCGCGGCGGCGTCCTTGCCCTTGAACTGCTTCGCATAGTCGGTGAGCAGGCGCTTGCCGACGAGCTGCAGCAGGATGTTGTTGTCGCCCTCGAACGTCACGTAGATGTCGAGGTCGGCGCGCAGCCCCACGAAGCGGTTCTCGAACATGAAGCCCGCGCCGCCGCACGCCTCGCGGCACTCCTGCAGGGTGTCGAGGGCATGCCAGGTGGACAGCGGCTTGAGCGCGGCGGCCAGGGTCTCCAGGTCCTCGCGGTCCTGCGGGGTGTCGGTGCGGCCGGAGAAGACGCCGTCGAACTTCTGCAGGAACTCGTCGTGCGCGAACAGCTGCGCGTACGTCGTCGCGAGGCGGGGCAGGAGACGGCGCTGGTGCTTGCCGTAGTCGAGCAGCGTGGTCTCCGAGCCGTCGGCCCCGTTGAACTGCCGGCGCTGCGTGGCGTAGGTGATCGCGATGTAGAGGCCCAGTGCGGAGGCCCAGGACGAGGCGCCGTCGAGCGAGACGCGGCCCTGCACGAGCGTGCCGAGCATGGTGAAGAACCGGCGGCCGGGGCTGTCGATCGCGCTCGAGTAGGTGCCGTCCGGCGCGACGTCGCCGTAGCGGTTCAGCAGGTTCGTCCGCGGGATGCGCACGTGGTCGAAGCTGAGCCGGCCGTTGTCGATGCCGTTCAGCCCGCCCTTGAGGCCGTCGTCCTCGCGGCCGATGCCGGGCAGATCCACGCCGTCCTCGCCGCGCAGCGGCACGTAGAAGCAGTGCACGCCGTGGTTCACGCCGTTCGTGATGAGCTGCGCGAACACGGTCGCGGCGATCCCGTGCAGCGCCGCGTTGCCGAGGAACTCCTTGGTCGCCGCGCGGAACGGCGTGTTGATCACGAATTCCTCGGTCTCGGGATCGTAGGTCGCCGTGGTGCCGATCGAGGCGACGTCGGAGCCGTGCCCGATCTCCGTCATCGCGAAGGCGCCGGGGATCTCCAGGCTCATGATGCCGGGGAGCCAGCGGTCGTGGTGCTCGGCGGTGCCGAGCTGCAGGACGGCGGATCCGAACAGTCCCCACTGCACGCCCGACTTGATCTGCAGGCTCGGGTCCGCGACGACGAGCTCCTCGAACCCGGCGATGTTGCCGCCGTTGTTCTCCTCGCCGCCGAGGCGCTTCGGGAACGCGCGGTGCACGGCGCGGTTCTGCACGAGCAGGTGCAGCTGGCTGAGCACGCGCTCGCGGTGCTCGTCCTTGCCGAGCGAGTCGTCGCGCCAGAACGCCGGATCCTTGATCATCTCGCGGGCCTCGCGGCGGGTGTCCGCCCAGGTGCCGAGCAGCAGGTCGCCGACCGCGTCGACGTCGATGCGCGTCGCGGTGTTGTCCGGGGTGCTGTTCGCGGTGTTCGTCCGAAGGGCGGCGTCGACCATGAGGATCCTCTCGTGAGGTTTCGGGGATGCCTTCATGGTAGGTCTGACACAACGCAGGGCGAAGGCGGCTGTGGGGATCCCCCAATGGTTCGGGCCGACGAGGATCCGCGCGCTTGTCGGCTCTCCACAGGATGGGCCGTTCGCGTGATCCCGTCCCGGCGGCTCAGCCCTCGGCCGCGATGACCTCGAGCACGGCCTCGCCGTAGGCCTCGCGCTTCTTCTCGCCGATGCCGCTGATGCCGACCAGGTCGGAGGCCCGCGCGGGACGGTGCTCGGCGAGGGCGCGCAGCGTCGCGTCGCCGAAGACGACGTAGGCGGGCACGCCCTGCTCGCGCGCGGTCTGCGCGCGCCACGCCCGCAGCGCCTCGAACAGGCCGCGATCGCCCTCGGCGAGCGCCTCCGCGGCGTTCCTCTTGGCGGAGCGCCCGCCTCCGGGCGCACCGGCCCGGGTGACGACATCGTGGCGCAGCTTGACCGCGGTCGTGCCGGCGAGCACGCCGCCGCTCGTCTCGCTCACCGCGAGTGTGCCGTACTCCCCCTGGGCCTGCATGAGCCCCTGCGCGAGCAGCTGCCGCACGACCGAGCGCCACTGCGCGTCGGTGAGGTCGGATCCGATCCCGTAGGTGGCGAGCTCGTCGTGCCGGAACTTGCGGATCTTCTCCGTCGACGCCCCGCGGAGGATGTCGATGAGATGCCCGGCGCCGAAGGACTGGCGGCGCTCGCGCTGCAGCCGCACGATCGTGGAGAGCAGCTTCTGTGCGGGGATCAGCCCGTCCCAGCTGTCCGGCGGGGTGAGGCAGGTGTCGCAGTTGCCGCACGGCTCGGAGGACTGGCCGAAGTAGCCGAGCAGGTTCTGCCGGCGGCAGTCGACGGTCTCGCACAGCGCGAGCATCGCGTCGAGGTGCTGGTTCTGCCGCTGCTTGATCGCACGATCGCCCTCACCCTGCTGGATGAAGCGACGCTGCTGCACGACGTCGCCGAGGCCGTAGGCCATCCACACGACCGAGGGCTCGCCGTCTCGGCCCGCGCGACCGGTCTCCTGGTAGTACCCCTCGACGGACTTCGGCAGGTCGACGTGGGCGACGAAGCGCACGTCCGGCTTGTCGATCCCCATCCCGAAGGCGATCGTGGCGACCACGATCACGCCGTCCTCGCGGAGGAATCGGGACTGGTGCGCCGCACGAGTCCCCGCGTCGAGGCCTGCGTGATACGGGATCGCGTCGAGGCCCTGCGCGCTGAGGTATTCGGCGGTCTGCTCGACCGAGGAGCGGCTGAGCGCGTAGACGATGCCCGCGGACCCCTCGGGCTGACTCCGGATGAAGGAGACCAGCTGCTTGCGCACCTCGACCTTGGGATCGATCCGGTACTGGATGTTGGGCCGGTCGAAGCTCGCGACGAAGTGCTTCGCCTGCGGCAGGTGCAGCCGCTCGGTGATCTCGCGGTGCGTCTCGCGGGTGGCGGTGGCGGTGAGCGCGATCCGCGGGACACCGGGGAAGCGCTCCGCGAGACCGCCCAGGGCGAGGTAGTCGGGCCGGAAGTCGTGACCCCACTGCGACACGCAGTGCGCCTCGTCGATCGCGATCACGCTGAGGGATCCGCGCTGCAGGAGCCCCACGGTCTGCGCGTTCGAGAGCCGCTCGGGCGCGACGTAGATGAGGTCGAGGTCGCCGGCGAGGTACGCGCGCTCGACCTCGGCGCGGTCGGCCGCGGACTGGGTCGAGTTCAGGTAGGCGGCGCGCACGCCGTTGGCACGCAGGGCGTCGACCTGGTCGTGCATGAGCGCGATGAGCGGGCTGACCACGAGACCCGTGCCCTCGCGCACGAGCGCGGGGATCTGATAGCAGAGGCTCTTGCCGCCGCCCGTGGGCATGAGCACGACCGCGTCGCCGCCGCCCACGATCTGGTCGATGATCGCGGCCTGGTCCCCGCGGAACGCGTCGTAGCCGTAGACCGCGGTGAGCGCGTCGAGCGGCGTGGAATACCTGCTCGGAGCCGGAGTCGCCGCGGCGGCCGGCACGGGGAAGCTGCCCTGCGGAACCGCGCCGGGGGATCCGGCCCACTCGCCCTCCTCGGGCGGGGGCGCGGCGTCCCAGGGCTCCTCCGCGAACGGCAGGTCGGCGTAGGGGTCGTCCAGGGGCGCATCGGACCACGGCAGATCCGCAAAGGGGTCGCGCGGATCGTTCTGAGGCATGCCTCCAGCGTAACGAGCGGCGCCGACACCGGAGGCAGCTGTCCACAGGTCCGACGCCTCTGAGCCGGTCGGCCCCGTCGGCCCCGCCGCGGCCATCCGGGCATAGGTTGGATCCGAGCCGGTACGACACCGCAGGAGGAGCGCCATGCCCGAGATCGCCGTGACCCTGAACGAGGCCGAGTCCCGCTACGAGATCACCAGCGACGGGGCGCTCGCCGGGTTCGCCGAGTTCCAGCGCCGTCCCGGGACGATCCTGTTCGTCCACACCGAGGTGGATCCGGCGTTCCAGGGACAGGGGCTCGCGTCGAAGCTCGCCGCGGAGGCGCTCGCCGACGCCGTCGCGACCGGCGACACGATCGTGCCGTACTGCCCGTACATCAACAAGTACCTGCGCACGCACGAGGTGCCGGGGGCGAAGGTGCGCTTCCCCGCGGCGCCCGGGGAGCAGGCATGAGCCTGCACGGGCCGCGCGCGGTCGCGCTCGCGGCGCGCGAGGTGCCGCTCGGCGGGGTGCGCGCGATGAACGTGCTGCGGGTGCTGCCCAGCAAGGACGTGCCGACGATCGGGGCCTGGTGCTTCCTCGACCGGTTCGGGCCCGCCGAGGTGCGCATGCGCGTCGAGCCGCATCCGCACATCGGCCTGCAGACGGTGACCTGGCCGCTCGTCGGCGAGATCCGCCACCGCGACACGATCGACAGCGATGTGGTGCTGCGCCGCGGGCAGCTCAACCTCATGACCGCGGGGAACGGGATCGCGCACTCCGAGTACTCGGTGGGCGAGGAGGCGGGGCCGCTCGACGCCCTGCAGCTCTGGGTGGTGCTGCCCGACGGCGCCGCGACCGGGACCCCCGGCTTCGAGCAGCACCTGTCCCTGCCCGGACTCGCGCTCCCCGCCGAGACCGGATCCGACGCCGACGTCACGGTCGTGATGGGCTCGTATGCGGGCGTCGACTCCCCCGCGACCGCCCACACCCCGATCGTGGGCGCGGAGATCCGCCTGGAACCGGGCACGACCGTCGTGCTGCCGTTCGACCCGGCCTGGGAGCACGGGCTGCTGCTCGTCATGGGCGACGCCCGTGTCGCGGGATCCGACCTCGCGGAGACCGCGCTCGAGGTCGACGACGTGCTGTTCCTCGGCGACTCGCGCGAGGCCGTCACGGTGGCGAGCGAGGGCGGGGCGCTGCTCTTCCTGCTCGGCGGAGAGCCCTTCGAGCAGGACCTCGTGATGTGGTGGAACTTCGCCGCCCGCAGCCACGAGGAGATCGCGCAGGCGCGCGAGGACTGGGAGGCGGGATCCGCCCGCTTCGGCCATGTGGTCGGTCACGGCGACGAGCGGATCCCCGCTCCGCCGATCCCGCCGGTTCATCTCAAGCCGCGACGCCGGAGGATCTGACCCGATTACTCACGGCCGTGGCGTCCGATCCCGCCGGTACGCTGGACGGGTGCCCGCCGTCCGCTCCCCGCTGCCCACGCGCATCCTGCTCGTCTGCGCCGCCATCGGAGTCGCCACGGGACTGCTCGGCGCCGCCGCCGGCTGGGTGACGATCCCCGTGATCGCAGGTGCTCCGTTCGCCTACGGGCTGGTGCTGGGCTCGCATGTGCTGCCGGGCATCATCGCGCAGGAAGTGCTGCGCCGGCCGCTGGTCGCCCTGCTCACGCATGTGCTCGCCGCCCTGGTCGCCAGCGCCTTCAACCCGATCTGGTTCCCCCGGTTCCTCGGCACAGCGCTGCTGTTCGGCCTCATCCAGGAGGGGGTCGCCGCCCTCACCCGGTACCGCGCCTGGGGCGCGTGGCGGTTCTTCGTCTCCGCGGCGATCATCGGCGTGATCATCGCGGTGGTCGTCTTCTTCGCCGTCGATCTGGAGAAGCTGCCGCTGTGGGCGCGGATCATCTACCTCCCGCTCGCGGTTCTCGGACCGATCGCGTGGACGGCGATCGGCCTGCGGATCGGCATGTCGCTGCGCCGCGCGGGCGTCGCCGCGCGCTGAGCAGAGACGCGGATCCGGCTGCGCGGATCCGGCTGCGCTCGGTCGACGCCACGGCCTAGGTTAGGCTTGCCTAAGCAGACCTCCCGAACGGACCCCGATGCCCGCCGCCCCGCTCCTCCGCGTGCGCGATCTCACGATCACGCACCGCGGCGCGAGCGATCCCGCCGTCCGCGACGTGTCCTTCGACGTGCACGCGGGCGAGGTCGTGCTGCTGCTCGGGCCGAGCGGATCCGGCAAGTCCACGCTCGCGCTCGCGCTGAGCGGTCTCATCCCGCACTCGCTCGACACGGACGTGTCCGGCAGCGTCGAGGTGTGCGGGCACGACGCCGCCACGACCCCGATCGCCACGCTGAGCAGCGCCGTGTCGACCGTGTTCCAGGATCCGGATGCGCAGATCGTCACCGGATCCGTGCTCGACGACGCGGCGTTCGCCCTGGAGAACCTGCGCTTCCCCGTCACGGAGGTGCTCGCCCGGGCCGAGACCGCCCTGCGGCGGATGGGCCTGTGGGAGCGCCGCGCCGAGAATCCGGACCGGCTGTCCGGCGGCGGCAAGCAGCGCCTCGCGATCGCCTCCGCCCTGGCCACGGGATCCCCCCTCCTGATCCTGGACGAACCGACCGCGAACCTCGATCCGCAGGGCACCGCGGACGTCCACGCCGCCCTCGCCGATATCGCCGGATCCGAAGGGCGCGCGCTGATCCTGGTCGAGCACGACCTCGACGCGGCTCTGGAGATCGCGACCAGGGCGATCGTGCTGGACGGCTCGGGACGCGTCGCTTTCGACGGCCCCGCACAGCGGATCCTGCGCGAGCACGCGGAGGAGATCCTCGCTCTCGGCGCATGGCTGCCTTCGGCTGCGCTCGCGGCGCGCCGGCTGCGCGCCGCCGGGATCCCGATCGGCGCCCCCGACGCCCCGCTCCCCCTCACGGCCGACGAGCTCCGGTCGGCGTTGTCCCGTTTCGAAACGCGCAGAACGCTCGATCCGAGCCCCGGATCCAGCCCGGTGCGCGCTTCGAACGCCGAGGAGGACCCGATCATCACCGTGCGCGGCCTCGACGTCGTCCGACGCCGCACCGTGGTGCTGCGCGGCGTCGACCTCGACGTCGAGCCGGCCTCGATCACCGCCGTCATCGGCGCGAACGGTGCCGGCAAGACGACGCTCGTGCAGGCGCTCGCCGGTGTCGTCACGCCGCCGCGCGGCCGGATCTCGGTCGACGGGATCGATCCTGCCTCCGCGTCGCCGCGCACGCTCGCGGCGCACATCGGCTTCGTGTTCCAGAACCCGGAGCACCAGTTCATCGCGCACACCGTGTTCGAGGAGCTCGCGCACGGCCTGCGGCTGCGGCGCGTCCCGCCGACCGAGATCGAGGAACGCGTCGGCGCGATGCTCGAGCGCTTCGGGCTGTCGGGCAAGGCCGACGTGCACCCGTTCCTGCTGTCCGGCGGCGAGAAGAGGCGGCTGTCGGTCGGCACCGCGCTGATCGCCCGCCCGCGGATCCTCGTCCTCGACGAGCCGACGTTCGGGCAGGACAGGGCGCGCACCGAGGAGCTGCTCGCCCTGTTCCGCGAGCTGAGGGCCGAGGGGACGACGACCCTGCTCGTGACGCACGACATGGACCTCGTGATCCAGCACGCGTCCCGCATCGTGCTCGTCGAGGACGGGCGGATCGCCGCCGCGGGCACCACGTCCGCCGTCGTGCGGGATGCCCTGATCCCGCTGCCCGCGGCGTACCTCGCGGTCCCGCCGGAGCTGCGGATGCTCCTCAGCGACGACGCCGGATCCGGTCCCGGGGCGACCGCCCGATCCGCACCGACAGGGCCGGCATCATGAGCGACCCGTACGCCGCGCAGACCGCGGCGCCCGCGCGCGCCTGGCTGCACCACCTGAACCCGCTCGCCAAGCTCGGCGCGGTGCTGCCCGCCATGGTGGTGCTGCTGTTCGTGCGGGACCTCGCGACGCCGACCGCGTTCCTCCTGCTCGCCTACGCCGTACTCCTCACGGGCACCCGGCTGACCGCGCGGATCTGGGCCGTGCTGCTGCTCGCGATCCCCGCGGGGGTCGTCCTGCTGGGGCTGTCGATGACGCTGTGGACGGATCCGGCGCAGGTCGCCTCGACGCCGATCGCGCTCCGGATCGGTTCATGGGAGCTGCACGCCGGCGCGCTCGAGAGCGGGTTCGCGACGGGACTCCGGCTGGCCGCGATCCTCGCGCTCTCGCTCATCTCCGGTCTCACCACGACCGGACCGGACGTCGTGCGCGCGGGCGTGCAGCAGCTGCGGATCCCGTACCGCTTCGGCTACACCGCTCTCGCGGCGTACCGGTTCGTGCCGCGCTTCGGCTACGAGCTGAGCGTGATCCGTGCGGCGCACCGGGTGCGCGGCACGCATGGCGGACGCGGGCCGTTCGCCCGGATCGCGCGCGGTTGGGGCTACATCGTGCCGCTGCTGGCGAGCGCGATCCGGCACGCCGAGCGCGTGGCCCTGGCCATGGATTCGCGTGCGTTCGGCGCCCACCCCACGCGCACCGAGCGGCACGAGGTCCCGTTCCGCACCCGGGACGTCGTCTTCCTGGTTCTGATGCTCGCCGCCTCCGCGGGCATCCTCACCCTGTTCTTCCCCTGGCGATCCTGAACCCCGCCCGAGATCAGACTTCGAAAGGCCCCTCATGGCGTACAGCAAGATGGTCAAGCCGGCCTCGGCCGGGCTCGTTCCTCTCACGGTGCTGCGCACCGAGCGCCTCGCCCCGCACTGGGTGCGGATCACGTTCGGCGGCGGCGAGATCGAGCGGTTCGCGCCCATGGGGTACGACCAGTGGTTCCGGCTGTTCCTGCCCGTGGGCGGCGAGGCCGGGCTCAGCAGGGTGCCCGCCAAGGCCAACCAGACGCTCGGGTATCTCCGGTTCCTCCGGATCCCCGACGGCGAGCGCCCGGTGATGCGCAACTACAGCGTGCGCGCGTTCCGTCCTGCCACGGCCGAGGCCGCGGCAGAGCTCGACGTGGATTTCGTGCTGCACGGCTCCGCCGCCGCGGGCACCGCGGGGCCGGCGTCGCGCTGGGCCGAGACCTGCCGCCCCGGCGAGCGCGTGCTCGTGATCGACGAGGGGCTCACGTTCAATCCCGAGCGCGGCACGGAGCGGGTCGTGCTCGTCGGCGACGAGACGGCCCTGCCCGCGATCGCCTCGATCTGCGCCTCGCTGCCCGCGCACGCGATCGGATCCGTCCTGATCGAAGCGCCCTCCGCCGAGGACGCGCTGACCTTCCCGCACCCGGACGGCATCGACGTGCAGTGGTTCGTGCGCGCGGAGCATGACCGGCCCGGTGCACTGGCGCTGGCGGCGCTGCGCGAGCTCGCCCTGCCCGAGGCGCCGTTCCACGCCTATGCCGCGGGCGAGCAGTCGCTGGCCTCGGGGGCGCGCAAGCTGCTCGTCGGCGAGCGCGGCGTCGACAAGGGCCAGGTCAGCTTCTGCGGCTACTGGCGGATCGGCTCCTCCTCGCCCGCCTCCCGCGCGGCGCGCGAGACGGCGGCGGAGCCCCTGGGCTGAACCCTGCCGAGCTCACCCGTCCGAACCGCCTCGAACCGCCTCCGGGCGCACGGGGCGCCGAAGGCGGTTCGATCCGGTTCGAATCAACCGGTTGCTGAGCCTGTCGAAGCACAGGGACCAGCCGGTTGCTGAGAAGCACGGACGCCGAGCCTGCTCAGCTGATCTTCTTCTTGTAGATGGCGATCGCGATACCGTAGGCGACCACGAGGATCCCGACCATCCAGGCGAGGGCGATCCAGATGCTGGAGCCCACCGGCTGGCCGTTGAACAGCGCGCGGATCGTGTTCACGATCGACGTCACCGGCTGGTACTCCGCGAACCAGGCCACCGGGCCCGGCATCGAGGAGGTGGGCACGAACGCCGAGCTGATGAACGGCAGGAAGATGAGCGGGTAGCTGAACGCGCTCGCGCCGTCCACGGTCTTGGCGCTCAGGCCCGCGATCACGGCGAGCCAGGTGAGCGACAGGGTGAACAGGATCAGGATCCCGGCTACGGCCAGCCACGCGCCGACCGATGCTCCGGTGCGGAAGCCCATCGCGAACGCGACGCCGACGACGATCGCGACCGAGACGATGTTCGCGACGAGCGAGGTGAGCACATGCGCCCAGAGCACGCTCGACCGGGCGATCGGCATGGACTGGAACCGCTCGAAGATCCCGCCCTGCAGGTCCAGGAACAGCCGGTACGAGGTGTACGCGATGCCGGACGCGATCGTGATGAGCAGGATGCCCGGCAGCATGTAGTCGATGTAGGACTGGTCGGATCCGGTGTGGATCGCCCCGCCGAGGACGTAGACGAACAGCAGCATGAGCGCGATCGGGGTCACCGCGGTGGTGATGATCGTGTCGGGGCTGCGCAGGATGTGCTTGAGCGAACGGCCGGTGAGAGTGCCGGTGTCGCTGAGGACGTGGCTGGTCATTTCACTGCCTCCTTCGTGGTGTCGGGCTTCGTGGTGTCGGGCTTCGTGGTGTCGGGCCCTGCGACGGGCTCAGAGGCCGGGGCCGCGGACGGTCCGACCAGGGCGAGGAAGACCTCCTCGAGGCTGGGCTGCTTCTCGACGTACTCGACCTTCGCCTGCGGCAGGAGCCGCTTGAGCTCGGCGAGCGTGCCGTTCTGGATGATGGTGCCCTCGTGCAGGATCGCGATCCGGTCGGCCAGCTGCTCGGCCTCGTCGAGGTACTGCGTGGTGAGCAGCACGGTGGTGCCGCCGTTCGCGAGCTCCTTGACGGTGTCCCAGACCTCGATCCGCGCCTGCGGGTCGAGGCCCGTGGTGGGCTCGTCGAGGAAGATCACCGGAGGGTTCCCGATCAGGCTCATCGCGATGTCGAGCCGGCGCCGCATGCCGCCGGAGTAGGTGCCCGCGCGGCGCCCTCCGGCGTCGGTGAGCGAGAACCGGGCGAGCAGATCGTCGGCGACGGCGCCCGGATCCTTGAGGTGGCGGAGCTTCGCGACGAGCACGAGGTTCTCGCGTCCGGTGAGGATCTCGTCGACCGCGGCGAACTGGCCGGTGAGGCTGATCGCATTGCGGACGTCGTTGGGCGCCGAGGCGACGTCGAAACCCTGGACCGTGGCGGCTCCGCCGTCGGCCTTCAGCAGCGTCGACAGGATGCGCACGAGCGTGGTCTTGCCGGCTCCGTTCGAGCCGAGCAGGGCGAAGATACTGCCCCGCTCGACCTCGAAGTCGACCCCGCGCAGGACCTGCAGATCCTTGAAGGCCTTGGTGACGCCCTGCACGCGGATCGCGGGGGCGGTGAGGGTGGTCATGATCAGTTGTCCTTTCGTGCGGCGTCGTCGATCGCCGTGGTGAAGCGCTTGCGCTCCTTGTCGATCCACTCGCGCCCGGCGTAGGCCTTCGCGAACGTCTCGGCGAAGTCGACCGGGTCGTCCCCGACGATGTCGCGCACCGGGGTGCGGTCGACGGCGGCGCGCTCCCAGAGGTCGGCCATGTCGGTGTACATCCGGATCATGGTGTCGCCGTCGGTGATGCCGCCGGCGTACATGAGGTAGCGGTGCATCGCCATGGCGGCTTCCGCGTAGGGGGCGGGAAGGCCCTCCATGCGGGCCTTGTCCTGCTTGTACTGCTTCTTCTGCTCGAGGGACCCGGTGAGGGCTTCGATCCACTTGGCGGCCATGTCAGGCTCCTTCATTCGTGTCGGTCGTGCTGATGCTGTCGGTGTGGCGGAGCTGTTCGATGTGCGCGGCGAGGAAGCTCCAGGTCCTCCAGAAGTCGGCGAGCTGATCCCGCCCCTGCGCGTTGAGCGAGTACACCTTGCGCGGCGGTCCCTTCTCGGACGGGACCTTCTCCACGTCCACGAGGCCTCTCTGCTCGATCCGCACCAGCAGCGCGTAGACGGTGCCCTCCGCGATGTCGGAGAACCCTCCGTCCCGCAGCCGCGTGGTGATCTCGTATCCATAGGCCGATCGCTCGGCCAGGATCGCCAGGACGATCCCCTCGAGAGTGCCCTTGAGCATCTCGGTCATCTGACTCGCCATCGCGATCGCCTCCTTCTTCTACTCAGTGATGTTGACTACCGGTAGACAGTAACACTGAGTACCGGTACATAGCAACACTGAATAGCAAACTTTTTCTGACGCCCGAGATCCTCTCCCTCGGGGAGTCACCACCACGATCGGTGCACAGCGCGACGCCCCGGGATCCAGGGATCCCGGGGCGTTCGCGAAGGGCGACAGCAGGACGCGCGGTGCCGTCAGAGTGCGAGATGGAGGCGGAGCGCCTCGTCGAGAGCTCCCATGAGCTCTGCGGGCACCCAGCCGACCGGGCGGGCGATGCGCGTCACGGCAATGGTGCGCACCTGCTCCGCCTGCGCCTTGACGTCGCGCTCGAGTCCCGTCTCCCTCGCCGGCAGCAGCACCTGGAACGGCAGGATCCGCACCGTGCTCGACGTCAGGGGGACGACCGTCACGGTCGCCCGATCACTCCGCGCCGCGACCGCGTTGGCCGTGTTGTTGCTCACGATCACCGCAGGACGGGTCTTCTTCGCCTCGGATCCGACGGCGGGATCGAAGGAGACGAGCACGACCTGCCCGCGACGCAGAAGGGGAACGGTCGACACGCTCACGCGGACGCGAGCCCATCGCCCACCACGGCATCCCAGTCCTCGCCGTCATCCGCGGCGAACGCCTCGGCATAGGCGTCGGCGAGCAGGCTCTCGCGCAGCAGGCGCACAGCATCCTGCGTCGCTGCCGAACGCGAGGGGTAGCGACCGCTCTGCGTCTCGGCGTCGAGGAAGGCGATGTCCTCCTCGCTGAGGCTCAGACTGACCTTGGCATGCACCATGAGCATGATGCTACTCCAGTAGCAATAATCTTGCTACCGCTCCGGCGCGCATCACAGCACGTCGTCGGCGTGCAGCTGACGCACGCCATGGGCGTGCAGCAGGAATTGGGCGCGCAACGGAATACCGAGCAGTGCGGCCTCCCGCTTCATCGCGCGCGCCCAGGCGAGGACGTCGCCGTCGACGCCCTCGCCACCCACCCGCTCCCACACCAGCACCACCGCCGCGTTGCCGGTGAGCTCGCGGAGCCCGCGGATCCGCTGGGACAGCAGGTGTGCGTGCGTCACCTCGCCGAGATCATCCGTCATCACCGCCTCGAGCGGATCCTCGGGGTAGTCGGCCATGGGGATGAGCGGCTCGCCGATCCGCCCTCGGCCGTCGAGGAAGAGCAGCCAGAGCTGCCGCTGGCCCGCCTGCTGGAGCAGCAGCTCCAGGACGTCGCGGAGGTCGTCGTCGCTTTCGAGCACATGATCGCGCAGTGTTCCGGGGTTCATGACGCCAGCCTGGCGGCGCGGGAATCGGCCGAACGACCCGCTCACGCAATCGGTGCGGAACTTCGTGAAAGCGCGGATCGTGCAGGACGATCCGGGCGTGCGGAGCCCTGCCCCCGCACGCACGAGCGCCCCCGGATCCAGGATCCGGGGGCGCCCTTCGACGAGCTCAGGGACCGAGAGGTCAGCGCTTGCCGGCGATCTGGCGGCCGACGAGGTCGCGCATGATCTCGTTCGTGCCGCCGTAGATGCGATGCACTCTGGCGTCGGTGAAGGCCTTCGCGATCGGGTACTCCATGATGTAGCCGTAGCCGCCGTGCAGCTGCACGCCGGTGTCGAGCACCTCCCACTCGCGCTCCGTCGTCCAGAACTTCACCTTCGCGGCGTCCTCCGCGGTGAGCTTGCTGTCCTTGTACGCCAGCAGCGCGCGGTCGACGTACGCCCACATCACCTCGGTCGTGGTGACCATGTCCGCCAGCCGGAAGCGGGTGTTCTGGAAGTCGGCGATGCGCTCGCCGAAGGCCTCGCGGTCCTTGGTGTAGGCGATGGTCCAGGCCGTGGCGGCCTGTGCGGCGGCCGCGGCGGCGACCCCGATCGACAGGCGCTCGAGCGGCAGGTTCATCATCAGCTGGATGAAGCCCTGACCCTCCTTGCCGCTGATGAGGTTCTCGTCGGGGATGAAGACGTCCGTGAAGCTCAGCTCGGCCGTGTCCCAGCCGTGGAAGCCCATCTTGCTGAGCTTCTTGCCCTGATCGAAGCCCTCCATGCCCTTCTCGACGATCACCAGGCTGAAGGCGTCGGGCCGGTTGCCCTCACCGGTCTTGACGAAGGTCACGACGATGTCGGCGGTGGTCCCCGAGGAGATGAACGTCTTGGCGCCGTTGAGGATGTATCCGCCGTCGACCTTCTTCGCGTTGGTCTTGATGCCACGGAGGTCCGACCCCGCCCCCGGATCGGTCATCGCGAGCGCGCCGAGCACTTCGCCGGTCGCCATGCGGGGCAGCCACTTGGCCTTCTGCTCCGGCGTGCCCATGTGCACGAGGTACGGCACGGCCAGGTCGTCCTGGATCCCGAAGGCCCCGGCGAGCGATCCGGCGCCCGCCGCGATGACCTCCTCCATCACGATGGTGCGGAAGCGGTAGTCCTGCAGCATCCCGGCGCCGCCGAACTCCTCGGGCACGGAGAGACCGATCAGGCCGGCCTCGCCCGCTGCGAGCATGGTCGCGCGATCGATCTCGCCGTCCGCCTCCCAGCGCTCCATGGCCTCGTTCGTGACGTAGCGGCCGATGAAGTCCTTGACCAGGCCGCGGAAGGCCTCGTGATCCTCGTCGTAGATGTCGCGTTCCATCGCGCTCCTCCAGATCGTGTGTGCGTCTTCGCTCTCGCGATCCTACGCGGAAAACCGCGGGTATCGGCTCAGATTGTGGGAATGCATCCCACCAGAAGTGAGACTCGGTGTCACGCTTTGTGCAATCGCTCCAGGAGTGCGGGGATCAGCCTGCGGGGACCCCGCACGCGCCGTCGCCGCACGGTCCCACGCGGCCGCGCCGCGGGTCAGCCGAGGTAGGCGGGGGCCGCGGCGAGACCGAAGAACTGCTCGAGCGTGACGAATCCGCCGTCGTGATAGGCGGTCGCGAGCGGGACGCCGACGTAGCGCAGATGCCACGGCTCCGGGTCGTAGCCGGTGACCGGCGTCTGTCCCGCGACGTAGCGGACGATGAAGCCGTACTGCCAGCCGTTCTCCGCGACCCAGGCGCCGGCGGCGGTGCCGCCGAAGGAGTCGATGCTGCCGCAGCCGCCCGCGCAGGAGACCACGTCGGCGGCGAGCCCGGTCTGATGCTCGCTGTGACCGGGGCGCGCGGAGAGGGCGTCCCCCTGGGCCTGCCCGTAGGTCGCGATCTGGCCCGAGTAGGTCTGCACCTGGGTGTCGTACGAGCGGTAGCCGCTGGCCAGCGCGATCGTGCCCACCCCCGCCGCGTCCGCGGCCGCCGAGAGCTGATCCAGGGCATGCGCCGCATCGGAGCGCAGCGACCCGGCGCCGTCGACCGAGAGGGCCGGATCCCCGAAAGACGTCGGCGCGAAGGCCAGAGGATTGAGCGGCCTGGCCTTGTTCACCACGACCCAGTCGCGATTCGGGTCGGACAGATCGATGCAGGGCGCGCTGCCCGCCGCGACCGCGGCGCGGAACGCCGCTCCCCCGCCGAACGCCGCCACCACGGCGTCGTCTCCGCCGGACGCGAGCGCCTGCTGCACGGACGCCTGCGCGCACGGGTTCGAGGCCGCCGTCGCGTGCAGCTGCACCGAGGGAAGGCTGGTCGCCGCCTGGGGCATCGCGACCGCGACGGCCTTCGGTTCCGCCGTGCCCCGAACCACGGGGCCGGCGCCGGCAGAGCCGTCCGCAAGAGCCCAGAGCGCGCCGATCAGCGCGACCGCCAGTCCGATCGTGACGTACAGCCGGAACGTCACGCGAGGATCCAGGCGGCGGGCGCGAGTCGGGTGCCGCGGGTCTGCCACGGATCCATTCTCACTGCCAGACCTGGACATCGGCGACATTCGAACCTTTCCACGATTTCCCGCTTGACTCATCGTCGTTGTTATGTTCGAATATCGCCATGAGGTGGCAGGGGCAGAGGATCGACGAGACCGACGCGCAGGCGCTGCCCGGCATGGAGAACCGCACCGGATTCCTGCGGACGGTGACGACGCCGGAGTTCGCGGGGATGACCTTCCACGAGGTGCTGGCCAAGTCGGCCCTGAACCACGTTCCCGGCCCCTCGAAGATGCCGTTCAGCTGGACCGTCAACCCGTACCGCGGATGCAGCCATGCCTGCGTCTACTGCTTCGCCCGGGGGACGCACACCTATCTGGATCTGGACGCGGGCCGGGACTTCGACTCGCAGATCGTGGTCAAGGTGAACGTGGTCGAGACCCTCGAGAAGGAGCTGCGCCGCGGATCCTGGAAGCACGAGACCGTCGCGCTCGGCACGAACACCGACCCTTATCAGCGCGCGGAGGGGAGATATCGGCTGATGCCCGGCATCATCGGCGCACTGGCCGACTCCGGGACGCCGTTCTCTGTGCTCACCAAGGGCACGCTGATCCGCCGCGACATCCCGGTCCTGGTCGACGCCGCCGCCAGGGTGCCCGTCGACGTGCAGCTGTCGATCGCGATGTTCGACGAGACCCTGCGCGAGGCGATCGAGCACGGCGCTCCGTCCACGCAGGCCCGGCTCGACACCGTGCGCGCGCTCAGCGACGCCGGATTCAGGGTGGGCGTGTTCCTGATGCCGATCCTGCCGCACCTCACCGATTCGGTGAACGCGATCGACGGCGCCCTGCGCCGGATCAAGGAGGCGGGTGCGGATCACGTCATCTACGGCGCCCTGCATCTGCGGGCGGGAGTGAAGCCGTGGTTCCTGCAGTGGCTGTCGCAGCACCGGCCGGATCTGCTGTCGTCCTACCGGGTGCTGTATCCCGGATCCGCGGCGGAGGCGCCGAAGGACTACCGGAGGTGGCTCGCGCGACGGGTCAAGCCCCTGATCCGCATGCACGGGCTGGAGGCGCGGTATTCCGACGACCGCCCGCTGCGACGCAGCATGAGCGCGCCGGCCGAACCGGTCACGAACGCGATGCCGCTGTGGCTGTTCGAACAGCCTGCGTCCGAGCCCGCGGCGCCGTCGCGCTTCGGGGCGCCGCGCGCGCCGGAGCCGACGCCGACGCTGTTCTGAGCCGTGGTGCGGGGACGCCGAACGGGGCGGGCGCTCGATGCGCACCGCCCCGTTCGAGGTTGCATGGAGGAAGCTCCGTGCAGGAGGCTCCGTGCGGGAAACTCCGTGCGGGAAACTCCGCGGAGGGACTCAATACCAGTTCGTAGCCTGCGAGTGACCCCAGGCCGCGCAGGGGGTGCCGTAGACGCTGGAGATGTAGCCGAGGCCCCAGGTGATCTGCGTGGTGGCGTTGGTCTGCCAGTCGTCCGCGACGGTCGCCATCTTGTCGCCGGGCAGCGCCTGCGGGATCCCGGTCGCGCCGGACGGGTTGTAGGCCTGGTAGTTCCAGCCGGACTCCTTGTTCCACAGCGAGTTCAGGCACTGGAACTGGTCGTCGCCCCAGCCGTACTGGCTCGCCATGATCTGCTGGGCTGTGGCGCGCGCGCCGTCGGGAGTGTTCGCGGCGGCCTGCGCCTCGGCGGCGGCCTGCGCGGCGGCGGCAGCGGCGGCGGCCGCGGCATCCGCGGCCTGCTTCTGCGCGACGGCGTTGTTCAGGTTGGCGCGCACCTCGGCGACCTGCGACTCCACCTTCTCGGAGTAGTCGGTGACCGCGACGGCGAGCGCGGTGTGCACGGCGCCCTTCTCGGCGGTCGACTTCGACAGCACTTCGTGCGCCGAGGTGAGGCCGGTCACGTCCACGAGCTTGCGGGCCTGGCCGAGATCGAGGCCGGAGGCCTTCACATCGGCGTTCACGGTGGCCGCATCCGCCATCGCGGTCTTGGCCGTGTCGAGCGCGGCGCGCACCTGCACCCGCTGGTTGTAGGCGGTCACATCGTCGACCGCCGCGGCGGCCGGAGCGGCGGCGGCGACCGTCGGGGCGACGAGCACAGCACCCCCCACGACGAGCGCGCCGACGACGGCGGTCGCGCCGAGGATGGCGATGGTCTTGCTGCGGGCAGAGCGGAAGAACGGGTTTCTCGACATGACGAAGTAACGATCCTTGAAGTCCTCGGTGCCGCTCGGGAAGCGGCGTCACGCCCTCGGGTCGGGCGTACAAGGTAACGATCCTGCATCACTGTTCCTGGGAACCCACCGAGGATCCCCGTTTGCGGCAAAATACTTTGCTCGAATTCCCAGGTTCGGATTTCGAGCGTTTCGGATCCCCTCTTCGCCCCCGGCGACCGCGCCGCGCCTCCGTGTCGGTGGCCCCCGGTAGCGTCGCCCCCATGGTCACTCTCCGCCGCTGGCAGCCTGAAGATCGCCCACTGCTCGATCGCTTCAACACCCCGGAGATGACGGCGCACCAGGTTCGTGCAGAGTCCGACGAGGAGCTGGAGAAGCGCCACACGCGCTACCTCCGCACGGATGCTCCAGGGCAGGTGCTCGTGGTGTGCGACGGGGATGCCGTCGTCGGATCCGTCGCCTTCTGGGAGCACACGGACGGCGACGACGTGGTCTGGGAGGCCGGCTGGAGCATCCTGCCCGAGTTCCAGGGCCGTGGCTACGCCGGGCGGGCGCTGGAGGCGCTCATCGGGGTCATCCGATCCGAGGGGACGCACTCGGCGGTGCACGCCTATCCGTCCGTCGACAACGCACCGTCGAACGCGCTCTGCCGTCGCGCCGGCTTCGTCCTTCGTGGCACCACGCCGTTCCCCTTCCGCGGCGGAGTGCTCCTCAGCAACGACTGGGTGCTCGAGCTCTGAGACGACGAAAGACCGGTGGGCGAGGAATCCGGATTCTGGATCCCTCGCCCACCGGCCCTTGATGTCGCAGCGCCCGGAGCGGGCCGCGATCAGGCGGTGAGGTCGGATGCCGACGGCATGCGGCCGGCGATCTCCTCGATGAGGTCGTCGCCGAGGCGCGCCTCCTCGAACGGCGCGTCGATCTCGGCGCGGTTCAGCAGCTCCGTCATGCGGCGACCGCGCGGACGCGTGATCAGCGTCACGACCCGTCCGGCGTTGCCCGCACGACCGGTGCGGCCGGCGCGGTGCAGGTAGGTCTTGTACTCGTCGGGGGCATCGGCCTGGACGACCAGGTCGATGTCGTCGACGTGGATGCCGCGCGCGGCGACATCGGTCGCGACGAGCACGTTCACCCGGCCCGAGGTGAGCTTCTGCAGGTTGCGGGTGCGCTTGGCCTGGTTCAGGTCGCCGTGCAGCGAGACCGCGGGGATCCCGGCGTCCTCGAAGGTCTCGGCGAGCTGCTCGGCGTAGGCGCGGGTGCGCGAGAAGACCAGCGTGCGTCCGTCGCGATCGACGAGCGAGGTGAGGATCTCGGCCTTGTCGCGGTGGTCGATCACGAGCACGCGGTGCTCGATCGTGCCCGAGTCCTGCGTCTCGCCGGCGACCTCGAAGACGGCGGGATCCACGAGGAACTCGTCCACCAGCGCGGCGACCTCACGGTCCAGGGTGGCGGAGAACAGCAGCTTCTGGCTGCCCTCGCCGGTGTGCCGGAGGATCCGCTGCACCGGCTCGACGAAGCCGAGCTCGCACATGTGGTCCGCCTCATCCAGCACGGCGATCCGCACGTCGGAGAGGTCGAGTTTGCCCTGGTTGATCAGGTCCTCGATGCGACCGGGCGTGCCGATCACGATGTCGACGCCCTTCTTCAGTGCACCCACCTGGCGGGCCTGCGGCACGCCGCCGTAGATCTGGGTCGTGAACAGGCCCACGCTGCGGGCGATCGGCTGCACCGTGCGGTCGATCTGCAGCGCGAGCTCGCGCGTCGGCGCGAGGATGATCGCCCGCGGGGTGCGGCCGAACTCGCGCTTCTTGCCCTTCTGCGACTGCAGGATGCTCTCCACGAGCGGTGCGCCGAAGGCGATGGTCTTGCCGGATCCGGTGCGGCCACGGGCGAGCACGTCGCGCCCCTCGAGCACGGCGGGGACCGACGCGGCCTGGATCGGGAACGGCGTCTCGGCGCCCATGTTCGCGAGGATCTCGACGATGTTGGATCCGAGTCCGAGGTCGGCGAAGGTCACGTCCGCGACCTCCTCGGCCTGCACGGTCTGCGCCGCGAGGCGCTCGTGCACGACGTCCTCGATCTGCTCGTGCTTCGGTGCGCGGTCGGCGACACGGTTCCAGTCGCTGCGGCTCGGGCCGTCGTTGCGACGGGGACGGTCGTCACGACGCGGACGGTCGTCACGGTCGTCGCGACGCGGACGCTCGTCACGGTCGAAACGGGGACGCTCGCTGCGATCGAAACGCGGACGCTCGGTCCGGTCATCCCGACGCGGACGGTCACCATGGTCGAAACGCGGACGCTCGGTCCGGTCGTCGCGACGCGGACGGTCATCACGGTCGAAACGCGGACGCTCGGTCCGGTCATCCCGACGCGGACGCTCGTCACGGTCGAAACGGGGACGCTCGGTCCGGTCGTCACGACGCGGACGGTCATCACGGTCGAAACGCGGACGCTCGGTCCGATCGAAACGCGGACGGTCGCTGCGGTCATCCCGACGCGGACGGTCATCGCGGTCGAATCGCGGACGGTCGTCCCGGCGCGAGCGGTCGTCGCGGTCGTAGCGGGGACGGTCGAAGCGGTCATCCCGACGGGGACGGTCGTCGCGGTCGAAACGCGGACGGTCGTCGCGACGGTGGGGGGCGTCGACGCGGCCCGACTCGGCGCGGTTGCGGATCGAGCGGGACTCGTCGCGGCCGGCCTTCTCCTGCGCCGACCAGCGGCGCTTCGGCTCGCGCTCGCCGGCGGCGGGCTCGGGACGGTAGCCGCGGTGGCCGGGCGAGCGACTGCCGGGGCGGGAGTCCGCGCGACGGTCGTCGCGGGCCGGACGTGCGTCGCGGTCGAAGCGGGCGCCGCGGTCGTCCCGGGCCGGACGCGCGTCGGCGCGGCCGTACCGGTCCGCGCCGCGGCTGGAGTCGCCGTCGCGGGCCGGGCGGCCCTGGTTGTGACGGTCGTGGAAGGAGGTCTTCTTCGCGTAACGCGGCTCGAAGTTCGCCGAGGGGCGTCCGCCCTTGGGCTTGTGGTTCTTGGGCACGGGTATGTCCTTGTCTGGTTCTCGCACGAGAACAGCGCCCCGCCGCCCTCGTGGGGCGCGGGGATACCCGGGCAGTCGTCGGCCGGGGGCCATTCATGTGATGGATGAAGCGCTCGGCGATGTCCGCCGAACTCACCATCGGCCCCTGGGCTCACACATGAATCGCAGCACCGCAGCCGCCGGGGATCCCGGAGGTCACGGTCGCCCGAAGCCGACCGCGCTAGTCTACCCGAGCCACCTGGGAGCCCACCGCGTCTCCCCGCCGCTCTACGATGGCGGCATGACCACTCCGACCGGCGTCCAGGTCCACCTCGAGGCGGATGGCGTCCGCGCGCAGATCTCGCAGGTCGGCGCATCGCTCCGGCACCTCGTCGTCGGCGGCACCACGGTCGTCCCGCCCTACCCCGACGATCGCCCCGCACCCGCCTGCTCCGGCGTCGTGCTGGTGCCGTGGCCGAACCGGATCCGCGACGGCATCTGGGCAGACGGCGAGGAGACCAGGGCGCTCGCGATCACCGAGCCCAAGCTGAACAATGCGATCCACGGGCTGCTGCGCTACACCGCGTACGAGATCGCCGAGCGGGATGATGCGTCCGTGCTGCTGCGCGCGGACGTGGTGCCGCAGATCGGCTATCCCTATCTTCTGGAGACGAGCGTGCGCTACACGCTCGGCGCCGATGGCGTCATGGCAGAGCACACCATCGTGAACCGCTCTCAGGAGGCGGCGCCCGTCGCGCTCGGCACCCATCCCTTCCTCACGATCTCGGGGGCCGACCCGAGGCGACTCCTGCTGCGCATCCCTGCGGAGACCTTCTTCGAGACCGATGACCGGCTGCTGCCGATCGGGGAGTCGCCGGTGTCCGGTGGCACGGATCTGCGCACGCCCCGACGCCTCGGCGACGTGCAGCTCGACACCGGCTTCGCCACCCTCCGGCGCGAGGACGACGGGCGCGTGCACAGCACCCTCTCCGCCCCCGACGGCCGCACGGTCACGCTGTGGCAGGGGCCGGGGCTGGACTACCTGCAGGCCTACACGAACACCACTTACCCCGGGCAGGAGCTCGTGGTCGCCCTCGAGCCGATGTCGGCGCCTGCCGAGGCCTTCAACTCGGGCCGCGGGCTGCGCCGGCTGGCACCGGGCGAAGCCTGGAACGTGCAGTGGGGTGTGACGCTCCGCGCCTGAGAGGCGGCGGCCGAGAGCGGTCGGCTGAGGGCCGGTTCACCTGAGAGCGGCCGCCTGAAAGCGGGCATCTGAGAGCGGGCGCCTGAGCCGGCGCCCGAGAGCCGGCGCCCGAGAGCCGGTCCGTCCGACGGCGGGATCTCCGCGCCTCAGAATGCGGGGGTTTCGGGGTCGGGTTCCGGGGGTGGGTCGGGGTCTTCGACGGTGAAGGTGACGGGTGCGGGTGGTTTGTCGGTGTAGGTGGCGCCGGTGGGGCTGGTCCATTCGAGGATGCCGGCGCCGCGTTGTGTCACTGTCCAGGGGGTTTGGTGTTTGA
>NZ_JBIVHE010000004.1:0-254842 GCF_044749045.1 Microbacterium sp. NPDC089698
AGACACGAGAGACCTCCGTGGACTCGAGGGAACCTAGACAGCTCCACTCGACCCCGGAGGTCTCTCCTACGTCAACAACGCACCGGGTCAGTACACCTAGGTCGCGGCCGGCGACTGCTCCGTCCCGGCCCCGAGATCCTTCCGATACCAGCGGTCGGCGTAGGGCGCGGCGTTGAACGCCTCGACCGCCCGGAAGCCGAGGCTCTCGTACATGGCGCACGCCTCCACGAGGTCCGAGCGGGTGTCCAACCGGAGCGATCGCAGGCCGCGCTCGAGAGCGGCCTGCTCGAGCGCGAGGACCAGCCGGCGCGCGATACCCCTCCCCCGTGCGTCCGGCAGCGTGAAGACCTTGGTGAGCTCGGCGTGGCCCTCCGCGAAGCGCGCCCCGGCGCAGGCGACCACCGCACCGCCGTCCCGCGCGAGGAGCAGGATCCCGGTGTCGCCCTGGAGGTCGTCGTAGGACTCGTCGGCGAGTGCCGTGTCGCGCTCGCCGTCGGTCGCGGGCCTGCCGTGATAGCGCGAGACCACGTCGATGAGGTAGGTGCGCACGATCCCGTCCGCGTCCGCCGTCCCCGGGATCCCGACCTCGATCGTCTGCACGGACAAGAGCCTAGGCCGCCCGGACCGTGGCGGACGCCGCGACCGGGCAGGATGGATGCATGGCGTCCTCTCCGCTCGGCCGGCCCACCCGCGGCACGACCGGCACCAACCGGCTGCGGCGCAACGACCGCTGGATCGCCGCGTCGCCCGCCTTCCGCCGTGCGGCGGACCCCCTCGTGATCGACCTCGGTTTCGGGGCGAGCGGCGTGACCGCCTTCGAGCTCGCCACGCGTCTCGTGCGGGTGCGCCCGGATGCCGAGGTGCTCGGGCTCGAGCTGGATCCGGAACGCGTCGCCACGGCGCGGACGCAGCTCGCCGAACTCCGCGGCGGCACGGGGCACTTCGCCGCCGATCTGCCGGTGTCGTTCGCGCGCGGCGGGTTCGAGGTGCCGCTGCCCGACGGCCGGCGGCCCGCGGTGATCCGGGCCATGAACGTGCTGCGCCAGTACGACGAGGCCGACGTGCCGGATGCGTGGACGCGGATGGCATCGCGCCTCGCGCCGGGCGGACTGCTCGTGGAGGGCACGTGCGACGAGATCGGCCGCATCGCGAGCTTCATCGACGTGGACCCCGACGGCGTCCCGCAGCGCTTCACGCTCTCGCTCCGGCTCCCGGATCTGGAACGGCCGTCGATCGTCGCCGAGCGCCTGCCCAAGGCGCTCATCCACCACAACGTCCCCGGCGAGCGGATCCACGCCCTGCTCGCGGATCTGGACAGGGAGTGGGAGCGCGCCGCCCCGCTGTCGACGTTCGGCGCCACCCAGCGCTTCCTCGCCGCCGTCGCCGCGCTCCGCGATACCGGACACCCGGTGCTCGGCACGCGCACCCGCTGGCGCCTCGGCGAGCTGACGGTGCCGTGGAGCGCGGTCGCCCCCGGCTGAGCGTCCTCCACGGCGAGGCGGAAGAGCGGATTCCGCACGGATCTCGCGCCCACGCCCCTGGAGTACACGTGCCTGTCTATGCTGGCCCTCATCACGACGGATGCCCAGAATGGAGGCATGTACATGTCCACGGACACCCTCGCGCTGATCGGCAGCGGCCTCGGCGGCCTGCTGACCCTCGGCATCGCGATGTTCGCAGGCTTCGCCTGGGTGATCCGCCGGATCGACACGGTCGAGCAGAAGCTCGGCGCCCGGATCGACAGGGTCGAGCAGAACCAGGCCGAGTTCCGCACCTCGGTCGAGCACGAGCTCACCGAGGTCAAGGTCGCGATCGCGCGCATCGAAGGCCCCCGTCCCCGCCTCATCCTCGAGCGGTAGAGCCGACCGGGCGGGAGAGTCGCCTCAGGCCTCGGGGAACGCCGCCCCGGACAGCCGCAGCAGCGGGCGGGCCTTGACCACCGTCTCCGCGTACTCCTCGTCGGGATCCGAGAGAGAGACGATCGCGCCGCCGACGCCGTAGTCGAGACCGCCGTCATGCGCGACCAGGGTGCGGATCACGACGCTGAGATCCACGGACCCGTGGAAGGAGAAGTAGCCCAGGGCGCCGCTGTACAGCCCGCGCGGGCCGCCCTCGAGCCGATCCAGGATCGCCATCGTGCGCAGTTTCGGCGCGCCGGTCATGGAACCGGGAGGGAACGCCGCGCGCACACACGCCACGGGGCCGTCGACGAGCCGGGAGCGCACCGTGCTGACCAGCTGATGCACCGTGGCGTAGGTCTCGACCCGGAACAGGCCATCGACGTGCACGGACCCGAGCTGCGCCGTGCGTCCGAGATCGTGGCGCACCAGGTCCACGATCATGAGGTTCTCCGCGCGGTCCTTCTCGGAGGCCGCGAGCTCGGCGCGGATCCGCTCGTCCTCGTCGGGGGTGCCGCCGCGCGGACGGGTGCCCTTGATCGGACGGGACTCGACCTCGCCCTCCGCCGTGATCCGCAGGAACCGCTCGGGCGAGGTGCTCAGCACGCTCACCCCGCCGATGCGCAGGAACGCACCGAACGGCGCCGGGTTCTGCGCACGCAGCGCGAGGTAGGCGGCGAGCGGATCCCCGATGCCGGGTCCCGCGGCGTGCAGCAGGTTGGTCAGGCAGGCCTCGTACGTCTCCCCCGCCGCGATCTCCTCCTGCGCCTCGGCGATGAGCCGCAGATAGGCGTCGCGGGAGTGCCGGGCGGTGAGCGCGAGCGAGGGCGCGACGAAGGGTTCCGGATCCGATCCGGCCCCGTCGGAGGACGGCGCCTCGAGCTCGGCGATCCTGGCCGCGGTCCGAGCGAGCCAGACCTCGTCGTCGAGGGCGAGCAGGTGGACCCGCTCCTCCTCGTGGTCGACGACGACCGCGCGGTCGAGTCGGACCAGCGCCGCATCGGGCGTCGCAGCGCGACGCCGATGCGGGGATCCGCACTCCGCGCGCAGCTCGTAGCCGAGGGCTCCGACCCAGCCCAGCGCGAACGGCAGGTCGCCCGCCTCGGTCACGGTGCCCGCGAGCTCGGCGTCGAGCCAGTCGAAGAAGCCCGTCCGCAGCTCGCGATCGTGCACGCCGTCGCGCACCGTCACGGTGCCCGCCTGGACGTCCGCGATCGCGGTCGGCAGGTCGTCCCCGCCGCCCAGGATCGAGTACCGGCCGCGGGGATCCCCCGGGCGGTTCCCGTCCAGCCACACGGCCTGGGCCGCCTCGCCGAACAGACCGGTGAACAACGTCTCGGTCGTGACGCGCAGGGGCAGCGCGCGTCGCAGCACGGCGCGCCGTGCGACCGCGGCGCCCGCCCCCGGCGCCGACGGGCCGCCGGATGGCGCCGACGGCGATCGCCGCGCCGGCGTCGCCCGCGCGAACGCCACGAAGTTCGCCATCATGCGCGTGCCGTCGAGCGTGCCGATCGACTCGGGGTGGAACTGCACACCCCACAGCGGCAGCTCGCGATGCCGGATCCCCATGATCACGCCGTCGTCCGCCCGCGCGGTGACGACCAGCTCGTCCGGGAGATCCCCGATCATGAGCGAGTGATAGCGCACCACCTCGACGGGCGAGGCGAGTCCCGCGAAAGGGCCCGTGCCGTCGTGCACGACCGGGGAGGGCCTGCCGTGCCGCGGTTCGGGGGCGCGCCGCACCGCGGCCCCGAAGGCGTGTCCGATCCCCTGGTGCCCCAGGCACACCCCGAGCAGCGGCATGCGCCGCTCGGCCGCGCTCCGGATCGCGTCGGCGCAGATCCCGAAGTCCTCTGGCACCCTGGGGTCCCCCGGTCCCGGCGAGAGCACGACCGCGTCGTACCGGTCGAGGACGGACGGATCCCACTCGGGCCAGTCGTTGTGCACGACGTCGGGTGCCAGCCCCGCGGTCGCCGCGATCTGATGAACGAGGTTGTAGGTGAACGAGTCGTAGTTGTCGATCAGCAGGATGCGCAGCGGCCGGGTCTCCCCGTGCCCTGCATCCGGGGCGGCGTCGATCCCCGCGCTCTCGATCCCCGGGCTCTCGTTCCCCGGGTCCACCGGCAGCACCGCGTCAGCGCGCGTCGCGCGGATCCGGGGCGGACGGGCGGCGCGAGAGCCGTGTCAGCCGCGGGATCTCAGCCGTCGCTCCGGCGTCGCCCGGGACGATGACCTCCTGCGCGGCGGCGATGTCGCCGTCCGGCGTGCGCACCACGAGGTCGCCGACAGGGGCGCGCCGCGAGAGGATCGCCAGCGCGATCGGGCCGAGCTCGTGATGCCGCGCGGCCGAGGTGATGTGCCCGACCTCGTCCTCGGCGCCGTCCGCCCCGACGGCCAGCACCGGAGCACCCGCGTCCGGCAGCAGGCTCTCGCTGCCGTCCAGGTGCAGAGCCGCCAGGCGGCGCGGCGGGTGCCCCAGGTTGTGCACCTTCGCGACGGTCTCCTGGCCGCGGTAGCAGCCCTTGTTCAGATGCACGGCGCTGCGGATCCAGTCGGTCTCGTGCGGCAGCGACCGCTCGTCGACCTCGGCGGCCCACCGGGGGCGCCAGGCCGCGATCCGCAGGGCCTCCGCGGCGAGCGCGCCGGCCCAGACGGTGTCGGCGTCCGCGGCGAGCGCGGCGGCCGCGGATCCGTCGAGCACGGCCGTGCGCCAGTGATAGCCGGATCCGGGGTGCTCGCCCACGTGGTACTGATGCCCGCCGGGCTGCACGGTCGGCCACGGATCCGTCCACACGACGGCCTGCCCCTGCGGGGCGAGCGCGGCCCGCTCCGCGCGCTGCTCCGCCTGCGCGCCGGCGAAGAATCCGGCGACGAGCAGTTCCGGCCTCACCGCGACCTTCACATCCGCGCGGAACACCATCCGCTGCAGCCAGGTCGCGAGGGGCTCGGCGTCGGCCGTGTCGGCGAGGAGCCACGTGGAGGAGCCGTCGTCGAAGACGGCGGCGACGTGCTCGACCCGCCCCTGCGGATCCAGCACGAGCAGCTCGGTGCTCTGCCCTGCCTGCAGGCGGGCCACGGACTGGGTCGTGATCGAGTCGAGCCAGCTGAGCCGTTCGGATCCGGTCAGCTCGATCACGGTGCGGTCGCCGAGCGGCACGAGCGCCTCGCCGCGCTCCAGAGCGCGCTGCTCGCGGACGGGATCCCCGAAGTGCAGGGCGAGGTCGCCGTCCGTGATCGCCCCGGGCAGGGACGGGAAGCCGGCCATGATCAGACCTTGGCCAGCCGGGCGGATGCGTGCGAGCGCAGCCCCGCACCGAGCGCGGCGATGTCCCAGGCCCAGAGCAGGTGCCCGTCGACCAGGCCGTACATCCGGGTCGCGGCGCCGTACTCCTTGGCTCCCTCGGCACGCACGACGGCGTCGGTGGCGATGTCGATCCGCGGTCCGTCGATGCGACCGAGGTAGAGCTCGAGCATGCCGTCGGAGTGCGCGATCGACACCTCGATCGCGAAGCCGCCCTCGGGCCGGCGCAGCGCTTCGACGTCATCCACGGTGCGCGCATCGGCGCGGGTCTCGCGCGGCGGGAGCAGCCCTGGCCCCGCATCCTGCGCATCGGCGGGGCGCGCCAGGCGCCAGAAGCCGGACTCGGCCACGAGCGCGACCGGCTCGCCGTCCTCCGGGGTGAAGGTCCCGGTGGCCGCGTAGTTCAGGAACGGGCCGCCGTCGTGGCTGAAGCTCACGCGGTGCGTGAACTCGCCCTGATAGCGGTGCGCGTCATCGTCGCCATCCGGTCCTGGGACCTCGTAGTCGATGACGCCGGTGCCCTCCCAGACGCCGAGCAGCCAGGACAGCGGCACGATGTCGGCGGGCAGGTCGGAGGGAAGATCGAGCACGCGGAGCCTTCTCTCTCAGCAGTCGTCGCGAGGCGGGCGCTGATCAGCGCTGGCCGCGGAACAGGTTGACCAGAACGGCCCCTGCGCAGAAGGTGATCGCGAGCCCCGCGAGGACCAGCAGGCCGACGAAGAAGAGTTCGAGCGCGACGATGTCCATGCGACTACTCTATGCCGTCCGCGGCCCCTGCCGCGCCGGGCGTGGCTCCTGTGCCGGATGCGGCTTCAGGCGCCGAACAGCGCCGCGATGCCGAAGCCCGCGGAGACGATCCCCATCACCAGCAGGGCGCCGAGGCTCCCGGCCGAGACGCGCAGGATGAATCCGCGGGTCTCGCCGCGGAAGAGCTGCACGGCGAAGGACAGCAGCACGCAGATCCCGAACCCGATCGCGTACCAGGTCATCAGCAGAGCGTCGGGCGCGACGACCCCGATCAGGATCGCCCCCACCGCGGCGACGGCCCAGGTGACGACGAGCCCGACGAAGGGACTGCGCGGAGCGAGCACGGGATCGGCCATGCGCCCATTGTCACCTATCCGCGCTGTGCGTGCGGTCCTGAGTAAGGTGTGAACAGGAAAGGATCCGCGTGGCGCAACTGCTGGTTCTGACGTCCTCCCCCTCTGAGGCGCCCGTTCTGCCCGCCCTGGAACTGCTCGGCCACCGCGTCCGCACGATCCCCGCGCAGCCCGCCGAGCTCGTGACCGCACCCGACGCGGATGCCGTGATCGTGGACGCGCGCACCGATCTCGTGGCGGCCAAGTCGCTGTGCACGCTGATCCGCACCACGGGCCTGCGCGGACCGCTGCTGCTGGTCGTCACCGAGGGCGGGATGACCGCGGTGAACGGCGAATGGCGCATCGACGACGTCCTGCTCACCGGGGCCGGCCCCGCCGAGATCGACGCCCGCATCCGGCTCGCACTGTCCCGCGAGGCGCCGTCCGCCGAACCCGTCAAGGTGCAGACCTCCGGGCTGACGATCGACGAGCAGTCCTACTCGGCCAAGCTGCGCGGCACTCCGCTGGATCTCACGTACAAGGAGTTCCAGCTGCTGCACTTCCTCGCCACGCACCCCTCCCGGGTCTTCACGCGCGAGCAGTTGCTCAGCGAGGTCTGGGGCTACGACTACTTCGGCGGCACCCGCACGGTCGACGTGCACGTGCGGCGGCTGCGGGCCAAGCTCGGCGATCAGGAGCACATCATCGGCACCGTGCGCAACGTCGGATACCGCTTCAACGTCGACGAGGACGAGGCCCGGCCCGTCGCCCCCGGCACCCGCTGAGAGGCTCCCGGCGAAGGCAGGGTCGGCTCCAGGGATCGGACCGTGGATCCGGATGTCGACGCGTTCACCTGCAGGTCACGTCATCCTGCAATGATGGGCGCATGATCGATCCCGCACTGGCAGACTCCGGACTCGGCGACGCCGAGGACGACGACTTCGACGAGCTCATCGCGCCGGACGACTCGCTCCTCCCGGAGAACCGGTACCTCGACCGCGAGCTGAGCTGGCTGGCGTTCAACCAGCGCGTGCTGGAGCTTGCCGAGGACGAGACGCTCCCGGTGCTCGAGCGGGCGAACTTCCTCGCGATCTTCGCCAGCAACCTGGACGAGTTCTTCATGGTGCGCGTCGCAGGTCTCAAGCGCCGCATCGTCACGGGTCTCGCCGTGCCGACCAACGTCGGCCGCGCCCCCGCCGACGTGCTGGCCGACATCTCCGCGGACGCGCACAAGCTGCAGCTGCGCCATGCCGCCGCGTGGACCGGGCTGGTCCGTCCGGCCCTCGCCGCCGAGGGCATCACGATCGTGGACTGGGACGACCTCGACGGCGAGGCCAAGGCCGAGCTCACCGACTACTTCCAGACCAACGTGTTCCCCGTGCTGATGCCGCTCGCGGTCGACCCGGCGCACCCGTTCCCGTACATCTCCGGCCTGTCGCTGAACCTCGCGATCCGGATCCGCAACGCGCGCACCGGCCGGCAGGAGTTCGCCCGCCTCAAGGTGCCGCCCATGCTGCCGCGCTTCGTCGAGGTGCCCTCGATGGACGGCGAGCTGCGTTTCATCCGCCTCGAGGAGCTGATCGCGAACCACCTCGACGACCTCTTCCCCGGGATGGAGGTGCTCGATCACCACGCGTTCCGCCTCACCCGCAACGAGGACGTGGAGATCGAGGAGGACGAGTCGGAGAACCTCATCCAGGCGCTCGAGGCCGAGCTGCTGCGCCGCCGCTTCGGGCCGCCGATCCGCCTCGAGATCACCGACGACATGGACGATGTGACGCTCGACCTGCTCATCAACGAGCTCGACATCACCGACCAGGAGGTCTACCGCCTCCCCGGCCCGCTCGACCTGCGCGGCCTGTTCGGACTGGGCCGGATCGACCGCCCCGACCTGCGGTACACGCCGCATGTTCCCACGACCGCGCTCGCGTTCAAGCCCGGCGCGAACGAGCGCATCGACATCTTCAAGGCGATCCGCAAGGCGGACGTGCTCGTGCACCACCCGTACGAGTCGTTCACGACGAGCGTCGTCGCGTTCCTCGAGCAGGCCGCCCGGGATCCGCACGTGCTCGCGATCAAGCAGACGCTCTACCGCACCTCGGGAGACAGCCCGATCGTGCAGGCGCTCATCGACGCCGCCGAGTCCGGCAAGCAGGTGCTCGCGCTCGTCGAGGTCAAGGCCCGCTTCGACGAGGCGAACAACATCGTCTGGGCGCGCAAGCTCGAGAAGGCGGGAGTGCACGTCGTGTACGGCCTGGTCGGGCTGAAGACGCACTGCAAGCTCGTCAACGTCATCCGCGAGGAGGACGGCGTGCTGCGCAGCTACAGCCACATCGGCACGGGCAACTACAACCCGAAGACCAGCCGCATCTACGAGGACTTCGGCCTGTTCACGGCCGACCCTCAGGTCGGCAAGGACCTCACCCGCCTGTTCAACGAGCTCAGCGGCTATGCGATCGAGAAGAAGTTCAAGCGCCTCCTGGTCGCCCCGCTGCACCTGCGCAAGGGCCTGCTCCGCCACATCGAGAAGGAGCGCGAGAACGCTCTCGACGGCAAGCCGGCGCACATCCGCATCAAGGTGAACTCGATGGTGGACGAGCAGATCATCGACGCCCTGTACCGGGCGAGCGCGGCGGGCGTTCCGGTGGACGTGTGGGTGCGCGGCATCTGCAGCCTGCGCACGGACCTTCCCGGCATCACGGACAACATCACGGTCCGCTCGATCCTCGGCCGCTACCTCGAGCACTCGCGCATCTTCGCATTCCACAACGACGGCGATCCGCAGGTCTTCATCGGCAGCGCCGACATGATGCACCGCAACCTCGACCGCCGGGTGGAGGCGCTCGTGCGGGTCACCGAGCCGGCCCACATCGAGGAGCTGCTGGCGTTCTTCGACCTCGCGCTCTCCCCCGAGACGTCGTCCTGGCACCTGGGCGCAGACGGCGAGTGGACCCGACGCGCGTTCTCCGAGGTTGGCGCTCCGCTCGTCGACCTGCAGGATAGGACCATGTCGCAGATCCAGCAGCGTCGCAGGGCCAGGGCGGTGCGATGACCCCCAGCCCCCTCGGACCTTCCGCCGCCACCGCGGACACCACGGGTGTCACCGTCGTCGCAGACCGCCCCGACCGGGCCGTGTACGCGGCCGGCGGCCTGGTGTGGCGCGTCGTCGAGGACAAGCTGCGGATCCTGCTGATCCACCGCACGAAGTACCGCGACGTGACCCTCCCCAAGGGCAAGGTCGACCCGGGCGAGATGCTCGCGGAGACCGCGGTGCGGGAGATCTTCGAGGAGACCGGGATCCGCGTCTCGCTCGGCGCTCCGGTCGGGGTCTCCCGGTACACGATGGCCAACCGCAAGCAGAAAGTCGTGCACTACTGGGCCGCCGAGGCCACCGACGAAGCGGTGCGTGCGTCCGCGTTCGTGCCCAATCGCGAGATCGCGGCCATCGAATGGGTGAGCCTGAAGAAGGCGCGCGCCCGGCTCAGCTACCCGGTCGACGTCGAGATCCTGGACGCGTTCGCGAAGCTCGTCGACGACGGCGCCCTGCGCACCTTCCCGCTCGTCGTGCTGCGGCATGCGAAGGCCGCCAACCGCGGCGTCTGGCTCGGATCCGACGCGTCGCGTCCGCTGACTCCGCGCGGCCACGCGCAGTCGAAGGCGATCGTCGGCCCCCTGCGCGCGTTCGGGGTGGAGCGGATCGTGTCCAGCGACGCCCGCCGCTGCGTGGAGACCGTGCTGCCCCTGTCCAAGGCGATCGGGCACAAGGTCCGCAAGACGGACCTGCTCAGCCAGGACGCCTGGGAGGAGGGCCTGTCGGATCCGCGCACGGTGATCGGGAAGCGCGTGCGATCGGGCAAGCCCGCCGTCCTGTGCAGCCACGGACCGGTGCTGCCCGACATCCTGCGCGAGATCGCGCTGGCCACCGGCACCATGCACGGCTCCTACCTCGGCAGCGCCTCCGCGCTCGAGGTCGGCGCGTTCAGCGTCGTGCATCTCAGCGCGACCAACCCCGGATCAGGCATCATCTCGATCGAGACGCACCTGCCGAAGATCTGAACGGGCGCAGATCGTCGTTCACCCCCCGTTTACCTTCGATCTTTGATCGCGTAACAACCGACGCATATCGTCTGGCGTGGCCCTGCACCAGGGCACACTCGACACAGCGAAGGACTTACATAGTGAAGCTCAACCGCATCACCACGATCGGCGCAGCCGGCGTGCTCGCCGCCATCGCGCTCGCGGGCTGCTCCTCGACGCCCAGCAGCACGAGCAGCGACTCCCCCTCTGCGGCACCGACCTCGAGCGCGATCACCTCGAAGGTCGACGCCTCGCTGACCGGCACGATCACCTCCGGCGGATCGAGCGCTCAGGCGAACGCGCAGGCGGCGTGGACCGCTGCGTACAACGCCCAGGTCAAGGGCGTCACCATCAACTACGACAAGTCCCAGGGCTCGGGCGGCGGCGTCACCAACTTCCTCAGCGGCGCGTACGACTTCGCGGGCTCCGACTCGCCCCTGAACGCCGACCAGACCACGCAGTCGAAGGCTCTGTGCACCGAGGGCGGCATCAACATCCCCGTCTACCTCGACGGTGTCGCGATCGTCTTCAACGTCCCGGGCGTCACGGACCTCAAGCTGAGCGGCGAGACCATCGCCAAGATCTTCTCGCTGAAGATCACCGACTGGTCCGACGCTGCGATCACCAAGGACAACGGCAAGGCGCTCCCCGCCGGCAAGATCACCACGGTCGCGCGCTCGGACGGCTCCGGCACCACGGCGAACTTCACCAACTACCTCGCCGGCACGCAGTCCTCCGTCTGGACCTACCCCGCGGGCAAGGACTGGCCGGTCGAGGGCGACGTCTCCAAGCAGAAGGGCGGCTCGGGCGTCGTCCAGGCCGTCGAGGCCGGCACGGGCACCATCGGCTACGCCGACCACTCCGCGATCGGCAAGCTCGCGAGCGCGTCGATCCTGCAGGACGGCAAGGCCGTCGCGTTCAGCCCCGAGGCCGTCTCGAAGACGTTCGACGTCGCCGCGGTGGACGCCTCCAACGGCGTCAAGGGCGACCTGTCGAAGAAGTTCGACTACTCGAAGCTGACCGCCGAGACCTACCCGATCCCGCTGGTCTCCTACGCGATCGCGTGCACCACCTTCAAGACCCCGGCCCAGGCCGCGCTCGTGAAGAGCTACATCGGCTTCATCGACAGCACGGTCGGCCAGCAGGTCGCCGTCAAGAACGCCGGCGCCGCGCCGCTCCCGGACTCCGTCCTGAAGGCGGCCCAGGAGTCGCTCGCGACCATCAAGTAAGCATCAGGCCGGCCCGGGTCGGCTCTTCGGAGCCGACCCGGGCTGGGCAGGGCCGCCGACCCGATCGGAGGCCCTGCCGAGTTTTCGTGCTGGCCCGATCCCTCTCCTGCCACCGGCCGGAGCACAAAGAAAGACGCGCACACATGCGAGATGAAGAGTGGCACCGTGACTGACGTCGCGCAGCGTGAAGAGGCGACCGCGGTCGCCTCCGAGAACCTCGTCGGGAAGCGTCGCGCCGGCGACAGCTTCTTCCTCGGCCTGTCGACGACGGCCGCCGCGTCCATCATGGTGATCCTCGCCGGTGTCGCGATCTTCCTGATCCTCAAGGGCCTGCCCGCCATCACGGCGAACTGGGACACGAACGCGGATCTCGCCGGCTACCAGAACAAGCACTGGGGCAGCTTCTGGAACTACGTCGCCCCGATGCTCTGGGGCAGCATCTGGTCCGGACTGATCGCGCTGATCCTCGGCGCTCCCGTCGCGATCGGCATCGCCCTGTTCATCTCGCACTACGCGCCCCGCCGGCTCGCCAGCGCGCTCGCGTATGTGGTGGACCTGCTCGCCGCCGTGCCGTCGATCGTGTTCGGCCTGTGGGGCGTCATCGTGATGCGCCCGTTCCTGCTCCCGCTCTCGGACTTCCTCAACCAGTACTTCGGCTGGATCCCGCTCTTCCAGGGTCCCGTGTCGAGCACGGGCTCGACGATGCTCGCCGGTGGCGTGGTCCTCGCGGTGATGATCCTGCCGATCATCACCGCCCTGACCCGCGAGATCTTCCTGCAGACGCCGCGGCTGAACGAGGAGGCCGCTCTCGCGCTCGGCGCCACGCGCTGGGAGATGATCCGGCTCGCGGTCTTCCCCTACGCGCGCAGCGGCATGGTCTCGGCCGTCCTGCTCGGGCTGGGGCGCGCTCTCGGCGAGACGATGGCGATCGCGCTGATCATCTCGCCCTCGCTGCTGTTCTCGGTGGCGCTGCTCACCGACGGGTACAACTCGCAGACGATCGCGGGAAACATCGCGCTGAACTTCCCCATCGCGACCGACATCCAGCGCTCGGCCCTGATCGGCACGGGCCTCATGCTCTTCGTGGTGTCGCTCGCCGTCAACATGATCGCCCGCGGCATCCTCGGCCGCTCCGAGCGCAAGTCGCGCACCTCGCCGAAGATTGGAAAGCGCGTATGACCGCCGTCACCTCGGCTCCGGCGACGGCGCAGCCGATGAGCCTCACCAGCGGACAGCTCCCCCGCTGGATCGAGCCCGTGCTCGCGATCGGCACCGCCGTGGTCGTCGCGGCCGTGCTCCTGGTCATCCAGCTTTTCAACCCCGCGGTGTGGCTCGTGCTCACCGCCGTGGTCTACCTCATCGCGGTCGGCATCGGCTCGAGCATCGTGGAGGGCCGCCGCAAGGCCGTCGACCGCGTCGTGCGCGGCCTCGTCGTGTGCGCCTTCGTGCTCGCCGTGGCCCCGCTGATCTCCACGGTCTGGACCGTGGTCGCGCAGGGTCTCAAGGTCGTGAACTGGGACTTCGTGACCAAGGTCGGCGGCACCATCTTCGATCCGAACACGCTGGCCGTCACGAACACCCCCGGAGCGCTGCAGGCGGTCGTCGGAACGCTGATCATCACCGGGATCGCCGCACTCATCTCCGTGCCGATCGGCATCCTCGCCGCCGTCTACCTGACCGAGTACGCGCAGCCGAGCAACCCGATGCGCCGCACCGTCACGTTCCTGGTCGACGTCATGACGGGCATCCCCTCGATCGTCGCGGGTCTGTTCGCGTTCTCGCTGATGGCCCTCATCGTCGGCCCGAAGGCGTTCAGCGGCTTCTCCGCCTCGATCGCCCTCTGCGTCCTGATGATCCCGATCGTGATCCGCTCGACCGAGGAGATGATCCGGCTCGTGCCGAACGAGCTGCGCGAGGCCTCGCTCGCCCTCGGCGTGCCGCGTGCGACGACCATCATCAAGGTCGTGCTCCGCACGGCCGCGAGCGGTATCGTGACGGGCGTGGTCCTCGCCGTCGCCCGTGTCATCGGCGAGACCGCCCCGATCTTCATCGCCGCGAGCTTCACCGACAACTTCAACGCGAATCCGTTCAACGGGCCCATGCAGACCCTTCCGGTGATGGCCTACACGGCCTACAGCTTCCCGGGCAAGGACATCGAGGCCTCCCAGGCGCAGGCCTGGGGCGCCGCCCTGCTGCTGGTCATCGTCGTCGTCATCTTCAACCTCATCGCTCGGATCGTCGCGAAGGCATTCGCGCCGAAGAGCCGCTAAGTCAGGAAGGCACGCACCGTGTCCAAGAGCATCGAAGTCAACGATCTGAACGTCTACTACGGCGACTTCCTCGCCGTCGAAGACGTTTCCATGAACATCGAGCCGCGCACCGTGACCGCGTTCATCGGCCCCTCGGGCTGCGGGAAGTCGACGTTCCTGCGCACGCTCAACCGGATGCACGAGGTCATCCCGGGCGCGACCGTCAAGGGCAGCGTCTACATCGACGGCGAGGACCTGTACGCGCCGGGCGTCGACCCGGTGCTCGTGCGCCGTCAGGTGGGCATGGTGTTCCAGCGCCCGAACCCGTTCCCGACGATGTCGATCAAGGAGAACGTGCTGGCCGGGGTCCGCCTCAACAACAAGCGGATCTCCGCCTCGGACGCGGACGCCCTCGTCGAGAAGTCCCTGCGCGGCGCCAACCTGTGGAACGAGGTCAAGGACCGCCTCGACAAGCCGGGCGCGGGTCTCTCCGGCGGCCAGCAGCAGCGTCTCTGCATCGCCAGGACCATCGCCGTCTCCCCGCAGGTCGTGCTGATGGACGAGCCGTGCTCGGCGCTCGACCCGATCTCGACCTTCGCGATCGAGGAGCTCATCACCGAGCTCAAGAACGAGTTCACGATCGTGATCGTGACCCACAACATGCAGCAGGCGTCGCGCGTGAGCGACAAGACCGCGTTCTTCAACATCGCGGGGACGGGCAAGCCCGGCAAGCTCATCGAGTTCTCCGACACCGCGACGATCTTCACCTCGCCGAAGGAGCAGGCGACCGAGGACTACGTCTCCGGCCGCTTCGGATGATCCCGGCCTGACCGGTCGCGAGGGGCTCGGCGCTGCGGCGCCGGGCCCCTCGTGCGTCGTCGGAGGCCGCGATCAGCGGTACTCGGGATTCGCCTCGTAGCCCCAGCGCTCTCCGTCGTTCCAGGCCCCGCGGAGGTTCCCGTAGGCGGGGATGCCGCCCGCATCCTTGAGGCGCCGCGCGGTGTGCAGCAGGTTCCACGTCATGAACGTGGTGTTGCGGTTCGTGAAGTCGTTCTCCGGGCCGCCCGAACCGGGATCCAGATAGCTCGGGCCGGGTCCGATCGCGCCGATCCAGCCGGCATCCGCCGCGGGCGGGATCGTGAACCCGATGTGCTGCAGGCTGTACAGGATCGACATCGCCGCGTGCTTCACGCCGTCCTCGTTGCCCGTGATGATCGCACCGCCGGTCTTGCCGTAGTAGACGTACTGGCCCTTGTCGTTGAACAGGCCGCTCATCGCGTAGAGCCGCTCGATGAGTTTGCGCGTGATCGAGGCGTTGTCGCCGAGCCACAGCGGACCGCCCACCACGAGGATGTCCGCGGCGTCGATCAGCGGCCAGATCCCGTCCGGCCACTCGTCCCGCGCCCAGCCGTGCTCGCGCATGTCGGGATAGACGCCCGTCGCGACATCGTGGTCGATGAAGCGGATGCTCTCGACCGCGACACCCTGCGCGCGCATCAGCGCGATGCTGCGATCCATCAGACCCTGCGTATGGCTGAGTTCGGGGCTGCGCTTCAGGGTGCAGTTGACGAACACGGCGCGGAGGTCGTCGTAGGCCGCCGGGGCGGCCGGTTGCTCTGCCATGGGGGCAGACTACGACCATCCCCCTCGGCCTGCCAGCCCCTCGCGGGGCTCAGTCCCGCGGCGAGAGCAGATAGCGGTTCAGGCCGTCGGTGAAGGCGTGGTCGACGGTCAGCGCGGCATCGTCGATCGCGGTGATCGGTGCGGCGAGGCGCACGCTGGACAGGAGCCAGGCCTGGTCGGCGGTCGCGAGGTCGGCGGTGGGCACGGTCGCGTACTCCGTGGCGTACCCCTGCGCCTCCAGGTGCGCGAACAGGCTGATCTGCGTCGTGCCCTGCAGGATCCCGCCGTGCGGGGCCGGGGTGACGAACCGGTCGCCGAAGCGAAGGATCAGCGAGGCCGTGGGCGCCTCCAGGACGACGCCGTCGGTGGTGACGAAGATCGCGTCGTCCGCCCCGCGGAGGTGCGCCTCGCGGAGCGCCGCCATGTTCACCGCATAGGAGAGCGTCTTCGCGCCGAGAAGCAGCCAGGGCGAACGCTCGGCGGCCCCGCTGTCGTAGCCGCGGTCGAGCGTGACGACGCGGATGCCCTCCGTGCGCGCGGTCGCGAAGTCCGCGGCAGGGGCGGCGGTGACCCAGGCGGTGGGCGCCGGTCCGTGGTCGACGCCGCGGCTCAGGATGAGCTTGATCACCCATTCGCCGGGCCCGCACTCGGCGGCGGCGAGCGCGATCGCCTGACGCCACTGCTCGCGGTGCGGCTCGGGAAGATCGCACAGAGCGGCCGAGTGCGCCAGGCGCTGCACGTGCGGCTCGACCTCCTGGGCGTGGCCGTCGACGACGCCGATCGACTCGAAGATGCCGTCGCCGCGCTGGGTGCTCAACTCCCCCACGCTGAGCGCCGGAGCACCGGGGTCGATGCGGCGGAAGCTGTCGCTGAAATCGGCCCGCTCCTCGTCCGTGGACTCGGCGGGGGTGATCAGCAGGGCGAATCGGGCTGCGGCCATGATCCGAGCCTAGGGCGTGGACGACGCGCCCGGCGTCGGGGGCGACGGGAATACCGCCGCCCCCGACGCGTTACACTTGATCGGCCGGGCCGCATAACCCCGGGCTCCATTTTTCGCCGCTGCGAGCGGCCTTCCGCCGAGAGGCGTTCTTGCGGCCCGGCTTCTTCATGCCAGGACCGAGGCCGGCCCGGATCTCACAGGTACGGGCGCGTGAGCAGCTCGAGATAGTGCCCGGATGGATCCAGCAGGTACACGCCTCGGCCGTCGTGCTCGTGATTGATCTCGCCCGGCCTGGCGCGCTGCGGGTCCGCCCAGTGCGCGATCCCCCGCCCGGTGATCGTCGCATAGGCGCGATCGAAGTGATCGTCGTCCACGAGATAGGCGTAGTGCTGGGGCGGGAACTCGATCGGCGGCGTCGCGAACTGCAGCAGGATCCCGCCTCCGATCTGCACGTTCGTGAACGGCCCCCAGGACGGGGCCTCCTCGGCTTCGAGCAGGTCGCGGTAGAAGTCCGCCATCTCTGCGGCGTCGGTGGACGCGATGATCGTGTGGTTGAAATGCGCTGTCATGTCTCTCCTCTGTGTCTGTTCTGCGCTGTCGGGGACGGCAGAGGCGAGGAGGGGCGCGGCTCAGTCGGCGACCAGATCGCCGATCCGGGAACGGCCCGCGCGGGCCTGACTGGTCATCATCGATCCCACCCTAACCCGGAGGCTCGGGCGAGTCCGCTCAGTTCAGGGACCCGTCGCGCCACGAGTCGGCCGACGCGGTGAGATCCTGCGCGTAGAGGCTGAGCCGCGACGCCCGGGTGGTGAGCTCGCTCGCGCGCGCGGGCTCCGTGCGCTCGTAGTCGTCGGCGACGTGCGTCGCACCGGACGCCTGCACCCGGCAGAACGCGGCGGCCCGCTCGAGCGCGATCGCGAAATCGCCGGAGAACGCACCGTGCAGGATCGTGTCGATCAGCCCGACGAGCTCTTCGGGACCGGCCGGCACCGGCGCCCCCGCGACCAGCGCGTCGACCGAGGGCAGCTCGATGCGCCCGCGTTCGTGCAGAAGCGCGGCGAGGGACGCATCGGCGTGGATGGACGCCTGCAGCAGGTACAGCCGCCAGAGCGCCCCGGGCAGGGATACGGCGGGGCTCTTCGCCCAGAGCTCGGCGACCTCGTCGATGCCGTGCTCGGTCGCGTAGGCGACGAGACGCTCCGCGCTCACTCCGCTGTCGTCCGCCCTCACCCGCGCCAGGAGCGCCGATGCGGTGGCGTGCGCCATCCGCGTCTGCTCCGCGGGATCGTGGGATCCGAGCAGGTGGTCGAACGTCTCCGGCGAGAGGCGGACGGGGCGATGGAACGGTGCGGGCACCGACCCAGGGTACGCGCGGTGCCCGACGCGGGGCACCCAGCCGCGACCGATAGACTCAGGAGCACGGGCCTCTAGCTCAGTTGGCAGAGCATCGGACTTTTAATCCGCGGGTCGTGGGTTCGAGCCCCACGGGGCCCACCGCACGCGTTCCCTCCCGGATCCCATCGGAGATCCGCGTCCCGCTCGTCCGGCAGCCGCCCACGCCGGGCTCATCGCCCGCTGCCGCCGAGAGCCGGCAGCATCCAGCGCACGAGCTCGCGGACGGTGCTCCGGAACCTCACGTCATCGGGCTCGCTCGCCCAGGTGCGCAGGCGCAGCAGCGTGTCGGTGTCGGTCGGGTCGAGCTCGGTCAGGAGCAGCTCGATCTCGGCGGCGGACGCCTGCTGCGCGCGCCGGGCGGTGGCGGCACTCGCCATCGTGACGCCGATCAGCGCCTCGTAGCAGGCGGCGGCGCGGTCGACCGTCAGCCCGTGCTCGAGGAACTGACGCAGCAGCGTATTGACCATTCCGACCATCTGCGCCCACGGTCGCGAGTCGAGGCGCGCGGGGATGGCGTCGGGGTGCGCGATGAGCAGGTCCCGCAGGTCGATGAAGAACCGGACCAGCGCGTCGACGGGATCGGCGGCCGTGCCGAGGTCGGGCACGCGGATGCCGTCGAGCATCCGGGAGACGGCCGCGTCCGCGATCTCCTCGACCGAGCCGAAGTAGGAGTAGAGCGTGGAGGAGCGCACGCCCAGGCGCTGCGCCAGCGAGCGCGTCGAGAGCGAGGCGAAGCCGTCCTCGACGATGAGCGCGACCGCGGCGTCGACGACGGCGTCGGCCGTGAGCTTGCGCGGTCGGCCCCTCGCTGCGGGCGGATGCTCTGACGTCACGCTCACCACTTTACAGATCGGTTGATCGGAATATAATTCTGATCACCTGATCGAAAAGGAGTGCACCATGAGTGAATGGGCGACGATGCCTCTTCGCGCGGCACTGGCGATCCGAGGTGCGGCCGTCGGTCCCCTCCGCCGTTCGCTGATCCGGCTGACCCGCCGCACCCCGGTGCCGCCGACGTGGCCGGCTCCGGCCGGCCGTCATCCGGTCGGGGTGCGGGATGCCGTGATCTCCGGTCTGGGCCCCGCACCCTCGGACGGGGTGATCCGGATCTGGTATCCGGCGGTCGCCGGCACCGGCGCGGATCCACGCCCGTACTTCGGCGGCCCTGAGGAGCAGCGGACGATGGTGCGCGGTCTGCGCTCGACGCTCTCCCGCCGGGGCGTGCGCGCACTCGGCGCCCGGCGCACCGCCTCGCGCCCCGATGCGTCGCCCTCGGCGGAGGACGCGCCGGTCGTCGTCTTCTCCCACGGCTTCACGGGGTTCGTGGGACAGAACACGCACCTGTGCGAGCACCTGGCATCGTCGGGATACGTCGTCGTCTCCGTCGCCTACCCCGGGGCCGCCGCCGCGATCGCCGCGCCGGGCGGATCCGAACGCGTGATGACCGCGACCGAGCGACGCCGCCTCACGAGCCCGGAGTTCGTGCGGACGATCGCGGCGCTCCTATCGGCGCGGACCTCGACGGAGGAGGACGCCGCGCTGGCGCGCGCGGCCACGGTCGACGTACTCGCCGCCGAGAACGCGCGGTGGACCCGGCACCTCTCCGGGGTCCTCGATGCGCTGACACCGCCGGAGAGCCGTGCACGACGCGTGGATGAGGTCACGGCCCGACTGCTCGACGCCGCTGACTGGTCGCGCCTGGCCCTGGCCGGCATGTCGTTCGGCGGGTCGACGAGCGCGAACCTCGCCCAGGTCGACCCGCGGGTCTCGGCCGCGATCAACCTCGACGGGCTGCAGCAGGGAGAGCTGCTGCGCCTGCGCGACTCCCGGGTCCCGATGCTGGTCATGTCGTCCGCGGGATCTCGGCTGCGCTCGGGCAGAGTCGTGACCGACCTTCACTACGAGGCACCAGGATCCCGCGCGGAGGTGCGCCGCGTCCTCGTGCCCGATGCCCGGCACTACGCGTTCACCGATCTGGTCGGGTTCGGCACGGGCGCGGTGCGGCGGCTGCTCGACCTGGGCACGGTCGACGCGAGTCGGATGCTCCGCCTCGTCGCGGATACGACCCTCGCCTTCCTGGACGCGACACTGCGCCCCGTGGCCGCCGCGGGCGCAGGACGGGAAGACCGGCGATGAGGCTCGACGAGTACGCACGTCACGACGCGACCGGTCTGGCGGCGCTCGTCCGCAGCGGCGAGGTCGACCCCGCAGAGCTCGCCGCCTGCGCCGCGGCCGCCGCCGAGGCGGTGGATCCGACGCTCAACGCCCTCGTCGGCCCGATCGATGAGAACGCACTCTGGACGTCCGACGCCCCGTTCTCCGGCGTGCCCGTGCTGAGCAAGTCCGGGCACGGCCGCGCCGGAGGCCCGCTCGGGGCGGGCACGCGCCTGCTCGCGGGGAGGACGGTTCCGGTCGATGACGTGTTCTCCGCGCGCATCCGCGCATCCGGCGTCGCCTTCGTGGGCGCGACGACGGCGCCGGAGTTCGGACTCTATGCGGTGACGGAGTCGCGGCTGCACGGTGCGACCCGCAACCCGTGGGATCCCTCCCGGTCGCCGGGCGGGTCCAGCGGCGGGGCGTCCGCGGCGGTCGCCGCGGGCATCGTGCCGGTCGCCACGAGCGGAGACGGCGGCGGATCGATCCGCACCCCGGCGCACTGCACCGGCGTCTTCGGCCTGAAGCCGAGCCGCGGCCGGACGCCGTTCGAGGCGAACCACTTCTTCAACCTCTCGGTCAACCATGTCACGACGCGCACCGTGCGCGACTCGGCCGCCTTCCTCGACGTCACCCAGGGAGCGCATCCGGGGGCCCGTTCTCTGATCCCGCCGCCATCCCGGCCCTTCTCCGCCGAGGTCGATCGGGAGCCGGGAAGGCTCCGCATCGGCTTCGCCACCGAGCTCGCCGGGTTCGCAACGGCGGGCCCCGACAGCGCCGACGCCGCCGGCCGCACCGCCGCCCTGCTCGCAGACCTCGGCCATGACGTCGCCGAGGCCTCGCCCGGCGTCGCCTGGGCCGGATTCTTCGATGCCTTCCTGCGGGCCTGGACGCATGCGCTGCCCTGGTCGGTCGGCCGCCTCGAGCGGCTGCTCGGGCGCCCCGCCGAACCGGAGGAGCTGGAGGTCATGACGTGGCGCTACCGACGCCACGGCGAGACGGTGACGGTGGCCGACCTGCTCGACGCCGATCAGGCCTTCCGCGCCGCGTCACGCGCCGTCGACGACTACTTCGACGCCTTCGACCTCTGGCTGACGCCGACCGCCGTCACCCCCGCACCCCGGATCGGCGACTTCGACCCCTCCGGCACCGACGAGACCGCCGCCGAATACTCGTACCGGGTGCTGCGCGACTACTCCGCCTTCACCCCGCTCCTGAACGTGACCGGCCATCCGGCCGCCTCGGTCCCGGCCCGGCACGGCGCCGGCGGGCTGCCGATCGGCGTTCAGCTCGTCGGACGCGCCGCCGGCGAGGCCGAGCTGCTGCGCGTCTGCGCCCAGCTCGAGACCGCGAACCCGTGGCAGCAGCGCACCCCGCCGATCTGGGCCGGCTCAGCGGCGGGAGGGGGCGCGTCATGAGGGCGCAGACGGCATCCCCCGTCCGCACCGGGGGCGAGTGGTGGCTCCTCGCCGGAGCCTCGCTGATCCTCGCCTTCAGCGCGGTCGGCTTCCTCGTGCAGACCTTCGGCGTGTTCTCCGCTGCGATCGAGCAGGAGTTCGGCTGGTCCCGCACCGAGACCTACGGCATCCTGACGATCGCGACGCTGCTCGCGCCCGCGCTGATCCCGGCGACCGGATGGGCCGCCGATCGCCTGAACCTGCGCGTGCTGGTCGTGTCGGCGCTCGTGGTCGAGGTGGTCTCCCTGCTCGCTCTCGGTCTTCTGCCGGTCGGCCGGATCGGGTTCTCGGTCATGTTCCTCGTGACGTATGCGGCGAGCTTCGGCGCCAGCGCGGTCCCGCTCGCCAAGGCCGTCGGCACCGCGTTCTCCCACCGTCGCGGCGCCGCCCTCGGCTTGCTGTTCGCCGGCGCCTGCCTCGGCGCGATCGCCAATCCGCTCATCGCCGGTGCGCTCATCGCCGCGCTCGGCTGGCAGGGGGCCTTCGCCGTGCTCGGAGTGCAGACGGCGGTCCTCGCCGCGCTTCCGGCGTTGCTGTTCCTCCGGCCGGATCGCCCGCGCACCCCGTCGATCGGAACCGCCCGCCCCGCGGGCTGGCTCGCCCTGTTCCGCACCCGCGCCCTCTACGCGATCCTCGGCTGGGGCTTCTTCGCCGCGCTCGGATACGGCGGCATGCAGGGCCACCTCGTGCCGCTCCTCGAGGAGCGGGCGCACACCGCCACCGAGGCGGTGATCGGGCAGAGCCTGCTCGGCGTCGGCCTCCTCGTGGGCAACCTCGCAGCCGGACTGCTGCTCGATCGCATCCCCACCCGCCCGCTGGCGAGCCTCATGCTGGCGATCCCGGTCGCGGCTCTGCTCGCCCTCGCCGTGCTGCCGTCCGGGCCGTCCGACATCGCCATCACCACCGGGATCGGCGTCGCGACAGGAACCGAGACGGCGATGCTGGCGTACGTCGTGTCGCACTATCTGCCGCACGCGGTCAGCGGGCGAGCGCTGAGCATCGGCCTGGTCGCCGTCGCACTCGGAGGCGGCGTGAGCACCCTGATCGGCGCGGCGACGCACGACGCGACGGGCGACTACCGGCTGTTCCTCCTGCTCTGCGCGGGATTCCTCGCCGTGGCGGCCGTATGGCCGTGGGGGCTTCGCGCGCGGGCCGCGGAGGAGCCGTCTCTCCCGGCGTCGGCAGCAGCGGGCGAAGCGGCGCGCTGACGGCCTACTGCAGGGCCGCACCGTCCGGCAGCGGTGCCCCCGCCTGCCGGGCGAACAGGGCGATGGCCCGCTCCGCATCGGCGACCGAGATGCTGCCGCCCGCGACGATGTGCAGGCCGTAGGCGTCTTCGAGGGCGACGAAGTTCATCGCGATGTCGTCGAGCGGACCGGTCAGCGCGAAGTCGCCGCTGTCCTCTCCGGCCTGCAGGATCCGCCGGTACAGCCCGAGCTGCTCCCCGTAGAGGCGCTGCACGAGCTCATCGTGGAGCGGCGACTTGCCCGCGAGCACGTCGAACTCGTAGAGCAGCCGCATGAGCGCGTCGTCCGGGCCGCTCGGCAGACCGGCGCGGATGGCGATCGCCAGTTGCTCCGCCGGACGCTGCGCCTGGGCCACGAGCGCCTCGCGCTCCTCGCCGACCCGGCGCATGCCCGCGGCGTGGGCCTCGACGAGGATCGCGTCGAGGTCCTCGTAGTAGTACAGCAGCGCGCCCCGGGTGACTCCGGCCTGGTTCGCGACGTCCGTCAGCGACAGATTGCGCAGCCCATGCTCGGCGGCGGCGTCGAGCGCCGCGTCGACCACCTCACGGCGGCGCTGCTCCTGGGTGCTCGGGCGTGCCATGAAGCCAGTATCGCAGTCCTGTCGCGGGATCCGGATCCGAGAGGAAGAGTTTCTTGACATCTGAGTGAATTAATTTACTCTTGAGTCAAAGAACTGCGGTCGCTCCCCCGGGCAGCGCCGCCCCGAGACGTTGGAGCACCGACATGGCGGTCGACACCCTCTACACCGGCGGACGCGTCCGCACCTTCGATCCCGAGCAGCCCTGGGCCGAGGCCGTCGGCGTGACCGGCGACCGGATCACCTACGTGGGATCCGCCGCCGATGCCCCCGCGAGCCTGCGCACGGTCGCGCTCGAGGGACGCCTCGTCACCCCCGGCGTCGCCGACACCCACAACCACCTGCTGCTCGGCTACGACGACCTCGCCGTGAGCCTCGACCAGGTGCAGAGCCTCGACATCGTGCGCTCTCGCATCGCGAAGTTCGCCGAGACGCACCCCGACCTGGAGTGGATCTGCGCCGAGAACGCGCTCTACTCGGTCGTCGAGGGACGTCGCCCGCGCGCCGACGACCTCGCCGGCGTCACCGACCGGCCGGTCTTCATCACCACCTACGACCAGCACTCGGTGTGGCTGAATCGTCCTGCGCTCGCGAAGCTCGGCATCCTCGGCGGCGGAGACATCGCCTGGGGCAACCCCGAGATCGACCACCGCACCGGAGAGCCCACCGGCTGGGTCACCGACTTCTACACGAGCGCCATGACGACGGACGGCCTCGCCGAGCTGCAGCGCGACATCCCGATGTACTCCCCCGACCGGCGCTACCGCAAGATCGTGAACAGCCTCGACATGGCCCGCCGCTTCGGCATCACGACGGTGGTCGAGCCGCAGGTCCCGCTCGCCGAGCTGCCGCTCTTCGACCGGGCCGAGCGCGAGGGCAAGCTCACCTCGCGGACGATCGCGGCGATCTACCACCCGGTCGGATCCGACGGCGACTTCCGCTCGCGCATCACCGAGGCGATCCGGGAGACGCCGCAGCACGACCGCTTCCGCCTGGGCATGGTCAAGCTGTACGCCGACGATGTGATCGAGCCGCACACCGCGGCGATGCTCGAGGACTACGCGAACCGCCCCGGCCATCGCGGGCACACAAGCCTCGAGCCGCTCGAGTTCACGCGGCTCTTCGTCGAGCTCGACCGCCTGGGCTACCAGGTGCACACGCACGCGACCGGCGACTGGGGGATCAGGCTCACGCTCGACGCGATCGAGGCGGCGCAGCGCGCGAACGGCGCGCGGGACGCCCGGCACGGCATCGTGCACGTGGAGTGCCTGGCCCCGGAGGACCTCCCGCGCTTCCGCGACCTCGGCGTCGTCGCGGCGATGCAGCCCCGCCACGCCTCCCCCGACCTCGTCGCGGGCACCTGGATGGAGAACGTCGGAGAAGCGCGCTGGGATCGCGCCTGGCGGTTCCGGTCCATGATCGACTCCGGCGCGCGCGTCACGTTCTCGAGCGACTGGCAGGTCGGCGAGATGGATCCGCTCGTCGGCGTCTACAGCGCGATGACCCGCGCCCGTCTCGACGGCGGCGACGCCTGGACCACGGGCGAGCGCCTCGACCTCGACCGCACGCTCGAGGCCTACACGAAGGGCGGCGCCGGAGCGTTCCACCACGAGAACAGCCTCGGGATGCTGCGTACCGGATACCTCGCCGATCTCGTCGTGTGGTCGGGCGACCTCTACGCGATGGAGCCCGCGGAGATCCTCGCGCAGTGCGCCGACCTCACCGTCGTGGGCGGCACCGCGGTGCACGACGCACGCGGTGAGCTCGGCCGCGCGGCGGACGCAGCACCCGTCCAGGACCCGGGCGGAGCCGGGCAGAGCTGCACCGAACCCTCCGACGACCACCACTGCCACACCCACTGAGGACGATCCCCACGATGTCAACGCTGCCATCCCACTCCGCTGTCGCCGCCGGCGACGATCAGCTCGCCCACGTCGTCGCGCACGAGCAGGGGGCGCTCAAGCGCACCCTGAAGCTGCGCCACCTCGTCTTCATCGGTCTCGCGTACATGGCGCCGCTCGCGGTCTTCGACATGTTCGGGATCGTGGCCGACCAGACCAGCGGACACGTGCCGCTCGCCTACCTGGTGGTGCTGGTCGCGGTGCTGTTCACCGCGTTCAGCTATTCGCGCATGGTCCGCTTCTTCCCGATCGCCGGATCCGCCTACACGTACGCGAAGGAGAGCATCCATCCCTCGGTGGGCTTCCTCGTGGGCTGGGCGGCGACGCTCGACTACCTCCTGCTGCCCATGATCAACGCGATCCTGTCCGGGATCTACATGGGCGCGATCTACCCGCAGGTGCCGTTCTGGGTGTGGGTGCTGCTGACCGTGACGATCTGCACGGCGCTCAACCTGGTCGGCGTGCGTCTCGCCGCCAGCATGAACGTGATCCTGGTCGGGATCCAACTCGTCGTCGCCGTGCTCTTCGTGGTGCTCGCGGTCGTGAACATCGCGAACGGCGCCAACGGCGCGGCCTTCACCGTGCGGCCGTTCTTCTCCGACGACGTCCAGGCCGCGGCCCTCGCCGGCGGCGCCGCCATCCTCGCGCTGTCGTTCCTCGGCTTCGACGCCGTCTCCACGCTCGCGGAGGAGGCGCAGCGTCCCACGCGGGACATCCCGCGCGCGATCTTCATCATCGTCGCGGCCGCCGGAGCGTTCTTCCTCACCGTGACCTATGTCATGCAGACGCTGTTCCCCGACGTCACGAAGCTCGAGAACATCGTCGGGGCCTCCCCCGAGATCGCGAAGTACATCGGGGGCGCCGCGTTCCAGGCGATCTTCGTCGGCGGCTACATGATGGCGGTGCTGGGCTGCGGGATCACGCAGCAGATGAGCGCCGCCCGGCTGCTGTACGCGATGGGCCGCGACGGCGCCCTGCCGAGGCGGCTGTTCGGCCGGGTGAACCCTCGCACCGGCGTCCCCGTCGTGAACGTCCTCATCGTCGCCGCGATCGCCCTGACCGCGCTGTTCGTGAACCTCGCACAGGCGTCGTCGATGATCAACTTCGGCGCGTTCATCGCCTTCACGTTCGTGAACCTGTCGGTGATCTTCGTGTTCTTCCGCTTCATCACGAAGCGCACGATCGGTTCCTGGATCGGCTTCGTCGTCATCCCGGCGATCGGCGTCGTGATCAACGTGGCGCTGTGGCTCAGCCTGGACGGGATCTCGATGATCATCGGCGGCGCCTGGACCGCGATCGGGGTGGTCTACCTGCTGGTCAAGACGCGCGGCTTCAGGGCCGCTCCCCCTGACCTGACTGGTCCGATCAACGTCGGCATGTACGACTGACGGTCGACTCGTCCGGCTGCTCGGTTGCGGCTGAGGTCCCTGACTCAGTCGACGATGGGCGCGGCACGCGCCTCCTCGACCCCGCTCTCGGCAACGGCCTCCAGGGCGCGTTCGAGCACCTGCAGGTCTTCGACGGTCTCGACCGACGACACCCGGCCCCAGACCAACGTCATGAACTGGAAGACGGTGTTCTCGTAGCGGGTGCCGTCCGGGAGGTCCCCGGAGATCGAGGACCGCACGGCGATGCGCGTCCTCCAGGGGCCGCCGTTGACGAGCACGTCCTGCACGTCGAATCGCGCTCCGGGCAGCAGCCTCACGACGCGTTCCCACCAGCGCAGCATCGACTCCCTCGTCGTGCGCACCCCGCCGAGCGCGTGATCGCCGTGGAAGCGGTACCGGAACGAGGATGCGAGCCCGTCGACCATGGCCCGATAGTCGCCGTCGTTGATCTTCTCGAACGTGGCGCGGACTCTCGCGCCGACGATCCACGCGTAGACCATGACCCTCCCCCTCATCCGTCGGTGAGATACGTTACTATGAGTTACATTATGGTGACCGCCGGACGTCCCCGCAAGAGCTCGATCGACGACGCGATCCTGCGGGCCACCGCCGAACTCATCGCAGAACGGGGGTACGCCCGCCTCACGGTCGGCGCGATCATCGAGCGCGCCGGCACCAACAAGCCGGCGTTCTATCGCCGCTTCCAGAACGTGGCCGAGGTCGTTCCGCACGTGCTGACCTCCCGCCACGGAACCGATACGGACATCGACACCGGCACGCTCATCGGCGACCTGATCGAAGTGCAGCGGCGTCAGCAGCATCTGTTCACCGACCCGGTGGTGACACGAGGCATCGTCGGCTGGCTGGCAGAGGTGGAAGCAGACCCCGAGCAGGGCAGACCGTTCCTCGAGCACTATCTCGGACCCCGCCGCGCCTACACCCGTGTGATCATCGAACGCGCGGTCGCCCGCGGCGAGATCGCGCGGGTCGGGGATCCTCCGTGGATCGCCGACCTGCTGACCGGACCCCTCCTCATGCGCGTGGTCTTTCCGGGCATGCCGCCGATCGACGATGCGCTCCTCGTGCAGACGATTCGCAGCACGCTCAACTCCCTCGGCCATGCCGGCGATCGGCGAGCGCTGTCGGCTCTCGAGCGCGGAGACTCGCACCGCCCTACCCTGGGGCCATGAGGACGTCGACGGTGAGGCTGTACTGGAAGGTGGTCGCTGTCGGATCCATCGCCGGAATCGCGCTGGCCGTGGCGGCGCTCGCGATCTTCTACGGCACGTTCGCCCGAGGGTTCACCTGGGCGAGTGTCGGTGACAGTCTCCGCTGGGGTGTGCTGATCGGCTTGCTGACGACAGCGATGGCGACCACGGGCACTCTCGTCACGGCACGGCGTCTCGACACAGCCGGGGGCAAAGCACTCTTCATCCTGCTCAGCTTCCTGAGCCCTCTCCTCGGGTGGCTGCTGGTGGGCCTGATCGACGGCGTGATCGCCGGGTGGGACTTCTTCTTCGGCTTCCCGTGGATCGCCGCTGCTGCCGGCATCGCCGCGGCCCTGATCGCAGCGGTGTCGACGCTGTTCATGCCGCCGCCCTCCGGCGGGTCGACCTCCGAGCACGCCGTCGAGGAGCTCCTGGGACTCGAGTAGACGGCGACCCCACCATCGCGCAGGCAAGAGAGGGAGAACTATCCCCGTCGAGCCCGGTGCCTTCGCACGGCGTCGCGGTTGGCGCAGCGCACCGAGCAGTAGCGCTGCCGCCCGTTGCGGGTCACGTCGGCCACGACGTTGGTGCACGGCGCCGCCGCGCAGCGCCCCAGTCGCGTCATCCCCCGCGTGACCAGGTGCAGGGAGGTGCCGACTGCGATGACGGCGCGCAGCACGCGGGGCAGCGAATCCTCCTCGCCGCGATAGTGCAGATGCCAGCCCTCGCCGTCGTGGTCCGTGAGCCGCGGGTATGCCGCGGCAGCGGCCATCTGCGCGTTCAACAGCGCCGCGCGCTCCTCCGGGGCCGGGGCATCGACGATGCGCAGCCAGTCGTCGATCACCTGTCGCGTGTCGGCGTGGTCCCCGGGGCCCGCGGGGAAGACCATCGTCATCCCGAAGTCGCGGGTGCGCCGCTCGATGCCGGCGCGATCGGAAGGCCAGTCGTTGGCGAGCGATACCGCCAGCAGCACCGCGTACTCACCGTAAGGGTTGAGATGCACAATGACATTACATCATCGTGGGAGGCATGACCGCCGCATCCTCTGCCGACACCGCATCGATTCCGCTCTCTTCTCCGGAGTCGTCCCGTCCCGCCCCCGCGCATGAGCACGCCTGGACCACCCGATCGCGGCACAGGACGGCCGAGGGCACACTGCTGTACGTGCGCTGCGTGACGTGCGGCGCACAGCGTGTGGATCTGCATGCGGCGGGCGCCGCAGCGCCGACCGCACTCAGCCGTGCTCTCGCAGCCGATCGGGCGGCGGGGCCGCCCGATGCCGTCAGCCGGCCGTGAGCTCGGCGAGCTTCCGCACCGTGCGAAGGTTGCGCGCCGTGCCGGCGACGCCGAGCGCGCGGTCCAGCACCGGTCGCGTGAGCCTGCTCGAGTGCACTCCCCCGGCGCCGAAGTCGATCCACAGGTCGTTTCCGCGCAGCGCGATCCGTTCGCCGGGCTGCAGTCTCTCGGTCAGCGTCTCGACCGCATCGGCCCGCGGCGCTCCTTCGAGGAACATCGCGTGCAGCATCTTGTCTGCCTCAGCATCGGGGAACGGATTCTCCTCGATCGCTCGGACCAGATCGTGATGTGTGCGCAGGATCACGGGCGTGTCCACGCCGAACGCGTCGTGGATCAGGGTCCGCGCCTCCCCGCACGCGACCGCCGGGTCCGCCGGCGCGTCGCAGATGACGTTGCCGCTCGCGATGTAGGTCGTCACGGCGCCGAATCCTCCGTGGTCGTTCATGAGCGCGCGCAGCTCGGCCATCGGCACCTTGTTCGCGCCGCTCACGTTCACGGCGCGCAGCAGCAGCGCGCAACGTTCGGTGGTCATTCGGCGGATCCGTCGGTCGACGCAGCCGGTCCATCGGCGGGAGAGCTCGGATCTGCGCCGCCCGACACGAGGTCCGCCCCGGCGTGCGCGAGTTCGGCGAGTGCGGCCGCGCTCGACTCCGCACCCACGCCCGCGACGAGGTCGGTCAGGATCCGCACGTGCACGCCGTGCGCGATCGCGTCCGACGCCGAGGCGCGCACGCAGTGGTCGGTCGCGATGCCGACGACGTCGGCGGTGAGGACACTGTGCGCCGCCAGGATCCCGGCGACCGTCTCGTCGGTCTCCGTCACGCCCTCGAACATCGAGTAAGCGGGGCGCCCCTGGCCCTTGCGCACGTGGTGCGTGACGGCCGCCGTGTCCAGCAGCCGGTCGTAGTCGGCACCCTCGGTGCCTGCGACGCAGTGCACGGGCCAGCTGTCGACGTAGTCCGGCGCCTCGGAGAAGTGCCCGCCGTTGTCCCCCGCTGCGTCATGCCAGTCCCGGGACGCGATGATGACGTCGTAGTCCGCCGCATGATCGCGGAGCAGGGCGGTGATGCCGCGGGCGACGTCGTCACCGCCGACCACGGCGAGGGCGCCTCCCTCTGTGAAGTCGTTCTGGACGTCGACGATCAGCAGCGCACGAGACATGCTCCGAGCGTACGCCGGAACGACGAAACCCCCTCCGGGGAGGGGGTTTCCGGTCGAGCCGCCCAAGGGAATCGAACCCTTGACCTTTTCATTACGAGTGAAAAGGTATAGCCGCGATTTGCTCCCGCAAACCCTGTATTTCAGGCAACTATACCTCGACCGGTGGACGCTAGTGCACACAATCGTGCACACATATGTGTCGCGTCAGAACCGTCGACCGATGTTGCGCGGGTTCTCGTCCGGCAGGGTTCGCAACCACCTCTCGAGTTCCGTCTAGACCGGCAGGTAGCGTGTCGAAACCGACAGACTGCTCCGACTCTTGCGGCCCGGAACATCGCGCACTCGACGCGCTGTAACCGGGTCCGCGAGCATCCCCTCAATGGATTCGGCGGCGCGGATGAGCAGGATCACGTACCTGGCTGGTGTCAGGCCGAGCTGTTCGCGGATGCGGGTTTCCTTGTTGCCGCGCCAGGAGGGGTTGCGGGCTTCGAAGGCGAGGAGCTCGGTCGGGGTCATGCGGTGATGCTTCCACTAGCCACGGACACTCGATGTCGGCGCCGCGGCGTACGCTCCCCGCATGCCGTCCCACCCGCTCGCACCCGACACCGCGCTTAGCATCAAGATCGGTTGCGTGATGACCCGCAACCAGTTCACGCAGGATCCCGTGCCGGTGATCGCCGAGCTCTACGCGACGGCGGGCGACCGGATCGACCTGCTCACCCAGGAGGTCGGCCTATTCATCGGCTTCTCCTCCAGCAATCAGTACCGGGCCACGCTCGTGGCGGCGCTGCGCGAGCTGCCGCTCGACATGGACCAGGCGATCGCGCTCGGCAAGTTCCGGAGAGGTCTCCCTGCGCACGGCACCGGCGGATACGCCCGCCCTCGCGGTGTCGTCGACCAGCCGTAGGCTGTCCTGGTGCTCATTGGAATGATCCGCCCGCGCGAGACGCGCACCATCACCGTGCAGGCCGAAGAGCTCGACGAGATCCAAGATCTGATCCGCGAGCAGTCGCCGGACGGGTGGGAGACGGTCTCGGCACCCGTGTCGATGTCGAAGAAGGACACGATGATGACAGCCGAGGGCACGATCGCACGCCGCGACGGCGTGGCCGAGATCGAAGCCGACGACATGGCAGCCCTCGAAGCGAAGGTCCCCGACGGTTACCAACTCCTCTCCGTGCGACGAGTCTGATGCGGAAACAACACCACTCCGGAGACAAACCGCTCTGGCCCCTCGCTCTCGGCGTGGTGGGCCTGTTCATCGGAGGCTTCCTCTTCCTCAATGTGCTTTTTCCGAGCCTCGAAGACCGGACCGTAAGGCACACCGTCACCGGAACCGTTGTCCAAGGTGTCGACGGAATCAGCCTGATGAACACCGTTATCGCCAGCGCGCAGGGCTCTAAGAGCTACGGAAAGAACTACCAAATCACGTACCTGAACGTGGAACTGCGCCGTGACGCATCTTCGAGCTATGTCCCAAAGCTGTCTGCCGTAGTCGCCACATCTGCCGGAAAGCAGATCCGATGCCAGACTCCAAACGGGCCGAATCGATGGAGTTACGGAACCCCGACCAAGGTTCGCCTGCTCACATGTGAGACATTCGTTCCGTTCGAGGAGCTTGCGGACTGGAACACCGCCGACATCGTTATTCGTTGACAAGACGAACGAAACCGCCCCCGCCTCTCCAAAAGAGAAGCGGGGGCGGTTCGACTAGTAGATGGCGTTGGAACGCTGGTTACGCGTAGTCAAACGCCTGAATCTGCGATTCAGCGTTCACCGAACCGATGTGGAAGATGTTTGCTTTGCCGCGCCTCGACTTGGCGCGGATGAAGAACATGCCCATCGAGATGTCGGCGTTCACTGCCTCAGAACCAACATCCTCCGCGTCGCCCGCAACGGACTCCATGATGATGATGGAGTACCTCTTGGTCTCAGCCAGCACAACGTTGGCGGAACCACCGGCGGCGTCAACTCGCTTGGAAACCTCGCTGAGGTACTCGTTGGGGGTGCAGACGACGACCGGTCGAGACCCGTCGGGCGCAACGTAACGCAAGGCGTTCTCAGTGCCCCTGCGGAAGATGCTTTGCATCACTCGTCGCGTCGCTTCATGCCGGTTCATCGCAGCTCGTCCAATCCCCGTGCGCGTAGATACTCGTTGTAGACATCGTCGTAAGCGTCGTGGAACGATTCTTGCACGTCTTGCTGACTGTTTACATCACGAATTGATTTGAACGGTGCGTCGTGGTCGCCGTCATGGCGATGCACGCATCCGTGATGCAGGGTGTCGATGCAGACTACCTCTACCCACTGATCGCCGATGCATTGCGACAAGACGATCGCGAACGCCACTAGCTGCTTGTTCCAGAGGACACGCCTCATAGAGAGGAGGTACTCCTCGTCTAGCGGCACTGGGATTCGCTCTTGATCACACTGATCGAGTGGCGGAGGCGACCAGGCCGTAACCTCTGGGTCGCGTTCCGGCATGAGTTCGATCATAGCCAGGTGGCGCCGCGCCCCGAGACACAGCCTGCGCTTGTCCCTGGCGGGTAAGGAGCGGTTCGTGTTGTGACGAGTCAGTCCTTCGCGTCAGCGCTGTCTACCATGGCCCGGTACTGGCGACGGGTCAGGCCAACCGCATCTCCACCGAGTGACGTGTAACTGACAGATCCGAGCGGAGTCGACCCTGCACCGAACTTCTTCAGCCACTCGTCGATGGCGGGGATCGCCATGACACGGGAGATCGCGGCACTAATGCCAGCGAGGGTTGCGATCGCGCCTGCAAGCCATGCGACGGCTGGGCCCGGAAGAACATCGGCGACAGCGTCAAGAACCTGGGGGGCCACGGCGACAACGATTCCGAGCGCAGCAACCACCGCCAGGATGACCTGCAGGGCCGTGCGGATTGATCTCTGATTCGGGAACCAGATCTTGTTCATGGTCTCTCCTCGGGGTGGTGACGCGCGGCGATCTGATCGAGTCGATCGATCCGCTTCTGATCGTTGTTGAGCTTCTTATTGATCGAGACGACGGCCGCCTCAGTGCGGTTGATAGCGTCCCGAGCGGATCCACCAGAGTTCGGGAACAGCTCATGTTCGATCCGCTGCACACGCTCCATGAGGCCCGCACGGGCCGGAACCCCAGCGCGCGCCTCTTCGCCTGCGACATCATCGATGAAGTTCGAGAGCTTCTTGAAGAGTGGAATGAGCTTCCACAGGGCCAGGACCACCGTGGTGACAACTCCGACCGTGACAAGGACCTCCCAGACGGAAACGCCTTCGAGCCAGTCTTGAATAGCGCCGTTCAATCGTGCCCCCAGGACTAGATCGTCCGGAACTCGTCGCCGTACGTGTACGGCTGAGGACCAGACAGCGTCGGCATGCCAACGTTCTTGTACATGTTGAACTTCTCGCTCGAGATCTCATGCTTGGTTTCAGCGCGAACATCGACGAGCCAGCGTCGAAGCCCACCATCGGCGGGCTGGGTGAGCAGGAGGAAAAGGTCCATCTTCTTGCCTTTCGTGGGGACCGCCGTGGCAGTCGTTCCAGTGACATTGCCCGCGAGGGCAGCTGTACCGATCTGGGGGTCCCAGTCGATAATGTGCCAGGCCTCCCAGTCGAAGAACCCGGGTTCGAAGCCGTGTTTGCGGCACATCGCGTACCAGTCGTCACGGTTCAGTGCTTCGTATCCGCCGACGTCGATCGCGAGGGACGCCTGCCCGTTGCGGGGGCTGCCCCACTGGATGTAGACGCCACCGTGCGACGACGTTCCCGGGTCGGCCGCATCCTGCGGGCGCCCCTGGTTGATCGCTTGCTGTTTCGCATATTTCTGGTTGTCAAGAGGGCGGTATGCGTTAAAGCCGGGGACGATCCAGATCGTCACCCCGTACGTGTCCTGCACATCCTGCTTGAGCGCGAGCCAGCGTGCGCACGTCGTCGCCGACAGCCATGCGTCGTCGTCCTCCTGGCCTGGCACCTGCACCAGTACGGACAGCGGGATCTCACCGTTGTTGTAGTCCATGAGATGTGTCCTTTCGGGAACGACAAAGCCCCTGTCACGAGTGGCAGGGGCTTTGAGGTTGGAGGATTCCCTTGTCTGAGAGTCCGGTTCTGAGGTTCCTCGCTGGCCGCGCTGTGCTGTAGCGTCCGCGGGTATGGAACATGACGACTTCATGTCTGAGGGGATCCGTCGCTGGTTGGCCTTGTCGACCGCGATCGCGTTCGATGACCAGGCCGTGATTCAGGCGGAGATCATCGAGGACTGGGGCATCTCCGAGAGTCAACGACTGCTCGCCGGAGGGTCCCTCCTTGCTCGCGTGATCGGTGAGCTGGCTCTCGCCACCAACCGCAGCGCCCACGAGGTGATCCTCGAGGTTCGACGCACCTGGAACACGTGAGCCACCGGGACGCGCCAGTCTCCAGGGAGCCCGCCGCGATCGCGCAACCAGCGACGACCCGCAGCGATGTCCTTCTCGATATCGCTCACGCTTCCCCCCTCGGTGAAGACGGTGACGGTCAGTTGATGACGCGTCGGGTTGGGAGCGCGGTCCAGCGTGAGATGGCCGTGCCGTTACGCTGCTCGAAGTTCCCGCCGGTGCCGTAGAAGAGGTCTTCGAAAGTGACTCCTTCGAGCCAACCTTCACTGATCGCAGCTGACACCTTCGATACGAAGTAGTCCCAGTTCGCCTTTCGGGTCGAGAACTGGTCCGTCTCGTCGATGCGGTGGAAGAACCGGATCATCAGCGAGTTCGTCGCTTTCATGATGTCGAACCAGTCATCGATCATCGTCTGGTTCGCCGCAGCGGTGGACGTGTTCTCAATCGAGTTGCAGTACAGGTCGTACTGGTCGATCGGGGGCCAGATCTCGTCCCGCTGGTGTCCCGTGTGGGTGCGTGATGCGAGCAGCTGGTCGGTGACCAGCGGGTCGGCTGCTGCGCCGGCCTGGTTCTGCACGTATGCGGCCCGCCAGATTCGCCCCTGATACCCGTAGTGGCGCAGCCAGTCCCGACAGTAAGCGGTCTCAGCGGCCAGCTCTGCTGCGGTCATGCCCGATGTTGGGCCGCCCGTCTTCCCATGGAACGAGATGGAGTTGCCGTTCTCTTTCGCGAGCTCGTGCATGCGTGCTTCAGTCACGGCCTCGAAGATGCCGCCGACACCACTCCCGAACAGGTCCAGATCAGGCGCCCACGTAACCGGGACCTTCAACGCCTTCAACGCGGGATACCCGCCGTCGACCCAGGACTTGTACCCACGGTCGCCGATGATCAGCATCTTCCCGGCACGGTGAACCTCAGCCCACACGCGTCGGATCGTGGCGGTCGTCCCCGCGTCAATGTTCGCGGCGGGCGTCCGGGAGAATGCGACAGCAAGCCTGTAGGGCTTGCCCCAGTTCGTCTTGATCCCGGTGCGGGTGATGCCTCCGGAGAAGAACGCGGCCCACGGGATTCGAATCGTGTTTCGCCCATTGACGAGCGTCACAGGCATGTTGTTGGCGTTCGACGCATACCCCCAACGAAGGGCGGTCGTCAGTCCCGAGTCGTGCCACAGGTACACGGTGAGGACGTTGATCTTGGACACGTCAGGGATGTCGATGTCGACACAGATTGACTGCGCTGGTCCAATGTTCATGGGTGTGCCCAAGGGCAGTGATGCCATCAGTGTCGCGGCGCCGCCTGCAGCAGTCAGCGTCCACCCTGTGGCTGAGGACGCCGCGGTGCCGCCAGTCATGCTCGGGGCAGCTGTCGTGGGAGACATGAGGACAACCTCGCTCGGCATGTGCCGAGTCGGGTCAGCACCCGCAGTCAGCGCAGCAGTCGACGCGGCCAGCATTGCGGGCACTGCGGCCGCGGCAGCACCCGCAGCAGATGCCTGCGCATCCGAAGCGGCGAGCTCTGACGCCGCCTTAGCCGAGAGCGCATCGTCACTCGCGTTCATGGCCTGGTTCGCGAGAACCTGCAGCGATGGTGTCACAACACCATCCGCGCCGCGAATGTTTGAAACAAGTACCTTGGCCACTATTCGTTCCTCCACACGTTGTCAGTGTTGCGATCCCACCCGAAGTCGCCCACAGCTGCTTCTGGTGGGAAGTCGATCCCGCCCGTGAGGTCCCACCAGAACCCGGCGGGGAGTAGTGACCCGGCGCTCAACTGCGGCAACGCCCTGTACTCAACATCTGTTGCGGGAACCTGTGTCAGCCATGCATAGGTTCGGCCGCCCAGACGCTCCAAGACCCGGACAGCCGTCCCATCAGGGTTCACCGGCATGACAAACGGGGAACCGTTCAAGTCGCGGATCGTTCCGTTCACGACCTGCGCGGTGGCAACGGCTTGCGTCACGAGCATCGTCCCCGTGTCCATTCGCACCATCTGGGTGAACTCGATCAGCCCGTTTGCCGGAGTCCCCGCAGAATCAGTGATGGTGCCAGTGATCAGTGGCATGCTGAGTCCTTTCAGTCAGGGACACCGTCACCGATGATCTGGACGGTCAGCGACGGGGCATTGAAGTTGATAGACGGATCGCCCGTCCCGGCGATCGACGCCCAATATCCGTATTGCAACCGGATCTTGTACGGTCCCGGGTGCGCGTTCCGGTCGATGACCATGACCTGCGGTGTGGTGGAGATCGTGACGCCCATGCGTTCCGCCCCGTATAAGCGGCCGGCGCGATTCTTCACTTCCACGTCCGTGTCGGTTGCGGTGCCGTTCGCGTCGAAGATCCGGAACGACACCATCCCGGAAATCCACCCGCCGGAGGCAGGGGCCACGGATGATTCCCCTACGGATGCTGTGACCAGCACCTTCCCGTACGGGATGTCGATACCTGCAATCTCAACGAGGGTTCCATCCGCCCACCGAGTGACCTGATCATTCGGGATGGTGCCCGTGTTCCACGACGCCCCAGACGCCGCATAGGTGTTCAGTGTTGTCAGATAGGTCACCGCTTTGAATAGCTGCTCAAGGGTGCGGTTCTTCTCTGTCCCGGTGCCACGTTGTACGTCGCGGATCGAGCTCGCCTGCTGTTTCAGTGTCTCCGCGAGACGGTCCTCCGGTGGGGTGAACATTGGTCGGACCATGTCACCACCCCGTCATGCCGGCCACGGTCACCCCGTACCAGTCCTCAACCGCCGTACCCGACACCCCAACGATCCGCCGGGAGTACTCACCGTCCGGGATCCACCAGTGCCCTGGCTTTCCGTTCTTGCCCTGAATCTCGACCGTGCACCAGTCCCCCGCGCGGAGACCGATCGCCCGCTCAGCGCGCACCTCGAACGACCACAACTTCACTGGAGCTTGCCCATCGATGAGGCGGGACTTCGCCCACCCGTCCAACGTCGGCTGCTCCGACACCGTCGAATGCGACGAGTCCCACACCTCCATCAGCGGGAACCCAGCATCGATCAGGGTCGAGTCGTACTGGTGCGACAGCATCACCCGGTCCTGATCCTTACCCCCGGTGAAGAACACACTCGAGGCGAGAAACTCCGGCGACACCTTCTCCGCCAGCTTCCGGATGTCCGGCTCGCTGCCCGAGTTCGTCCACGAATGCCAGAACGGGGACACGATCTCAGGGGCAGAATCTCTGCCCGTGACGAGAGCCCACGACAACCAGTCGTTCTCATCAACCCGCGGAACCCACGACCACTCAACACCGCCCTGCAACTGGGAGATATCCTCGACGGCCTCCTGCACGCCCTTGCCGTCAACCGCCGCCCACCCCTTCTCATGGGTGCCGACACGATCCGGTTCGAACACAACCGGGATCGAGCCGCCCGGGTGAGACATGGCCTGCTGATACAGGCGTTTCATCATCGTCCCGTACTCAACCCCAGTGATCCGGGTGTCGAACGTCGTCACAGGAAAGCCCGCCCCATCGATCAGGTTCTTGTACGGGTAAGGCAGAACCACACGCCGGTCAAACAGTGACTCCGGCCCGCGAAACGGGATCGTCACCGTCTGATCGCCGTCGTCGTTCTCGCCCGCCTCGGGGATTCCAACAAGCCCCGCAGCCACGCACACGCCATCATCACGAACCAGTGACACTGAGGTCTTCCGCGGGATGATCAGGTTGGAGAGCCCCACGGACCCTGCCGTGTACCCCGGGACGACAACAGAACCATCATCCGCACGACACACCGCCGCCGACCACGAAGTCTGCTCCGTGAACTCCAGCTCTCGAAGCGACTCCCCCGTACGCGTGTCATGCAGAAGAGCCCTCATCGATCACGCCTTCCGATACGTACCCGAAACCGCAACCTCAGAGTTCAACGTGAACCCAGAACCGCCACCCCACACCGCACCAGGCGACGCGTTGAAAGCGATCTGACCGACAACACTCGCCGCCGGATCCACATACCCCATACCCACATAGATCCCAACCCCCGCGTTCACCAAGTGCGCCGGGAACGGGGTACGGATCGAGGTCGGGCCAGGAGCAGCCGGGAACGGAAGCGAGAACGTGAACGTCCCACCCGTGCCACCATTCGCCCCGACCCCGATCTTGAAGTAGATCTTCACCTCAACCTCATCGACACCGAGCATCCGATACCAGCCGACCAGAGTCGAAGCACCCAGTGTCGGCGGCGTGGAAGTCGACCCCCACGTCGGCGCGTACGCGGTCCAACCGTTCCCAACCCACGCACCAGCAACCCGCTGAAACTGAGACCCGGACGACAGATCAACCGCAAGCTGCCCATCAGCCGCCACCCACGCCGTCAACTCCGACACGGAACGGAACGGGACAACCCCACCAGCCGCAGCCGTGTACTTGAACGTGTTCGCGATCGTCGACGAGCTCGTACCTGTCGCCGTAGCCGGAACAGTCACCGTCCCCAACTCAACCCCACCAACCGGAAGCGACGGCTTCACCGGAATCGGACCCGGAACACCCGTCACAACATGCACACACCCGGCAAGGTCACCAGCATCCACATTCCTGGCCAGCGCATACACCAGATCGATGCGCGAATTCGACGCCGGAGGAACCGCGATCGCAACCTGCAACGACGAATCCACCCCACCCAACAGCACTCGAGGCCCATCGCCCCGAACCACCACAAACGGGGCCACATCCACGTTCCAGTCCGACCGGCCCGTGATCACATTCGCCGTCGACGGGATGATCCCCGACCTCGGCAGGCCCGACCCGTCACGAACAACCAGCCCCGCCAGAGCAGCACCAGCCTCCGCATACCCAAAGTCGAACCCGCCCCCAGGGAAACCAGGAAACTCCATCACCACGCCCCAATCCGGAAGCTACCCGTCATCAATGGCCCGACCGCGCCTGGCGCTTCGAACCTGAACCTGTGCGTCTCCCCCGCCGGGACCTCAAACCACTGCCTCGTCGACAACAGGCGGGTCACTTCCTGACCGCCCACATACACGCGATGCGTCGCCGAATCCAACACCACATCCGCGCTCGTAACCCCAGGAAGCTGCAGGATCAACTGCCGAGCCGCCGTAATATCCACCACCGACAACTGCGAGAACCCGCCACCCGTAACCGTGATCACCGGGCTCAACGGAATCGACCCACCATTCGAGATCACCAACCGTGACCCACCCGACGTAGAACCGAAATTCCACGGCATCCGCTTCGGAAGACGAACACCACCCAGATGCACCGGGAGTCCCACAGGACCAACGGACTGCACCGGGCCATACCGGCGCGGATCCGGAGAAACCATGTCGACCGTGAATGACGTAGCAGTGCGGCCATGGTCGGGGTCGATGGACAGCGTGTCGATCTCCACGTTCCGTTCCCAGATGCCCTCATCAGTTGCGACGCGCATCAGGCCGATGCTCTGTGAGAGTGCGGCAACCAGCCCGTCACGCACTTCGTTGAAAGCAGCCCGGTCGTACGCGACGATGTGCCCCTTGAGAGTGATCACACGAGAATCCCGGTACAGAGCGCTGCGCGCGAACGACCCGTGGCCTCCAGGGATGTTCGACTGCTGACCCCGGATGTTGGGAAGACCCCACCATCCAGTGAGGTCTTCCCAAACGAGTCCAGCATCCGGACCACCGGAACCACTGAGGGTTATGCCGCACAGTTCGATCCAAGCGATCTCAACCATGCAGAGCCCCCTCAATGCCACGGCCGATCTGTGCACCCACGATCCGCGGGTCCCGGTCGTACATGCGGATGCTGATCGGGGTGGTCACCTGCGCGCCAAATGCCGCTGCCGTGCCGGTCGTCGCGATCCCTGCAGGACCCGTAAGGGTCCCGACCTGGTCAGCAGTCGCCTGCACCTTCGACTGCATCGATGAGAGGCCGTCGATGAACCCCTGCATCGTGAACTCGCCGTACTGCTTGAACACGCGTGACGGGGAATGGATACCCAGCGCCGCCATGAACGGGGCCTTGATCCAGTCCGGAATGATCGACAGGAACCACTTCCCGATCGACCCAGCCATCGACTTGATGCCGTCGATGAGACCATTCACGATGTTCACGCCGGCATCCCAAAGCCACTGCCCGGCCCCAGCGAACACAGCCCCGATCTTCCCGGGCAGCGAAGTGAAGAAGCTCACGACGCTGTTGACCATGTTGCCGATGCCGCCGATCAGCCCGTTCCACACGTTTGCGAAGAACTGGCCGATGCCGGCGAAGAAGCCCATCACGGCGCTCCACACTGCCTGAAACTGGGCTCCTGCTTCTTGGTTTCCAGTGACCCAGCGAACGAACCATGCGATCGCTTCCGTGATCCACGAGATCACCGCCGTCAGCACACCGACCAGGAATTGCAGCGCCGGGACGAGAAGGCCGATGATCGGCTGAACCAGGGCAAGGATCGGCTGAAGCAGCGTCACCAGCAGGCCAATCAGCGGTTGCAGGATCGGCCCGATCAGCGACAACAGCGGGGAGATCAATGAAAGGATCGGCCCGACCAGGCCCAACACCGCGTTGATCAGCGGAAGGAACACAGGCAGCAACTGAGTGATGACACCAACCAGCGCCGTGATCACTGGGACGAGTGCCGTGATCACCTGGGCGAGAACACCCGTGAGGATCGTGGCGAGCTGGGTCAGGATCGGAACAAGCGCCTTCACAACGCTGAGCAGCGCACCAGACAATGCGGATGCCAACGTCTTCACCAACGAGACGATCTGCGGCAACACCGGCTGAAGCGCCTTGAAGATCAGCGACACCGGAGAGAGCGACGACCAGATCTGAATCAGTGGGGGAAGCAGCTGCGAAAGCGCGGGGCCAAGCTGAGCGAAAGTAGGACCTACCGCAGCAGCGATACCGCCGAATGCCTGCTTGACTGACTCGCCGAAACTGATTGCAGCATCACGAATGCGGAACAGAACATCGACAACCGCCGAGTCCTCCTGGACACCGAGGGCCTTGCCAAGCGCACCCGTGTAGTCACCCTTCGTGAACAGGGCGAAAAGGCCAGTCACAATCGCGCCGGTGCGATCCGCGAAAGCCTGCACCGCGTTGCCCACCGCGAGGAACTGGCCGCGGTGTGCCGCAAGGAATCCCGACGCTGCCTGAATCACAGGGATGATGGTCTGCCGGTACAGGTTCCCGAAGGCGGTCGTGATGGGGAGCAGGTTCCCGCCGAGTGTGGCCTTGAGGCCATCAAGACTCATGGAGTACTCGCGGGCAGAAACCTTGGCCGCACCGAACGACTTCGCAGAGACATCGTCGATGACGAGGCCCATCTGCTTAGCCTTGTCAGTGAGCTGCCCGATACCTTCGGAACCTTTGTTCAGGAACGGGAGCATCTGCGCGCCCGAGCGGCCGAACAGCTGCGTCGCGAGAGCGGTCTTCTCGGCACCATCGGGCATCGATTTGAACTTGTCTGCGAGGCCCGGAAGGATCTCGGCCATCGGCTTCACATGGCCTGCGGCATCCAGGAACGCAACGCCGAGTTTGTCCTGCATCGCCGCGGCCTTATCGGAGTCTGCCGCCGCGTTGCCGAGGTTCTTTGAGAAGATCGTGAGCGCCCCGGAAGCACCATTCGCGTCGACACCTGCGAGCTGCATCGCGCCGCGCATGCCCGACACCTGCTCCTTGGTGCCACCCGCGATGCGCTGTAGCGCATTGGTCGCACCGACCAGATCCATGAACGACTTCTCGGAGTCCTTCACGATCTTCGAGACCGAGAAGCCGGCAGCCAGAACCGCGATCGGGCCAGCGAACTTCTTCAGCCCACCAAGCAGCGTCGAACCAATCGACGCCCCCGCCTCACCACCAGCCGCAGTAGCAGCCGGGTTCAGCTTCTCCGAAATCTGCTGCTGCGCACCACGCATCGACGGAACGAGCTCATAGTAGGCGGTGCCAAGCTTTCCACCTTCAGCCAACTTGGCACCGCCTATCTATGTCAGCTGTCCCACCAGTCGTTGAACTGATGCAGCGGGATAGCGCCAGAGCCATATCCCTCGGTCGATGGGTCTTCCACGCCAGGAGGAAGGATGGGCTTCGGGCGCGGCGCGCGTTCGTCCTGCTGCCGCTGCCAGTTAGCCGTTGCGAGAAGATTCGCGATCGCCGCGAGCAAGTAGTCGGAGATGCCCCAACCAGACACATCTGGGGCAACCGCACGAGTAATGGCGTTGTCTGGCGGTGCATGTTCCACAACCGCTTGCAGGTCAAGCCACGACAACCGTGCGGTGCCGAGATCCTCAAGTCGTTTCCCGACGCGAAGGAGCTCGTAGCGGACCGCCCCGCCTTGCTCGGTTACGAGCTGGGCGAGGCCTCGGATTCCCCCGGCGTGATCCCCGACGCCTCAGACCATGCGTTCATGAGCGCTTCGAGCTGTTCCGAGTCCTCGAGCTTGTCAAGCACCCCTGGCAGCTCAGCGTCGATGAACTTGACCATGAACTCGTTCGCATCGAGCTCAGAGTAGTCGCGGATGAACGCCGGTCGGATGTACTGCAGCAGCGGCACCGAGTACAGCTTCTTGTCGCCCGGTAGCTTGAACTCGAACCGGTTCTGCTTCAGAGACTTTTTCGACTGCGGGACTTCATAAGGCATGAGGCACCTTTCGTTGAGAGGCACTACAAAGACAGAAAGGTGCGCCCGGGCGGGTGCCTCGTCCACCCGGGCGCACCAGTCACGATCAGGCGGAGAAGACCCCGTCATCGGTGTAGATGTAGATGTGGTTTCCGGTCGCATCCGGGTAGGTGGTGAGCTTGACGCCCCACTTGATCGCGTCCGTGCGAACGAAGTCGATCTTGTTCTGCGACGTGACCTGCCCGTCAGGGATCACGATGAGCACCTTGCGTGCGCCATCCTTGATCTTGAAGGCCCACGCCTTGTGCGGCAGATCCTCGCTGTTCACCGCGGTCTTCGTCTGCGTGCCCGTTGTTGCGGTGGCGGCCGTGACGGTGACATTCGCGTCACCCCAGTAGGTCTTGAGCGAAGCTTCGTTCGTCTCGAGGTTCTCCCACTCGAGCTCGTTGTCGAAGCTGTCAAGCACCTTTCGGATGACCGTGTTCGACCAGTCCTTGATGTCCTTCGTGGCCCGGTTCGGGGTTAGCGAGAGGCCCTTGTCGGACACATACCCGGAGGCCGCGAAAGCGGCCGGCAGGGTTCCGCTGATCGAAGTGGGGAGGGTCGTCCCGATGGGTGCGGACAGCACAGCACCCGTGACCGCCTGGTCGGGTCCGCCAGTGAAGATGTTTGCCGAGTTGACGGCGCCAGTAGGTCCAGCCATGATGAGTCGCCCCTTTCCAGAGCAGTTGTGGTTGCCCCTTCGGGCGGATGACTACGCGGCGGTTCCGCGCAGCACGATCGAGAACGTGAACGTGTACCGGGCCTGACCGGTTGTCGGATCGGGCAGGCGCTGTGGGCCGCCGAACTCCTCAAGTCCGTAGACAGGCACACCCGAGATCTCCCCGGCGAGGTATGCCGAGTGCACGTAGGACCGGCAGATGTTCGCGAGACGTTCCGCGGCGCTCTCGTCGTTGTCCCAGGCCTCGACTGTCACCTGCGGCCGGTCAGCCCAGAACGACTCAGCAGGGCCACCTGTGCGCATGACGCGCACGAATCGTGCGGGTCGCGGGCTCGGTACCTTTCCCCGTGCGCGCGCCGCATCCCCCGCAGCTGTCAGGCGTGCGTTGAGGTGAGAGATCATGACGACCTCGGCGTCTGGGAACTGGATGAGCTCAGATGCGGCCGGCATCAAGTGCCCTCGTCAATGCGCGGTCTGTCGCCTCGGCAGCCATCCCAGCCGGTGTTGCCGTCCGCACGAGAACGCGGGCGCGAGACTTCGACGGACGCTGAACAACCTCGAAGTCCGGCGCACCACCAGCGGCCTGTGCGATCCGCTGTCCGGCTGCGACCAGTTCGTCATTCACCGGTTGGGAACGACGGAACGCGTCGAACCCGGCGACATCGATCTCGAAACGGAAGCCATCAGCCATCGGTTAGCCCTCCCATTTCTGCAGTGAGATCACGGTGTGGTCGAGGCGGCGGGTGAACCCTTCCATTGGTGCGGGCTCACCGAAGACCTCGTAGTCGACGCCATGGTGCTCAACACGGTCGGTTGCGAGCACATCGGTGCCTGCTGGAGCGAAAACCGTCCAGGCAATGAGCACCTCGTCACGGTTGACAAGGTCTTCCTGCGACGTGCCCGGCTCGACGTAACAGCCACCCACAGGAGTGCGGGTCGCGTTCGGCCAGTCCCGAACCTCGTTGTTGTGACCGTCGAGGATCAGGGGCGCCCGCACGACCTGCACTGTCGACCGCCCAGGGGCGCGCATCAGCCGATCCTTCCAAGCCGATGGCTGTCGAGCGCGGCAAGTTCCACATCAGAGAACTCACGGGCGCGGGCGGTGTATTTGATCGACCGCTGGCCGATGCGCTCGTTGTCGACACCGACTGGTGTTGAGTAGCCGTCACCAGCCACCGAGAGAACGACGCTGACGATCCCATCTGGGATCACATCCAGGCCGTGCGTGTACGTGACCCGCCACGATCCGTCCGAGCATGGCCAGCCACCAGTGAGCACCCGAATGCGGCCCGTCCTTTTGGACACGGTGTACTCCGCCGGATCGCGAACAGTCCACACGCCGTCGGAAAGGGTCTCCACCTGGGAGACCGAAACAATCGGGAGCTCGGGAAGGAACACGACGCGCGACTCGTACGGGTCAAGCTCAACAGCATCGTCGTCGACCTTGGTGAGGTGCTGTCCGAGGTAGTCGCGAACCTGACCTGAAGCGAGCCTCAGATACAGCAGCGCGGATGGATCATCAGGTGGGATCTGCTCCTGAAGGAAGGCGGCCAGATCCCCAACAGTCGCGAGAGGTTCGTCGGCCGCCATCGTTCAGCCCTTCGTCTTTACGTCAGGCGTGGTCGGCGTTACGACCTTGCTCTGCTTCTTCGCTTCGGGCTCCTGAGGCGGCTTGCTGCCTGTGACCTCTTCGTAGTCCGAGACGACATCGATCGGTGCCATGAGCGTTCCTCCTGGTGAAGTCGAAGGGCCGGGTGTCGACGTGACACCCGGCCCGATGGATCACGCGGTGAGCGCGACCTTGCCGAAGCCGGCGGGGCGGTAGATGGAGAGAGCGACACGCTCCTCGGCGCGGACGGTGACAAGGTTGTTCTCGAAGTCGTCCACGTTGGAGTTCGTCATCTCAACCGTGATGCTGTTGCGGCGCCACACCTGACCGGACTCCTGGAACCCTCCAACCAGGACGGTCCCCTGCGCGATCGCCGTCGTCACAACAGCCGGGATGCCCCAGATGTTGTAAACGTTCGACGGGCCAGGGTTGCCGTATGCGCCGGTGAACGGGCCACCGGCGTAGTACTGTCCCTGCGAGTCCTTGCCGAGGCGGATCGTCTGCCAGTCCGCCGGGTGGATCACGACGGCGTCGGGCTCGATGAACGAGCTCGTGCGCAGTGCCGTGATCTGGTTGAAGATGCCCTCCATCGCCTTCACGGCGGTGAGGCCAGCGGTGGTCGTGACGGTCGTGGCGAGACCCGAACGGTTCAGTACACCCTGAAGCTCAGGGCTGGTGCCGGTGCCGTTGAGAAGCTGCTGCTCTTCCTTGCGCTTCACCCCGAAGATCATCCGGTTCTGCAGGTAAGCGATGAACTGCTCTGCGTCCTGGAACGTCTCATCCGTGACCTTCGCGATGTTCGCGATCTTCGCCATGTTGTCCTGGCGGCGGGCGAGGGTGAGATCCAGCTGCGGCTTCTTACCCTTCTCCGCGACCGTTCCCGTCAGATCCTGGAATGCAGCCTCAATCACGTATGAGATCGCGGCGGCACTCGTCGAACCCTGCGCGAACAGGTCGGCGACGGTGAGCGGCTGGAACTTCAGCGGCAGGATCCCGGGGAGGGACTGCGGCAGCACCAGCGCACCGGCAAGACCCGAGCCACCAGCGAGCGGGGGCACAACACCCTCGTCGATGGTCGCCGCCGCCTTGGTGTCGATCTCGATCTGAACGCCCTTGGACTGGCCGTTCAGCATCGACTTGTAGCCGTCGCTGTCGACGACCTGCTCCGCGAACGAGCGCCGGCCAACAGCAGGCTTCTGCTCGTCCTCGGCGGCCTCACCACCAGCGATGAACCGCTTCGCGGACTCGTGGACGGAGACGATCTCCTCGTAGCCCTTGAGCTCCGTGTGGAAGTCGTCGAGAGCCTTCATCTGCTCCGCGGGGGTGAGGGACGTGTCGTTCACGACGGCCTGAGCCTTCGTGCCGAGCTCCCGCATCTTCCGCTTCGCCTCAATGACAGTGGTCATTGGATTCCCCTTTCCGGGAACGACAAAGGCCGCCCCATCGGGACGGCCTTAAGTGGATTGATGTTTGTTGTGTGGTTCAGACCACGTCGGTCACATGCCGGAACGCCTCAAGGCGCAACCGCACGGTCGCGGGGGTCGGAGCCGCCTTGGAGTCGGCATCTCCGGCGGGATCCTCCACAGATCCGACGGCGGGAGACTTAGCTCCGGCCATGGGATCCGCCGATTCTCCGGCAGGTTCCGCATCCTCGTCGGGGTCCTCAAGGCCAGCGGCCTCGAGGAACTCATCCACGGCGGCGTCAGCGGCCTGGATGAGAGCAATCGCCTGCGCCACTTCTGGCGGCACAGATTCGGTGTCCATGGTGGACAGCAAGTTCAGGGCTGCATCAACAGCCGCATCGGCTGCCTGGACGAGCGAGTAGTCGATGATCGGCGCATCCTTCGCTTCCACGAAGCTGCGCGCCTCGACGCTCTTGCTGAGCCCACAGTCGGCGCCCAAGGCGGTCGCCGCATCATGGATCCCCTGGATCTGCTCCAGATCAGCACCCGAGTTGCGAGCACCCGCCTTCACCGTCTTCGAATCGAGCACCAGCGCCTCCCGGTTCGAAGGGATCGCGACAAAGGCACCGTTCAGCAACTCCCGCTGCTTCGCCGCACCCTTCTCTGCCGCCGGGACGGTCATGAACGCCACCGAAGTAGTCCGGATGTGCCCCTCGTTCACGAGCGTGCGCACCTCCTGCGCGCGCGGGATCGACGAGTAGGTACCGTCCACGATCAGGTTCCCCGTCTCCGGGTCAATCGATGGAGTACCGGAACCCACCGTCGATGCGACCGACATGCCGTGGTCTGCATCGAAAGTGATGTGATCCGGGAGGGGCTGCTTCCACTCGTTGGGCAGCAGCGTGTCCCCATCGCGATCCTGAGTCGGCGCGGACAGGATCACCCGAAACTTCCCAGGGAAGTCGTCATCCGAACCCACCGGCTCGATAGTCGCGTCCTTACGGATGATGTTCATGCTCAGCCCTTCCCAAATACGAGATCGCAGGTGCACCCGGCGACTTCATCAGCGCCGCCGGTAGGGTCACCAGGACCGTTCATGCCGTTCGAGAAGACCTCGCCGAGGCCCACCGTCTCGCCGTCCATGGCCGCATGCTCCGGCCGCGGGTTGGCGGATGTGACCTGCCAGGTCTTCGTTGCCGCATCATTCATCTGCGCTGCGACAAGCGCCGCCAGGCCACCGACAACCGCGACGCGGGTCAGGCTGATCTGTTCCGCACGCGCCGACACCTCACCGTCGAAAAGCTCATCGATCAGTTCCTCCTCGTCGAGCTCTTCGCCGTCGTCGTTCAGATCGGCAGACAACGCCGCCTCGACAGAGGCAGCGGTCGACTGGTTGATCTTCGACGCCGCTTCCTTCGAGTTCGACGTGATCCAGTCCGAGATGCGACCCGTGTCATACGCCCCATCGAGGCTCGACGCCGTCTTAGACCCCACAGCCTGCGAGGTTGCGGCGGACAGCGTGCCGAGGATGCCAGACAGTTCGTCATCCCAAGCAGCCGGATCAAACACCCCCGCCGCCTTCAGCGGCAACGACTGCTTGATCGACTCCCGCTGCCGGTCGAAGAACGCACGCAACTCCCGCCGGTGCTCGTCGACCAGCTTCTCGCGCAGATCAGCCTTCTTCGTCTGCGCGAGACGACCCATCACAGAACGAACTGTCAGGCCCGAGCGGGCAGGCAGACTGCGTTGCATCGGCTCCGGGATCAACTCGCCATCCGTGGACACCGAACGCTGAGCATTCGCGCCCAGAGGGATCAGTGCCGCATTCGCGAACAGCTGATCCATCTTCGGATCCGCGGACTTCGGCATGCCGATGATCTCAAGCGCCTGGTTGCCGGTCACGATGCCGGCGTTACGCAGAGCAGTCGCCTTATCGACCCGCGACTCGAAGTCGCCGCGGAGCACATCGTCGAGATCAAACTTCGTCTCGCGGGTGCCATCGTCGTAGAACTCCGACCGGACGAACATGTCCCACACAGACTCGACATCCTCAAGGCGAGGAGTCATCGTGTCGCGGTACATCGACCGCATCTGCTCGGTGATGTTCGAGAACGTCGCATGGTCGAGGATATGCACCACGGGAGGAGGCACGTCGTAGACCATGCAGGCTTCCTGCATGTTCAGCTTCCGCGACTCGACGTACTGCATCTCCTCGGCATCGAGCTGCTGCGGCAGTGCAGTCAGCCCCTCCTCAAGCACCAGCGGGCGACCGACGTTGTCGGCACCAGACTGCAGCGCCTGAACCTGCTGAGCCAGACGATCAACCGCCGGCTGAGACAGGGTCTTGGGGTGCTGCAACACCAGCGACGGGCGAGCACCGTTGCGCCAGAACGAGCTGTTGGCACGGCGGATCGCATCCTCATTGGCGAGGGTGGTCCGCAGCGGCTCAAGACGCGAGTGTCCACGCATGAGCGTGTCGGTGTTCCAGCGGAGGAACGGCACGACCTCGGTATCGCGCACCGTGAGGATCCCCAACGAGCCGGCACCGAGCGTGAACGAGTACCAGACATCGCCGTTCTCGTCACGCTTCACGGCGACCCGGGAAGGGTGCATGGGGAACAGTTGCACGACGTTCTCAGACTTGTCGCGCAGCTTCAGCAGGAACGCTTCGCCATACACCTCGTACGTGGAGAAAACCCACCGCCAGAACGAGAATGGCGAGAGGAACTGCGACGGGCGAGCCGTCAACTGAGCGTACGGCGTGCCCGTCTCCTGCGCACGGCCACCATCCGTGACATCCCACACCTTGATCGTCAGTCGCGCCGCGGCTGCCGCAACCTTGTCGACGACTGTCGCGATCGACGGCTGCGCCCGGTACAGCGCCCCATACGTCTCAACGCGCCCGATGAGCTCGAGAGCGGTCTTCGCGTAGTAGTACCCGTTCGCGAGCGTCGGCGTCGTCTCACCCAACGCCTGCGGGGCGATACGTGTCCCATTGGAGATGATCACGCACTCACCCCCGACTGCATGTAAGCGACATGCTCACGCGGAACGAACAGCTTCCCGTCGACGCGGATCTTGTCGTCCTCAGTGATCGCAAACGCATCCACGACATAGAGCGTCGAAGCGTCCGCATCAAGCAGGATCCCCTCGAAGGCCTCCCCCGTGCTCAGGCTGATCACAAACCGCTCACGCCGAAACGCCCGGATGACTCGATCGCGACCCACGTTGACCACCTCTCACACGAGCAGCAAGCCCCGTGACTCGTAGATAGAAGGACCCGAATCAGCCCCGTGGACAGCGAGCAACCACACGGCACCCATGAACGCGATCAGCGGCGCAGCATCCTCGACGCTGTGCTTACGATCGATCAGCCAGCCATCCGCGGCAGGCTTCGTCACGGCAGTCATCGCCGCGATATCCAACACCGGCTGGTCACCATGCGTCACCGTGCGCTCATGCACCGCGTCGTAGACGATCCCCGACGAACGGACAAGATCAGCACCGGCCCACGGGATCAACTCGATCCCTGCTTCTTCGAACGCGGGAACCATGCTCGAAACCGGGGCGCCGTTGGTCTGCAACGTCACCATGTGAGCGGGAATCTTGCGATCCTCAGCAGTCAGCCAGGGAATGATCCAGTCAGTGCCTGGACGTTCCGCCGCGATCTCGGCGCGGATGCGCCCCGCGGTGTCGTAGAACCCGACCGCGATGTACGCCATCTTCCGGTCGTAGGACACATCAACGCAGTACCCTGCCGGCGCACTCACATCCCGTTCGACAGTCGGGACACCCGTGGCCAGCCACGACCCCTCCGAGAACGGCCCCGTACCGACCGTGTCAACGAACTGACACAGCACCTCAGTACGAAACACGCCCTCCGGGTCAGTACCAGCCGCAGCAGCAATCGCCTTCTCCCCGATCGTGTACCCCAGCGACGGGTTAGCCTCAGCCCACCCGTCACGTTCACGAATCGAACGCCCTGGTGCGGCAGACCACTCGAAGATCCCCAGCGACTCATCGCCTTCATCCTCAGCATCACCAAGCGACGCCATGCCGTCCTTGCCATCAGGCCAGCCCAACGATCGGTGAGCCAGTGAGCGCAGATGCCGCAGAACCACAGAGGTCAGGTCACCGGCATTCGACGCCGTCCACACTTGAGCGCGAGGACGCGCCATCGTCGTCTTCGTGACAGCACCCCAGGCCTGCCAGTTCTGATGCTCACGCAACTCATCCAGCAGAACCAAATCCCCAGAAAGCCCACGGCCACCACGACGCGACGCCGCAGCAACCTTGTACCGCTCACCAGACTCAAGGCGCAGCGCCTTCTTGCCGTTCGTGCGGTCAACGTGCTCGATCAGTTCCGCGAGCTCCGGGATCCCCTCAGCGATCTCGACAGCACCAGACCACTGCTCCTCAGCAATGTCCAGCGACTGTGCCGTACCGATCACCAGAGGCGCACCCTCGGCGTACATGTTCCACAGGCTCAACACCTGCATCAGGGTCGACTTGCCGTTCTGGCGAGCCACGAGCAGCAGCACCGTACGGAACCGGTACGTCCCATCGGCGTTGAGCTCAAGCGCCCGAATCAGCAGCGCCTTCTGCCACGGCCACAACTCGATCTCGAGGATCTCTTCCGCGAACTCAATGCACGCGAAACCCTTAGAGGTCTCCGGCGTCAATTCACGGCGAGGCGGCGTGCAGATACGGGGCTCAGTGCACCCCACACGCCCGCTGAAAGCCGCACCACGCTTAGGCGGCCTCACAGCAGCTGCATACGCAGCCCCAGGTCCGGGTGCAGCCTTACGCCGACTTGCCTCCGCGGAGCGCGGTGAGCTTTGCTTGCTTACCACTCACGCCCCTCTCACGAAGGCCCAGCGAGTTCCGACCAGCAGGCGACAGACCCAACTGATCGCAGTACTTCAGATAGGCCGAGATGGAGACGTTGTCGTTCTGTGGCACAGCCGGCCGCGAACCCTCACGCCCGCTAGCGTCATCGAGAGCGAATTCGACGATCTGATCCCAGGCCTGGATCTTCCGCGCCAGTGCACGCAGCGCCTCGATCGCTCCAGAGTCGGCATCCGTCAGATGGGTAGCGGCCTTGATCGACTTCTCTGTCGCATCGACCATGTCAATACCCTCGTCGGTCACCGCGGCCACCCCCTCGCGCGCGCGACCCCCCCTCCACGCAACCGGGGGGAGAGATTCACTGCCCATCGTGTCTTGGTCGGTGATGTGGTGGAGATTTCGGGCCCCCTACCCTGCTGGGCACCCTGGGTCCGTTGCTGTCGTTGACGGTTGGACGTTGGGTGTCACCAGTCTTCGGAGGTGACCCCGATGCCACCGTCGACATCGTTGTCGGACTTTCGCTTATTGCATGATGCGTGGCTGGGGGCCCAGTTCGATGGCTCATGTTCCAGGTGCGGGTAGCGTTTGCGGCTCTTCACGTGGTCAAGCTGGAAGTGTTCGGGGTCGGTCTTCGGGAGTGTGTAGTCGATGGGTTGCCGACATAGGTGGCAGGGTCTGTCGGTGGCTGCCCAGTCTCGTTTGCATGCGGCTCGTTGGCTGCGGTACTCGGCGGTGTGGATCCCGGCCATGCTCACCCCAGTTCACTCTGCTGATGCGCAGTGTCGTGACCATCCCCTAGGGTGTGGCACATGAGTATCGAGAACCCCACCCCTACCCCGCAGGCTGCTGCTCCTCTGCCTCCGAAGGAGGTTGGGATCGCGTACGCGACGATGCTGTTTGGTCTCGTCGGTGTCTTCGGGATCCAGCACTTCTACCTTGGGAAGGTGGGGCGTGGAGTTCTGTGGCTGCTGACGCTTGGCCTGCTCGGTGTTGGCACGATCATTGACCTGTTCACGTTGCCTTCGCAGACTCGTCAGGTGAACGCGCGGCGGGCAGTCGGCATCAAGTAGTCAGCGGCGTGCGTCGTGGCGGTGTTGCCAGTCGTAGATCAGCCCGAGGAGGCTCAGCCCGAACCGTGTGAAGGGTCCGGTTTGTGTGAGGATCCATGGTCGGTCGCGGCGGGTCATGGTTGCACCAGGTGGCGTAGGTCGATGATGACTGCACCGGCGAGGATGAGCGCGGCGTAGTGGCGTGTGCCGTGGTGGGAGCAGTACGAGAGGCTTCGACCGGATGGGAGTTCGACGTACAGGTAGGCGTGGACTTGGGCTGTTGCGGGGCAGGCGTCGCAGGTGTCCCCGGCGACTTCCACGACCGTCACGGTTAGTCCGTGTCACCGAATGCGGACTCGTCACAACAGACAGCTGCAGCCCACGCCGAGGTGTATTCGGCGGTGCAGTGTGTGCAGGCCCACATCTGACGGTTACCCATGGCTGCCTCCGTTGGCGTTGGGTGTGGAGTTCAAGAAGGAATCCCCTGACATGGGGTCGCGGTGCTCGAAAGCGGTTGCTTGCCAGCGGTCAGGGTGAAGAGGTGCCACGCGGCCCCAGACGGGCTCTTACCTGCGACCGGCGCTCATAGTCCGGCTCTTCCTGGCGTGGTCTTCTGCTCACGACGGCCTGCAGGTCAGAGCAGGTCATCACCAGCCCGCATCGTAAGCATTGTTCCCGGGGCCAGATTTGAACTGGCGACCTCTGGGTTATGGGCCCAGCGAGCTACCGAACTGCTCTACCCGGGTTTGGTGTTGTGCGGGTGTGGGTCTGGTCACCACACCCGCACAACTGTGTGAGTTATTAACCACCGTCATGAGGTGGTTGCTTATTCGTCGTCCCCGGCCGTGTCCGTGGTGAGGTCCCAGTCGCCTTCGCCTTCCACGTAGTCCGTGGGTGGGCGTGTCAGTTCGCGGGACATCAGAGCACTGTGAGTGACTGCAGGTCGAACCCGTCTTCGGTGATGTCGAAGATGAGCAGTCCGGGGTCGGAGTCTTCACCGGCTGTGTTGCGGAACCAGTCGGATCCGTTGTCCAGGGTTGGGCATTGGATGAACCACTTGGTGCGTCCCGTGTACGGGTTCCGGCCGGTGGGCTGGATGTGCAGGTGGTGGTAGTGGGAGCCGAGGAGGATGTCCGCAGCACCTACGGGTTGACCGCCGTGGGTTTGTTTCGCCCACCAGTCGATCGCGCGCCCGGGCCGGTACTGGTTGCCGTGGACGATGCCGAGGCCGGTCCCGTTCACATCGAGCAGGACTGATTCGTCGTACTCGGCTGGGACCGTCCAGGCGACGTCCATGCCAGCGGCTTTGGTGACCTTGGCGACCTGTCGGTGTACGAACAGGCCGAGGTCATCGGCGGGACGCCCGAGAGTGTCTTTGCCGCGCCGCCACGCTGTGTGGTTCGACGTGACCGCCCCAACCTCAACATGCCCGTGTCGGTGCATCACCTGGATGAACTCGAAGATCTCCGTGCCAACAAGGTCCATCTGTTGGGCCAGGCTGAGGTCGTTCGTGAACATCTGGGATGCGACGTTCTCGAACCCTTCGAACGCGTCCCCGCCCTCAGCGAGAACCGTGGAGGTGGGTTTCCGGCGTCGGAGTTCCGTGGCCAACTTCTCCCGCTTCTCGGCCAGACGGTCGATCAGTTCAGGAGTCCCGCCACGGGAACCCGTCTTCCCGGCCTGCACGTCCGACAAAGCAACCACGGTGATTCGCCCGGTGGGCGTCGCCTTGATAGGCGGTTTCGGTTTGCGGGTTGTTGCTGCGGCGTACAGGGCGGGAAGGTCAAGGCGCGCCTCGAGGGGTTGCACTTTGAAGAAGTAGGACACAAGCCATGTGCCGTCAGGCTGTTGCTTGCGCCACTGGTTCACGGTGCCGGCGATCTCGAACTCGGCCGGGTCGTACCCGAACTGGTCGAGAAGTTCGCGGTGGTTCCCAACTTCGCGGATCGGACCGGTGACGATTTCCGTATCACCATCGATTGTTGACTGTCGGGCCTGCCACTCGGCGGGGAACGGCGCGGTGAGGTTCACCGGGCTACCCGTCTCCGCCACGCTCCGAATGTTGTATCGGAGATGGACGGTGCGCCTTCCGCGACGAGGGCGGCGAGCAGGTCGGTGTGTCGCCAGTCCGGGTTGCGGAGAGCGGCGGTCACGATGGCCTGGTCTTCGTTGGTGAGCGATTCGAGCCAAACGTCCATGGCTGTCTTCGTTGCCCGGGTGGGAGGTGTCTTGAGTGCTTCAGAGAGCGCCACTGTTCGTGTCCTGTCTGCAGAGAAGGCCGCCCACCTGATCGGTGATGCGGCCTTAGACGACGAAACCTTCCGGAAGTAGACACACTTCAAGAAGGCGGATTCAGGATATCACACGAAATTACATCCGTGTGATTCGATTCGAGCGGTGTGTCGGGTTAGGCGCTCTCCTTCTCGTTGAGCTCGTCTCGGAGCTCTTCCATCGCGTCGGGTCCGAGCCATACGGTTTCGCAGGAACGGCACATCACCTTGGCCCGAAAGTACATCTGGTCGGAGTCGGGCCGGTAGACGAGGGCGAGCGGGTTGCGGATCCGCTCTCCCATGTCGTTCACGTACTCGCCCTGACCGCAGACCGGGCATGGTGCGGTGATCTCGACCAGTTTCGGCGGGTTCACCATCGCCCGGATCTGCGTCGCCCACGTCTTCATCTGGGCGATGTAGAACTCGTCCGCGTGATCGTGGTGGGCGGTGTGTGCGACATGCCAGGAACGCAGATCAGTAGTTGCGTCACGGGTGACGGCCGCGCCGGCCATCCGACACCAGTCACCGATCGTGGACGTGATGATCCCCGCCCGGTACAGGGCGTCACTGTCGATCACGTTCCGCTGCCAAGGTGCGCCACCTGACCCGGAACCGGACTTCAGGCTCGACGACACCGCATCAGCCAGCTGCACGAGGAGCGCGTCCTCTGTCGCCCACGTGTGCCCGTCATCCGTCTGCACCTTCACTGGTCTTGGTGAGGTCAGATCCTCGACGGCTTCCAGCAGGTCACTCATTGGTACTCCCATCCGTGCGATCCGTGACCGCCTCACAGACGGCCCGATGCTCGCGCCAGAGCTTCCGCGCCTGCTGCGGAGTGCGGCCGATGCACTCCTCGCCGCAGTCCTCGCACTCACAGATCCAGTCGTCGACGTTTCCGAACGCCATCAGCTCTCCTCCTCGTGACGAATCGTGCGGTTGGGGGTGTTATCAGCACGGTGTTCTCCTCCCTCGGTAGCGGCAGCCGCACGCAGAGCAGCACGCATGGCCCCACGGCTCATCGGGAGCATGAACGCCTGCTGCGCTTCCATCGCATCGTGGATCGCGTCGTCGGACAGGTAGTGCGCAGGGCATCGCGAGCCGTACTGGATCCCCTCGCCGCAGACCTGGCAGTGGTTGCACCAGTCGATGCATCCCTCGGTGTGCTTCGGCTCGCCGTGCACGGTGCGGTGGAGAGCGGAAGCGGCTTCGCGGAGAAGGATCATCACCTCGTTCTCCGATCCATCGCTGCTGAATCGTTTGAAGAACTCGTACTTGCGCTGAAGTCGAGCCGCCAGCGCTTCCCGCTCGTCGTCGGTCGGGGTGTTCGCCTCCTCGAACACGGACACCATGGCGTCACGCACGCGATCCAGCGGCACCAGCGTCCCCGTCTCGTCTCCATGCACCGCCGCCACCGCGGACAGCACCTCCTCGATCTGCTCCCGGTTCATGGCTTCTCCTTCCTCAGGCCGTAGCCCCTGTCATGCTTGAACACCTTCGGCGGGATCGTGATGCGCTGGAACTTCGCCACCCACTCGACGGCCCCGTAGCAGACCGTGCACAGCCACACCTCCCCGGCAGGGAGAAGCACCCGAGAGAACCCGCGCGCTGTCTCGTGCCTGTCGAATGTCTGCTGCGCACGGCACCCGTCACAGGTGTAGATCGTCACTTCGCGCTTGCTCATGGCTTCTCCTCCTTCGTGTCGATGGCGTCTTTCCGAGCCTCGGTCAGCTCGACTTCCTCCCGGCGTCGCTTGAGCCAGCGCGAGTCGCTCGCGTTCTCGTGCCGTGTCGGCGTGAGCCACTTAGCGATCCGGCGCGGCATCACTCGCCGCCCTTCGTGTCGATGGCGCGGGACAGGATGTCCAGGATGATTCGCCCAGGCATCATCGGGGCCAGGGAGATCCCAGCGTCGCTCTCGATGTATGCCGTTGCTTCCTGGATCGCGGTGCGGAGGGTCTCGTTCTCCTCCGAGACGCGAACGTGCTCAGCGATCCACTCGTCCCACCCGCCGTGCCCTTCGATCTGCGCGCGGAGGGCGTCACGCTCGGCCTCAGCCGTCGTCAGCCGCGGGATGTACTGCTCCCGGAACGTCTGAACCTCAGACTCAAGGCGCTTCCGCGTCCGGTCCCAGGACATGCCGGCCATCTTGTGCTCGCCCGCAAGGAGGCCCAACCGGACCGCCATCTCGGCTTCCTTGTTGAACGCCTTCTGGTGCGCCTTCTCCCACTCCTCGGCTCGCTGGTGTTCTGCTTCGAGGGCGTCGGCCAGGGCATGGATCATCTGGTGGGTGTAGCCGCGGTTCTTGCTGATCTCCCGTGCCTCTGCGATCAGTTCGGTGGTCTTGTCGGTCATGCGTCTACTTCCCTCCCTTGGCGATGGTGTCTCCGAGGAGCCACCCGAGTACTCCTGCCGCGACTAGGAGAACGATCAGCCCCACAATGAGCCAGCCCATGTCCGCCTCCTCAGAACGGGGTGTCGTCGCCGAAGGAACCAGGCGTCGACCATGCGTCCGCCTGGCTCCCCGGAGTGCTCCACGGCTCATCACCCGCCGCCCCCTGTGTTCGGCCCGCAGCGGGGCTTGTGGACGCGGCACGGGTGACCTGGGCGGTCGTGCGCTTCAACGAGACGGCGAAGTCGATCACATCAAGTTCGGTCGACGTGCGCTTCTGCCCTTCACGGTCCTCGTACTGGCGGGTGTGCAGCTTCCCTGTGATCACCACCTGTACGCCCTTGTCCAGGCTGGAGCCGGCGATGTGCTCAGCAAGATCCTTGAACGCCGACCAGCGAACGTAGAGTGACTTCCCGTCCTTCCACTCCTGCGTCTGCTTGTCGAGGTATCGGTCGGTGGATGCGATCGTTCCAGACGCGATCGCGGTCCCGTTCTGGCTGTAGCGGAGTTCGGGCTGTGCGGTGAGTCCGCCGTGGATGGTGATCGTTGCGGTCATGCTGCGTTCCTTTCAAGTGTTCTGTTCATGCGGCGGATGAAGGCCGCGTGCTGGCTGGCTTGTTGTTTCGTCCACGGGGTCGCGTCGGGGAACCAGCGGCGGATCGTCGGGTCAGACACTCCGACCGTCTTGGCGGCCTCGTGGATTGAGCAGCCATCGTCGAGTAGCCGCCGCGCGATCTCACGATCCTCGGGAGGATGTGGTTCGTGAGCCGGGATGTGACCCAAGTGCATCCGGTTCCGCCACCTGACGACCGTCCTGCTGGACACGCCGAACCGTTCCGCGACCTGTCGGGCGCTCATCCCGGAGCGTTCACACCACAGGAACACGTCCTCGTCGAACCTCGAAGACCGATGCGAATCACCGTTATCCACAGGCCCGATCGCATCAGGAACAGAAGGATTTTCATCGGGGTCTTGGTAGCTCTTACGTTCCGTCCCGTACCGTTCCGTTCCGTAGCATTCGGCCACCCCATTGGGGTAGGCCATAGGCCAGGCCATTGGGGTAGGCCATTCCCGAGCCATCACGTTTCCTTCCCCCACCGGGCCGCCGCACCCTTCTTTCCCGCGTCAGACAGCTGTTCTCGCAGCTGATCGGTGATCGCACGGGACGGTTGGTGGTTCACGTAACCGGCGATCTGCCAGCCCTTTTCTGTCTCATCGAAGAACCCGAACTCGACCAAAAGTCGGGCGTGGGTGGGCTTCCCGTGGATCTGTTTCAACGCCGCGCGGGTGATTTCCCCATCGGTTGCGTGCCCTCCGGAGTACTCGATCGCGAACTTCCACACCGCAATCGCCGCCAAAGCGCGTTCGCCGTGCAGGTCAATGAAGTCGAGGATCTTCGGGTTCGCGTGGGTGTCGGTATCCATCCGCACCCACGGCAATCCGGCAGCCACTACGGTCTCCCGCCGCTCGACATGATCAGCTCGGCGGTCGATTCCGTGATCTCGCGCCAACCTCCGTCGTCGTCGAAGACCACCCAGCCGACGCCCCAACGCCACGACGGCCAGATCTCGCTGCGTCCCCATGATGGAATAGCCCAGCCGTAGCTGAATCCGTCCGAGTGGGCGGTTCCATGGCATCCGGCCGTGTTACCCACGCCGCAGAGTGCAATGAGGTTGTGCACGTCGTGGGTGCCGCCTCGCGAACGGTACTTCCGGTGATGCAACTCGAGGTCTCCGGCTAGACCGCACCCCTCGCATCGTCCCTCGGAGCGTTCTTCGACAGCCGCGCGGGCCTTTGCAGGGATCTTCTTCGGCTGCTTCTCTCTCTTCGGAGTGATCATGCGTATGTCTCCGCTTCTGCTGCTAACCGTGCGAGGCGCGCCTCATGACTGGCTTTGGCGATGCCCACTAGTGGCGCGCGACCACGCTCGGCTTTGTCGCGGTTGTTGTCTGCGACGGTCCCAATCAGTAAGTGATCAGGGTTGATGCAGGGAGGGTTATCGCAGGTGTGCCGCACCACAAGGCCGTCCGGGATCGGCCCATTCGATGCTTCGAATGCGGCCCGGTGCGCCCCGATGGCCCTGCCCGCTATCTGGATCTGTCCGTACCCGTGGTAGTTTCGCCTGCCCGTCCAAACGATGCACTCGCCGTCCTGGCGGCTGTATCGATCAAGGCGTTGGCGCACTGTCGCACCGAACATGGCATCTACCCGCGTGGGATCTCCATGCTTCTTTTGGCGCTCCCAGTGCAGTCGGCAGTATCCGTTTCCGTAGTGGACGCGGTCGCACTCATCGACTTCGCAACCTCTCACGATTCGCTTCTCCTTGCACGCCGAATGTCCCGTAGTTCCTTGGCCGACTTGCCACCCCAGACACCGACTGTTTCGTTGGCCCGGAGTGCATACTCGAGGCACTGTTCGGCTACGTCGCAGCGGGCGCAGACTTTCAGGGCACGGTTGACCTTGTCGACCTTGTGCCTTGCGGCGAAGTGGTCATCCCAGCCGACCTGTGCACACAACGCGTCCGCAATCCAGTCCTCGCGGATGATGACCATGTCCATCAGGGACGCGATCTGGTTCATGACGGCACCTCATGGCACGGGCACGCGAGGGCTCTACCGCACGGCATGACACCGTGTGCCTTTGTTCCGCGGCGGCACCTTGCACAGCATTGCCGGTCGGGTTCGTCGTGTGGGTGGGTGGTTGGGGCGGCGAGTGCACCAACGCCCAATGCCGTAATCGCGTTCATGCGTTCACTCCCTGAAGATGATTGATCAGCTGACGGCCGACGTGCTCCGTGTAGACCGGCGGGATTGCTTCGACGAACCCATGGCGGTCCATCCAGTCGATTCCCATCGCTTCTGGCCACTCGTGTTGTCCGCCTGCGTTGCCGTACACCTGGACGACGGTCGATAGCCGCTTCTCTCCTCGAGGTCGCCATCCGGTCCAGTACTTGGGCTCGGCGAAGTGGCTGTGTGCGCACTCGACGCCTTCGATGGCGATGTTCGATTCGAAGAGGCGGTGTCGCCGCAATGGACGTCCGAGGCCGGTTCCGCAGATACGGACAGGGTTGATGAGCTCGGCTCGGGCATCCTGCACGTTCTCAATCACGTACGGTTTCCCGAGATCCTGCAGCAGTTCGCGAACTGGGCCGATCAGGTTCGGGTAGTTGTAGTCGCGCCCAAGCGCTCGGTTCACTGCACCAAGATTGAGGTAGTTCTGGCAGGGCGGGGACGCATGTATGGCATCGAACTCCTCACCACGCTCAGCGAGGAACTCCAGCGCGTCGCCCTGAACGAATGTGTACGGGTATCTGGGCTGTGGATCGATGTCAACGCCGACCACATCGAACCCAGCGTTGACGTATCCGCGCGATGCGCCACCCTGGCAGCAGAACAGGTCAAGCAGCTTCGGGCGACTCATGCGGTCACTTCCAGTTCGAGTCGCGCCATCCCGCCTGGTTCGTAGCGGATGATCGGCCCGAGCTTGTTCATGTACTCGGGGGTGTCGTCGGGGACGATTCCGGCGTCGACTAGCCCGTCGCACATGGCTTTGAATGTCGGGTAGATGTTGTCGCTGTCACGTCTCCTGCGATCCGTGACTACCCACACCAGCTGAACGGTGATGTGTGAAGCGGACGGCAGAACGGTTCGGGCAGCGTTACGGGCAGTGTCGCGAACCATCCGTGTCTTCTGAGCCTTGGCGGCCCAGTGGAGGCGCTGGTTCGCGTTCAGCGGTGGGCGTTCCCACGCGAATTGAATGACCGTCATCGGTCCTCCTGGGTATGAAGAAGGGCACGTCCCGGAGGACGTGCCCTTCAAAAGATGGAAACGGGAATCAGGCCGACTCGAGTTCGGCTTTCCGTTTGTTGGTTGCTGCGATCACGTCGGGGTGTTTCTGCACTCCCCGTTTCTCCGCAAGCGCCCACGCTGTCTTGAGTGCTTCGATCGACCCGGCGTTCGTGATGTCCTTGAGTGCTTCGGCGAGCTTGGTCGGGTCGGTGGTGTCCTTGATCGGTTCGACGGTGAACGGCTTCCTCTGCCCGCGAGTCACGGTCAGTGCGACGGTCAACGGCTTGTCGATGTGGCTGAGCGCGCGGATGCGAATCCCGCCCACAGCGTCTTTGCCGAATCTGATCGTCGGGTCGCCGTACAGTTCGATGCGCCGGCCAACGTACTTCGCCGCGTCAGTCCCCCATGCCGCGATCAGCACACGCCGCATCGACTTACCCGGCTTGTACGGTCGCCCCTCGTGCTCCGCGTTGTGCAGATGCACGGGCTGATCCGGCGGTCCCTGTTTCACCTCCGTGATCGTGATCGTCATCGGAGCGGCCGCAACATCATCGAAGTTGAGCTGCGATGAGTCCGGTTCCGTGGTCTTGGACATGTCGATCATGACGCCTCCCGGAGGGCATCTCGCAGGGAGGCTGGCATGTTCTGACGACGCCACTCCGTCATCGCCCGTTCCGCCTCACTCAGGTCAGCGAACCGCCCAACCTCAACCGTCTTCGGGCCGACACATACACGAGCGATCCACTGCCCCTGCGACCAATGCACACCCCGAACACCAGAGGTACTGTTCGCATTCGCTCCGGCGCGGTTCTGTCCGTTCTCTTGGTGGGTGAGCAACCTGAGGTGAGCCGGATTGACGCACGCCCGGTTGAAGCACATGTGATCCACTTCATAGCCGTGCGGGATGTGGCCGTTGGCCCACATGAATGAGATCCGATGAGCAACAGTGGCGCGTCGGCCTATCCGGAAGATCCCATACCCTCCGGTGTTTGTTTCGTCCTGCAGTCCAGATCCAGCAATCACCCGTCTTGTCCACCTTTCGCCCAGAATCGCTCCTGGTCGGTTGCCCTGGGGTCTCGGATCGGCTTATCCATGTCGTATCCCCGAGTGTGGCGAAGGTAGTGAGCATTGCAGTAGCCCAGCGCCTTCCCCTTCGTGCGCTCACAGCCGGGATGCTTACACGTCTTGATCATGCGATCTTGATCTCCTCGTCTTCGCCTTCCATGACGATGTACGCTGGGGCGATGAGTGTTGCGGTGCCGTACCCGGGCCATTCCCCGGTCTCAACACATCTCCTGTAGATGTCGCGCGCCCGCTTGGTTTTCTCGGCGGCGACATCACGCCACGCCCAGTCGAGGTCGTACACGCCGACCAGGTGTGGTGCGGCGCTCTCCACGACGATGAACTTGAAGGGTTCGTCGAGTGGTCGTCCGGTTTCGGCTTCGTGGCCGTCTTCGTACCAGCGGGCTTGCAGGTGGTATCCGAACGTCCCGACCGAGCGCGTGAACCCCTTTGGAGAAGCGTCCCGCCCGGTCTTGAGGTCCGCGCCCTTCCCGTTCCCATACAGATCGAACCGAACTCGTATGAGTACGCCATCAACCTCGGTGATGATGGTTACTTCACGGCTGGGGATGTCCTCGAGGATCCGCCGTGCAGCCTTGTCAGCAAGAACGGCTTCCGCCATCCGGTCAACCCTGCGTGCATCGGCGGTGCTGATCGGGATGAGCCCGTTCGCCCTCTGCTCCTGCTCCCACGCAACCGTCTCCTTCTTCGTCGATGGGTTCAGCGACGGGGTGAGATGCTCGGGCGGATACTCGACCACGCCGGCCCCGACTCCGAGGATCTTCGCGTGTGCTGCGGACCCAACATCGAACGCAGCCTTGGGTTTCTCGGGGTGGTCGGCCCAGTACCGGAACCGTGCGGGACTGTCCAGGATGCGACGAGCGCCCGTGCTGGAAAGCTCACTCCGTGCGTGATACGAAACATCAGACATCGTGTAGTCGATCACCGAGACTCCTCCCGGGGATTCGAAATGCGTCCAGCTCGGATCTCTTCCAACGCCCACTCGACGCCCTGCCGGAACGTGAGGCGCCGCACTGCGCGAGCCGTGACGGTCAGTCGTCCCATGAGGTTCTCCCTGTGCAGAGGTGGCAGCCGCAACATCCCCCGGTTTCGTCTGCGTGACGGGCTTTCGTCAGGTCTCGTTCAGCGCAACTGAGCGCGTATTCAAGTGGGTGGATCGCTTGTCGGTTCTTCCGGATCGACCCACCCGCGGTTGCCGCCGAGATTGCGTCTTGCGCGAGGCGGTAGCGCTCCTCAGCCTCAGCCAAAGCCAGGACGGTCATGCTGTTTCCTTCGTGTCTGGGGCCCGTGTCAACAGGTCGTCTGCGGTCAAACCCTCGAACCCGGTCGGGATCATCGACTCCTCCAACAGCCGTCTACGCCACGAGAAGATGTCATCCTCGGTCATGACGACCACCCGGAAGCCTGAGGGCACGCGCCATCGTGGCCGTCCTCAGCAGCACACGAACCCAGGCCGCAGGGAACGAAGTCGGCAGGTTCAGCATTCGTCAAAGGGATGCCGGTGATGTGACAGAAGATCAAACCATCTTCATGAATCCATTCCGTGTGGCTTTCACGGTGTCGACGGATCGATTGACCACAATGCTTGCACCGTGTCCCCTTCGAGGCAGCGGATGGCTCGCCCTGCACGGTGCGGTGGAGAGCGGCCACCAGCGCGTGATTGCTGTCGATCAGTCGGCGCAGGTGCGCGTAGTCGAATTCCTCTCCAGCGCTCATCGCACGCTGCACCCGGTTGGCGGCCAGATGCGCCTCCTCCACCAGTGCTTCCTGCACGGCGTCGGTCGGAGTCGAAATGCGGTGGAAGCCAGCGGCGACCAGCACTCGACTCTGATGCTCAGGCATCGAGTCCTCGACCTCCTGGCCGCAGACGCAATGCGTTTTCGGGGCGCCGTGGGCGCTCGAGAAGTGATGCCGAGTAAGAAGGTCGTAGATGGCCAGCGCTTCCCGCACGTCGTCGACCGAAGTGTTCGGCTCCTCGAACATGGACAGCGCCGCACGAGCGAAGTCCCGGTAGGTGTTCCTCCAGGTCTCGCTCTCCTGCTCCCAGGCTGGGATCTCCCCTGTGGTCGGGTGGTGCGCTCCGTGGATCGCCTCCGCGGTCTTCTCGATCAGGTGCTCACGGTTCATTGCTTCTCCTCCTGGATGCGGTCGGCAATCGCTGTCAGCTCAACGTGTACGTCGTGCATGATGCCGACGTAGCGGGAGCCGGCCGGATCCTCTGAGCCGTCTGGTCGAAGCTCACAGCTGTACGGCGGCATGATCTCGTCGCGCGCGTCACGGATCGCTTCTGCCTGTGCACGGCGAACGAGCGAAATGATCGCGTCTGTGTCCATCAGCGCGCGCTGATCGCGCTCGCGTAGCTGCGCGATCTCTTTGGCGAAATCCTTCATGGCTTCTCCTTCGTGGGTGTGGCGGCGGCCGCGGGTGTGTAGGTGGTTCGGCAGATGACGCAAACCTTGGAGAGGATGGCTTTGCCCGCCGGGGCCGTCGATCCCGGCAGGACAGCAATCAGATCCGACTGGAGCCGCTCGATGGCGGCGCTCCACCCCGCGTCGAACCCGTCATCCCAAGATGTATAGAACTCGCTGTACTTGTGCAGGTCCGGCTTCTGGGAAGTCCATGCCTCGCGAGCACGCCGGTACTCCAACTCACGAGCACTCGCTCCATCCATCCCCGGCGTTCCGGTCATTACAGCCTCCCTGTTAGGTTTTGTAAGGTTTTCGAGGTTTAGGACGGTTTAGTAGCCGCCGACGAATCCGCCTCCGCATGCAGGTAGCAGTACTCACGCCCCATCAATGCACGCTCCAACCGGCAAGCCAGACAGTCGTAAACATCAGCACCTTGCATTGACTTGCTCCTTTCTGTGCGCGCCGATGACTTGAACATCGGTGTCTGCCAGTCGCGCTACCCCGGGCCGTTCCTAGACGATCGTCGCGACGCCTCTACGCCGCTCCCGCCCGTGTGCCGACTCACCCCGCAAACGCATGAGGAAGGGTGAACGCATAGCTCCCGGATTTTCTTGAACTCCACCCAACAGCGCCGCGCTCGTCCCGGTCGCCCGTAGTCGGTGTTCTATGTGCTGCCGCTTCCCTCTTGGTTCCCCACCGGGCACTGAGCGCGCATCGGCTTATGGCTTTTCACGGCCTGCCCGAGTCACCCCGGGTTTCAGGAAGTAGCTATGTGTAGTTACATCGGTCGCCGTTTCCGGGATCGACAAGTACCGGTAGGGTCACGACGGCCCTACGCGGCGACTCGGGTTTCAGCGCCCCGAGCGGCGCTCCTGCCACTCATCGACCCGGGTCGCGAGAACCGCGATCCCATAGCCGGCGGCCAAGATCAGGACCGTCTGAACCGCGAGGATCATGAACGGGCCTCCCCTACGATCAGGTCATGACTATCCGCGAGGACATCACCGCCATCAGCAACCAAGTCACCACCGCGCAGGAAGCTGCGGTCGGCCTGAGTGACACCCTTCGCATCGAGCTCGACGCGATCTGGGACGCCCTGCTCCACATCGCCGATCACCTTGACTCGACGGACGCCCAGAGCTGACCGCGCGTCATAGTCATCCACCGCTCGGGATGCATCCAAGCGTTCGAGAGCATCAGCAACAGACTCCCCCGGACGCTTCTTGCCCCGAGGCTTGAACAGTGCCACCGCGACGACCACGAAACACGCCGCCAACCAGAGACCCAGTGCGCCGGCCAGAAACGCCAGGGACGTGAGGAGCAGATCCAGAGGAGTCATGATGCGCTCCGTTCAGGAAGCTGCGCGATGTAGCGGTCCAGCTCTTCTTTCGTGAACTTGACTCGCTTCCCACTGCCAACGGGAATCAGAGTGCCGTCGTTGCGGAGAAGGTCGATCTCACGAGTCGACATCGACAGGTAAACCGCAGCGAGTTCCTTCGTGAACAGGCCGGGGTACCACTCGATCCGCTGGACTACTGTGGCGCTCATCGCGCGACCTCCATTGCGTAGCGGTTGATGAAGTACGCCTGGCCCTTTCCGGTCACCTTCGGCGTCTTCGAAACGGACACGTGCCCGTCCGAGTGTGTGATCGCTGTCTCCTTCACCCGGAAGAGCTCGAGCTCCATAGCCCGCTGCGTCGGCATGTTCCAGTCGGAACCGGGCCGGCGGATCAGGAACCCGTCGTTGCGCAGCATCTCGAACAGGCGGTTTGCGCCGACCTGGACACCGTTTCCACGGAGGATCTTCGCGAGGTCGCCGACCAGGATCGTCGTGTCTGACGTGGCCACTGAGTCCGCGAAGAGAACCTTGGGAGCATCGGCGGCTACCCTCGCTTCGAGCGCCTGCCGCTGTTCGACCTCGGCCGCGTACGCGCGCAGCGCCTCTGGAAGCGACTGAGGCACAGCTGGACCGGAGAGGCGGCGCGCCATCTCGAAGAACGCCTTCACGAGTGCCTTCTTGAACTCCTTGACCGGGCCGATGTTCCGCATGAACGTCATCAGGAGTGTCGCCTGCGGCTCAGAGAGCATCGCCACACGGGTCTTGTGGTTGTTGTAGGCATCTCGGATTTCAAATCGGAGATGCCCGAAGTCCTCGAAGTCATCACGGTTGTTGTCGATCGTGCGAAGGATCGATGCGTGCTCCGCACCCGTACCGGTCGCGATCTGCTCAGACGACACGACGAGCGTTCCACCCTGGTTGATGATGTCGAGCGCGCTCATGCTGCTACCTCACGATCAGTGATAGGTACGAGGACGTTGATCAGGGGAACCTCGAAGTGCTGGGCGATCAGCCCGAGTTCGTCGATAGTGAAGGGAGTGGCGAGCAGCAGGCGCCGCTTGAGCGTGCTCAACGAGATCCCAGTGCTCTCTGACAGGGTCTCGACCGACTCTCGTCGATCTGCGAGAATGGAGCGGACGGCTCGGGCCGCCTTGCCGCTCGGTGTCGAGTAGTTCATGTGAACTACGATAGTTCTCCTGAACTACAACGCCAACTTATTTGCGCGTTTCGTGTCATATCTGACACGATGAGTTCGTGAACGCCTACGCTCCCACTGCTGTGTCCAAGGAAATCGCCTCGCGCCTCCGTGGTCAAATCGCTCGCTACGATGTCAGCCAGGCTGAGCTGGCCATGGTGTGCGGGGTTAGCCAGTCCCAGTTCTCCAAGATCATTCGGGCCACACGTCCAATGACCGTCGACATGCTTGCAGCCATCTGTGATGCCCTCGGGATCGACATGGGTGATCTCATTGCGAGCGTCGAGGCACTGATCTCCAACCAGGCTCTACACGCATCTCCTGTCAGCTACGTCGATGAAGAGGTGAGGCTTGACGTTCCGTTTGTCTGGGGACCAGACACGCTTGACACATGGGGCAGAGAAGCCCTCGCGCGGATCAACAATGTCCCCGGCCCCAGTGATACTCAGGACGACTACGACTTGGTGGCGAAGAAGCGGTCCAAGGACCGGGGGGAGGATCTGGAGTGACCCAACAGCTGTTCGACATGGCCGATGCGCTCGGCTGCACGATCAAGTACGAGGACCTGTCACACCTTGACCGTGATGGCGACTACGACCTGAAGACGAACACCATCCGGCTGCAGGAGAACATGTCCTACCGGCTTCTCCGGTGGACGCTCGCGCACGAGCTAGCGCACGTTGTATTCGGTGATTCGAAGTCCAAGTTTGGCCCCGTTCACGCGAAGCAGGAGCGCCGCGCAGACGAGTGGGCCGCGCTGCGGCTCATCACACACGCCGGCTATCGTGAAGCTGAGGCGATGTTCAACGGCAACAAGCTGCTCATGGCGCAGCACCTCGACGTTGTGGAGGAGGCAATCGACGTGTACCAGCGCATCCTCCTCCGCGTCGGCGAGACCGTCTACGTCGCCCCGCGTCTTGGCGCTGGACAGTGGGCGCACAAGGCGACTGTCTAGCCGTTCAGCGCCTTCTGGAAGTGCGTCCCCAGGGCTTCCATCGCCTTCCGCGCCTCTGCGAATCGGACGTGCTGGTATCGGCGGGTAGTGGTGACCGCGGCGTGCCCGACGATCTCGCCGATGATCTTCGCGTCCACGCCGAGCTCCATCAGCACAGTTGCCGTGGTGTGTCGGGCAAAGTGCGTTGTCGGGGTTTCAGGCGTTCCCTCAGGCCTTTCCTTCGGCGGGAGCGCCTGGTCCTCGCTGATCACGCCAGCTGACAGTAGAACGGCGCGCCACTCGGCCTGATCCTGTTCTGCGGTGATCGGTGATCCGTCCTGGTTTCGCCAGATAAGCCCATGCGGGTTCGGGTGGGTGGCCGATTTGAGATAGTCGACGGTCATCTTCTCGAGCGCTTCGATCAGTGGGAAGGTGCGCGGCTTGCCGGACTTGGGCCGGACGATGCACAACCGCCCGTCCAGTTGCCGGTATGTGAGGTTAGGCGCGACGATGAGCTTTCGGCTTGGGCAGGAGCCTGCGCGCTTCTTGCCGCAAGAACCATCACACCCGTGACGAAACCCGACTTCCGTCAATGACCACTGGACGGTGAACTCGTGGGTGTTCAGGTCGACGCTGTCGAGCGTTGCACCCGTGCGTTCCCCCTGTCGCATTCCGGTGAGGATCGCGTACCACCAGCGCACCCCGTCCGGGCGCTGTAGGGCAGCGTGAAGGACTTTCAGGGCGACTTCGGTCTCCAGGGCGTCCCGACCGTTCTCGCCCGTCCCAGGGGGCGTTACGTCGGCCGCAACGTTCTTCGCACAGACCCCATCGAGTCGTGCGGCTTCCAACATGGAGGACAGAACCGCGTGAACCTTCTGCGCCGACGACACGGCACGGCCTGCGTCGGTCACCGCGAGGGTGACGCTTCGAATGTCGGACGGTGTCAGGGCAGATACGCGCTTCTTCCTCAGGGCGGGCAGGATCCAGCGGTTGACTGCAGACGTGTAGCCCTTCAACGCTGACGGCTTCATGGTGGGTTCGCAGACCTCGCGCAGCCACTTCTCGGCCCACGCCTCGACGGTCACCGATTTGTCGAGTGGCGCGCCGTATTCCTGGATCTGTTTCTTCAGCTCTTCCAGCTTGGCGCGCGCCTCTTTCTGAGTTTTTGCTGTGACCGATCGCTGCTTGCGGCGTCCATCTGGGTGGAATCCAACGTCGACAACACCCCTCCAGAGGCCGCGAGACTTGAGCTCGTACAGCCCTCCGTCGCCGTGATTCCGCTTCTTCGGCATCGTGGTTCACCCCTGTCAGAACGGGTGCACACATAGGTGCACACATATACCTGCTAGCAGAGCCTGGCAGGTGCATCCGACAAAGACGACAAAACCCCCGGAATCTCAACGGATTCCGGGGGTTTGGTGGAGCCGCCCAAGGGAATCGAACCCTTGACCTTTTCATTACGAGTGAAATGCTCTGCCGACTGAGCTAGGGCGGCGCACACCCCGAGAGGTGCGCATGCGGTGAACCGCACGATCAACTATCTTACCCTGTCCGCGGGTGTGCTGCGAACCACGCGCACCCCGGGCGCGGCCCGGTCACGGCGATGACCGCGTCCGGGCCGCTCAGGGCATTACTCGCAGCGGATCCCCGCCTTGTCCGGCACGGTGCCGTCGACGAAATAGGCGTCCACGGCGCCGTCCACGCACGAGTTGCCCTTGTTGTATCCGGTGTGGCCCTCCCCGACGCGGGTGATGAGGATTCCGCCCTCGAGCTGCTTGGCGAGCGACTCGGCCCACGCGTACGGGGTCGCGGGGTCGTTGGTCGTGCCGACCACCAGGATCGGACCGGATCCCGCCGCGGTGATCTCCCCGCGCTTTCCGGTGGGCGGGTACGGCCACTGCTCGCAAGGGTCGGGGCCGTCCCAGTACGGCGCGATGGTCGGCGCATCGGCCTTGATCTTGGCGTCGGACGCCGCCTTGGCCGCCGCGTCGTTCTCGAGCGGGTAGTCCATGCAGTTGTACGCACGGAACGCCTCGGTCGAGTTGTCGGTGTACTTCCCCTTCTCGCGGTTGTTGTAGAAGTCCGCGAGCTGGAAAGCCACCGAGGGGTCGCCCTTGAGCACCGCCGTGAGCGACTGCGTCAGGTACGACCAGCTCTCCTGCGAATAGAGCGCCGCGACGATCGAGGTCATCAGCGTGTCCGCACCCAGCATGCGACCGTCGCCGTTCTTCTGCGGCGCACGGTCGACACTGGCGAGGAGGGCGCCGAGATCGCTCATCGCGTCATCGACCGTGCCCTGGAAGGGACACGCCTTGTCCTTGAGGCAGTCGGCCATGTACGCACGCAGCGCGGATTCGAATCCGATCGCCTGTGTCGTGCTGACGTCGAGGCTGGAGACGGACGGATCCAGGGCCCCGTCGAGCACCAGGTGCCCGACCCGCTCGGGGTACAGCTCGGCGTAGGTCGCGCCGAGGAAGGTTCCGTAGGAGTAGCCGAGGTAGTTCAGCTTCTTGTCGCCGAGGACGCCGCGCAGCAGGTCCATGTCGCGGGCCGAGTTCACGGTCGTGATGTACGGCAGAATGCCCTTGCTGTTCTGCGCGCAGGCGTCGGCGAAGCTCTTGTTGGCGGCCTTCTGCGCGGCCGTCCACTCATCGCTCCCGCGGGCGCCGGGCCGGATCGCGTACAGGTAGTCGTCCATCTGAGACGCGTCGAGGCACTTCACGGCGGTGGAGGATCCGACGCCCCGCGGGTCGAACCCGATCACGTCGTAGTTCTTGATGAGCGTGGGGCTGACGGCGAAGTCGAGGTTCGACTTGATCAGGTCGAGGCCGCTCGCACCGGGACCGCCGGGATTCGTCAGCAGGGAGCCCTTCGACGTGCCGGTGGCCCGATGGCGCACCACGGCGAGGTCGAGGGAACCCTTTCCGGGATTCTCCCAATCCAGGGGCGTCTTCACGGTGGTGCAGTCCATGCCGCTGCCGCACGCGGACCAGCTCAGCTTCTGCCCGTAGAAGGGCTTCAGGTCTTCGGCGATGCCCGAGGTGTCGGGGCTCGCCGCCGGACCCGCCGACGTGGACTGCGCAGGGATCATCGAATACAGGCAGCCCGACAGCGCGATCGAGGCGACGACGAGGCCCGCCACCACCACCGAGATGCGGCGCAGGCGCGAGGGGGAACGGGTGTTCATGGTCTCCTCCCGCTCGTGACGGTCACGAGCAAGCTCTCGAGGGCGAGCGCGGGGGCGACGTTGCGCTCCAGCGCTTCCCTGGTCTCGGCGAGATGGTCGAGCACGACGAGCGTGCGCTCGGACGGCCAGGCGGCCGCGAGGGCCGCGAGCTCCGGCGCGAGCTCGGCGTTGATCAGCACGTCGTCCCGCCCGAACTGCAGCATCACGACATCGCGGAACAGGGACTGCAGATCGGTGAGCACGCGGTCGAGGCCGTCGCGCACGCTGCGTTTGGCGCGCTGCTTCTGCTCGTCCTCGAGGGCGTTGATCTGCGAACGCACGGCGGGCGGCACCGCCTGCCCCTCGGCGATCCCCACTGTGTGCAGCAGGGCGCGCCGTTCGGCCTCGTCGCGTTCGGCGGTGAGCGCCTTCGCATCGTCCGTCGCCGCCTGCACGATCTGCCCGGCGACCTCGACGGCGTCGTTGACCCCTCGCGTGCCCAGCACGGCGCGCAGCGTCTGCTCGCGGCGGGCGCGGGCGGCGGCATCGGTCGCCAGCCGCTGCGCCATGCCGATGTGCCGTTGCGCATGGCGCGCGGCCTGCTCGGCGACGTCGGGATCGGCCCCGGTCCGGCGCACGATGAGCTCCGCGACCGCGGACACGTCGGGCTCGCGCAGCCGCAGCGAGCGCACGCGGGAACGGATCGTGGGCAGCAGATCCGCCTCGCTCGGTGCGCACAGGATCCAGACCGTCTGCTCGGGCGGCTCTTCGAGAGCCTTCAGCAGGACGTTCGAGGTGCGCTCGGTCATGCGGTCGGCGTCCTCGACGACGATCACGCGATAGCGTCCGCTGGACGGGCCGAAGTACGACCGCTCGACGAGCGCGCGCGCCTCGGCGATCGAGATGATCACCTTCTCGGTGCGCAGCACCGTGACGTCGGGGTGGGTGCCCGCGAGCACCTGGTGCATGGTCTGCTCGTCGTCGGGGCCCGTGGCGATCAGCGACGCGGCGAACGCCGTGGCGAGCGTCGACCGTCCGGATCCGGGCGGGCCCGTGATGAGCCAGGCATGCGACATCGCGGCGGGATCGGCGACGGCGGTCCGCAGCGTGTCGACCGCGGCATCCTGCCCCCACACGTCCGTCCACGGAAAGGGAGCGAGAACGGTGGCCGGCATGCGGTCAAGCCTAACCGGGGAGAGCGACATCGCACGCTCCTCCACGGGTGAAGGGCTCGGTCCCGACTCAGGCGAGGAGCGACGACACCCGGGCGCGGACCGCAGCCGCGATGTCGTCCGGGTCCTGCGCGGCGTCGACGACCAGGAAGCGCTCGGGCTCGGCAGCCGCGAGTGCGAGGAAGGACTCGCGCACGCGGCGGTGGAACTCCTCGCGCTCGGCCTCGAGTCGATCGAACGGCTTCTCGGCCGAATCCAGGCGCCGGCGTGCGAGGACGGGATCCAGGTCGAGCAGCACCGTGAGATCGGGCAGCGCGCCTTCGGCGCCCCACAGCGACAGTCCGCGCACCTCGTCCGCATCGAGCACCCGGCCCGCGCCCTGGTAGGCGACCGAGGAGTCGAGGTAGCGGTCCTGGATCACGACCTCGCCGCGATCGAGTGCGGGGCGCACGACCGTCGCGACGTGGTGCGCGCGGTCTGCGGCGTACAGCAGCGCCTCGGCACGGGGCGCGATGTCGCCGCGGTGATGCAGCACGATGTCGCGGATGAGCACGCCGACCTCGGATCCGCCCGGCTCGCGCGTGCGCAGGGCCTTCCGGCCCTGGCCGCGCAGCCACTCCTCCAGCAGCGCGGCCTGGGTGGTCTTGCCCGTGCCGTCGCCGCCCTCGAGCGTGATCCAGAGGCCGCGGCCCGCGCTCACGCGCCGGCCGCCTTCTTCGCCGCGGCCGAGCGGGCGGCGGCCTTCTCGGCGTCGGTCGCGGCGGCCTTCTTGGCCGGCGCCTTCTTCGCCGCGGTCTTGGCGGGGGCCTTCTTCGCGGGGGCCTTCTTCGCGGCGGCGGTACGGGATCCGCGCTTGGGAGCCGGGCCCTTCGCGCGCTTGTCCGCCAGCATCTGCACGGCGATCTCGAACGTGATGTCCTGCACCTGCTGGCCGCGCGGGATCGTCACGTTGGTCTCGCCGTCGGTGACGTACGCTCCGAACCGGCCGTCGCGGATCCGGATCGGCTTGCCGCTGACCGGGTCCGCCTCGAACTCGGCGAGCGCGCTGGAGGCGCGCCGGGCGCCGTACTTGGGCTGGGCGTAGACCGCGAGCGCCTGCTCGAGGTCGATGTCGAAGATCTGCTGCTCGTTCTCGAGCGAGCGCGAGTCCGCACCCTTCTTCAGGTAGGGCCCGAAGCGGCCGTTCTGCGCGGTGATCTCCTCCTCGGTCGCCGGGTCGACGCCCACGACGCGCGGGAGCTCGAGGAGCTTGAGCGCCGTGTCGAGGTCGATCGTGTCGACCGACATCGAGCGGAACAGCGAGGCGGTGCGCGGCTTGGGCGCCGCCTCCTTCTTGGCGCCGCGCTTCGGCTTGGGAGCCTCCACGACCTCGCCGGTGGCCTCATCGACCTGGTCGTCGTCCGAGACCGGATCGTTCTCCTGGATGTACGGACCGAAGCGTCCGTCCTTGACGACGATGACCTTGCCGTTGTCGGGGTTCTCGCCGAGCACGCGGTCGCCCGCGACGGGGGCGTCGATGAGCTCCTGCGCCTTGACCGCGGTCAGCTCGTCGGGGGCCAGGTCCTCGGGCACGTTGACGATGCGCGGCTTCGCATCGGGCTGCGCCGGATCGGCGACCTCGAGGTACGGGCCGTACTTGCCGAAGCGGAGGGTCGCGGTGTCGGTGATCCGCGTCGCGTTCAGCGCCCGCGCGTCGATCTCGCCGAGGTTGTCGACGACCTGGCGCAGGCCCACGTGCGCGTCGGATCCGAAGTAGAAGGAGTGCAGCCACTCGATGCGCTTCTGCTCACCGCGGGCGATCGCGTCGAGGTCGTCCTCGAGCGCCGCGGTGAAGTCGTAGTCGATGAGGTCGGCGAAGTGCTGTTCGAGCAGCCGCACGACGCTGAACGCCATCCACGTCGGCACGAGCGCCTGACCGCGCTTGGTCGCGTAGCCGCGGTCGATGATCGTGCCGATGGTGCTGGCGAAGGTCGACGGTCGGCCGATCCCGTGCTCCTCGAGCGCCTTGACGAGCGACGCCTCGGTGTAGCGGGGCTTGGGCGTGGTGCGGTGCGACTTGGCCTCGGCGTCCGCGACGTCGAGCCCGTCGCCCACCGCGACCGCGGGCAGCGACTGGTTCTCGGCGGCATCGGCGGCGTTGCGGCGCTCGTCCTTGCCCTCCTCATACGCCTCCAGGAAGCCCTTGAAGGTGTACACGGTGCCGGATGCGGTGAACTCCGCCGTGCGGCCGTCCGCGTCCACGGCGATCGTCACGGTGGTGGTCTCGTACTTCGCGTCGGACATCTGGCTTGCGACCGTGCGCTTCCAGATGAGGTCGTAGAGGCGCTGCTCCTCGCGGTCCAGCTGGGAGGAGACCGAGGCGGGCGTGCGGAACTGCTCACCCGACGGACGGATCGCCTCGTGCGCCTCCTGCGCGTTCTTGCTCTTGGACTTGTAGACGCGCGGCTTGAGCGGCACGGCGGCGTCGCCGTAGAGCGCGACCGCCTGCGACCGGGCCGCCTGCACCGCCTGGGTGCTGAGCGCGGTCGAGTCGGTGCGCATATAGGTGATGAAGCCCTTCTCGTAGAGACGCTGGGCGACGCTCATCGCCTGCTTCGCGCTCATCGAGAGCTTGCGTCCCGCCTCCTGCTGCAGCGTGGAGGTGGTGAACGGCGCGTAGGGGCTGCGCGTTCCGGGCTTCGCCTCGACCTTGGAGACGGTGCCTGATCCGACCGCATCGACGGCCGCGGCGAGCGCCGCGGCGGCCTTCTCGTCGAGCACGACGACGGCCTTCTTCAGCGCGCCGTTGTCGTCGAAGTCGGTGCCGCGGGCGATCGCGCCGCCGTCCAGGCGCACCAGGCGCACGCTGAACGAGGTGCCGGCGGCGGCGGCCTTGGCGTCGACGTCCCAGTACTCGGCGGAGACGAACGCCATGCGCTCGCGCTCCCGGTCCACGATCATGCGGGTGGCGGCGGACTGCACGCGGCCGGCGGAGAGCCCGGACTTCACCTTGTACCAGAGCACGGGCGAGACGTCCCAGCCGTACAGGCGGTCCAGGATCCGGCGGGTCTCCTGCGCGTCGACGAGCGCGAGGTCGAGCTCGCGGGTGTTGCCGACCGCGGCCTGGATCGCGTCCTTGGTGATCTCGTGGAACACCATCCGCTTGACCGGGACCTTCGGCTTCAGCGTCTCCAGCAGGTGCCAGGCGATGGCCTCGCCCTCGCGGTCCTCATCAGTGGCGAGCAGGAGCTCGTCGGCGGTCTTGAGAGCGCGCTTGAGCTCGGCGACGGTCTTGGTCTTGCGATCCGAGACCACGTAATAGGGATCGAAGTCGTTGTCGACGTCGATCGAGTACTTGCCGTACGCCTGCTTGTCAGCAGCGGGGATGTCCTTCTTGTCGGCGAGGTCACGGATGTGACCCACCGAGCTGAGCACCTCGAAGCCGTCGCCGAGATAGCCCTGGATGGACCTCATCTTCGTCGGAGACTCGACGATGACAAGCTTCTTGCCTTGCGCCACGGGTGCGTCCTTTCGTCGAAGCACACCATACACACCGCACCGGAGTCGGGGACTCAGCGCGGTCATCCGTCGCCGGCAGGAGGTTCGGGTGCTCCTGCACGGGATCCGGCGACGGCCGGGAATCCAGCGTACGCCGCCGCGACATGCACGATGACCACGGCGTCGTCCACACGGCAGTCCTGGAGCACCGTCGCATGCGCCTGGGCGACGAGGGCGGCCAGGGCGCATGGCTCCTCCGCCACGGGGATCGCCCCCGAGACCGCGTCGGCGGCCGCGAGAGCGGCGGCGTCGGCCGCGGCCGCCAGCCGCTGCGACGTGACGCCGGCTCCGCCGACCATGGCTGCGCCGAGGCCGAGCACCGCGACCACGGCGATCCCGCCGACCGCGAGGACGGAACCCGCCATCACCGGCCTCCGTCCAGCGCGCAGCCGGTCGCCCGGATCGGCGCGACGAGGCCGCCGAGGATGCGGGCCTCGGCCGAGGCCGCCACGCACACGAGCGCATCGGACCGCGACACCGCGAACTCCGCTGCGGGATCCGCGCGCGCCACCACGGCCCGCGCCTCTCCCTCGCCGTCACCGCGCCCGATGATGCGCGCGGCATCGGCCACCGCATCCTGCAGCGTCACCATCCGCACGCCGGCCCCGAGCGCGCCGACGCCGAGCAGCAGCGTCAGCACGACGATCGGGAGCGCCACGGCGAACTCCGCAGCGGCGGAGCCGCGCTCCCGGTCGCAGAGAGCACCTCCGGCGTCGACTCGGCCGCGATCGACGCGCTCGGCTCGCCCCCGATCGCGGAGGACGCGGCTCTGCACCCTCGGTCTCGTGAGACGGATCATGCCACCGTCAGCGCCCGGCGCACCAGGTCCGTCAGGATCCCTCGCACCTCATCCGAGCGCATGATGACGACGAGCAGGCCCGCGAAGGCGACCGCGGCCATCGTCGCGATGGCGTACTCCGCGGTGGCGGCGCCGGTGTCATCGCCGAACAGCAGGACCGCGCGCCTGCGGGTGAGCGACGGCAGCACGCGCTCCTGCGGGACCGCGGCGGTCTGCGGCGTCGACGACGGTGCCGGCATCGCGGCAGGACGGTTCTGGTTCATGGTGTTCCTTCTTTCTTCTCTTCCGGGATGACGGCGCCCGTTCGAGCCCCGTCGGGTTCAGGCGAATGGCAGCGGGGTCGTGGAGAGCACGCTGAGGATCAAGGGGGCGACGCCGAGCAGCATGAACGCCGGGAGCGTGCATGCGCCGAGCGGGAGCAGCAGACGCGAACTCAACCGGGCGGCGCCGGTGCGGCCCTCCGTACGGGCGGCGCGGCGCGCACGATCGGCCTCGGCCCGAAGGAGCTCCACGGCGGGCACGCCCGCGGCGGCGGAGAGGCGCAGCACGCGCTCGACCGTCTCCTCCGCGGTCGCGGGATCGCCGTCGGCCACCGTCTCCGCCTCCACGAGCGCGCGGGCGCGCGGAATCGCCGTCCCTCCGGTGAGCGCGACGACGAGCAGCTCCGCCCGGATGCCCGGGATGTCAGCGGCCGGCGTCGCGCGGCGCACCAGCGACCTCGTCCATGCCCGCGCGGTCAGCAGCAGCCCGAGTCCGGAGGCGAGGCAGATCCACCCTGCGGGCTGCGTGAGCAGCATCGTCACGGTGTCGAAGCCGAGCGCGGTTCCGAGCAGGAGCCCTCCCAGCGGCAACCACAGCATGAGACGGGCGGTACCCGCGGGTTCGGCGAGCGCGACCGAGACCTCGCCCCTGATCTCACCCGCCTGGTCGAGCGCCGCGGCGATCGCCCGCAGCGCCTCGCCCAGAGGCGCGCCGACGGTCGCGGCGATCCCCCAGGCCGCGGCGACCGCTCCCCAGGTCCCGCCTCGGGTGCGGATGGCGTCGGTCAGGGGACGCCCCTGCTCCACGCCGGCGAGCACCTCGGCCGCATCGCTCGAACCGCTCTCCGCGAGATGCCGCCAGGCCGTCAGCGGCGGCGCTCCGGCCTGCAGCAGGACGGCCAGGGTCCGCACGACCTCTGCGATCTCCGCCTCGGAGTGCTCGGCCCCGCGCCGACGCAGGCTCTGCTCGTGATGGCGGTCTCTGGGGCCGGGGCGCGCGCGCCCGTCCGTCACCACGGCTGGACCTCCTCGATGCCGAGGTGCCCGCCCGCCAGCTGCAGCACACCCACCTGGGCGAGCCGGCGCACGCCGCCCGCAGCGCGCACGAGATGCAGCACGTACGCGAACGCGCTCACGGCCTGGCGTGCGAGCGCCGGCGGATCCATCCCCGCGAGTGCGCCGAGCGCCTCCAGCCGCGCCGGCACATCGGCGAGCCCGCTCGCGTGCAGCGTGCCCGCACCGCCGTCGTGGCCGGTGTTCAGCGCGGTCAGCAGATCGCGGATCTCCTCACCGCGGCACTCCCCCACGATCAGCCGGTCGGGACGCATCCGCAGCGACTCGCGCACGAGTCGCGCCACGCTGATCGCGCCGACACCCTCCAGGTTCGGCTGCCGCGCCTCGAGCGAGACGTGGTGCGGATGCCGGGGGCGCAGCTCGGCGACGTCCTCGATGGTCACGATCCGCTCGCGCGGTGGGACGTGCGCGAGCAGGGCAGCCAGCATCGTGGTCTTGCCCGTGCCGGTGCCGCCCGTGATGAGGACGTTCTGCCGACGGCGCACCGTCTGCTCGAGCCAGGCCCGCTGCGCCCGGTCGACGGCCCCGAGCCGGCCGAGGTCGTCCAGATCCGCCGCATGCACCCGGGGAATCCGCACCGAGACTGCGGTGCCCCCTGTCGACACCGGGGCGAGCACCGCATGCACGCGCACCCCCGAAGCGAGCCGCACGTCCACGCAGGGGGCCTGGTCGTCGAGATGCCTGCCCCCGAGGGCGACCAGACGCACGGCGAGCTCACGCACCTCGCGCTCCGAGGCCGTCCACCCGGCCACGGCCTCGGCACCGGCACCGCGGTCGAGGAAGAGCCCGGCGGCGCCGTTCAGGAACAGATCGGTGACCCGGGGGTCGGCCGCATAGGCGGCGAGATCGCCGAACGCCGGATCCAGGTCCAGCCGTTCGGTGGCGGCTGCGGATCCACGCGGGACGATCACGAAGGGCGAGGACATGCCCCGACGCTAGACACCGGCGTTCCGGCTCGGGACGGCGTCCGCGCAATCCGTGCACTACCCGCCGCCCGGCTGGTCTGTGCGGGACGAACGACGGTGCGAGGACTGGCGGTGGCGGCCCCGCCGCTCCCGAAGGAAGAAGGAGGGAGGAGTGGGCGGCATCCCACGGGGGGAATGGGATGCCGCCCGTCTGCGGCCGGCGGAGGGGGACCGTCGGAACCGCAGGAAAGCCGGATTCGATTGATCGGCCGTCGGACAGTGTACGTCCGAAAAGGCACCGTACAAAACGGATCCCACTACCGACTTCGGTCGGTAGTGAGAGACGATGGGCACGGCTAGATTCGCCGATGTCCCGGCTCACGCCGCGATCCCCCCGCCGCAAAGGAGCGCCCTCTCACCATGAGCAGCCAGATCGACCACGTCTTCGATGAGACCCGGGTGTTCCCGCCCTCCCCCGAATTCGCCGCGGCGGCCGTCGCGCAGCCGGAGATCTACGCCGAGGCGGCCACCGATCGCGAGGCGTTCTGGGCGAAGCAGGCGCGCGAGCTGCACTGGCACACGCCGTTCACCGAGGTGCTGGACTGGTCGACCCCGCCGTTCGCGAAGTGGTTCGCAGACGGCGAGATCAACGTGGCCTACAACTGCCTCGACCGCCACGTGGAGGCCGGCCACGGCGATCGCGTCGCCCTGCTCTGGGAGGGCGAGCCCGGCGACGACCGGCGCATCACCTACGCCGAGCTCACCGACGAGGTCAAGCGCCTCGCGAACGTGCTCGAGGGACTCGGCGTCGGCCACGGCGACCGCGTCGCCATCTACCTGCCGATGATCCCCGAGGCGGTCGCCTCGATGCTCGCGGTCGCCCGCATCGGCGCGATCCACTCCGTCGTCTTCGGCGGATTCAGCGCCGACAGCCTGCGCTCGCGGATCGATGACGCCGGCGCGAAGGTGGTCATCACCGCCGACGGCGGCTACCGCAAGGGCAAGGCGTCGGCGCTCAAGCCCACGGTCGACCAGGCGCTCGCCGATCGCGGCGAGGGCGAGCAGAACACGGTCGAGCACGTGATCGTGGTCAAGCGCTGCGAGAACGAGATCGACTGGGACGACGAGCGCGACCTCTGGTACGGCGACGTCGTCGGTGCGGCGTCCAACGCGCACGAGGCTCGGGCGTTCCCGGCCGAGAACCCGCTGTTCATCCTCTACACCTCCGGCACCACGGGGAAGCCCAAGGGCATCCTGCACACCTCGGGCGGATACCTCACTCAGGCGTCCTACACGCACCGCGTCGTCTTCGACCTGAAGCCGGAGACGGACGTCTACTGGTGCACGGCCGACATCGGCTGGGTCACCGGGCATTCCTACGTGACGTACGGGCCGCTCGCGAACGGCGCCACGCAGGTCATGTACGAGGGCACGCCGGAGACCCCGCAGCAGGGACGCTGGTGGGACATCATCCAGAAGTACGGCGTCACCACGCTCTACACCGCCCCCACCGCGATCCGCTCCTTCATGAAGCTCGGGCGCGAGATCCCGAACAAGTACGACCTGACCTCCCTTCGGCTGCTCGGCTCGGTCGGCGAGCCCATCAACCCCGAGGCGTGGATCTGGTACCGCGACGTCATCGGCGGCAGCCGCACCCCGATCGTGGACACGTGGTGGCAGACCGAGACCGGCGCGATCATGGTCTCCCCGCTCCCCGGCATCACCGCGACCAAGCCGGGCTCGGCGCAGGTGGCGCTGCCGGGTGTGTCGATCGACGTGGTCGACGACGACGGCAGGCCTCAGGGCGCGGGCGGCGGCGGCCTCCTGGCGATCACGGAGCCGTGGCCGAGCATGCTCCGCGGCATCTGGGGCGACCCGGAGCGCTTCAAGGAGACGTACTGGGAGAAGTTCGAGAAGCAGGGCTACTACTTCGCCGGCGACGGCGCGCGCTTCGATGAGGACGGCGACCTCTGGCTGCTCGGCCGCGTCGACGACGTGATGAACGTCTCGGGCCACCGTCTCTCCACCGCCGAGATCGAGTCGGCGCTCGTCGCGCACGAGGCCACGGCCGAGGCCGCCGTGGTCGGCGCCTCCGACGAGACCACGGGCCAGGCCGTCGTCGCCTTCGTGATCATCAAGGAGAGCTATCTCAAGGCGCACGCCCCCGAGGGACTCGCGCAGCTGCTGCGCGGCTGGGTGGGCGAGCAGATCGGACCGATCGCCCGCCCGCGCGACGTCTACATCGTCGGCGAGCTGCCCAAGACCCGCTCCGGCAAGATCATGCGCCGTCTGCTGCGCGACGTCGCCGAGGGCCGTGAGGTCGGCGATACCACGACGCTCGCGGACACGATGGTGATGTCGACCATCTCGGCGCAGGTGAAGTAGGCCCTCGCTCGTCGAAGGGCACGGATCCGCAGACGAAAGAAGGGGCGCTCTCCGCGGAGAGCGCCCCTTCTTTCGTGAGGACTCACGCGAGGGTGAAGACGACCTCGACCTCGACCGGGCTGTCCAGCGGCAGCACGGCCACGCCGACGGCCGCACGCGCGTGCTTGCCGGCGTCGCCGAAGATCTCTCCGAGCACCTCGCTCGCGCCGTTGATCACGCCGGGCTGGCCGGAGAACGACGGCTCGGAGGCGACGAAGCCGCCCACCCGGAGCACGCCGCCCAGGCGGTCCACGCCGCCGGCCGCATCGGCCGCCGCCGCGATCGCGTTGAGCGCGCACAGGCGCGCGAGCCCCTTGGCGTCCTCCGCGGGGACCTCCGCGCCGACCTTGCCGGTCGCGGGCAGGGATCCGGCGACGAACGGCAGCTGTCCCGAAGTGTGGACGAGACCGGCGTGCACACGGGCGGGCACGTAGGCGGCCACCGGAGCGGCGACGGACGGGAGCTCGATGCCGAGCTCGGCGAGACGGGCGCTGATGGTCATGCGGATTCTCCTTCGAACTGACGCGCGGCCTCCGCCGCCGCGGAAAGACCGGTGTTGGCGGCCGCGTCGCCGCCGACCGGACGCTTGAGGTACGCGACGAGCCCGCCCTCGGGCCCGGTCACCACCTGCACCAGCTCCCAGCCCTGCTTGCCCCAGTTGTTCAGGATGGCGGCGGTGTTGTGGATCAGCAGCGGTGTGGTGAGGTATTCCCACGTTGTCATGGCTCTCCCGGAGGGACGGACGCGCTCGGGCGCGTCAAAGTTTGCGTTCAGGGAACTCCCCTACGATCAAGCGTATGCCTCAGACCAAACGCACGCTCACCGGTGTGCTCAGCGGCCTGGCCGGCCTTGTCGGTCTCAGTGTCGTCGCCGGTGTGCTCGTCACGGCCACCGTCACGCCGGTGTTCGCCGTCACCGGTGCTGCCGCCGCTCAGTCGATCGACCTCTTCGAGGGTCTGCCCTCGAATCTGAAGGTCGACCGCCCGATGCAGCCGACCACGATCTACGCCAAGGACGCGAACGGCACGGATCAGGTCATGGCGCGCTTCTACGATCAGAACCGCATCCCGGTCGCGTACGACCAGGTCGCCCCGGTCCTGTACGACGCGCTGCTGGCCAGCGAGGACAAGAACTTCTACACGCACGGCGGCATCGACATCACGGGCACGCTCAAGGCCGTGGTCGGCAACGTGACCGGATCCGCCACGAACGGCGGATCCTCGATCAGCCAGCAGTACGTGAAGAACGTGCTGCTGCAGGACTGCGAGAAGGGCGTCCCGCTCGGCGACAAGGACCGCGACGCCAAGCTCAACAAGTGCTGGGAGGACGCGGCGGCGACGGTCGGCAGCTCCGGCATCGCCCGCAAGCTGCAGGAGATCCGCTACGCCACCGCGATCGAGAAGCAGTACTCCAAGAACGACATCCTCATCGGATACCTGAATCTGGTGAACTTCGGCGGCACGACCTACGGCATCGAGGCCGCAGCGCAGCGCTACTTCAGCGTGTCCGCCCTGCAGCTGAACGCCGTGCAGGCGGCCACGCTCGTCGGCATGGTGCAGAACCCGAACGCCTTCCGCATCGACCTGCCCGGCGGCACGTACGACTGCGACAAGGACGGCAACAACTGCAAGAACTCCCAGGCGGACGGCTACCACGACACGCTCGTGCGGCGGAACTACGTGCTCAGCCGCATGGAGGTGCTCGGGAAGATCACCAAGGAGCAGTACGAGGCCGACAAGGCGCAGCCGATCACTCCGGCGATCAAGACCCCGACCTCCGGCTGCTCGGCCGCGGGCGACAACGCCTACTTCTGCAAGTACGTGCAGTCGACGCTCGAGGGCGACGCCTCGCTGGACTCCGCGCTCGGCCCCGCCAAGGACCGCGCCGACAAGCTGTTCCGCGGCGGACTGAACGTCTACACGACGCTGTCCCCGCAGATGCAGGGCGCCGCCGTGCAGGCCATGCACGACTACACGACGCCCACGATCGACGGCATGGACTTCGGAGCCGCGGCCGTGAATCTCGACCCGAAGACCGGGAAGATCCTCGCGCTCGCTCAGAACACCACGTTCAACGAAGCACAGGATGCGCCGGCCGGTCAGACCGGCATCGTCTACGCCGCCGACCAGGCCCACGGCGGCGGTATCGGCTTCTCGGTCGGATCGACGTACAAGGTCTTCACGCTTCTCGACTGGCTGGAGAAGGGTCACTCCCTCAAGGAGTCGGTGAACGGAAACCTGCAGCGCCTAACCTTCAAGTGCGGCACCAGCACCATGACGGCGGATTCAGGGGAGATCGGCAATTTCCAGAACGCACGTGGCTACGTCGGAACCCCGATGGACTTCACTGCCGCCTCGCTGAACAGCGGCTTCCTCGCAATGGCCGCCAAACTCGACGTGTGTGACATCAACGACCTTGCGTCCCGGATGGGCGTGCACTACGGAAACGGCCACGCTGTCAACGACCGTCAACCCGACGCCAATGGTCAGTATGGACCGGCCCCGTTCGACGTGCTCGGGTCGAAGAACATCGCCCCGCTCGACATGGCCGCCGTCTACGCGGCCATCGCGAACAACGGGACGCGCTGCGATCCGCACGCGATCGAGAAGATCACCGGCCCCGACGGCGCCGACATCCCGCTCACTCCTACGACTTGCACCCAGGTCCTCAAGCCGGAGATCGCGGCGGGCGCGGCCTACGCCCTGCAAGGCGTCATGAAGGGCGGCACCGGATCCCAGGCGAATCCGTACGACGGGACTCCCCTCATCGGCAAGACGGGTTCGCACAACAACTCTCAGACGATGCTCATGGCGTCTTCGACGACCTCCACGACCGGCGTCTGGGTCGGCCAGGCCAACGGCGATGTCAACATCAACGACTTCTACACGCAGGACATCAACGTCCCGAATATCCGCTATCCGCTCAGCAAGGCGATCCTCAGCGCGGCTGATGAGTTCGCCCCCGGCGGCGCCTTCCCTGACCCGATCCAGAGTCAGCTCAAGCAGTCGTACACGAACCTGCCCAGCGTGATCGGCATGACCGTCGATCAGGCCACGCAGACGCTCGACAACGCCGGATTCTCGGTCTCCGTGGGCCCCGCCGTGCAGAGCAATCTGCCGACGGACCAGATCGCCCAGCAGGATCCGGGTCCCGGTCAGGTCGTCACCGGCAGCACGATTACGATCTCGCCGAGCAACGGCCAGGGCGCCACGGTGCCGAATGTGGTCGGCAAGACCATGGGCGATGCGGCGACCGCGCTCCAGCAGGCCGGCTTCAACGCGGTGAAGGGCACGTGCACGCCCGGCAACGGCGATGACACCGGCACCGTGTCGGCGACGTCCCCCGCGGCCGGGACGCCCGCCGCCAAGGGCTCCTCCGTCACGCTCAACTACGTGAAGAAGAACTGCCAGGGATGACGTCCTCTCGCACCACCCGATCGGCCCTCATCGCACTCGGTGCGGTGGGGGCCGCTGGTGTCGCGGCCGCCACCTGGGGCATCGGCATCGAGCGCTATCTCTTCACGCTGCGGCACGCCACGGCACGGTCGCTGCCCGCGGGATCCCGGCCGCTGCGGATCCTGCACGTCTCCGACGCCCACATGGCGCCCTGGCAGCACCGCAAGCAGCGCTGGCTCGCCTCTCTGGCGGAGCTGCGCCCCGACCTGGTCGTGAACACGGGCGACAATCTCGGCCACGAGGACGGCCTCGAGGGCGTCCGCGCGGCGTTCGCCCCGTTCGCCGGAACCCCGGGCGTCTTCGTGCACGGGTCCAATGACAAGTTCGGACCATCGCCCCGCAACCCGTTCCGCTACTTCATGGGCCCGTCGGCGCGCTCCATCTCGGCTCCGAAGCTCGACACCGCGGCCCTGGACCGTTTCTTCACCGACGACCTGGGCTGGGTAGACCTCGACAACACCGCGGCGACGCTTCAGATCGCCGGATCCCGCGTGGATCTGTTCGGCGTCGACGATGCGCATCGCGACTGGGACGAGCTCGACGCGCTCCCCTCCGCGATCGACGCCCTCGGGGCGCGCGCGGCCGACGTGCCGGTGCTGGGCGTCACGCACGCGCCGTACCAGCGCGTGCTGAACTCGTTCACGGATCTGGGCGCGGACGCGATCCTGGGCGGCCACACGCACGGCGGCCAGGTGTGCATCCCGGGTTTCGGCGCGATCGTCGCGAACTGCGACATCCCCTTGAAGCAGGCGAAGGGCCTCAGCACCTGGTCCCACGCCGGCCGCACGGTGCCCCTCAACGTGAGCGCCGGCTGCGGCCACTCGATCTACGCGCCGGTCCGCTTCGCGTGCCGTCCCGAGGCGACGCTGCTGACGCTCCTGCCCCGGGCGTGACGGACCCGCCTGAGCTCCTCTCCGGGCGGAGCCGCTGAGATCCCGCAAGATCTTCACGCCGTCGCACCCGTGGCCGGATCCGGCGCTTGACCCAATGAGTGTCGGGCGTCGATGAGCGGGTGCCGGCTGTCACCTTCTGGCCGCACGCGTTACATTCATGCCATGAAGCGTGCCGCGATGATCGCCTATCCGGTGGCGGGGCTCGTCGTCGCCGGCCTCGTGGCTCTCGCCGCACCGCCCATCGTCTCGGCAGTCACGTCGGGATCTCCCCTTGCGTCGACGGCGGCTCCCGTTCCGCCGAGCACGGCGAGTGATCCCGTTGCAGCACCCGATCCCACCGCCACTCCGACCCCCGACCCGGACCGAGTCATCTGGCTCGGGGACGGGATCAGCGTGAAAGCCAGCGATCTCCCGAAGGGATGCACGACCTATTCGAAGATGCAGATCTTCGACGTCGGCGGCCACAGCTACGGCAGGCTCGTCGGAGATGCGGCAGACCGCGGGGCGTCCGACGGCGCGACAGGCACCGTGAACCGCGACGCCGCAGGGACCATCGTCAGCTACACGGCCGTCCCCGGCGACAGCGTCTGGTCCATCGGCGACCGTCTCTGCACGAACGGCCTCATGGTCGGCTGGTACAACCACATCGGCACCGACCCGGGCGATCACGCCCTCCAGCCGGGCGAGACGATAGTGATCCGTCCCGACATGAGCGCCGAATGGACGCCCGCCCGCTGACCGCCAAAGATCGGTGCCGCCCCGCACGGCAGAGATGCCCCGCCGGCGGACGACGCCGCTCACAGCGCACGGACCCGCCCGCGCCACGCGCGGGTTCCGCCTCGATTCGCTCCCCGGCCCCCCACCGTATAGACTTGAACGGTTGCCACGGGGTGTGGCGCAGCTTGGTAGCGCGCTTCGTTCGGGACGAAGAGGCCGCAGGTTCAAATCCTGTCACCCCGACCAGCACGTGAAAGGGACCGACCACCAGGTCGGTCCCTTTCACGTTGTCCCGGTGGATCAAGCGGGGTCCCGTGCCGAGGCTCGCGCGTCGCGGTCCGGGCAGGACGGCTGAGCCCACAGGCTCTCTCCCATCCGGATCCTCTACGCTGGAAGAGCTATGACGACGCCCCGCCTGGTCGCCTTCGACCTCGACGACACCCTCGCCCCCTCCAAGGCCGCGATCGATCCGCGCATCGCCGACCAGATCCTCGCGCTCGCCCGTCGCGTCGAGGTCGCCATCATCTCCGGCGGCAACGAGGAGCAGTTCCGCGCGCAGGTCATCGCCCGGCTCGGCGACGCCGACACGGGGCTCCTGCAGCGCATCCATCTGCTCCCCACCTGTGGCACGCGCTACCTCCGCCACGACGGATCCGGCTTCTCCCTCGTCTACGCCCGCGACCTCAGCGAGCAGCAGAAGACCGCCGCCCTCAGCGCCCTCGAAGAGGAGGCACGTCGCCTCGGACTCTGGGAGAGCGAGACCTGGGGGCCGATCCTCGAAGACCGCGGCTCGCAGATCACCTTCTCCGCCCTCGGCCAGAAGGCGCCCCACGACGCGAAGAAGGCCTGGGACCCCGACGGATCCCGACGCGCCGCGCTGCGCGATGCCGTGGCGCCCCGCGTGCCCGATCTCGAGGTCCGCTCCGGTGGATCCACCTCGATCGACATCACGCGGGCCGGCATCGACAAGGCCTACGGCATGACCGAGCTCGCCGAGCGCACCGGCATCCCCTTCGCGGAGATGCTCTTCTACGGCGACCGCTTGGACGAGGGCGGCAACGACTACCCCGTCAAGACGCTCGGCGTACCCTGCGTCGCCGTGGAGGGCTGGGAGGACACCGCGGACCACCTGGACGCTCTGCTGCCGACCCTGGACGCCGTTCCCGCCGCACCGCCGTCGCTCTGAACTCCCCGGTACGCGACTGAAGTCGCCGGACCCGCTCTGACGCACGCTACCCGTGGGTCCGACGCCTCGGACGCGTCCTGACGCCCGACGGCGACGGGATCGCGCCCGAGACGCCTGAGGTCACCGCGCGGCGACGGCCGCCGCGCCCGGTGCCACAGGCACCATGCGGGTGAGCTGAGTGACGTGGCGGGGTTCCAGCTCGGCGAGCGAGGAGACGCCGAGCAGGCGCATGGTGCGCTCGATCTCGCTGCGCAGGATCGCGATCGTGCGGTCGACGCCGCGACGCCCGCCGGCCATGAGGCCGTAGAGGTAGGCGCGGCCGATGAGGGTGAAATCGGCGCCGAGCGCGACGGCGGCGACGATGTCGGCGCCGTTCATGATGCCGGTGTCGACCATCACGGTGAAGTCGTCACCGACGGCCTTGCGCACCTGCGGCAGCAGGTGGAACGGGATGGGCGCGCGATCGAGCTGGCGTCCGCCGTGGTTCGAGAGCACCACGCCGTCCACGCCGTGCGTGTCCTTCAGCCGCAGCGCGTCCTCGACGGTCTGCACGCCCTTGACGAGGAGCTTGCCGGGCCAGATGCCCCGGATCACCTCGAGATCGTCATAGCTGATCGTGGGGTCCATGGCCGCGTCGAGCAGCTCCCCGACCGTGCCGCCCGTCGTCGACAGCGAGGCGAACTCGAGCTTCGGGGTGGTCAGGAAGTCGATCCACCACCACGGCCGCGGGATCGCGTTGATGATCGTGCCGAGGGTGAGCTGCGGCGGGATGGAGAAGCCGTTGCGCTTGTCGCGCAGGCGCGCGCCCGCCACCGGGGTGTCGACCGTGAACATGAGCGTGTCGAATCCGGCCTCGGCCGCGCGGCGGGTGAGCCCGTAGGAGATCTCCCGGTCGCGCATGACGTACAGCTGGAACCAGTTGCGGCCGGCGGGGTTCGTCTTCTTCACGTCCTCGATCGAGGTCGTGCCGAGCGTCGACAGCGTGAACGGGATCCCCGCGGCGGCTGCGGCGCCCGCACCGGCGAACTCGCCCTCGGTCTGCATGAGGCGCGTGAATCCGGTCGGCGCGATCCCGAACGGCAGAGCGCTCCGGTCGCCCAGGATCGTGGTCGACGTGTCGAGCTCGGGCGCCGGTGCGAGGATCCCGGGGTGGAACTCGACGTCCTCGAACGCCTGGCGGGCGCGCGCCAGCGACAGCTCGCCCTCGGCGGCGCCGTCGGTGTAGTCGAAGGCCGCCTTGGGCGTGCGGCGCTTCGCGATCGTGCGCAGATCCGAGATCGTGAGCGCGCCCTCGAGGCGGCGCTTCGTGCCGTCGAGCTCGGGGGCCTTGAACTTCATCAGGTCGAAGATCTCGGCGGGGTTGGGGAGCTGTCGCTGCACCATGGAGGGATCCTTCCGATCAGGGAGTCGTGTCGCCGGCGCCGGCCAGACCGGTCGCGGCGTAGTAGCCGGTGATGTGGTCGCGGACGAGGGCGGTCGCGGCGTCGGCGCGGCCCTCGTCGATCGCACGGACGATGTCGCGGTGCTCGGCGCGGAGCCTGGCCGCCATGCCTTCCCAGTCCTGGATCCCGGCGGATCCGGTCCGCACGTAGGATTCGATGCTGTCGCGCAGGCCCGTCATCATCGCGGCGACGACCGCGTTCCCGCTGGCCTCGGCCAGCGCGAGGTGCAGCTGCGCGTCGAGTGCGAGGAAGTCCGCAGCATTGAGGTCGGCGTCCATCGCGTCCAGGAGGCGGTGGATCTCGGCGGTATCGCCCTCTCCCCCGGCGAGGGCCCTGACGACGGCCTGCTCGAGGATGAGGCGGGTCCCGACGACATCGGCGATCGGGAAGCCCTGCGCGGCGACCTGGAGCCGCAGGAGCGCGGACAGGCCGCCTCCGGGAGCGGCGATGACGATCGCGCCCGCCTGCGGACCGGATCCGGTCGAGGTGCGGATGAGCCCCATCACCTCGAGCACCCGGATCGCTTCCCGCACGCTGGAGCGCCCGACTCCCAGCTCCGCCGCGAGATCCCGCTCGCTCGGCAACCGGTCCCCCGGCCCGAGCTCGCCGTCGATCAGGCGCTGCTCGACGTGCTGCAGCACCGTGCGCCAGGTGCGCGCCGGCGCATCCGTCATCTCCGTCATCGCCCCTCCTGTGGTCAGACCACACGATACCCTCTGTGGTCAGGCCACGCAACGCCCCCTCTACAACAGAGTCGTCCCCCTCAGCGCACGCCATGGGCTGCGCTGAGGGGGACGACTCGGAAGGGAGGGGTCAGCCGAGGCGGCCGTGGGACTCCTCGAGGTAGCAGTGGCCGCAGAGGGACTCGTACGCGACCGGTTCCTGAGCCGCGCGAAGCGCGCCGTCGATCGCGACCTGGTCGCCGTCGAACACGAAGCGATCCCCGATCCGGCGGCCATTGAAGACCGCCTTGCGGCCGCAGCGGCAGATCGTCTTGAGCTCCTCGAGCGTGTGCGCGATCGCCAGCAGCCTCCCGGATCCCGGGAAGGCATGCGTGAGGAAGTCGTTGCGGATCCCGTATGCGAGCACCGGGATCTCGTCCTCCACCGCGATGCGGAACAGGTCGTCGACCTGGTCGGGCTCCAGGAACTGCGCCTCGTCCACGAGCAGGCAGGCGACATCGGATCCGCTCTCCTGCGCACGCGTGCGCTCGTGACGGAACAGCTCCCGCGCACTCTCCCCCGCGGCGATGAGGAAGTCGACCTCGCGGGTCATGCCGAGGCGGCTCTCGATCTGCGAGGCGCCCTTGGTGTCGATCGCGGGCTTCGCGAGCAGCACCTGCTGACCGCGCTCCTCATAGTTGTAGGCGGCCTGCAGCAGCGCCGTGGACTTGCCGGAGTTCATCGCTCCGTAGCGGAAGTACAGCTTGGCCACGGCGCCGGATCAGGCCGTCAGGTCGAGCGTCTTCGCCGTGGCGCCCATCGACGCGCGCGCGTCGGCGGCGGAGTCGTTGAGCTTCTCGCCCAGCGTCGGGATCAGCTTCTGCAGCTTCGGCTCCCATTCCCCGTACTGCTCGGGGAAGCAGCGCTGCAGCACGTCGAGCATGACCGGAACCGCCGTGGACGCGCCCGGAGAGGCGCCCAGCAGGCCCGCGATCGTGCCGTCGGCGGCCGCGACCACCTCGGTGCCGAACTGCAGCTTGCCGCCCTTCATGACCTGCGCGCGCTGGCCCGCCTGCAGCAGCTCCCAGTCGCCGTCGGCGGCGGTCGGCATGAACTCGCGCAGCGTCGCGACCTTCTTGTGGTGCGTCTTCAACAGCTCGCTGACCAGGTACTTGATCAGGTCGAAGTTCGTGAACGCGACCTTGAGCATGCTGCCCAGGTTGTGCGGGCGCACCTGCGTCACGATGTCGAGCATCCCGCCCTGCTTGAGGAACTTCGGGCTGAAGGTCGCGAAGGGTCCGAACAGCAGGCTGGTCTCGCCGTCCACGACGCGGGTGTCCAGGTGCGGCACCGACATCGGCGGGGCGCCGACGGGGGCCTGGGAGTAGACCTTGGCCTGGTGCTTCGCCACGATCGCCGGGTTCGACGTCTTGAGCCACTGCCCGCCGATCGGGAAGCAGCCGTAGCCCTTGATCTCGGAGATGCCGGATCCCTGCAGGAGCTTGAGCGCCCAGCCGCCGGCTCCGACGAACACGAAGCGCGCGTTGATCTCGCCGGGGGTGCGCCCGATCACGTTGCGGTACTTGACGTCCCACGTGCCGTCCTTGCGCTGCGAGAGCTTGCGCACCTCGTGGTTGCGCCGCAGGGTGAAGCGGTCGTCCTCGGTGAGGTGGTCGAACAGCTGACGGGTGAGGGATCCGAAGTCCACGTCCGTGCCGCTCGGCACGCGGGTCGCGGCGAAGGGCTCGCCCTTGCGGCGCTGCTCCATGAGCAGCGGGGCCCAGGTGTTGATGACGCGGGAGTCCTCGCTGAACTCGATCCCCGCGAACAGCGGCTGCTCCTTGAGCACCTCGTAGCGGTGGCGCAGGTAGTCCACGTCCTTCTGCCCGCGCACGAACGTCATGTGCGGGGTGGAGTTGATGAACGTCGTGGGGGCGTCGAGCACGCCGCGATCGACGAGCGTCGACCACAGCTGCCTGCTGAGCTGGAACTGCTCGTTGATCCCGATCGCCTTCGCCGGGTCGAGCGCGCCGTCCTTGCCCTCGGGCATGTAGTTCAGCTCGCACAGGGCGGCGTGCCCCGTGCCCGCGTTGTTCCACGCGTTGGAGCTCTCCTCCGCGACGTCTCCGAGTCGCTCGAAGGCCACGACCTTCCAGTCGGGCTGGAGTTCGCGGAGCAGGGTTCCGAGGGTGGCGCTCATGATGCCACCGCCGATGAGGACGACGTCGACGGATTCAGTCACCCGATCAGTCTAGTTCGCCGAGAGAGCGCCGATATTCGCCGTGGCGGCCATCCGGCGACCGGAATTCGCCGCGACGGAGGTCAGTCGCCGAGGTGCGCGGCGACGAGCTCCGCGACCTGGACCGCGTTCAGCGCAGCACCCTTGCGCAGGTTGTCGTTGCTGATGAACAGCACGAGACCCTTGCCCTCCGGCGCGGACTGGTCGGCGCGGATCCGGCCGACGTAGCTCGGATCCTTGCCCGCGGCGTACAGCGGGGTCGGCACCTCTTCGACCACGACGCCCGGTGCGGCGGCCAGCACGTCATAGGCGCGCTGCGGGCTGATGTCGTTCGCGAACTCGGCGTTGATCGACAGCGAGTGGCCGGTGAAGACCGGCACGCGCACGCACGTCCCCGCGACACGGAGGTCCGGCAGCCCGAGGATCTTGCGGCTCTCGTTGCGGAGCTTCTTCTCCTCATCCGTCTCGTTGAGGCCGTCGTCGACCAGGGAACCGGCGAGCGGGATGACGTCGAAGGCGATCGGCGCCACGTACTTCTCCGGCTGCGGGAAGTCGAGCGCGGAGCCGTCGTGCACGAGCTGCAGGGTGTCGCCCTGGGCGAGCACGCCCTCCACCTGGCCGAGCAGCTCCTGCGCGCCGGCGAGGCCGGATCCGCTCACGGCCTGGTAGGTGCTCACGATCAGGCGCTCGAGCCCCGCTTCGGCATGCAGCGCCTTGAGCACGGGCATCGCGGCCATCGTGGTGCAGTTGGGGTTCGCGATGATGCCCTTGGGCGTGTCCGCGATCGCCTCGGGATTGACCTCGCTCACCACGAGGGGCACCTCGGGGTCCATCCGCCAGGCGCTGGAGTTGTCGACGACGATCGCGCCGGCCGCAGCGAACCGGGGCGCATAGGCGCGGCTCGCGGTGGCGCCGGCGGAGAACAGCGCGATCTCGACACCGGCGGGATCCGCGGTCTCGACGTCCTCGACGATGACGGGCGTGCCGCCGAAGTCGATCGCGGTGCCGGCCGAGCGGGCCGAGGCGAACAGACGCAGCTCGCGGATCGGGAAGGAGCGCTCCGCGAGGATGTCGCGCATGACGGTGCCGACCTGGCCGGTGGCGCCGACGATCGCGACGGAGAATCCTGAGTCGGAGATGCGGGTCATGGGGATGCTTCCTTGGCTTCGTGCCGTGGCGGGTGCCGGACGGCGGACGAGGCGGAGGCGCGGTCGCCGGGTGTGGCGGATCGGTCCGCGCCTGGCGCCGGTGTCAGGGTTTGGGCGATTCTACCGGGTCCGGAGGAGGTCCCGGCGCAGAGGGCGGCCGTGCGGCGGGGGTCAGCGACCGGTGCCGGCGGCGACGACGGCCTCGACCTCGCCGTCCAGGCCGTACGCCGCGTGCACGACGCGAGCGGCCTCGGCGAGCTCGTCGCCGCGCACGACGACCGAGATCCGGATCTCGGAGGTCGAGATCATCTCCAGGTTCACACCCGCGGTCGACAGCGCCTCGAAGAGGATCGCGGAGACGCCCGAGTGCGTGCGCATGCCGGCGCCCACGACCGAGAGCTTGCCGATCTGGTCGTCGTGCAGCAGGCTCTCGAAGCCCACGTCGGCCTGCTCCGCGGCGAGCGCCTTGAGCGCGGCGGAGGCGTCGGACTTCGGCAGCGTGAAGGAGATGTCGGTGCGTCCCGTGGACGCGGCGGAGACGTTCTGCACGATCATGTCGACGTTCGCACCGGACTTGGCGACGATCTTGAAGATCTCCGCGGCCTTCCCCGGCACGTCGGGCACGCCCGCGACGGTGACCTTGGCCTGGCTGAGGTCGGTGGCGACACCGGCGACGATCGGCTCTTCCATGACTGCTCCCTCGGATTCGCGGGGGTTCTTCATGCCCTCGCCCAGAACGTAGGTGCCCTCGGTCGAGGTGAAGCTCGACCGGGCGTGGATCAGGACGCCGTGCCGGCGCGCGTATTCGACGGCACGGATGTACAGCACCTTGGCACCGTTCGCGGCGAGTTCGAGCATCTCCTCGCTCGACACGTGCGAGAGCTTGTGCGCGAGCGGGACGACGCGCGGATCCGCCGTGTAGATGCCGTCGACGTCACTGTAGATCTCGCAGACGTCGGCGTCGAGGGCGGCGGCGAGGGCGACGGCGGTGGTGTCGGATCCGCCGCGGCCGAGGGTCGTGATGTCCTGCGTGTCGTCGTTGATGCCCTGGAAGCCGGCCACGATGACGATCGCGCCCTCGTCGAGCGCTTCGCGCAGGCGCGTCGGGGTGACCTCGACGATGCGCGCGGATCCGTGCCGGCTGTCGGTGCGCATCCCGGCCTGCGGGCCCGTGAAGGAGCGCGCGTCGAAGCCCATCGAGTGGATCGCCATGGCGAGCAGCGCCATCGAGATGCGCTCTCCGCTGGAGAGCAGCATGTCGAGCTCGCGAGGCGCGGGGATCGGCGCGACCTGGGCCGCGAGGTCGAGCAGCTCGTCCGTGGTGTCGCCCATCGCGCTCACGGCCACGACGACGTCGTGCCCGGCGCGACGCGTGTCGACGATGCGCTTCGCGACGCGCTTGATGCTCTCTGCGTCGGCGACGGACGAGCCGCCGTACTTCTGCACGATGAGGGCCACGGATCACTCCTGGGGGATGCCGGGCGCCGGAGGCGGCGCACCACCGCACATTCTACGAGCGCAGTCCATGCCGGATCCGGTATGTGACGGCCGGGAGGCGGTGCCCTCCTGGTCGCGGCCCGTCCGTTGCTTCCTCCGGTTTGGGGCGCGTCCCGGCCGTTTGGGGCGCCCCACGACACGTTCACCGGGGGTGGCGCGCCCCAAAACGGCAGGGGACGCCCCGAAACGGGAGTGGACGAGGAAGGGCCGGCCTGCGCGGTGGTCAGAGCAGGCCGCGGCGGCGGGCCTCGGAGACGGCGCCGGTGCGGCTCTCTGCGCCGAGCTTGTCGAGCAGGTGCACGATGTGCGTCTTGACCGTGGCCTCGGTGACGAAGAGGCGCACCGCGATCTCGCGGTTGCTGAGTCCCTCGGCCACGAGCGCCAGCACCTCCTGCTCGCGCGCGGTGAGCTCGACCCGCGGTGCGCGCAGGGCGGCGACCAGGCGCTCGTCCCCGCCCGGAGTGGGCACGGTGGATCCGGCTGCCGCGTCCACGATCGCGCGGGAGATGACCTCGACGCCGACCTCCTTGAGCAGGTACCCCGCGGCGCCCGCCTCCACGGCGCGGACGATCTGGGCGTCGTGATCGAAGGTGGTGAGGATCAGGACAGCGGGCGGCACCGGGAGCGCGCGCAACGCCGCGGTCGTGGCGACGCCGTCCATGCCCTCTCCGAGCCTCAGGTCGCACAGGACCACATCGGGGTGCAGTTCGCGAGCGGCCTCGACGGCGTCCTCGCCGGTGCCGACCTCGGCGAGGACGTCGAAACCGCGCGCCTCGACGACCGCGCGGATCCCCGCGCGCACGATCGGGTGGTCGTCGACGATGATCAGTCGGACGCTCATTCCGCTCCCCCGCTCTCGTCGGTGCCGGACGCGGCGCCAGGAATCTCCCCCGCGCCGCCGACCGCACCCGGTCCGATGCTCGATCCCGCGCCCCCGCCGAGCGGCAGCGTCGCCTCGATCGTGGTGCCCGTGCCGGGCGCCGATCGGACCGTGAGCTCTCCGCCGCCCTCCCGCAGCCGCGAGCGCATCGCGGCGAGGCCGTAGGACGCGTCGGAGGGGCGCACCGCCTGATCGAACCCGACGCCGTCGTCCTCGAGCCGCAGACGGACGGATCCACCGCCGGCCGTCAGCGCGACCTGGACCGTCTGCGCGCGCGCGTGCTGGCGCACGTTGGCGAGCGCGGACTGGGCGACCCGGAGCAGGGCGACCTCGACCGGCGTCGAGAGGGCGGGGAGCTCCGGATCCACCTGCAGCGTGCCGGTGACGCCGGTCTCATCCCGCAGCGCGTCGAGCATTCGGGCGAGCGCCGCGGCGAGGGCGGACTCGTCGAGGTCGGCGGGTGCGAGTGCGGCGACGATGCGGCGCAGCTCGGTGAGCGAGTGCTGGGCGAGCTGCTCGATCTGCGCGGTGCGATCCGGACGCGCGCCGACGGCCGGGGCCGCGGGATCCGCATCGGCGCCAGCAGCGGGCACTTCCGCGCCCGCACCGGCCGAAGGGATCGCCGGCCCCAGGCGGGCGAGCATCACGATGGTGCTGAGTTCCTGCGCGATCGTGTCGTGCAGGTCGCGGGCGAGCCGCGTGCGCTCACGCGTCGCGCCGGCTTCGCGCTGGCTCGCGGCGAGCTCGTCGTGCAGGCGCTCGGCTTCGCGCTGGGCGCGCAGCATCGAGTCGATCAGGCGCTCCCGCTCGGCCGCATCGCGCAGCATCGCGTCGTATCCCAGCGACACCGCGAAGGCGAACCCGCCGCCGACGAGAGGGCCGATCAGGTGGGCGAGCAACGTCCCCGGCGGCACTCCGCCCGGATGCAGCATCGGCGCGACGATCGAGGCTGCGAGCACCACGACCATGAACGCCAGGGACCAGGGCAGCCGCAGCACGTGGCCGGCGAGCAGCAGCAGCGGGAACGCGAGCCAGACGAACTCCGCGGACAGGGCGAGCATCCCGGCCCAGATCGCGAGCAGGCCCAGCATCCACCAGACGGAAGCGCGCTTGTGCGCGAAGCCCGCCCCGGCGCCGTACCAGGCGAGGTACACCGCCGCGGCGAGAAGGACGGGCAGCAGCTCCCCTTCGATCCCGGCGCGCGCCGTGGTGACGACGACGAGCACGACCGTGATGAGGTGCAGGGCGAAGCGCGCACCGCGCAGCATCCGCCGACGGGCGGATCCGGATGCGCTGCTCATGCTCCGATTCTCCCGCGCGGGCGGGGTCTCTGCCCAGTGCGGGGCCTCGTTCATTCGATGGATGCGCCGCGGAGCGGATGCGCGCAAGCTGGCATCATGACCGCTTCTGCCGACCTCACCGCCCCCTCCGCCTCCGCGCCCGCACAGCGACGCGCCCTCACCCAGCTCTTCGTCGCCGCCGTCGTCTGGATCGCGCTGGGCCTGCTGGCCGGGCTGTTCTACCGGGAGTTCACGAAGGCCGAGGGCTTCCCGAACGGGGTGAGCGGCCAGCTCGCGCTCGTGCACACGCACCTGCTCGCGCTCGGCGCGCTCGTCACGCTCATCGTGCTCGCCCTCGAGAAGACGTTCTCGCTGTCCAGGAGCCGCCTCTTCTCCTGGTTCTTCTGGATCTACAACGCCGGCGTGCTCGTGACGGGCGCGATGATGGCCTGGCACGGGATCCTCGACGTGCTCAAGATCGAGGCGTCGAAGGCGATCTCCGGGATCGCCGGCGCCGGTCACATCCTGATCGGCGCGGCCTTCGTGCTGCTGCTGATCACTCTGTGGAAGGGGATCCGTCGCGCGTCCTGACGTCCGACCGGGCGGCCGGGTCGCGCGGCGCCGGTTCCGCCGGCGGCACCGGCTCGGCCGTCAGCTCGACCGCGGTCTCGTCGACGGCGGCCTTCGGCCGCAGCCGGCCGCCGGTTCCGGCGAACCAGCACCCGATGATCACCAGCGGGAACCCGATGATGAGGCCGGGGGTGAACGGCTCGGCGAGCACGATCGCACCCAGGATGATCGCGATCACCGGGTTGACGTAGGTGAACAGCGGCGCACGGACCGGGCCGACCTCCTTGATGAGGGCGAAGAAGGCGAGGAACGCGATCGCGGTGCAGACGACGCCGAGGGCGATCAGGGCGGCGATCGACGGCACGGTCGGCACCGCGTGCTGCGTGAACAGCGCGATCGGCAGGTAGAGGATCCCGATGAACAGCAGCGCGAGCGTGATCGTGCCGATCGACGGGACATGGCCGAGCTTGCGGGCGACGATGAACGGCGCGGTCGCGTAGAGCACCGCGACGAGCAGCACCTCGCCCGCCGAGAGGAAATCGACCTTGCCGCCCGTGAGCCCCGGACCCGCGACCACGACGCCGACGCCCACGAATCCGACGAGCAGACCGATCAGGCGCGCGGGGCTCAGCACGCTGCGGTCGCCGCCGCCGAGTGCGATGAGCGCCGCGAACAGCGGAACCGTGGCGACGAGCAGGCCCGTCAGCCCCGAGGGCAGGGACTGCTCGGCGTGACCGAGGAGGAAGAACGGGCCGGCCATCTCGACGAGGCCGAACGCGAGCACCCAGGGCCAGTGCTTCCAGGCGGCCTTGATCGCACCACTGCGGATCGCGAACGGAAGAAGCAGCAGCGCCGCGATGAGGGTCCTCCCCGCCACCATCGCCGCCGGGGAGAACGACTCCACGACCACGCTGATGAGCAGGTACGGCACGCCCCAGAGCAGGCACATCGCCCCGAAGAGCAGCCAGCCGCGACGGCTGAAGCCGGTGCCGCTCACAGCACGCGCCGCCCCTCGAAGGCACGTCCGAGCGTGACCTCGTCGGCGTACTCCAGGTCGCCGCCCACCGGCAGTCCGGACGCGAGACGCGAGACCGTGATCTGCATGGTGGTGAGCAGCCGGCTGAGATAGCTCGCCGTCGCCTCGCCCTCGAGGTTCGGGTTCGTCGCGAGGATCACCTCCTGCACGGTGCCGTCGGCGAGCCGGGTCATCAGCTGGGCGATCCGCAGATCGTCGGGTCCGACGCCGGCGATCGGGCTGATCGCGCCGCCGAGCACGTGGTAGAGCCCGCGGAACTCGCGCGTGCGCTCGATCGCCGCGACGTCCTTGGCGTCCTCGACCACGCAGATCAGGGCGGCGTTGCGGCGCGGATCGCGGCAGATCGCGCAGCGCTCCTGCTCCGCGACGTTGCCGCAGATCTCGCAGAACCGCACCCGCTCGCGCACCTCGACGAGCAGCTCGGAGAGCCGCTTCACATCGAAGGAGGGCGTCTGCAGGATGTGGAATGCGATGCGCTGGGCGGACTTCGGGCCGATGCCCGGCAGGCGGCCGAACTCGTCGATCAGCTCCTGGACGATGCCGTCGTACATCTCGTGATCCTCATGATCGGTCGTTCACTGCTTCTGGTCGCCGCGGTCGCGGTTCCTCACTGGAACCGGGTCTGCGGCTCGTACGGCTCCTCGCGGAGGAACTTCGCCCCGAGCACCTGGCGCACGACCGCCTCGCCGTAGCGCTGCACGCCGGGGGCACCGGAGCGTGGAGCCCGGTCCGTGACCGCGGGTGCGGAGCGCGGTGCCGGATCCGGACGTGCGGCGGGCGGGGTTGCGGCGGGTGCAGGTTCCGGACGGGCGGCGGACGCAGGATCCTCCTCCGCGGCGCCGGCCGAGGACGGCGCTCGTCCGGCCGGGGCCAGCGCGGGCTCGGGGGCGCCGCCGTAGGGACCGGGATCGGCGTCAGGACCGGGGTCGTCGGCGTCGTCCGGGAACGGCGGCTCATCGTCGAGGACGTCGCCGTCGTGCCCGGGCTCGTACCAGCCGGACGCCGGCATCGCCTCGATGTCGGCGGGCTCCTCGTCGACCGGGAACTGCGCCACCCGGGGTTCGGAGGTCGCGGGTGCGGCCGCCGCGGGCGCGGCTGCTGCCGACGCGGCGGGATCGGTCGCGACAGGCATCGCGGGGCCGGCGTCCGTCTGCGGAGCAGGATCCGGCTCCCCCTGCGGAATCGTGGCGACCGCCCACTCCGTGACAGGAGCGGCGGCCTTTGCAGCAGGGCGCTGCGGCGCACGAGCCGTGCTCGACGAGGGGGCGGACGGCGCCGATCCGGACCCGCTGCGCTCCTCGGGCTCGGACGAGGTCTGGTCGGAGGGGCGCGGGGCCTTCCCGCTCTCGGCTAAGTTCCGCTCGGGAGCGCCCGCGGGCAGCGGAGCCGGCAGGTATTTGACCTTGACGGCGAGCTCGCCCTCGATCGCCGTGCGCAGGTGGTCGGACGGTCCGTCGCCGGGCTTCGTCCCCTTGAACCGGGCGACGTCGTTCGGTCCGGGGAACCCGAGTGTGAGCACCTCGGTCTCGGCGTCGTACGCGAGCGGCTGCACGGCGGTGACCACGAGCCAGGATCCGCGGCTGATCTTCTCGAGTCGACCGAGCACGGCGGCCCAGGCGCCACGGACCCGGTCGAAGTCGACGGGACCCGATGCGGACGCCGGGGCGGGCTCCGCCACGGACGCGGGCTCAGCCGCCGAGGCGGGCTCGGACGAGGCCGGCTTGGACGAGGCGGGCTCGGGCCGGGCCGCAGGGGTCGGCTCGGACGCGGCGGCAGGGGCCGACTCCGGCAGGGCGGCAGCCTGGCCCGCGGCGTCTGCCGGGGATGCGGCCGGCGCCGGGGATGCGGCCGCTGCCGGGTCGGCAGGCTTCGACGGTGCCGGTGCCGGTGCGACAGCGGCAGCCGGCGCAGCGGCAGCGGCCGCCGGTGCCGGAGCGGCCGCAGCAGCAGGAACCGGAGCAGGAGCCGCCTCCCCGCCTCCGGCGAGCGCGGTCAGCACGCGGGCGACGAGCAGCTCGAGATGCAGACGCGGCGAGGTCGCGCCCGACATGTCGTCGAGCGCCGAGCTCACGAGGTCCGCCGCGCGCGACAGGCGCGGACCGCCGAAGGCCGCGGCCTGGCCGCGCATGCGGGTCAGCTCGTCCTCCGGAACCCCTCGCAGCACCGCGGAGGCGCCGTCGCCGACGGCGGCGATCACGATGAGATCGCGCAGCCGTTCGAGCAGGTCGTCGACGAAGCGGCGCGGATCCTGTCCGGTCTGCACCACCCGGTCGATCGCGGGGAAGGCGCCGGCCGCGTCGCCCGCGGCGAGCGCGTCGACGATCTCGTCGAGCAGTGCGGAGTGCGTGTAGCCGAGCAGTGCGACCGCGCGCTCATAGCCGACGTCGCCGTTCTCCGAGCCCGCGATGAGCTGGTCGAGCAGCGAGAGGGTATCGCGCGGGGATCCGCCGCCGGCGCGCACGACGAGCGGCAGCACGCCCTGGGCGACCGTCACCCCCTCTTCGGCGCACAGCTTCTCGACGTATTCGAGCATCGCCGCAGGCGGCACCAGCCGGAACGGGTAGTGGTGCGTCCGGGAGCGGATCGTGCCGAGCACCTTCTCGGGCTCGGTGGTCGCGAAGATGAACTTGATGTGCGGCGGCGGCTCCTCGACGAGCTTCAGCAGGGCGTTGAAGCCCTGCGGCGTCACCATGTGCGCCTCGTCGAGGATGAAGATCTTGAACCTGTCGCGGCTGGGCGCGAACGTCGCGCGCTCGCGCAGATCCCTGGCGTCGTCGACGCCGTTGTGGCTGGCCGCGTCGATCTCGACCACGTCGAGGGATCCGCCGCCGTTGCGCGACAGCTCGACGCAGCTCGGGCACACGCCGCACGGGGTGTCGGTGGGGCCCTCGGCGCAGTTCAGGCAGCGCGCCAGGATGCGCGCGGACGTGGTCTTGCCGCAGCCTCGCGGGCCGGAGAACAGGTAGGCGTGGCCCACCCTGTCGCTGCGCAGCGCGGTCATGAGCGGATCGGTCACCTGCGACTGCCCGATCATCTCCCCGAAGTTCTCGGGCCGGTAACGGCGGTACAGGGCTGTGCTCACCCGTCAAGACTACGGTGTGCGTCGGACATCGGCGCGGGCCGTCCGGCGCCGGCACCGCGACGGCCGAGGCGTCGGCGCCCGCGCCGCGCCGGACGGTGCGGGAGAAGGCCGGGAGAACCCCTGCCGCAGCCCCTCGAACGGACGTACCCTGAAAGAGGAGGTGGACGATGACGCATGTGGCAGCAGGCGACCGGATCCGCATCCACGGCCGGGTGGTGGGCGGCGCGGAGCGGTCCGGCGTGGTCCTCGAGGTGCGCGGCGAGCTCCTGGTCGTGCGCTACGACGACGGGCACGAGGCGGTGCTCGCACCGGGCAGTGACTGCGAGATCAAGCACGGCGACTAGGCCGGCACAGGAATGCGGACGGGCGCCGGTCCCCTCGAAGTCTCGGGGACCAGCGCCACGGCCCGGACTACTCCCCCGACTCTCCGGCGTAGCCGACGATCGGGATCGCCGAGGTCGTCGGAACGGTCGGCGACAGGATCGTGCCGTCCTCGCGCCGTGCCTGCGAGCCGAACTCCGGGCGCCCGCGGAGGACGGGCCCCTGGTCCGCGAGGTGCACGGCGGCAGGAGCATCGAACGAGGCCGTGTGCATCGCTCCGCGCACGGAGAACGAGACCGGATCCCCCGACCGGACCTCGACCAGCAGCCGGTCCGCGGTCAGGGTGATCTGCAGCTGGGATCCGTGCCACTGCAGCGGGTACGACAGCTCGGGCCAGTCGGTCGGCAGGCGGGGATCGAAGCTGAGATCGCCGTCGTGGTCGCGCATGCCGCCGAACCCGCACACGAGCGCGGTCCACACGCCGCCGGCGGACGCCACGTGCACGCCGTCCGAGGCGTTGCGGTGCAGGTCGCCCAGATCGACGTAGATCGCGTGCTCGAAGTACTCGTGCGCGAGGTCCTGATAGCCGACCTCCGCCGCGAGGATCGACTGCACGACCGCCGACAGGGTCGAGTCGCCCGTGGTGAGCGGGTCGTAGTACTCGAAGTCGGCGAGTTTCTCCGCCTCGGTGAAGTGGTTGCCCTGTAGGAACAGCGCGAGGACCACGTCCGCCTGCTTCAGGACCTGGAACCGGTAGATCACGAGCGGGTGGAAGTGCAGCAGCAGGGGGCGCTGCTCGGCCGGGGTGGCCGGCAGATCCCACACCTCGCGCTCGAGGAACAGCGAGTCCTGCGGGTGGATCCCCAGCGCCGGGCTGAACGGGATGTGCATCGCGTCGGCCGCGCGCTCCCAGCGCTCGACCTCGGCGGGCTCGATGCCGAGCCGCTCCACGGCCGCGTCATACGCCTCCGGCGCATCCGCCGCCATCTCCCGCACGACGCGCGCCGCGAAGCGCAGGTTGTACCGGGCCATGACGTTCGTGAAGAGGTTGTCGTTGACGACCGTCGTGTACTCGTCGGGTCCGGTGACGCCGTGGATGTGGAAGGTGTCGACACCCGCGGCGGAGCGCCAGAACCCGAGCGTCGCCCACATCCGCGCGGTCTCGACGGCGATGTCCACGCCCTGGCGGTAGAGGAAGTCGTCGTCGCCGGTCGCGCGCACGTACTTCCCGAGCGCATAGCTGACGTCGGCGTTGATGTGGTACTGCGCGGTGCCGGCGGCGTAGTAGGCGCTGGCCTCCTCGCCGTTGATCGTGCGCCAGGGGAAGAGCGCCCCGCCCTCGTTCAGCTGGCCGGCGCGACGGCGCGCGGCGGGCAGCATGTGCACGCGGCAGCGCAGCGCGTTGCGCGCGAACTGCGGCGACGTGTAGGTGAGGAACGGCAGCACGTACACCTCGGTGTCCCAGAAGTAGTGCCCGCCGTAGCCGGATCCGCTCACGCCCTTCGCCGAGACGCCCGCGCCGTCCGCGCGCGCGGCGGCCTGCGCGATCTGGAACAGGCACCAGCGTGTCGCCTGCTGCAGGTCGTCGTGCCCGGCGATGCGCACATCGCTGCGCTCCCAGAACGCGGTCAGCCACTCGGCCTGCTTTGCGAACTGCGCCTCGACGCCCTCCACCGCCGCGCGGTCGAGGGTGCGGCGGCAGCGGTCGATGAGCTCGCGCGCGGGCACGCCGCGGGAGGTGTGGTAGCTGACGAGCTTCGTCACGCGCGTGGGGACGCCGGCCTTCGCCTGCACCCGGAACACGTTCTTCGCGATGTCGGGCTCGACGAGCTGCCGCGCGGTGTACTCGTTCTCGGTCTCGACCAGGTGATCGGCCACCACCGCGAGAGTCATGCCCGAGTTGGCGACGCGGTACGCGAGCGCGGAGCGCCCGCCGTCCTGCCAGTACTCGGCGGGCTGCAGCACCCGGTCGCCGAACCGCTCCGCCTTGCGCGGATCGAAGCCGGCCTTCTCCCCCGGAGATCCCGCCGCCATCGACGGAACCCCGCCGTAGACGTCCTCGCCGTCCTGACGGTTCAGCAGCTGGCACGAGATCGTCACGGGGGCGTCGGAGTTCTCCACCGTGACCTCGAGGCGCAGCACCGCGAGGTGGCGCTCCACGAACGACACGATCCGCTCGTCGCGGATGCGCACTCGCTTGCCCGACGGCGTCTCCCACAGCACCTCGCGACGGAGGACGCCCGTGCGGAAGTCGAGCTCGCGGCGGTACTCGCGCACATCCGCCTCGTCGAAGCTCAGCGGTTCGTCGTCGACGTACACCCGCATGACCTTGGCATCGGGGGCGTTCACGATCGTCTGGCCGACCTCGGCGAACCCGAAGGCCTGCTCCGCATGGCGGATCTTCCAGGTCTCATGCAGACCGTTGATGAAGGTCCCGTGCTCGAGCGCGTTGCGGCCCTCGATGTGGTTGCCGCGCAGGCCGAGGTATCCGTTGCCGAGGCCCATGAGCGTCTCGGAGACGCCGGGGTTCACATGCGGATAGGACGTCTCGACCAGACGCCAGGGGTCGACGGGGAAGAGGTCGCGATCGATCATGCAGTGCTCTCCGTGAGGGGATCGGTTCAGGACAGGAAGCGGGCGAGGTCGTCCACGACGACGGTGGCGCCGTGGGCGAGGAGGGAGTCGGCTCCGGCGCCGCGGTCGACGCCGACGACCGTGCCGTAGCCGGCCGCGGCGGCCGAGGCGACGCCGCTGGTCGCGTCCTCGACGGCGACCGCGGATGCCGCATCCACGCCGATGCGCTCGGCGCCCACGCGGAACACATCGGGGGCGGGCTTGGAGGCGAGGTGCTCGCGTTCGGCGACCACACCGTCGACGACCACCGTGAAGAAGTCGCGGATGCCGGCCGTCGCCAGCACCTCCTCCGCGTTCTTGGAGCTGGATACGACCGCCATCGGCACCTCGGCGGCGCGCAGCTCCTGCAGCAGGGCGAGGGATCCGGGATAGGGCGCGATGCCGTCGCGGCGCAGCGCCTCGGAGAAGGCGACGTTCTTGCGGTTGCCGATCCCGCAGACGGTGTCGGCCTCCGGATCGTCGTCGACGGATCCCCACGGGATCTCGACGTTGCGGCTGCGGAGCAGGCTCGCGACGCCGTCGTAGCGCTTCTTGCCGTCGACATAGGCGAAGTAGTCCTCGTCGGTGTACGCCGGCGCGATGTCCCAGAGCAGGAACACCTCGTCGAACACCGCCTGCCAGGCGCGCATGTGCACCTCTGCGGTCGGTGTCAGCACGCCGTCGAGATCGAAGAGCACGGCGGCCGAACGATGCAGATCGGGAAGCGCTGCGGGGGTGTCGGGCACGGCGGAGCCTCCGGGTGGCTGAGAGCGGGATCTTTCGGACCGGCACGTCTGGGTGCCACCCTGTCCAGGTTAGTGGGCACGGGGTGCCGCGGGAAGGCGTGCGGGCGTCGGATCCTCAGGGCAGAGTCGCGACCTTCTCGGCGGTGACGACCCGCAGCTCCGGGATCCCGGAACCGTTGTACACCGTGGTCCGCCCTGCGGCCGAGGGCACCACGAATCCGATCCGGAGCACATCTCCGCTCACGGCGGCATCGAGGATCCCGGGATCCGCGGTCAGGGCGACCGGGTTCGCGGCGTCTTGCAGCGCGCGCTCCGGCTGCGCGGCCCCGACGAAGCCGATGAGCCCCGTCGTGTCGCGCAGGCTCTGCGGAATGGTCTCCGTGCCGACCTGGATCTCGACGTAGGCCGTGTGCTGCTCCCCCTCGTGGCCGGCCGGATCGCGGAGCAGCGCCTCCAGCTGCGCAGGGTCCAGCGCGGGAAAGGCCGGATCGGCAGCCGGGACCACGGGCGGTGCCGGGGCGGCGGGCGCGCTCGTCTCGACGACCGGCTGGACACCGTCGGGCGCGGAACCGTCGGAGGAGGACTGCTCCGACAGCCCGGCGACGAGCCCGATCACGGCGGGGATCAGGATGAGCGCCGCGATCGCGATGAAGATGAGGGGCGCCCACGACCGCCGCTGCGGAGGCGTCTCGGGCGCCGGGGCGCCGGCGGGGCGCGGGCGGCCGTCCCGATCGTGTTCGAGCGGCGGGATCACGTACGGGGTCGTGAGGTTCTTCGGCACCGCGGAGTACACGGTCGGCCTGCGCTCATCGCGTCCCATGCTCGGACACTAGCGCGTCTGCGGGCCGATCCCTCGAACCTGGTTCTGGGACGGGTCACCCGGGTGGGCCGACGGCATCGGCGAGGGTCCGGCGGATGATGCCGGGCTGCCACCGCGGTTGCGTGGGCGGCGCCAGGCGCCGTGCGGATCCCACCAGTGCGGTCCGCGGATCTCGGGGACCCCGTGGCTCATGCGGATCCGCCATCCCGAGGTGTCGAGGGTGCGGTGGTGATGCCCTCTTCAACCCAGGACCACGGACATTCGAACGCCCCGATCAGAGGATCTTTCCGATCTGGTCAGAACGTCCCGGATCCCGCTGCTGCGCAGGACGGAACGACACCGGCCGGCGACACAGGCGATACGCACGACGAGTCGCTCAGCGCCGGGCAAAAGAAAAGACCCTCCGCGCACCCGGCAGAGCCTGGTTACCCTTGCTGCGTTTCCGCCCTGGGGGAATTGGCCTGGGTGCCGCCACGCGGAGAGCCGTCGTCCAGTCTACCCGAGGTCGCAGGCTGTTGAGACCGGATCCCCGCCCTCCCCGTCCCCGCCCCGGGTTACGATCAAGACGCGGGCGCACCGCGGCGCCCGGTGAGAGGGACGCATGCACGCCACGAACACCGCCGACGTCACCACGAGCACCGCCCTGGACGCCACCTCCCGCGATGCCGCCGGCATCGACGCGACCGGCTTCGCCCGGCAGACGGCCGCGATCCTGTCCTCCATCACCGAGGTGATCGACGGCAAGGACGACGCGGTCCGCAGCGCGCTGATCTGCCTGCTCGCGGAGGGGCACCTGCTCGTGGAGGACGTGCCGGGCGTCGGGAAGACGATGCTCGCGCGCGCTCTCGCGGCCAGCATCGACGCGACCGTGCGGCGCATCCAGTTCACCCCGGATCTGCTGCCTGGCGACGTCACCGGCGTGAGCGTCTACAACCCGGTCGCTCAGGAGTTCGAGTTCAAGCCGGGCGCCGTGTTCGCGCACATCGTGATCGCGGACGAGATCAACCGCTCCTCCCCCAAGACGCAATCCGCTCTGCTCGAGGCGATGGAGGAGCACCAGGTCACGGTGGACGGGAACTCCCGGCCGCTCCCGGATCCTTTCCTCGTGGTCGCCACCCAGAACCCCCTCGAGATGGAGGGCACCTACGCCCTGCCGGAGGCGCAGCGCGACCGGTTCATGATGCGGATCTCGATGGGCTATCCGGATGCGGAGGCCGAGACGCTCATGCTGCGCCAGCGCGACACGGCCAACCCGCTCGACGGCATCCGCCCCGTGCTCACCGCGACCGACGTGCGCGCGCTGATCACCTGGGCGCGGGCGGTGCACGTCGCGCCCGCGCTCGAGGAGTACGCCGTGGCGCTGTCGCAGGCCACCCGGAACGACCCGAACCTGCACCTCGGGGCGAGCCCCCGGGCGACGCTGCAGCTCGTGCGTGCGGCGAAGGTGCAGGCCGCGCTGGACGGGCGCGACTACGTCGTCCCGGACGATCTCACCTCGCTGCTCCCCGCCGTGCTCGCGCACCGGCTCATCCCCGCCCGCGGGCTGCACCGGGCCGGCGCGCGCCCGATCGAGGCCGCCCTCGAGGGCATCGTCCGGCGGATCCCGGTGCCGGTGGGCCTTCCACGGTGAACCGGCGAGAGCGCGCGCACCGCGAAGCGGATCCGCCCGGCCGCAGGATGACCGGGCGCGGCGTGAGCGCGCTTCTGACCGGAATCCTCCTCGTGATCGGCGCGAACGTGCTCGCGACGCCTGTGCTGCTGTACGTGGCAGCGCTGCTGTTCGCGCTGCTCGTCCTTTCGGCGCTGTTCGTCTTCGTCCCGCGCCGCCGCGCGCGGGTCAGCCGGACGGTCGCCGCGGACCTGCTCACCGTCGGCGACGACACCTCGGTGCGGGTCCGCGTGGATCTCCGCACGGTCGTGCGGGAGCCGACCGGACGCTGGCGCGACGGACTGCCTGCGGCGGTACGCGGCTCCGCGACCGGTGCCTTCCCCTCCGAGGATGCCGAGCGGATCCCCGGCGGGGCGACCATGACGATGACGTACCCGATCTCCGGGGTGCGTCGCGGGCTCGCCTCGCTCGGCCCGCTGCGGCTCAGCACCGCGGATCCGTTCGGGCTGTTCGTCCGCACCGATGAACTCGGCGATGTGACCCCGATCACGATCGTTCCGCAGGTCGTGCCGCTGCCGCGGCTGACCGACCGCACCGGACGCGCCGGAGGCACGGCACAGACCTCGTCGCACCGACTCGGTCAGGGCGCGGACAATCTCTCCCCCCGCCGATACGTGCCAGGGGACTCGATGCGGCGCATCCACTGGCGCGCTACCGCGCACCGCGGCGATCTGATGGTGCGCCAGGAGGAGCAGGAGTCGAGCCCCGACGCCCTGGTGGTGCTCGACCGCGCCGGCGCACGCTGGGTCGCGGCCGGCGGCGACACGGATCTCGAGAGCTTCGATCGAGCCGTCACGGCATGCGCCTCGATCGCGGTGCACCTCGTGGACAACGGCTTCGCCGTCGACGTGGTCGATGCGACCGGGGTGCTGCTCGGCCGGCTGCGCGGCGCGGAGGACGAGCGCGACGGCCTGCTGGTGGCCCTCGCGGGCACCGCGCCCCGCTCCGGCGAGCGCGACCACGGACTGCCCGCGGCGAGCGAGGGGCACACCGTCGGCCCGCTCGTCGTGATCACGGGCGCCATCGATTCCGCCGACGCCGGGGCGCTTCCGCACGGCGGAGCCGGAACCCCGATCCTGATCGCCACCGCCCCCGGGACGGACGCGCTGTCCGCCGCCGAGACGCAGGGCTGGCGCGTCGCGACGCTCGGCGACGATCCCGCGGATGCCTGGGCCGACACGGGCGCGGGCGAACCCGGATCCGCGACGGCGGACGCCGGTTCGGCACGCGGACGGTCTCCGCTGCTCGGCGGTGCGGTCGGGACCCCGCACACGCGCGGCCCGCAGGAGTCGGCGCATGTCCGCTGACGCCAGCGCATACGGGGGTCCCCTGGCGCAGCGGCGGACGGAAGGCGGCCCCGTGGCCGCCGCCCTGCTGACCGCGCTGGGGCTGGTCGTGGCGGTGTGGCCGCTCAGCGCCGTCGTCCAGCCCGGTTCCTGGGGCGAGGGCGCCGTGGCGACCGCAGGAACGGTGATCGTCGCGGGGGCCCTCGTGCGCTTCCTCCTGCGCCGCGCTCCCGTCTGGCTCGCGATCCCCGCCGTCCCCATCGTCCAACTCGGCGCGGGCGCGATCGCGCTCACGGTGTTCACCGCACGGCAGGCGGGTCGCGGGTGGCTGCTCCCGTCGCCCGAGGTCTGGCGCACGATCGACGCGTTCTTCAGCGCCGCGCTGAGCGAGATCCGCGACGGCGTCGCTCCCCTGGCGGCCTCCCCGGCGATCGCCGTGAGCGTCGCGACCGCGGCAGGGCTCATCGCCGTCGTGCTCGACCTCGTGCTCGTGACGCTGCGCGCGCCGCTCATCGCCGCGGTGCTGATCACCGCGCTCGGCGCGGCGCCGGGGGTCGTCGTCCGCGAGGGCGCGAACCCGGTGTGGTTCATCGGGCTCGCTATCGCGATCCTGTTCTTCCTGCACGTGCGGTTCGCACCGCCCGGTTCCGAGCGCCCTGCGCCGGCGACGCGGGACGAGACGGTCGCCGTCCGCGGAGCCCATCCCGACGCCCCGCTGCGCACGCGGCGCCTGCCCGCCTTCCTCCTGGGATTCCTCGCCGTGCTCGCGGCGCTGATCGTCTCGCCGCTGCTGCCCCTGTCCGCCTCGGGGCTCAACGTCGGCGGGGGCAGCACCACGCTGAGCGCGACCCTCGATCTCGGAAAGGATCTGCGCCGCCCCGCCCCCGCGACCGCGCTCACGCTGATCAGCGATGACGGCACGCCCCCGTATCTGCGCATCGCGACCCTCACCCGATTCGACGGATCCACCTGGCAGCCGGATCGCCCCGCCACCGTGCCGCTGTCGCAGGGATTCGGAGACGTCGCCGCGCCGGATGGGGTCGCGGTGCACAAGACCAAGACCACGATCCGCACCGCCGGGATCTCCGGATCCTGGTTGCCCGTGCCGTATCAGGCCACGGCCGTGCGCGGCGAGAACGGCAGCTGGAACGCGGCCGCCGACAACCGCACGGTGATCGCGGCGAACGCCGACGCGGCCGACCAGAACTACTCGATCGACACCGCCGTGCTGCAGCCCACGCTCGACCAGATCCGCGCATCGACCTCGTCCGGGGCCGACGTCCCCGCAGATCTGCGAGCACTGCCCGCGAAGATGCCCGCGATCATCGCCGACAGCGCGCACGAGGTCGTCGGCGGCGCGACGACCGACTACGACAAGCTGATCGCCCTGCAGACCTGGTTCCGCGCAGGATTCCGCTACTCGCTGCAGACGCCGGTCGACGACGGCTTCGACGGCACCAACGTCGACGCGGTGGCGAGGTTCCTGACCGTGCGCGAGGGGTACTGCGTGCACTTCGCCGGGGCGTTCGCGCTCATGGCGCGCTCACTGGGCATGCCGACGCGGATCGTCGTCGGCTACCTGCCCGGCACGGCCACCGACCGCCGCTCCGACGACGGCAAGGTCGTCTACGAGGTCTCCACGGACCAGTTGCACTCCTGGCCGGAGGTGTACTTCGCCGGCATCGGCTGGGTGCCGTTCGAGCCGACCGCGACACGCGGCATCCCGACCGCGTTCACCGAGGACAGCACCAGTGCCGGCGGCAGTACGGCGCCCTCGGCCGGAGCGACGCCCGCGCCCACGTCGACCGGCGCCGCCAAGGATCCGAAGAACCTCGATGTGCCGAACGCGGGTGCCACCGGGGCGTCGAAGCCGACCGCGCTGCAGGCGATGCCGATCGTCTGGACGGTCCTGGGCGTGCTCGCCGTGCTGCTGATCCCCGCCCTGATCCGACGTCTGCAGACGGCTCGGCGCCGTGCCGCCGCGCGCCGCGGGGACGCCGTGGCCGCGTGGACCGAACTGCGCGCGACGCTGCAGGATCTGGGACTGCCCGCCTCCTCCGCGGAGTCGCCGCGCGCCCGCGGCGAGCGTCTGGTGCGCGAGCGCGGTGTCGATGCCGTCGCCATGGACGCCCTCGTGCGCGCGATCGAGCACGCCAGCTACGCCCGCCAGGTATCGGACGCCCCTCCGGGCGGCGCCGATCTGCGCCCCCCGCTCGACGCGATCCGGGCGGACCTGCGCGCGCATGTCTCGCGTCGCGACCGGATCGCCGCAGTTCTGACGCCGCGTTCGCTGCTCGGCTCCCGGCTGCTCGCGACCTCGACGTCCTGAGTCCCGGACCGCGACGCCGGAGACCTCCGTTCGACGCCGGGGCTGTCCGGCGCGCGCTCCGGCGAAGGCTACGCTCGGAATCCGGTGCCGATCCGGCGGCGCCGCGGCGTCGAGGCGCCGGCACGGAGGGGGACGCATGGCCGAGCCGACCGCGCCTCTCGAGGATGCACCCCTCGGGGACTGGCGCTTCACCGGCACCCTGCGCACCTACCAGGCGCAGGTGCTGGAGCGGTTGGCCCCCGGCTCCGAGTCCGAACTGCACATCGTGGCTCCCCCGGGCTCCGGCAAGACCCTGCTCGGGCTGCTGCTCGCCGCCCGCGAAGGCGGGCGCACGCTCGTGCTCGCCCCGAACACGACGATCCGCGAGCAGTGGGCGCGCACCGCCGCCGGGCTCGCGCCCGACGCCGCGGCCGTGTCGACGGATCCGCTGCGCATCGCCGACCTGACCGCGCTCACCTACCAGGCGCTCAGCGTCACGGGCGACGGATCCCCGTTCGAGGCGCTCGCCCGCGCCCGGTGGGCGGACGAGCTCGTCGAGAGCGGTCGCACGCAGGCCGCGGCGGAGACGTGGCTGGCCGCACTCGCGGTCGACAACCCGGCGCAGTACCGCACCGGACTGCGCGGGCGCGTGAAGCGGATCCGCCGCCGGTTCGCGCGGGAGCGGCCCCAGGCGATCGCGCGCGTGCTGCATCCGAACGCGGTCTCGCTCCTGGAGCGGATCGTGGACGCCGGGGTCGACACCATCGTCCTGGACGAGTGCCATCACCTGCTGGATCACTGGGCGCTCGTCGTCGCCTACCTCGTCGGCGCGATCCGCGAGCGCGGCGGGCGCGGCCTCGTGATCGGACTCACCGCCACCCTCCCGGACGTCGCAGACGGCACGGAGTTCGACAACTACACGCAGCTGCTCGGCGAGGTCGACTTCGAGGTGCCCACCCCCGCCGTCGTGAAGGAGGGGCATCTCGCGCCCTACCGCGACCACGTCTGGTTCACCGAGCCGGTGCCGGCCGAGGCCGCGTTCATCCGCCGGCACGGAGAGCAGCTGGACGCGCTGCTCGCCCAGGTGCTGTCCACCCCCGACGGCATCCGCTACCTCGAGGAGCGCCTGCAGCCCGCGGATCCGGATCCGCCCGAGCCCCCGGTCGCCGATCCCGCGGCGGCCGAGCAGGCCCCGGCCGCGGATCCCTTCGACGACCCGCCCGCCGCGCCGCCCTCCCCCGCGGCGCTTGAGCGCGCCCTGGCCGACGACCTCCCGCTCACCCGGTCCTGCGGCGTGGTGCTGCGCGCGCTCGCCCCGCAACACCCGATCTGCGCGATCCTGCCGCCCGTGCTCTTCGAGCGCTGCACGACCGACGACCTGCTGACGGTGCTGGCCCGTTTCACGCTCACGACGCTGCTGCCGGACCCGGGCGCGAAGCACCAGTGGCGCTACGTCAAGAAGGCCCTCGCCGACTTCGGCCTGCTGCTCACGGACCGCGGTCTCCGCCGCGGCAGGGATCCGGTGGAGACCACCCTCGCGTTCTCGGAGGCCAAGGACCGCGCCGCCGTGGACATCCTCCGGCTCGAACTGGGCGGAGCGGACGGCGCGAGGATCAAGGCTGTCATCGTGACCGACTTCGTGGAGCACGGCAACAGCCGCGGCCTCGTCGGCGAGACCGCGGCCGGCGCCCTGCGCGCCTACGACTTCGTCGTGAACGATCCGCTGACCGCGGCCCTGAGTCCTGTGCTGCTGACCGCCGACCGCATCCGCGTGCCGGCGGCGCGGGCCGAGGAGCTCGCCGCCGCGCTCATGGCACGTGTCGGATCCGCTGTCCAGGTGCGTCCCGGCGGGGTCGGCCCGTGGCGCGAACTCGACGCCCCCGGGGTCGGCGCCGGGAGCATCGTCGCGGCGGTCTCCGCTCTGATGTCGGCGGGATCCGTGCGCCTCCTGGTCGGCACCCGCGGCCTGCTCGGCGAGGGCTGGGACTGCCCCGCCGTGAACACGCTGATCGACCTCACGACCGTGACCACCTCGACGGGAGCCCCGCAGCTGCGCGGCCGCACCCTGCGGCTGGATCCCGCGTGGCCGGAGAAGGTCGCGCACAACTGGTCGGTGAGCTGCCTGATCCCGGCCGAGGTGGCCCTGGACGACGCCACCGAGCAGCGCCGGCTCACCCGACGGCACGGCCACCTGCTCGGGCTCAGCGCGGATGACGACGGGCGCATCGTGCGCGGGCTCGGCAACGCCCTGTCGCACGCCGCGCGCCAGGCGCTGCACCGCGTGCTCGGCAAGGATCCGGAGGCGTCCGTGGGCGCACTCGGCGAGCTGGTGCGCGCCGAGGTGCTGCCGCGCTCCGAGACCCGTGCGGCCTGGCGGATCGGGGAATCCTACGTCGCGGAGGAGCGCGAGGCGCTCGCGGTGCGGAGGGCCTCGGTGTCGGCGCTCGTCCCCACCACGCGCGCCGTCCGCTCGGCCCTGCCCTGGGCGATGCTGCTCGGCATGGCGGGGAGCGCCGGTGTCACCGCCCTCGTCGCGAGCGCCGTCCCGATCGCGCCGGCCGCGGGGGTCGGCATCGCGGTGACGGTGGGGACGGCGCTCTCGCTGAGCGGCGCGGTCGGGCCGCTGGTGCGCGAGCGCCGTCGGCGACGAGAGCCCGCGACGTCCTTCCGGGGCGCGGCGGTGGCGCTCGCCCGCGCCCTGGCAGAATCGGGACGGATCCGTCCGCTCGATGAGGCCGCGATCGTCGTCCGCGACGAGGGCGACCGGATGCGGATCGAGCTCGCGGGCCCCGATCAGCGCGTGGTCGCCGACGCGGCGGAGGAGCTCTTCGCTCCGCCCTCCGCCCCGCGCTTCCTGCTGCGGACCGACCGCGAGGACGTCGGAGGCCGGGCCTCGCTCCTGGGCATGGTCGCCGCGATGCGCCACGAGGGTCTGCGCGGGGCGGCCTTCCTCGCCGTCCCCCGAGTGCTGGCCCGGCGCCGCTCCGACGCCGAGGCGTTCCTCCGGCACTGGCGCGAGAACGTCGGCGCGGCGGAGCTCATCGAGCTCAAGGGCGAAGAGGGCCTCGCACTGCTCGCGCTCGCCCGACGCACCCCGCGGGTGCTCGACGCCGCAGAACCGCGCACGACGCTCTGGGGCTGAGTCCTCCTCCGGCTCCGGCGAGCGCGCTCAGGCGGCTTCGGACGTGCCGTTCGCGGGCAGCCCTGCTGCGGGTGCCTGCTGCTGTCCCGCCTGAGCCGTCGATGCGGCAGCGGCGGAAGATCCGGGACGCACGGGCTCCGCATCCCCGCGGCGCCCGTGCCACCAGCGCAGCAGGTGGTCGATGCCGAACCCGAGGATGACGGCGAACACCACCGCGATGCCGACGCCCAGCAGGGGGTTCTCGTGCACCCACTGCCCTGCCAGCAGGCCGATGCCCAGGGCGTAGGCGACCCACGTGATGCACGCGAAGAGGTCGTAGAAGAAGAACTTGCGATGAGGGAAGCCGGTCTGGCCCGCCATGTAGTTCACCGCGACCCGGCCCCACGGGATGTACCGGGCGGTGAAGATCAGGGCCGCACCGCGCTTGTCGAGCTCGTAGCGGGCCCATTCGAACATCTTGTGCACCTTCGGGCGGCGCATCCAGGCCCAGCGCTCGGTGCCGATCGTCCGACCGAGCAGGTACGCCATGTTGTCCCCCGCGACCGCGCCGACCAGCGCGACCAGCCCGAGCACCACGAGGTTCGGCTCGCCGTTGTGCAGCGACAGGGCGGCCAGCGCGACGAGCGCCGTCTCGCTGGGCAGGATCGTCGCGAAGCCGTCGATGAAGAAGAACACCAGCAGCACGGGGAACAGCCAGAGCTGTCCCGCGGCGTGCAGCAGCCAGGCGTTCAGCAGGTCCATGCCCTCCACGCTACGGCGCGCCGGGACCGCCGTCGTCATACCGGAGAGTGATGTTCCGAACTGTTCACCGCGGTCTGCTCCGACCGCTCCTCGCCCGGGCGCCGGTGCTTCAGTCCGCGGTCGTGTGCTCCGCGCACGGCACCGCAGCGCAGGTCGCGCAGACCACCGCCTGATGCCGGCACGAGGGGTCGGGGCAGTTCGCGGTGCGGTTGGTCGCCGCGCCGCAGCCCGCGCACACGCCGATGACGGCCGCGTGATCGGAGAAGTCGACGGATCCGCGCCCGTCGAACACGTACAGCGACCCGTCCCACAGCCCGTCGTCGCCGAACCGCTCGCCGTAGCGGACGATCCCGCCCTCGAGCTGGTACACCTCGCCGAAGCCGCGCGCCGTCATGAGACTCGACAGCACCTCGCAGCGGATCCCACCGGTGCAGTAGGTGACCACCGGCCTGCCCTTGAGGTCGTCGTACGCACCCGAGTCGAGCAGGCCGACGAAGTCGCGCGTGGTCTCCGCGTCCGGGACGACGGCTCCGCGGAACCGGCCGATCCCGGCCTCCAGGGCGTTGCGCCCGTCGAAGAACACGACCTCGTCCCCGTGTTCGGCGACGAGCTCGTGCAGCGCATCCGGGCTGAGCCGGGCTCCGCCGCCGACCACGCCGTGCTCGTCGACCTGCAGCTCCCCCGGAGCGCCGAACGAGACGATCTCGTCGCGCACCTTGACGCTGAGCTTGGGGAAGTCCGCGCTGTATCCCTCGGCGTCGACCGCGGTGCCCTCGCTCCATTTCACATCCGCGTCGCGGAACGGCGCGTACCCGCGGAACGAGCGCAGCCACTTCTTCACGGCGGGCAGGTCGCCGCCGAGGGTTCCGTTGATGCCGTGCGGGGAGATCAGGATCCGTCCCCGCAGGTGCAGCGCCTCGCCGAGGTCGCGCTGCCAGAGGCGGATGGCCTCGGGATCCGGCAGAGGCGCGAAGGCATAGAACAGCACGATCTTCGGGGTGGGCACCCAGCGATCCTAGTCGCGCGTCGGCTGCGACCTCCGCCGCGCCCAGGCGCCCGCCGACTCGCTCGACAGGGCGAGCAGTGCCAGGCACTGCAGAGAGGCGGAGAGCAGCGTGCCGTTGAGTCCGAGCGTCGCCGTGCCGTCGAGGTAGTCGATCGCGGTGGTGAGCACGCCGATCGCGAGGAGCACCATGAGGATCGCGCGTGATCGTCTCCCCCGGCGGAGCACGAACCAGGCCATGAGAAGCTGCGCGAGCGAGATGAGCACCCCGAAGCCGAGGACGAAGAGCAGCAGGGCCACCGCCTCCGGCGGGCCCGCGGCGACGAGCGCCTGCACACCGGGATCCACGGCGGCGCCGAGGGTCAGCCCGAGCACGTCGACGATCGCGCCGAGGACCACGACGCCCACGGCGAAGGACGTCGACAGCGGCGCCCGCCGCATCGACCGTTCGGCGGTCGTGCGCAGCGATTCGCCCCGTCCCTCGCCCGGGCGGTCCGCGGCCGGGTCGGGGCCGAACTCCTCTTCGGATCCGTCCGGATCCTCATGCGGAGCGGTCTGCACCCGGGTCACATCGAGGATCGGGAGGTGACCGTCGGTGATGAACCGGTCGCCGCCGCCGTTGCGGGAGTGGTAGCCGGTGGTGAAGTCGCGGAGGTCCCGCACGCGCACCGCCGGGTCGGCATCGCGTGCGCTCTGCACCACGAAGTCGCGCTCGACGTCGGTGTTCTCGTCGATCCGGTGGGTCACCTGCAGCGTGAACAGGCTGAGGCCCACGTCGGTGTCGTAGGTGCCGGCGCCGAGCCAGTCGGTCTTCGCACCGCCGGGCAGCAGCCAGCCGGGCGGGCAGTGCCAGAAGCGCACGTGGTGCCGCTGCTTGGGGTTGCCCGCGACCTCCTGCTGGTAGGCCACGTCGTGGCGGCGCCCGAACAGCATGAGCGGGGAGACCGGCGCCGTCGGATAGCTGCGCCGGGTGAGCGTGGAGACGATGATGCCCCAGGTCGAAGCGGCCGTGATCTCGTCGGCCCGATGCCAGCCCGCCCCGATCATGACCTGGTCGAGCTGCGCGGCGGATCCGTCGACCCCGAGGTTGACCGGATCCCCCAGCAGTCCGTCGCCCGTGCGCGTGCGCCCGAAGAAGTAGTCCGGCACGTAGAGGTCGCTCAGCAGCCGATGCAGACGCGGCAGCACGAGGTAGGCCATGATCGCCCACACCGGGATGAACAGCAGCAGCGCCCACGGCGAGCGGACGCCCTCGATCGAGATGATGACCGCCAGCCAGACCGCCGCGGCCGTCGCCACGAGGAAGGCGATCCGGTCGAACACCGTCGACGACGGCAACGGCTGCTGCATCTGCAGCGCCCAGCGGCGCCTCGACGGATGCTGTGCGTCGCTCACGGCTGCCTCTCCTTCGCGGTCGTCTTTCATCCTGGCACGGAGGCCGGGCGCCCGCCGAGGTCTTCCGCGTCGTCGCACCACCGGCCGGGCGCGGTGGATCCCCGGGCACGGTCAGGACCATCCCGTCGCATCGGATAGGATGGTCAGGTTGTATTCCTGGTGACGTGTCCGAGCGGCCGAAGGAGCACGCTTGGAAAGCGTGTGTTGTGCAAGCAACCGCGGGTTCGAATCCCGCCGTCACCGCCAGATGGAAGCGCCGCCCCGAGATCCACGGGGCGGCGCTTCACTCGTCTCGGAGCGGGGCTCGGAGGCTGCCGGCTTCGCCCGTCGGGCGGTCCGATGCCGCGCGCTCGTAGAGCGCGTCCGCCGCGGAGCGGAACGTCGCGAGGTAGTCGATCCGATCCGGCAGCGTCGACCACTGGTCGCGGATCCCCTCGTTCAACGCCAGCAGTTCGAGCACGAGCTGCTGGGGATCCTGATCGGACCTGATCTCGCCGGCGGCGATGCGGTCGGCCACGAACGGCACGAGCGTGGCCAGCGCCGTCTCGAGGGTCCGCTGGGCGCGCCCTTCGACGGGGTGCCCCTCGATCCGGGAAGCGCCGGTGAGCATGACGCGGAATCGCAGCAGGTCGGGTTCCTCCGCCGCCGTGGCGACGGCGGCGATGAAGTCGTCGAAGAGCGCCCGCAGCGACGGCGCCGGCACCCGGATCGATTGATAGGCCTCCTCGCGACGCTCGACGACGGCCATGAAGAGATCGGTCTTGGTCGCGAAATGGTGCAGAAGGCCGGCATCGGTCACACCCGCCGCCCGCGCGATGTCCGCCACCCGAGCGGACTCGTACCCCTTGCGCCCGAATTCGCGGGTCGCGGCGGCGAGGATCGCCGTCCGGCGGGTCTCGCCGCGGGCGATGCGCTTGTCGGTCTCGGCGGACTTGTCGGTCTCGGAGGTGGTGGCACGGGTCACACAGACGACCATACGAGACCGGCACCGCAGCGGAACAACGGGTCGCTCGTGTCGAAGGGGACGTCCTCACGGGACTCGACGACAGCCGACATCGAGCGCGGGAGGTCGAAAGGCAGTCGTCCTGCGACGTCGACGCGGCCCGAGACCGCCTCCCACAGGACATCGTCGTCGACACCGAAGGTTCCGACGAGCACGATCGGCAGCGCGGCCAGCGGCGTGAGCACCGCGGCGCGCTCGAGGAAGACGTCGACGACCGTCGGCACCGCCGCGGCGATCGCCGCGATGCGCGCGACCTCCGCCGCAGGGAACTCGAGGCTCCCGCCGTGGAAGCCCTGCTCGAGAAGTCCCTCCGCAGCCTCGTACGGCGCCGCGATCCGCAGGACCGCGACCTCGGCGTCCTCGGGCGTCTCGGCCAGGACGGCGCGCCCTTCGAGCGCCTGCGGGTCGATGCCCTCGGCATACACGCGGGTCGTCGGGGTGATCGTCACCGCGGCGCCCTGGAGCGCCACGACCGACGCACTCTGGACCCTGCGCGCGAGGGCTCGATGGGCCGGTACGGCGATGCGCTCCGCCACGTCCTCGACGGACGCGGCGCGGTCCGCCGCATCCGAGAGCAGCCCCAGCCGCTCCTTCTCCCGCAGCACGCGGCGCACCGACTCGTCGATTCTCTCGACCGATACGAGCCCCCGCTCGATCGCGGTGAGCACGGGTCCCGGATCGTCCTCACCGCCCAGCTGGTCCACGCCGGCGTCGAACAGCCGCGCGACGCGCTCGACCGGATCCGCGTCGAGCATGCCCCAGGCGCGCACCGGCAGCTCCAGGCCGAGCCGCGGCAGCCGCATGCCGTGCACGATGTTGAAGTCGGTGACGACGACCCCGTCGAAGCCGAGCCGCTCCCGCAGGAGGCCTGTGATGATGCGCCGCTCGAAGGCGAAGCCGACCTCGTCGTAGTCGAGCCCCCGCGGCGCGGCATAGCCGGGCATGACGCGCACGACGCCGGCCTGAACCGCGGCGGCGAAGGGGGCAAGGTGGTCTTCGAACCGCCCTCCGGGATACACGGTGTGCGCCCCGCGCTCGAAGTGCGCGTCCTCTCCGCCCTGCTGCGGACCACCCCCGGGGAAGTGCTTGACCGTGGCCGCGACGCCGGAGTCCTGGAGCCCCGCGACGTAGGCCGCGACGAGCTCGCCCGCGAGCTGCGGATCCTCCCCGAACGTTCCGGCGACACGCGCCCAGCGGGGCTCGGTCGCGAGGTCGGCCATGGGGTGCAGGGCGATGTGCAGCCCTGCGGCGCGCAGCTCTGAGCCGATCATCCGGGCGACCTCGCGGACGAGCTCCGGATCGCGTGTCGCGGCGAGGCCGATCGGCTCGGGCAGCACCGTGAACCCGCCGCCGCTCATGGCGACCTGCGCGTTGCGGACGCGACCGTGCACGGGGTCGGCGGCGACCGAGACGGGAACGCCGAGACGGGTGTCCGCGGCGAGCGCGCGGACCGCCTGCCCCCAGCGGGCGAGGTCGGCGACGGGTGCGGGGTTCATCAGCGTGAGGTGGGTCACATGACGATCGCGCACCAGCGCCGTCGTCGGCAGGAAGCCGAAAGGGGATTCGTCCTCGGAGCCTTCCCAGAGCGTCCCGTCCGCCCCGCAGACGACGCGGGCCACGAGCAGGCTCCCGACCTTCTCCTCGAGGGACATCCGCCCCAGCAGATCCTCCACTCGGCTGCCATCGACCGTCGTGGTCTCTGCGCGCATGCCCGCTCCTCATCGTCCCCGCGCAGGGTCGTTCCCGCGCCAGGAACATAAACCTAGTAGCAACTAGGTGACTTTTCCAGAAGCGATTGCGCGATCCGGATCGGTCGGAGTACGCTCCTCAGCGAGTTCACCTAGTCGCCACTAAGGCTTTACGGCCCGGACGTGAGCCGCTGGTCCAATGAGGGACCCGCACGAATCCGAGGAAGGATCCCCATGACCACGCCCGTCACCGACGCATCCGCACCGCCGCGCGTGCCGATGTCCCGTGTCTATCTGCTCGCACTCATCGAACTGGTCACGCTCGGCGCCCTGGTCACGCCGCTCGTGGTCTCGCTGTCGCTGAAGGTGCTGCAGGTCGTTCCCGCAGCGCAGAAGGAGGGCGCGCTGGGCCTCGTCACGGCGCTCGGCGCGCTGGCCGCGCTGCTGGCGAACCCGATCTTCGGGCACCTCTCCGACCGCACCCGCTCCCGCTTCGGCCGCCGGCGTCCCTGGCTCCTCGCGGGCGCGGCCGGAGGGCTTCTGTCGGCGGTGATCCTCGCCGTCGCCCCGAACCTCCCGGTCCTGGTCATCGGCTGGGTGCTCTCCCAGGCCGCCTACAACGCCACCCTGGCGTCGCTCTCGGCGCTCCTGGCCGACCAGATCCCCGAGGAGCAGCGCTCCCAGGCCTCCGGGATCTTCGGAGCCTTCGGATTCCTGGGTCTGGTCCCGGCGATGCTGGTGGCGACGCTGTTCGCGTCGAGCCTTCCCGTGGTCATCCTCGCCATGCCGCTGGTCGCCGTGATCATCATCGTGATCGTGTGCCTCCGCCTCCCCGATCCGCCCGCGTCGCGGCCCGAGAGCGAGCAGCGGTCCATCCGTCAGGTCTTCGCCGCGTTCGCGTTCAACCCGTTCAGGACGCGCACCTTCACGCTCGTCTGGATCCAGCGCGCCACCATGCAGTTCGGCTACTCCGTCGTGTCCACGTTCGGCCTGTTCTACCTGATGGTGCGCCTCGACCTGGGCCAGACCTCGGCCGCGTCCCTCACCTCGATCGCCACCCTGGCCGGCGCGGCGCTCAACTTCATCGCGGCCTTCACCTGCGGCTACTTCGCCTCCCGCCGCGGCAACTACACGCCGTTCGTGATCGCATCGGTCGCGCTCATGGCGGTGTCCCTCCTGCTCAAGGCGTTCACCGACAGCACGGCGGTCTTCTGGATCAGTTCGCTGCTCGCCGGTCTCGCGCTCGGCGCGTACTACGCGGTCGACCTCGCCCTGGCGATGCGCACCCTGCCGCTCGGCGAGGAGGGCAAGTACCTGGGCATCTTCAACATCGCCAAGACGCTGCCGCAGTCCATCGCCCCCGCTCTGGCCCCTCTGATCGTGCTGATCGGAGGCGCGGACCCGATCTCCGGGGGCGACAAGAACTACGCGGCGCTCTACTTGGTGGGGACAGCCGTCGTGCTCGCGTCCCTGCTGACGCTGCCCGGCCTGCGCGGGGTGCTGCGCCGGGACGCCTATGAACGCACCCGCACCGAACTCGTCCGCATCCAGGCCGCCGCGATGCGGGCCAACCGACAGGAGATCGTATGACCACCCTCATCGACGGAACCTTCAACTCGCGCGACACCGGAGGGCTGCCGCTCGCTGGTGGCGGGCGCACCCGGCACGGCGTGCTCTACCGCTCCGATGCGCTCAGCTCGGCGACGGACGGCGGGTTGGACGCGATCGCCGCCAGCACGATCGGAACGATCGTGGACTTCCGCACGGAGAGCGAGCGCATCGACGCCCCGAATCGCCTGCCCGCGGCCCGTGCCTTCCGGGTGCGAGAGCTCTCCCTCCTCGAGGGGGCGCTGACCGGCGCTCCTCAGGCGGGAGCACCGAACGACGACGCCCTCGACGAAGAAGCCATGCGGGCGATGCTCGCGCGCATCCCGACCCTGCCGGTGCTCTACACGGCGATGCTCGAGAACGCCGCGGGCGCCTTCGCCGAGGTGGCTCGCGAGGTCGTCTCCCCCGCGGATCCGGACCGGCCGGGTGTGCTGGTCCACTGCACGGCCGGCAAGGACCGCACCGGCGTGGCGACGGCGCTCCTGCTCGACGCCGCGGGGACCGAGCGCTCCGCGATCGTGGCCGACTACGCCGCGAGCGAGCAGAACCTCGCGGGCGAGTGGGCCGAGCGGATGCTCGCTCGCGCCCGCACCTGGGGGGTTCCGCTGGTGCCCGCGATCACCGATCTGGTCACTGCGACGCCTCCGTCCGCCATCGAGGCCGCGCTCGCCTGGCTCGACGACCGCGGCGGATCCGCGTCCTATCTCCTCCGCGGGGGTTTGACCCCGGTCGAGCTGGATCGCCTGCGCGAGCGCATCGCCGGCTGACGTGGGGGCCGATCTCATGGCCGTCGGCGGGATGGTGCTCTCCGCCCTGTTCGCCGGGATCCTCGGGGCTCTCATCGGCCTCGAACGGCAATGGCGGCTGCGCACCGCGGGCATGCGCACCAACGCGCTCGTCTCGATCGGCGCTGCGCTGTTCGTGATCCTCGGCTCCCATGCCCTCCCGGGCGCGACGGCGGACCCGACGCGGGTCGCGGCCCAGGTGGTCTCGGGGATCGGCTTCCTCGGCGCCGGCGTGATCCTGCGCGAAGGGCTCAACATCCGCGGGCTGACGACGGCCGCGACCCTGTGGTGTGCGGCCGCCGTCGGGTCGCTGGCCGGAGCGGGAATGCCCCTGCTCGCGGCGTGCGGCGCCGCGCTGATCACCGCGACCAACGTCCTGCTGCGGCCGGTCAGCACAGCGCTGAACCGCCGCCTGAGACCTCGCATCGATCTGATCGAAGCGGCGGAGGACGGCTCCGATGCGGAGCAGACCCACGAGTACGTGCTCGAAGCGGTCACCAGTGAGAAGAGCGAACAGCGCGTGCGCGCGCTGCTGCTGCAGGAGGCCGCCCATCCGAGCCTGATCCTCCGTTCGGTGCGCGTGCGCCCCGGTGAGAGCGCGCAGGTGCGCATCCGCGCGGAGGTCAGTGTCGAGGATCCGGATCGGCTCGATGTGATCGAGCAGGCGATCTCGCGCGTCGGAACCGATCCGAAGGTCACCGCGAGCCGCTGGTGGGCCGTCCCGGCCGACGACTGAGCCGCCCGGCGGTCCGATGCCGCGTCAGGCCGCCGGGATCCGGATCCCGTAGATGGTGCTTCCCTCGCCCGAGGCGAGCTTCGTGAAGCCGAGCCGCTCGTAGAACGCGCCCGCGGAGTGGTTGTCGGCGTTCATCCCGAGGTGCAGCGCCGGAACGCCGCGCCGTCCGAGCTCGGCCAGCAGCGTGTCGATGAGGCGGCGCCCGAGCCCTTGGCCCTGCGTCTCCGGCAGCAGGTCGATGTGCAGGTGCGCCGGGTACTCCCGCACGATCGGGTCGTCGCCCGGCGCCTGACGGTCGCCATAGGCGATGAAGCGATCCTGCGGCGTCGGTTCGGCCGCACCCGACGCACGGTAGCGGTCGCGACGCGAGGGCCACCACCCGTCCCGGAACCAGGTGGCGAACGCGTTCGTGTCATCCGTCGCGACGATGTATCCGATCACCCGCGCATCGTCCGCCTCGACGACCCAGCAGAGCCCCGGGTCGCGCAGCGCATAGGGCACGGCGAACAGGTCGCCCCACAGCGCGTCGTCCTCGAGCATGCCGGTGGCATCCTTGCCGACGTCGGCGGTCTTCACGCACACGTCGGAGAGCGCGTCGACGTCTTCGGGGCGGAACGATCGGATGCGTGCCACGGGAGCCATGCCTTTCGATTGCGCCCTTCGTCTCGCTACGCTCGCTCAGGGACCTGCGGATCCCCTCAGCCTAGCGAGGCGGATCCGCGCGGGGATCCCGTGCCTCGACGCCGTCCAGCACGCGCGGCAGCCGCACCCAGCGCCACAGCATCGCCGCCATCAGGAAGGCGGCGCCCGCGCCGATCAGCGCACCGCCGACCGTGTCGCTGAACCAGTGCACGCTGAGCACGGTGCGCGAGAACCCCATCGCCACCGTCCACGCCGCTCCCCCGATCGCGACCCAGAGCGTCGGGAACAGGAACCACAGCACGACCGCGAGGGTCGCGGCGTTCGCCGTGTGCCCGGAGGGGAAGGATCCGAAGTCGGAGGCGATCAGCAGATCCTGCGGACGGGCGCGGCCGAGCGCCTTCTTCACGAGCTGCACGATGCCCGCGCTCGCGACGAAGGCGATCAGCGCGAACAGAGCACCGCGCCACCCCCGCACGAGCCAGGCCAGGGCGGCGATCAGCAGCGGGGTGAGGATCGTCGCGACCCATCCCCCGCCGAGCACGTTCATGACCAGTGCCCAGCCGACGAGCACCGGCCCGCGCCATTCGACCATCTCCAGGTTCCACGCGTCGTCGAGAGACACGATCACCGTGGGAGAGGTCGCCAGCACCACGGCCGTGGCGAGCGCGAGCGCCACCCCGACGATCCCGAGGACGAGAGCGAGCCGACGTGTCATCCGGCCATTCTCCCCTGTCCTCTCTTTCTGGCCTCGCAGCCGGGCCGGCGCTTCCGGCAGCACGACGGAGGCCGGGGTCCGCAGGTGCGGATCCCGGCCTCCGAGGCATCGAGCGGGTCAGCCCTTCGTCGCACCGGCCAGCAGGCCGCGCACGAAGAACCGCTGCAGGGCGAAGAACACGATCAGCGGGACGATGATCGAGATGAACGCGCCCGCGGACTGCAGGAACCACTGGTTGCCCCAGGTTCCGGACAGCGAGTTCAACGTCTGCGTCAACGGCAGCGAGGACTCCGGCGCGAAGATCGTCGCCACGAGCAGGTCGTTCCAGACCCAGATGAACTGGAAGATCGCGAACGAGGCGATGGCCGGCATCGCGAGGGGCAGGATGATCCGGAAGAACATCTGCCCATGGCTCGCCCCGTCCACGCGCGCCGCCTCGACGACCTCGCTCGGGATCTCCGCGATGAAGTTGTGCAGCATGAAGATCGCCAGCGGCATCGCGAAGATCGCGTGCGCAATCCACACCGTCGCGAAGCTGTGATCCACGTCGCGCAGCTCGAGGCCGGGGAAGATCTGGGTGCCGAACAGTGTGAGTCCCCGCGAGAACAGCGAGAGCAGCGGGACGAGCGCCATCTGGATCGGCACGATCTGCAGGGCGAACACGAACACGAACACGATGTTCTTGCCCTTGAAGTTCATCCAGGCGAACCCGTACGCCGCGAGCGAGGCGATGAAGATCGGCACCACGGTGGCCGGGATCGCGATCGCCAGCGAGTTGATGAACGATGCGCCGAGCGTCAGCGCGGTGCCGCCCGAGGTCAGCGCCTCACCGTAGTTCTGCAGCGTGAACGACGGATTCACGAACACGGTCCACCAGCCGGTGCTGTTCGAGTCGGCGCCGGGGCGGAACGACGTGACGAACAGTCCAAAGGTAGGGATCGTCCAGAAGATCGCGATGATCACCGCGGCGATCGTGGCGCCCCTCGAGGTGAGTCGCTTCTGGGCCGTGGCCTCATTGCGGCGGGTGTCGCGCTCGACCTGGCGCTTGGTGCGGTTATCGGTGACGACGGCCTGCGTGGCGCTCATCAGCGGATCTCCCTCTGCTTGCGGATCTGCCGGGCGTTGTAGATGATCAGCGGCAGCACGAACAGGAACAGCACCACGGCCAGTGCCGAGGAGTGCCCGTAGCTCTGGAAGCGCTGCTGCTGGTTGACCATCTCGAAGCCCAGCACGGTGCTGTTGGCACGGCCGCCGGTCATCACGGCGACGATGTCGTAGACCTTCAGCGAGGCGATCGTGATGGTCGTCAGCACGACGATCAGCGAGGAGCGGATCCCCGGCACCGTCACGTTGCGGAACCTCTCCCATGCGTTCGCCCCGTCGAGAGACGCGGCCTCGATCTGCTCGGTCGGAACCGCCTTGATCGCCGCGGAGAGGATCACCATGGCGAAGCCGGTCTGCGTCCAGATGAAGACGATGAGCAGGCAGATCGTGTTCACGAGCGGCGTCGTGTCCAGCCAGCCGATCGGCTTGCCGCCGAACAGCGTCACGATCGCGTTGAGCAGGCCGATCTGGTCGCCCTGGCGGTAGTCGTAGATGAACTTCCAGATGATGCCGGCCCCGACGAACGAGATCGCGAACGGCATGAAGACGAACACCTTGAGGAGCTTCTCGCCGCGCGCTCTGTCGATGAACACGGCGTAGGCCAGGCCGAAGATCGTCGACACGATCGGGGCGATGAGCGCCCAGATCAGCGTGTTGATCACCGACCAGAAGCCCTCAGGGTTGGTGAACACCCACTGGTAGTTCTCGAGGGCGACGAAGTCCTTGCCGGTCTTGTCGAAGAACGACTGGATCACGGTGCTCACGGCCGGGTAGATCAGGCCGATGATGAGCAGGAGTCCCGCCGGCGCCATGAACAGCAGGAGCTGCAGGGTGTAGCCGGCTCCTTCGCGTGCACGGTAGTCGGCGAAGAACAGCATGCTTCCGGCGAGCAACGCGATGATCATGACGTAGATCAGCGCGTTCTGGTACGGACGCAGCAGCATGAAGGCCAGCACCGGGATCACGAAGCACGCGACCAGGCGCAGCCAGAAGTAGCCCTTGCCGTGCCGCGGCGCGTACTCGATGAGCAGCAGCAGGATCGTCGCCACGACCGCGAAGACGACGAGCACGATCGGGATCTGCAGCAGCGGGTTGAGTCCGCCGATCCAGACGAAGAAGCTCTTCAGGGAGAAGCCGAGGCTGGTCGGCACCGGGGTCTCGGGCTCCGGGCTCACCAGCAGAGCGAGGAAGACTCCGATGATCGCGATCGCGCCGACGATCATGGCGCCGATCGTGACGGATCGTGAGGCGGTCGTGCGACCGGATCGCGGGGACGTGGTCGACGTGGGCGGCGACATCGTGGTTTGCGACATGTGGACCCCCTTCTGGGTTCGCCGTCGAACTCTGTCAGGATCTGGCCTGCTGACGACTGCGGGGCCGTCCGCCGATGCGGACGCGCCCCGCAGCCCTCGCAGGTTGAGCTCAGACTAGTTCTTGTAGCCCGCCTGGATGTCGCTCAGGACCTGGTCCGTCGGCTTTCCGTCGATCCAGCTGACCATGCCCTTCCAGAACGAGCCCGAGCCGACGGTCGACGGCATCAGGTCGCTCGCGTCGAAGCGGAGCGTGGTGTTCGGGTCCTGGACGGTCTTCATGGCGTCCTGCAGGAACTCGCTGGAGGCGAGCGTGGGGTCGGCGTTCTTGTTCGCCGAGATCACGCCGCCGAGCTTGACGCGGGCGTTCGCGAAGTCTGCCGAGGACATGAACTCGAGGACCTTCTTGGTGGCCGCGGTGTCGCTGAAGCCGGCGACGAACTCGCCACCGCCCTCGACGACCTTGTCGCCCTCCTTGATGCCGGGCATCACGAACGCGTACACGTCACCGTCGGGGGCGACCTTCGGCGCCGCGCCGGCCTTGGTCTTCACGTCGAGGAAGTTCGACGAGAGGAACGAGGCCTGGTGCGTCATCAGGCAGGTGCCGTCGGCGACCTTGGCCGCGACGTCCGCGAAGGCGGTCGAGTTGATGCTCTTCACGTCGCCGAAGCCCGCGTTGACGTACTTGGGGTCGAGCAGGATCGTGCCGACGGCGTCGAAGGCCTGCTTGATCTGCGGGTCGGTGAACTTGACCTTGTTGTCGACCCACTGGTCGTAGACGTCCGGGCCGCTCTGGCGCAGGACGAGGTCCTCGATCCAGTCGGTTCCCGGCCAGCCGGAGGCGTCACCGGAGGCGAAGCCCGCGCACCATGGAGCGGCGCCCGTCTTCTCCTGGAGCGTCTTGGTGAGGGTCAGCAGGTCGTCCCAGGTCTTGGGGACCTCGACGCCGAGCTCCTTGAACTTGGCCGGCGAGTACCAGACGTAGCCCTTGACGTTGGCGAGCATCGGGGCGGCGTAGAACTTGCCGTCGAACGTGCCGTACTTCTTCCAGTCTTTGGACCAGTTCTTGTCGACGTTGGATTCGACCTCCTTGGGGGCGGTCTTGACGTCGCCCGTGTCCACGAGGCTCTTCAGCAGGCCGGGCTGGGGCACGATCGCGATGTCGGGGGCGCTGCCGCCCTGCACCTTGGTGACGATGTTGCCCTCGAAGCTCTTGTCGCCGGTGTAGACGACCTTGATGCCCGTGTCCTTGGTGAACTGGTCGAAGGACTTGTTCAGCAGATCCGCCTCGGACCCCGTGATGCCGCCGGAGATCTTGACGGTCTCCCCCTTGCCGGACGAGTCGCCGCCGCTTGAGCTGCCGCCCTCGGCGCAGCCCGCGAGAGCGAGGCCGGACACCGCGAGCAGCGCGAGAGGCGCGATCAGGCGACGTCGCTGAGACATTCCCATACGTTTTCTCCTTCGAATTCGCGGGGGCGATTTCCCCAGCGCTGGGGGTTCCTTCAGGAACCGCTTCCAGGCGACACTAGTGACCCTTCCGCCCATTACGCAACGGCTTTGGATCACAACTGCATAACCGGGGACACGGAGCCGCGGAACATATGGGACCGCTCTCAGGGAACCGGTTCCATCCTCTCTGAGATATCGCTATGGTGAGGGAATCCGTTTTTCGAGGAGGGGTCGTCGTGACCGGGATCATCGATGTGGCGCTGCGTGCCGGCGTGGCGAAGTCGACGGCCAGTCGCGCCCTCAGCGGGAACGGCTACGTCTCGGCGGAGACGAGGGAGCGCGTCGAACGCGCGGCGCGGGAGCTCGCCTATTCGGCGCACTCGAGCGCGTCCAGCCTCGCGACCGGACGCACTTCCACGATCGGCGTCATCATGCCGATGGCCGACCGCTGGTACTTCGCAGAGCTGCTCGGGGGACTCCAGCAGGCCCTCATCGACGACGGCCTGGACCTTGCGCTGTACGGCGCCGCGGAGGGCAGCGACGAGCGCGCCCGCATGCTGGACCACGCCCTGGCCGGGCGGCGCTTCGACGGCATCATCGCCGTGTGCCTGCAGCCGGGGGCGCACGAGCTCGAACGCCTGGCCGGCACCGGGCTGCCGCTCGTCTCGGTGGGTCCGTTCGCCGAGCACGCCGACACCGTCACGATCGACGATGTCGCCGCCGCGCGCGTCGCCACGGAGCACCTGATCGACCTGGGCCACGAGGACATCGCGTTCCTCGGCGACGCGGCGGACGGCGACAGGTTCAGCTTCGGCGAGCGCAAGCGGCTCGACGGCTACCGTCAGGCGATGACCGCCGCCGGGCTGCAGGATCGCATCCGCGCGGTCTCGACCCAGTCCACGATCCCCGAGGCGTTCGCCACCGCGGCCGCGCTGCTCGCGGACCGGCGCAAGCGCCCCACGGCGATCGCCGCCGTCTGCGACGAGGCGGCCGTGGGCGCGATCATCGCCGCGCAGCGCCTCGGCATCGGCGTACCCAGCGAACTGAGCGTGATCGGGATCGACGACCACCGCTATGCCGAGATGTTCAGCCTCACCACGATCCGGCAGAATCCGCGAGAGCAGGGCATCGAGGCGGTCCGTCTGCTGCAGGCCAGGATGCAGGACGCGGAGGCGCCGCTCGAGCACGTGATCGCCCCGGCGACGCTCGTGGCCCGCCAGTCGACAGCCGTGCCCCGCCTCGACACCGCACGCTGACGGGATCCCCCGGCTCCTTGCGAGCCGGATCCGCCTCTGCAGGAGGACCCGCGCCGCATCGGGCCGGATCCGCCCGAGACGCACGAAGGCCCCGGGAGAACCCGGGGCCTTCGCAGCGTCGAAACGCGAGATTACTTGAGGGTGACCGTCGCGCCGGCCTCCTCCAGGGAAGCCTTGGCCTTCTCGGCGGCCTCCTTGTTGGCGCCCTCGAGGACGGCCTTCGGGGCACCGTCGACGACGGCCTTGGCCTCGCCGAGGCCGAGCGAGGTGAGCTCGCGGACGACCTTGATGACCTGGATCTTCTTGTCGCCGGCAGCCTCGAGGATGACGTCGAACGAGTCCTTCTCATCCTCGGCCTCAGCGGCACCAGCGCCACCCGCAGCGCCGGCGACGGCGACGGGAGCGGCAGCGGTGACGTCGAACTTCTCCTCGAACGCCTTCACGAACTCGCTGAGCTCGACAAGGGTCAGACCAGCGAACTGGTCGAGCAGCTCCTCAGTGGTGAGCTTCGCCATGATGTTTCTCCTAATAGATGGGGTTTGTGGGGAAAAGACCGGGGAGGCTCAGGCAGCCTCAGCGGTCTCCAGCTTCTCGCGAAGAGCATCGATGGTGGCCGCGGCCTTGCCCATCGTCGCCTTCATCATGCCCGCGGCCTTCGCCAGCAGAACCTCACGGCTCTCCAGCGAGGCGTACTTGTTGACCTCGTCGGCACTCAGGGCGTTGCCCTCGAAGATGCCGCCCTTGATCACGAGAAGCGGGTTCGCCTTGGCGAAGTCACGCAGAGCCTTGGCGGTGGCGACGAAGTCACCGTGCACGAAAGCGACGGCCGACGGACCCTTGAGGTCGTCGTCCAGCGCCGTGATCCCCGCGTTGTTCGCGGCGATCTTGGTCAGCGTGTTCTTCACCACGGCGTAGCTCGCGTCCTGACGGATGCTGTTGCGCAGCTGCTTGAGCTGGGCAACCGTCAGACCGCGGTACTCGGTCAGCAGGACGGCGTTCGAGTCCTCGAAATTCTTCGTGAGCTCGGCGACCGATGCATCCTTCTGCGCCATGGTCACTCCTTGATGAGTACGGGATGCTCCACGGCGGTGGAGCACCGGCCTTGACCGCCGCGCTCTGCAGGCAAACAAAAACGCTCCGGCGCAAGCGCACGGAGCGTGATCCAGAATCCTGGAGATCGTTCGTGACACCTGCGCGGGCCTCTGCCGTTCGGATCCATGATCCGGCAGTGCTTCGATCGCCTCGTGCTCGCGCACACGACGATGACCAGCGGTCTTCGGTTATGACAAGACTACGGCATCCCGACGGCTCCCCCAAATCGGGGCGGTGCGCGCTCGGCGAGCGCACCGGATCCTGCCGAACGCACGGGATCCTGACGCCAACAACCCGTGCGCCCGGCAACGATCCGTGTACTCGGCAACGACCCGTGCGCACGCCAACGCTCACCGCGCGGCGCGCCAGGTCGTGGGCGTCGGCGGGCGGAGGTAGCCTCGATGGGTGACCCCGGAGCTCGAAGCGCGCATCATCGCGGATTCCCGCGATCGAGTGGCGTGGCTGCGGGCCAGGGCGCGCGGCATCACCGCGACAGACGTCGCAGGACTCACCAGCGACAGCTCGATCGCCCGCGCCGCGGACGCGAAGCTCGGCGCGGGACCGCGCTTCGGCGGCAACGCCTTCACCGACCACGGCCGGCGGCGAGAGCCCGAGATCGCCGCGTGGGTCGCGGCCACGCACGGCATCATGCCCTCGTCCGCGCTGTTCTGCGCCGAGATCGAGAAGCGCCACCTGGCCACCCCTGACGGCATCGTGCAGGAGGCCGACGGACGCGTCCTCCTGGCGGAGATCAAGACGACCAACAAGTCATGGCGCTCCATCCCGCGCACCTATCTGCGACAGGTGTGGTGGCAGCAGCACGTGCTCGGCGCCGAGCGCACGCTGTTCGTATGGGAGGAGCACGACGACTTCCAGCCCATCCACGACGAGCCCAAATCGGTGTGGATCGACCGCGACGATCGCGAGATCGGCCAGTTGGTCGGCCTCGCCACCCGCCTGATCGACGAGCTCTATCACCGCACCACGGGACAGACGCCGCCCCGCCAGGCGCAGGCCGCGCCCAGCAGCAGGGACGCGCTGCGCGAGCGGGACATGTTCCGCGCCCTCGCCCTGGCGGAGTGACCGCTGCCCGGGGCGGGCCCTGTCACGTCCCGTTCGCGAACGTGCAGGTGGGTGTGGTCAGGATCGGCTTGGTGTAGGTGAGCGTCGACACGTTCGGCGACACCCAGCTCGTCCACGCCTTGGTGCGCACGTTGGAGTTGAAGGACTCGCCGAGCAGCCCTCCCAGAAGACCCGAGAGCAGGCTGCTGCTGAACGTCGTGGTGTAGACCCCGTTCGCGTCGGGGCCCGTGGTGGGCACCGCCTGCCACGCCGTGCCCGCGATCTGCCATTCCGTGTCGGCGGCGGCGGTGAAGCCGGAGTAGGGCGCGGTCTGCGCCGCCCACTTCCACGTCACGATCATGATGTTGCCACCGAGCAGCGCACTACGACACGTCGAGACCCCGGTGATCTGCGGAGGCACGAGTCGGACCGCGGTGATGCCGCTTCCTCCCGCGAACTCGGGATCGGTGTAGGACGCGTCGGTCTTCTGCGGCGGCGGGGAGAGCAGGATCAGCCCGAGAAACAGGACGCCGAGGGCCGCGAGGACCCCGGTGAGCGTCCTTCGCGCTCCGCTGCGCCGGTTCATCGCTCGTCACCGCCGCGCCAGCGTCGTGCCCCGACGACGAGGATGGTGACCGCCGCGAGGACGAGCACGCCTCCGACGACGATGACGAGCACCGGCACCGCGCCTCCTGTCGCCGGAAGGGCGTGCTCCGCCCCCGGCCCGATCTGCACGGCGTCCCCGAATCCGTCCGCATGCACCCGGATCTGCGTGGAGGCACCCTGCCGTGCGTCGCCGCCGACGCGCACGTCCAAGCGCAGGTGCGCGACGTCGTCCGCGGAGATCGCCTCGACCTCGACCGGTTGCCCGCCGCGCGGCACGACCCAGCCGGCTCGGAGCGTGCGCTCCCCCGACGGGCAGCCCGAATCCCGCCACGATTCCGCGCAGGTGCGGACGTCGACCGAGAGCGGTGCGGCGCCGCTCGCACTGACGCTCACCCGCACGGATCCGGGATCCGGCGCGTGCGCGCTGACCGTCAGGTCCCAGCGCACGCTCCTGCCGTCCGACATCGCCGCAGCAGCGGACCAGTCCGCACTCGAGACGATCTGCACATACTGCCCCTGCACGGTCTCGGTCACGACCGCGGCCTGCGCCGGCGCCGGCGCCGCGGTCAGCACCCCGAGCGCCCCGGCCAGCAGGACGATCGCCGCGCACCCGATCCGCTTCGTCATGACCCCGGATCGCCCTCGGTCGCCGTACCGGCCTTCCGGGCGCGACCGCCCGTCCGGGGCCAGAACGCCCAGATCACGAGCGCCGTCGCGCCGAGGGTGAGCCCGCCGAGCACGAACGGGTTGCCGAACGCCACGATGACGGGCGCGAGGCCCGGGATCGCTAAGCGCACGATCCGCACCGTGCTCACCGGATAGGGCGCGGGGTCGTCCTGCGCGTTGGCGTCGCCGCGCAGGGTGATGAGCCGCTCGGCCGGCGCCGTGCCGTCCTCGACCGCGCGCACCCGGTGCGTGACGGGCAGCTGACCCGGACGATCGACCGTCACCACGTCGCCGACGTGCACCTGACTCGCCGGGATCTGCTGCACGATCGCGACGGATCCTGCAGGGATCGTCGGCGACATGGATCCGGTGCGGAACATGATGAGGGTGATGTGGGCGGTGAACGCCAGCACCACGAGAACGATGCAGACCAGGCCCGCGAGTGCGGCGACCCACAGCAGCACCTCGCTCAGCACGCCACGCGCGGTCGGCCTGCGCCGCGGGGCGGGCGTGCCGGATTCGCGCTGCGCTCGGCGGGTCAGCGGTGCCGGGGTCGTCGCCTGGGTCACGTTCCTTCTCCTTCTCGTCCTGCGGGGGATGTCAGCTCGACGTCGCGGCGAACTGCCACGTCTGCGTCAGGGCCAGGCCCTGCGCGCCGTTGCCGACCGTCGACGGCATGGTGATCGCGAAGCAATAGTTCACCTGGTTCCCGCCGTTGGCGGTGACCGTCTGGGATGCGGTCGCCGAGGTGCTCAGCGCCGACCCGTCCGCGATGACGACCGTGGATCCCGCCGCCGCATAGTCGGCGGCCGACGCGCATTGCGCGGCCGTGACGGTCTTCACCCCGTAGGTGAGGTAGTCGGCGAGGGTGCCCGAGGCGTAGGTGCTGGCGGTGAGTTTGACCGTGCCTGCGACGGACGGGTTGGCGGTCTTCACGCTGAACAGCGCATAGACCGTCTTGCCCGGCGCCAGCGCCGCCGCGTCCGCGGCCGCGGCGAAGGTCATGGCGATCGCCGTGCCGGCGGTCGCGTGGCTCGCGAAGGCCGTGCCGTTGATGCTGCCGACGACGTCGAACTTCCCCGCGGTGAACGTGCCCGTGGCGTACTCCCCGTCATTCCAGCTCGCGAGCGTCACGGTGGCGCCGACGCCGAGCACGAGCCCGCCGGCGAGCACCGCCCTGATCCGTCTCAGGGCGAGCCCGCGCCGGCGCGTGCGGAGGCGGCGACGCGTCATCCCGACGGTCGTAGTCTCCCCGGAAGCCATGGGTCAGCTCGAGGTGGCCGTGAACGACCAGGTCCCGGTCGCAGCCCCTCCCTGGGCGAGGGTCGACTTCGCCGTCGCGACGAAGCACAGCTGCGTGGCGGTGCCCGCCGTTCCCGCGGTGGCTCCCTTGGTGAGGGCGACGCTGGATCCGGCCGTGAAGGTCGTGAGGTCGGTGCCCGAGGCGACGAGGGTGCCGCTGGTGGCGGTCGCGTCGCACGTCGCGGCGGGCGCGATCGAGTACACGGAGTAGGAGATGTTGGTCGCGTTGGCGCCCGTGCCGGTGCCGGTCGAGGCGACGAGCGTCGCATTGTTGGTCGTCGTGCTGTCCAGGCGCACCCAGAACGGCGCGTAGACGACGTCACCCGGCGTGAGGTTGCTGAACGGCGCACTGAAGCTCAGGGCGGCGGCGGTGTCGCCCTTCGTCACGTTGTGATTGCTGAATCCTGCGGTCCCGGAGGTCGTGGATCCCTCGAGGTTGAAGGAGCCGGCGGTGAAGGTGCCGGTCGCGAACTCGGAGTCGTTCCATGCGGCGAGCGTGATGGCCGCGCCGACGCCGAGGACGAGTCCTCCGGCGAGCACAGCGAGGATCTTGCGGCGGTTGCGTGTGGAGGATGCCTCGGCGTTCATGTTGTTCCTTGCGGTCAGGGGCTGATGCACCCCATCCTGGAAGCCGGAATACCGGTATGCAAGGAACCTGTCTCCTTCTTCAGGCTTCCTTCAGGGAACCTTGAGGAGCGGTCGATCGCGGCCTCGGAGCCCGCCTCTACTCGGCCGGAGCGAGCGCGATCACGGGCGCGAGAGCCTCGCGGCTCACGGCGATCGCGGGACCCGCGGCGTCGATCAGCACCCCGCTCATCCCGGGCTGCTGCGCCAGCACGCCACCGATCTGCTCGGCCGTGAACGGCAGGGGCTGGTCGCCGCGGCCGAGCGCGATGACTTCGAGCGGGTGACTGAAGAGCTGCAGGTAGCGCGAGCCGTCGGCGGTGTGCGCCTCCGCCACGCCATACTGGCCATCGCCGTCGACGTCGCTCACCGCGACCCAGAGCCGGGCGGTGGTCAGCGCCTCGGCGACGCGGGCCTCCGAGTCCGCCTCGCGGGGAGCCGCGAGCAGAGCCTTGACGGCGAACGTCGGATCCGCCTCCTCGAGCGCCTTCTGCAGGATCTCCGAGGGGAACACCACGCGGTGCGGCTCGGAGGCGTTGTCGATGATGAGGCCCGCGAACGGTCCGTCGATGACGTTCTGGTACACCGCCTGCACGGGCTGCACCACGGCCGAGGTCTCGGCCGGGTCCTCGTCGCCCTGCTCCACGGAGTCGCGCACGGCGGCGGCCGAGCTGAACGCGAGCATGAAGGAGTTCTCGCCGTCGTTGACGACCGCGATCGCCAGGGGCTTGCCCTCCTTGATCTGCTCGCCGGCATCGCCGCTCACGCGCAGGAAGAGGTGTCCCTGCAGCGACTGACGCAGCACACCCAGCAGCTCGGCCTGAGTCGCGTCCTCCCCCAGCTGTGCGAGGGCGTCGCGCAGCAGCGCGTTGTCGGGCATGCCGGGGATCGACTCGGTCTGCTCGGGCGGATCCACCGGCGCGAGCGGAAGCGGCGGACGGCCCGACGGCGCCTGCACCTGCGCGGGGGCGATCGGCGTCTCGTCTTCGACGGGGTCGATCAGATCGTGCCCTGCTGCCGGAGTCTCGGCGGGCGGGGCGACCGCGGGGCCGGAGGGCGATCCCAGGCCGCGGAAGGCCTGCACCGAGACGTTGACCACCGGAGCGGCGGCATCGTCCGCGGACGCCGTCGCGCCGGACGCGGACGTGCTCGCCCCGGCATCCGGGGCGGCCTCCGCGGCGGCGGGAGCGGACTCCGGCGTGACGTCGTCGTCCTGCTTCTTACGGCGCGAGAAAAGGCCCATTGCCCCAGCCTAAACCGGGACCGCCCTGCGCCACGCCCGGTGTGCGCACCACGGTCGCCGGGCGACGGTCAGAGCTTCTCGATCGGTGCGATCTTGACGAGCAGCTTCTTCTGGCCCGCGGCGTCGAAGCGCACGTGCGCGATCCGCTTCGCGCCCTCGCCCGTGATGGCATCGACGGTGCCCTCGCCGAAGTCGTCGTGACGGATGCGGTCGCCCGCGGCGAGCTCGAGGTCGCCGTTGTCGCGCACCTTCGCCGTGACCCGGTTCGGGAACTTGTCCATCGCGGTCGACAGCGGCTTGAGCCCGTCGCGCTTCGGCAGCGCCCGCGGTGCGAACCTGTCGCCGGATCCGCCGCCGGAACCGCCGGATCCGTACCCTCCGGATCCGCCAGGGCGACGGGCGTTGAGCGCGCGCGACTGCATCCCACCGCGCGAGTTCACGTCTCCCGGGGACTGCCGCCAGTCGATGAGCTCGGCCGGGATCTCCTGCAGGAACCGGCTCGGCATCGCGACCGAGACCTCGCCGAACTGCGCGCGGGTCATCGCGAGGGAGATGTGCAGGCGCTTGCGGGCGCGCGTGATCCCCACATAGAAGAGGCGCCGCTCCTCCTGCGGACCACCGGGCTCGTTCGCCGAGATCCGGTGCGGGATGAGGTCCTCCTCCACGCCGGTCACGAACACGGCGTCGAACTCGAGGCCCTTGGCGGTGTGCATCGTCATGAGCGACACCACCCCGGACTCGTCGTCGAGGTCATCGGCGTCGGAGACGAGCGCGACCTCGGTGAGGAAGTCGGCGATCGTGCCCTCCGGGTTGTTCCGCGCGAAGTCGCGGGTCACCGCGATGAGCTCGTCGAGGTTCTCCAGCCGCGCCTCGTCCTGCGGGTCACGGCTCGCGCGCAGTGCATCCATGTAGCCGCTCTTCTGCAGCAGCAGCGTTAGCCCCTCGGCGACCGCGGTGGGCGGCGCGATCTCGCCCGAGGCCGGGAGCATGATCTCCGTCGCCTCCCGCAGCACCGCATCCAGCAGCGCGATCGCGGCCTGGATCTTCGGTCCCACACCGAGCTGGGACGTGTGCGCGAGAGCGTCCCGGAAGCTCAGTCCGTGCTCCTCGGCGAAGCGGGCGATCGATGTCTCGGTGACGTCGCCGATGCCGCGGCGCGGCTTGTTCAGGATCCGGCGCACGGCCATCTCATCGGCCGGGTTCGCTACCGCCACGAGGTAGGCGAGCGCGTCCTTGATCTCGGCGCGCTCGTAGAACTTGGTGCCGCCCATGATCTTGTACGGCACGGCGGAGCGGATGAAGATCTCCTCCAGTGCACGGGACTGCGAGTTGGTGCGGTAGAAGACCGCCATCTCGCCGTACGGCATGCCGGCACGACGCAGCGACTCGACCTCATCGGCGACGAATTGCGCCTCGTCGTGCTGCGAGTAGCCGGTGAACCCGACGATCGCGTGGCCGGCCCCCTTGTCGCTCCAGAGCTTCTTGTCCTTGCGGTCGAAGTTGTTGCTGATCACGGCGTTCGCCGCCGACAGGATGTTCTGCGTCGAGCGGTAGTTCTGCTCAAGCAGCACGACCTTCGCGCCGGGGAAGTCGCGCTCGAACTCGCTGATGTTGCGGATGTCCGCACCGCGGAAGGCGTAGATGGACTGATCGGAGTCGCCGACGACGGTGAGCGATGCACCCGGCTCGGCGCCCGCCGCCTCGTGCGGGTCGGGCTCGAAGATCATCATGCCGTTGGAGGCATACGGCTCGGGCGCGTCGCCCTGCACCGGACGGGTGAGCTCGTGGATCAGGGCGTACTGGGCGGCGTTGGTGTCCTGGTACTCGTCCACGAGGATGTGTCGGAACCGGCGGCGGTACGTGTCGGCGACCTGCGGGAACGCGCGGAACAGGTACACAGTCTGCCCGATGAGGTCGTCGAAGTCGAAGGCGTTGGCCTTCTGCAGCTGGCGCTGGTAGTCGGCGAAGACCTCGACGAAGACGCGCTCGGCCGGATCCGACATGTTCGCCTGCCGGGCGTAGGACTCCGCGTCCTGCAGCTCGTTCTTGAGCTTCGAGATCCGCGACTGCATCGCGGCGGGGGTGAAGCCGAACGCATCGGCCTCGTGGTCCTTCACGAGCCTCTTGATGAGCGCGCGCGAGTCGCCCGAGTCGTAGATCGTGAACGACTTCGTGAAGCCGAACTGCTCGGCCTCACGCCGCAGGATCCGCACGCAGGCAGAGTGGAACGTCGAGATCCACATGCCCCGCGCGGAATCGCCCACGAGCTGTTCGACGCGCTCGCGCATCTCCCCTGCGGCCTTGTTGGTGAAGGTGATCGCCAGGATCTGGCTGGGCCAGGCCTCGCGCTGGCGCAGCAGCAGGGCGATGCGACGGGTGAGCACGCTGGTCTTGCCCGACCCCGCGCCGGCGACGATCAGCAGCGCCTGGCCGCGGTAGGTGACCGCGTCGAGCTGCTGCGGGTTGAGCCCCGAGAGCAGGTCGTCGGCGGAGGCGCCGGAAGTCGGCCCCGCCGGCCCTCGGAGGGAGGATCCGGGCGGGAGGATGACGGGGGAAGGGGCTTCGCTCATGACCTCCCAAGTCTAGGTCCGCCCGCCGACATCGAGCCCGGCCGTGCGGCTCTCCGTCAGCCCCGGAACGCGGCCTGACCCAGATCGGGATGATCGACGAAGACGCCGTCGACGCCGGTGCCGGCGATCGCCGCCCATTCCGCCCGGTAGTCCCCGAAGGTCGAAGGAGCGCCGGTGCGGAACCGCCGGTCGAGGAAGGCGTTCTCGGGGCGGCAGGTCCAGGTGAACACGACGAGGCCGCGCTCGTGCGCCTCCGCGACCAGTTCGCGTCCGGTGCCGCGCAGCAGGATCTGCTTGTCGACGCTGATGCCGTCGACCACGCCGCGCAGGGCATCGAGCCCCGCGGGGGTGAGGGTTTCCGCGTAGTCCGGTGCCGCGTCCCCGTCGCGCGCGACGAGGTCCGCAGGAGCCCCCTCTGCCTCGAGCAGATAGACGTAGACGCCCTGCACGCCGCGCGTGCGCAGCGCGCCGAGCACGGTCAGCTCGAAGGACTCGACCCACAGCGGGTGCTCCCCCGAGGCCCAGCCGGCGGCCCTCAGGTCGCGCTCGACCAGCGCCGCGAGGTCGTGCCCCAGCCCGGCGAAGAACGTGGCGTGCTTGATCTCCAGCACGACGCCGAGTTCTCTGCCGTGCTCGGCCGAGGCCTCCGCCACGAGCGCGAGCAGATCGGACAGCCGCAGGATCGGCTCGGTGTCGTCGAACCCCGCGGATCCGGGCCTCAGCGCCGGCACGCGCTCCCGGCAGCGCAGTGTGGACAGCTCGGCCCAGGTGAAGTCCTCGGTGAACCAGCCCGTGAGCGCGACGCCGTCGATGTGCTTCGTGATGCGCCGGCCGGCGAACTCGGGATGATCGGCGACGTCGGTGGTCCCGGAGATCTCGTTCTCATGCCGGATCACGAGCACGCCGTCGCGGGTGGCGACGACGTCGGGCTCGACCGCGTCCGCGCCCATCGCGAACGCGAGACGATAGGAGGAGGCGGTGTGCTCGGGACGATAACCGGGAGCGCCTCGATGGCCGATGATCAGGGGGACGTCGAGCGGGATCCGTCGGGTCACGCTCTCAGCGTACGGCAGTGCCACGCAGAGGATCCGCCGCTATCGTAGAGGGAAGATGACCACCACTTCTGAGGAGTGAGGCCGACCATGAGCAACTTCGCGTTCAACAACCCGGCGTTCAAGGAGAAGGATCCGCGCGCCGTCGCGACCTATCCCGGAGGCCCGCAGGCGGGCACCCAGAACGGGCAGTACGCGCCGCCGCCGCCCGCCGGGCAGTTCGCCGCCGCGCAGCAGGCCGCTGTGAACGCCAACCTCGAGGGGATGTACGCGGCTCCGCCCGCGGGCTCGATCGAGACCAACCGGATGACCGTCGAGGACACCGTGTGGAAGACCGCGGGCCTGTTCGGCATCCTGCTCGTCTTCGCCGTGGTCGGCTGGTTCTTCACGCTCGGCGGCGCCGCGGTGCCCGACACCACCGACCCGTACGTGCGTGCGGCCGCGATCAGCAAGATCGCGCTGTGGCCGTGGCTCGTGGGCGCGCTCGGCGGCTTCGTCCTCGCGATGATCGTGAGCTTCACCTCGCGCAAGAAGGTCCGCCCCGGGCTGATCTTCGCCTATGCGGCGTTCGAGGGTCTCTTCGTCGGCGGCATCTCGGCCTACTTCGAGGTCATGTGGCCCGGCATCGTGCTGCAGGCCAGCCTCGCGACCGTCGCCGTGGTCGCGGTCACCCTGGCGCTGTTCGCGAGCGGCAAGGTCCGTGCCTCGGCGAAGATGACCAAGATCGTGATGATCGCGATGCTCGGCTACCTCGTCTTCTCGCTGCTGAACGTCGGCCTCATGCTCTTCAAGGTGCTGCCGCAGGACATGATGTTCGGCCTCTACAGCGCCAAGGTCGCCGGCATCCCGCTCGGCCTCATCATCGGCGTGCTCGTGGTCTTCCTCGCGGCCTACTCGCTCGTGATGGACTTCGACCAGATCCAGCAGGGCGTCCGCAACGGCGCCCCGCGGGTCTACGGCTGGCTCGGCGGCTTCGGCATCATGGTCACCGTCGTCTGGCTGTACGTCGAGATCCTGCGCATGATCGCGATCGCCAGATCCAACTAGCCACGGCTCCACGCACGAAGGCCGCTCTCCTCGGAGGGCGGCCTTCGTCGTCGGTGCGGGCGGATCCGCTCAGCCGCGCGCCTTCTGCTCGAGGAGTGCGCGCTCGCGGTCGTTCCCGGCGAGGCCGGCGGCCACCGCGAACTCCGAACGCGCCTCCTCCTCGCGACCGAGTCGCAGCAGCAGCTCGCCGCGCGTGGCGGGCAGTAGGTGGTATCCGCGCAGCGCACCGCTTTCGACGAGGGCGTCGATGATGCGCAGCGCCGAGGCGGGCCCCGTGGCCATCGCGACGGCGGCGGCGCGATTGAGCTCCACGACCGGCGACGGCGCGATCCGGCCGAGCGCCTCATACAGCAGCACGATCGTGGCCCAGTCGGTCTCCTCGACCGAGGGCGCGACCGCATGGCATTCGGCGATCGCGGCCTGCAGTGCATACGCACCGCGCCCCCGTCCGAAGGCGTCCGCGCGGGCCAGCGCGGCGCGCCCGCGCGCGATCCTGCCGCGGTCCCACAGCCGGCGGTCCTGATCCGCGAGGAGCACGGGATCCCCGTGCGCGTCGACGCGCGCAGGGAAGCGGGCGGCCGTGAGCTCCATGAGCGCGAGCAGCGCGTGCACGTCGGGCTCGCCGGGCAGGAGTGCCGTGAGCACCCTGGCGAGGCGGATCGCCTCGCGGCCCAGATCCGGGCGCAGCAGGTCCTCCCCCGCCGTCGCCGCGTGCGCCTCGTTGAAGACGAGGTACAGCACGCCGAGCACGGCGCCGAGCCGCGCCGGGAGCTCCTCCCGCGACGGCACCTCGAAGGGCGCCCTCGCCGCGGCGAGGGTCTTCTTGGCGCGCACGATCCGCTGCTGAACGGTCGCGGTCGGCACGAGGAAGGCGCGCGCGATCTGCTCCGTGGTGAGGCCGCCGACCACGCGCAGCGTGAGCGCCACACGAGCCTCGCGCGACAGCACGGGGTGGCAGGCGATGAAGACGAGCCTCAGCACGTCGTCGTCGATCGCGTCGGGATCCCACGGCGGCGCATCGAGGGCGTCGTCCTGCTCCTGCGCGAGGTCGTGGGCGATCACGGCGAGGCGATCGTCGTAGCGCTCCCTGCGCCGCCAGCCGTCGATCGCACGGCGCTTGGCGACCGCCGTCAGCCAGGCCGCGGGGTTCGCCGGGACGCCGTCCCGCGGCCACTGGGCGAGCGCCTCCAGGAGCGCGTCCTGGGCGAGGTCCTCCGCGAGGCCGAAGTCGCCGGTGAAGCGGGTCAGGGTCGCGACGATGCGCGCCGACTCGATGCGCCACACCGCGGCGACGGCGCGCTCCGTCGGGGAGCCCGCCGCCGCCGTGGAATCGGATCCCGGCATGGCCCTCACTCGGCCGCGCGGGCGGCCGCCTCCTCGCGCCAGCCGGCCTCCTTCTGGATCCACTCGTTGTCGGCCGGGAAGTCCTCCAGCTCGGTGACGCGGCGCACCTCGAGGTAGGCGCCCGGGCCGAGCGGGGCGCGCTTGGCCCACTCCGCAGCCTCCTCGCGCGTGGACACCTCGATAATCCAGAAGCCGTTGAACAGTTCCTTGGTCTCGCCGTAGGGGCCGTCGGTGACCAGGGGCGCCTCGGCGGAGAAGTCGACGACGAAGCCCTCGGCCGCGTCGGTGAGCCCCTCGCCGGCGAGCAGCACGCCCGCCTTGATCATCGACTCGTTGTACCGGCCCATCGCCGCGATGACCTCTTCGAACGGCATGTCCTCGTACGCCCGCACACCCTGCTCGTCCGCGCGCATGATCAGCATGAACTTCATGGTCTCTGTCTCCTCGTCTCAGGTCGTGTCTCGACCCTCTCACTCAAGACGTCGAACGAGAAGACGCCGGATCGACAGTCCGTCGAAGATTCTCCGAAAGATTCCTACACTGCTGATGTGACCTCCTCCTCGCCCCTCGCCGCCGCCGTCCGAGAGGTGCTGCGCGACGCCGCGGATCCCGCGCTCGCCCCCGGCCAGCAGGCGTACATGAAGTCGGCCATGCCGTTCCTCGGCGTGCGCGTGCCCGAGGTCCGGCGGCTCACCCGGGAGGCTGCGCGCGGGGTCGCGGACGCGGAGGAGCTGCGCGACGCCGCGCTCGGGCTGTGGCGCGCGGCCGAGTACCGCGAGGAGCGCTATGCCGCACAGGCGCTGATGGCCCTGCGGCCGCTGCGCGGGCGGCTGGACATGCTGGACGTGCACGAGGAGATGGTCCGCACGGGGGCCTGGTGGGACCACGTCGACGAGGTCGCGCACCGTCTCGCGGATCTCCTCGAGGCGCATCCCGCCGAACTGGCCGTCGAGCTGCGGGTCTGGTCCGATGACGAGGACTTCTGGATCCGCCGGGTCGCGATCATCGCGCAGCTGCAGCGCAAGGGCGCGACCGATCGCGCGCTGCTCACCGACGCGATCGAGCCGAACATCGCGGATCCGGAGTTCTTCATCCGCAAGGCGATCGGCTGGGCGCTGCGGGACTTCGCGCGCACCGACCCGGAGTGGGTGCGCAGCTTCGTCGACGCCCACCCCGCCCTCTCCCCGCTGAGCCGCCGCGAGGCCCTCAAGCACCTCAGCTGACCCGGCCCACAGCTTCCGCTCCTGACCGCGAGACTGCAACTGGGCGACGAGAATGCGCTTCACAGCCGCATTCTCGTCGCCCAGTTGGAGTCTCGCCGTCAGCGGAGCGGGGGCTTCGGGGTCACTCCCACTCGATGGTTGCCGGCGGCTTGGAGGTCACGTCGAGCACCACGCGGTTGACCTCGCGCACCTCGTTCGTGATGCGGTTCGAGATCTTCGCGAGCACGTCGTAGGGCAGGCGGGTCCAGTCGGCGGTCATCGCGTCCTCGGACGAGACGGGGCGCAGCACGACCGGGTGGCCGTAGGTGCGACCATCGCCCTGCACGCCCACGGAGCGCACGTCGGCGAGCAGCACGACCGGGCACTGCCAGATGGTCTGGTCGAGACCGGCGAGCGTCAGCTCCTCACGGGCGATCGCATCGGCCTCGCGCAGGATGTCGAGGCGTTCGCGGTTGACCTCGCCGATGATGCGGATCCCGAGGCCGGGTCCGGGGAACGGCTGACGTCCGACGATCGCCTCGGGGATCCCGAGCTCGCGGCCGATCGCGCGCACCTCGTCCTTGAACAGGGTGCGCAGCGGCTCGATGAGGTCGAAGTCGAGGTCGTCGGGCAGGCCGCCCACGTTGTGGTGCGACTTGATGTTCGCGGTGCCCGCACCGCCGCCGGACTCGACGACATCGGGGTACAGCGTGCCCTGCACGAGGAACTTGACCTTCTCCCCCGAGGCCTTGGCCTCCTCGACGAGGTCGCGCTGCACCTGCTCGAAGGCGCGGATGAACTCGCGGCCGATGATCTTGCGCTTGGTCTCCGGATCCGTCACCCCGGCGAGGTGGCCGAGGAAGGTGTCCTCCGCGTCGACGGTGATCAGGCGCACGCCGGTCGCCGCGACGAAGTCGCGCTCGACCTGCTCGCGCTCGCCCTTGCGGAGCAGGCCGTGGTCCACGAAGACCGCGGTGAGCTGGTCGCCGATCGCCCGGTGCACGAGCGCCGTGGAGACGGCGGAGTCGACGCCGCCGGACATCGCGGAGATCACGCGGGCGTCGCCGACCTGCGCGCGGATCCGCTCGACCTGCTCGGCGATGACGTTGTCGCTGTTCCAGTCGGCCGGGAGGCCCGCACCCTTGTGCAGGAAGTTCTCGATGATCTCCTGGCCGTGGTCGGAGTGCTTGACCTCGGGGTGCCACTGCACGCCGTAGAGCTTGCGCTCCTCGTCCGCGAACGCGGCGACCTTGGTGGATCCGGTGGAGGCGAGCACTTCAAAGCCCTCAGGAGCGCGGGCGACCTGATCGCCGTGGCTCATCCACACGTTCTGCTCGGCGGGCTGGCCGCCCAGCAGCGTTGAGTCGTTGACCGGGATCATCGCATCCGTCGCGCCGTACTCGCGCAGGCCCGTGTTCGCGACCTCGCCGCCGAGCGTGCGAGCCATGTACTGGAAGCCGTAGCAGATGCCCAGCGTCGGCACCCCGAGCTCGAACACGGCCGGGTCGAGCTGCGGCGCGCCCTCCTCGTAGACCGAGGACGGACCGCCGGAGAGGATCAGGGCGACCGGGTTCTTCGCCGCGATCTCGGCGGCGGTCGCGGTGTGCGGCACGATCTCGCTGTAGACGCCGGCCTCGCGGACGCGGCGGGCGATCAGCTGCGCGTACTGCGCACCGAAGTCGACGACGAGGGCGGGGCGCTGCTCGGTGTCGGGAGTGTTGTCGGTCAACGGGCACCTTCCGTGGCGGGAGTGGTCGAGGAGGTCTGATCGGACGACGCTTCGCGGGCGGCGAGATACGCCTTCACCTCACGGGCGACGCGGGTCTCCATGATGAAGGAGAGGAACGGCACGACGCCGCCGAGGGCGAGCATGATGAAGCGGAGGAACGGCCAGCGCATCAGGCTCCACACCCGGAAGCAGGCGAAGAGGTACACGACGTAGAACCAGCCGTGCGCGACCAGGATGCCCATCGAGAGGTTCAGGCCGTTGCCCGTGGACTCGAGTCCGCCGTGCAGCCCCTCGACGACCGGGGCGAACCAGAGGAAGCCGCCGGATCCGCCCGCGAAGAGCTCGAGGTGGATCGGGGTGTACTTGAGGACCATCTCCGTGACCAGGAGCAGGAGCATGACGCCGGTGATCACAGACGCGATCTGGTAGAACTTCAGCGCCCCGCGGATGGCCGGGAAGCTCGCGGCTTTCGGTTCGGGCATGCATCCATTCTAGGCGCCCGACCTGTGCGCGATTCCCGGGCCCCCGAAACGGCGAAGGCCGCCGGATCCGGGGATCCGACGGCCTTCGCAGGTCAGCGCGGGAGGATCACTCCGCGCGCAGGCGACGACGGGCCACGATCAGGCCCAGGCCGAGTGCGAGCAGCACCGCGGCGAGGAGCAGGAACGAGCCCGAGTCCGCACCGGTCAGCGCGAGACCGCCGCCGGCCGCGGATCCCGCCGCGGCGACGGTGATCGCCGCGGTGATCTGGGAGCCGTCCGCCAGGATCGCCACCACGTGGTGCTCTCCGGGGGTGGTGCCCGCGGGGATCGTGACGGTCGCCGAGAACGCGCCGTCCGCGTCGGTCGTCACAGATCCCAGGGAGACCGGGGTGGAGTGCAGCTCGAGCGCGACGGCCTGGTTCTCATCGAGACCCGAGCCCGCGATCGTGATGCTGCCGCCCGCGGCGACCGAGGAGGAGCCGAGCTTGAGCTGGCCCTTCCCGCGGACCACGGTGACGGAGGCGGTCGCCTCGTCGCCGTCGGCCTGGGTCGCGGCGACGAGGTAGTCGCCGCCCTTGGTCGAGCGCGGCACCACCGGCGACACGGAGAACGAGCCGTCGCCGCCGACCTTGACGGTGCCGAGGTCGATGACCGTGCCCTTCTTGCCCTGCTCGCGCAGCTGCAGCGTCAGCGTCTCGCCGGGCTCGAAGGCCTGGCCGGCCAGCGTCAGCTTCTCGCCCGCGAGGACCTTGGCCGCGCCGACCGAGACGGTGCCGTTGAAGGATCCGGTGTCGGATCCGGCGACCGTGATCGGCAGCTGCACCGCGGTACCGGTGCCGGCGACCGTGACGTGCAGCGCCTGCGCGCCCGTCACGCCCTCGGGGATCGTGAACGTCAGCGTGGCCGTGCCCGCCTCGTCGAAGGCGTCCAGGGTCATGGCCGGGTCCACCGGCGCGGTGGCCAGGTCCTTGCCGCCGAGCGAGACCGTGACGTCACCGGGCGCCTTCTCCCCCGCGGTGAACGCGAGCGAACTGAGGTTCAGCGTGACGCTCTCCCCTGCCCTGTAGCCGGCCGCGTCGGCGGGAGCGGAGAGCACCGTGCCGACCGCGCGCTGGGCGAGGTCAGGGGATGCCGTCTTGTTCGCCGCGAACCAGTCGACCATCGACTGCAGGTCCACCTTGCCGGTGTCCTTCTTGTCGGTGCCCTGCTGGAACGCGGTGAACGCGTCGCCGCCTGCCGCGAGGAAGGCGTTCGCGCCCACGGTGTAGGTCGCGGCCGGATCGATCGGCGCGCCGTTCACGAGGATGCCCGTGATGTGCGCACCCGCCGCAGCGGCCGGGTCGTACGTGTAGGTCAGCTCCTTGGAGACGCCGAGCTTGAGGAACGGACGCGCCGATCCCGCGGGCTGCCACTGCTGCTCGAGCACCTGCTTCACCTGCGCTCCGGTGAGCTTCACCGTCATGAGCGTGTTGGCGAAGGGCTGCACGGTCGCGGCCTCCTTGTAGCTCACGCTGCCGTCCGCATCCCCCGCGCCGCTCGACGCGTAGGTGAGGTTGGCACGCAGACCGCCCGGGTTCATGACCGCGAAGTCCGCGCCGGTCGACCACTTCTGCACGTCGGCGACGAAGTTGCCCAGGGTGGACTCGCCACCGCGGTTCTCGGTCTTGCCGTCGCTCTGCCGGGCGCGGTTGAAGTCGGCGGTGATGTCGCCGAGCTTGACCGAGCCCAGCTCCGCGGCCTTCTCCTTGGCGGCGTCGACGATCGCCTGCACCTTCGGGTCGGCCGGGAAGGCGGGCTTGCCGCCCACCGTGAGCGGCTTGATCTCGTTGGTGATCGAGAGCAGCTTCTTGCTCGTCGGGTCGACCTTGATGTCCATCAGGCCCAGGTTCTCGCCGTACTGCCCGGCGGAGACCACCGGACGGCCGTCGATCACGTGGTTGTACGCGAGGTGCGTGTGCGCCGAGACGATCGCGTTGACGTCCTTCGAGACGCCGTTCACGATCTCGCCCAGACGCGACTCGGGGGTGATGCTGGCCACGTCGGTCGTGGTCGCGCCCTCGTGCACGAGCAGGATGATCACGTCGGCCTCGCCGTTGGAGGCGTCGCCGTCGCGCAGCTGCTTCGCGACCTTGTTCACCGACTCGGGGATGCTGCGGACCTCGAGGCCCTTCATCCCGTCCGGCGAGACGAGGGTCGGCAGGTCCTCGGTGACGGCTCCGATGAAGCCCACCTTGACGCCCTTGATGTCCTTGACCCAGGCCGGGGTGAGCGCGGGCTCGCCGGTGGCGGTCAGGAACACGTTCGAGCTGAGGTAGGTCCAGTCGGCGCGCTTCTCCACACGGTCGCGGAGGTCGGCGTAGCCCTGGTCGAACTCGTGGTTGCCCGCCGCGCTCACATCGAGACCGGCCGCGTTGAGCGCGTCGATCGTCGGGTTGTCCTGCTGGATGAAGGACGTGAACGTGGAGGCGCCGATGAGGTCGCCCGCGGCCGCGAAGATCGTGTTCGGGTTCTGCGCCCGGATCTGCTCGACCGCCCCGGCCAGCACCGCGGCTCCGGCGGCGGCGCCGTCGGCCTCGATGCGCCCGTGGAAGTCGTTGATCGTCGCGACGTTGATGTCGATCGGATCCGCCGCGCCCTTGACGCCGACCAGGATCGGGTCGTGGTCGCTGGAGCGGTACGGGGTGCCGGCCTCGGTGGCCGCGAAGGCGTAGCCGCGGTCGCTCCACTCGGGCGAGTTGATGTTCCACACCCCGGCGCCGGTGATGGCCTTCGCCGCGGACGGCGACGCGATCACGTGGTCCAGGGATCCGAGCTCGCCGTCGAAGGAGTAGGTGTACTGACCCGCCGCGTGCGTCGGCTCGACGTCGGTCCACCCGGCCTGGGTGAAGACGTCGATCGGGTCCTCCTTGCCGTAGGCGTTGAAGTCGCCGACGAGGAAGACGTCATCGCTGCCCGAGTCCTTCTGCACCTTCTGCGCGAACGCGAGCTCGGCCTTGGCCTGGGCGACGCGGTCGGCGTTGAAGAAGCCCTGGCCGTCGGCAGGCTCGGGGCCCGCGTTCTGCGGCGGGGACTTCGACTTCAGGTGCGTCGTGACGACGGAGAGGACGCGCCCCTGAGCGGTCTGGAACGTCTGCGCGATCGGCTCGCGCGCGTTGCCGAAGACGGTCTCGTCGATGATGGTCGACGCGTCGCCCTTGAGGGTGACGGAGGCCTTCTTGTAGATGATCGCGGTCGTGATCGCGTCGGTGATCGACGGGTCGTTCAGCGCCGCGGGCGTGCGGACGTAGTCCCACACCTCGGATCCCGCCGCGTCATTGAGCCCCTGCACGAGGTTCTTGAGCGGCGCGTCGAGGGCGAGACCGAACTTCGGCCCGTTCTCGACCTCCATGAGGCCGACGACGTCGGCGCCCAGGCCGCTGATCGCGGAGACGATCTTCGACCGCTGGATCTGGAACTGCGCGTCCGTCTTGGCGCCGCGGGCGTTCGCGTCCTGGCTGGAGAGCGTCGTGAAGAAGTTGTAGACGTTGAACGACGCCACCTTCACGTCGCCGCCGACGACCGGCGGAGCGGCCGGGCGCGGGTTCTCGGAACCGAACGTGGGCTTGTGCGAGGCGTCGCTGGTGCCGGAGATGGGCACCACCGGCTGCAACCGCCAGTCGTCGAAGCCGTACTGCAGGACCTCGCCCTCGGCGGGGAAGTTCACGGTGTCGCCATTGCGGACGACCGTGTCCTTCGTGAAGTACGGCTGGCCGCCGGTGTGGCCGCCCTTGCCGATCTGGGAGGACCAGCCGTCGTCGAGGAGGATCCGGTTCGCGCGGTTCGCGGCCGTGATCGCGTCGGCGTCGGCACCCGGGCGTGCGAGCTCGGTGGCCTTGACGTTGAGCTTGTCACCCGCGTTGAGCCACAGCGCGCCGTAGTTGTAGAGCTGGTGGCTGGAGGCGAGCTTGTAGGTGCCGGTGGGCGCGACGAGCATGTTCTCGTACGCCTCGCGGTCCGCACCGCGCACGCTGTCGGACAGCGCGACGGGCTGCGGCACGCCGACGCCGGCCTTCACGACGGAGACGTCCCCGACCGCGGCCGGGTTGATCTGGGTCTGGCCGAAGTACTCGGAGACCTTGCCTGTCACCGAGACGAGGTCGCCGCGGGCGACGGACGGGGCCAGCGCGTTGAGGTAGACGAAGATGCCGTCCGAGGCGCCGTCGGTCTTGACGTCGCCGCCGGTGCCCTCGGTCTGGATGCTGATGCCCTTGTAGCCGCCGGTGCGGTAGTCGCCGGTCACGATGCCCTGCACGGTGACGGTCTGGTCGACGAACGGCGAGGTGTCGGTCGTGCCCTGCACCTCGGCGATGGTCTTGGCCTCGCCCGGAGCCTGGGTGTCGGTCGGGGTCGGGGTGGGGGTCGGCTCGGGGTCCGTGCCGGGGTCGGTCGGGAACTCGGCCGCGGCGGACGTGTTCTTCGGGGTGAGCGTGGCGGACAGCGTGAAGTCGGCGCTGTTCGAGTCGGTGTCGGCCCCGTTCGTCCGGTTGAGGGACTTGACGTCGGTGTTGCCTGCGGGGGCCGTGGCCGCCGCGCCCTCGAAGGTGTTGGACGTGCCGTAGCCGAGCAGGTCGATCACGTCGGTGTTGCCGGTGACGGATCCGGTGGGGAGGCTGATGGCGGCCGCGCCCTTGACCAGCGCGATCGTGCCGGAGCTGCCGCTCGGGTTCAGGCTGCTGGTCGCGTCGGGCGTGGGCAGGGCCGCGCCGTTCGTCCCGTTGCTGCTGCCCTGGATGAGGTAGTAGCCGCCGGCCGCGATCGTGCCGGAGAGCGGGACGGTGCCGCTCGAGTTGCCGGTGCCGGTCGCCGAGCGGTACTGCAGGGAGAGACCGTCGAGAGCGACGGCCGCGTGCGTCGGGTTGTAGAGCTCCACGAACTTGTTCGTGTAGGCCGCGCCGGCGCTGCCGCCGGAGAGGTAGGCCTCGTTGATCACGACACCGGTGCCGGTCGTGTCGGCGAACGCCGGGACGGCTGCGAGGCAGCCGAAGCTCAGCGCGGCGACGGTGGTCGCGGCGAGGGCGCCGAGTCGCGCCCCTCTTCTGCGGAACGACGAGGGAACCATGCGGTGCCCTTCATCGGGGACGGACTTCATCAGCGCTGCCTCCACGGAACGGATGCGACGGCTCCCGGTCGGGGCCGTCGGTGCGCGGCGCATTCGGGCAGCCGCACACCTCACCGACGATAGGCGAGGCTATGGACCCTCTTCAAGGAAGATATGCACTGGCTGAAAGCTGTTCACCGGCCCGTCACCAACGGAGGACTGGGCTCGCGGAGAGCCACCCGCGCGAACGCGCATCCGCGCCGATTCCGGTGCTCAGAAGTGCACCTTTCCGATGCTCAGAAGAGCGGCAGACGGGATTCGGGCTGTCTCAACCCGCGGCGCCGCGGCGCTCCTCGAACTCCTCGACCTCACGCTCCCAGGCGTCCTTCGCCAGCCGGTACCAGAGGTAGAACGCGAAGCCGGCGAAGATCGCCCACTCCACCGCGTAGAAGATGTTCAGCCAGTTGACCGAGGAGTGCTCCTCCGGAGCCGGCGAGGAGATCGTGTCGAGACCGCCGAGCGGGGTGCCGGAGGCCAGGTAGGGCCGGTAGACGTTCAGCTCGGCGGTGTCGTGCCAGAAGCCGAGCAGCGCCGCGGGCGACATCCGGTCCATGCGGGTCGGCTGGTCCTGCGGCGGGGCGACCGGGCCCTCGTCGGAGATGAGCCGACCCGTCACGGTGAGGACGGATCCGTCCGCCGTCTTCTCCAGCTTCTGCACCGCGGCCTCGGCGGCCTTCTCATCGGGAGCCCATCCGATCGCGACGGCCAACGACGTGGGCTTCGCGGTGCCGGCGATCCGCAGCTGACCGGTCACCCAGTAGCCCTCGGCGCCGTCGTTGAAGCGCGAGGAGACGATGAGGAAGTCACCGGGGACCCAGGATCCGCTCGTCTCCGCGCGCTGCCCGACCAGGGGCCCGTCGAGGTAGGCGCCGGGCTTCACGACCTGGTCGATCGGCAGCACCTTCTCGGTGGCGCCGGGCGCCGGCGGGTTCGTGTCGATGGCGCGGCCGAGCTGCCACTGGCCGAGCCAGGCGAACACCCCGGCGACCACGAGGCACAGCAGCAGCATGCCGATCCAGCGACCGCGCAGCATCACCTCGCGCAGGGTCGGCGGGAACTCGGGCGTTGAGGCGACGGGGCGCTGCGGAGACGACACGGGAGGGTTCAAGAACGGCGGGGTTCAGGACTCGTAGGGAGACAGCACGACCTCGACGCGCTGGAACTCCTTGAGATCGGAGTAGCCGGTGGTCGCCATCGACTTGCGCAGCGCTCCGATGAGGTTGGCGGTGCCGTCGGCCACGGGGGCCGGGCCGTAGAGGATCTCCTCGAGGGTCGCGACGCCGTCGACCGCCACCCGGCGGCCGCGCGGCAGCTTCGGGTGGTGCGCCTCGGGACCCCAGTGGAAGCCCTGGCCGGGCGCATCGGTCGCGCGCGCGAGCGCGACGCCGAGCATGACCGCGTCGGCGCCCATCGCGAGCGCCTTGACGATGTCGCCCGAGGTGCCCACACCGCCGTCGGCGATCACGTGCACGTAGCGTCCGCCCGACTCGTCGAGGTAGTCGCGGCGCGCGGCGGCGACGTCGGAGACCGCGGTGGCCATCGGCGCGTGGATGCCCAGCGTGGCGCGCGTGGTCGAGGCGGCTCCCCCGCCGAAGCCGACGAGCACGCCCGCCGCACCGGTGCGCATGAGGTGCAGGGCAGCGGTGTAGGTCGCGGCACCGCCGACGATCACGGGGACGTCGAGGTCGTAGATGAACTTCTTCAGGTTGAGCGGCTCGGCGACGCTCGACACGTGCTCGGCGGAGACGGTCGTGCCGCGGATGACGAAGAGGTCGACGCCCGCTTCGACGACCGTCTGGTAGAGCTCCTGAGTGCGCTGCGGCGTGAGGGATCCGGCGACCGTGACACCGGCGTCGCGGATCTCGGCCAGGCGCGCCTTGATCAGCTCTGGCTTGATCGGCTCGGCGTAGAGCTCCTGCATGCGCGACGTGGCGGTGGCCTCGTCGAGGCCGGCGATCTCGGCGAGCAGCGGCTCGGGATCCTGGTACCGGGTCCACAGTCCTTCGAGGTCGAGCACGCCCAGTCCGCCGAGCTGACCCAGCATGATCGCCGTGCGGGGGCTGATCACCGAGTCCATCGGGGCGCCGAGCACGGGGATCTCGAACGGGAACGCGTCGATCGTCCACGCGGTGGACACGTCCTCCGGGTTGCGGGTGCGCCGCGAGGGCACCACCGCGATGTCGTCGAACGTGTATGCGCGGCGCGCGCGCTTGCCTCGGCCGAGCTCGATCTCCTGGGTCACGAACCCAGCCTACCCGGGTTGCCCCTGTGGCTCAGCGGGCCGGGGCTCCCGCCGGTGCGGGCCCACGCCTGCGCCCGCACCGCTGCGACGGATGCAGGATCGTGCGACGGATGCACGACCGGATCGGCGGATCCGTCGTGCATCCGTCGCATCGTCGTGCATCCGTCGCGGGCTTCGGAAGCGGGGCGCGCGGTGCGGCCGCTCAGCGGGCGCGGGCGACTCGCCGTTCGTCCCACACCGGGGCGTCGGACTCGTAGACGCCGCCGTCCTCACCGAACACGAGGAAGCGGTCGAATGAGCGGGCGAACCAGCGATCGTGCGTGACCGCGACGACCGTGCCCTCGAATCTCGCGATCGCGTCCTCGAGCGCCTCGGCCGACTCGAGGTCGAGGTTGTCCGTCGGCTCGTCGAGCAGGAGCAGGGTCGCGCCGGACAGCTCGAGCAGCAGCACCTGGAACCGGGCCTGCTGCCCGCCGGAGAGCTGCGAGAACTCCTGCTGCGCCTGGCGCACCAGCCCGTAGCGGTCCAGTGCCGAGCTGGCGGCCTCCCGGGGCATCCCCGCTCTGCGGTCGTCGCCGCGGTGCAGGATCTCGAGCAGCGTGCGTCCGGCGAACTCCGGATGCGCGTGGGTCTGCGCGAACAGTCCGGGCACGACACGCGCGCCGAGCACCGCCGTGCCGGTGTGCGCGACCTCGTCGAGCCGCTCCCCCGCGCCCGTGAGGTGCCCGAGAGTCGGATCGGGGTCGCTGCCGCCACGGGCCAGCAACCGCAGGAAGTGCGACTTGCCGGATCCGTTGGATCCGAGGACCGCCACACGGTCGCCGAACCAGAGCTCGGCGTCGAACGGCCTCATGAGGCCGGTCAGCTCGAGAGCGGTGCACACGATCGCGCGTTTTCCGGTGCGTGCACCGCGCAGCCGCATGTCGAAGTCCTGCGCGGGCGGACGCTCCTCGGGCGGCCCCGCCTCCTCGAACTTCCGCAGTCTCGTCTGCGCAGCCTGATACCGCGAGGCGAAGCCGTCGTTCGCGGACGCCTTGACCTTGAGGTTCGCGACCAGGGTCTTCAGCTTCTCGTGCTGCTCGTCCCAGCGCCGGCGCAGCTCGTCGAGACGATCCATCCGGTCGATCCGCGCCTGATGGTAGGTCGCGAACCCGCCGCCGTGCACCCACGCCGTCGCACCCGCGCCGCCCGGCTCGAGAGTGACGATCCGATCGGCCGCCCTCGCGAGCAGCTCCCGGTCGTGCGACACCAGCAGCACCGTCTTCGGCGTCTCGCGCAGCCGTTCCTCGAGCCAGCGCTTGCCCGGCACGTCGAGGTAGTTGTCCGGCTCGTCGAGCAGCAGCACGTCATCGGGTCCGCGCAGCAGCGCCTCGAGCGCGAGCCGCTTCTGCTCGCCGCCGGAGAGCGTCGCGAGATCGCGGAACCGCGCCCGCTCGAACGGGAGACCGAGCGCGGCGACCGTGCACTGGTCCCAGACCGTCTCGTGCTCGTATCCGCCGGCATCCGCGTACTCGGCGATCGCCGTCGCGTACCGCATCTGCGTGGGCTCGGTGTCGTCCTCGATGAGGGCGTTCTCCGCGACCTCGAGCGCCTCGGCTGCGACTCTGATCCGCGCCGGTGAGACCGCGATGAGCAGCTCGTGCACGGTCTGCCCCTCGCGACCGTGGCCGACGAACTGATCCATCACGCCGAGGGATCCGTCGATCGTCACGACGCCGGCATCGGGCGCCTGTTCGCCGCGGATGATCCGCAGGATCGTGGACTTCCCGGCGCCGTTCGGCCCGATCAGGGCACTCGTGGATCCGGCGCCGACGCGGAACGAGGCCTCGTCGAGCAGGGGGCGGCCGTCGGGCAGGGTGAGCGAGACGCCGGCGACATCGATGTATCCCACGGTGGTGGTCCTTCCGCCCGCGCGCGTGTGCGCGATAGCGAGCCGACCAGGCTATCAGGAACGGCGGCGGGCGGGATTCCCGTCCTGGATCCCGCCCACGCCCGTCAGGCCGAGAGGCCTCCGGCGCGGTCAGCGAAGCTGGACAACGTCGTGCGATTCGCCCCACGCGCGATCGGCCGTGAGAGCGGGAGCACCGAGCCGGTCCGCCAAGGCCAGGCAGAGACGATCGCCGAGAGAGAGCCCGGACCCCCGCTGCCATCGAACCGCTGCGCCTTCCGCATCCGCGACGCCCACCGGTTCGACTCTCAGGTCGTAACTCAGCAGCAGGGTGCGCGCGACCCCCCAGTCGCCGCCGGACGCGTGCACCTTCTGCGCGACCTCCGACCAGTTCGCCGCGCCGATGACTCCGCCGTCCAACTCCGCCTCGACGCGATCCGCACCCGATTCGCCCTGCAGGAACGCGAGCACCGCGGAGGCGTCGAGCACCATCACGCAGCGTCCTCCGCCCCCGCCGCGGCGCGACGCTCATCCAACAGCTGCTGAACGAGGTCCTGGCCGGAGAGCTGCGCGCGCACGATGCGCTTGGCCTGCTCCCGCGTCGCGAGCACGACGCCGTTCTCGGTCTCGATGAACAGCAGCGCCGTTCCGGATTCCCAGTGCTGTCGCTCGCGAAGCCCTGCGGGAACCACCAAGCGCCCACGATCGCCCATGGATGCCGCGTAGGTGGTACTCATGTCTTAAAAGTACCACTCGGTGATGCCGGGTGGGATTGCGCTTCGCCGCCGCCGGCGGCCCGCCGTTCCGGACCCGCCGGAACCGCAGACGCTACAGCCGGTGCTCGTTGCGCGGCAGCACCTCGAGCACGTGCGGCAGCTTGTTCGGGAAGCACGCGCGGAACAGCTCGGTGATCTGCGGATCGGATCCGTAGTCGTCGACGATCCGCAGGCCGATCATGGTGCTGATGAGCATGCCCTCGGCGAGGAAGGTCCGGGCCTCGTCGGCATCGAGGCCCACCTCGTCGCGGAAGAAGCGCCAGACCCGGACGAACCCCTGACGCGCGGCGGCGCCGATGGCCGGGTTGCTGCCGAGGAGATACGCGTGCGCGAGCGTCTGGTGCAGACCCCGCACCTCGATGAGGTCGACGTAGGCCTCCCCGATGCGCTTGCCGACCGGCCGCTCCCCCTCGTCGTCGGATGCCGCGAGCGCCTCGCGGAAGACCGAGAGGAGGCGGTCGAGGGCGAACTCGATCGTCGCGAGGAACAGGTTCTCCTTGGAGCCGAAGAGGCGCACGACGTACGGCTGGCTGACGCCGGCGGCCTTGGCCACCTGGTCGGTCGTGGCACCCTCGTACCCGCGTGAACCGAAGACCGTGAGCGCGGCGAGGATGATCTGCGCGCGACGCTCCTGCGAGGAGAGCCGGCGGCCGGCATCCTCTCCGACATCGGGATCCGTGCGGGCTGCGGAAGTCATGGCGAAAGGTTATCAGCGAATGACTTGACTTTGTAATCATTCGATTACTACATTGACCTCAGCGCTAGTAATCATCCAATTACAACTGGAGCTTCCCATGACCGTTCCCTCGCCCGCCCCGGCCTCCCGCCGGAGCCGGTCCGCCCTGACGTCCCGGCGTTCGCGTCCGGTCGCGCTCGTCATCGCCGCGGCCTCTCTGCCGATGTTCATGGCGACCCTCGACAACCTCGTCATGACCAACGCCCTCCCCGTGCTGCACCGCGAGATGGGCGCCACGATCGAGCAGCTGCAGTGGTTCGTGAACGCCTACACGCTCGCCTTCGCCGGGGCGATCCTCGTCGCGTCCGCCCTCGGCGATCGCTTCGGGCGCCGCACCGTGTTCGCGCTCGGCATCGCCCTGTTCGGCGCGGGTTCGCTGTTCGCCGCGCTCAGCTCCGATCCGGGCCAGCTCATCGCCGCCCGCGCCGTGCAGGGACTGGGCGCGGCCGCCGTCATGCCGCTGTCGCTCGCGCTGCTCACCGGCGCAGTGCCGGCCGCACGGCGCCCCCTCGCGATCGGCATCTGGGGCGGCGTCTCCGGGCTCGGGGTCGCGGTCGGGCCGCTCATCGGCGGCGCGATCATGGAGGGCTGGAACTGGCAGGCGATCTTCTGGATCAACGTGCCCATCGCCGTCATCGCGATCCCCCTCGCCCTGATCGTGCTGAGCAACGACTTCGGCGCCCGGATGCGCATCGACGTGCCGGGCGCCGTGCTCGCGGCCGGCGGCGTGCTGGCCCTGGTCCACGCGATCGTGCGCGGCAACGACGACGGCTGGGACACGGTCGGCGTGATCGCCGAGCTCGCCCTGGGCGGCGCGCTCGTGATCGCCTTCCTGGTCTGGCAGCTGCGCTCGGCCGCGCCGCTCGTGCCGTTGCGGCTGTTCCGGGACCGGTCGTTCTCGCTCACGAACGTCGTCGGCTTCGCGTTCAGCTTCGGCACTTTCGGATCCGTGTTCATCCTGATCCAGTTCCTGCAGGTGGTGCAGGGGGCGACCCCGCTCGAGGCCGCCGTCCAGACCACGCCCTGGACGCTGGCGCCGATGTTCGTGGCGCCGCTCGCGGGTCTGATCGCTCCGCGCGTCGGCACACGGGTGCTGCTCGTCTCGGGCCTGCTGCTGCAGGGCGTGGCACTGGGCTGGCTGGCCGCTCTGCTCGCCACCGACGTGCCCTATGCCGACCTGGTCGCGCCCTTCGTCCTCGCTGGAATCGGCATGGGCCTCGTGTTCGCGCCCTCCGCGACGGCGCTGCTCGCCACGCTCGGGCTCGTCGACCACGCCAAGGCCTCGGGCGTGAACTCCACGCTCCGCGAGCTGGGCGTCGCCCTCGGCACCGCCGTGATGACGGCGATCTTCGTCGGCGCCGGCGGACAGCTGGTACCCGATCACTATGTCGACGCCGCCCGCCCCGCCGTGTTCACGGGCGCCGCGGTGCTGCTCGTCGCCTCCGTCATCGCGCTCTGGCTGCCGGCAGGGCGGGGCGGACATGCGGAGGGCGAGGCCCCTGTCGAGGCGGCGCCCGCCGAGGCGGAGCCCGTCGCCGCGTGAGGGACGACGAAGGCCCCGGATCCGCAGGGATCCGGGGCCTTCGCGTGCGGGAGGCTTCGACTCAGCGCCTGTAGTTCGGGGCCTCGACCACGATCTGCACGTCGTGCGGGTGCGACTCCTTGAGTCCGGCCGCGGTGATGCGGACGAACTTCCCGCGGGTCTTGAGCTCCTCGATCGTGCGCGCGCCGACGTAGAACATCGACTGGCGCAGGCCGCCGACGAGCTGGTACGCGACGGCCGACAGCGGGCCGCGGTAGGGCACCTGGCCCTCGATGCCCTCGGGGATGAGCTTGTCGTCGCTGGGCACATCGGCCTGGAAGTAGCGGTCCTTCGAATAGGACGTCTGCTTGCCGCGGGTCTGCATCGCTCCGAGCGAGCCCATCCCGCGGTACAGCTTGAATTGCTTGCCGCCCTGGAAGACGATCTCTCCCGGGGACTCCTCGGTGCCGGCGAGGAGCGAGCCGAGCATCACGGCGTCGGCGCCGGCGACGAGCGCCTTGGCGATGTCGCCCGAGTACTGCAGGCCGCCATCCGCGATCACCGGGATGCCGGCCGGACGCGCGGCGAGAGATGCCTCGTAGACGGCCGTCACCTGCGGGACGCCGACTCCGGCGACGATGCGCGTGGTGCAGATGGAGCCGGGGCCGACGCCGACCTTGACGGCGTCCACGCCGGCGTCGACGAGCGCCTGCGCACCCTCGCGGGTCGCGACGTTGCCGCCGATGATGTCGATGTGGGCGAAGGAGGGATCCGCCTTGAGCCGCTTGACGAGGTCGATCACGCCCTGCGACTGGCCGTTGGCGGTGTCGACGACGAGCACGTCCACGCCCTTGTCGCGCAGAGCCTCGGCCCGCTCCCAGGCGTCGCCGAAGAAGCCGATCGCGGCGCCCACCCGGAGGCGGCCCTGGTCGTCCTTCGTCGCGAGCGGGTACTTCTCGCTCTTGTCGAAGTCCTTGATGGTGATGAGGCCCGCGAGCTTGCCGTCGTCGTCGATGAGCGGGAGCTTCTCCACGCGGTGCTTGGCGAAGAGCGCGATGACCTGCTCGGCGGCGACGCCGACGGGAGCGGTCACGAGGTTCTCGCTCGTCATCACGTCGCGGGCGAGCGTGGTCTGCTTGGCGGATCCGGAGACGAAGCGCATGTCGCGGTTCGTGACGATGCCGACCAGGCGGCCGTCGGGATCGACCACGGGCAGGCCGGAGATCCGGTACTTCGCGCACATCGCGTCGACCTCGGCGATCGTCGCGTCGGGGGTCGTCGTGATCGGGTCCGTGATCATGCCGGACTCGCTGCGCTTGACGCGATCGACCTGCGCGGCCTGATCGGCGATCGACAGGTTGCGGTGCAGGATGCCGAGGCCGCCCTCGCGCGCCATGGCGATCGCCATGCGCGCCTCGGTCACGGTGTCCATGGCGCTGGAGAGCAGGGGCGTCGCGACGGAGATGCGGCGCGTCACGCGCGACGAGGTGTCCGCCTCGCTCGGGATCACATCCGTATGCCCCGGCAGAAGCAGAACGTCATCGTAGGTCAATCCGACAAAGCCGAACGGGTCGTGCTGCTCCATGGGTTGCGGGGCTCCTCTTCTCGCGCGCGTGTATCGATTCTAAGCGCCGCCCGGGGTGCGGTATTCCCAGGAACGGACCTCGTGGAGCGGACTCCCGGGGGAGCCCCTCCGTCAAGGTACGGGGATGGTGTCGGTGCCCGGGTCGGGCTCCGCGATCGCGCCGCGGTGCGCGCGCATCCTGCGAGAGACGAGCGCGAGGTCGATCAGGAACACGGCGATCGCGATCCAGACGATCCCGAACCCGATCCAGCGCTCGACCGGCATCGGCTCGTGCATCACGAGCACGCCCACGAGGAACTGCATGATCGGGGTGATGAACTGGATCATGCCGATCACGGTCAGCCCGATCCGGCGGGTGCCCGCGGCGAAGAGCAGCAGCGGCACGGCCGTGGCCACGCCGGCGAAGGCGAGCAGGCCCGCGTGCAGCGGTCCGTGGGCGCCCATCGTGATGCCCGTCGTGAGGCCGACCGCGATCAGCTGCACGACGGCGACCGGCAGCAGCCAGAACGACTCCAGGGTGAGACCGCTCAGGGCGTCGACCGAGGGGCCGATCTTCTTCTTCACGAGTCCGTAGATGCCGAAGGACGCGGTGAGCGACAGCGCGATCCAGGGGAAGGTGCCGTGGGCGAAGACGATCACCAGCACCGCGATCGTCGCGATCCCGATCGCGACCCACTGCAGGCGGCGCAGTCTCTCCTTCAGCACGAACACGCCGAGCAGCATCGTGCCGATCGGGTTGATGAAGTAGCCGAGGCTGGTCTCGACGATCTCGCCGTTCAGGGTCGCGAGGACGAAGACCTGCCAGTTGATGTAGATCAGCACGCCGGCGAGCGCGGTGAGGGCGAGCAGCCGCGGCTGCCGGACGATCGCCATCAGCGGCTTCCAGCCCCGGGTGACCGCCAGCAGGAGCAGGCAGAACACGAACGAGAGCGCGACCCGCCAGGCCACCAGCTCCCAGGGACCGGTGGGTGCGAGCAGCAGGAAGTACAGCGGCAGCACGCCCCACAGCAGATACGCGCCGATCGCGGAGGCGACGCCGACGGTCTGGGCGCTGCGCGGGGCTGTGGTCACCGGACAACCCTATTCCCGCGCGGGGCCATGCCGGCCTGCCGCCCACTATCTCCGCGTCGTCCCCCTGAGCGGAGCCCCCGGCCTCCGCTCAGGGGGACGACGCGGGATGGAGGGACGACGAAGGCCCGGATGCGAGGCATCCGGGCCTTGTGTCAGGGGACGATCCGCACGCAGCGGGGCACTCCCTGGAGAACTCGAAGGGAGCTCAGCGCACCACGACGGCGAGCACGTCGCGCGCCGACAGCACGAGGAACTCGTCGGCGCCGAACTTCACCTCGGTGCCGCCGTACTTGCTGTAGAGCACGCGGTCGCCGACGTTGACGTCGAGCGGGACGCGGTTGCCGTTGTCGTCGATGCGACCGGGGCCCACGGCCACGACCTCGCCCTCCTGGGGCTTCTCCTTGGCGGTGTCGGGGATGACCAGGCCACTCGCGGTGGTCTGCTCGGCCTCGACCTGCTTGATGACGATGCGGTCCTCGAGCGGCTTGATGGAAACCGACACGGTCTACCTCTTTCTGACGGTTCAAGACTGATTAGCACCCTCAGCCTGAGAGTGCTAACGACAGTCTAGGCACATCGCTGGCACTCCCGCAATCAGAGTGCCAGCCCGTGCGACACCCACAGGCCGGTTCCGGCGACGTCAACCCAGGCGTTGCGGGGTCGCGTCGGGGTGGGCTGCTCGGATCTCGCGGATCCGCGCGTCGTAGGTCGCGCGGTTGAGCGACGGGGCGCATGCGGGTCGGATCACGACGCCTGTCTTCGAATCCACCAGGTCGACCCCGGTGCGGTCGTCGATGATCGCACCACCTCTGGTCCGCCCCACCGCCGTGCGGTAGCCGGCGCGGTACTCCGCGTTCTGCCGCGCGTGCCCGAGGACCGAGCAGCCGAGGGTGAGCAGCATCCAGGCAGGCAGAAGGCACCAGAGTACGAACACGATGACCGGGCCGTCCGGAAGCCGACGCAGGATGAGGCCGGTCAGCATGACCACCATCATGAGCGGCGCCGCGGCGACGAGCATTCCCAGCGCGAGCCGGAACCACTGGAACGACGTCCGTCCAGGCAGGAGAGCGCGCGATGTCTCGGGCCGCCATGGCGCGGTGGCGGACGAGGCGACTGCGGATGGCGCCACCACGGACGATGGCGTTGCGGGCGTTGCCGCCGCAGGCGCTGTCACGTGCGCAACGGCCCCGCGCTCACGCACCCATCGGTCGAAACGATCGATTCGGCGCAGCGCTGCCCGGATCTCCAGGGGCGTGGCGTCGCTCACCGTCGGACGCAATGCTGCCAGAGCCGCGCCTTCCATGCGGAATCCGGTGCCGCGTGCCAGCACACCGCAGACCGTCGCCCCCAGGAGGACGAACGCCCCGAGGAACACCAGCGGCAGAACCGGGGAGAACCCCTGTCCTGTGCGATGGAATCTCGCGATGACGCCGATCAGCACCGCAAAGGTCGCGAAGGCGACAGGAACCAGCCCCCAGGCCCACATCCGCAGTCGTGCCCGCGCACGCCGCATCTTCGCGGCCTCCGGGCCGATCCGCCGCACCCACTCGTCCTCGACCACCGTGGTCATGCTCACCGGCTCCTCCGTCCGTGTCGGGCGGGGCCGCGACGTCGATAGCCTGGACCGCGTGGATATGAGCGAACTGCGAACGCTGCTGACGCCCGAGGCGCTGCGGATGCTCGACGCCCTCGGGCCCATCGCGTCCACGGATGCCGCCGCCCGCGCCGTCATGCGGCTGCGCGCCGAGGGGCACTCGCCCGAGTTCGTCTCCGCCGTGGTCGGCCAGGCGCGGCTTCGCACCAGGGCGACGGCGAAGTTCGGCGAGTTCGCGGAGCGGATGCTCTTCACCCGCGCCGGTCTCGAGCAGGCCACGCGGCTCGGCGTCGCGGCACGGCATGCCGGGCGGATGCGCGCGGCCGGGATCGCGCACGTCTCGGACCTCGGCTGCGGGATCGGCGGCGACGCGCTCGCCTTCGCCGGCGCGGGTCTCGGCGTGACGGCGGTCGATGCCGACGAGGTCACCGCGGCGCTGGCCGCGTACAACCTCGCCCCGTTCGGATCCGATGTCGAGGTGCGCCACGGGTTCGCGGAGGATCACGCACCCGACGCTCCGACCGCCTCGGTGTCCGGACCCGCGGCCGTCTGGCTGGATCCGGCCCGGCGCACGGCGGGGCACTCCGAGACCCGTCGCGTCGCCGCCGACGACTACTCCCCCTCGTTGGACTGGGCGTTCGCGCTCGCGGAGCGGATCCCCACCGGCATCAAGCTCGGCCCCGCGCACGACCGCGACACGATCCCCTCCGACGTCGAGGCGCAGTGGGTGAGCGCCGACGGCGACGTGGTCGAGCTCGTGCTGTGGTCGGGCGTGCTCGCACGCGAGGGCGTGCGGCGCGCGGCGCTCGTGATCCGCGACGACAGGGCGCACGAGCTGACCGCCCCCGACGACACCGAGGACGCAGAGGTGCGCGAGCTCGGCGCCTTCGTGCACGAGCCCGACGGCGCCGTGATCCGGGCGCGGCTGATCGGCGACCTGGCCCGCCGACTCGACGCGGGCATGCTGGATCCGCACATCGCGTACCTGACATCGGATGCCCCGGCCGACAGCCCCTTCGCGGCGTCGTTCCGCGTGCGCGAGGTCCTGCCGATGAATCCGAAGGCGATCTCGACGGCGCTGAAGAAGGCCGGGATCGGCCGGCTGGAGATCAAGAAGCGCGGCGTCGACGTGGATCCGGCGGCGTTCCGCAAGAAGCTCACGCTCCGCGGATCCGCGGAGGCGACCCTGATCCTCGTGCGGGTCGGGGATCGGCGCCACGCGATCCTCGCCGACCGGGTCTGAGCGCGGTCAGGCCGCCGGCTTGAGCCCGAACGGCGGCGTCGGCTGCGGATCCGGATTCGCGGTGATGACGAGGTAGGACGTGAACCCGGTCCAGTACTCGAGCCGGTAGGCGACGTGCTCGGCGGTCGCCGGCAGATCCAGGGCGAGGCTCGGCGGAGACTCGTCCGCGCCGAGACGGGACGGCGGGGAGCCGGCGAGCTGCTGGCCGCAGACCTTGTAGGTCTCCCCGTCCTCCACGACGAGGCAGAGATCACCCTGATCCCGATAGCCGATCCAGATGGGGATCCCGCTCATGCGCCCGGCGATCATCGTCGCCCTGAATCCGTTCTCGGACGTGACGCGCTTCCAGATCTCGGTCTCCTCGGGACTCAGCCCGGGGTCGGGGTTCACCGTGGAGGACCAGTGCTGGAGATACCCCATGGGCGCCCCCGCACCGCTCAGCGAGACCGCGCCCTGATCGCCGGTGACGACGCCGTCGGCCCCGGGCTTGCTCTGGCTCGACACATCGATCGGCCGGTCGCGGATCGCGCGTCGCGGCAGGCAGTTCTGCTGGGGAGGAGCCCCCGTGACATCGATGATCGCGCAGACGAGATCACCGCGGGACTGCGTCGCGTACCAGAGCAGCGCGTGATCGGAGCGGGCCAGCAGCGCGACGGATCCGGGGTCGAAGTCGGCGTGTGCCGCGACCTTGTCCCGTCTTTCCGCTTCACCCGACCGCAGCGCCAGTCCGGACTCCGGCGGTCGCGGGATCGCGACGCCGATCAGGACGCCGACGAGGAGCAGCGCGACCAGGCCGCCGATGAGGTAGCGAGGGCGCTTCCAGCGGCCGGTCGCGAGCCAGGCCGAGATCTCGGCACGGAGGCGGCCGATCGGCGTGCGCGGTGTCTTCTCGGGAGTCGCCGGACCCTCGGACGCCGAGTCGGCGACGGCGGACGGGGCGAGTCCGGGCGTCGAGGCCGCGACGGCGACGCCCGGCGTCATGGGCCGAGTCCCGTCGAGTGCCCCGGGGATCTGGGCGGGCTCGGGGATCGGGGCGACCGACCCCGGGAACAGGGCCGGCGCTTCGAGGCTCGCGCCCGGATCGGGCACCGGCTCCCGTCGGGCGGCGTCCTCGCGGCGCAGCTCCGTCAGACGCGCGGCCTCGGCCTCGCTCAGCCCGGATCCGTCCTTCCCGAAGGCCCGGCGCTCCAGCGCGCGCCGCTCCTCATCCCGTGCCGGATCCGTCATGCGGCTACCCGAACCAGCCGAACCGGTACCCGGCCCAGACGAGCCATCCCGCGCTGTAGAGGGTGGCCACGATCCCGAGCACGAGCGCCCAGACCGCGATGGCCCTGCTCTCCCCCGATCGGCGCAGCGACATGACGGACGCGATCACGGAGACGATCGCGACGGGGATCCCCCAGCCGACGAACAGCGAGGCGAACAGGGCGACGATCGCCGACAGCAGCGCCCACGGCGCGAGCCGCGGCTCGGCGGAGAGGCGCGCCGTGGTCTCGGTGCCGTCCGTGGGGTGCCACTCCTCATGCACCACCGCCGCACCGTCGCGGTCGAGCTCCAGCTCCTCGGGTTCCAGCCCGCCGTCCAGCTGCGGCCCGCTCTCCATGCCCACGGGCACGGGCGCCGTCGGCAGCCGCGTGTAGCGCTTCGGGTCCTTCCCGTCCGTGGCCGACATCATCCGGCCTCGGCGCCGGCCCCGAGGGGGACGTCCTCGGCGACCTGGATCTCGGTCACCGGCAGCGTCGAGTCGGCGCCGAACGCGAGCGTGGAGGGGCGCCGGCCGGAGGCGATGAGCTCGGCCGCGAGCCCGGCGATCATCGCGCCGTTGTCCGTGCACAGCGACAGGGGCGGGATCCGCACCGTGACCCCCGCCTCGGCCGCGCGGGCGAGCGCGACCTCGCGCAGCCGGCGGTTCGCGATGACGCCGCCGCCGAGCAGCAGCCGGGGAACGCCCCGGTCGACGCAGGCGGCGAGCGCCTTGGTCACGAGCACGTCGACCACGGCCTCGCGGAAGCTCGCGGCGACGTCGGCCACGGGGATCTCGGTGCCGGCGGCCTGCTCGCGCTCGATCCAGCGCGCGACGGCTGTCTTCAGCCCGGAGAACGAGAAGTCGTAGCGGTGCTTCTCCAGGTCCGAGGCACGCGACAGCCCGCGCGGGAACCGGATCGCCGCCGGATCGCCGCCCACGGCGGCCCTGTCGATCTCCGGCCCGCCGGGATACGGCAGGCCGAGGATCCGGGCGACCTTGTCGAAGGCCTCGCCCGCGGCGTCGTCGACGGTCTCGCCGAGCAGCTCGACATCGGTCGTGAGATCGCGCACGTGCAGGAGCGAGGTGTGCCCGCCCGAGACGAGCAGCGCGATCGTGGGGTACTCCAGAGGCACGGAGTCGGGCGTGAGGATGTCGGCCGCGATGTGACCGACGAGGTGGTTCACGGCGTAGAGGGGCTTGCCGAGCGAGACCGCCAGCCCCTTCGCGGCGCCGATGCCGACCATGAGCGCACCCGCAAGCCCCGGGCCGCTCGTCACGGCGACCGCGTCGAGGTCCTCGAGCCGCACCTGCGCTTCGGCGAGCGCCCGCTCGATGGCAGGTTGCATCTCCTCGAGGTGCGCACGGGCGGCGACCTCGGGCACGACGCCGCCGTAGCGTGCGTGCTCGTCCATGCTCGACGCGATCGTGTTGGACAGCAGAGTGCGTCCGCGGACGATCCCGATCCCGGTCTCGTCGCAGCTCGTCTCGATCCCGAGCACGAGAGGCTGGTCAGTCATCGGATCCCTTCACGTCTGCAGGATTCCCGTCGTCCGGCAGGGCGGATCCGGGCGGATCGTCCACGGAACCGGCTCCCGTCCCGCCGTCTCGCGCGGCCGCGTCGGCCGGCACCGGCCCCTGGATCGTCCACGCGGAGAGGTCCAGCCTCATGATCACGGCGTCCACGTCGTCGGGCTGGTAGTAGCCGGCACGGCGACCGATCTCGGCGAAGCCCTCCGAGAGGTAGAGCCCCTGAGCCACGGGGTTGTCCGCGCGCACCTCGAGGAACACCTCGCGGGCGCCCCGCTCGGCCGCTTCCGCGAGCAGCGCACGCAGCAGCGCCCTGCCCCGGCCGGATCCGCGATGCGCGGCGTCGAGGGCGATCGTCTGGATGTCGCCGTCGGCGGATCCGCGCAGCGCGCGGACGCCCCCGTAGCCGACGACGACCTCTGCGGCGCCGTGCCCGGTGGAGCCGTCGACCGGTTCCACGTCGACGAGGTAGCGGCCGTGCGGACTGGCGAGCTCCGCCGCCATCAGCTCCGCGCTCCACGCGTCGGTCGGGAAGGAGCGCCGTTCGATGAGCATGATCGCGTCGAGGTCGGCGGCCGTCGCCGCGCGGATCACGAGCCGACCTTCTTGGGCCCCGCGGGGACGCGCGCGTCCGGAGGGCGCAGGTAGAGCGGCTCGGATCCGGTGAGGGTGCGGCCGGCCGCGACGGCGCGGCGGGCGATGCGTGCGACGGCAGCGCCCGAGATCGCGGTGACCTCGATGCGGCGCAGCGCGCCGAGCTTGCGGTCCACGTCCGCCTGCGGGACGAGCACGGTGTCGACGACCGCATGCGGGATGCCGTCGACGTCGATGCCCTCATACACCGTCACCGCGGTCTCCCGGCGGCGGGCGTCGGTGAGGATCGCGAACGGCTCGGCAGGGGCATCGACCTCGATGACCTCCAGCGCCGCGGCGTGGTGGCTGGGAACGGCGATGACGGGGACCCCGCGGCCGAGGGCGAACGCGCGCGCGGCGGCGATCCCGATCCGCAGTCCGGTGAAGGGGCCCGGACCCATGCCGGAGGCGACGTGCGTGAGAGGATCCTCATCCGCGCCGGCGCCGCGGGCGGCGGCCAGGACCTGCTCCAGCAGGGATCCGATCGCCTCCGCGTGTCCGAGGCGGCCCGTCTGCGACACGTCGGCGAGGGTGCGTCCGTCCCGCCCGATCAGGCCGACGGCCGAGCCGAGTGAGGTGTCCACGCCGAGAATCACCCCTCCAGGTTAGCCGCCGTGGTCCCCGACCGGTCCCTGCGCGCGGCCCGCCGCGGATCCCGTGCGTCAGCGCGCCAGGGCGCCCGCCCGCTCCCAGCGGTCGCCGCCGCGGTCCTGGGCGAGGGTCGCGGCGTCGGCGGCGGCGGCGGAGAGCGCGTCGAGGTCGTAGTCCGACGCCGCGGCTCCCGCCCAGCCCACGCTCGCCGACACGCGCACCGACGCCCGGGGCCCGGTGTCCTCGATCTCGGAGACCTGCTGCAGCAGCGCCCGCAGCTCGCGCCGGACGGCCTCCTCCGTTCCAGGCAGAAGCGCCCGCACCTGCACGTCGGAGACCCGCTCGAGGTCGGCCGCGGCGGGCAGTGCGGCGAGCACGTGCGCGTGGAACGCGTCCACGATGCTGGCGAACACGGCGGTGCCGGAGGCCTCCTGCAGATCCGCCGGGTCGTCCAGCCGGATGTCGAGCAGCGACCAGGACGCATCCTGCTGCCGCTGCGCGCGGGCGAGGCGCCCCCGCAGCACGGTGCCGTCGCCCTCGGTGCGCCCGCCCCTGCCTCCGCCGCGCAGCAGCACCTCGCCACGGGCGAGCAGCACGATCGTGATGGCGGCGCACTGGCTGGTCAGCAGGATGCCGACGCCGTTGATATCGCGCAGCATGCGGAGCTCGTCCCCGGGAGCGGATCCGACGCCCGTGATCCCGGCGACGATGCCGAACATCGCGACCACGACGAAGGCGGACGAGATCAGCGCGAGCGGCAGCACGACGTCCCGGGCGCTGAGCCGCAGGCGGAACAGCTCCCAGGCCGAGAGCCCCGCGAAGACGGCCGCGGCGGAGAACACGATGCGGAAGACGGTCGGGTACGCGTCGGTCGTGCTGGTCGCGGTGAGCAGCGCAGGACCGATCGCCACGAACGCCACCGCGGCAGGCCAGAGCGGGCGCTTGCCTGCGTAATAGCGGATGCCGAGCCACAGCAGCGGCTCGAAGCTGACGATCAGGCCCGATGACAGCGCGCGCAGCGGCGCGCTGTCGAACTGGTTCGCGGCGACCCACACGTAGGTCGCGAGCATCGCGACGCCGAACCCGACCGACCAGGTGATGGTGGCCCTGCTGGGGCGCGGCATGAGGGCCAGCCCGAACACCAGCGCGGCGGACAGCGTCACCAGCGCGACGAGCGTCACGGAGGTGTTCACGGTGATGCCCACGGGGGCGGTGAGCGGGGTCATGCGTCGTTCCTCTCCGGGCGCCGCGGCAGGAGCACACGCATGCGCGTGCCCTCGCCGAGCCTGCTGCTGACGTCGATGTCGCCGTGATGGGCCGTCACGATGTCCCGCACGGCGACGAGGCCGAGCCCGGTCCCCGGGACGCCGCTGCGCTCGGCCCGCTCGCCGCGGAAGTACGGCTGGAAGAGCTGCGCCACGTCCGCGGGCGCCATGCCGGACCCGGAGTCCTCCACCACGACCTCCGCCCTGGCATCGTCGGCGACACCGAGCGAGATGAGGATGGATCCGCCGGCCGCGGTGTACTTGACGGCGTTGCTGAGCAGGTTGTCGATCACCTGGCGCAGCCGGAACGCATCGCCGTAGATGAGCAGCGTCGTCTCCCCGGCCACGTCGACCCGAAGCCGGTTCGCCGTCGCGGTGGGCAGGAAGGACGACACCGACGCCTGGACCAGGGCATGCAGGTCGACCGGCTCGGACAGCACGCGCGGGCGGGGTCGGGACACGTCCAGCGCCGTCGTGACCAGATCCTGCATGCGTTCGGCCGCACCGGCCACCACGCCCAGCTGGTCGGCGGCGCGGGCCGGCAGATCGTCGCGCTCGAGCAGCAGGTCGACGTGTCCGACGATCGCGGTGAGCGGATTGCGCAGCTCATGGGTGAGGATCGCCGACATCAGCCGCCGCTCCTCGGCCGCGGCGAGCCGGGCCGTGACGTCGTCGATCTTGACGAGGACGACGGCGCCCTGGTCGGCGTCGCTCGCGATCGGCTGCGTGTCGACCTCGAGCGCCCGCCACTCGCCGTCGACGCCGTACAGCCACACCCGCTCGCCGGAGAGGTGCTCGCTGCGCGCGGCCCGGGACAGCACGGTCCGCTCGACCGGGATGGGCTCCCCCTCCCGGTCGTCGTACTCCACCGCGAGCGCGGGCAGGGCGAGACCGTCGGCGTCCAGACCGTACAGGCGGCGGTAGGCGTCGTTCGCCTTCAGGATCGCGCCGTCCTCGCCGACCGCGGCGAGCGCCGTGTCCAGCGCGTCGATGATCTGGGTGACCCGCCGCTCGTGCGTCTCTGCCCGCCGCGCGACCCGGTCGATCTGCTCGGAGCGACGGCGCAGCAGACGACGGGAGGCGCGCGAGCGTCGCACCCCGATCCGGATCGTGGTGCCGAGGAACCCGAGTCCGAACGCCGTGATGAGCACGCGCAGCACCACGTCGGAGATCAGGCCGGTCTGGTTCGCGACGGTGAACAGGAAGGCCGTGATGAGCGCGATGCCGCCGAACACGGCGATCATCGAGTAATAGGTGGCGATCCACGTGATCGGGATCACCCAGAGGAACCCGAGGCGGATGTCCGGCGCCTGCGTCGTCAGGCCGATCGCGCAGATGTCGATCATCGGGACCACGAGTATGCCCGCCGGCGGGATGCGGTCCCACGGCAGCACCAGCACCACGGCCGTGGTCAGCACCGAGAGCGCGAGTCCGGCCGTGAAGAGCGGCGTGGCGAAGATGGTCGGTTTGAGGGCCGCCACGAGCACCGCGATCGCGACCGTGGTGCTGACGAAGATGAGCTGCCAACGCCAGATCGACGCCCTGCGGGACATGCCGATCCTCTCTCCTGTGCGGCGCCGGGCCGGGTGCGGACGCATCGCCGGAGCCCGCCCCGGCGCGGGTGGCTCAACGCTTCCGCAAGGTTATCCAAAGATGCGCCGAAGGCCCTTCAACGGATATATCGCGCCGCCTAGCATCGCAGGAACGAAGGTCCCCCACTGACCGGATCCCGCCCTCCTGCGCCGGATCCGCACGATGCCATCGACGGGCAGAAAGCGAGCGTGCTGCGATGACCGGCCCCGCTGCCTCCCCGTCCGACGGGCGCTCTCCCGCCTGGCGCGTGCTGGTGGGCCTGCTCGTCGCGCTCACCGTCGCGATCGGCATCATCGTGGTCCCGTGGTTCCTGCTCCGTGACGAGGCGGCACCCGGCGCGACCGCCGGCCCGCGCTGGTTCGGCGGGTACTTCGACGTCACGGCGGCGCACCCCGCTGCGACCCCCGTGCCCGGCGCGGACTCCGATGCGGTCGTGCTCGCGTTCGTCACGGCCGGCCCCGGTGGGGCATGCAGCCCCGCGTGGGGCGGCGTCTACTCGCTCACCGAGGCGAGCCGCGCCCTCGACATGGACCACCGGATCGCCCAGAAGCGCGCGGCGGGCGCCACCGTGACGGTGTCGTTCGGCGGCGCCAGGGGCACCGAGCTCGCGAGCGCCTGCGGCGCGGTCGGCGACCTGATCGGCGCCTACGCGAAGGTGCTCGAGCGCTACACGATCACGACCGTCGACTTCGATCTGGAGAACGCGGCGCTCGGCGATGTCGTCGCGGGGGATCGCCGCGCGGCGGCGATCGCGGGGCTGCAGTCGCGAGCACGGGCGAAGGGGTCGGAACTGTCCGTCTGGGTCACGCTCCCCTCGGACCAGGACGGGCTGGGCACCGACGGGCTGCGGACGATCCGCCAGCTGCTTCAGGCGGGCGTGCGGCTCTCCGGCGTCAACGCGATGACGATGGACTACGGCGTGCCGCTCGCAGACCGGTCGATGGCCGGCGCCGCGATCACGGCGCTCACCGCGGTGCACGATCAGCTCGGCCGGCTCTACGACGATCTGCACCTCGCCCTTCCCGCCGGAGGCGCCTGGGCGATCATGGGTGCGACGCCCATGATCGGGCAGAACGACGTGCGCGACGAGGTCTTCGCCCTCGACGACGCCGCGACGCTGAACGCCTTCGCCCAGAAGCAACGGCTCGCCCGCATGTCGATGTGGTCGCTCAACCGCGACCGCGCCTGCGGCGCCGACCGCCTCGACGTGCGCACGGCCTCCGACTCCTGCAGCGGGATCGCGCAGGGAGAGGCCGCCTTCGCCGCCGTGCTGGGCCGCGGCTTCGCGGCCGAGCCCACGCTCGCCGTCTCACCGGCACCGGCCGCATCCCTCGCGGGCGAGGCGGCATCGAGGTATGCGAGCCCGCCGGCACCGCCGCCGGCATCGACCCCCGCTCCGACCAGGGACCCGTAACCGGGACGGAGCGGGCGGCGCCTCGGGACAAGGCGCCACCCCGCTCCCGGGACCCTGCCCGGGAGCGGGACCGGATGCCGATTGGGGAATCGGTGCCGGTACGCGGAGGCCGGGTGCCGATCGGGATCGGCGCCCGGAACTCCCGCGGAGGCGCGGATCGAGTCCGCGCCGCACGGGCGATGAACGGATCGCCGTCGGGGCGCCGGGCGGGGGTTCGGCGCCCTGCCCGTCCGCCCGGTGGTCACGATCAGCGCGGGGCGGGAGCGCCGTCCGTGTGCGCGGTGAGGCGGTATCCCACGCCGCGCACGGTCTCGATGTAGCGCGGCTCGGCGGTGCTGTCCCCGATCTTGCGGCGGAGGTTCGCCATATGCGCCTCGATCGCGCGCTTGTCGGGCTCGCCCACGTAGGACGCGGATCCGAAGGCCTCCCCGCGCAGCACGAGCGCCAGATCCGCCTTGCTCCGCACCCGGCGCTTGGATTCGAGCAGGGTCGCGAGCAGATCGAACTCGGTCGGCGTCAGCTCGACCTCGCGCTGCGCCACGAGCACGGTGTGCGTGACCGCGTCGAGGCTGATGTCCCGGTGCGCATGCCACTGCCCGGCCGAGCCGATCGTCGGGAGCGCGGCCGTGGCCGAGGGATTGCGCGCGGGCGCGGGCTGCCCGGCGGACTCCGGTGCGACGGGCTCCGGTGCGGCGGCACCTGCGCCGTCCGCGGCGAGGGGCGCGGCGCCGGGCGACGCGGTGCCGGCCGGCTCCGTGCCGAAGGCGGGCCCCGTGCCGGCCGGGTGGGCGTTGCGCGGGCGACGGAGCAGCGCCTCGATGCGGGCGCGGAGCTCGCGAGGACGGAACGGCTTGACGAGGTACTCGTCGGCGCCGGAGGTGAGGCCCAGCACGACGTCGGACTCCTCGCCGAGCGCGGACAGCATGATGATGAACGTCGCGCTCACGGCGCGGATCCGCCGGGCGGCCTCGAAGCCGTCGATCCCGGGCAGGTTGATGTCGAGGGTCGTGATCACCGGCTCGTGCGCGGCGACCGCCGCGACGCCCTCGAGGCCCGTCCCGGCGAGCACCGTGCGGAAGCCCGCGGCGCGGAACACCTCATCGAGCAGCGAGCGGACGTCCGGATCGTCCTCGATGATGACCGCGGTCTTCCTATCGTCTTCGCTCATACTCTTCCCTGCGCTCCGGTCGTCAGCATCATATCGATATGCCCGCGACGCGATGTCGGGCCCGTCCGCCCCGCGGTGTCCCAGCGGGCCGGCTTCCCAGTGGGCCGTCGTCTCAGCGAGCCGTCGTCTCAGCGGGCCGTCGCACGGGCGATCGTGACGATGCGAGGGGCGTCGGCGTCGAGTTCCTCGGGCGAGAGGTCGTCGGCGCCCGCGCCGACCGGGCGCTCGAGCTCGATGTCCCACCAGGCGTCCGCGAGCTCCTCGGCCATGCCGCGCCCCCACTCGATCACGACCACGGATCCCGGCACGTCGACGTCGAGGTCGTCCAGCTCCGCGGCGGATCCGAGCCGGTACGCATCCATGTGCACGAGGGGGGCTCCCCCCACCAGCGAGGGGTGCGTGCGGGCGATCACGAAGGTCGGGCTCTGCACGGGCCCGCGCACGCCGAGGCCCTCGGCGAGGCCGCGCGTGAACGTGGTCTTCCCCGCACCGAGCGGGCCGGTGAGGATCAGGACATCCCCGGCGACCAGGTCGGATCCGATCCGGCGGCCGAGCTCCTCCATGGCCTCGGAGGTGCGGATCTCGTGTCGTCCGGCCAGGTCGTCGAGTGCGGTCACGACACGCTCCGACGGGGCACGCGCGGTCCGATCCTCGTCACGATCTCATAGTTGATGGTGCCGGCGGCCTCGCCCCACTCGGTGGCGGAGGGCAGGCCGAGCGTGGGGTCGCCGAACAGCACGGCCTCGTCGCCCACGGCGACCGGGTCGTCGCCGACGTCGACGAGGAACTGGTCCATCGCGATGCGCCCGGCGACCGTGTAGCGGCGGCCGCCGATCTGCACCGGGCCGCGGCTCGAGGCGCTGCGCGGCACGCCGTCCGCGTAGCCGAGCGGGATGAGCGCGAGCGTGGTCTCCGCGGCCGTGCGGTGCGTGTAGCCGTAGGACACGCCGGTGCCGGAGGGCACCCGGCGCACCGCGGCGACGGCGCCGCGCAGGGTCATCGCGGGGCGCAGACCGAGGTCGGCCGAGCTGCGGTCGTCGAAGGGGCTGAGCCCGTACAGCCCGATGCCGATCCGCACCGCGTCGAGCCGGGTCTGCGGCAGATCGATGGCCGCGGCGGTCGCGGCGATGTGCCTCACCTCGGGGACGATGCCGAGAGCGCCGGCCTCGGCGCACGCCGTCTCGAAGGCGGCGAGGGCGGCCAGGTCGTCCTCGGGCGAGGTGTTGGACACGTGGCTGAAGAGACCGGCGATGCGCAGGCGCCCGATCCGCTCGAGGCGCGCCGCCTCGGCCAGCACCCGCGCGCGGTCCCCCGGGGCGATGCCGTTGCGGCTCAGCCCCGTCTCGAACTTGAGGTGCACCCGGACCGGATCCGAGCCGCGGCTCGCCTCGGACGCGGCGAGCAGCTGCTCGAAGCTCGAGATGCCCAGATCGATGCCCGCCTCGGCCGCGTCGTCGAACCGCCGTCCGGGCGCGTGCAGCCAGGCCAGGATCCGCGCGTTGACGCCGGCCCGGCGCAGCTCGAGGCCCTCCTCGACGGTCGCGACGCCGAGACTGGTCGCCCCGCCCGCGAGCGCGGCGACGGCCGCCGCTGCGGCGCCGTGCCCGTACGCGTTCGCCTTCACGACGCCGATCACGTCGACGCCGGTGAGCCGGCGCAGATGCCGGGTGTTGTCGCTGATCGCGTCGAGATCGATCGTCACCTCGCGGAACGGCGCGGTCATGCCTGCCCCTCCCCCGCGGCGCGGTGCCGCCCCGGCGGATCCTGTCGAGGCCCCCCTGCAGGATCCACGCCCCCGCTGGGGTGCGCAACTGCGAGGGGGTCTCGGTGCTCAGAGGGGGCGTCGGCGGATCCGCGCGTCCTGAACCCGGCGACCGCCTCGCGAGCGTCCGCCTCGCGAGCGTCCGTCACGCGGGACTCCGCCACCACGTACGCGGAGGCGAGGCCGGCGTCGTGCGTGAGGGAGAGGTGCAGCGTGGTGATGCCGCGCTCGGCCACGGCGGCGGCGGTGCTGCCGCTCAGCACGAAGTACGGCCGGCCCGAGGGCTCGGACGCGATCTCGATCTCGGTCCAGTGCACCCCGTCGGATCCGCCCAGCGCCTTGATCAGCGCCTCCTTCGCGGCGTACCTCGCGGCGAGCGACGGCAGCCGCAGTCCCTGCTCCGAGGGTGCGAACAGCCGCTGCATGAGCCGTGGGGTGCGGGCGACGGTCCGCTCGAATCTCGGGATGTCCACGAGGTCGATGCCGGTGCCGATGATCACCGATTCAGCCTACCGGGCAGGATCCGCGCGACCTGGATCCGCCGGCGGTCCACCCCGGCGCGCGTGGACCGCTCCGAACGCACCGGATCCCGCCGATTGCACGGTCGCGTCACGTCGACGACCCGTGCACTCGACAAGCACCCGTGCGCTCGACGCGGACGGACGGCGACGAAGCGAACCCAGGAGAGCCCGCGCTCACTCCACCGTGACGGACTTCGCCAGGTTACGCGGCTGGTCCACGTCGAGGCCCTTCGCCGTGGCGAGCGCCATGGCGAAGATCTGCAGCGGGACGACCGCGAGGATCGGCTCGAACAGGGCGCCCGCGAGCGGGATGCGGATGACCTCGTCGGCGAACGGCAGCACGGCCGCGTCGCCCTCCTCGGCGATCACGATCACGCGGGCGCCGCGCGCGCGGATCTCCTGGATGTTCGAGACGACCTTCGCGTGCAGCAGCGCGGAGTGCCGCGGCGAGGGCACGAGCACGAACACCGGCTGACCGGGCTCGATCAGGGCGATCGGGCCGTGCTTGAGCTCTCCGGCGGCGAAGCCCTCGGCGTGGATGTAGGAGATCTCCTTGAGCTTGAGCGCACCCTCGAGCGCGATCGGGTAGCCCACATGACGGCCGAGGAACAGCACGGATCGCGTGTCCGCCATCCAGCCGGCGAGCTGCGTGACGTGCGCCTGCTCCTCAGCGAGAACCTCGGCGATCTTCGCCGGCAGCGCGTCGAGCTCCGCCACGGCGGCGGCTCCGTCGGCCGCGGAGAGCGTCTCGCGCACCCGGCCCGCGTGCAGGCCGAGCAGCAGCAGCGCCGTGATCTGCGCGACGAACGCCTTGGTCGACGCGACTGCGACCTCGGGGCCGGCGTGCGTGTAGACGACCGCGTCGGACTCGCGCGGGATCGTCGCGCCCTGCGTGTTGCAGATCGACAGGGTGCGTGCTCCGCGCTCGCGGGCGTACTTGACGGCCATGAGTGTGTCCATGGTCTCGCCGGACTGGCTGATCGACACGACCAGCGTGTTCTCGCCGATCACCGGGTCGCGGTAGCGGAACTCGTGCGCGAGCTCCACGTCGACCGGCACGCGCGCCCACTGCTCGAGCGCGTACTTGCCGACCATGCCCGCATAGGACGCGGTGCCGCAGGCGGTGATGATGATGCGGTCGACGCCGCGGAACAGATCATCGGATCCGTCCAGCTCCGGGATGACGACCGCACCGTCCCGCACGCGTCCGCGGATCGTGTTCGCGACGGCGTCGGGCTCCTCGGCGACCTCCTTGGCCATGAAGCTCGGCCAGCCGCCCTTCTCGGCGGAGGTGGCGTCCCAGGAGACCTCGAACGGCTCCGGCGTGACGGCCGTACCGTCGAAGTCGGTCACGGTGACCTCGGCGGGCGTGATCGCGACGATCTGGTCCTGGCCGATCGCGAGCGCGCGGCGGGTGTGCTCCACGAAGGCGGCGACGTCGGATCCGAGGAAGTTCTCCCCGTCGCCGAGGCCGATCACGAGCGGCGAGTTGCGGCGCGCGGCGACGACGAGGCCCGGCTCGTCCTGGTGCACCGCGAGCAGCGTGAAGGCGCCCTCGAGACGGTTCACGACGACACGGAACGCCTCCTTCAGGTCGCCCGTGCGGCGGTACTCGCGGCCGACGAGGGCCGCGGCGACCTCGGTGTCGGTCTCGCTGCGGAACGTCACGCCTTCGGCCTCGAGCTCGGCGCGGAGGGCGGAGAAGTTCTCGATGATGCCGTTGTGGATGAGCGCCAGCTTGTCGTCGTCGGCGAGATGCGGATGCGCGTTCGCGTCGGTCGGGCCGCCGTGCGTCGCCCAGCGCGTGTGCCCGATCCCGGTGCTGCCGTCGGCGAGCGCGGCGTCGGCCAGCGAGTCGCGCAGCATCTGCAGCTTGCCCGCCTTCTTGCGCAGCCCGAGGGATCCGGTCTCGTCGATCACGGCGATGCCGGCCGAGTCGTACCCGCGGTACTCGAGGCGGGCGAGGCCCGCGAGCAGGATGTCCTGGCTGGGGCGCGGCCCCACGTATCCGACGATTCCACACATAGGTTCCAGGGTACGGTCGCGATTTTGCGCGGATTCCGTACGAATCGAGGACGCCCGTGATCGAGGCGATCCCGCCGAGCTCAGGCGCGGCCCGCCCTGCGCACGATGCGCGGCGACGGCAGCCCCGACCGGGCGAAGGCGCGACGCAGCCCTGCGGCGTCCGGGAATCCGGAGTGCGCCGCGATCTCGGCGATGCCGAGCGGTGCGTAGTCGGCGTCGCTCATGAGCTCACGGGCGAGCTCCACGCGGATCCCGCGCAGCTCCTCCGCGGGTGCGCTGCCCTCGGCCGCGAACAGCCGCTGCAGCTGCCGCACGGACATGTGCATGTCGCGCGCGAGCGCCGCGACGCCGAAGTCCCGTTCCGCCCGTCGTGCGCGCATGATCGAGCGCGCCCGGTCTATCCGCGCCGCCTCGTCGTCGTGGAGGACGTGGGGTGCGGCCTCGATCAGCACCCCGAACACCATCTCCGCCAGCAGACGCTCCACGAGCCGATCCGTGATCACGGTCGGCTCGGTGTCCTGCGTGAGCAGCGAGGACAGGAACGCCTGCAGGCCGAGACCCAGCGGACTCGGCGCGATCACCTCGCCCGTGCCGGGAAGCACGGGCTCGATCTCGGAGATCGCGGACCACGGCACCCACAGCCCCATCACGGAGCCGGAGCCGATCGCGGTCACCTTGGTGTCGTGATGCGGGCGGAGGAAGCACAGGGATCCGGGAGGGGCCAGCTGCCGCGCGCCGTCGTCGCGGGAGATCCCGAGGGGGATCTCGGCGATGAGCATCACAGCGCTCTCGTCGCCGTCGGCCGGCCTCGCCGGCCACCACCATTCCGCCCCCGCCTGCAGCGTGTGCCCGGTCGCCAGCACGCCGTGGAAGCGTCGCGCGACGTCGAGCTGCTCCTGTCGCATTCCCCGCGGCAGCATCGTCGCGCGGGTGTCCACCACGATCCCCATCGGAGACCTCCCCACAAGGTCCCGCGGGTGCGGCTCCCCAGCCGCAGGAACCCGCGTTCGCCGTCACTCTACGCCTGTCGCGGCCTTCGGGGCGATCGCATAGGGATCGCAGGAGAGGTTTTCGCGCAAGCCCTGTGGGCGCCGTCCGTCCTCCGGCTCAGGGCCCGGGCGGCCGCTCGCCGTGCAGGCTCTCGTAGATGTCCTCCACGAACTCCGCGACCTGCGGAGCGCCGGCCACCGGACCGCCCGCCAGCAGACCGTCGGCGCCGAGCAGGACCGCGCTGGGCGTCATCCAGGCGTCGGCGAACGTCGCGCCCACATACTTGCTCGGATCGTGCAGCGTCTGCGGCTCCTCCGCCGAGGTGAGCGTGCTGCCCTCGGGGTCGCTGCGCAGCAGGAAGCGCACGGACACCTCCGGCAGCAGCGCCCGGTACCGTTCGATGCTCTCGATCACGGGGGTGCACGACCCGCAGCCCTCGGAGACGGCGAGGAGCAGCACGGGCTCGCGTGCCGAGAGCTCCCGGAGCGTCACGGTCGTGCCGTCCCCGAGCTGCACCGGAACCGCGGGGGTGCGCATGCGGATGTAGTCCTCCGGCTCGCCCTCGGATCCGATCGCCGCCGGCGCCGCCGCGCCGGGGCCGCTCATCGCCTCCGCGGATCCGGAACCCCTCTCCTGGGCGAGCACGAACGTCGCGGCGACCGCCGCGAGCGCCAGCGTCCACGGCCACAGCGCGACGGCGAGCAGGGCCACACCGCCCCACAGCGGCTGGGCGCCGATCGTGACCGCGGACACCACCGCCAGCAGCACGAGCCAGGCGTTGCGCAGCACGGTGCGGCCCGTGATCGGGCGGCGCTCTCCGAAGCAGGCGCACGAGGCGTCCGGCGTCTGCCGCCGCGCGCGCCACACCATCGCGAGATAGGCCGCGAAGAGGAGCACCGCCACGACGGCCGCGGCGATCCCGAGCGCCCCGCCGAGCAGCAGCAGCGCGGCCGCGAGCACGAGCTCGCCGATCGGGTGCAGCCGGATCAGCCAGTCCCGGCGCAGTCCGGCGGGGACGCCCATGGCCTCCCAGCCGGCGGCGTCGTCCGGGGTGCGGAGCTTGGCGACGCCGCTGACGATGAGCACCCCGACGAGAATGAGGGTCGACGTCTCGGCCGCGGCCGGGAGCAGGAAGGCGGAAGAAGCAGTCCCCATGGAGTCAGTATCCCAGTCGCCTGCGGCCTCGGGGCGCGCCCGGGACCGTTCCGGTCAGAGCTTGCGCAGCAGCACGGATTCCACGGCGTGCGAGGCGCCCTTGTTCAGCACGAGCGTCGCGCGGTGCTTCGTCGGCATCACGTTCTCGATGAGGTTCGGCAGGTTGATCTCGTTCCAGTACCCCATCGCCGTGGTGACCGCCTCCTCGTCGGTGAGGTGCGCGAAGACGTTGAAGTAGGACGAGGGATTCGTGAACGCCCCCTGCCTCAGGGCGAGGAAGCGGTCCACGTACCACTGCGCGATGTGGTCGAGCTCGGCGTCGACGAAGATCGAGAAGTCGAAGAGGTCGCTCACGGCGACGTCGTTGGGGGCGGGCGGCGGCTGCAGGACGTTCAGGCCCTCGACGATCACGACGTCCGGGCGGCGCACCACGACGTGCGCATCGGGCACGATGTCGTAGCGGATGTGCGAATAGAACGGGGCGCGCACCTCGTCGGCACCGCTCTTCACCTTCGTGAGGAAGTCGATCAGCGCACGGCGGTCGTAGGATTCCGGGAACCCCTTGCGGTCCATGATCCCGCGCCGCTCGAGCTCGGCGTTGGGATAGAGGAAGCCGTCCGTGGTGACCAGCTCGACGCGCGGCGTGCCGGGCCAGCGGCTCATGAGCTCGCGCAGCAGGCGGGCGATCGTCGACTTGCCGACCGCGACGGACCCGGCGACGCCCACGATGAACGGCGTGGTGTCATCGGCTTCGCCGAGGAACTGATTGGTGGCCTCGCCGAGGCGCTTGGTCGAGGTCGCGTACAGGCTCAGCAGCCGGCTCAGCGGCAGGTAGACCTCTTTGACCTCGGTGGGGTCCAGCCGGTCGCCGATGCCGCGGATCTCGACGACCTCGGTCTCGCTGAGCGGCTGATCGAGGTCGGCGGCGAGGCGCGCCCAGTCCGCACGGTCGATGCGACGGTACGGCGACAGCGGCGCGAGAGTGTCGGAGCTCACGCGCTCCATCGTATCGGCGCGCCGACCGGCGATCCGCGACGTCCTCGATTTCCCGAGCCGAACGAGCCGCTGATCGGATCGCGACCACCGTGGATCACGGGGCGACTCCGGCGCCACCCGGACGTCCGCGCGCCGCCAATCTGACGCTAGCAACTGCAGACCTGACCCGCCATCCCCCAGCGCGTCCGGTCTCCCTGGGAGGGGCCCTCTCCCGGAGAAGTTCCGCATCACGACACCGGAGAAATGCATGGAAGACACCACCTCGTCCCCGTCCCGCAGCGTCAGCCGCCGCGCCCTCGTGAAGGGCGCCGCATGGTCGGTCCCCGTGATCGCCGTCGCCGCCGCCACCCCCCTCGCCGCGGCCTCGACCGCCACCAACGTCGGCAACTTCGCCCTCAACGGCACCTGTGGCGTCCTCGGTGTCCTGGGCCCCGGCTTCACCCTCACCGCAGGCAACGTGGCGCTCCCGGTCGGCACGATCATCAACATCACCGGTTCGGGAATCGCGAACATCGGCGTCTTCTCGGTCACCGGCGGCACCGCGACCGTCAACGTTCTTTCGCCGACCTCGCGTCAGATCACCCTGACGGCTCCGCTCGCCGCGGGCGCCACGATCGACTTCCGCACGACGCTGTCGATCTCGGTCGCGTTCCAGCTCGCCGCCTCCACCACGCTCCCCACCGGCTTCGTCGCCGGCAGCGGCGCCAAGCAGAGCGGTGGCGTCAACGCCACGCTCATCCTCTGCAGCGCCAGCTGAGCGGACCCACGCCGTCGGCTTCTGCCGGCGAAGGGGGCCGGGTCTCGTACCCGGCCCCCTTCTTCGTGCGGTGGCCTCCTTCGGCGGGCGGTTCACCCGCAGCGAGTAGTCTTCCTCCGTGCGTCTCGGAGTGCTCGACATCGGATCCAACACCGTCCATCTGCTCGCCGCCGACGTGCATCCCGGCGGCAGGCCGCTCGCGACCACGAGCGATCGCACCGTGCTGCGCCTCATGCGCTTCCTCACCCCCTCCGGCGCGATCAGCGAAGAGGGCGTGCAGGCCCTCGAGGCCTCGGTGCGGCAGGCGCGCGCCGTCGCGGCCCAGCAGCGCGTCGACGCCCTGCTCGCGACCGCGACGAGCGCCGTGCGCGAGGCGGCGAACGGCGCCGAGGTGATCGCCCGCGTCGAGGCCGCGCTCGGACAGCCGCTGCAGGTGCTCGACGGCGAGACCGAGGCGCGACTGACGTTCCTCGCGGTGCGCCGCTGGTTCGGCTGGGCCGCGGGGCAGATCCTGCTCTTCGACATCGGCGGCGGCTCCTTCGAGATGGCGGCGGGATCCGAGGAGCTCCCCGACATCGCCGCCTCCGTGCCTCTCGGCGCGGGGCGCTCGACCCTGATGTTCCTGCCCGAAGACCCGCCGGGTGAGGAGGCCGTGGAGCGCCTCAGGGAGCACGCGGCCGACGTGTTCGCGCCGGTCGCGGCGCGGTTCTCGACGCTCCCCCGCCCCGAGCACGTGGTCGGCTCGTCCAAGGCCATCCGGTCGCTCGCACGGCTCGTCGGCTATCAGACGCCCGGCTGGTCGGGATCGGAGCGGATGCTGCTGCCGCGTGCGTCGCTCGGATCCTGGATCCCCCGTCTCGCGCGCCTTCCCGCGTCCGCCCGGCAGGAGCTGCCCGGCATCACTCCCGACCGCACGTTCCAGATCGTGGCCGCGGCGGTCGTCCTGCACACCGCGATGACGGCCATGAAGGTGGAGGAGCTCGAGGTCTCGCCCTGGGCTCTTCGCGAGGGCGTGCTGCTGCGCTACATCGAGGATCGCGCGCGCGACGACGACGCCTGACCGGCCGCGTTCGCGGGGGGATCCGGATCCCCTACCCTGGTGTCATGAACGACGCGAGGGAGCCGGGGACACCGCGCGGCGAGGCGCCGAGGGGACTCACCCGACGAGAGCTGCGGCAGCGCCGCGAGGCGGCGGCGATCGCCGAGGGATCCGGGGCGCGGATGGATCCGGGTTCCGAGATCCGGACGGCCCCCGTGCCGGATCCGTCCGCGGAGCCGCGTCCCGCTTCCCCCGCCGAGGAGGCCCCTCGCCCACCCGGCGGCGTCTCGTTCGGCTCCCTCGCAGGCATGTTCACGGTGCCCGCCGAGGAAGCCTCCCCCCGTGCCACCGTGCTGACCGTGTGCACGGGCAACATCTGCCGCTCGCCGCTCGCGGAGTCGCTGCTGCGCGCCAGGCTCGCGGAACTCGATCTGCGCGTGCACAGCGCCGGCACGCAGGCGCTCACGGGCCACGGGATGACCGAGCCCGCCCAGCGGATCGCCGCGCAGCACGGGGCCGCCGCGGCCGTCACGGCCGCGCACCGCGCACGGCTGCTCACCGAGCCGCTGCTCGACGATGCCGACCTGATCCTGACCATGACCGCGGAGCAGCGCGACTACGCCGTGCAGATGCTGCCGCGGCGTCTGCACCGGATCTTCCCGGTCCGGGAGTTCGCCCGGCTCGCCGGAGGGGTCCCCGACGCGCAGGTGCGCGCGATCGCCGACGCCGCGGGATCCGATCCGCGCCGACGGCTGGTGGCGGTCGTCGAGTCGGTCGCGGAACGCCGGGGAGGCTCCGCCCCGAAGGGCGAGGACGTCATCGATCCCTACCGGCGATCGGACGAGGTCTACGAGCAGTCGGCCGCGCAGCTGGTGCCGGCTCTCGCCGAGGTGGAGCGCGTGATCCGCGCCGCCCTCGCGTAGTCCGGCCCCCTCCGCACCGCGGCGCCGCACGACACGAGGCGTCAACATTCGACCTGATGTATACCTAAGCGTCATAATGTTTGCGGGGGCGGGATTTCTTGTCGGCATCCGCACGTCCGAAAGGGCATATCTCGCCAGTGTCATCCCCAACACGTCTGCTCGAGTCCCACCTGGGCCTCACCTCGCATCATGCGGGCCTGATCAGCGCACGCACCTTCCGATCGATCTTCGTCACGGTCCATCGCCCGCACCGCCGGCATTGGACGTGGGACGACACGGAGGTCGGCGAGCCGTACGCGGTCGTGCTCTTCCCCAGCGGCGAGGGACCGGACGGATCCGCGCTGCCGATCGGGCAGTTCATGCCGCCGCAGACGGGTACGAGCATCGAGTGGGGCCTCGCGAACGAGGTGGTCGGGGTCTGGGTGCCCGTCGAGACGCTGCGCGACTTCATCCACGATGCGCCGTTGCGCCCCCTCGCGCTCGAGCCGACCCCCATGGTCCTGGCCTTCCGGGCGTTCACGCTCGCCCTCGCCCGCAACGTCGAGGACACCTCGTCGATCTCCCGCTACGCGATCGAGCGGCTGCTCGCCGAGATGGTGTTCGGCGCGCTGCTCGAGCTCTACTCCTCCGACCTGCCGGAACGCGGACAGGCGCCGCTCGTGGATCGCGCGCGCTCGGCGATGCTGGTGCACCGCGAGGATCCCCGGTTCACGATCGCGGAGCTCGCGACGGAGCTGCACGTGTCCCTGCGGCACCTGCAGCGCGCGTTCGCGAAGATCGGCACGACGCCCGGTGACGCCCTGCGCCACCTGCGCGTGGAGTTCGCCGAGTCGCTGCTGCGCAATCCCGACTACGCGGTGCTCACGATCGAGGAGATCGCGGCGCACTCGGGCTTCTCCAGCGCACTGCAGCTGCGTCGTGCCCTGCGCGCCGAGGGACTGCCGTCGCCGACCATGATCCGCCCCGCGCACTGAGCGTCCCGGCGGGACGGGCTCAGGGCTTCCGGTTCACGATCCCGGATTCGACCAGCTGGTCGAGCGCGGCCGCGACCAGCTCTCCGGGGTCTCCCGAGGCCGGCCGGCCGAAAGCGGCCACGACCTCGTCCACGATCTCGTCGACGCCTGCGCCCGTGCGCAGCGCGTCCCAGATCACGGGCGCGATGCCGTCCAGCACGTGCACCCACCGGTGCGCCAGCACGACGACGCGGTCACCGCACCGGATGGCGTCGGAGACCGGGGAGAGGTCGAAAGCGGGGTTCTCGCCGTCGACGGTCGCGGGCTCCCATTCCTCGTGCACACGGGCGTGATCGAGCAGCTCCGGCACGATCGGCGGCACGGTGGACGCGTCCGGGTACGTCAACCGCACGACGCCCCCGATGCGATCGCACACGGCGGCGAGCGTCTGCAGCGGACGAGGGAGCTCGGCGAGGTAGCTCATCTGCGGCGCGAGCTCCGCGATGGCCTCGGGGAAGGCCACCTGCTCGATGCTCGGCGCCGGGTGCTCCGCGTCGCGGGAGATGAGCACGAGAGCGGCGAGCCGCAGGGGCGCATCGGGCGTCGGCCTGAGGCCTGCGGAGTCCGGGGAGACCTGCTGCTTGGGCCTGCCTGTGCGCACCACGGACAGCGGCTTGCGGTACGGATGCACCGCGAGCTCGGGCTCCACCCCGATCGTCTCATCCGAGATGTAGCCGTGCCGGGCTCCGAGTGCGCGGCTGAGCGTCGTCTTGCCGCGTCCCGACGGCCCGACGAACGCGGCGACCCGTCCCGCCGGATCCGCGACGCCGCAGGCGTGGAACAGGAGCAGCTCGCCGCTGCGCTGCCCCAGCGCCGCAAGGGTCACCCGCACCGTGAGGGACTCCGCGAGCGCCTCGGGCTCGAGCTCGGCGTCGACCTGCACGCGGTCGTCGGGCTCGGCCGTCTCGTCGTACGGCAGCTCCGCGCCCTCCCAGGAGGCGCGGATCGCCTCGACGGTCGCGTCGTCCAGGTCGTCGGCGAAGGTCAGGCGGATGCGGGCGCCGAGGGCGCTGACATCGAGAGGCGTGCGCGCGTCGCGCGAGGGCGCGCTCGCCCCAAACGAGGTCACGCCGCCTCCGCGTCTCCTCGACGCCGGGGCTTGTCGCCGCGCACGGCGCCCGCCGGCAGCTCCTGGTCGTCGCCGCGATAGTACTCGCCGTGGTACTGGTACCCGTAGTACGCGGCACCGCTGCCGCGGCGCGGAACCCGGTTCAGCACGAGGCCGAGCGCACGGGCTCCGGCGCGCTCCAGGTTGCCGATGGCCTTGCCGAGCACCTCGAAGGTGGTCTTGCCGACCGTGCCCACGATGACGGCGCCGTCGGCGCTGTGCGCCAGCACAGCGGCGTCGGTGACGGGGATGAGCGGCGGGGCGTCGATGATGACGATCGCCTCGCGCGCGATCGACTTCAGCAGTTCGCGCATGCGGGCGGAGCCGAGCACCTCGCTCGGGTTCGGCGGAACCTTGCCCGCCGTGACGACGAGCAGCTGCCCGTTGCCGAAGCGCTGCGCCACCTCGGCGATCGTGGCGCGACCGGCCAGCACGTCCGAGATGCCGGCGCCGCGGGGCAGGCCGAAGACCGTGTCGATCATCGGGCGGCGCAGGTCGCCGTCGATGAGCACGACGGGCTGGCCGCTCGAGGCGAGCGTGACGGCGAGATTCGAGGAGATCGTCGACTTGCCGTCGCCGGGCAGCGGGCTCGTGACCACGATGATGCGCGGCGGGTTGTCGACGTCCATGTACTGCAGGTTCGTGCGCAGCTCGCGCATGGCCTCGCCGATGCCGAACAGATGCGCGCTCTCGCTCGAGCTGCTGGTGCCGCCGTCGAAGGGCAGCAGACGGTTGTCGGCCGTGAAGGTCTTCTCTTCGGGGATCGTGCCGACGACCGGCTTGCCGGTCTCGCGCTCGACCTGCTCGACCGAGCGGATCCGGCGGTCGAGCGTGTAGCGCAGCAGTCCGTAGCCGACGGCGATCGCGAGGCCCACCAGCGCGCCGAGCGCGAGCGCGAGCTTCGTGTTCGGCGACGACGGGGTGTCCGGCAGCCGCGCCGAGTCGATCGGGCTGAGGAAGACCGCGCCCTTCTGGTTCGGGTCGGACGTCTCGAGGCGGTTGACCTCCGCGCCCATCGACCGGACCCACGCCTCGGCGATGTCGCGCGCCTTCTCCGGCGTCGCGGCGTCGGCCGTGACCTTGAGCGTCGTGGTGTCGACCGTGTTCGTGACCGTGACCTGCTTGACGAGCTGGTCGGCGGAGACGCCCAGGCCGAGGTCCTTGATCACGCCGTCCGCCACCGCACGGGACTGGCCCAGCGCGACGTAGGTCTTGACCCGGCCCGCGGTCAGCGAGTTCCCGAGCATCGCGGAGCTGAGATTATTGCTGTCACCGGTGGCTCCGGCGGTGTTCGCCTGCACGATCGCGGAGGCGTCGGCGGTGTAGACCTTGGGCTGCAGCAGGGTCCATCCGAAGGCGACCGCGACGCCGAGGAGCGTGATGAGGACCATCCCGAGCCAGTGCGCACGGAACACCCGAAGATACTCACGCAGATCCATACGGGTGGTTCCCCCTCGCTCGGCTCACCCTGCGAGGGCGACAGTCAACGGCGTCTCGATGCTACCGGACGCGCCAACCCGGCCGCGACAGGCAGGATCGACCCGCTCGGACGGTCAGCGCCGCGCAGCGCTTCGCGGCCCGCGACCGGGCATGATGGACGCATGACCGATGACGCTCCCGTCTCCCGCCGCCCGCTCTGGCGCCGGATCACGGGCAGCTTCCTGTTCCAGCTGTGCGCGGCGTTCGTCGTGTTCGGGCTCATCCTGTCTTTCGTCGCCAAGCCCTACTGGGTGCCGTCCGGGTCCATGGAGGAGACGCTCCAGGTCGGCGACCGCGTGCTGGTGAACCGCCTCGCGTACCTGGGCGGTGCCACGCCGCACACCGGCGACATCGTCGTCTTCGACGCCGGCGAGGCCTGGGACGGCGGGGCGCGCGCGCCCTCGAACCCGCTCACCGCGGCGCTGCGCTGGATCGGAGAGGTCACCGGCTTCGGGCCGTCCGGTCCGCACACCCTCATCAAACGCGTGATCGCAGGCCCTGGGCAGACGGTGAGGTGCTGCTCCGCGGACGGCAGGCTCATCGTCGACGGCAAGCCGCTCGACGAGCCGTACGTCTTCCAGGACTTCGCGTTCCAGCCCGGAACGCTCGACTGCACGACGACCCCGGTGTCGCCCCGCTGCCTGCCCGAGGTGACCGTGCCCGCGGGCTCCTACCTCGTGATGGGCGACCACCGCTCGAACTCCTCCGACGGCGCGGCGCAATGCCGCGGACGCACCGACCCGGATGCGGGCTGCTGGCGATGGGCGCACTCGGCGGAGATCGTCGGGAAGGCCGTGGTGATCCTGTGGCCGGTCAGCCGGTGGTCCGGGCTGTAACCGCCCGACGGCGCACGATCAGCGGCTTGGGGCGGCCCGACACCGCTCCCATCAGCCACTCGACCGGCCCGGTGCCGACCAGGCGCCACCACAGCCAGGCCACCGCGAGCGGCACGAGCACCACGCTCGCCCAGGCGACCGGCAGGTTCGCGGTCGGCCAGCCGATCGACCTCGCCCAGAGCGCCACGATCCACACGTGCAGCAGATAGAGGCTGAGTGCCAGCTGACCCCAGCTGCGCAGGGGTGCGAACGTCCCGTCCACCACGGCGCTTCGCCGCGGCAGCTCCGCGAGCAGCACGATCGCCGCATAGGCGACGAACACGAGACCGACGTCGTGGAGCGTGTCGGGGTAGCTGCCCGACACGTCGGCGGGCTGGTGCAGGCCCTTCTCGAGGATCGGGCGCACGGCGTACGCGAAGGGGGCGATCGCGAGCATGGTCCACATCGTGCGGTCGCGGCGCAGTCCGCTCCGCAGCAGGAGGGCGCCGAGCAGGAAGAAGGGGAGCAGGTTCGTGAGCCGATAGGAGTGCCCCAGCACCGTCCAGTCGGCCAGCTGCTGCACCACGATGTGGGAGGAGAGGATCTGCGGGACCTGCCCGCGGGCCCACTCGTTGAGCGGCGCGCCGACCACCACGACGATCGCGAGCACGACCGCGAGCGCGCGCGATCCGAGCAGGAGCAGCGGCGCGCCGACGATCAGAAGCATGCCGAGGGCGGGCAGGACGATCACGACCCACGATCCCCAGGTCAGCATCCACAGGCCGAGCGCGATGAGCACGATCCCGCGGATCGCCTGCTGCAGCAGCGTCGTGCTGACGCGTCGGGACGAGTTCCACACGAGCTGCGCCGACATGCCCATGACCAGTGCGAACAGCGGGGAGGCGAGGTCGTTGACGTTGGCGATCGCGAACTTCACCGCCACGGGCAGGTGCGGGAGGAGGGGGTTCGCATGCGCGATCAGCATCGCGACGATCGCGACGCCCCGGAGCACGTCGGGGACGATGAGCCTCTCCGTGCGCGCGACAGCCATCCCGTTCCTCTCGTCGCCAGAAAGCTATCGCATCCCGGGCCGAGAAGACGGAGAACGGGGCGGATCCGGCGCCGGCCGCGCAGGATCCGCCCCGTTCGTCACGGGTGATCGAGGATCAGGGGCAGACGCATCCCGGAGGCGTGCCGTTGATCACGATGTGCACCGGGATCGGAGAGTGGTCGTGGTCCGACCCGTTGGCCGCATGCCCCCAGGTGATGTTGAAGTCGAACGAGCCGGTGACGTTCGCGCTGTTGCTCGACTGCGCCTGGAAGACGACATTGATCGTCGCACCAGGGTTGATCTGGATCGGCAGCGCGGGGAACGTCGACGGCGCGAGGTTGATACCCGTCGTGTTGTTCGTGATCGTGATCGCCGTGATCCAGATCGTCTTCGTCGGATCCGGGTTGTAGACCGTCGCGGGGACGTTGTATCCCTTGACGAACGACGAGCAGCTGTTGCCCGGCGACTTGCAGGCCGTCCCGGCATTGATCTGCGGCGGCGGTCCCGACACCGCGAACGCAGGGATCGGGGCGGCCAGCGCGACAGCCGGCACCGCCCAGGCCATGGCCTTGGTCACCGTACGGCGACTGACGCCCTTCGACTGTTCGACTTCAGACATGATAGGTCGCTCCTCCGGGTTGTCCCATCACCCGAATCCCCAGAAGACGACGGGTGAGCACGTCGGACCCGGCAAACTCCGTCGTGCACGAGAATTATCGCACAGCCGACGCGCCGGAGAAAGACCGATATGACGATTCGCGCGAGATGTGATATATCGATAGCTCACTCCTCGGCGAGCGGCTCTCCCGTCTCCGGATCGAATCGCATGTCGAGGCCCGACTCCTCGTGATCGTCCATCGCCAGCAGGACCACGGGCAGCCGCCACGCGGCGCCCAGCACGACGGGCCGAACGCTCTCGAGATCCTCGTCGTCGAAGGGCGCATCGGGTTCGGATCCGGGTGATGCGGTCGTGCCCGCCTCGCCGTCGACGTCTTTCTCCCGCGCCGGGGCCTCCGCATCCGGGCTCTCCGGCGTCCCGCCGCCTCCGCCCTCGTCAGCGGGCAGGACTGCACGCCGAGCACCGCCTCTCGCGTTCCTGAGCAACGCGCACTTCCCCTCTGCAGATCCCCTCCCCAGGGGCTCCGTCGCAGAACTCGGAAGCTCGCGACGGATCATGATCGCCGACGGCTTCGGGTTGCCGCGGCCCCTTCATTCAACGGGGAAAAGCTGGGAGCCGTCTTCACCCGCGTCGAAATCACCCCTGGCGTCACCCCCTGGCACCGGAGGAGCGGGCGACGCGATCAGAGGTAGCCGAGCTCCGTGGCACGCAGCACGGCCTCGCGCCCCGACGAGACGCCGAGCTTGCGGTACAGGGATCGTTGATGCGTCTTCACCGTGTTCACGGAGCGGAACAGCGAGGATGCGATCTGCTCCCTGGTCTCGCCGCGGGCGAGGCCCGCCAGCACGTCGAGCTCGTGGGTCGTGAGACGGGGATCGTCCAGAACACCAGGACGCACGGCCGCCGCATCGGGGGCACGAAGGCCGGGGACGAGGTCGCCGAGGGTGCCGAGCAGACGCGGGGAGAGCATGCGGAGCACCGCGACCTCGTGCTGCCCCGATTCGAGATTCAGCAGGCTCATGCGCTCGACGGCCGCGGCGGCGGCGAGCGCGTTCCCGCTGCGGTGCTGGGCCAGGGCGAGGAGCATCGTGCGCTGGCGATCGGCCTGCCGCAGGCCCGCGGTCTGCGGTGCGGCGGCGTTCAGGTCGGCGATCGCGGTCTTGGTCGCGCCCGAGGCGATGCGGATGAGGTCGAGCACGACGCGGGACGGCCAGCTGAGGTCCGTGACCGTGCGGGACTCCTCCCTCGCCTTCGGGATGTTGCCGCTCAGCAGCGAATCGAGGGCGAGCAGCGACTGCGGCACCGAACCGGGAAGGCCGGACGATCCCGCGCCGAGACCGGCGAAGCGCAGGGCTTCGATGCGCTCCCGGCTGTCGACCCGGCGGTCGGCGAGCACCCCGGCCCGGTGCAGGGCGAGGAGCTGCAGCGGCCAGATCTCCCCCATCCGCCCGTACGTGAGCTGAAGGATCTCGGCGAACGAGCGCTCCGGCTCCCCCTCTCGGAGGAACGCCTCCAGGAACCGCTGCTCCGCATCCAGCCGAGGCTCGACCCAGCTCGGCGACCGCTCCAGGCCCTGGGCCTCGGTGAGGTGCGCCGCGGCGGCGTCGGGCGTCCCGTAGATCCCGTGGATCAGGGCGGAGCGGAGGTGGGCTTCGCGCAGGAGGAAGGTCAGGTCGGTCGCCGACTGCACGCAGAGCGTCCGCTGGTACAGCGCGAGAGCCTCCCGGAATCGTCCGGACAGCGCGGCCGTCAGCGCGGTCTGATTCAGGATCAGGCTGCGCACGCCCCGGGTGGCGTCCACGAGCGTGGGATCCGTCTCGGTGATCTCGGGCATCCCCCGCAGCACCTCGAAGGCGGTCTCGAGATCTCCGCTGTGCCGCGCCTGCCACCCCTCCATCAGCGCCATCCATCGCCGCAGATGCGGAGGCAGATCGTCCCTGCGTCCGACCGAGAACCCGGAGGGATCCTGCAGCACCCCCGGCGCGAGCAACCGCGAGGCGAGAGCGGCCTCGGGGCTGAGCCGCAGGCGATCCGGCGGAAGATCCGAGATCATCCGCGCGAGATCGTCGGGGGGCACGGTGAACCACAGCTCGATCGAGCGCGTGGCCATGAGGCGGATCAGCTCGTCCGCATCACCGGCGAGCCAGGCCGCCGTGGCTCGCCCGGCGATGTCTCGCACTGCCCCTCACCCCATTCACGGCCCGCAGGGGCCGTGACGCCGAGCATACCCACGGCTCCCGGATCTGTCGCGCACGGCGCGGGAGACGCCCGCGATCGCGCGTCGTAGGTTCCCGTCGCGCACACCGCTCCCGCGTGTGACGATGGTCGCGTGCGCCTGGTCTACGTCTCCCCCGGCTCCCTCGACGCGAAGGCCGTCGAGGGGCTCTCCGAGTTCGCGGCGACGTGGCAGGGCGAGGTCGTCGCTCTGGCCCCCGATTCCGGCGTCGCATCCCCCGACGGCGTGCGGGTCGTCACCGACCCCGCGCCCTCCGCCGCCTCCGTGCGGGCTCTGGCCCCCGATGTCGTGCTCGCGCTGCACCGCCCGGAGTTCGCATGGCTGACCGAGGTCGCGCCCACCGTCTTCACCGCCGAGTTCGATCGTCGGATCCGCACCGACCAGCAGCGGGTCACGGCCGGCGGCGCGGTCGACCGCGCCCGGATCGCGCTCGGACAGGTCCGCCGCGAGCGGCGGTACCGGGCGATGGCCGCGGCCGCGGCCGGCCTGCAGTGCAACGGCCACGCGGCCTGGGACGCGTACGCGGGACTGAACCGCGCCCCCCTGCCGTTCCGCGACCACCGGATTCGGCGCGCAGACCTGGCGCTCGCGCGCCGCAGGAGCACCTGGAACGGCGATCGGCCGCTGCGCGTGGCGTTCTCCGGGCGCATCACGGCCGTCAAGGGACCCGCCACGGTGCTGGACGTCGCCGCGCGCCTGCCCGAGGTGCAGTTCGTGCTCCTCGGCGACGGCGACCAGCGCGCCGCGCTCGAGAGCAGCGCCCCGGGGAACGTCCTTTTCGCCGGCTTCCTCCCGTTCCGCGAATGGACCGCGTTCATGCGGGACGAGGTGGACGTGGCGCTCCTGCCGTATCCGCAGGGCGATCCGTCCTGCACCTACTACGAGGCCCTGGGCTGCGGCGTGCCCGTCGTCGGCGTCCGCAACACCACCTGGACGCGGCTCGCAGACGAGGAGGGGCTCGGCTGGGCGGAACGGGACGCGCAGGCGCTCGCCGACCGGATCCGAACGCTGGACCCAGGGCGGCTCGATGCCGTGCGGGCGCATGCCCTCGACGGGTTCGAGTCCTTCGAGTCCGTCGCCGCCCGCCGGGTGGCGCACCTGGCCGAGGTCGCGGCACGGGCAGGCACCGGGGCCTGACCGCCGCGCCCGTGCGCCGGCGACGGCCGCTAGCTCCTGGGGCGTCCGCGGCCGATCCTGCGCACCCCGTCGCGCATCCGCTTCCCCGCCGAGACGATCCGAGGGAATCGCACCCGCAGGCGCTCGAGCGCCGCATATCGGAAGCGCAGATCCGCGATCTGGTCGTGCTGGTCGAAGATGAAGCGGAACAGGTCCTCCGCATGGTCCGCATACGCCTGGGTGCTGTTGCGGAAGATCTGGGAATGCGCGGCGATGAGGTCCTCGCGATCCATGCTCGAGTTGACCGAGGAGCCGTCGGCGCCGATGCGATAGAAGAACCGCACCGCGTCGATGCGATGCGGCTCACCACCGCGCGCCAGCACCCGCATCACGAAATCGTGATCCTCCCGGCCGCGACGCATCGACTCGTCATACCCGCCGATCGCCGCCCAGTCCGCGCGCCGGAACAGCGCCGAGGGGAAGATCTGGTTGTGGACCAGGAACCCGGTCCAGGAGAAGTCGGGGAGCCGCCAGGGGCCCGTGTACCGCCCGAAAAGCTCTGCGCGCGCGTAGACGAGCGGGACGTCGGGACGCTGCTCGAGCAGGTCGACGGCCTCGGCGATGTAGGTGGGAGCGATCCGGTCGTCGCTGTCCACGGGCATGAAGTAGCGGGCGTCGCTCGCGGCGATGCCCGCGTTGCGCGCCGCCGAGGGTCCGGAGTTGTCCTGCCGGATGACCCGCACCCGGCCGTCCTCGCGGAGCGCGTCGAGCACGCGCAGCGTGAGGGGGTCCGTGGAGCCGTCGTCGACGACCACGATCTCGAGAGCCGGGTGCGTCTGCGCGAACACGGATTCCAGGGTTTCGGTCAGGGTCGCGCCGGAATCGAAGACAGGGATCACGACGGCCACGCGCGCCGTCTGATCCGCCGTCATGCGCCGCTCCCTCTCTTCTGCGGTGGAGACATCGTACCCGTGACGATCCCTCGTCCTCGTGCGCGGATCCGCTGCAGGGGTGCTCACTATGCTGTGAGCGTGCGCACCCCCAGCGATCACCGGCACGGAGCGCGCTCGCCGTCGCGAGGTGAGGCGCCGGGCGGGCCGCGGGTCGTGATCGTCGCGCAGGAGGCGCCGACGCTGCGGGCGGACAACGCCGGGGCCGCGTATCTGATGAGGATCGTGCGCGAGCTGCGCGACGGCGGGGCCGCGGTCACCGTGATCGTCCAGGATTCGCCGGAAGGGCGCAGGGCCCTCGCGGAGGCCGACGGGTACGGAGTGGTCCTGCTGCCCCCGGCGGCGCCGCTGAGGGGCCTACGGGCCTCCATGAGCAGCGTCACCCGTCGCCTCGCGCCGATCAGGGCCCCGCGCGGATTCCTGACCACGATCAGGAGCGATCCCGGCGCCAGGGCGGCGCTGGCGTCGGCAGAGGTGCTCGACGTGCAGTGGCCGACGATGGCGGCGCTGCTGCCGGCGCTGCGCCGCGATGCCCCCGGCGCCCGCCGGATCGCGACCCTGCACGACGTCGCCAGCCAGGGCCTGCGCCGGCAGAGGCGGCGGAGCGGATCCTGGCGCGCGGGGGTGCGCTTCGGGACCGCGACGGTCCTCGCCCGGCGGATCGAGGCACGCGCTGTGGCGCTCGCCGATGCGACCATCGTGTTCAGCGAGAAGGATCGTGCGCTGCTGCCGCGGTCGGAGCGGATCGAGGTGGTGCTCCCGCCGCTCGCCGCTGTTGCGGCCCCTTCGGCGACGGAGAGCCCGTCGGGCGATGCACCGCCGTTCGCGCTGTTCGTGGGGCCGATGCACCGCGGGGAGAACCGCGAGGCGCTGCAATGGTTCACCGACCAGGTGTGGCCGCGCGTGCGGGCCCGGGTGCCCGATGCCGAGCTGCGGGTGGCCGGGCGCGCGACCGACGCCCAGCGCGCCGAGTACGGGGCGACGCCGGGGGTCCGGATGCTCGGGTTCGTGGACGACCTCGACACGCTGTATGCGAGCGCCGCCGCGGTCGTCGCCCCGCTCTGGGTGGGCGCCGGCGTGAAGTTCAAGGTCGTCGAGGCGCTCGTGCGGGGCGTTCCCGTCGTGGGCACCGCTGTCGCGTTCGAGGGGATCGGCGATGCCGAGCACATCCCGGAGGCGCAGGAGACCGCCGCCGGGTTCGCGGACGCGCTGGTCGAAGCGCTGCGAGATCCGGCTGTCGCCCGCCGGGCCGCGGACCCCTGGCGGAGGTGGGCGACCGAGACCTATTCCGAGCACGCATTCGCCCGCCGGGTCGCCGGTCTCTACGGGCTCACGGGGTCGGGCGGAACCGAGCCCCTCGCAGAGCCGGCGGCACCCGCCGCCGCGGGATCCGCGAATCCTCCGCTCGCGACGGTCGTCATTCCGGTGCGCGACGGCGAGCACGGCATCGCGCGGCAGCTCGCCGCGCTCGCGCGCCAGGACGTCGCTGGAGGGCTCGAGGTCGTGATCGCGGACAACGGGTCCCGCGACCGCACGGCTCAGGTGGCACGGGCGTTCCGCGGCGACTTCGCCGATCTGCGCGTGATCGACGCGGGCACCAGGATCGGTGTGAACCACGCGCGCAACGCGGGGATGCTCGCCGCGAGCACCGAGGCCGTGCTGCTGTGCGACCACGACGACGAGGTGCGCGACGGCTGGGCGCGCGCGATGCTGCAGGCCCTCGCATCGGCTGATCTCGTCGGAGGCCGGCTCGTCCACGTCGAGGACCACGACGGCCGCGCGGTCGCCGCGGTCGAGCCCGCCGGGCTGGGCTCCGTGCTGGGGCACCTGCCGTACGCGACCGGAGCGAACCTCGGGGTGCGCAGATCGGCCGCGCTCGGCATCGGCGGGTTCGACGAGAGCTTCCGCCGCGGCCATGACGAGGTCGACTTCAGCTGGCGCCTGCAGCACGCCGGCGGGACGATCGCGTATGCGCCGGCCGCCGTCGTGTCCTACCGCCAGCGGTCGACCCTCTGCGGTCGCGCGCGGCAGTACTATCACTCGGCGCGGACGAGGGTGCTGCTGTGGATCCGTCATCGCGACGACGCGGAGCTCGACGCGCTGTCCGCCCGCGGGGCGTTCGGCGACGTGTTCCGGGCCTGGCGCCACGTACCGGAGTTGTTCCGGCCCGAGAAGCGCGACAACGCGGCGCGCGCGCTCGGATGGGCATGGGGAACCCTGGACGGGCACGTGCGGTACCGGCTGCTCGGAAGGCCCCCGGAGTCGCGGATGATCGCCCCGGAACTGCTCGCGGCCATGACCTCAGCCGCCTCCGCGGCACCGGATGCCGAGGAGGCGAACGACGCGCCGGTCATCAGCGTGATCATCCCGGTGTTCGACGGGGCCGCCACGATCGGGCAGCAGCTCGCCGCGCTGGATACGCAGATCGATGCGCCGTCTTTCGAGGTGATCGTGGTCGACAACGCGTCGACGGACGACACGGCGGCCATCGCGCGCGCGACGGTCCTGCGTCGCGCGCGGCTCCGGCTCGTGTCGGCTGCCGAGCGAGGAGCCTCGTTCGCACGCAACGTCGGCGCCGCGCACGCCCGGTCCGATCTGCTGATGTTCTGCGACGCCGACGACGTGGTCTCCGCGCACTGGGTCGATCACGGCTACCGGAACTTCGCGTCGGCACGGCTGTGGAGCGGCTGGGTGGTGCCAGCCGCGGCCGAACTCTTCGAAGGCGGCGTCGAGGCCGCGCGCCAGGTGCTCGACGAGGGCGACGGCGCCCCCTGGCATGCGCCGCAGCCGCGCACCGACACCCCGTTCCCCATGCTGCAGGGCGGCAACTTCGGCATCACCCGCTCCCTCTTCTTCGAGCTCGGAGGGTTCGACCAGTCGCTGCCGTCGTCGTTCGAGGACCTCGACCTCGGGTACCGCGCCCGCCGCCGCGGGGTCGAAGTCGCCTTCGCCAAGGACACCCGCCTCGCCTACCGGCTGCGCGCGCAGGGCTCCGAGATCGCCGTCCGCCAGGTGCGGATGGCGCAGGCGAAGGTGCTGATCGCGACCAGGTACGGCGTGCAGGCGGAGGTCGCGGATCCGCCCTGGCCTGCGCTCGCGCTGCGCCTCGCCGGCGCGGCCGTGCGCATGCCCGCGCGTCCGCGCGCCGAACGCGACTGGCCCGGTCTCGCCGGCCGTGCCCTGTTCGTCTGGGGCGTGTTCTCCGGCACCGTGCGCTATCGGTACCTCCGTCTGCTCCCCCGTCCACGGCTCGGAGCGGGACTGTCGGCGCGCGCGACGGCGAGCCCGTCCCGTTCCCGGAGGAGCGCATGACCAGGGCCGCCCGTATGCGGTCGGCACTGAGGGCGCACGCGCTGGTGCCCCTCGGGCGCCTCTTCGGCGCGCCCCGCGTGCAGCTCACCTCCCCCCTCACCGGCGCCGGCAACCACCTCTACGACTGGCTGTGGGCGTACCGGCACGACCGGCCAGGATCCCCCGCGCGCGTGCAGCACCAGCCGAGCATGGACCCCTGGCTGGCGGAGTTCCCCCTGCTGGGCGGACTGACGATTCCGCTCGCCGAGGCACCGCGCCTCGTCGCCGACTTCCGGGGCTCGCACGAGGACATGTTCGGGCAGCACTTCACCCGTGCCGAGGTGGACGGATTCTGCCGCGCCCTGGTGGCGTCGTCGTCGTCCTTCCGCGAACGGCTGTCTCGGGCGGAGGACGAGATCGGACCTGGTGCCGTCGTCGTCAACGTGCGCCGGGGCGACTACTACGCGCACGACTTCCTGCGGGCCGCCTACGCCCTCGACATCGAGGGCTACGTCGGCGCCTCCCTGCGCGAGCTGCGGCGACGGAGGATCCCGGCGGACCAGGTCGTGATCGTCTCCGACGACGTCCCCTGGTGCGTGCGCCATCTGCCCGCCGTCGTGGACCTGCCGCTGCGCGCTCTCGCTCACCGCACCTCAGCGCTCGACGACTTCGCCGCGCTCGCGGCCGCCCGCACTCTCGTCCTCGCCAACTCGACGTTCTCGTTCTGGGGCGCGCACGTCGCGACGGCGCTGCGTCCCGACACCGTCGTGCTCGCGCCGCCCTATCACCTCATCGACGACGGCGTGCCCGACCGGAAGCGGTTCGACCCCGCATGGCAGGTGATCCGCCCGTGAGCACGCCCGAGGTGTCGGTGATCCTCTGCGTGCGCAACGGCGCCACCACGATCCTCCGCCAGCTCCGCGCCCTCGACGCGCAGCAGGAGGCGCCGTCGTTCGAGATCCTCGTCGTCGACAACGGCTCTACGGACACCACGGCGGAGATCGTCGAGGCCTGGCTGAGCGATGCAGGACGGCCCGCCGTGCCGGCCCGCCTCGTCTCCGCCCCCGACCGGGCACACATCCCCTACGCCCGCAACCGCGGTGCGATCGCCTCGCTCGGCCGGATCCTGGCGTACTGCGACGCCGACGACGAGGCCGATCCGTTCTGGCTCTCTGCGCTGACCGGATGCCTCGACCAGGACGGGATCGCCGGAGGCCGGATCGCGGCGCGCACGGCCGAGGGGGTCGAGCAGGCCGGCGTCTTCCCCGATGCGCTGGTCGCCACGCACTACCTGCCGCATGCGGGCAACGCGAACCTCGCCCTCACCCGTGACTGCTTCATCGCGATCGGCGGCTACGACGAGTCGCTGCCGCGATACGGCTACGAAGACGTGGATCTCTCCTGGCGCGCCCAGGAGCAGGGGTTTCCGATCGGATACTGCGGCGGGGCGGTCATGAACTTCACCCTGTCATCGAGATCCGCTGCGGTGCGCAAGCAGTTTCTGATCGCCCAGGGCAGGGTGCTGATCTCGCTGCGCCACCCGGCCGCGTATCAGCCGTTCACACTCGGCGGATGTCTGCGGGTGCTCGGCGGCAGGCTCGTCGCCTTGCCGTACCGCCTGGTGCGCCCTGGCCCGCACCGCCGGAGCCGCCATCTGGCGTGGGTGGTGAACGCGTTCGGCAACCTCGCCGGCTGGTGGACCTACGTGCACCGGGGGCGCGCCGCGGATCCGATACTGCTCGCGCCCTCGGACTTCGCCGGCCCTGCGGCCGCCTGAGACCTCAGCGCAGCCGCTCGCCTCGGTCCGCGACCTCTCGCAGCACGTCGGCGACACGCGCCCAAGTGCGATCGAACGTCAGCCGGGCCTCGACCTCGGCCCGCGCCGCGTCGCCGACGCGCTGCCGCAGCCCCGGATCGCCGAGGGCACGGCGCACCACGCGCGCGACACCCTCCGGATCGTGCAGCGGCAGTGCCAGATTGCTGCGCCCGTCGTCGAGGTACTCCGCCATCGCGGCCGTCCGGGTCACGGCCGTGCACCGGCCGCAGGCCATCGCCTCGAGCAGGACGCTCTGCCCGGTCGGGTAGGCCAGATCGTGCGTGGGCACGACGACGAGGTCGGCGGCGCGCAGGTTGTCGCGGTGCGCGGGCATCGGCACCGGCGCGTGCACGGCCACGTTCGGCGGGAGCGGGATCTCCGCGAACCGCTCGGGCTGGGTGAACAGGTCGTAGCGGATCTCGGGGGTGAGCCGGGCAGCCTCGACGAGCGTGAGGTAGTCGCGGCCGCGATCGATGCCCATCGCCGCCACCTGCAGCCGCGGACGCACCGGCGCGGAGGGCGTGTACCAGGTCTCGTCCACTCCGAAAGGAACGGGCACGATCCTGTCCGCGACGCCGATCCGCGCGAACGCCTCGGCCTGGTTCTGCGAGAACACCACGATCGCGTCCAGCGCGCGGGCCGTGCGGGCGATCCGCTGCCGCTGCTCTTCCGAACCGTGCACGAGCTCCTCCGCCCACCAGCACGACACCGCCACGATCGGCGGACGCGCATACGGCGGGATGCGTCGGCGCCGCAGCGCCGCAGGGAGCACCGCCTTGTCCTCGAGCAGGCACAGCACGGCATCCGCACGAAAGGCGTGCCGGGCGCCGCGCAGCGCCAGATCCTGCGCCACGCCGCTGCGATGCTCGGCCACGTCGCGCAGCTTGCGGTGCAGCGCCGCCCGCGCGGGAGGCACGGTGACGAGGTCGATCCCGTGCGCGGCGAGCAGGTCCACGCGATACGGGCCGGCGATCCGCTCGCCCTCCGGCTCCCCGTGCTGGTCGCGACGCAGGCCCGCGTGGTCGAACAGGCCGAGAACGCGCAGCTCGCGATTCCCGGAGGCACTCACGAGTGCTCGGCCCCGAGCTCGCCCAGTTCGACCATCCGCGCGAAGGCGGGGACGGCATCGCGCACCTGCGCGAAGGTGCCCTCCGCCTGGATCAGGCCGTCCCCGAGGAAGACGAGCTTGTCCACGTCCCGCACGGTCGACAGCCGGTGCGCGACGATGATGATCGTCAGCTCGCCGTGCATCGCCGCGAGCGAGCCTGCGATCTGCGACTCGGTCTCGTTGTCCAGCGCGGAGGTGGCCTCGTCGAGTACGAGCACGCGCGGCGAGCGGTACAGGGCCCTGGCCAGCCCCAGCCGCTGCCTCTGGCCGCCGGACAGGCGCGTCCCGCGCTCGCCGATCGTCGTCTGCAGCCCCTCCGGGAGCTCGGCGACCAGCGCGTCGAGACGTGCCAGTCGGAGAGCCCTGGCGACCTGTTCCCGGTCGATCGTCTCGGCGGCGACGCCGAACGCCACGTTCGCCTCCACCGTGTCGTTGAGCAGGAACACGTCCTGCGGCACCACGCCGATCCCGGCGTACCAGCGCGCCGGGTCCTCGAGGATCGGCACCCCGCCGCACTCGATCCGCCCCGCGGTCGGCGTGAGCAGTCCCAGGATCAGGTCGATGAGCGTCGATTTGCCGGCCCCGCTGGATCCGACGAACGCCGTGGTGGTGTGCTCGGGGATGACCAGATCGACCGCGCGCACCACGGGATCCGGAGCGTCGGGGTAGGCGAACTCCACGCCGCGCAGGGTGATGTCGCCGCGCAGGGGCTCCGCCGTGACGGGCTCCTCGACGTGCGGATCGGCACTGGTCAGGTCGTCGATCGCATCGGTGAGGATCCGCATGCTGGCCTCGGCGCCGCGCACGGCCCCCACGTTCTGCGCCATGAGGTTCATGGTGGGCAGCGCGCGCATCGCCGCGGCGCCGAAGAGACCGAGGGTCCCGATCGTGCTCGCCGCGGATCCGGTCGTGAACAAGGCCGCCGAGACCACGGCGATCGAGAGCGCGAAGAGCACCTGGGAGACGGCGGCGGGCACGGCGCCCAGTGCGGTGAGCATCCGGTTCGCTCCGGCGAGCTCCTTCTGCGACTGCTCGTAGCGTCCGAGCAGTCGCGCCCCTGAGGCGGACAGCCGCACCTCGCGGAAGCCGTGCACGAGCGGGATGAGCGTCGCCCAGCCGCGCAGGTTCGCCGCGGTCGACGCCTCCCCCGTACGCCGCTGCGCCGGTTGCAGCGAGCGCTGCATGATCGCCATCGTGCCGCCGAACAGGGCGACCGTGAGCACCGTGACCACCGGCGAGACGACCAGCAGCACCGCGCTGATCGCGACAAGGGTGAGGGCGCTCGTGTAGATCGTGAGCACGCAGGTGAGGGCGGCGCCCACGGTCGCCGTGCCGCCGATGTTGCGCAGGATCTCCGCGTCGGAGCGGCGACGATGCGAGACGTAGGGCTCGAGGCTGTAGGCGCGCAGCATGGCCGTGTTCGCCGCGACGGCGAGCCGGGCCGAACGGCCGGCCTGCCACCACACCAGGAGCACCGAGAGCCCGCTGCACACCAGGAACAGCAGGGCGATCAGGACCGCGAAGGCGGGGATCAGCCGTTCCGGCTGCCCCGACCCGAGCAGGCCCGCGACCCACTGCACGACGCCCGCATCGCTGTGCCCCTGTGCGATCAGCTCCATGAGCGGCACCATCGCCGCGACGGGGATCGTGCCCAGCGCGGTCTGCGCGAGCATCAGCACCGCGGCCAGCGCGACCCACGGCACCGGCCTCATGCCGGAGAGGCGCAGGAGTGCGCCGAGACCACGGCGCACCGTGCGGTCGAACACGATCAGCATGTGCTCTCCCCCTTCCCGGTGCTCGTCGTCGCGCTCTGCATGATCTCTGTGCCCTGCCCGCCGCCTGCGACGCCGCGATAGATCTGCGCGACGGCCGCCGTCATCTCCTCCGTCGAGTTCAGACGATCGTAGGGGACGTGCGGGGCGTCGAGGAGCGCCGCGGCGACGGCGGGCACGTCATCGGGATCCACGAGCCGTTCCACTCCGACGATCTCGCCGTTCCCACCCGCAGCGGACGCCACGACGCCGAGGCCGTGGGCGACCGCGTCGAGCAGGGTGTACGAGCAGTTCTCCCAGACCGAGAGCTGCGCGACGACGTCCGCCTCCGCCATCGCGGACTCCGGATCCACGAATCCAGGGAAGGCCACGACGACGCCGAGCCGAGCAGCCTGCGCCTCGAGCTCCGCGCGCAGCGGGCCCTCGCCCGCCACGGTCAGCGTCGCCCCCGGCTGTTCCGCGTGCAGTGCCGCGAAGGCGTCGATGAGGGCATCGATCCGCTTCTCCGGCGCGAGTCGGGACAGAGTCAGGATGCGCGGAGCGCCGCCCTGCTTCCTCGGCGCGGCGGGGGTGGGGATCTCGACGCCGTTCGGGATCACCGCGATCCGCCCGCGGGCATGCCACTTCGCGCGCATCGCAGCACGGGTCGCCTCGGCGACGGCGATCGCGGCGTCGAAGCGCCGCAGGCGGATCCGATGCACGAGCGCCATGCCCCTGGCCTGGATCGAGGAGCGGTGGTACACGCCGTCCTCCCCGGCGATCCCGTGCTCCGTCGTGATCCGCCGCACCCCGCGCGGCAGCGGCGTGCCCGCGACGACGATGTCGGCGAAGGCGAGGTGCGAGTGCACCACGGTGGGCCGCACCCGGCGGACGGCCGCGCGCAGGGTGCGCCCGGAGGCGAGCGCGCCGGCAGCCGGGCCGAAGGCGCCGGTGATCACCGGCGTCCCCTGCGCCTGCAGCCGCGCGGCGAGTGGTCCCTCCGGGCACAGCACGGTGACCGTCCAGCCCGGGATCCCGGCCCTGGTCGCGTCGAGCACGTGCCGGGCCACGCCGCCGATCTCCGCGACGGGCACGACCCAGAGCGCGGTCGGCGCCGTGCTCCGTGCACCCTCCCGCCACTCTCGCACCTGTGCGATCCAGCGTTCGGCCATCGCCTCGGCCGTCAGCGTGCGCATGTATGCCGAGACGTTGCCGGCTCCCCAGTCCGGATCCTCCTCCAGCCGGGACAGCGCCCGGCGGATGCCGCCGACGACGTCGCCCGGCGCGCAGAGCACGGAGTCCGGCAGCAGCCGGTGCTGGTCGATCCCGCCGCCGATGGCGGTGATCACCAGTCCCCGCCCGAGCGCCGCCGCCTCGAGCGGCAGCAGGTCGAAGTACGCGACGCGGTTCGGCACCACGAGCATCCGTGCGGCGGCGATGACCGGCACGGGGTCGTCCCTCCAGCCGAGGTCGCGGACAGCGGGCGACGACCGCCGGGACGGCCCCGCCCCGAGCGTGCTGAAGCGCAGCGCGGGATTCTCTGCATGCAGCGCCTCCGCCGCCGCGAGGAAGCGGTCGTAGCCCTTGTCGGCGACGTAGCGGCCGACGAACAGGATCCCCGGGTCCTCGTCCGAGGAGCCCGCGATCCCGCGCTCCCGCGGTGCGCGGCGGGGCTCCGGCACCCCCGAGAGGATGTGATGCACCGGAGTCCCGGCGAGGATCTCCCCGAACGCCTCGACATAGGCGGTCGCCGCGTTCTGGGTGGGGAACACCACCGCGTCCGCCGCGCGGAAGAGCTCCCTTTCGGCCCGGATCATGCGCCGACGGATCAGCGCGCGGCGGATGCCGCTCTCGTGCGGGTGCATCGCCGCGTGCTCATCGGCGGCGATCGTGGGACTGTGCGGCATGTACCAGACCGCCGCGCCGCTGCGGCGGGCGAGCCCAGCCCGCCGCGCGTCCTGATAGCCCTGGAGGATGACGAGGTCGGCGGCGAGGATCTCGTCGCACAGCGGATCCGGGATCCCGCCCTTGAGCGCGACGCCCACCCGGTGCCGGAGCCTTCCCAGCGCGGCGCGCGGTTCGGAGCGTCGGCGGATCGGGCGGGCCGGCGGCTCGCCCGTCGCCCTGTTGCGGCGCTCGGTAATGATTCCGGAGAATCGGACGTCCAGATCGGGTGGCGCGAGGGCGCTCAGCGCCTCACGCAGGTTCCAGGTGTAGCCGGTGGGGCCGCCGCCGGGGGCGATGAGGTCGCACACCACGAGCACGCGGGTGACGTCAGACATCGTTCACCACCTCGTCGGGACGCCGTTGCCCGGACAGCCCCGCGGCCTCGACGAGCCAGGCGACGCGCTTCTCCGCGGCCCAGCGCGGCATCCGGCTGAGGGCCAGGTCCGCCCGGCGCGCCCGTGCCTCGAGCGCGGCCCGCCCGTCCCTGGCGGCCGTGCGATCCACGATCCGTCCCCACGCTCCGCGTGCGAGAGGTGCGGCGCCGAGCGCGGCGGATCCGTGCTTGGCCTCGAAGGCCCGTCGCGCAGCTCCCGCCAGGAAGGCGCGCCGCACGCGTTCCTCGGTCGTCGTCGCCGCGACGTGGTGCGGCGTCTCCAGCTCCGGCGCCAGCACCACGGGCACTCCGGCCGCGTGCAGCCGGTAGCCCCAGTCCACGTCCTCCCAGCCGTAGGCCCGGAACGCGGGGTCGTATCCGCCTACCGTGTCGAACGTCTCCCGCGTCACCGACACGTTGCCGGCCCAGTACCGCCAGCGCCGGGCGGCGGGCGCGGCGTAGGCGTCGGTGCGGAACCGCTCGTCGCGGGGCGCCCCGTACACGCGCGCATAGGGCGTCGGCGGGAACACGTTGCGGTACAGCCCGACCACGCCGCACGGCGCCCCGGCGTGCCGAGCGAGGTGCGCCGCCACATAGTCGGGCCCGGGACGGAGGTCGTCGTCGCAGCGGATGAGGATCTCGCCGCGCGCCTCCGCGAATCCCGCGTTGAGCGCGGCGGATCTGCCCCGGTTCTCCGGCAGCACGAGAGCGCGCACGGGCAGCTCCCCCGCCGCCAGGTCGACCACCGCGGCGGACTCGTCGACATCGCCGTCGATCACGACGATCGCCTCCCAGGAGGTCTCGGTCTGGGCGCGGAGCGCGTCGAGGAGATGCAGCAGGCGCGTCGCGCCGCCCCGAGTCGGGACGACGATGCTGGCACGCGGCGAGATCATCGTGCGACCTCCTCGCGCACCCGCAGGCAGAGGGCGACCACCCGCTCGCCCCAGCGCGCCCAGTCCAGCGCCTCCGCGTACCAGGCGGCGGCGCTCGCCCGCGAGACCCCGCCCCCCTCGTCCCGCCCCAGCGCGGCCAGCAGGTCCCCCGCTGCAGACGCCGCCCCGTCGCCGTCCGGCACGAGCCATCCGCTGCGCCCCTCCGCCACGATGCTCGGCACGCCGCCGACCCGGGTCGCGATCGCCGGCAGTCCGTGCGCGGCCGCGTCCGTCAGCGCGACCCCGGCGGCGTTCGCCCGTGCGAGCTCGAGCAGCACGTCGGCACGCGCGAACTCGGCCGAGAGCTCGTCCGCGCCGAGTCGTCCCGGTGCGCGAACGTCGTCGGGGAGGTCGGGCGCGGATCCGATCACGGTGAGCGCGATGTCCGCCCCCGCCGCCCGCGCGTGCTGCACCGCCGCGAGCGCCCTGTCTCCGCCCTTGCGCTCCCAGTCGCTCGCGACGACCAGCACCCGCAGGGGCCGTGCGGCGGTCGCTGTCTCGCCGCGGCCGCCCGCGACCCGGTCCGCCGCACCCGGCCAGATCGCCGCGCCCGGCGGCGCGACGACCACGCGCGCCGGATCCGCCCCCGCCCGTGCGAGTCCGTCCGCGGCCCACTGCGAGGCGGCCACGTACCCGGCCGTGCGGCGCGCGGCCAGCGTCCCGATCCGCCGGACCTGCATCGCCGACAGCCGGCTCACGCCGGTGAACACGGAATAGCGGTCCCTCAGGTCGTCGAACGCGGCGTCCACGTACTGGACCACCGGCACGGATCCGCCCAGGCCGGCGACGTCCACCGAGGCCGCCACGGCGAACACGACGTCGACGTGCGCGGCCCGCACCCTGTCCGCGGCGACGCGTCCACGGACGCGCGCGGTCGCCAGCCCGAAGTCCCAGAGGTAGCTCCGACGCGAGAGCCGCGCCGCGGCCCGGTCGAGCGGCGCCGCGGGCACGTCGTGCGTCGAGACCGGCACGACGTCCGCGACCTCGGCGAGCGCGCCGAGCATCGGGCGGATGATCCCCGACCACGCCCCCGGGTCGTCCGTCCGCCACGGGGTGAGGAAGCCGATCCTCACAACCACGCCTCCAGCCGGTCGAGCGCGGTCCAGAAGCCCGCGCCGTTGTCGACGTGCCCCTGCCAGATCTCCGGGATGAACGTGACGCCGGGCAGGAGCGCGTCCAGCTGCGCCCCGAAAGCGGGCCAGTCGATGTCGCCCTCCCCCACCTGCACGCCCTCGCCGTCGACGCCGGTCGCGTCGACCAGGTGCAGGTGGATCGTGTGCGGCGCGAGCAGGTCGACGGCCTCCGAGAAGGCCATGCCGAGCCAGGTCGTGGCGAGCTTGGTGTGCGAGGCGTCGAAGACCAGCGGGGTGCCGGTCTCCGCGGCGAACCGCGCGGTGTCCCGGGGATCCACGAATAGGTTGTGGAACTGCTGCCCGCCCATGAGCCACGGGTACGGCGGAAGCGTCTGCGCGGCGACCCGCACGCCGTCGGTGTCGAGCCGGGCGAGCGCGTCGGCGATGCGGGCGTACTTCGGCCCGCGCGCCGACGGCGGCAGGTGCCGGTCCTTCGTGAAGCCTCCCATCGTCACCACCATGACCGGATCCGTCTCCGCCGTGAACCAGCGGCGGAGGTCCCGGGTGATGTCGATCGTGCGCTGCACCTCACGGATCGAGCGCTCCCGGATCTCCGGATCATCCGAGGCCAGATCCACGAGGAAGTCGCCCGCGAACAGGTCGGGCAGGTGCGTCGTGAACGCGATCGGCAGCCGTTCGGCGAAGACGTCCGACGGCGAGACCTCGAGATCCTTGTAGGAGAAGTGGAACTCGAGGAAGTCGGGGTTCGACTGCGCGCGGAGCGCGAGGGCGTCGTGATAGCGCACCGGCAGGCCCCACGGCCTGCGGAAGGAGAAAGGCCGGCCCGCGGGGGCGGCATCGCGCAGGTCGCCGTCGAAGAAGAAGTCGCCGTCGGCCAGGTCGCGCTGCAGCGTGCGGCCGAGCAGCTGCGGCAGCGCGTTGGGCTGCAGCCCTCGTCCCGGACTCTTCACCGCCACGTCCGCTGCCGCGATCACGGTCCCGGCGGCGAGCGGATGCGCCGCGACGAGCGACTTCGCGAGGGTCACGCGGTTCATCTGCTCGCCCGTCGAGACGGTGCGCGCGGATCCGGATCCCATCGACGCCTCGATGTCGCGGATCTGCTCGACCATGATCCGGAACTCGTCCGGCAGCAGGGAGACCGTGTGGTCGTTGCCCTCCATCGTGCGGTCGACGGTGAAGTGCTTCTCGATGATGTGCGCGCCCCGCGCGACGGCGGCGACGGGGACGTGCCAGCCGCGCTCGTGCCCGGAATAGCCGACCACGCCCTGGCCGATCTCGGCGAGCCGGTCGAGGTAGCTGAGGTTGAGGTCCTTGTACGGCGCGGGGTACGTCGACTGGCAGTGCAGCAGCGCGAAGGGCGCGCCCTGTCCGCGCAGCAGCGCCGCGGTCTCGAGGATCTCGCTCTCCCGCGACATCCCGGTGCTGAGCACGAGCGGCACCCCGCGCCCGGCCGCGTCGAGGATCAGCGCGTGGTTGGTGAGGTCGGCCGAGGCGATCTTCATCGCGGGGATCCCGTAGTCGGCGAGCGCCTGCACGCTCGGCGCATCCCAGGGGGTGCACATCACGTCGACGCCGGCGTCCCGGGCGTGGTCGAAGACTTCGAACAGACTCTCCGCGGGCAGCGAGAACCGGCGCAGCAGATCGAGCGTGTACTGCACCCCGAGGTCCTCGCCGGAGCTGGCCGCCCCGCGCTGCCGGTACAGCGCATCCAGGTCGCGCAGCTGGAACTTGACCGCGTCGGCGTCGGCCGCGACCGCCAGATCCACGAGCCGCTTGGCGAGGTCGACGGATCCGTTGTGGTTGTTGCCGATCTCGGCGATCACGAACGTCGGATGCCCCGCCCCGATCTCGTGACCGCCGATCCGCAGCGTGCCGGTCTCGTCGACCGCGATCGCCCAGAGGTGCCCGCGGTCGTCGACCATCGGCACGTGGTGCACGCCGTCGCGGCCCAGCAACGGCGCGATCTCGGCGACGGGCGTGCCGCGCGGCGCCGTGCGCGCCGCGCGGTTCGCGACCGTCGCGCACGAGACGTCGAGCGAGGCGTCGGGGTTCGCGATCAGCCAGCGCCGGAAGTCGCCGTCGGAGAGGGAGCCGAGAAGGATGCCGTGCGCGTCCACGCAGAACACGATCCGCTGCCTGTTCGCGTTGATCTTCGCGAGCCCGGTGAGGATCGGATCCTCCCCGAACACGATGTACGGCGCGATGTCCCGTTCGATGATCATGAGCGCTCCCCCGTTCGTCCCGTCGGAACCGGCTCCGCCGTCCCGCGCGAGAAACCACGTCCTGCATGAGACACCGCCTCAGAACGGGCGTCTCGTGCGGGATCCGGTTTCTCACCGGATCCCGCCCCCACAGCGGCGGCAAGGTCGCCGAGCACCTGCTCCGCGATCCGCAGGTCGACGAGCGTGTCGATGTCCACGCCCTCGGCCTCGTCCATGACGAAGAGCCCCACGCGACCGCCGATCCGATTGTCCTCGCGCTCGTACAGCTCGGTGCGGGAGAGGTAGAGGGATCCGGTCTCCTTGTAGAAGTAGTCCTCGGCGCGGAGGTCCTGCCGGCGCGGGCGCGCGGCGGGGTCGTATTCGGCCGTCGCGCTGCCGCCGTCGAGGGCCGGGTGCCAGAAGAACGGGGTCTGCGGCACGACGCCGACGAGGCTGTCCACCCCGGTCTCGGCGAACTCGTGCACCGCGCGGGCCAGCGTGCCGGGCAGCCGCACGGGCGAGGTCGCCTGCAGCAGCATGACCGCATCGGGGCGGCGCCCCTCGGCGGCGCGGTGCCGGATCGCATGCAGGATCACCGGCTCCGTGGGCGTCGTGTCCTGCGCGAGCTCCGCCGGTCGCAGGAACGGCACGTCGGCGCCGGCCGCCCGGGCGATCGCGGCGAGCTCCGGATCGTCGGTCGACACGAGCACGTCGAGCGACGCGGCGAGCGCCTGCTCGATGCTCCACACCACGAGCGGCTTGCCGGCGACGACCCTCGCGTTCTTGCCCGGGACGCCCTTGGATCCGCCGCGCACGGGGATCACGCACAGGATGCTCATCGTCGTCCTCCTTCAGCGATGGCGAGCACCGCGCCGGCGATCGCCCTCGCGGGCTCGACGGCGGGGCGCGCCGGGGCGGCCGTGGCGGATCCGCCCCACACGCTCAGCTCGTACCGGTCCCAGAACTCCCGCACCCAGTCGGGCGGGCGCACGCAGGTGACCCAGGCGTCCCGTCCCGCGGCCGCGGCCTCGAGCACGCCCGTCGAGAAGATCGACACGACCGGCCCCTGCGATGCCGACAGCGGGCCCGACTCGGCGAAGCGGATCCCCTGGCGCCGCCACCGCGCATGCTGCCACCGGGACAGGCGGTCCACCTCGGCGGGGTGCGGACGGTACAGCGCCCCGTGCGCGCGGCAGAAGGCCGTCGCGGTCGCCGCGCTGATGCGCCGAGGAAGCTCCGCCCCGTGCAGCTGCCCGAGGAAGACCGGCGGCCCGTCCGTCGAGGAGCGCCCCTCCGGTGCGGCCCCGGGTGCGGCCCACAGCAACTGGCTGCCGACCACCTCGCTCGTCACGTCGACGCGCCCCGAGCGCCAGTACTCGGCGTCGCGCGCGGAGAACGCGAGCAGGTGCGCCCCCTCCGGCAGCGGCGCCATGAACGGGGTGAGGAGTCCGTGCTGCACCACGAGGGAGCGCCAGCCCTGCGCCCGCGCCCACGCGAACGCCGCCGCTCCCACCGGAAGGAAGTGCCCTGCGGAGACGACCGCGCGCACCCCCCGCAGCGCCGCGGGCGCCTCACCGGGATCCACCCGCTCCACCCGCCACGCGCCGGGCAGCCGCGCAGAGACGTCCGCCGGCGCGATGACCGCCACCGGGGCGTCCTCCAGGTGCGCGAGCGGTTCCAGGACCGAGGCGAGGGCGGTCGGGGTCACCGCGTCGAGGGCGAACAGGACGGCCGGATCCGCTCCGCGCACGTGCAGCGCGAACGAGGACGGCGCGGCCGGGCGGCGCACCGCGTCCCGCACGCGCCGCACCGCATGGCGTCCGCGCTGCCAGCGCCGCCATGCATCCAGATCCGCCGGGAACCGCAGGCCCGCGGACGCCGGGACCCCGCTCACGTCCATGCCGCACGCACCTCTCTCATGCGGTGCACGAGCGTGTGCTCGGCGAGCGTGCGCCGGCGTCCGGCCTCCCGGATCCGCTGCGCCCAGCTCTCGTCCCGCCTCGCGCGGCGCACCTGGTCGATCAGCTCGTCGTCGCTGCGGAAGACGAGCGTCTCGGATCCGACCTCGTAGTGCCGGGCGACGTCGGGCCGGTCGATGAGCTGCAGGGCGCCGACGCCCGGCGCCTCGTAGGTGCGCATCGAGAAGCCGTCGTGTCCGTCGCCGTGGACGTTGAGGGTGGCGGCGCTCCCCGCCATGACGCCGAAGTACGTCGCCCGGTCGACGTCGCCGTGCGCGGGCACGCCCGCCCCGCGCCAGCGCGCGGTCCGCAGCACGTCCCAGGGGCTCCTCGACCATTCCCGCCCGTACGCCTCGACGGCCTCGCCGGCCTCGGCGAGCACCCGCAGCAGGCGCTCCCGCTCCGGGTAGCGCGCGCCGATGAAGCTCGTGCGGTGGCTGGGCCGCGGGGTGAACGCGGTGAGCGCGTCAAAGCCGTCCGGCAGCACCGCGGCATCGATGCCCCGGCTCTGCAGCGTGCGGGTGTCGTCGGGGCTGTAGCTGAACACGCGGTCGACCGTGCCCAGCGTCTCGTCGTCGTATCGCATCCGTGCGAGCTCGTCGTAGAGCCACAGGGCGCTCTGCGCGCCCGATGCGGCGAGCGCATGCCACCAGTCCGCCTCGAGAGCGTCGCCCTTCACGACGAGGACGGCATCGGGATCCGTCTCCGTCAGTGCGCGGATCGCGGCCGCGGTTGCGGCGCCGCGCACGCGCGCGGCGAACGCGGATCCCGGTGCGCGATGCGCCAGGGCGTTGCCGATCCCGCCGGCGTCGTAGCAGTGCACCGTCACGTCGAGCTCGAGCGCCTCGAGCGCCGCGGCGAAGGCGCTCCAGTATCCGTGGAACACCGGGCTGACCAGGAGCACCCTCATCGCGCGCCTCCCGGCCGGATCGCAGCCAGTTCCCGCCGGTACGTCTGGACGGGCCGCACGTCCCGCCCGAGGATCCGCCTGCCGGTGTTGAAGGCGAGGTTCACCGCGCTCGCCCCGCGCAGCCCGAACCGCAGCAGACCAGGGTGCTCGCCCCACTTCTCGGCGTAGCGGATCCGCGCCTGGGTCACCCAGCGCACGCGCCGGGCGGAGTCCGACGAGCCGCCGCCCTCGTGCCGCACCTTCACCGTGCCGAGGAACACCGAGGGCACCCCCGCCGCGGTCAGCCGCCGCTGCAGGTCGACCTCCTCCACGTTCATGAAGTAGCGCTCGTCGAAGCCGCCGGCCGCCCGGAACGCATCGGCCGGCATGAGCAGCGCGGCGCCCAGCACCCAGTCCACCGGCAGCACCGCGCCGGCGACGCACCGGGTGTCGTGCCCGACTGCCTCCTGCAGGCGCGGCCGGAATCGGGCGAGCGGCGTCAGCCATTCCACGACGTGGTGCCGGGTGCGCGGCCAGCGTCTGCCGGCCCACTGGGTCGCGCCGTCGAGGCCGACCACCATCGGCGCCGCCACGGTCCGTGGCCAGGGCGAGGCCGCCGCGATCAGCGACGACACGAAGGCCGGGTCCAGCTGCAGGTCGCTGTTCAGCACGAGCAGGCGCTCCTGAGAGGCGGCGGCGACCCCCGTGTTGACGGCCGCGCCGAAGCCGCCGTTGCTCTCGCGGCGCAGCACGATCACCCCGGCCGCATCGGGGAACGGCTCGGGCGACGCGTCGTCCACGACGATGAGCTGCAGCGGGGGCGCGCCGACCTGCGTCCGCAGCGCGTCGAGCAGGGCGAGCGTCGGAGCCGGATCCCCGTGGTGCGGCACCACGACCGAGAGCCCCTGGGGCGTGACCTCGACGGAGGCATGGAGGTCGCTCATGACACCTCCCCCCGGAGGCCCCGACCTGGCACAATCAGACCATGTCGGACCCGCCCTCTGCCGCATACGGACGCCGCGGGCGTGCAGACCGCGCCGGAGGCGGACCGAAGCCGCGGGCTCTCATCCCGCCTCCTCGGACCGAGGGTCGTGCCGCTCCGAAGGCCGCAGCCGACCGCGGAGCCTCCTGGGGCGCGGAGGCCCTCACCGCATCGAAGCGCTGGCTCTCCGAGACTCCACTGCTCGAGTTCACGATGGCGATCCTGCTGGCGGCCGGGTACAACCTTCCCGGCCTGCCGGTGGAGGTCCCGATCCGCTACTTCGCGATGGCCGTGCTCGTGGTGGTCGCGACGACCCGCCGACCGCGCTTCGTCTCGCCGCAGCTGCGGCTGTTCATCGTCGCCGCCGTGGCGCTGATCGTCTACGACCTCGCCGTGTCGGCGTCCGCGGCGCCCATGACGGGTGCGTCCGACTGGCGCCAGCGCCTCATCCGGCTCGGGCTCCTGCTCGTGTTCACCGTGTTCGCAGGGACGGGCCGGTTGCGCCTGGTCGCGCTCATCGACGGTTTCGCGTGCGGGCTCGTGCTCAACGCGGTGCTGTTCTACGCGGGACTCGCGCCGCACGACTACCAGCAGTTCCTCTCCGGCTACGTCGGAGACAAGAACGCCGCCGGTCTGCTCTACGCGATCGGCGGACTGCTCCTCGCCGCCACCCAGACCTCGCGCTGGGCCCGTGCGGGAACGCTCGTCCTGTTCACCGGCCTCACCGTCCTGACCGGATCGCGCACCACGATGGCGGGTCTTCTGGCCGCCCTGGTCTGGCTCGCCGTGTTCTCCCGCCGGCGGCTGCTGACCCGTCTCCTCGGCGCCGCCGCCCTGTGGCTGGGCATCTCCTACCTGCAGGACAACCTCGCCCAGATCGGCGTGTTCGCCGATCGCACCGGCACCGACCAGCTGCGCGCCCAGATCGCCGACAGCGTGGCGCGCAAGCTCGCCGAGACCCCGCCGCAGGGGTCCGGGCTCGGCACGGCGTTCGTGACCATGTCGACCGGCCAGACGTTCCTCTTCCACGACTCCTATGCGACGCTGCTCGTCGAGGGCGGCTTCTTCGCGCTCATCCTCGTCGTGAGCCTGACCGTATGGATCGGCCTGCGACCTCTGCGCGCGGAACCGGGCCCGTTCAGCATGCAGGCGATGGAGGCCTCCACGATCGTGGTCCTCGTCACAGCGACGCAGCTGGGCGAGGTGTTCCTCACCATCGGCTGGGCGCTCACGATTGCGGTCGCCCTGCACGGAGGGCTCTCTCGGCACGGCGACCCCGTCGCCGCCCCGGCCCTCGACGTGCACGGTCCTCACCTCGCCTGACGGTTCCGTACGGTCACGCCGAGACGTCGGGATCGAGGCCGTCCGCGCCCTTGGCCCGGCGCGCACGAACCGGGGTGCTGCGCTGCCCGGTCTGCGCGACCCTCGGACGCGCATGGGTCGCCCTCGTCGAGCTCGCGGCGTCATCGGACACCGTACGGGAGCGGCCGGCCCGCCTCTCCCTGTTCACGCCCTCGTCCTCCGCGCCGCTCTCCTCCGCTGCCGGTGCGTCCCCATCGAACGCGGCCGGCGACAACTCCGCCTCGGTGATCAGAGCGGCGACCTCGTCGTGTCCCGCGGCATCGTCGTTCCGGCTCGTCTGCGCGTAGTAGTGGCTGTTCTTGCGGTAGTAGCCGTAGCCGTTGGCGCTGTTGCGCATCGACACGAAGTTGAGCACGACGCCCAGGATCCGCGCCCGGATCTGGGAGAGCTGCGTGCGGGCCTCCACGACCTCGGTCTTGCGGGTGCGGCCCATCGCGATCACGAACACCAAGCCGTCCACGAAGGCGCTCATCACGCTCGCGTCGGTCACCGGCAGCACGGGCGGCGCGTCGATGACGATGAAGAAGTCGCGCCGGAGCTCTCCGAGCAGGCGCTGGAAGGCCGTCGACCCCAGCATCTCCGACGGGTTCGGCGGGATCCCGCCGGCGGGCAGCACGAACAGATTCGGATCCGAGGTCTGCCGGATCGCCGGTCCGATCGGCATCTGGCCGCTGAGGACTTCGCTGAGGCCGACGGTCCCGTCGAGCTCGAACCCCTCCGCGACAGTCGGACGGCGCAGGTCGCCATCGATCACCAGCGTGCGCTGACCGGACTCGGCGAGCACCCGGGCGAGCGCGCGGCTGGTACTGGATTTGCCCTCGCCGAGGTTGGCGCTCGTGACCATGACGACGCGCACCTCCTCGTCCACGCTCGCGAAGCGCAACCCGGTGCGGATCTGCCGATGCGCCTCGTGCGCGACGGCCCGCGCGATCGTGTCCTTCTTGCCGTGCCCCTCCGGATCGAACCTCGGCACACGGCCGAGAACACCCGCCCCCACGATCGCCGCGACATCCGTGTGCGCGCGCACCCTGACATCGAGTGCGCGCCGCAGCAGCACGAGCAGAAGCCCTACGGCGAGGCCGATCAATGCCCCTGCCAGGATCAGGGCGCGCTTGTCCGGCGCCGACGGCGTCTTCGGCGCGACGGCCTGGTCGAGGGGCACGATCACGATGCCCTCGGTCGGCACCACGGTGCTGCCCGGCGGCGGGGTCGCCCCGGCTCCGGCGGCATCCTCGATACGGGCGACCACGTTGGCGAGCGCGTGCAGGGCGCCGTTCGCGAGCCGCAAGGCGCTCTGCGGGTCGGGTGCGTTCGCGGTGACCCGCACCATCGTGCTGCCCGGCACGACCTGCGCGCTGAGCGAGCCGTTCAGCTTCGACAGCGGCACCTTCGCGTCTTTGGCGATCTCCTCCCGCACCTGCGCCGTGTCGACCAGAGGCATGTACGCGCCGGCGCGATCGATCGCGATGTTGGTGCCGGCGATGACGGCGCCGCCGGTGCCCGCGATGAATCCGGTCGCCTGCGCCGTGTAGACGGGCGGGGTGAGCTGGGCGGTCACGAAGCCGCCGAGCGCTCCGAACAGCAGACCGAGCACGAGGAAGAACCACCCTCGACGGATCAGCACGAGGAAGTCGAGCACTGTCACGAGCAGCTCCTCCGTTTGCGGGGAGGGTATACCGAGCACCGCGGGCGCCAACTCCCCAGTAGCGCTCGCCCGTAGTCTATGCCGACGAATCGCCGGAGCGCACTAACCGAAATATCACTTAGGAAATGCCCGGTCGCGGCACCATCGCACACGTCGTCCTAGAATCGGCGCGTGGCCATCGCACGCACGAGCGGTTCGTCGACGGGCGTCACCGCACGCGTGCCGGCGTGGGCGAACGTTCACCTGTCGCACGCGATGGTGCAGCGCGTGGCCGACGGCGCGGGCGTGGATCTGCTGCACATCAAGGGTCCGGCCACCGACGCCGCGCTCCGCCCTGCGATGCATCGCTCCGGGGATGTGGACGTGCTCGTGCGCCCGGCACACCTGGACCGCTTCACCGCCGCTCTCGAGGCGCAGGGCTGGTCGCTGTACACGGGATTCGAGGAGGGCTCTCCCTTCGAGCACGCGGCGAACTTCCGGCACCCGACCTGGAGCTTCGTCGATGTGCACCGCGCCCTCCCCGGTCCGCGCGCCGATCCGGAGGCCGTGTTCGAGCGGCTGTGGCGCGACCGCGGCACGGCCCCCATCGCGCACCGGCCGTGCACCGTGCTCTCCCTCGCGGGTCAGGTGCTCGTGCAGACCACGCACGCCGCGCGCTCGCAGGGCTCCGAACGCGCCGACGCCTGGGCTCGCTGCGGGGAGGACGTGCAGCGGGAGGTGCGGGCGCTGGCGGCGGAGCTGCAGGCGACCACGGCGCTGGCGGCGGGGATCGGCGAGCTGGAACAGCACCGCGATGCGCCGGACTTCGCCCTGTGGACGTTCTGGTCCCGCCGCGACGGCGACCGGCTGGACGAGTGGTCGGCGCGGTTCCGCTCGGCGGTCGGCGCCGGCGCGAAGCTGCGGGTACTGCGGCAATCGCTGCGGGTGAACCGGACGCACCTCGCGCTGCGTCTCGGCCGCGAGCCTCGCCGGGGCGAGATCGTGCGCGCGCAGTTCGCGCGGCTCCGCCTGGCGGGCAAGGTCGTCGGGGCGCGCCTGAGAGGAGCTCGGCGATGAGCGGTTACCGCATCTCGCCCGAGGCGGCCTGGATCGAGGCCTCGGAGCACGACGGCCCCGACCACCTCGTCTGGGCCGCGCATCTCGGCTCCGGGGCGCAGTTCGAGTTCTCCGACACCGGCTGGCTGATCTGGATGCTGCTCTCGGACGGCATCGGCGACGTCGCCGCGCTCACCGCCGAGCTCACGCGCATCCATGCCGAACTCAGCGCCGGGGCGTCCGGATCCCCGTTCGACGAATCCGCGGTCTCGGCGTTCCTCGCCGACCTGCTGGCCGACGGCCTCCTCGTCGTCAACGACTGAGCAGGCCGCGGATCCGCCCGGTCGGATCCGTCCGGATTTCGCACGTGCGGAAACCGCATCGCGCCCCTAGAGTGAGCACAGCCGAGGTTCCTCCCCCTCCTCGGCGTTCCAGCCGGTGCAGTCCACTGCCAGGAAGCGATGAGCTGGGGTTCTCCCGCTTCCGTGGACCGCGGCTTGGACTGCACCGGCGCCCCGGCTCCGCGGCCTGCCCGCGCCCGCCGCCCGCGCGCCCGCCCGCGCTGGCCCGCCCGCCCGCGCCGGCCCGCGCACCCGTCTGCGCGCGCCGGCCCCGCGGCGTGCCCACCTGCGCCGACGCCCCCTCTGAGCGCCCGCGCCCCCTCCCACGTACGCACCTGCGAGGGGGCGTCGACCCACCGCGCACGCAACCCCGCACCCCGCTGCACACTCGGGACCGGCGGCGGCCCGTCGTCACGCGTGCGGCGGCTCGCTCCTCCGCACGCCCAGCGTGTCGACCAGTTCCCGCATGCGCGACGCCCCCGCGGCCGGAGAGAACTCCGCGAACCACCGCTCGAACAGCGGGCCGCGGTGGGCCGGGATCCCGCCCGTCGCGAGCGCCGCGATCCGGTCCGCGAGCGCGTCCGCATCCCCTGCCGGCACCACCTGCGCGGCGCCCCCGACGACCTCGGGCAGCGCCCCCGCGTCGCTGACGATCAGCGGCACCCTGGCGGCCATCGCCTCGGCGGCGACGAGCCCGAACGACTCCGGGACGATGGACGGGACCACGAGCAGGTCGATCGTGTCGAAGAACTCCGCGGCGTCGACCCAGCCCGCGCGGTGCGTGAGCCGGGCGACGGGTCCGAGCGCCTCTTCCATGACCTCGAGGTCCTCCTCCGGCACGAACAGCGGCTCTCCCGCGAGCACGAGCCGGAAGCGTCCCGGCATGCGGTCCTCGAGCAGCCCGAGGGCGTCGGCCAGGATGTGCACGCCCTTGTCGAGCCCGAGCCGTCCCAGGAACCCGATGCGGATCCGGCCGTCCTTGTCGGGGGCCGGCTTCGCCCGGCGGATCTGCTCGGTCCAGTTCGGCAGCACCAGCGCCTCCGGTACCGCATCCAGCATCGCGCGGGACGGCACCAGGGTGGTCACCGCGTCGCGCCGTGCGAGCTTCGCCAGGATCCGGCGGAGACCGGACGGCTCCTGGTGCAGATGCACCAGGCGCCCCGGACGGCGTGCGGTCGCGAGCGAGGGCACGAGCCCGTTGCACCAGAGCAGGCCGTCAGGACGCGCACGGTCCCACCGCCGCAGCGCCCACATCCAGCGGAGGCGTCTGCGGGCCGGGAGCCCGATCACGGACAGTCCCCGGTGCAAGGCCTCGTTCAGCACGGCCGACGGCGCCGGCGCCACCACGGTGACGTCGACGCCCAGCGCGTGCATCGCGTCGGCCAGGCGCAGCAGCATGACTTCGCCCCCGCCGATGCCGCCGTTGTTCGCCGCGATGTAGACACGCTCGAATCGGGCCGGACTCCGAGGCACCGCCCAGTGCGCGCCCTCGGCGAGCGCCCACGGCTCCGCCCGCTCCGCGAGCGGCATCAGCGCCGCGGGAGCCCGCGTTGCCGTGCGGTCATCGATCGTCGGCGTCTCGACCGCCCTCAGCGGTCGCGCAGCGTCGCTCATCAGTGCCTCCCCAGTGGCACAGCAGATGCCTCCCACAGGCATCGCAGCCTCAGGCCGGCTGCACTGTGCAGACTACGTCACAACGCACGCGACCGAAAGCGTCCCGGGCAAAGCCGCGCGCGGCCTCGGGCGGACGCGACCGGAGGAGGGGATCGTCCGCACGCGCACCCCGCCGTTTTGGAGGATGCGGATCCGTGCCGTAAGCTTTCTCTTTGGTGTGCGATCACTGCTGGTCGCACGCACGAACGTGAGCCCTCCACTGGCGTGTTCCCCTTCGGCCCTCGACGAGTTCGGGACCGATGAGAACCACCCCGGAGTGGGATTCACGAACCTCTCCGTTCGATCAAGAAAGCAGCACTATTGTGACGCGCACTTACACCCCCAAGGCCGGGCAGGTCCAGCGTGACTGGGTCGTCATCGACGCCACCGACGTCGTTCTCGGTCGCCTCGCCTCGCACGCCGCAGCGCTCCTGCGCGGCAAGCACAAGGCCACCTTCGCCAACCACATCGACTCGGGTGACTTCGTCATCATCGTGAACGCCGACAAGGTCGCGCTCACCGGTCAGAAGCTCCAGAAGAAGATCGCCTACCGCCACTCGGGTCACCCGGGCGGGCTCAAGGCCGTCGCCTACTCCGAGCTGCTCGAGAAGAACCCCGTCCGCGCCGTGGAGAAGGCCATCCGCGGCATGCTCCCGAAGAACAGCCTCGGCCGCCAGCAGCTGGCGAAGCTCAAGGTCTACACGGGCTCCGAGCACCCGCACGCCGCTCAGCAGCCGAAGACGTACACCCTCGACCAGGTCGCCCAGTAAGCGCCGTTACGAATAAGGACATACTCGTGGCTGACAACGACACCACCGAATTCCCGCAGAACTTCTCGACCGAGACCCCTGAGGCCGCCGCCGTCGAGACCGCTCCGCGTCCCGTTCTGACCGTCCCCGGCGCTGCCGTGGGTCGTCGCAAGCAGGCCATCGCCCGCGTGCGTCTGGTCCCGGGCGCCGGCACCATCACGGTGAACGGCCGCTCGATCGAGGACTACTTCCCGAACAAGCTGCACCAGCAGCTGATCAACGACCCGTTCACGGTGCTGAACCTCGCGGGTGCGTACGACGTGATCGCCCGCATCTCCGGCGGTGGCCCCTCGGGCCAGGCCGGTGCGCTGCGCCTGGGCATCGCCCGCGCGCTGAACGAGATCGACGCCGAGAACAACCGCCCGACCCTCAAGAAGGCCGGCTTCCTCTCGCGCGACGCCCGCGTCAAGGAGCGCAAGAAGGCCGGTCTCAAGAAGGCCCGCAAGGCTCCTCAGTACTCGAAGCGTTAAGCCGCGCAGACCTCTATGGCTCTGTTCGGTACGGACGGGGTGAGGGGGCTGGCCAACGGCCCCCTCACCGCCGATATCGCGCTCACCCTGGCCCAGGCGACTGCTGTCGTCCTGGGCCAGGGCCGTATTGCCGAGGCTCGCAAGGCCGCCGGCAAGCGCCTCACCGCCGTGGTCGCCCGCGACCCGCGCATCTCGGGGCACTTCCTCAGCGCCGCCGTCGAGGCGGGCCTCGCCTCCTCCGGCGTGGACGTACTCGATGCGGGCACGCTGCCGACCCCGGCCGCGGCGTTCCTCATCGCGGACATCGACGCCGACTTCGGCGTGATGATCTCGGCGTCGCACAATCCTGCGCCCGACAACGGCATCAAGATCTTCGCCCGCGGGGGCGTCAAGCTCCCCGACGTCGTCGAGCAGCGCATCGAAGAGGCCATGGCCGGCGAGAAGCTGCGCCCCACCGGCGCCGACGTCGGCCGGGTCAGCCGCTTCTCCGACGCCGAGGACCGCTACGTCATGCACCTGCTGGCGTCGCTCCCGCACCGTCTCGACGGCATCCACGTCGTGCTCGACTGCGCGCACGGAGCCGCCAGCGGCGCCTCCCCCGAGGCGTTCAGCAACGCGGGCGCCAAGGTGACCGTGATCGGCGCGGATCCCGATGGGATCAACATCAATGACGGCGTCGGATCCACGCATCTCGACAAGCTGGCCGCCGAGGTCGTGCGCGTCGGCGCCGACGTGGGCATCGCGCACGACGGCGACGCGGACCGCTGCCTCGCCGTCGACGCCGACGGCAACGTCATCGACGGCGACCAGATCATGGCGATCCTCGCGGTCGCGATGAAGGATCGCGGACGCCTCGCCGACGACACGCTCGTCGCCACCGTGATGAGCAACCTCGGTCTGCACGTCGCCATGCGCGAGCACGGCATCACCGTCCGCCAGACGGCGGTCGGCGATCGCTACGTGCTCGAGGACATGAACGCCGGCGGCTACTCGCTGGGTGGCGAGCAGTCGGGTCACGTCATCATGAGCGACTTCGCCACCACCGGTGACGGTGTGCTCACGGGCCTGCACCTCGTGGCCGAGATGGCGCGCCAGAAGAAGACGCTGGCCGAGCTCGCCTCGATCATGACCGTCTACCCGCAGAAGCTCGTCAACGTCAAGGACGTCGACCGCACCAAGACGGACGACGAGCACGTGCAGAAGGCCGTGAAGGCCGTCGAGGCCGAGCTCGGCGACTCCGGCCGGGTGCTGCTGCGCCCCTCCGGCACCGAGCAGCTCGTGCGAGTGATGGTCGAGGCCGCCGACGAGGAGTCCGCGCACGAGTATGCGCACCAGCTCGCCGAGGTCGTGCGTGAGCGACTCGCTCTCTGAGAACGCCACCGGGACGGTGCCCGGGCAGCCTCGGCTGCGCCGGGCACTGTTCTGGATGATCGCCTATGCGCTCATCGTCGCCGTGATCGTGTTCTGGCCCGAGCCGTTCCTCTCGGCCCTCGACCCCTGGATCCGCAGGGTGACGGCAGGCTTCCCGGGACTGACGCTCGTGCGCGTCGAGTTCATCGCGAACGTGGCTATGTTCGTCCCGCTCGGATGCTTCCTCGCGATGTTCCTCCGCCGGCATCGCTATCTGGTCGTCCCGATCGGATTCCTCACGACCTGCCTGATCGAGACGGTGCAGGGCCTGTTCCTGTCCGACCGCAGCGCCACCGTCGCGGACGTCATCGCGAACACGGCCGGCGCCTGCATCGGGCTCCTCGTCATCGAGGTCGTCGACGCGCTCCGACGCCGCGCGTCCCGGCGCTGACCGGACGGACCGCCGGGATCCGATATTCCAGACTCTGGATTCCCTGCCCGCTCCGAGCTACCATGTAGCCACGCCGCATCCTTTGGGAGGGTGCGGATGCCGATTCGGAAGCTTCTCGACCCGAAAGAGCAGCCCCCGATCGGAGACGGATCACGGCCTGTGGGAGGGCCGCGCTCCGGGGAGGATGGCCCCTGCCATCCGCCGTTGTGGGAACGGTTCTGGGGAGTTCTGGGGAGTGTCTGGAAAAGTCGATTTCGTAGCGACGGCGCACACCGTCGCCCTCTGGCGCCACGCCTACGCGAAGCGCCTCGCCGTCACCGATACGATCATCGTCTGCGCGGCGGTCGCCTTCGCGCAGATCGCGCGATTCGGATTCGATGACTCCCGCGTCGTGGGGCTCAATCTCCTGAACGCGGAGCTCGAGTACTCGATGTTCTCGATCGCGCTGGCCCTGGTGTGGTCGCTCACGCTGCAGCTTTCCGGCTCGCGGAACGCGAAGGTCATCGGCGGCGGTTCGCTCGAGTACAAGCGGGTCGCGGACGCCACGCTCCGGCTGTTCGGCGTGCTCGCGATCCTCGCCTTCGGATTCCAGCTGCAGCTCGCCCGCGGCTACGTGCTCGTCGCGTTCCCCATCGGGCTCGTCCTGCTCTTCCTCGGCCGCTGGCAGTGGCGGCGCTGGCTGCTCACCCAGCGCACCCGTGGTCGCTTCGCACATCACGCCGTGGTGCTCGGAGAGCGCGAGAAGTCCCGCCACGTCGGGGCCTCGATCATGCGCGAGCCGGGACTGGGAGTCCAGCTCCTCGGCGCCGTGACCGAGAACGGCAGCGACCAGGATCTCCTCCCGGGGGTCCCTGTGCTCGCCGGGCTCGACAACGCGCTCGAAGCGGTCCTCGCCTCGGGCGCGGACACGGTCGTGTACAGCGGATCCGACCGCTTCAGCCCCGAGGCGCTGCAGGAGCTCGGCTGGGAGCTGGAGGCGGCGAAGATCGAGCTGCTGGTCGCTCCCGCCCTCACGGGCATCGCCGGACCGCGGCTGCACTCGATCCCCGCGCCGGGCCTTCCGCTGATCCAGGTCGACTACCCCGCCTTCGAGGGCACGAAGTACCTGGCCAAGCGCACCTTCGACATCGTGGGCTCCGTGCTCGCCCTCCTCGTGCTGAGCCCGATCTTCGCGGTCCTCGCGGTGTGTGTCCGACAGGACGGAGGCAAGGCGCTCTTCCGTCAGCAGCGCATCGGCGTGGGCGGCCGGCGCTTCGAGATGCTCAAGTTCCGCACCATGGTCGTGAACGCCGAGGATCAGCTTCCTTCGCTGCTCGACCAGAGCGACGGCAACGCCGTGCTGTTCAAGATGCGCAACGATCCTCGGGTGACGGCCGTCGGACGCGCGCTCCGTCGGCACAGCCTCGACGAGCTGCCGCAGCTGATCAACGTGCTCCGGGGCAACATGTCCCTCGTCGGCCCGCGCCCTCCGCTCACCTCGGAGGTGGAGCACTACGACCACCGCACGCAGCGGCGGTTCCTCGTCCGTCCCGGCATCACCGGGCTGTGGCAGGTCAACGGCCGGTCGGACCTGTCCTGGGACGACAGCGTGCGGCTCGATCTCTTCTATGTGGAGAACTGGTCGCTGACCGGCGATCTGGTCATCCTCTGGCGCACGATGCGCGTGGTCCTCTCCGGCGCAGGCGCATACTGACCCTCTGCGGGCGCGACATGGCCGGGCTGATCGTCACCGAGTGGATCGAGACCTCGGGGGGCGCGGAGCGGGTGCTGGACTCCATGGGAGAGGTCTTCCAGGACTCGGAGATCTTCTGCCTGTGGGATGACGCCCCCGGTCGGTTCGACGCGGGCCGCGTCTCCGAATCCTGGCTCTCCCGCACTCCCTTCCGCAAGCACAAGGCCGCAGCCCTCCCCCTGCTGGATGCCACGTGGCGCCGCGCTCCGGTGCGTGACGACCTCGACTGGGTGCTGGCCAGCTCCTACGTCTTCGCCCACCACGTCCGGGTGCCGGATCCGTCGGTGCCGAAGTTCGTCTATGCGCACAGTCCGGCCCGCTACTTGTGGGATCCGGAGTCCGACGAGCGCGGCCGGCATGCGATCGTCCGTGCCGCCGCGCCCCTCTTCCGCGGCGTCGATCGCCGCCGCGCACAGGAGGCCACGGCGATCGCCGCGAACAGCGAGTTCGTCCGTGACCGGATCGCGCGGGCGTGGGGGCGCGACGCGACCGTGATCCACCCGCCTGTGGCCGTCGAGGCGATCCGCATGCAGGCGGACTGGGGCGCGCAGGTCCTCGATGCCGAGGAGCGCCGCATCCTCGACGGGCTGCCGGAGACCTTCGTCATGGGCGCGTCGCGGTTCACGCCCTACAAGGCGCTGGATCTCGTGATCGCCGCTGCCGATCGTGCGGGTCTTCCCGCCGTCATCGTCGGGCGGGGACCGGATGAGTCGCGTCTCCGCGCGTGCGCGGTCGAGGCGCGTACGCCGGTCGAGTTCGTGATCGGCCCCTCGGACGCACTGATGTATGCGCTCATGCAGCGCAGCGCGGTCTTCGTCTTCCCGCCGATCGAGGACTTCGGGATCGTGCCCGTCGAGGCGCAGGCGGCCGGCACTCCCGTCGTCACCGGGCCCACCGGCGGCCAGATCGAGGCGATCCTGCCCGACGTCACAGGGGTGGTCGCCGCGTCGACGGATCCGGCGGACCTCGCCGCGGCGATCGACGCCGCGCTGCGGCTCGCCCCGTTCGACGCCGGGATCCTGAACGAGAGGTTCGGGGCGGACCGCTTCGCCCGGGAGCTGCGAGGGTTCGTCCAGGTCTGAACACGCCAGGCCGCCTATCCTGCTGTTCGTGCCTCTCGTCTCCCCGCCGATGACCGACGCCCCAGGCCCCTCGCGCGCAGTGACGCGACGCCTCGCACTGACGGCGCGGATCCTGCTCGCGCCGTACGCGATCGTCGTGCTGCTGCTCACGTGGCTGCCCGCGGAGGAGGCCGGCACGGTGACGGGTGTCGTCGCCGTGCTCGCGCGGCTGGTCGCGACGTGGGGTGTCCCTGTCGACGCCGCCTACGCCGTGTTCGAGTTCTCGGCGAACATCGCGCTGTTCACGCCGCTGGGGGCGCTCCTCGCGGTCGGCTGGCGGCGGATGCCCGCGTGGGCGATCGTCGCCACGGGGTGCGCCGCGAGCACCGTCATCGAGCTCGTGCAGCTGGCCATCCCGAGCCGCTTCTCGACGCTCTCCGACGTGATCGCCAATACGCTCGGCACGGCCGTGGGCCTCGTGATCGCTCGCGCGATCCTCCGTGCGGTCTCCTGTGGTCGGGCCGCGGACAGCGGGTCCTGAATCCGCCCTACTTGCAGGTCGGCTCGACGGTCGTCGGCGTCGCCCGCGACATCGGGGTCGTCCAGACCGTGAGGGGCCCGCCCGGTCCCGGAGCCTTGAACTCGACGTTCACGGTGTGTGTGTCGGCGAAGTGGCTGAAGACCTCGATCTTCACTGCCGGCCGTCCGAGATGCTCACCCTGGCTGAGGATGTTCGCGGGCTGCCCGTCGATGGTGATGCTGGTGAGCGATCCGCCGACGGGTCCGTAGAAGACCGCGAAGCTGCTGATGTCGCCCGGGGCGAAGTACGGACCCGTGATGTAGGAGGGGAGCTTGCCTGCCTCCTCCTCGGTCAGACTCGAAGTGAGCGTCATCGTTCCCTTGACGACCTGATCGGTGCGGCACGCATCGATCTTCATGTCCAGGTAGTAGCTCTTCTTCGATCCGGTGTTGTCGTTCAGATAGACGCCGAGAACGGACTTCTCTTTGTCGTCTGTCGGCATGATCCCGCTCATCCGTGAGTTGTCGACCAATTGGGTCTGCTGCGGATCGGCGCTCAGATAGAGCAGGCGCCCCTCGTCCGAAGCCCGGAACAGCGCCTGGATCAGCTTCACCGGCGAAGCCTTGCCCGAGGTGACGGCGGAGAAGATGGTGTCGGCAGCGGAGGCGAAGAACGCATCCTGCTCCGGCCCGGTCGGATATCTGAAGTAGACCTCGTTGAGCAGCAGCGGCACTGCGTTCTGCGCGGTCAGCTGATCGCCGGTCGCAAGCGCCACCGGCCCCGTCGCCTCGAGGATGTACGACAGCGTGACCGGGTCGATCGACAGCACCGCGTCGAAGTTCGTGCCGATGTCGCGTGCCCACCAGGCGCGCAGGATCCGAACCGAGTCGGGCAGGTTGGGGATCATCGTGAAGTCGGGCGTGTAGCGGCCGATCTTGTCCCCGAAGATGTTCACGGCCTGCGGATCAAGGTCCACGACGGGGTCCGGGCTGCCCTGATGCTTGAAGTCGGAGCTGCTGACGACCGTGCCGCGGGTGATCGTGCCGTTGTCGACCGTGATCGGCAGGAACTGCGCGGCGTTGCCGCCGAGGCTCCGCGCCTCGGAGTTCCCTTGGAACATCAGCAGATAGGTGCGGGGGCCTTTCGCGCCGAGCGCATCCGGCAGAACGCTCAGAACCTCGCGCGCGGTGGACATGGTCGGGCCCAGCTTGGTCAGCTCGGTGTCGAGCTTGGTGACGCCATCGGCGACCTGGCCGACGAGCTGGGCCTTGTCGACCTTGCCGAGAGCGGCGGTCGCCTTCTGGATCCCCGCGTCGACGGACTCGAAGGTCTTCGAGAGCGCGGTGATCGACGCAGGATCGATCCGTCCGTCCGCAATGTTGAGATCGCTCAGCTTCACGCTCGCAGCGGGCTTCACGACCTCGGTCGCGAGCCCGTCCGTCACCTCGGCGACAGTGCGGACCGCGGAGAGGTTGGACCCGACCATCGGGAGCTTCTCGGCGAAGTCCCACTGCCACCCCTTGGTCGCGGCGACCGCGGCCGCCGTCTGGGCCGAGACGGTAGCGGAACTCTTCGCCGCGGCGTCGAGATCGCCGGCGAGCACGGACTTCTGCACCTGCTGCACACCGGTCATGGCGGCCTCGAGGTGACCTCGGGCAGACATCGCCTTGTCGTAGACCTGCTTGCCGATGATCCCGCCGGCGACCGCCACCACGATCAGGACGAGGAACACGCCACCCACGATCCAGGGCCAGATCCGACGACGTCGTCGCGGCTTGGACTCGAGGCGTTCCGCACTCCGCTCACGGAGGTCACGTCGCGAAGGAGGCGTGCTGCTCATGGGTCCATCCAATCATCACCGGCATCGTGGCCTCGCCTGCATTTTCACAGCCGCAGGGCCTAGCCGAGCTTGACGGTCTCCATGAGCCTGGCCGATTCCAGCGCAGCCTCGACGACGGCGAGCGTACGCAGACCCTGCTCCATCGTCACGACGCCCGAGCGGTCGCCCAGCACCGCGTCCCGGAAGGCTTCGTGCTCCACGCGGAGCGGCTCGCGTTTGGTGAACGCGTACCGGATGACGTCCCCCTCCGAGACGCCGCGGAAGCTCGACACCGACTCCCACTCGAGCGGGATCGTGCCGTTCGCGAAGAAGGTGAGGTCACCGGTCGCGGTATCGGCGACGAACGCGCCCTTCTCCCCTGTCACGACGGTCACCCGCTCCTTCATCGGGCTCAGCCAGTTCACGATGTTGTTCACGATCACGCCGCTCTCCGTGCGGCCTGTGATGGTGATCATGTCCTCGTGCTCACGACCGCTCTTGAATGCGGTCTGTGCGAACACGCGCTCGTAATCCGACTGCACGACCCACGCCGTCAGGTCGACGTCGTGCGACGCGAGGTCCTTCGCCACGCCGACATCCGCGATCCGCGAGGGGAAGGGCCCCTGACGTCGCGTGACCACCTGGTACACCGCGCCCAGCTCACCCGCTTCGAGGCGCCGGCGAAGCTCCTGCAAAGCGGGGTTGAAGCGCTCGATGTGCCCGACCGCACCGACCAGACCGGCCTGCGAGAAGGCGTCGACCATGCGTCGTCCTGCGTCGATGCTGTGTGCGATCGGCTTCTCGACGAGGGTGTGCACCCCGGCTGCGGCGAGCTTGAGCGCCGCCTCCTCGTGGAATCGCGTCGGGACCGCGACGACGGCGGTGTCGAGGCCCGCCTCGATCAGCGCATCGATATCGGGCAGGATCTCCAGTTCGCCGGCGACGCCGTGCGGATCCCCGCCCGGATCCGCGATCGCGACGAGCTCGACGCCGTCGATCTCACGCAGGACGCGAGCATGGTGCCGCCCCATCATGCCGACGCCGAGCAGGCCGGCGCGCAGCGCCATCAGGAACCCGCCCCGGTGACGGCGTTCACCGCTGCGACGATCCGCTCGAGGTCGTTCTGGGACAGCGACGGATGCACGGGCAGCGAGACGACCTCGCGGGCTGCCCGTTCGGTCTCGGGCAGCTCCACCCCCGGCGCGAAATGCGCCAACGACGGCAGGCGGTGGTTGGGGATCGGGTAATAGACGCCCGCACCCACGTTGTGCTCCTCCTTGAGCGCCTTCACGAAGCCATCCCGGTCCTCGGGAACACGAACCGTGTACTGGTGGTAGACATGCACCGCGCCGTCGGCGACCGGAGGGACGACCACACCGCGCAAGTTCGCGTCGAGGAATGCCGCGTTGTCCTGCCGCGTCCTGGTCCACGCATCCACCTTGGTGAGCTGTACGCGGCCGATCGCGGCGTGGATGTCGGTCATGCGCGCGTTGAAGCCGATGACCTCGTTCTCGTACTGCCGCTCCATGCCCTGGTTCCGCAGGAGCTTGACCATGCGCGCGATCTCGGCGGTCGCGGTCGAGACCATCCCGCCCTCGCCGCTGGTCATGTTCTTGGTCGGATACAGGCTGAACATCGCGAACTCGCCGAACGTGCCGACGGGACGTCCGTCCAGCGCGGCGCCGTGCGCCTGCGCCGCATCTTCGTACAGGGCGATGCCCTTCTCCGCGGCGAGCGCCTCCAGCTCGCGCATGCGCGCGGGGTGCCCGTAGAGATGCACCGGCAGCACGCCGCGGGTCTTCGATGTGACCGCTGCGGCGACCGCATCGGGGTCCAACGTGAAGGTATCCGGCTCGATGTCGACGAACACCGGCGTCGCGCCCGTGAGCGCAACCGAATTGCCGGTCGCGGCGAACGTGAACGACGGCACGATGACCTCGTCGCCGGGACCGACGCCGGCGGCCAGCAGGCCGAGGTGGAGGCCGGCTGTTCCGGAGTTCACCGCGACGGCTGGACGTCCTTGCACGAAGTGCGCCGAGAACTCGGCCTCGAAGGCCGCGACCTCCGGCCCCTGCGCGACCATGCCGCTGCGGAGGACTCGATCGACGGCTTCGCGCTCGTCGTCGCCGATGATCGGCTTGGCGGGGGGAATGAAGTCGCTCACGCGTTCTCCTTCGTCAGGGTGCCGTTCTGCTCGCGGTACGTGGTGCCGCTCTGGGGACAGATCCAAATGCCGGCCTCGACACCCGCGGTCAGGGGCACTCCGGCCTCGCCGACCCAGCCGATGCGCTTCGCAGGGACCCCCGCGACGAGCGCATACTCGGGGACGTCTTTTACGACGACCGCGCCTGCGGCCACGGTCGCCCACGCGCCGATCGTCACCGGGGCGACGCACGTGGCCCGTGCTCCGATGGCCGCGCCTCTCCCGATCGTCACGCCGACCGGTTCCCAGTCGTGAGCGCTCTTGAGCGTTCCGTCCGGGTTGATCGCCCGCGGATAGGTGTCGTTGGTGAGGACGACCGCAGGGCCGATGAAGACACCATCGGCAAGACGTGCCGGTTCGTAGACGAGCGCGTAGTTCTGCACCTTGCAGTTGTCGCCCATCACCACCCCCGTGCCGACATACGCGCCTCTGCCGATGATGCAGTTCTCACCCAGTCGAGCCTGTTCCCGCACCTGTGCGAGGTGCCAGATCGACGACCCCGCTCCGATCTCGGCGTCATCCGATACGTCGGCGGAATCGACGATCCGCACGTCAGCTCTCTCAGTCACTCCGCAGCGCCCCCAATCGATGAAATGCCAGAAAGTCAGGCGGATCCGACGACGATCCGAGGCGTGCCGGCCCAGAGCGCGGCGTCGCTCGCCGCACGCCCGTCGACGAGCAGCTTCACGCCGGGGATCTGAGCGGGCGACAAGGTGCGATATTCGGCGTGGTCAGTCTGGAGCACCGCGACATCCGCCGCCTCGCCGATCGCGAAGGGCTCGAGACCGAGCGCGCGCAGCTCATCGTCCGTGTACAGCGGATCGTGCACGCGGACGTCGGCACCGCGCTGCCGCAGTGCCTGCACCGTCGGGAAGACCCCCGAGAACGCGGTCTCCTTCACCCCGCCGCGGTAGGCGGCGCCCAGCACGACGGCCGTGAGGCCGGAGAGCGAACCGAGGATCGTCTCCGCCTGGGCGACGAGTCGTTCCGGCATCGATGCGTTGAGCTGTCGCGCCGTGCGCACGATGTCCGCGTCCGGGTCGGTGGACAGGTACAAGCGCGGGTACACGGGGATGCAGTGTCCGCCCACGGCAATGCCGGGACGATGAATGTGGCTGTAGGGCTGCGAGTTGCACGCCTCGATCACCTTGTAGACGTCGATCCCGTTCGCCGCGGCGAAGAGTCCGAACTGGTTCGCAAGGCCGATGTTCACGTCGCGATAGGTCGTCTCGGCGAGCTTCGCCATCTCGGACGCTTCCGTCGTCCCGAGATCCCACACCCCGTTGGGGCGGGGCAGATCGGAACGCTCGTCGAACTGGAGCACTGCCTCGTAGAACTCGCGTGCGCGCCGCGTTCCCTCGGGCGAGAGCGCACCGATCAGCTTGGGGTACTTGCGCAGATCCTCGAAGACGCGCCCGGTGAGCACCCGCTCCGGGGAATACGCGAGGTGGAAGTCGACGCCCTCCGTCAGTCCGGAACCGGCCTCGAGCATGGGCTTCCAGCGGTTGCGCGTGGTGCCGACCGGCAGCGTCGTCTCATACGAGACGAGCGTTCCCGGAGTGAGGTGCTCCGCGAGCGACGTGGTCGCCGCGTCCATGTACTTGAAGTCGGGCTCCCAGGTCTCGTCGTTGACGAAGACGGGAGCGACCAGGACGACTACGTCGGCGCCGGGGATCGCCTCTGCGTAGTCGGTCGTCGCGCGGAGGCGACCCGACGGGATCAGTTCGGCGAGCTTCTCCTGCAGGTGCGCCTCACCGGGGAACGGCTCCAGACCCGCATTGATCGTGTCGACGGCCTTCTGGTTGACGTCGACACCGATCGCGTCATGGCCCGACGAAGCGAACTGAACGGCGAGGGGAAGCCCGATCTTTCCCAGGGCGACGACAGCGATGCGCATGAGGTCATGCTATCGGTGCGCCCCCGTAGCTCCCGGCCCCGCGTCGGCCGGACGGGTCAGGAAGCAGCCGACGATTCACCGCCTGTTGAGGAAGTACCTCATCGTGGCTTCGGAACCGCGACGCCATCGATGCACCTGGTAGGACCACATCTCACGTCGCGAAGGCAGCACGTCCGGGTCGTTCCTCGGCATGTCCTGGCGCGAGACCCAGATCGCCCTCAGCATCCACCGGGGTCTCTGCGGCCAAGGAGCCGTGCGCACCCGCTGCCACCACGCCACGCTCGACGCGTCATCGACGCGGTTCGAGAAGAGAGCCCATCGGCGCTGCTGCTCGGCATCCGCATCGACGACCACGGCACCGAGATCGGCAGTCAGGAAATAGTCACGCAATGTCCAGGCCGCACGCCCTGCGTACGCGATCGTCACGAACTCGTCACGTTCGGCAGCGGTGAATCTCTCTCTCAGCGCCGTACTGACGAGGTCGCGCTCCTCGACATGCTTCGGCGATCGGCGATCACGCTCAGCGTGCAGCGCCATGATCACGGCGCTGCCGGCTTTCGACGGCGCCTGCACGGGGCAGTGCGCCACGGAGACCTGCTCCCGCGACGACCAGAGCGCGTCGAATGCCTCAGCGGCGTCGGCGAAGAACCCGGGGAACATCCAGTGCACGTCGATGTCGCAGGGCCACTCCGGGTGGATGTATGTCATCGAATGCTGGGGCATCAGCGCGGGGGTCTCCCGACCGACCCGGGTGTGCCAGCCCCGGCTTTCGAGCGCCGAGCAGTACTCCGCGAAGCGCTCCGGCTCGATCAGGATGTCCGCGTCCGCCGAAGCTCGTGGCGGACGCAATGAGTAGTGCGAGGCGATCGGTCCTTTGAGGCTGAGGGCGCGCACGCCGAGTCCTCGAGCGATCGCCGCAGCCATTGCATGCGCAAGCTGCGTCGCGGCGTCCAACTCGAATGTTCCCGAACCCACGCTCCTCATCCTATGGACGGCATTCCAATCGATCAGCCACGTGGATGCAGCCGCCCTCGGATCGCCCGCACCGTGGTGACCGGAAGGAGTCCGCTCAGGATCGACTTTCCGATGCGCAGGTACTCCCGCGGCCCGGCGCCGAGCTTCGGATAGTACCGCAGCCGCACTCGGATCTCGTCGCCGCGATGACGCAGGGACCGCTTCGCGAAATCAGCTTTCTCGACGCGGTAGTGGTAAACGACTTTCGGAATCACATAGAGGCGATATCCGCGCAGCAGCATCTCGCACCAGAGCGCAAGGTCTTCGGCTCTCTTGTACGACTGATATCCTCCGACATCTCTGACGGCGCTGATCCGCATGATCGACGCCGCGTGGATAGGCGTGAATCCGCGCATGGCCATCTTGGCGGTCTGCTCACCGGGACGCCCCAGCACAAGCCCGGGCCCATCAGAGGAGATCTCCCGCGCCTGACCGGACACGACCGCATACTCGGGGTGCTGGGAGATCCAACCGTAGACCGATTCGAGGTAGTCGGGCTCGACCGTGTCGTCCGTATCCATGCGTGCGATGTAGTCGCCCCGCGCCTGCTCGACACCGAAGTTGAGGGCGGCGACGAAGCCTCTGTTCTCGCCATAGCCGACAACGCGAACACGATCATCGTCGAACTCGGCGGCGATCCCCCGAACATCGGTCTGGGAACCATCGTCGACGATGACGAACTCGAAACGCCGTTCAGTCTGGGCGAGAATCGAACCGATCGCGGCTCGCAGGCGATCAGGATCGGTGTTGTACTCGGCCATGACGACCGAGATCGGGATACGGTCATCAGTGCCTGCCACGCCGCTACCCTACCGACTTTCGGGATCGGTCGTTTCGAGTTCGCTGGTGCTCAGCGGCCGGCAGTGACGATCGAGGAGTCCGCGACTTCGTCCAGATTCTCGCGAGGCGCCAACGACGCATCAGATCTGCCGACGACGATGCTCAGCGCCACTCCGATCCAGAGCGTGACGCTGACTGACAGCGTCCCCGACGAGAGATAGCAAGTGACGATGAAAATGAGCATACCTCGCCCGATCACGTTCAATTGCCGAAAGACAAGCAGGAGTATCACGAGCAGAATCACCAGGGGCAGCAACCCATATGTCTCCCAAGTTTCGAGAAGAATATTGTGCGGGTAGCCCACGGGACTGATCCTGTCCAAAGGCGTGCTGTCGAAAAGAGCATCGGTCCCGGTGCCGAAGATCGGATTGGCTCGAATGGTGGACCATGCCGCCGTCCAATGATCCTCACGGACTTCCGTGTTCAGCGCATCGTTCTCACTGTTGCGCGCCCCTTGAAGATAGACATACGCCACGACCGCCGCCACCACGCTGACCATCATGAGAAGGAAATGCAGGGCAGCGCCTTCGCGCGTCTTTGCCTTCTTGCGGAAAATGACGATGAACAGAACTGCCAGTACGGCAGCGATAATTGGCCCTCTGGAGAGAGTGAGTGCCAGGGTTCCACCGAGAAGTATCAAGAAAGGCAAAAAGAACCATAGCCGTGTCCGTTGGCGGGGCCACAGCGCCAGCAAAGCGAAGAATGCGATACCCAAGAGATGTCCAGCAAATATCGGATTTGCTTGGAAAGCGCCGTATGACGCATGAAGTGCACCGCCACCGGCGACACGGATGATCTCCGCAATGGCATACACCGAGTTGCCGACGGCGAAACCCCAGATCAATTGCTCACGAGACCTCCCGTAGGAACCGATCAGCGCAATGATGACTCCAACAAGCATCGCAATGCCAATCGGAGCCCACGTCTTGCGTACGTCACCGCCGATAAACTCGCGCGCCATGACGGCGAAAAGGAAGAGAGCGAACAGCAGGACGATCTTGAACGCACCATTGCCGCCTTTGCGCCCGTACCTTAGAAGCGCCGCGACAGCCGAGACTCCCAATACTGTCAACGTCGGGATGAAGCCAGCGAGTCCCGGCAACACGACCGGGGTCACGAACCAAAGGCCGACCGTGAGACCCGCCAAGAAACCTGGCCAGCGCAACAACACGGCGAGCACAACGATCGCGCCCAAGACCCACGACACTACGTCCATTGCCGCCCAGCACCCTCTGACTCAGAAGAGTTGGAGTGTTCACGCCTCGCAACTCAGGCCCGAGCCTACTGCACGCGACCACACGACGTTCCGACTACCCCACGGCTGGCGTCGCGCTACGAGGCAGGGCGAGGGTTCGAACTGGCACCAAGCGGGCTGCGCCTGACCACGTGGAGACTCACGAACCACGTTGCCACATACGTGAGCCCGAGGCCGCAGTAGAGAGTCGCCATTGCCCAGATGAATCCGATCTGAAAATGGGAGACCACCAGCGCAGCAACCAAGATCAACGCCACACGTACTACATCGAGCACGAGGGTGATGCGCCCATGCTGCAGACTCATGAGAACTCTGCTCATCGGACTGGCCACCAACCGCGTTGCGACCGGAATAACCAGCAAAGTCATCAGGATACTAGCCTCCTGCCATTTTGCTCCGAGCAAGAAGGGTACGGCCCACTGGGCCAGCGTCATGACGAGTATGACCAGCAGCAACGACACTGAGGCAAGCGCTGTGGAAAGCCTAAGGAATACTCTTAGGATGCCTCCGGTCTGCAACCGCAATCGTTCGGCGACCTCGGCTTCCAATACCTGCGCGATGGCACCGCCCACCACGGTGATCGGAATGAAGAGGATCCTCTCCGCCATGCCCAGTTGGCCAACCTGCGAAGCTGAGAACCATAGCCCCGCGAACAGCACCGGAGCCTGCAGACCGAAGGCGTTCAAGAGTCCCGACAGCGTAAAGATCGTTGGAAACCGCCAGTACTCTTTGAGCATGGCGAGCACGTCGGGCTTCGAAAAGTGGGATAGCTCGGAGCGACTGGCCAAGAACAGTGGCACGATCCCCACGACTCTGCCAAAAGTCGCCCCCGCCATGAGTCCGACACTTGTCGCGCCCGCGAACCCGAGGCCGACCTGAGTGCCATTTATGACGAGAGATTGCGTTACGGATCGCTGCGCGACCGCCCCGTACCTGTGCTGGCGCAACGCGAGCTGACCGACAAGAGCGAAAAGCGCACTGAGAAAGCTGATCAGACCGACCCAGATCGGAAAACCCTGATATTCGCCGTTGGATGCCAATGTACCCAGCAGTTGCATGATCCCCAGCACGAGCGATGCGGCGACGGACAGTATCACTGAACTTGCGAGGGCGAGAAAGAAGATCGCCGACGTCTGGCGCTTGCTGGAAGGCAGGAGCATCGCGGACTCGAGCCGAAGAGTCAGCACAGGGGCGAGAACGCTGGACAGACTGGACGCGAGTGCGAAGACACCGAACTCGGCCGGCGTGTAGGAACGCGAGATGAAGGGAACGGCGATCAGAGTGACCAGCTGCGCTCCGATGGTGCCTCCCCCGAGCGCAACAATGCCGGAGAGTATCCGTCCGCCCCGTCCGCGCAATATCTTCAAGTGAGAGTCCTTCTGTCTATGGAATCCGAGAGCCACAGTGCGCGTCCAGCCCGGCGGCGACACCGCCATGATACCGACCGCAACCTGCACCATGACGCGGGAGGCAGCGCCGATTCGCCGCAGGTCCTTGAACGGCAGGACGACGGACGCGCCAGGTAGGCTTTGCATGTGCCGATCGATCCCCAACACGCTCCCCGCGCCGTGCTGGTTTATCTCTTCGACTTGCGATCCCACGCCCAGATCATGAGTCGAGCGCAAGCCCAATTAAGGGTGTTCAGGGATTCAGGCATAGACGCATCCGCAGTGTGCGTGGATCGTGGGCTGCGCGGTGCTCTGCCGAGTCACGTCGATTCGATCCGATCGAACGCCCCCCGCTCGCTCCGATCGTTCAGCGAGTCGCGCATGCTCGAGAACTACGTACGTCGCGCGAATCCGGATGTCGTCGTCGTCCGCTACGGATTTGCCACGGCATGGCTTCGTCGCGTCGCACGGAAAGTTCCTCTCATCCTTGAGGTCCACGCGGACGATACACGTGAACGCCCGACGAGTCGGGCCGCCCGCACGTATGCGACCTTGAGCAGCCGCGCATTCCGCCGCGGACTATTGCGGTCGACTGCGGGTGCGATGTTCGTTACGCGGGCGATCGCCGAACTGCCGGCGTTCGCTGAGCTGCGAGGGCCTCGCGCCGTCATCCCTAATGGCATCGAAGTGCCTGCCGTGCCGTTGCCCGTTCCCGCGAATGCCCGTCCTGTCATCGGCTACTCCGTTGGTTTCGATGCGCCTTGGCAGGGCCTGGACCGTCTCGCCGAGCTTGCCGACGCGCTACCCGAGTTCGACTTCCAACTGGTCGTGCCATCGCGCGAAATGGCCGCCGCTGTTGAAGGCACAGCGGTACAGATAGCGATTGCGCCGACCAGCGCTGAGTACCGCTCGCTTGTCGCCGGATTCGACGTCGCCCTTGGTACCCTCGCACTCGATCGCAAAGGTATTGATGTCGCCTCCGCGCTGAAGGTTCGCGAGAGCGTGTCGTTGGGCATTCCGACCTTGCTCTTTTCTCGTGACGAAGACCTCGACGGCGTTGATCATCCGACGCTGAGAACGGTGGCACGCGGACCTTGGGAACCAGATCGAATCGCTCCGGCTGTCCGAGTGTTCGTCGAGAGCGCGAAAGGCGCGAGGATTCCCGATGAGTTGCGGAACCTGGTTGACATCCGCGCCAAGGCCGAGAAGTACGCGCTGCTGATCAAGTCCGTGGTTCCGCGTCTTCGCAGTTCGCGGCCTGAGTAGCGGTCATTCGCGAGCTAGCGTTGTGGTACTGCGTGCGAGAGCTGGCCCGTGGCAACGGTTCGCCGACCGGAACCACCGCGTCGCTCCAGTGAGAACGTTCATCGGGTCCGGAAGCCCGGCGTCTGCGGGCGCAAGGACTCATCGCGCCGACGCATCAAAGTGGTCCGCGTACTGACGCCAGACTCGTTCCGTGGAGTAGAACTCCTCGGCCCGTGCTCGTGCTGCCGCACCCCACTCACGAACCCGATCACGGTCGCCTGCCGCGCGCTCGATCGCCGCGGCCAGTGCGACCCCGTCGCGCACCGGCACGACCAAACCGGTCTGTCCGTCTACAACCACGTCTCGGGCGCCCGTCGCCTGGGTGGTGATTGTGGGGACGCCTAACCCTGCGGCCTCAACGATCACCTGGCCGAATCCTTCACGCAAGGTGGGCAGGCAGAGTATGTCGACTTCGCGCATGTACGCTCGCGGGTCCGAGACAGACCCCACCCGTCGGATGGCGTGCTCCGTTACCAACTCGTCGATGCGACGTTCCAGCCCCGCGTCCTCGCCAGGCCCGACGATGACGGAGGCGATCTCGACACCGCGCGCCGCGAGGAGAACGAGGGCATCGAGAAGGTCCCCGACACCTTTGTCTCCCGTAATACGGCCAACGAACAGCAAGCGGAACGCGTTGCCTCGGCTCGCGAGGAAGGTTTCCGTCACCGCATCCAATGCCGGGATGTCGACAGCTTCCGCGTTGAAACGACGCAGGTCGGTGCCGAACGGGCTTCCCTCGCCGAGCACCACGACGCGCGAGGTAAGCCGCTCTTCGCGCACGAGCTCGGCAAGGCTGTGGCTGACGGCGAGCGTCTCCGTCGCCAGGCCGGCTGCGGTCTTCTCCAGAGCCCGGAAGATCCGCCGGCGAATACCCGACTCGGTCTCGTAGCGGAGACCGAGGATGTGATAGATCCGCACCGGTACACGCAGCAGCCATCCCGCCACAGAGGCCAGAAGCGATGCTTTGGGTGTCGAGAACACGAGGACGTCCGGCCGGACGCGCCGGATCGCGCGCGTGAGCCGCACAAGAGAGCGCAGATCCTGGATCGGCGAGGGATCGCGCACCATGTCGACGTCGACGATGTCCACCGCCTCCGCTTCGCCGAGGGCCGTCAGCTTGCCGGTGTCGCGCGAGATGATCGTCACGTCCCACCCGCGCTCCCGGAGGTAGCTGAGGTAGCCGCGGTAGAAGACGGTGCTGATGTCGTTCGTGATCACGAAGCACAGTCGCCGGCCCGTCATCGCGCAGGAACTCCTCGCACGGTCGCGCCGGCCGGCACGTTCTTCGTCACGCAGGCGCTGGCGGCGACGAGAGCGCCGGGACCGACCTCGAGCAGCTGCAGGACGACTGCTCCGGCGCCGATCAAGGTCTCGGAATCCACCCGGACGTCCCCCGAGATGATCGCCCCGGGGTTGATCGAGACGAAGTCCTCGAGCCGGCAGTCGTGGCCGACGATCGCGCCCGGATTGATGTGCACATGGCGGCCGAACACGATGTTCGTCGAGATCTGGGCCCCGCCGCACACGACGGACCCTTCGCCGATCCCCACCTCCGAGCCGACAACGGCCGCCGGATGGATCAGAGTGGCCGCCCGACCGCCCCAGGAGTCGATCCTCTCACTCAGCCGAGCCCGTACGGACGGGGATCCGATGCCGATGACGTACTTCGTTGAAGCGCCATAGGAACGCAGTTCCTCGATACCGCCGAGATGTGGAACCCCCAGCGCCGCGAGCCGAGCGCCGTGAACGGGCGAAGGTCCGTCATCGACCACACCGACCAGGTTCCAGACAGGTTCGGATGCGGCCGCGTTGATAGCACGAACCACGTCGATCGTCTCGCGCCCGAATCCGCCGGCACCGACGATGATGATGTCTTCAGGCATTCGTCTCCCCGAACTTCTGCATGGTCGCGTGGCCCTCTGCCGAGATCCCTTCGCGCACGAAGACCGCTCGCACGGTCGCCACAATCACCCGGGCGTCGAGGGCCACGCTCCGGTTGTCGACGTACTCGACATCCAGCGCGAACTTCTCTTCCCAGCTCAGCGCGTTCCGTCCGCTCGCCTGTGCCAACCCCGTGATGCCGGGCCTGACCTCATGGCGCCGTGCTTGCTGCGACGTGTAGCGAGGAAGATACTCGACCAGCAGCGGACGAGGCCCCACGACGCTCATGTCTCCCTTGAGAACGTTCCACAATGACGGCAGTTCGTCGAGACTCGTCGAGCGCAGCGCTCTACCGAATCGAGTGAGCCGCTGCTCATCCGTGACCAGCCCCTGTGCTGGGTCCACGTCGCGCATGGACCGGAACTTGCGCAACACGAAGACCTTGGCGTCCTTGCCGGGGCGAGGCTGGGCGAACAGCACCGGGCGCCCGAGCCTCGTCGCCACCAGAATGGCCACGACGGCGATCACCGGCGACAGCACGACCAGAGCGATCCCCGCGGCGACGACATCGAGCAGCCGCTTCAGCGGGTCGTACGCGCGCGCCGTCATCGTTCAGCGACTCCTGAGAAAGCGGTCGATGGCGCCGAAGACGCGCTCACGTTGAACCGCCGTTAGCGCAGACCCGCTGGGCAGCGTCAGCCCTCGGGCGAAGAGGCGTTCGGACGCACCGTTGAGAACGCCCCGATAGTGAGCGAAGACCGGCTGCAGGTGCATCGGCTTCCAGACGGGACGACTCTCGATGTCGTCCGCCGCCAAGGCGCTCGACAGTTCTTTCGCGTCCCATCCCGCGGTCTCGCCGTCGACGAGAATCGAGGTCAGCCAGGCGTTGTCCTCAGCGTCATCAGCCCCACCGAAGACCTCGACCCCGTCCACGTCCCGGAACACGTCCTTGTAGAGCTCCCGCATCTCGCGACGGCGAGCGAGCATGGAGTCGAGGCGCCTGAGCTGCGCGCGCCCAAGGGCTGCCAGCAGATTGCTCATCCGGTAGTTGTACCCCACGTCGACGTGCTCGTAGTGCGCGACCGGTTGGCGAGCCTGAGTCGCCAGGTATCGGACGCGCTCGGCGATGTCCCCGTCCTCGGTCAGCAGCATCCCGCCGCCCGACGTGGTCATGACCTTGTTGCCGTTGAATGACACGGCTGAGACCTGCCCGAAGCTTCCCGCGGCCCTGCCCTTGTGCGAGGCCCCCAGCGACTCCGCGGCGTCGGCCAGCACCGGCACCCCGAACTCCTCAGCGATCGCGAGGATCGACGTGTAGTCGACCGTCTTGCCCAGCAGATCCACCGGAACGATCGCACCGACACGGGATCCTTCATCACGCAGCGCTTCAAGAGCAGACTGGAGCAGTTCGGGGTCCATGTTCCCGGTCGCTTCATCGGCGTCGATGAAGAACGGTTCTGCGCCCGCGTACATGATCGCGTTCGTCGTTGCCGCAAAAGTCATGGTCGATGTCACCACGATGTCGCCGGGCTTCACGCCGAGCGTGAGCAGGCCGAGATGCAGGGCGGCCGTGCCCGAACTCAGCGCGACCCCGTGTCCCACTCCGACCCGAGCGGCGAGCTCCGCCTCGAATGCATCGACGTCGGGGCCGAGCGGCACGATCCACCCCGAGCGGATGGCCGCGACCACAGCGTCCTCCTCGCTCTGTGTGACATCCGGCGAGGACATGAGGATGCGATCAGCCATTCGGCGATTCTCCCAGGTACGGGGCACTGCTGACGACCTGATCCACCACGATCCGGTCGACCACGGCGGTGTCGTTGTTGCGCGGCTCCGCCTTCATCCGCGCTTCCCAGCCGGCCTTGTCGAGGCGCTCGGGGCTGATCGTGTCCGCGTGGGCGTGCGAGATCTGCGGGTGGAACGGACGCTCGAGGTTCTCGCGTGCTCCGACCAGCTCCTCGTGCAGCTTCTCGCCGTGGCGGAGCCCGGTGAAGACGATCTCGATGTCCTTGCCCGACATCGAGATCATGCGCTTGGCGACCTCGAGGATCGAGACGGGCTCGCCCATGTCGAGGATGAGGACCTCGCCGGCACGTCCGATGCCGCCGGCCTGGATCACCAGCTGGCACGCCTCGGGAATCGTCATGAAGTACCGGGTCGCGTCGGGATGCGTGACGGTGATCGGCTTGTCGTCCGCGATCAGGCGCTGGAACGTCGGGAGCATGGATCCGCGGCTGCCGATCACGTTCCCGAAGCGCACAGACAGATATTGCATTCCGGTCTGCTCCCCCGCCCACGCGGTGAGCTTCTCGGCCACGCGCTTGGAATGCCCCAGCACGCTGGTCGGATTCGCCGCCTTGTCGGTGGAGATGTTGACGAAGTGGCTCACCCCGACGCGACGCGCGGCCTGCAGCACGTTGAGCGAGCCGATCACATTCGTCTTCCAGGCTTCGTCGGGGTACTGCTCGAGCATCGGCAGGTGCTTGAGCGCGGCCGCATGGAAGACGACCTCGGGGCGACGGTCATCGAAGATCGCGTTCAGCACGGCTTCATCGCGGATGTCCGCGAGCACGACGTCCTTGGTATCGAGGAGGCCATTGCCCGCCGTTCCAAGCTGCGCCGTCTGCAGGCCGGTCTCGTCACGGTCGAGCATGATCAGCTCGCTGGGGCCGAACTTCGCGAGCTGGCGGCAGAGTTCGGACCCGATGGATCCGCCCGCACCGGTCACCAGCACGCGTTTGCCGGTGATGTAACCGGCGATGAGTTCCACGTTGGTGTCGACCGGGTGCCGACCGATGAGGTCTTCGATCTCGATGTCCCGGACGTCGACGGCGGCATGTCCTTCGAGCATGTAGTCGGTGATGGTGGGCGTCACCGAAACGCTCATGCCTGCGGCATCGGCCGCGTCGCTGAGCTCTCGCATCAGCACGCTGTCGGCGTTGCCGAGGGCGATCACGAGCCGCGTCGCGCCCGTTCGGGCTGCGATCTCCGCGAGTTGCGCGCGACGCCCGAGCACCGGCACACCCCGCAGACGGAGGTTCTTCTTCGCCGGGTCGTCATCGATGAGGCCGACGGGCAGGATCGGCGAACCGGGATCGGTGGTGATGGTGTGCAGCAGTCGGTCGCCGAGATAGCCGGCGCCGAGCACGAGGGTGCGCTCCGCGCTGCTCGAAGGCTTTCGCGAACGCTCGATCGTCAGCCGGGCGATGTAGCGCACGCCGAACATGAGGAGGAGGACGAACGGACCGGCCAACAGCACCGTCGCACGGGGAAGGCCGAACAGGTTGCCGGACGGCACGATCACCGAAGACAGGATCAGGGTGATCCCGGCTGCGACGAGCGCGAGCGTCCACACCTCGCTGAACGATCCGTACGGGTATCGACCGCGATACAGTGCGAGCGCGTAGCCGACGATCAGCTGCATCGCCGCGGCGATCACGCCGAGGGCGAGCGTGGCGATCCATCCGGAGAGCGGCAGCGTGAAGTCCACCCGCAGGCCGACGGCGAGGAATGTTCCGAACACCCAGGCGAAGGCGTCCAGCGTCGCCACCCAACGTCGGCGCCGCTGCCGCGTCATCAGCGCGCGTGCCGTCGTCGCCGTCTCGTCTCGGTTACCGCTCTGCACCGCGAATCCCCCTCTTCGTTCCGCGACGCGTCTCTGCGCGGACGCTCTTGTCGTCAGCAATCCCGAGGCGCGGAGCGGCGCTCCGGGCCACTCCCCCTGCGCCCTCAGGATCTCATAGCTGTGAGAACGCCGAGTGCGATTGTCCGGAAAGTGACGCTTCGCGTACGTTCTTCGTTCGCATTTCGCATGTTTCGGCAACGCCGCACGCGGGAACGCGGCCAGGCGAGGCACCGGTCGACCGGACGAGGACCAGGCTGTGGCACCGGGACCTCCGTGCCGCCTCGCTAGGCTGGCTCTATGGGTCACAGCGAAACACAGGGTTGGCGCATCGCCGACGCCGTGGCCTGGACCTCGAACTCCGACGGGATCGTGGCGCTCGATCTCGCGTCGGAGACCGCCCATCCCACTGCTCTCCTCGGGACGGCGGCGTTCGTCTGGGAAGAGCTGGACGCGAACGGCCCGATCGACGCCGAGCAGCTCCTGACGAACCTCGCCACCGCGTACGAGGTCGATGTGGAGCAGATCCGCGCCGACGTGATCGACCTCCTCGCCCATCTTCGCGACGGAGGTCTGGCCACGACACAGGCCGCACCGGCCGCCGAATAGCCCCGCGCACCCCTCCGCCCGGCGCCATGACGCGAGCCGCGACTTTTGCCAGTGGCGATGCCGCCTCGCGAGGATCACAATGGCGACATGAACACCCGACCCGTGGTGCACTAGCTCTCGTCCGAGCCGAGCCATGCACGCCCGCAACGCGCACGATGCGCATCGTGCCAAGGCAGCATCCACCCCCGAGGCGGACGACCTCCTCGCGTCCGTCGAGGGCGGTTCCGGACGTGCGGACGCATCAGGAGAGCATCCTCACCGGTACCGTCGCCCGCTGCTGAAGAGCGCCCGGTTCTGGGTGCCGATCGTGATCCTGCTCGTACTGATCGGCCTCGCCATCGCGGGCTTCCTCGCCGGGAAGCAGCTGTACGGGCACGCCATGGCGGCCAAAGCCGACCTGGAGAAGGCGATCCCGCTCGTCGACACGGTCCAGCAGCAGATGCTCGACGGCGACACCGCCGGATCCAAGGCCACGATCGCGCAGATCTCCCAGCTGACGGCGTCCGCCGAGAAGGAGACCACGGGCCAGCTGTGGAAGAGCGCCGAATGGGTGCCGGTGGCGGGGCCGAACCTCGTCGCGGCGCGGGTGGTCGCCGGATCCGTCAACGACCTCGTCACCCACGCGATCACGCCGCTCACGGCGATCGATCTGAAGGCCCTGATGCCGAAGGACGGCGCGATCGACGTCGCCAACCTCCAGAAGCTCGCCGCCACGATCGAGACCGCGGACGCGAGCGTCACCCGCATCCGCACGAGCCTCGACAAGCTCGACCGCTCCGCGCTGATCGACCAGGTCGCCTCGGGCGTCGCCAAGCTCGACGCCGCCATGGCGAAGATCGAGCCGACCGTGACGCCGATCCACAACGCCCTCACGATCCTGCCCAAGGCGCTCGGCGCCGACGGACCGCAGCACTACCTGCTGATCTTCCAGAACAACGCGGAGTCGCGCGGCACAGGCGGCAACCCCGCCGCGATCGCGATGCTGACCGCCGAGAACGGGAAGATCTCGCTGACCCAGCAGGCCGGATCGCAGGACTTCCACAACGGGCGCACGGATCCGATCATCCCGCTGAATCCCGAGACCGAGGCCCTCTACGGCACGAAGATCGGGCGGTACATCCAGGACTCCACCCTCTCCCCCGACTTCAGCGAGACGGCGCAGATCGTGCGGGCCTACTGGGCCGAGTCGTTCGGCACCCCGATCGACGCCGTCGCATCGTTCGATCCGGTCGCGCTCAGCTACCTTCTTCGCGCGATCGGCCCCGTGACGATGCCGGCCCCGTTCGGCGAGACGCTCACCGCCGACAGCGCCGTGCCGCTGCTGCTCAACCAGGTCTACGCGAAGTACCCGGATCCCGCCGTGCAGGACCAGTTCTTCGCCGCGGCGGCCAAGAGCGTCTTCGATGCGATGCTCACCACGCATGCCGATCCCAAGGCGCTGCTGATGGCGCTCGTCCAGGCCTCGAACGAGGGGCGGCTGATGTACTCGCCCGGCGACAAGGCGCAGGCCGACCTGCTGGCGGGCACGCCCGTGGGCGGCAACATGCCCACCGACAACGCCAAGACCACCGCCCTCGGCGTCTACATCGACGACATCACGGAGGGCAAGCTCGACTACTACATGCAGATGGGCATCTCGGCATCGAGCACCCAGTGTCAGAAGGGCGCCGCACCGACCTTCACGACCACCGTCACGATGCAGAACACGCTGGATCCGGCGGCGGTCCCGACGCTGCCCGTGTACATCGCACCGGGGCGCTTCTTCCCGAAGGGCGACGTGTCGACCGACATGTACTTCTACGGCCCGGTCGGATCCACCCTGACCGGCGTGACGATCGACGGCCAGCCCGTGGCCGTGGGCGGGCAGCCGCACCTCGGCCGCACCGCTGTCAAGGTGAACGTGAACACGTCGCCCGGACAGACCGCGACCATCGCGGCGTCGTTCAGCGCGCCGGCCGGAACCTACGGCGCGCTCGAAGTCCGTCACACGCCGATGGTCAAACCGACCCCGGTCACGATCGAGACCCCGGGATGCGTGCCGGCCAAGAAGTAGGAGCTCCCTCGGGAGGGATCCTCTCCGCTCAGGACGTCGGTGGCGGATCCCCGGGAAGCGTGGGGGTCGTGGGCCCGGGATCGGCCGGGGCCGGCGGCGTCGACGGGTCCGGGGCGGGCGGTGTCGTGGTGGTCGGCTCGGTCGTGGTGCCGCCCGAGGTTCCCCCGCTGCCGCCCGATCCGCCGGTTCCGCCGGATCGGCTCGATCCTGCCTCGGCGACGGCACGCCCCTGGTCCGCGATGAGCGCGGCCAGCGCGCTGCGCCAGGCATCCATCGCCGCGAACGGCGCGGGACCGAACGGATCCGACGCTGCGGCAGCCGCCGCGGCATTGGTGACCGCGGTGCGGAACGGCTCCGCCGCATCGGCGTTGTCGGCGACGGCGGTCGCGGCGAACGCCGGAAGCGACTGCCGGAAGGTCGTGATCGCGCCGCGGAAGCCCGCACTGGCGGCGCTGAGCGATCCGTTCGCCGCGGCGACCTCGCGCTCGAGCTGATCCAGCGACGCGTTGGTCGCGTTCTTGCCGGCGGGCTTCGGCACCTTCACCGCGGCGAGCGCGGCGACGTACGCCTGCCGGGCCGCGTCCGCGGCGAGCCTGGCCGACTCATCGCTGGATCCGGCCATCGCCGCCAGCGGCGCCGTGAACGAATCCGCGCTCGCCCGCGCGGCCGTCACCGCGGCGGCGAGCGCGTCGACCGCCCCGTCGACCTTCGCCACGCGATCGGGGTCGACCGTCGCGGTCGGAGACGCCTGCACGGCCACCGGGGCCGAGGGGACCGGCGAGGCGAGCGCCCATCCGGCACCGGCGACGGTGATCACGAGCCCGATGGCCATCGCGATCATCTGCGGGCGCGCGAAGCCGTAGGTCTGGGCATGCTGCGGCTCGGGCCGGGCCGGCGCAGGAGCGGGGAACGCGTGCGTGAAGGGGTGCGCTTCCGTCGCGGCCTCGTCGAACAGGTGCCCCTCGGCCGTGTCGACCAGCACGGTCGCCGGCGTCAGGTGCAGGTCTTCGTCGAGCCTCCCGGGAAGCGTCGCCGGGCGCGACGGCGCCGACGTCGGATCCGCGAACAGGGTGCCCACGTCGTCGTGCCGATCGGCATCCGGGATCTCGTCGTGCTCGTGCGGGAACAACGAGGAGAGATCGAAAGCGCGCCCGTCGTCGGGCGGCAGACGATCGGCGCGCGCCGCGCCTCCGGCGCCGGCCCCGTCGCGGGGCAGCTCGTCATCGGGCATCTCTCCCCCTTCCCACGTCGATGCGGTACTCGACTCTATCGACAAAGCGGAGGGCTCCAGGGTCGTGTCGCCTGCCGATCCCCGGGGTGCGCGGCGTGCTCGCCGAGCGGGCGCTACGGACGTCCCATCCCGAGATACGTCCAGCCCTGGGCGCGCCATGCGGTCGGATCCAGGCAGTTGCGTCCGTCGACGATGATGCGCCCGGCCGCAAGGGTCGCGGCGTGCGCGGGATCCAGCTCGCGGCGGTACAGGTCCCACTCGGTCACCAGCACGAGCGCCTCGGCCTTGCGGATCGCCTCGTCGCGGTCGGCCTTGTACTTGAGCTGCGGATGCAGGCGCTTCGCGTTCGGGATCGCCTCCGGATCCGTCACCGTCACCTTCGCCCCGAGGCCGCGCAGCCGGGTCGCGACCTCGAGCGCCGGGGAGTCGCGCACATCGTCGCTGTGCGGCTTGAACGCGGCGCCGAGCATCGTGATCCGCCGGCCCACGACGTTGCCGCCGAACGCGTCGACGACCAGCCGCACCGCGTGCTCGCGCCGGCGCAGGTTGATCGCATCCACCTCGCGGAGGAACCCCACGGATGCGCCACGGCCGAGCTCCTCCGCACGCGCCGCGAAAGCCCTGATGTCCTTGGGCAGGCAGCCGCCGCCGAACCCGATCCCGGCCCCGAGGAAGCGCCGGCCGATCCGCACATCGTGACCGATCGCGTCCGCGAGCAGGGTCACGTCGGCGCCGGAGGCCTCGGCGATCTCGGCCATCGCATTGATGAACGAGATCTTCGTGGCGAGGAAGGCGTTCGCCGCGCCCTTCACGAGCTCGGCTGTGGCGAGGTCGGTCGCGAGGAACGGGCTGCCGGCGGCGATCGCGTCGGCGTACGCCTCGCGCAGCACCTCGGTGGCGCGGGCGCCCTCCTCGTCCGCGTCGGCGCCCACGACCAGGCGGTCCGGGCGGAGCGTGTCGTGCACCGCCCAGCCCTCGCGGAGGAACTCGGGGTTCCAGACCAGGGTCGCGCCGGTGCGTTCCACGGCGGCGGCGAGCGCGGCGGCGGTGCCGACGGGCACCGTGGACTTCCCGGCGACCACGTCGCCGGGTCGCAGGTGCGGGAGCAGCGCATCGAGGGCGGCGTGCACGAAGCGGAGGTCGGCAGCCGACGAGTCGGCCTGCTGCGGGGTGCCGACCGCGAGGAAGTGCACCCGCGCGCCGCGCGCCTGGGCGATGTCCGAGGAGAAGGTCAGCCGCCCGCTCTCGACGCCGCTCGCGAGCAGCTCGTCCAGCCCCGGTTCGAAGAACGGCGCGCGCCCCTCGGCGAGCGCGGCGACCTTGCCCGGATCCGTATCGATTCCGACCATTTCGTGCCCGATCGACGCCATGGCCGCCGCGTGCACGGCCCCGAGATACCCGCAGCCGATCACAGACATCCGCATGAGGCGAGTTCACCCCTGCCCCCTCTCGCGCAGGCGGCTTCGAGGCGACCACGGGGTGACCTGCGGATGAACGATCGGCACGCGGCGCGATGGAGCGGCCCGTGCGGAGAGCTGTGGGGGCTACTTCGGCGTCGCGGTGACCAGGATCGGCAGGTGGTCCGACTCCCCCTGCGGCAGGGTGCGCACGGACTCGACGATGAACCCGGATGCGGCGGCGAAGTCGTAGAACCCGCGGAAGACCCGGTAGCGCGTGTACGTGTGCTGGTCGCTCATCACGAGCTCGTAGCCGACGTCGCGCATGTGCTCGCTCAGCCGCTCCTTGAACACGGGGTAGTTGAAGTCGCCGACGATCAGCTGCGGCAGGCCCCAGCCGAGTTCGGAGAGTTCCGACAGCGCGGCGCGGATCTGATCCCGTCGCAGCGCGTTGCGCGCGGTCAGCGGCGCCGCGTGCAGCGACGCCACGAGGAAGTCCCGGCCGGCGTCGATATCGCGCAGGCGCACGCCGAGGAGGCGCTCGTGGGCGGGACGGAGCACGTGGTCGTGCAGCGACTTCTTGACCGAGACCGCCGCCATGTCGACGAGTCGGAAGGCACTGGAGCGGTAGTAGATCGCGAGTCCCAGCCGGTTGCGCTGCGTCGTGTGCGCGAGCACCAGGCCTCCGGCGCGCTCCGGCAGCGAGGCGGTGTCCCCCTCCTGCAGGCACAGCACGTCGGGGTCATGGGCGTCGACGAGGTCGTCGAGCTCATGCGCCGCCCGGTGCTTGCGCAGGTTGTAGGAGATGATCCGCACGTCCCCCACGCTACTCGCGCGCTCCCTTCCTACCCTGGGCGGTCGCACGGTATTCACCCGGTGTTAGGCGTCTGCCGGCGGCCTGCCGAGCTGCGTCGTGCCGCCCCATCGCAGCCCGAGCACGCCAGGACCGAATCCGTGCCGGACGGTGTGGGCGATGCGACCGCGGAGCGCGGCAGGCGCGGAATGCTCCTCGCCCTCCTCGGTCTCGATGTACTCCTCGCACCAGTCCGGTTCCCTCCCCTCGGGGAAGATGACGCGGATGACGGTCTCCTTCGCGCGCCTCGCCGTCGCGTGCCAGGCGCTTCGGCGTGCCGGGTATCCGGGCGGCAGCCGCTCGACGAAGTCGAGGGTGAAGGTCTCGCCGGCCGCGACCGGCTCGTCCAGCGCGATGACGATCCCCGAGAGCAGCCGTCCGGGATGCTGGTACTCCCGGTCGAGCCGTCCGCCCACCACGTCGAGGATCTCGCTCATCGCATCCGTCTCCTCCGGCGCGACGTCGATCAGCGGGATCTCGGCCACGATTCCGCGCGTGACCTGGATGACGCACTGGAACTCCGTGCGCTCCATCGCGCCGTCCGGCCGGGTGTAGACGGTCATGTGCGTGGAGAGATCGCGGATCGCGAGCTGCGGAGCGGCGTCCAGCGCCGCGAACGTCTCCTCCGTCTCGCGCCGCTCGCGCTCCTCGTCGAACGGCACGCGCGGGGCGGCCAGGGTTCCGAGTCGCGCGGCCGGCGGGATGCGGTCCGTCAGGGTCCCGCGATCAAGACCGAGGATCCGCTCCAGGTCCTCCACGGCGCTGAGGGAGGCCGCGCCGTCCGGGTGCCTGGCGCCCGAACGCCAGTAGCTGAGGGTGGTCAGCGAGACGCGGTTCCCGTGCGCGAGCAGACGCTGGTGCGCGCCGGTGAGCGACAGCCCGCTGTCCTCGATCGCGTGCGTCAATGCACTGGCGAAATCCTGGGATCGACCGTCGGAACCCACCATCACAGTCCCCCTCTCCGGCTGTGAAGAGCCCCCGCGTAGGTTCAGCATACGGTTCGCGCGCGGGGGACCCGAGGGGCGTCGGAGGTCGGTGCTGGGGAGGCCGACCCGCTCCTTCCCCGCCGGAGCCGGAACCAGGGGACGGCAGCGGCCCTCGAACCGGGGAGGATCGGGGGTCGCCGCACCTGCCCGGGATCCCGGGCTCCCGGCGCCCTCAGTCCTCGCGGTCGCGGCGGTTGCGGGTCTGCTCCGCGCGGGTGGCGAGCAGGTCGTCGGCGGGGTACCCCACCTCGGTGAGCGTCAGACCGCGCGCGGCCAGCACCTTGAACGCGCTGGTCCGGGTGAGCTCATCGCGCAGGCGGGCGAGATCCGCCACCTCGAGACGCCCCTCCCCCACCGCCGCGCAGGCGCCGACGAGCGCGCGCACCATGCTGTGGCAGAACGCGTCGGCCTTGACCTCGGCCACGAGCACCCCGGTCGCATCGCGTGTCCACCGGTAGTCGAGCAGCGTCCGGATCGTGGTGGCCTCCTCGCGCGGCTTGCAGTACGCGGCGAAGTCGTGCAGGCCGATGAGCGTCTGCGCGGCGGCGTCCATGGCCGCCTCGTCGAGGGCTCCGCGGATGGTGGTCGTGTCATGCCGCAGCAGCGGGTCGTAGCCGGCGCGCGCATCCGCGAGGCGGTAGCGGTAGCGGCGCCACACCGCGGAGAACCGCGCGTCGAAGCCCTCCGGGGCCGACGACGTGCGCGAGACCGTGACGTCGGGGTACTGGCCGAGCACGCCGCGGATCCGCGAGGCGAGCGAACCGGCCGGATCCGACGCCGCCCGCCCGTTGCGGGTCACGACGCGCGACCACTGCCGCTCATCGAGGTCGACGTGCGCGACCTGTCCCGTGGCGTGCACGCCGGCGTCGGTGCGCCCGGCGACCACGAGGCGCGGATCGGATCCTTCCGCGTCATCGGCACCGGCCGACGGGCCGACGATGCGGGCGAGCGCCTGCTCGATCGTGCCCTGCACGGTGCGCAGCCCCGGTTGCTTCGCCCAGCCCCGGAAGTGGGTGCCGTCGTAGGCGATGTCGAGACGGATGCGCACGGAACCAGGGTACCCGGGGCCGTTCGGGCGGTTCCGCAACGGCCATGCGCGCGACAGCCCCGGTATCCTCCTCTGCGAGCGCCACGGGATCCGGAGGCCCGGAATCAGCCCTGACACCCAGTGCCGTTTCATGCGACACTGAATCGCAAGCGACGCGGCGCCCGACCGCACGCGACCGAGATCGAAGGAGATCCCATGGTCAGCAGCATCCACCCCGACATCGAGATCCCCGCGGTTCCGATCCACGAGTACCTCTTCGGCGACATCTCGGAGCACGACCTCGACCGCGTCGCGCTCGTCGATGGCATGTCCGGCGCCGAGACCACGTACCGCCAGCTGATCGGGCAGATCGACCTCTTCGCGGGCGCACTCGCCGCACGCGGCATCGGCGTCGGCGACGCCGTCGGGCTCCTCTGCCCGAACGTCCCGGCGTTCGCGACCGTGTTCCACGGGATCCTGCGCTCGGGCGCCACGGCGACCACGATCAACGCGCTCTACACCGCGGAAGAGATCGCCAACCAGCTGCGCGACGCCTCCGCGTACTGGCTGATCACGGTCAGCCCGCTGCTGCCCCAGGCGCAGGCCGCCGCGGCCGAGCTGGGCCTGCCGGCCGACCAGCTCATCGTCCTCGACGGCGCCGAGGGGCACCCCTCGCTGCGCGACCTGCTCGCCGAGGGGCACCACGCCCCCGCGATCACGTTCGACCCCGCCACGCACGTCGCCGTACTGCCCTACTCCTCCGGTACGACCGGGCGCCCCAAGGGCGTGATGCTCACGCACCGCAACCTCGTCGCGAACGTCGCGCAGAGCACGGTCTCGATCGACCTCAAGGACGAGGACCGGATCCTCGCCGTGCTGCCGTTCTTCCACATCTACGGCATGACGGTGCTGCTCAACCTCGCCGTGCGACTGCGCGCGACCCTGGTCACGATGCCGAAGTTCGACCTCGTCGAGTTCCTGCGCATCATCGCGGAGCAGCGCACGAGCTGGCTCTTCATCGCACCGCCGATCGCCGTCGCGCTCGCCAAGCATCCGCTCGTCGCCCAGTACGACATGAGCGCCGTCAAGGTCGTGTTCTCGGGGGCGGCCCCGCTCGACGGCGCGCTCGCGCACGCGGTCGCGGAGCGCCTGGACTGCACCGTGCGGCAGGGCTACGGCATGACGGAGACCAGCCCGGTGACCCACACGATCCCGGTCGAGCGCGACGACATCGACCTGTCCTCGGTCGGGCTGCTGATCCCGAACACCGAGGCCCGCCTGCTCGCCGAGGACGGATCCGACGTCGTCGTCCCAGCCGAGGGTGCGAGCGATCCCGGCGAGCTGCTGATCCGCGGGCCGCAGGTCATGAAGGGCTACCTGAACCGCCCCGATGCGACCGCCGACATGCTGGATGCGGACGGCTGGCTGCACACCGGCGACGTCGCGACCGTGACGGCGGAGGGCGTGTTCCGGATCGTGGACCGTCTGAAGGAGCTGATCAAGTACAAGGGCTACCAGGTCGCGCCCGCCGTGCTCGAGGCCGTGCTGCTCGAGCACCCCGCGATCGCCGATGCCGCCGTGATCGGCGTCTCGGACGAGGACGGCCAGGAGGTGCCGAAGGCGTTCGTGGTGCTGCAGCAGGGCGCCGAGCTCGACGCAGAGGGCGTGAAGGCGCACGTGGCCACCCACGTCGCCCCGCATGAGAAGGTGCGCCTGGTGGAGTTCATCGACGTCATCCCCAAGTCGAGCTCGGGCAAGATCCTGCGCAAGGACCTGCGCGCCCGCGCCTGAGCGGCGGGGTGAACCCCCGGCGGGTGGATCCTCGCTCGCGCTGGAACGGATCCGCGAGACACCACCTCCCGCGTGAGACACCGCGCGCCACGTGGTGTCTCAGGCGGGATCAGGAGTCTCGCGAGGTCTCGGCCGCGGCCGGCACCGCTTTCGGCGTGTGGCGGAAGACGATGTAGTGGTACAGCACGAAGCGCACGAGCACGATCACCGCGATGCTGCCGAGGTTGATCAGGTTCACCATCGCCTGACCCGGCCCGTGTCCGGTCAGCCCCTCGACGATGTCGGCGCCGAGCCACACGATCCCCGCCCCGAGACCGGTGCAGACCAGGTTGACCACGAGGAACAGCACGATCTCGGCGACGCGTCCACGCCGATCTCGTCCACGGAACGCCCATTCGCGGTTGCCGATGTACGCGTTCACCAGCGCGACGAGGCTCGCGGCGATCTTGCCGACGACGAGGTCCCACCCGAAGGCGTAGACGAAGAGGTTGAACGCGCCGATCTCGATGAGCGTGCTGATGCCGCCGACGATCAAGAAGCGGGTGCCGACTCCCGCCAGACGGCGCAACCGGGAGCGGCGATCCATAGCCCTACTAGAATACCCGGGGGACGGTGCGGCCCAGGACGCCTGGCGTGAACAGGCGGATCCCCGCTCCTTCCTCCGCGAAGACTGCGCCGGTGCCGCCGTGGCCCCGACGGGTCCCGCCCCGGCCCGCACGGGCCCTCCATGAGAAGGCTCGAGGTTCGAGTGCAGTACGCCCACCTGGCCGTCGTGATGCCGGCCTACAACGAGGCCGAGGGCATCGGCGGCTTCATCGAGGAGATCCGCGCCGCCGTCGCCCCGCTGGCGGAACGCGTGACCTTCGTCGTCGCCGATGACCGCTCCACCGACGGCACGGCGGACGCGCTGTCCGGCATCGACGACATCGACGTGCAGACCCAGCCGGCCAACCGCGGCCACGGCCCCACCGCCCTCGCCGCCTACCGCGGAGGGCTCGCGCTCTCCCCCGACGCGATCGTGCACGTCGACGGCGACGGGCAGTTCCTCGGATCCGAGATCGCATCGACCGTGCGAGCCCTCGGCCGCACGGGCGCGGACGTCGTGCACGGCGTGCGCCACTCCCGTACCGACGCCTGGTACCGGCGCCTGCTCACCGCGGGCGTGCGCCTGCTCACCGCCGTCGTCGTCGGACGCGGCGTCCCCGACGTGAACACCCCGCTGCGCGCGTACCGCCCCGAGGCCCTGCAGATCCTCGTGAACGCCGTGCCCTCGGACGCGCTCGTGCCGCACGTTCATTTCTCCTTCGCCGAAGTGCGCGCCGGGTTCACGGTGCGCTACCTGAGCGTGCGCAGCATCCCGCGGCGCGGCTCTTCGAGCACCGGAACGATGTGGGGCAAGGTCGCGCGCCCGTCGCTGCCGCCCAAGAAGCTCGTGCTCTTCGCGCTCAGGGCGCTGCGCGAGGCCTGGATGTGGTCGCTGCGCCCCGGGGCTCCGCTGCGGGCGCTCGAGTTCGAGGGACCCGGATCCGCATGACCCGGCGCCTCTCCGGAATCGCGTTCTGGATCCTGCTCGGGCTGCTGATCGTCGCGAACGCGATCGTGATGTGGCACAGCCTGACCGTGCTGCGATTCTGGGAGGACGAGGCCTTCAACCTCACGGTGCCGCGCAACCTCGTGGCCGGGCTCGGCTACGCGAGCGACGGTGCGCTGTCCGGCTCGACCCTCACGCCGTTCGATCCGCGGATCTCCACCGGACCGGTCGTGCTGCTGCCGGTCGCCGGAGTGCTGGCGCTGGGTGCGGATCCGGTGATCGGCGCCCGGCTCGTACCGCTCGCGTACTGGGTGCTGCTGCTGATCGGCCTCGGCGTGCTGGGCCGGCGCCTCGCCGGCCGGTACGGCGCGCTCATCGCCGTCGCGCTCCCCCTCGCGTTCAACACGGCAGACAGCGTCTCGCCGATCCAGGGCCCGGCCGACCTGCTCGGCGAGATCGCCGCGGCCGCGCTCATCGTGTGGGCGCTGATCGTGCTCCCGCGCCGCGCCTGGCTCGCGGGGCTGCTGCTCGGGCTCGCGGTGCAGGCGAAGCTCATCGCCCTGCTCGCGCTGCCCGCCTTCGCCGTCGCGCTGTTCCTGCTCACCCCCATCGCGCCGTTCCGGCGGAGGTTCGGCGCGACGCTGCGCCGTGCGATCCTGCCGCTGGTGCTCGTGGCCGCGCCCACCGTGCTGATGGAGCTGATCGCGCTCGTATCGCTCGGATTCACCGGCTACGCCCGCCACGTGCGCGCGCTGGGCGGCTTCCTGCTGAGCGGAGGACAGCACATCGAGCCGACCACGGTGCCGCAGAAGCTCGGCACGCTGGCCGGATCCTGGTTCGTCCCGTGGTGGCTCGCCGCCCTCGCGGTCCTGCTCGCTGCGGTCGTGGTGCTGTGGGCCGCGCTGCCCGGTCGTCGCGCGGAGGCCGGACTCGGCACGCTCCCGCGGGAGTCGCAGGGCGCCGACGCCCTCCCGCAGCCGCAGCGGCCGCGCTGGTGGGAGCGGGATCCGCAGCTGCTCGCGCTCGGGTTCGGATCCGCCGTGGGCCTGCTCGCGTTCGTGGGCTGGTGGTCGCAGGCCGCGCAGCTGCCGCTGTGGGTGCGTCATCCTGCCGTCGGCGTGTTCGCCTTCGCTCCCATCCTCGCCGCGATCGCGGTCCGCGCCGTCGTCGCACTGTGGCGACGGCACGGGACCTCGGGCGCGCCCGGCCTCCGGCGCGCGACGGCTCTCGCCGCGGCCCTTGCGCTGGCCGCCGTGGTGTCGGGCGGCGCTGTCGGCGACACGGTCCGCGCCACGCGGACCCCGGCCGAGACGCTCGCCCAGCAGCGCGCCGCCGTCGCGCCGCTCGCGGAGTGGGTGCGCGAGAACGACGTGGAGTGGCTCGCCGCGAAGCCCTGGGGCGGACCCGTGTCGTCCGTCGTGCTCACCGGCGCGCACCTGGGCCTGTTCGACGCCCCCGCCATGCGCCGCACGCCCACCCTCGGCTACGGCACGTGCACAACCGGATCCCCCCTCGCCGCCGCCAACGGCATCGTGATCTGCCCCGCCCCCTGACTCTCCTCCCCCCACTTCCGAGTCGTGGGGGGGGGGGGGGGGCGCGGGGGGGGGGGGGGCGGGCGCGGCCGCGGCGGG
>NZ_JBIVHE010000004.1:254852-376220 GCF_044749045.1 Microbacterium sp. NPDC089698
GCCCCCGCCCCCTCACTCCCCCCCCCCCACTCCCGAGTCGCCCGGGTGCGCGCACGCCATAGGGTGCGCTCACAGGGACGACTCGGAAGTGGTGCGGGGCGGGAGCGACCGACCGCCGGGGCACCGGGCGCGGCCGAGGCATCGGGCGCGGGCAGCACAACGACGAAGCCCGCCGTCCCACGGGGGACGACGGGCTTCGAACGAGCGGGAGACCTTACTCGGCCTTCTCCTCCGCGGCGGCCTCGGCCGGAGCCTCAGCAGCAGCCTCGGCGGCGGGGGCCTCGACGGCCTCCTCGACGACCTCGGTCTCGACGACCTCAGCCGGAGCCTCGGCGGCGGGAGCGGCCTTCTCAGCCTTGGCGGGCTTCGCGGCGGCCTTCTTCACCTTGGGGGCGACGGGCTCGAGAACGAGCTCGATCACGGCCATGGGCGCGTTGTCGCCCTTGCGGTTGCCGACCTTGGTGATGCGGGTGTAGCCGCCCTCACGCTCGGCGACCAGCGGCGCGATCTCGGCGAACAGGATGTGCGTCGCCTCCTTGTTGCTGCGCAGGACCGTCAGCACGCGACGGCGTGCGTGCAGGTCGCCGCGCTTGGCGAAGGTGACGAGGCGCTCGGCCAGCGGACGCAGGCGCTTGGCCTTGGTCTCGGTGGTCTTGATCGACTTGTGAACGAACAGCTGTGCGGCGAGGTTCGCGAGCAGCAGACGCTCGTGGGCCGGGCCGCCTCCGAGGCGGGGACCCTTGGTGGGCTTAGGCATTGTTCTTACTCCTGGATCGGAAAGGTTCGGGTATCAGAAGGACTCGTCTTCGGAGCCGCCGTAGAAGTGGGCGCCGTCGAAACCGGGCACCGAATCCTTCAGCGACAGGCCGAGCGAGACGAGCTTGTCGCGCACCTCGTCCACCGACTTCTGTCCGAAATTGCGGATGTTCATGAGCTGCGTCTCCGAGAGGGCGACGAGCTCGGACACCGTGTTGATGCCTTCGCGCTTGAGGCAGTTGTACGAGCGGACCGACAGATCGAGGTCCTCGATCGGCATCGACAGCTCGTTGGAGAGCACGGCCTCGACCGGCGCGGGGCCGATCTCGATGCCCTCGGCCTCGACGTTCAGCTCGCGGGCGAGGCCGAACAGCTCGGTCAGCGTGCGACCGGCCGAAGCGACGGCGTCGCGCGGGGCGATCGCCGACTTGGTCTCGACGTCCAGCACGAGCTTGTCGAAGTCGGTGCGCTCGCCGGCGCGGGTGGCGTCGACGCGGTAGCTGACCTTGAGCACGGGCGAGTAGATCGAGTCGATCGGCACCTGGCCGGCCTCGGCGTACTCGCTGCGGTTCTGCGCCGCGGAGACGTAGCCGCGGCCGCGCTCGATGGTGAGCTCGAGCTCGAACTTGGCGGTCTCGTTGAGGGTCGCGATGACCAGCTCGGGGTTGTGCACCTCGACGCCGGCCGGAGCGGAGATGTCCGCCGCGGTGACCTCACCGGCGCCGGTCTTGCGCAGGTAGGCGGTGATGGGCTCGTCGCGCTCCGAGGAGACGACCAGCTGCTTGATGTTGAGGATGATCTCGGTGACATCCTCCTTGACACCGGGGATGGTGCTGAACTCGTGGAGGACGCCGTCGATGCGGACGCTGGTCACGGCCGCGCCGGGGATCGAGGAGAGCAGGCTGCGACGCAGCGCGTTGCCGATCGTGTAGCCGAAGCCGGGCTCGAGCGGCTCGATGACGAACCGGCTGCGGTTCTCGGAGATCTTTTCCTCGGTGAGAGTGGGACGCTGTGCGATGAGCACTGTGTGTTCCTTTCGATCACGTGCCCGCTATATGACACGTGTGGGTGAGGTCTTGAGTTGTGGAAGAAACGCGGGTGAGGATCCCCGGTCTCGACGGGGTCGAGACCGGGGATCCTCAGAACGCGTCAGACGCGACGGCGCTTCGGCGGGCGGCAGCCGTTGTGCGCCTGCGGCGTCACATCCTGGATCGAACCCACCTCGAGGCCGGCGGCCTGCAGCGAGCGGATCGCGGTCTCGCGGCCGGAGCCCGGACCCTTCACGAGGACGTCGACCTTCTTCACACCGTGCTCGGCGGCCTGACGGGCGGCCGACTCCGCGGCCATGCCGGCGGCGTACGGGGTGGACTTGCGCGAGCCCTTGAAGCCCACGCCACCGGAGGACGCCCAGGCGATGACGGCGCCGGACGGGTCGGTGATCGAGACGATGGTGTTGTTGAACGTCGACTTGATGTGGGCCTGGCCCAGCGCGATGTTCTTCTTCTCCTTGCGGCGCGGCTTGCGCGCGGCGGCCTTGGGTGCAGCCATGAAAGTTTTCTCCTATTCCCTGGCCGCCGCTTAGCGGGCCTTCTTCTTGCCGGCGACGGTGCGCTTGGGGCCCTTGCGGGTACGCGCGTTGGTCTTGGTGCGCTGACCGCGGACCGGCAGGCCACGACGGTGGCGGATGCCCTCGTAGGAGCCGATCTCGACCTTGCGGCGGATGTCGGCGGCGACCTCGCGGCGGAGGTCACCCTCCACCTTGTAGGTGCCTTCGATGTAGTCGCGGAGGGCGACGAGCTGGTCGTCGGAGAGGTCCTTGACGCGGATCGACTCGTCGATCTCGGTGGCCTTGAGGATCTCGACCGAACGGGTACGGCCGATGCCGTAGATGTACGTGAGGGCGATCACCACGCGCTTGTCGCGCGGGATGTCGACGCCGGCAAGACGTGCCATGCGGTAACTCCTGGAGTGTTGTGGAGGTGTGGAGCAGGATCGGTGCCCGGGCCTCCGCCCGAGGTGTCCCCCTTGCGGGTTCTGATCCTGCCTGTCAGATATTGAGTTGTGAGATTGCGAGAGTGACGGGCCGGGGCCCGCTGCTCAGCCCTGGCGCTGCTTGTGGCGCGGGTTGCTCTTGCAGATCACCATGACGCGGCCGTGACGGCGGATCACCTTGCAGTGGTCGCAGATCGGCTTGACGCTGGGGTTGACCTTCATGTTGTTTCCTTATCGCTGTCTTCACCGGGCAGGCGCGAACGCCTGGGGTGTTACTTCTCGACCGGCCTAGCGGTAGCGGTAGACGATGCGGCCGCGCGTGAGGTCGTAGGGCGAGAGCTCCACGACGACGCGATCCTCGGGGATGATGCGGATGTAGTTCTGCCGCATCTTTCCGGAGATCGTTGCAAGGACCTTGTGTCCGTTGGAGAGCTCAACGCGGAACATCGCGTTGGGCAGCGCCTCGGACACGACGCCTTCGATCTCGATGACACCGTCTTTCTTAGCCATAGCCTCGCTGACGCTTCTGCAGACCGGTCGATCTGCGGTGGGTGGGTGGTGGTGGAGCTGTGCGGATCCGGACACGCCGGACCAAGGCGCAAAGCACCAAGGATCTATGGTAGTCCGGATCCGCGGATCCGCAAAATGCGGCGTGGTTACTTCTGGTCGACGATCGCCTGCAGCTTGGCGACGTCGCTCTGCTTGCTGGTGTCGAGGCGCTGGCCGTTGATCTCGATCGTCGGCGTTCCCTGGATCTTGTGCGCAGTGGCCTGTGCGGTCGGGAACTTGAAGAACGTGTTCGCCTTGATCGTGGCCTCGGCCTTGTCGGCGCCGACCTGCTTCGCGTAGTCGATCAGCTGCTGGTCGGTGAGACCGGGGGTGTTCTCGGTGGGCTGCTTCTCGAACAGCAGGTTCAGGTAGTCGAGGAACTTGTCCGGGTTCTCCTGCGCGACGCTGTAGGCCGCGGCGGCCGCACGCGACGAGTAGTTGGTGCCCTGGGAGAACCGGTCCAGGATCGCGATCGGGTGGTACTCGAGCGTGATCTTGTTCTCCATGGCGAGCGCCTGGAGCTGCGAGCCGTACTGGCCTTCGAACGTCTTGCAGATCGGGCACTGGAAGTCGACGAAGACGGCGACCTTGTCCTTGCCGGAGCCGGTGGTGACGGCGCCCGTGTCGGAGTTGATGATCGCGCTCTTCGGGGCCGCACCAGGATCCGTGGCCTTGTTGTTCAGGTACACGACGACGCCCACGAGTGCGATGAGCACGGCGACGACGGCGGCGGTGATTCCGATGGCGAACCCGTTGGTCCTGCCCTTGGCAGCGGCCATGTGTGTGTCTCCTTGTCCAGACCCGCCCGGCGGATCCGCTCAGCTATGTCTTCCCATTGTGCCGTGTCCCGCCTTTGAGCGTCGTGGGAGCCGCTCTCTCTGGGTCCGGATTGCCGGCGCTACTTCAGGTGCGGAAGGATGTCGGTCTCCGGATTCAAGGTCAGAGGAATCCGATCGCCGTTGATGACCAGGGTCGGCGTGCCGGTCGCTCCCGGAGGAAGCTGCACGGACTGGACGAACTTCTGGTACCGGTGCGTCTTGATCTCGTTCTCGAGATCTCCCGTGACCGTCACGCCCGCCTGCTTGGCGATGCCGACGATCTGATCGTCGGTGAGCCCCGCCGACCCCTCCTGCGGCTGCTGCGCGTAGAGCGCCTGCATGAACGCGGAGGCATGCTCGTAGTCATGGATCGCGACCGAGTACATCGCAGAGGCGGCCCGACTCGAATAGCCGGCGGGAACGCTCCGGCCGTCGAGGATCGCCACGGGCTGGACCTCGAGCGATGCACGGCCGTCGGCGATCTGCTTCTGGATCGTCGACCCCTCGGCCTGCTCGAACTGTTGGCAGATCGGGCACAGGAAGTCGACGTACGTCGTCACCGTGTTCGCTTTGCCGCCCCCGAACACGATCGAGCCACTGTCGGTGATGTGCGAGGAGGTCGGCTTTTCGCCCGGCTCCGTCGCGCTGTTGTTGAGCCAGACGACCACGCCGACGAGGGCGATGAGCACAGCGACGACCGCGGCGGTGATCCCGATGGCGAACCCGTTAGCCCGGCGGCCTGTCTGCGCCATCAGTCCCCTCCTCCGTGAACGCTACGCGATGGGCGCAGGCGTGACGCCGAACCGGGCGAGACCGGCCGCTCCCCCGTCGGCGGCGGTCAGCACCCAGATGCCGTCGTCGTGCAGGGCGACGCTGTGCTCCCAGTGCGAGCCGTCGGATCCGTCGGTGGTGGAGACGGTCCAGTCGTCGTCCTCGACGTACGTCTGGTCGGATCCGGCGGTCACCATGGGCTCGATCGCGAGCACGAGACCGGGGCGCACCTCGGCGCCGCGGTCGGGCGTGCGGTAGTTGAACAGGCTCGGCGCCTCGTGCATCTTGCGGCCGATGCCGTGGCCGACGTACTCGCGCAGGATCCCGTAGGGCTTCCCGGAGACGGACGAGGGGCCCGCCCCGAGGATGTGGTCCTCGATGGCCGCGCTGATGTCGCCCAGGTGCTTCGCGGACGCCATCGCGGCGATGCCGGCCCACATGGATCCCTCTGTCACGTCCGACAGGGCCTGTCGCGCGGCGACGACCTCCGCCTGCGCCTCATCTGGCACGATGACCGTGATCGCGCTGTCGCCGTTCCAGCCGCGGAACTGCGCACCGCAGTCGATCGAGACGATGTCGCCGGGCTGCAGCACCCGGGATCCGGGGATCCCGTGCACCACCTGGTCGTTGACCGAGATGCACGTGGTGTGCCGGTAGCCACGCACGAGCTTGAAGTTCGACTCCGCGCCGCGATCCAGGATCACGCGCTCGGCGATCGCGTCGAGCTCCCCCGTCGTGATGCCGGGACGCACGGCGGCGCGCACCGCGGTGAGCGCCGCGCCCGTGATCAGGCCGGGCTCGACCATCGTCCCCAGCTGGGCACGGCTCTTGTAGATGGAGCGGCGGAACGCCACGTCAGACCGCAGCCGTGCGCACGAGACCGCGGGCACCCAGCGCCGCGAAGATGCGCTCGGTGATCTCGTCGAGGCTGCCGACGCCGTCGATCGTGTCGACGATGCCGCGGGCGCCGTACGCGTCGAGGATCGGGGCGGTCTGCGCCTCGTAGATGTCCAGACGGTGCGCGATCGCCTCGGGGGTGTCGTCGGCGCGGCCCTGCTCGGTCGCGCGCAGCTCGAGGCGGGCGATGCTCTCCTCGCGCGGCACGTCGAGCAGGATGACCGCGTCGAGCGCGGTGCCCGACTCGGCCAGGAACGCGTCCAGGTGCACGACCTGCGCGGCGTTGCGGGGGTAGCCATCCAGGAGGAAGCCGGCCTCGGCGTCGGGCTGGGACAGACGGTCGCGCACGAGCTCGCCGGTCAGCTCGTCCGAGACGAGGTCGCCCGCATCGAGGATCGCCGTGACCTGCTTGCCGAGGTCCGTCCCGTCCTTGATGTTGGCCCGGAAGATGTCCCCCGTGGAGACCACGGGGATGCCGTAGGCCTCGGCGATCCGCACTCCCTGCGTGCCCTTGCCGGAGCCCTGCGGGCCCACGATCAGCAGGCGTGCGGTGGAGGTTGCGGATGCCGTCATCGGAGGAGCCCTTCGTAGTGTCGCTGCTGCAGCTGAGCATCGATCTGCTTGACCGTCTCGAGGCCGACGCCGACGATGATCAGGATCGACGCGCCGCCGAACGGGAAGTTCTGGTTCGCCCCGACCGTGGCCAGCGCGATCAGCGGGATCAGCGCGATGAGGCCGAGGTAGAGGGATCCGGGCAGCGTGATGCGGGTGAGCACGTAGTCGAGGTACTCGGCCGTGGGACGACCCGCGCGGATGCCGGGGATGAAGCCGCCGTACTTCTTCATGTTGTCCGCGACCTCGGTCGGGTTGAACGTGATCGCGACGTAGAAGTACGTGAATCCGATGATCAGCAGGAAGTACGTGATCATGTAGATCGGGTGGTCGCCCTTGACGAAGTACGTCATGATCCAGGTCGCCCACGCCGGCGGCGTCTTGCCGTCCTGCGGGATGTTGAACTGCGCGACCAGCATCGGGATGTACAGCAGCGACGAGGCGAAGATGACCGGGATCACGCCCGCCATGTTGACCTTGATCGGGATGTAGGTGTTGGTGCCGCCGTACGTGCGGCGGCCGACCATGCGCTTGGCGTACTGCACCGGGATCCGGCGCTGGGACTGCTCGATGAAGACCACCAGGGTCATCACGACGATGCCGACGAGCAGCACGAGCAGGAAGATCTCGAAGCCCTTGGTCTGCCAGATGGCCCACATGGCGCCGGGGAAGGTCGCGGCGATCGACGTGAAGATCAGCAGCGACATGCCGTTGCCGATGCCCTTCTCCGTGACGAGCTCGGCGAACCACATGATGAGGCCGGTGCCGGCCGTCAGCGTGATGATGAGCAGCAGCTGCGCCCACCACACGTCGTTGGTGAGCAGCTGGTTGCACGCCGCGACGCCGGTCTGGCCGAAGAGCTGGCCGGTGCGCGCGACCGTGACGAGGGTCGTGGACTGCAGCAGCGCCAGCGCGATGGTCACGTAGCGGGTGTACTGGGTGAGCTTGGCCTGGCCGGCCTGGCCCTCCTTGTGCAGCGCCTCGAAGTGCGGGATGACCACGCGCAGCAACTGCGTGATGATCGACGCCGTGATGTACGGCATGACGCCGAGGGCGAAGATCGACAGTTTCAGCAGCGCGCCGCCGGAGAACAGGTTGACGAGCCCGAGCAGCCCCTCGGTCCCGCTGTTCTGGGCGAGACACTCTGAGACGTTCGGGAAGCTCACGAACGGAGCGGGCACGGTGGATCCGAGGCGGTAGATCGCGATGATCGCGATCGTGAAGCCGATCTTGCGTCGAAGATCAGGCGTGCGGAAGATCCGCGCGATGGCGCTGAACAAAAGCTTGCCTTCCTGCAAAGGGATGACGCCCGTCGAGGGACAGTCAATTACCCAGGGTAACGCAAGAGGGGCCGGAGATATCTCCGGCCCCTCTCGACGGGTGTTACTTGATCGATCCGCCGGCGGCGACGATCTTCTGCTCCGCGGAGCTGGAGACCTTGTCGACCGACACGGTCAGAGCCACGGCGATGTCGCCGTTGCCCAGGACCTTGACCTTCTCGTTCTTGCGGACCGCGCCCTTGGCGACCAGGTCGGCGACGGTCACGTCGCCACCGGCCGGGTAGAGCTCGGCGAGCTTCTCCAGGTTCACGACCTGGTACTCCACGCGGAACGGGTTCTTGAACCCGCGCAGCTTCGGGGTGCGCATGTGCAGCGGCATCTGCCCACCCTCGAAACCGACGCGGACGGTGTTGCGGGCCTTGGTGCCCTTGGTGCCGCGACCGGCGGTCTTGCCCTTGGAGCCCTCACCGCGACCGACACGGGTCTTCGCGGTGTTGGCGCCGGGGACCGGACGCAGGTGGTGCACCTTCAGGACGCCGGGACGGGAGACCGTGGTCTCCTCGGCCTTCTTGGCGGCCGGCTTCTTGGCGGCGGTCTTCGTGGCCGCTTCCTTCTTCTCAGCCATTAGTCGATCTCCTCAACCTTGACGAGGTGAGCGACCGCGCGGACGTAACCGCGGGTCTGGGCATCGTCGGGACGGACGACCGAGTCGCCGATCCGCTTGAGGCCGAGCGAACGCAGCGTGTCGCGCTGGTTCTGCTTCTCACTCACCTTGGACTTGACCTGCGTGACCTTGAGGCGCGCAGCCATCAGGCACCTGCCTTCTGCGCAGCGATGGCCTCAGCCTCTGCGCGGACGAGACGCGCCGGGGCGACCTGGTCGAACTCGAGGCCACGACGCGCGGCGACCGCACGGGGCTCCTCGAGCTGCTTCAGGGCCTCCACCGTCGCGTGCACGATGTTGATCGTGTTCGACGAACCGAGCGACTTCGACAGCACGTCGTGGATACCGGCGCACTCGAGCACGGCGCGGACCGGACCACCGGCGATGACACCGGTACCGGCAGCAGCCGGACGGAGCAGCACGACGCCGGCAGCGGCCTCGCCCTGCACCGGGTGCGGGATGGTGCTCGCGGAGCGCGGCACGCGGAAGAAGTTGCGCTTCGCCTCCTCGACACCCTTCGAGATGGCGAGCGGAACCTCGCGGGCCTTGCCGTAGCCGACACCCACGAGACCGTTGCCGTCACCCACCACGACGAGCGCGGTGAAGCTGAAGCGACGGCCGCCCTTGACGACCTTCGACACGCGGTTGATGGTCACCACGCGCTCGAGGAACTGGTTGTCCCCGCGGTCGCGCGAGTTGCGATCACGGCCGCCCTGGCCACGGTCGCGGCCACCACGGCCGCCGCGGCGCTCATCGCGCTGCGGAGCCTCGGAACCGGCCGCGTTCTCGGCGGCAGGAGCCGTCTCGGTCACTTCGTTCTCCTTGATGTCACTCACAGTGCCAGCCCCCCTTCACGGGCGCCATCGGCGATGGCCGCGACGCGACCGGCGTACCGGTTGCCACCGCGGTCGAACACGGCCTCCGAGACGCCGGCGGCCTTCGCACGCTCGGCGACGAGCTCGCCGACCTTGCGGGCCTTGGCGGTCTTGTCACCGTCGAAGCCGCGCAGGTCGGTCTCGAGGGTGGAGGCGCTGGCCACGGTGTGGCCCTTGCTGTCGTCGACCAGCTGCACGAAGACGTGGCGGGCCGAACGGGTGACGACCAGGCGCGGACGCGCCTCGGTGCCCTGGATCTTCTTGCGAAGACGGGCGTGACGACGCGAGCGGGCGTCGGACTTCGTCTTGATAGCCATGGTTACTTACCACTCTTTCCGGCCTTGCGACGCACGACCTCGCCGGCGTAGCGCACGCCCTTGCCCTTGTACGGCTCGGGCTTGCGGATCTTGCGGATGTTCGCAGCCGCCTCGCCGACGGCCTGCTTGCTGATGCCGCTGACGGTGAGCTTGTTGTTGCCCTCGACCGTCAGGGTGATGCCGGCGGGCGGGTCGATCAGGACCGGGTGCGAGAAGCCGAGGGCGAACTCGACCGAGCTGCCCTTCTGCTGCACGCGGTAACCGGTGCCGACGACCTCGAGGCCCTTGGAGTAGCCCTGGGTCACGCCGATGATGTCGTTGTTGATGAGGGTGCGGGTCAGACCGTGCAGCGAACGCGAGGCGCGCTCGTCGTCCGGGCGGGTGACGAGAACCTGGTTCTCCTCGACCGACACCTCGATGGGGGAGGCCACGGTGAGCGAGAGCTCGCCCTTCGGGCCCTTCACCGAAACCGCACGGCCGTCGACCGAGACGGTCACGCCCGCGGGGATCTCGATGGGAAGTCGTCCAATACGCGACATTTCAGATCACCACACGTAGGCGAGAACTTCTCCGCCCACGCCCTTCTGCTCTGCCTGGCGGTCCGTAAGGAGCCCCGAGGAGGTGGACAGGATCGCGACGCCGAGGCCGCCGAGGACCTTGGGCAGCTCGGTCGACTTCGCGTAGACGCGGAGGCCGGGCTTGGAGACGCGCTTGATGCCGGCGATCGACCGCTCGCGGTTCGGGCCGTACTTCAGCGAGATGGTGAGGTTGGTGCCGACGCGCGCGTCGGTGACCTCCCAGCCCGCGATGTAGCCCTCCTGCTGGAGGATCTCGGCGATGTGGGTCTTCAGCTTGCTCGACGGCAGGGTCACGGAGTCGTGGTGCGCCGAGTTCGCGTTGCGCAGACGGGTCAGCAGATCTGCGACCGGGTCTGTCATCGTCATAGTTGTCTTCTTTCGTTCATGAGGTTCCGGCTGCCGTTACACGGCAGACGGCCTGCGATGAGCACGCAATTTTCAATTGTACGTCAAGCGGGACACGCCCGAAGACCGGAACCCGGGGAGAAACCCCGGGATCCGGCCTTCAGAACATCGTCTTACGCCTGCGCGTCGTTCGACTTGAACGGGAAGCCGAGGTGGCGCAGCAGGGCGCGACCCTCGTCGTCGTTCTTCGCCGTGGTCACGACAGTGATGTCGAAACCGCGGACGCGGTCGATACGGTCCTGATCGATCTCGTGGAACACGCTCTGCTCCGTGAGACCGAAGGTGTAGTTGCCGTTGCCGTCGAACTGCTTGTCCGAGAGGCCGCGGAAGTCGCGGATACGGGGCAGTGCGAGGTTCACGAGGCGGTCCACGAACTCCCAGGCGCGGTCACCGCGGAGGGTGACGTGCGCGCCGATGGGCTGTCCCTCGCGCAGCTTGAACTGCGCGATGGACTTGCGGGCCTTCGTGACGATCGGCTTCTGGCCGGTGATCTTGGTGAGGTCGTCGACCGCACCATCGATCACCTTGGAGTCGCGAGCCGCCTCACCGACACCGGTGTTGACGACGACCTTGACCAGGCCGGGGATCTGCATGACGTTCTCGTAGCCGAACTCGTCCTGCAGAGCCTTCTTGATCTCGTTGTTGTACTTCGCCTTCAGGCGGGGCTGCACCTTGACAGCGCCCGCGGCGTCAGCAGCCGCCATCAGAGGTCCTTACCGCTCTTCTTCGCGTAGCGCACGCGGACCGTGCGCTTCACGCCGTCCTTGACCTGCTCCTCGACGCGGTGGCCGACCTTGGTCGGCTTCTTCGTCTCGGGGTCGACCAGGGCGACGTTCGAGATGTGGATGGGGGCCTCGATGGTCTCGATGCCGCCCGTCTTCGTGCCGCGCTGCGTCTGGCCGACGCGCGTGTGCTTGGTGGCGTAGTTCACGCCCTCCACGATCACGCGGTTCTGCTCGACGAGGACCTCGAGGACCTTGCCCTGCTTGCCGCGGTCGCCGCCCTTTTCCTGCTTGCGGCCCGAGATGACCTGAACCAGGTCACCCTTCTTGATGTTCGCCATGAGTTACAGCACCTCCGGGGCGAGCGAGACGATCTTCATGAACTTCTTGTCACGAAGCTCACGACCGACCGGGCCGAAGATACGGGTGCCGCGGGGCTCCCCGTCGTTCTTCAGGATCACGGCGGCGTTCTCGTCGAACTTGATGTACGAACCGTCGGGACGACGGGTCTGCTTCTTGGTGCGGACGATGACGGCCTTGACCACATCGCCCTTCTTGACGTTCCCACCGGGGATCGCGTCCTTGACCGTGGCGACGATGATGTCGCCCAGGCCCGCGTAGCGACGGCTGGAGCCGCCGAGCACGCGGATGGTGAGCAGCTCCTTGGCGCCGGTGTTGTCGGCGACCTTGAGTCGGGACTCGGTCTGGATCACTTTGCCTTCTCCAGGATCTCCACCAGACGCCAGCGCTTCGTGGCGCTCAGCGGGCGGGTCTCGTTGATGAGAACGAGGTCGCCGATGCCGGCGGTGTTGTTCTCGTCGTGCGCCTTGACCTTCGTCGTACGGCGGATGACCTTGCCGTACAGCGGGTGCTTCACGCGGTCCTCGACCTCGACGACGATGGTCTTGTCCATCTTGTCGCTGACGACGTAGCCGCGGCGCGACTTGCGGTAGCCACGAGCATCGGCGTCGCGCACGTCGTGCGAGACGACCTCTGCCTCGACGGCAGCAGCCTTCTTCTCAGCCATTACTCGGCCTCCTCCTTCGGCGCGTCAGCCTCGTCGGCCTTCTTCGCCTTTGCCTTGGACGCCTTCTTGGCCGGAGCCTCGACCGGAGCGGGCGTCGCACGGATGCCCAGCTCGCGCTCGCGGATCACGGTGTACAGGCGCGCGATGTCGCGCTTGACGGCGCGGATGCGGCCGTGGCTCTCCAGCTGGCCGGTGGCCGACTGGAAACGGAGGTTGAACAGCTCCTCCTTGGCCTTGCGCAGCTCCTCGACGAGGCGCTGGTCTTCGAACGTGTCGAGCTCGGTCACACCGAGCTCCTTGGTGCCGATCGCCATTACGCGTCGCCCTCCTCGCGCTTGATGATGCGTGCCTTGAGCGGCAGCTTGTGAATGGCACGGGTCAGGGCCTCACGAGCGAGTTCCTCGCTGACGCCCGCGACCTCGAACAGGACGCGACCCGGCTTGACGTTGGCGACCCACCACTCGGGGGAACCCTTACCGGAACCCATGCGGGTCTCGGCGGGCTTCTTCGTGAGCGGACGGTCGGGGTAGATGTTGATCCACACCTTTCCACCACGCTTGATGTGACGGGTCATCGCGATACGAGCGGACTCGATCTGACGGTTCGTCACGTAGGCGGGGGTGAGGGCCTGGATGCCGAACTCGCCGAAGGAGACCTTCGTGCCGCCGGTGGCCGCACCATCACGCTTGGGGTGATGCTGCTTGCGGTACTTGACCTTACGAGGGATAAGCATCAGGCAGACGCTCCTTCTGCGACGGGAGCCTCGTTGCGCGGGCCGCGGCGGCGGTCGCCACCACGGTCGTCACGACGGGACTTCGGTGCGTTGGCCTGCTCGCGGGCAAGCTCCTTGTTGGTGAGGTCGCCCTTGTAGATCCAGACCTTCACGCCGATGCGGCCGAAGGTGGTCTTGGCCTCGTAGAAGCCGTAGTCGATGTTCGCGCGCAGCGTGTGCAGCGGCACACGACCCTCGCGGTAGAACTCCGACCGGCTCATCTCCGCGCCGCCGAGGCGGCCCGAGACCTGGATCCGGATGCCCTTCGCACCCGCGCGCTGGGCACCCTGGAGGCCCTTGCGCATGGCGCGACGGAAGGCGACACGAGCAGAGAGCTGCTCGGCGATGCCCTGGGCGACGAGCTGAGCGTCGGCCTCGGGGTTCTTGACCTCGAGGATGTTCAGCTGGATCTGCTTGCCCGTGAGCTTCTCGAGGTCTCCGCGGATGCGCTCGGCCTCGGCGCCGCGGCGGCCGATGACGATGCCCGGACGCGCGGTGTGGATGTCCACACGCACGCGGTCGCGGGTGCGCTCGATCTCGATGTTGCTCACGCCGGCGCGGTCGAGCTGCGTCTGCAGGAGCTTGCGGATCTTGATGTCCTCGGCGACGTAGTCGGCGTAGCGCTGACCCGGCTTGGTCGAGTCAGAGAACCACCGGGACACGTGGTCCGTGGTGATGCCGAGGCGGAAGCCGTACGGGTTTACCTTCTGTCCCATTACTTGCTCGCCTTCTCGTTCTTGGCGACCTCGGGGGTGGCCAGCACGACCGTGATGTGGCTCGTGCGCTTCTTGATCTGGAATGCGCGGCCCTGGGCGCGGGGCTGGAAACGCTTGAGCGTCGTCCCCTCGTCCACGAAGGCGTTCTTGACGTAGAGGTCCTGCTCATCGAGGAACTCGCCGTCGCGGTCGGCCTTCACCTGAGCGTTGGCGATCGCGGAGTGCACGAGCTTGTAGATCGGCTCGGAGGCGCTCTGCTGCGCGAACTTCAGGATGGCGAGGGCTTCCTGCGCCTGCTTGCCCTTGATGAGGGCGACGACACGACGAGCCTTCTGCGGGGTCACGCGGATGTGCTTCACGCGTGCGATGGATTCGACCATTAGCGGCGCCGCCCCTTCTTGTCGTCCTTCTCGTGGCCGCGGAAGGTGCGGGTGGGCGCGAACTCGCCCAGCTTGTGACCGACCATGGTCTCGGATACGAACACGGGGATGTGCTTGCGTCCGTCGTGCACGGCGATGGTGTGTCCCAGCATGGCGGGGATGATCATCGACCGGCGCGACCAGGTCTTGATGACGTTCTTGGTACCGGCATCGTTCTGAACGATCACCTTGCGAAGCAGGTGCTCGTCGACGAAGGGGCCCTTCTTAAGACTGCGAGGCATCTTCTCTTACTCCTACTTGCGCTTCTTGCCAGCGTTACGGCGACGCACGATGTACTTGTCGCTTTCCTTGTTGGCGTGACGGGTGCGTCCCTCAGCCTGGCCCCACGGGGAGACGGGGTGACGTCCACCGGACGTCTTGCCCTCACCACCACCGTGCGGGTGATCCACCGGGTTCATGGCGACACCGCGGACGGTCGGGCGAACGCCCAACCAGCGCTTGCGGCCGGCCTTGCCCCAGTTGATGTTGGACTGCTCGGCGTTGCCGACCTCGCCGATCGTCGCACGGCAGCGCGCGTCGACGTTGCGGATCTCACCCGAGGGCAGACGCAGCTGGGCGTAGGGACCGTCCTTCGCGACCAGGCGCACGGAGACGCCGGCCGAGCGGGCCATCTTCGCGCCGCCGCCGGGGCGGAGCTCGATGGCGTGGATGACGGTACCCGTCGGGATGTTCTTCAGCGGCAGGTTGTTGCCCGGCTTGATGTCGGCGCCGGCACCCGACTCGACGACATCGCCCTGCTTGAGCTTGTTCGGCGCGAGGATGTAGCGCTTCTCGCCGTCGAAGTAGTGCAGGAGCGCGATGCGCGCGGTGCGGTTGGGGTCGTACTCGATGTGAGCGACCTTGGCGTCGATGCCGTCCTTGTCATTGCGACGGAAGTCGATGACGCGGTACTGGCGCTTGTGGCCACCACCGATGTGACGGGTCGTGATACGGCCCTGGTTGTTGCGGCCACCGGTCTTGCTGAGCGGACGCAGCAGCGACTTCTCCGGCGTCGATCGGGTGATCTCGGCGAAGTCGGCCACCGACGAGCCGCGGCGACCCGGGGTCGTGGGCTTGTACTTGCGAATAGCCATGTTCTGTCCTTATCCCCCGGTCAGTTCACTGCCGTGAAGATGTCGATGGTGCCCGACTTCAGAGCAACGATCGCGCGCTTGGTGTCCTTGCGCTTGCCGGTGCCGAAGCGGGTGCGGCGAGCCTTGCCGACGCGGTTGATCGTGTTGACGCTCGCGACCTTGACGTCGAAGATCTTCTCGATGGCGAGCTTGATCTCGGTCTTGGAGGCGCGGGGGTCCACCAGGAAGGTGTACTTGCCCTCGTCGATCAGGCCGTAGCTCTTCTCGGAGACGACCGGCTTCAGGATGATGTCGCGCGGGTCCTTGTTGGCAGCCGCGGCGAGGATGTTGTCGCTCATGCGGAGACCTCCTCGGTTGCGCCGGACTTCAGCGCGACGAACGCGTCGAAGGCCGCCTTGGTGAAGACGATGTCGTCGGAGTTGACCACGTCGTAGGCGTTGAGCTGGTCGGAGTACAGCACGTGCACGGCGGCCAGGTTGCGGACGCTCAGGGCGGTGAGGTCGTCCTCGCGGTCGATGACCACGAGGATGTTCTTGCCCGGGAGCGCCTTCAGGTAGGCGGCGGCCGTCTTGGTGGACGGCTTGCCCTCGATGCCGAAGGACTCGACGACGTGCAGGCGCTCTCCGCGGAAGCGGTCGCTCAGCGCACCCACGAGGGCGGCGGCGATCATCTTCTTGGGGGTGCGCTGCGAGTAGTCGCGCGGCTTCGGGCCGTGGACGATGCCACCACCGGTCATGTGCGGCGCGCGGATGGAGCCCTGACGGGCGTTACCCGTGCCCTTCTGCTTGAAGGGCTTGCGACCGGCACCGGAGACCTCACCACGACGCTTGGTCGAGTGGGTGCCCTGGCGTGCCGCGGCGAGCTGCGCGACGACGACCTGGTGGATCAGCGGAACGTTGGTCTTGGCGTCGAAGATCGCGGCGGGGGCGTCGACCGTACCGGTCTTCTTGCCGCCGGCGAACACGTCGAGCGTCAGAGTGGTGTCAGCCATGGGACTCAGGCACCCTTCACTGCGTTGCGGACGTAGACGATGCGGCCGCGCGCGCCGGGGACGGCGCCCTTGACGAGCAGCAGACCCTTCTCGGCGTCGACGGCGTGCACCGTGAGGTTGAGGACGGTCACGCGCTCGCCACCCATGCGACCGGCCATGCGCATGCCCTTGAAGACACGGCTCGGGGTCGACGAAGCACCGATGGAACCGGGCTTGCGGTGGTTGCGGTGCGCACCGTGGGAAGCGGAGACGCCCTTGAAGTTGTGGCGCTTCATGACACCGGCGAAGCCCTTGCCCTTGCTGGTGCCGACGACGTCGACCAGCTGGCCGGCCTCGAAGGTGCCGTCAACGGTGAGCTCCTGGCCCAGCGCGTAGTCGCCGGCGTCCGCGGTGCGGATCTCGGTGACGTGGCGACGCGGGGTGACCCCGGCGGCCTCGAAGTGCTTGGCGAGGGGCTGCGTGACCTTGCGCGGGTCGATCTGACCGGCCGCGATCTGCACGGCGTTGTAGCCGTCCTTCTCGGGGGTGCGGATCTGGGTGACCACGTTCGGGGCCAGCTCGATCACGGTGACCGGGATCAGCTTGCCGTTCTCGTTCCAGACCTGGGTCATGCCGAGCTTGGTGCCGAGCAGGCCCTTGGAAATCTTTGCGTTGATGTCGACCATCGTGATCCCCTTACAGCTTGATCTCGATGTTGACGTCAGCAGGAAGGTCGAGACGCATGAGCGAGTCAACGGCCTTCGGCGTCGGGTCGACGATGTCGATCAGACGCTTGTGGGTGCGCATCTCGAAGTGCTCGCGGCTGTCCTTGTACTTGTGGGGCGACCGGATGACGCACACGACGTTCTTCTCGGTCGGAAGCGGCACCGGGCCGACGACAGTCGCGCCCGCACGGGTCACGGTGTCGACGATCTTGCGGGCCGACGTGTCGATGACCTCGTGGTCATACGACTTCAGGCGAATGCGGATCTTCTGTCCCGCCATTGTCTGCTCTCTCTCATTAAGCGTCTTACCTGCCCGGACCGGGTGATCCGGGGGCATTGGACGCGCGACGGCGCGTTCTGCGCCTTCGCACTCCTCCTCCTGGCCCGGATCCTTGCGGATCGAGGCCTCTCGAAGGGGCGCACCACTGTTCTGCTGTCAGCCCGGGGCCTTGCGACCCGCGGAAGCCGACCCCCGCACATGGCGGGGCCTCGGTGAAGAGGTGTCGGTTGTCTGTTCTGCTGCCCGCGGCCCAGATCCCTGCGGCCGCTTCCCGGAGGAAGGGCGCCGTCTGTGCACTGCCCTGGCAGTGATCCGGCGCACGTCGGGACGCGCTCCGGAATGTGGAACCTCAACAGTCTACGTGCAGCCCGGGCGTGTCGCAAACTCGGGCGTGTCGCGGCGGCGTGTCCGGCGTGTCGGCGAGGGACGCCGTCACGCCTCGTCCGCGGCGGTCTCCTCGGCCGCTTCGCGGCGGGGCCGACCGGTCGCCCAGACGAGGCCGATGAGCAGGATCAGCGAGCCGCCGATGATCGGCGCCCACCAGGGGAATCCGGGGATGTCCGGCGTCGCGCCGGCGGCGTCGATGTCCTTCTGCGGGGTCGGCGTCACCCGCTCCCCCGTGACCAGGATCCGGTGGCTGTTGATGCCGAGCGGGGTGCAGGTCACCAGGGTGACGAGGTCCTCCCCCGCCTGCGGGCTGAGCGTCTGCGTCTGCTCCGGCAGCACGACCTGGGTGTCCCGCACGCGGTAGGTCAGCACCTGGCCGAACACCTCGACCGTGAAGGTGTCGCCGATCTTGACCTGGTCGAGGTTGTCGAAAAGCGTCGCGCCCGCGAGCCCGCGGTGCGCGGTGAGCACGGAGTGCTGATCCGCGCCCCCGATGGGGAGGGAGGTGCCCTCGAGGTGGCCGACGCCCTTGGTGAGCGTCGCGTCGGAGGTGCCGTGGTAGATCGGAAGGTCGACGCCGATCGACGGGATGCGCAGTCGGGCCATGACGCCGTCGGCGTCCGCGCGGAGCAGGCTCGGGTAGTCGAAGCCCGGAGCGCCGGCCGAACTCGTCGGGATGCGGGATCCCGCCGCGACGAGGGCTCCTCCGACGAGCGCCTTGTTGTAGGCGCGCGCCTCCTCGAGCGCCTTCTCCCTGGTGCCGGCCGCGGAGCCGCCGACCTCGGAGTCGACCTTCACGATGAGCTGCGACTGGTTGTACTGCGACCACCAGCTCGCCACCGTCGGGTACATGAGCAGCAGGAGGCCGGCGAAGGCGACGGTCGCGAGGATCGCGGTGCCCCAGGGCATGCGCCAGCGCGGGGCGGCGGCCGGTCGCAGGTCGCGACGTCGCAGCGGTGCGATCTGCGTCATGGCGTTCTCCTCGAGGTGCGGATCGGATCCAGGGTTCGGGACCGGGGGCTTCGGCCGGATCGTGATCCGCCGAAGCAGAGAGGAGGGCGGGACCGGGATCCCGCCCTCCTCGAGTCCGTCAGCGGTCACGCCGGAGGGCGACCGCTGACGGACCTGTCATCAGTGACGACGTGCGCGCAGGCGACGCACCACGATGGTGCCGAGTCCGGCGGCGACCAGCGCGCCACCGACGATCGCGAACAGCATGCTGCCCGCGCCACCCGTCAGCGGCAGGTTCGGTCCCTGCTGCTGGGTGTTGGAGATCGTGAGGGACGTCGGCGTCGCGGAGCCCGCGGCGGTGACGGTGACCTGGGTCCACGGGTCGGCGGGCAGCACGTAGCCGGCCGGGGCCTGGGTCTCCTTGAGCCAGTAGTCCTTGCTCTTCACGTCGTTGTTGCCGACCCACAGGCCGTCGACGAGGATCTCACCGGCGTCGTTCGTGGTGAACGGGCCGGCGACCTTGGTGCCGTTCTTGGCGTCGTACACCTCGAAGATCGCGCCCTTGAGGGTGTTCTTCGTCGTGGCGTCCTGCTTGACGACCTTCAGCGCGCCCCAGTTGGTCTGCGGCGTGTTGGTGGTGCGGTCGGAGCCGTTGGTGTTGACGACGGCGGTGTTCAGGATCTGTCCGTCGGCGCCGAGCGAGGTCACGGTCGTGGTGATGTCCGCGGTCACGGCGGTCTTGCCGGCGAGCTTGCCGAGGCCGGTCCCGGTGAAGGTGATCACGGTGTTGCCGGAGACGGTGTAGTCCGTGCCCTCGGTCAGCGTGGTGCCATCGACCTTGACGACCGCGCCGACGTAGGTCAGCCGCGCGTCGAGGTTGTCGGTGATGGAGAAGCTGCGGTAGGTGTCACCGGCGGCGAGGGCGGGGATCGGCGCGTTGACCGTCCACACGATCTGCGAGCCCAGCACGGGCGCCTTCGGGTCGGCGACCGTCTTGGTCGGCTCCGTGGTGTTCAGCTTGTTCTTCGGGTAGACGTGCACGTTGTACAGCCACGCGCCCTGGTTCGGGTACGGGACCGAGACGAGGAACGGCTGCACCGGCGAGACGATCGGGTTGGTGCCGGGGCTGGTCTCCGTGACGAGGTACAGGCCGTACGGGAGGTTGGAGACGACGGCCTGACCGGTGGCGTCCGTGGTCGCGGTGGTGCCCGCGGCGACCGAGAACGGCGCCGACGAGACGTTCGCCGGGGTGGCGGTCTTCGCCTGGTCCCAGCCCGCCGCGGTGGTGAGGTCGATCGGCGTGCCGTTCGCGCTCACGCGCTGCACGCTGAACTGGACGCCCTCGAGGCCCTGACCGAGCGCCGCGAGCTTGCCCGCGTCGGTGATCTGGGTGCCGTCGCCGGCCGCGCCGGGGTCGCCCGCGTGCTTGTGGATGGTCAGGGTGCCCGTGGTCCCCGTGATGTTCGAGGGGCTCAGGGTGTCGGCGGCGTTCGCGGCCGGCGACACTGCGAGGGCGCCGAGCGCGGCGAGAGCCGCGACCCCGAGGCCGGCTGCGATCTTGCGCAGCCCGAGAGACCTGCTGGTCATTACCGTTCCTGCTTTCTTTGTCGTTCGTCGACCGGCACCCGCCGGCCGACAGTTGTCGTGCTGTCGGTGAGGTGGGTGGTGCGTCAGGAGGCTCGGCGTGCGTTCCTGCGGAGTCGGAGGACCCCGAGGACCGAGAGCGCGGAGAAGAGGAGTGCGCCGCCGCCGAGCAGGAAGGCGTCGCTGCCGAGACCGCCGGTCAGCGGGAGCACCGCGCCGGCCTGCTGCTCGTTCTGCTGGGCGCCGATGTTCAGCGTCGTGCCCGCGTTGGCCGCGTTCACGGTGAAGGTGAACGATCCCGCCGCGATGTAGCCCGCGGGGGCCAGCGTCTCCTTGGCGGTGTAGGTGCCCCAGGCGAGCTTGTCCAGGCGGAAGGCGCCGGGCGCGGGGTCCTGGTCGGGGCCGGCGCAGGGAGCGGTCGTGCAGTCCTTCACCACGACGCCCTGCGCGGGCAGGCCCGGACCGGTGAGGGTCCACTCGGATCCGGCCAGCTGGCCTCCCGTGGTCTTGGAGGTCTTGGTCCAGACGACGGATCCGGGCTTGCTCGCGTTCGTGATGGTGCAGACCGCGTTGGCGTTGGCGGCCACGGTGACGGAGGATCCGCTCACCGTCGCGCCGGTGCAGGTCCAGGCGCCCGCGGCGTATCCCGCCGGGCTGCCGCTCTCCGTGAGGGCGTAGGTGCCGGGCGCGACGACCGCGCCGGTCACGCTCGGGTCGCCGGTCTTGCCGGTGATGGCCTGCGCGCCGGTCGCGGTGAGGGTCCAGTCGGAGACGACGGAGCCGCCGCCGTAGGTGTTGTCGACCTGCTTCTTCAGCGTGAGCGCGGCGGACGAGGGCTTGTTCGTGATCGTGCACGCCACCGCGTCGCCCGGGGCGACGCCCGTGACGTCGGCGCCGGTCGCCCCGGGCAGCGTCACGGTGCGCGGCGAACCGGCGAGCGGCGTCACGACGCAGCTGCCGCTGACGAAGTCCCATCCGCTCTTCTGGGTCTCGGACACGCGCACGGTCGCCCGCGAGGTCTGCTTGTCGAACGCGACGGTCCAGTTCACGTCACCCGAGGCCGGCGTGGTCTGGGTGGTCGCGGACGGCGTGGACGTGGCGGATCCGGCGGTCGCGGTCGTCGCCGCGCCGAGCGTCCAGCCCGCACCGGGTGCGGGGTTGTTCCCGTTGATGTCGAGCACGGTCTTGTGCACGGCGACGGTCGCGAGCAGCGGCGAGTTCGTGATCGTGCACTCGACGCTGGCGCCGGAGCGGTTCGGGATCGTGAGCTGGCCCGAGGCGTTCGTCGGCACGGTGGCGCCGGTGTCGTCCACGCAGACAGTCGAGCTCGCGTAGTCGGCGAGCGTGCCGGGGGATCCGGCCGCGATCGTCTCGGACACGGTGTAGACGCCGTTCTGGAGCACGGGGAGCGGACCCACCTGCGCGACCTGGACGCCGTTCGACGCGCCGGAGGTCGTGGCGGTGCCCGACTCGGTCGTCCCGCTCTTCACCGAGAGGCGGAACTGGTCGCCGGCGTGCGCACGGGCGACGACGTTCTTCTTGACCGTGAGGTTCGCCGGCGAGTTGCAGCTCGCGAGGTCGGTGCTGCTCAGATTCGACGTCACGTTGCCGCCGATCTGGGCACCGGTCGATGCGTTGTACTCGCGGACGGTGTTGCCGTTGCCGAGGTACATCGAGCCGGTGGTGTTGAACGCCATGCCGTTGATGCCGGAGAAGCCGGAGGGGGCGAAGGAGAACGACTGCGACGCCGGGAGCTGCCCGCCGGTGCCGCCGGCGATCGAGGCCGCGGTGACCGAGTAGACGGACGTGGTCGTCGCGCTTCCCGCGACGTACAGGTTGCCGCTCGCGTCGAACGCCATGTCGCCGTTGGTGCCACCCGCGGAGGAGGTGTCGATCGTGCCGACGAGCGAGAAGGCGCCGGTGCCGGGCACGTACCGGTAGATGTAGAAGCTGTTGTTGGCGAAGCCGCCGAAGAAGAAGTCCCCGGTCTTCAGGTCCACCGCGCCGGCGACGAGCGAAGCGGCGGTGGTGTAGCTGTCGCCGGTGGACTTCCACGCGGAGCCGTCGAAGTACCAGATGGTCGCGGTGCGGGAGTTGTTGGTGCGCTCGTAGGCGAGGGCGGTGGCCCCGTTCGCGCCGATGCCGAGGCCGTTGAAGGACGAGACCCCGGGTGCCAAGGAGCCGACATTGGTGACGTTCCCGTTCGAGACGCGCTGCAGCTGCCCTGACCCGGACACAGCGTAGAACGTGCCGGTCGCGCAGACGAGCCCGGCGGTGGCGCTCGGTGCGACGCGCGCGGCCAGGGGGCCGGCGACGGCGGGCCGCACGGAGGACACCGACGTCGATGCGTGTGCGGAGACCGGTGCCGCGGCAGGTGCGATCGCGGCCTGCGCCGCCGGAGTCGCGACGAACGCGAGCCCGATGCTCAGCCCCAGCGCCACGACGGCGCGCGCAAAGTACTCCCCAGACTTCATTGTGCTCCCCAGCCACAACGAAGGTCGCCTCGCTCAGCGCGAAACGTCCTTCACGAGAGCCGATCGCTCGACTCTCTTCTCCCCAGCGGACCGTCCCCCGGCCCGATGTTCGGGAACCCATTTCCCGTGAGTCCCCTGCGGCTCCCACTCCCCGTGCGAACCGCGGATCCCGTCCCGCTCAGGCTGACACCCAGACCCCAGTGATCAGGTGCGTTTCCCGTGCAGAGACGATGAATCCTCTGATGACGCTACGGCATGTCTCCGCGAAAAACCAAATCGAGCGTCGCATCGCACGGAATCACGGTCCTCGGAGACGCCGAAGGGCGGAGCGCCGCAGCGCTCCGCCCTTCGGAAGAGTCAGTTCGAGGTCACTCGTTGCCCACGGCCTTGTCGAGGTTGTCGCGGACGCCGTCGATCTGCTCGGCAGCACCGGGCGCGACCTTCTTGGCGAGATCCGCGGCACCGCCGAGGATGGTGTCGCTGATGCCCTCCGCCTGCTCGCTGTGCAGCACCTCGTCGATCTTGTCCTTGTTCTGCTCGATGAACTCCTTGCCCTTGTTCACGGCGTCGTTGATGGCGTCTTCCAGACCCATGGGGTTCCCTCCCTCGATCGAGCCGGCGATCGGCCCGCACGTGGCCATTCTGCCCGGGCCCGCGCGCGAACGGAAGCACTTTTCCCGCCTGGTGACGCCGTGCGTCACGGGTACGACAAAGGGGCCGGACCCGAAGGCCCGACCCCTGTGCGCGGAAGCAGATGCTTACTTGACGATCTTCGTGACCGTGCCGGCGCCGACGGTGCGGCCACCCTCACGGATCGCGAAGCCGAGGCCCTCCTCCATGGCGATCGGCTGGATCAGCTCGACCGACATGTCGGTGGTGTCACCGGGCATGACCATCTCGGTGCCCTCGGGCAGCGAGATGACGCCGGTGACGTCGGTGGTGCGGAAGTAGAACTGCGGGCGGTAGTTCGTGTAGAAGGGGTTGTGGCGGCCACCCTCGTCCTTGGACAGGATGTACGCGGTGCCCTCGAAGTTGGTGTGCGGGGTGATCGAACCCGGCTTCACCACGACCTGGCCGCGCTCGACGTCCTCGCGCTTGGTGCCACGGAGGAGAAGACCGCAGTTCTCGCCGGCCCACGCCTCGTCGAGCTGCTTGTGGAACATCTCGATACCCGTGACCGTGGTCTTCTGCGTCGGGCGGATGCCGACGATCTCGACCTCGGAGTTGATCGCGAGGGTGCCGCGCTCGGCGCGACCCGTGACGACCGTGCCACGACCGGTGATCGTGAAGACGTCCTCGATCGGCATCAGGAACGGCTTGTCCTTGTCGCGCACCGGGTCGGGGATCGAGTTGTCGACGGCCTCCATGAGGTCGAGGATGGACTGGGTCCACTTCTCGTCGCCCTCGAGCGCCTTCAGGCCCGAGACGCGCACGACGGGCGCGTCCTCGGCGAAGCCCTGGCTGGCGAGCAGCTCGGAGACCTCGAGCTCGACGAGCTCCAGGATCTCCTCGTCGTCGACCATGTCGGCCTTGTTCAGCGCGACCAGCAGGTACGGCACGCCGACCTGCTTGGCGAGCAGAACGTGCTCACGCGTCTGAGCCATCGGGCCGTCGGTGGCGGCGACCACGAGGATCGCGCCGTCCATCTGAGCCGCACCGGTGATCATGTTCTTGATGTAGTCGGCGTGACCGGGCGCGTCGACGTGAGCGTAGTGACGCTTCGGGGTCTCGTACTCGACGTGCGAGATGTTGATCGTGATACCGCGCTGACGCTCCTCGGGAGCGGAGTCGATCGACGCGAAGTCGCGCTGAACGTTGGTGGCCGACGGGAACTTGTCGGCGAGCACCTTCGAGATCGCAGCGGTGAGCGTGGTCTTGCCGTGGTCGACGTGACCGATCGTTCCGATGTTCACGTGCGGCTTGGTCCGCTCGAACTTGGCCTTAGCCACTGGGTCCTCCTCAGGACGTCATGTAGGGGCACCGGGCACTGGATTGTGACCGCTTTCCTACGGGTTTGATTCTCAGTTTAGTAGAGAGACGATGTGAAGTTGTCTGAGTGCCTGGCGGATCCGGGGCCGCAGCCCCGGATCCGCCAGGCTCCTAGGGCTTACTCGCCCTTGGTCTTCTGGATGATCTCGTCGGCGACGGCGCGCGGGACCTCGGCGTAGCTGTCGAACTCCATGGAGTAGACGGCACGGCCGGAGGTCTTCGAGCGCAGGTCGCCGATGTAGCCGAACATCTCGGACAGCGGGACCGACGCACGCACGACCTTGACGCCCTGGGCGTCCTCCATCGACTGGATCTGGCCACGACGCGAGTTCAGGTCGCCGATGACGTCGCCCATGTACTCCTCGGGAGTACGGACCTCGACGGCCATCAGCGGCTCGAGCAGCACGGGGTTCGCGCGGCGCGCGGCCTCCTTGAAGCCCATCGATCCGGCGATCTTGAACGCCATCTCCGAGGAGTCGACGTCGTGCGCAGCGCCGTCGACGATGGTCGCCTTGACGCCCACCATCGGGTAGCCGGCCAGCACGCCGACGTTCATCGCGTCCTGGAAACCGGCGTCGATCGAGCCGATGTACTCGCGCGGGATGCGGCCACCGGTCACGGCGTTCACGAACTCGTACGCCTTCTCGTCGCCCAGGTCGAGCGGCTCGATGGTGAACTGGATCTTCGCGAACTGACCCGAACCACCGGTCTGCTTCTTGTGCGTGTAGTCGTGCTTCTCGACGGCCTTCTTGATCGTCTCGCGGTACGCCACCTGCGGCTTGCCGACGTTGGCCTCGACCTTGAACTCGCGCTTCATGCGGTCCACGAGGATGTCCAGGTGCAGCTCGCCCATGCCCTTGATGGTCGTCTGACCGGTCTCGGGGTTGAGCTCCGTGCGGAACGTCGGGTCCTCTTCGGCGAGCTTCTGGATCGCGAGACCCAGCTTCTCCTGGTCGGCCTTGGTCTTCGGCTCGATCGCGACCTCGATGACGGGCTCGGGGAACGTCATCGACTCGAGGACGACGGGCCGCGCCGGGTCGGCCAGGGTGTCACCGGTGGTGGTGTCCTTGAGGCCGATGACGGCGTAGATGTTGCCCGCGGTCAGCGAGTCGACCGGGTTCTCCTTGTTGGCGTGCATCTGGAAGATCTTGCCGATGCGCTCCTTCTTGCCCTTGGTCGAGTTGACGACCTGGGCACCCGAGTCGAGGTGACCCGAGTAGACGCGCACGTAGGTGAGGCGACCGAAGAACGGGTGCACGGCGACCTTGAAGGCCAGCGCGGCGAAGGGGTCGTTGGCGTCGGGGTGACGCTCGATGACCTTCTCCTCGTCCTTGGGGTCGTGCGCCTCGATGGCCGGCACGTCCAGCGGGGACGGGAGGTAGTCGACGACCGCGTCGAGCATCGGCTGCACGCCGCGGTTCTTGAACGCGGAGCCGCAGAGCACGGGGTAGATCTCGCTCGCGACGACCATCTTGCGGATGGCGCCCTTGATCTCGGGGATCGTGAGCTCCTCGCCGCCGAAGAACTTCTCGAGCAGCGCGTCGTCGGTCTCGGCGACGGTCTCCAGAAGCTGCTGACGGTACTCCTCGGCCTTGTCCTTGAGGTCGGCCGGGATCTCCTGCACCTCGTAGGAGGCGCCCATGGTCACGTCACCCTTGGCGTCGCCGGGCCAGACCAGCGCGCGCATCTCGATGAGGTCGACGACGCCGACGAAGTCGTTCTCGGCGCCGATCGGGAGCTGCAGCACGAGCGGCTTGGCACCGAGGCGGTTCACGATGGTGTCGACGGTGTAGTAGAAGTCCGCACCGAGCTTGTCCATCTTGTTGACGAAGCAGATGCGCGGGACGTTGTACTTGTCGGCCTGACGCCACACGGTCTCGGACTGGGGCTCGACGCCCTCCTTGCCGTCGAACACGGCGACCGCACCGTCGAGGACGCGGAGCGAGCGCTCCACCTCGACCGTGAAGTCCACGTGACCGGGGGTGTCGATGATGTTGATCTGGTTCTTGTTCCAGAAGCAGGTCACGGCGGCAGACGTGATCGTGATGCCGCGCTCCTTCTCCTGCTCCATCCAGTCGGTCGTCGACGCACCGTCGTGGGTCTCGCCGAGCTTGTGGTTCACACCCGTGTAGAACAGGATGCGCTCGGTCGTCGTGGTCTTACCGGCATCGATGTGCGCCATGATGCCGATGTTGCGGACCTTGCTCAGGTCGGTGAGCACTTCTTGTGCCACGGGGGTGTCCTTATCTTCTTGCTGTCGTCACGCGACGAAGGAAAGTGTGGGGTGCCGGGGCCGGCCCTTCCACGGACTCAGGGACCTCAGTCGGTCGCTGAGCCCGTCGAAGTGCCGATCCCGGCCCGACTGGTTCTTACCAGCGGTAGTGCGCGAAGGCGCGGTTCGACTCGGCCATCTTGTGAGTGTCCTCGCGGCGCTTGACCGCGGCACCCAGGCCGTTCGAGGCGTCCAGGATCTCGTTCTGGAGACGCTCGGTCATGGTCTTCTCACGACGGCTCTTGGCGTAGCTGACGAGCCAGCGGAGGGCGAGGGTGTTCGCGCGGTGCGGCTTCACCTCGACCGGGACCTGGTAGGTCGAGCCGCCGACGCGGCGGCTGCGGACCTCGAGAGTCGGGCGCACGTTGTCGAGCGCCTTCTTCAGGGTGGCGACGGCGTCCTGACCGTTCTTCGCCTCGACGCCGGAGAGGGCGCCGTAGACGATCGACTCGGCGAGGGACTTCTTGCCGTCGACCAGGATCTTGTTCACCAGCGAGGTGACGATCGGAGCACCGTAGACCGGGTCGTTGACGACGGGGCGCTTGGGGGCGGGGCCCTTACGAGGCATCTAACTCAACCCTTCTTCGCGCCGTAGCGGGAACGAGCCTGCTTACGGTTCTTGACGGCCTGGGTGTCCAGGGCGCCACGGACGATCTTGTAGCGGACACCGGGGAGGTCCTTCACACGACCACCGCGCACGAGCACCAGCGAGTGCTCCTGCAGGTTGTGGCCCTCACCGGGGATGTAGGCCGTGACCTCGGTACCGTTGCGGAGCTTCACACGAGCGACCTTGCGCATCGCCGAGTTCGGCTTCTTCGGGGTGGTGGTGTACACGCGGGTGCACACGCCGGCCTGCTGCGGGTTCGACTTCAGGGCGGGAGCCTTGGTCTTGGAGACCTTCGGCGAACGACCCTTGCGAACCAACTGCTGAATAGTTGGCACTGCTTCTCCTTGTTGTGCTGCACGGTGACAGCGTGATGGGTTTCACATCAGACCCGCCCGCACGCCGAGAACGACGTGCGTTTGAATGGTGGGTATGCCGTGGGGGCGGAACCGGCGAGTGCCGGTGCCCGGTACGCGCACGCCAAGACGCACGCATACCCGCTCTATGGTAATGCGCGGTAACACGCCCGGTCAAATGCGCACGGGCGGCGCGCCGAAGGCTCGCCGAGCCTCAGCGCAGGTCCCGCAGCCGGGCCGTCATCGGCGCGTGCGCGGCCCGGCGTTCGGCGGTCGTCGCGATGATGAGCAGCACCGCCCCCATCACGGCGAGCGTGATCCACCAGGGCATCGATTCGATCCCGCGGCCGATCTGCACCGCGAACACGAACACGTTCTCGATCGGCAGCACGATCAGCCCGATGAGGAACGGCGCCGCGAGCCGCCTGGTCGCACCGACGAGGATCGCGATGAGCGCGCACACCATCACCAGGATCGCGCGCTCCGTGAGCGGATCCGTGAACGTCGACACGACGGAGGCGAGCATCGTCACGATGATGCCGGGGGCGAGCAGCGCCCAGGATCCGGTCGCACCCCTCGGCCAGTCGTGGAGGGCCGCGAAAGACGACGAACGGACCGCCGCTCCCGACTCCGGCGCCGCGCGTCCGGACGCGACGGGCGCCGCCGTCGCGTCGCGGTCGAAGCGGCCCTGCAGCCCCGCCGCGATCAGGAACAGCCCGAGCGGGAGCGAGAACCACTCCACGCGCAGGTCGCGCGGACTCCATGCGACGACCGCGGTCACGAACGCGAGGGCGAAGAGGATCCACACGGGGGCGACGGCGGACGCCCCGCGTGCGGCCCTGCGCGCGGTGAGCACCATCGCGGCCAGCAGCAGGAGCATGAGCGACCACATCCCCCAGATCGAGGTCCAGTCCCGCTGGATCGCGGGCCACACCCCCGCCGTGGTCGCCACGAGTGCCGGCACGAACAGCCAGCGCGATCCGCGCACCGCGGCCGACGTGGTGACCGCCCGCAATGCGGCGGCGCCCGCCGCCATGCCGGCGCCTCCCGCGACCGCGAGCCCGACGCACGCGAAGAACAGCGCACCGCCGGTCGGCGGTGCGGGCAGCAGCACCGCGACGCCCTCCCCCCTGGTCAACAGCAGCGCCTGCGCCGTCCCTGCCAGTCCCGCCACGATCGAGGCCGCGGCGAGCCAGGAGGCGACGGGGCGCAGGCGGCGGGCGACGACGGATGCGCGCCCCACCGCGCCGTCCCCGTCCTTCTCATCGCCGTGCAGACGACGCACGAGCGCACCGACGAGCGCCGCGAGCGACCAGGAGGCCGCGAGCAGCGCCCCCGTGCGCCAGGGCGAGGCCTGCGCGGCGCCGGAGCCGATGAGGACCAGCACCGGCACGATCGCGCCCGCGGATCCGAGCGCCGCGAACACCGTGCCGGCCCCGCCGCGCGATGCGCGCACGATGCCGAAGACCAGCGCGGCGAGCGCTGGCGGCAGCAGATAGGCCTCGGCGAGGGGCACTCGGAGCGCCGCCCACGCCGACCACAGCGCACCCGTGGCGGCGATCGCGGCGACCGCACGCAGGTGCCGTCGCCCCGTCGTCGCACTCGCGACTCCGGCTCCTGCCGCGAGCAGCGCCAGCACGGCGCACGCCGTGCCGAACCCCGCGGCCTCGCGCACCACCGAAAGCACGACGGCGAGCGCACCGGTCAGCAGCGCGCCCGCTTCGAGCGTCGTCTGGATCCGGGCGGCGACGATGCGTCCTGCTCCGCGATCCGCGAGCGCGCGGCGGATCCGCAGGGTGAACGGCAGCACGCCCGCCACGAGCGCCGCGATCACCGGCAGCACGACCGGCGAGGCGCTCATCGGCAGCACCTGCGCCCCCAGGCACAGCACCGACACCGCGAGTGCCGGCACCAGTACCGCGGCCGCGAGCAGACGCACCGCGGGCGTCGCGCCCTCTCGGCGCGTGCGCAGCAGCAGTGCGGCGAGCACGGCCATCGCCGCGGTGGGCAGGGCGGTCCAGCCGCTGCGCTCGATCAGCACCTGGGCCACCCCGATCGCGAACGGCGCCGAGGCGACGACGAGCATCGCCTGCCAGGAGCGGGCCGGCACCGAACGCAGCGCCGTGACCGCCGCGACCACGAGCAGTCCCGCGGTCGCCGTGAGGCTGAGCAGTGCGACCCCGCCGACGCCCGCCAGTCCGAGAGCCGAGGAGAGCACCAGGAGCGCGTAGCCGAAGCCCGCCCCGACGAGCAGGAAGCGCCCTCCGGCCGGGAGCGCCGCGCCGAGCGCGAGAAGGGACACCAGGGTCACGACGCCCGCCGGCGGCATGAGCGTCGGATCCTCGGCTCCGACGCAGGCGGCGAGCGCGACCGCGACGTGGACCGCGATGAGCAGCAGGATCCGCGCGACCTCCCCGTTCCGCCGCGCCCCTCGCACGGCCAGCGACACCGCGACCGCCACCACCAGCAGCAGGGCGATGCGGATCGGAGCGGGAAGCAGCGCGGACGCTCCGAGCGCCAGCAGCGCGAGTGCGGCGGGCACGATCGCGAGCGCGGCGAACACGGCCCTGAATCCGGCCGTCCGCCGGGTCGCCAGCAGCGCCACGGCGCCGAGGGCGGTCGCGCCGATCGCCAGGCTCGCGACCTGCGCCCAGCCGAACCCGGCGGGCAGCTCCGCGACCGGTCCGTCGGCCAGCGCCCTGTCCCCGGCCAGCCGGGCGAGGACGGATCCGCCCGCGAGCACGGTGAAGAGCGCGCCCGGCGCGAGGGCCGCGGCGAGGACGCCCAGGCCGCCGCCGGCGACCGCCGCCGGACGCGCGGTCCGGGGCAGCGGCAGCACGCCGCAGAGCAGGACGACCCCGAGTCCGACTCCCGCGGCGCAGGAGACCAGGAACCACGGGACGCCCATCCCGGGCGCGATGCTCAACGCCACGAGCACGGGGGCGCCGGAACCGGCGACGCCCGCGACGATGCTCCACACGACCGCGCCCCCGTTGCGCGTGGCGAGCAGCGCGTGGACGCAGACGAGCACAGCGGCCACGGCGAGCACGGGCATCGTCCCGGAGAACGTCAGCAGCCGGCCGGCGCTCATCAGCAGCACGATCGCGACTGCGACCGCCTGCGCCACGATCAGCGATCCGCGCTCGAGGTCGAACGGCGCAGCCGTGCGGGCCGGAATGCGGCGGCCCTGCTCCCCCGCCGCGTCCCCGGGCTCCGTCCCCTTCCCGGGATCCGCCGCGTCTATGGGATCCGTCCCATCTGCGGGATCCGCCGCGTCCGCGACGAGGAATCGCGCCCCCAGCCGCGGCAGCGCGGCGATCTCGGCGAGCGCCACGAAGGAGACCGCGAGGATCGCGAGCAGCCCTGCGTCGCCGATGCCCGCCACGCCCGCCAGCATCGCCGGGGAGACGGCGAGCCCGATCGCGCCCGCCCAGAGCCAGATCCGCAGCCGCGCCCGTCCTGCGACGGCGAGGAGCGCGGCCGAACCCGCCGCGGTGATCGCGGCGCTGAGCAGCCACTGATCGGCGCCCGCAGCGGCTGCGATGACGCCCTGCGCGGCGAGGCCGGCGAAGACCAGCGCGAGCGCCGCGACGGTCTCCGCGGAGAAGCGCAGTCCGCGGCGGGCGAGCAGCACGCCGCCCAGCAGGAACAGAGCACCGGTCGCCCCGATGATGGCGGTGCGCGCCGCGTCCGCGAGGTCCGGCGTGAAGAAGCTGAAGACGATCGCCGCGGTGCCGAACAGCCCGGCACCCGCCACGGACAGCAGCGACTGCAGCGACGTGCTCCGCTCGGGCGCGGACGCTCCCCGCCCCGGCGGCGGCAGGATCGGCGCTCCGGGGACCCCAGGAACCGGAACCACCCGCCCCGAGGCGTCCGCACGCGGCGCGAACGTCCCCGCGGCCTCCGCAGTGCTCACCCGCGGCAGCGCGGCCACCAGCCGTTCGCGGTGCGCGAGCGCGGCGGCGGCCTGCTGCGAGGCCGACCACAGGTCCTGCGCCGCCTTCCCGCGGAAGTCGGCGCCGCAGGAGGGGCACGTCGGGGCGACGACCGCGGTGCCGCAGACCGGGCAGTGCTCGTCGTCGCGCAGCCGCCCGAGCGCCGTCGCCGCCCAGGTCGTCGAGGCGGTCATGCCCCGTCCTCCGCGGTCCAGCGCAGGATGTCGCCGGGCTGGCACTCCAGCACCCGGCAGATCGCGTCGAGCGTCGTGAAACGCACGGCCTTGGCGCGGCCGTTCTTCAGCACCGCGACGTTCGCCGGCGTGATGCCGATGGCGTCGGCGAACTCCTGCACGCTCATCTTCTTCTTGGCGAGCTGCACGTCGAGATCGATCACGATGGGCATCAGACGACCTCGGACAGATCCTGCTCGAGCTCGAGCGCCTTGCGCAGCAGTCCGCGCATCACGCCGACGAGCAGGGCGAGGGCGATGCCGATCACCACGCCGACCACGCCCAGCAGCAGGATCGAGGGGTTCACCGCGCGCCCCAGCAAGAGCACCACCACGGCCGCCGCGATCAGCGCCGCCGCGGCGACCATCGTCACCATGATGATGTCGACGTAGAGGAACGCCCCCGTGCTGAAGATCCGGTCCTGGCGCACGAGCGACAGCAGGCGCCAGACGCAGACGAGCACGAGTTCGATCAGCGCGACCAGCACGACCCCGCCGACGATCCCCGGCCCGGTCAGATACGCGAGTTCGGGATTGCGCTCGGCCGCGAGCAGCGCGACCCCGGGGATGAGCGCGATCTGGGTCGCCAGCAGCAACGCGAGCAGCACGACGATGAGCGCCTTGAGTGCGGCGGTGATCCGGGGTTGCATGGCGCTCCTATCGAAAAGCGATCTGTATCTATCGAAAAACGATAGCCATGCGGACAGATGGATGCCAGCCCGCACCGCGGCTCCCAGCGAACGCTCGGTTTCCCGGGATCAGAGCGTGTCGGGGTCGAAGGGCGAGTCCAGCGCCTCGGTGAGCTCGGCGAGCATCGCCTCGATCTGCGGCTCGACGTACTCGCTGATCGCGGCCTGCACCCGCAGGCGGTGGCGCAGCAGCAGCCCGCAGATCTCCCGACCCACGACGTTCGCGTAGTCGTCGGCGAGCGCCACCTCGTGGCGCAGCGCGGCCTTCGCGTCGTCGCTGAGCGGGGGCAGCGGGGGCAGCTCCCCCGCATCCTCATCGGCCATGCCCGCGAGCGTGAACAGGAACGGAGCACCGGGAACCGGATCCGGATCCAGCGGCATGCCCTCGTACTCGGGCTCGAGATCCTCGGTCGGCCGGTAGGCGCGGGCACGATTGCGCGCCGCCTGCTGGTCGAGCTCGCCCTGCAGCATCGGCAGGTTCCGCGCGGTGTACTCGGCGACGGAGTGATCGACGATGGTCTTGATCCGCGTGGAGAGACCATGCTGCACGCCGTGCGGCACGTTCCCGCCGATGCCCGCGGCCGAGAGCACGGGGGAACCCAGGCAGCGGCGGCACGGGGCGACCCTCCCGCGGTGCGTCGACGGCTCCCAGCGCGGCACCCAGCGCAGCCAGGCCTCGACGGCCTGGTCCACCTGCGTCTCCAGCGAGCGCTCCACGCCTCCAGCGTACGGCGCTGACACGCCCGGGTGGTCACGGCACGCGAGATCGGGTGCCGCACGGCGGCGCCGCGGAATCACGCGGGTCAGGGCTGCTCGTCGTCGTCCTTCTCCCACGGCCAGTGCGGCGCCCGCGCCTCCGTGCGCCGCAGCGCGATCGCCACCCATGCCGCGAGCAGGGCCGCCACCACGATCACGGCGCTCGCCCCGCCCAGCACGAGCTGGCCCGCCGCCGCCGTGGCGTGGACGGCGCCCGTCCCCTCCGCCACCGCGGTGCCCCAGACGCCGCCCAGGTGCACGAGCGCCGCGCCGAGCGCGAGGAACACCGTCGCGACGAACGACGGACGGAGGTTCGCGAGGACTCCCCACAGCGCCACGGCGAAGACCGCGACGGCGAGCACCATGCCCACGATGCCCGGCAGCTGGCCGAGCCGGGGCACCGAGATGATGTCTCGCTCGGCGAAGAGGCTCAGCGCTCCCAGGCCCATGATGGCCAGCGCGAAGAAGGAGATGACCCCGATCACCCAGGCGAGGACAGGCCGAACCCCCGCGGGCCTGGGCTCGCGGGGGTTCGGCGGTGTCTCGTCCGTGATGCTCTCCTGCGGGGCAGGCCGGCGCTGCTAGGGCAGCTGGGGTCCGGCTTCGAGGACGCGCTCGTACTCGCGCTGCGCCTCCTCGTTCTGGGCGGTGCGTCGGGCACCGGCGCGCGCGGCCCACGCACCGAACCAGATGGTGAGCTCGCGGCCGAAGATGAACGCGGCGATCGCGAGCGGGGCGAGCAGCTGTGCGTTCACGTTGTCCGCCAGCTGGGTCGCGCCGAGCTTCCAGAACTCCACGGATCCGATCGCGCCGAGCAGATGCCCGCCGTATGCGAACCCGCCGACGATGATCCCGAAGACGACCCAGTAGCCCCAGCGGCCGCGGTTGATGATGCCGCCCAGCAGCCAGAACCCGATCGCGAACACGACGACGGGGATCCACAGGCCGGGGCTGCGGAGCTCGTCGAGGAGGTACGTGCCGATGCTGTCGGTCGTGACCTTGCCGTCGAACGCGGCGATGCCGAGCGCGGTACCCAGGTACAGGATCGCGAAGGCGACGGCGGCCAGCAGGCCGATGCCGAAGATCGCGCCGCGGTTGCCGCGCTCACGCGGGGGCTCGGGCGCCTGCACGAAGATCGGGGGCGGCACGTCGCTCGCGCCCGGGGTGAGGACGGCCGGCGCGAGCACCTGCGTGGGCGCTTCGGCGACGGTGTCGACCCGGGTGGTCGCGTGCTCGAACGTCGAGGTCTCCGTGGCGACCGCCGCAGCGACCACGGTGGGGGTCTCGGCGGGCGACGGCGGTGTGAAGGTGCCGCCGAACGTGCCGGGGTAGGCGGCCTCGGCCGCCTCGAAGGCGGCGAGATCCGCGTCGACGGCGGCCTTCTGGTCCGCGGCGGGGGCCTCGCCCCGTGCAGTCGCACCGTCGGCGGCGCGCTCGGCCTCCGCGAGGCTGTCGTTCGCGCTCTGCGCGACGGCGGCGTGATCGGGCTGCACGTGGTCGGGCTGCACGGCGCCCGCCGCGTTCTCGCCGATGCCCTGGGATGCGGCAGGGGCGGCCGGAGCCTGCGCCTCGGCGGCCTCGGTCGGCGCCGCCTGCGCTTCGCCGGCCTCCCCGGGCGCGGCAGGGGTGTCGGCGCCCTGGGCGTCCGTCTCGGGCGCGGCGGCCACGGCGTCGTCGACGTCGTGCGCCTGCGCCGGCTTCGAAACCTCGTGGTCACTCATGTGAGCTCCTCCATACGGATACGGTGATTCGAGGCTATCTCCGAGGCGGGGCGCCGTCGCGGAGACGTGCCGGAAAAGTGCGGATGCCCGATCAGATCCGCAGGGCGATGATGCGCTCGCTATCGCAGCAGGCCCGCGAAGTAGTTCACCATCACGGGCCCCATGGGCGCGGCGAGGTACACGAGCCCCGCGATGACCCCGGCGCAGACGATGCCCGCGAGCCACGCGATCCCCGTGTTGCGACCCCCGATCCGTGCCATACCCCGAGGGTACGAGCACGGGGCGCGCAGGTGGGGGCGGCGCGCGGCGGAGCGGTCGCCCCCGCGCTCTCGGCGAGCGCGGGGACCCTGTCGCGGCGCTCAGCCGGCGTCGGGAGCGGACACGCCGGGCAGCGCCCACGCGGCGAACGCAGGGCCGTCCGCGGCGAGCGCGACGGCGCCGCCCTCCGCGACCGCGAACGTCGCGTCCCCGAACAGCACCTCGGCGGCTCCCGTTCCGGTCAGCGCCCCAGGCGGGAGTTCGATGTCGACGTCTCCGCGCGCCGCGAGCACCAGAACGGTCTCGGCCTCGGACTCCCGCACGAACACGAGGCACTCGTCGTCCACGTGGAGCCAGCGCAGCCCGCCCGTGCCGAGAACGGGGTGCTGCCGGCGCAGCAGGACGAGGTCGCGGTAGAGCGCGATCCGCTCCGCGGTCTCCGGCTGCTCCTCGGCGCCCCACGGGATCGGCGTGCGGCTGGCCTCGCCGTCCACGCCCGTCAGCCCGAACTCGTCGCCGGCGAACACCACGGGCAGCCCCGGCAGCGTCATCGACAAGCCGACGGCGACCGGGACGGTGCCGGGCGCGGCGTTCGTGGCGAACCGCGCGGTGTCGTGCGTGTCCAGCGGCTGCATGTTTCCCAGCCGCACCCGCCAGGGGATCCCTCCGGTGAAACGGGTCATCGAGTCGACGACGTCGCGCGCCGAGTAGCGCGGGATCCCGCCGGTCTGCATGCCGAAGAACCAGCTCTCGGTGCGCTCCTCCCCCTCCGCGGTGAGGTAGGGCTCCCCGTTCGGCTCGCTGAGCCAGGCCCACACCGGGCGGGTGAACGAGGGGTAGGTCATCGCGCCGTCCCAGCCGTCGCCCTGCAGGTCGCTCGTGGCGTCGTTCGTCGACTCCCCGAGCAGGATCGCGTCGGGGTTGATCCCCCGCACCGTGTCGCGCAGCAGGCGCCGCACCTCGGCGTTCAAGTCGATCGCCCCGAGGCGCCCGGTCATGTTCGCGACGTCCACGCGCCAGCCGTCGGCGCCGTAGGGCGGCTTGAGCCACCGCGCCACGGCCGAGTCCTCGCCCGTGATGAAGCGCTCGCGCAGCTCCTCGCTGGCCCAGTCGAACTTGGGCAGGCTGCGCGCGCCCAGCCAGCACTCGTACTCGGTGTTGTCGTCGTCCGTGAAGTAGTAGAACTCCTCCTCGGGCGCCCCGGGGTTGCCGAACGCCGCACGGAACCACTCGTGACGATCGCCCGAGTGGTTGCTGGTGAGGTCGCCGATCACCTTGATGCCGCGCGCGTGCGCCGCCTCGATGAGGCGCGCGTACGCCTCGTCGCCGCCCAGCAGCGGGTCGACGCGGAGGAAGCTCGAGGCGTCGTAGCGGTGATTGGACGCGGCGGGGAAGACCGGCGTCAGGTAGAGCAGGTTGACGCCGAGCTCGACGAGGTGGTCGAGGTGCTCGACGATGCCGGGGAGGTCTCCCCCGTAGAACTGGTGCGCGCGACCGGGCATGACCGGATCCACCGGGGTGTCCCAGTCCGCCGGGATCGCCCAGTCCGGAGTCGGGTGCGCGTCGGCCTGCGCGGAGCGGGCGAAGCGGTCGGGGAACACCTGGTACATCACGGACTCGTGCAGCCATGCGGGAGGGGCGGGCTCTGCGACGAGCGCGAAGTCCTCGGCGTCGAGCGTCTCCAGGCGGTGGATCCCGGTCTGGTTCAGCCACTCGATCCGCCCGCCCTCGTGCTGCAGCAGGAAGCGGTAGCCGTGCCGCGGGTTGCGCACGGTGACCGGAGCCTCCCACCAGTCCCACCCGTCGGCGGAGCCGATCCGCTCGGCGTCGGTCCATTCGGGTTCGTGGTCGGGGTTGGAGCGGGTGCGGACCGCCGTGAGCGGACCGTAGCCCCGAGGCACGCGCAGCCGCACCCGGACGACGTCGCCGAGGGCGGGGGCGTCGTCCGAGACGTGCAGCGCGGATCCGTCGTGGTGCGGGAGGAGAGCGGTCATGTCAGGCCTTTCCGAGTGCGGCGGCAGCCCGCCGGGAGTCGACGTGGTTGCACGACCGTTGCCGTGACAGAGCCCTTGAGTTGTAGATCGAGGATCGCTACTTCACGCTACCGGCGGTGAGCCCGCCGACGATGTACTTCTGCAGCGAGAGGAACAGGATCATCGGGAGGATGGCCGCCAGCACGGCCCCGGCGGCGAACACCGCGTAGTTCTTCGCGTCGGTCGAGACGTACTGGTAGAGACCGACCGCGAGAGTCTGCTTCTCCGGGGAGATGAGCACGGTGGACGCGATCAGGAAGTCGCCCGTGATGCCGATGAAGGCGAGCAGTCCGACCACCGCGAGGATGGGCGCGACCAGGCGCAGCGTGATCGTGAAGAAGATCCGCGCGTGACCCGCGCCGTCGATCTTCGCGGCCTCGTCGATCGACGCGGGGATCGTGTTGAAGAAGCCGTACATCAGGAAGGTGTTGGCCCCCAGCGCTCCCCCGAGGTACACGAGGATCAGGCCGATCTGCGAGTTCAGGCCGAGCGCCGGGAAGATGTCGCCGATCGCGGACATGAGCAGGAAGATCGCCACGATCGCCAGCAGCTGCGGGAACATCTGCACGAGCAGCAGCGTCATGAGCCCCGTGCGGCGTCCGCGGAAGCGCATGCGCGAGAAGGCATATGCGGCGAGCGCGCACAGGAACACGCTGGACACCGAGGCGAGCACGCCGATGAAGATCGTGTTCAGGAACCAGGCGCCGTAGGGGCGGGACGGATCCTGGAACAGCTGCACGTAGTTGTCCAGGCTGATCTTCGAGAACAGTCCGTTGGTGCTGAGCAGCGTGCCCCCGGGGTTCAGCGAGGCGGAGAGCACGTAGACCAACGGGAAGCCGGCGAACACGAGCATGACGATGCCGATGAGATGCCGCCAGCCGGTCTCCCGGAACCAGCGGCCGAACGGACGACGGGCGCGGGGCGCCGGAGAGGTGAGCAGCGCCGCTGTCGCGGTCGCGGAGGCCGATGCGGGGATCGATGCGATCTCGGTCATGTCAGTTCAGATCCTCCAGCACCTTGGTCTGCCGGAATCCGATCAGGGAGATCGCGGCGACGAGCACGAAGATGATGATCGAGAAGGCGCTGGCGAGGCCGTAATCCCGCTCGGAGCCGACGAAGGCGACCTTGTAGACCATCGAGATGAGCAGGTCCGTGGATCCCACGTTGATGCTCGCGCCGGCGAACTGCGGTCCGCCGTTGGTGAGCAGGAAGATGAGCCCGAAGTTGTTGAAGTTGAAGGCGAAGGACGCGATCAGCAGCGGGGCCACCGCCACGAGCAGAAGCGGGAACTTGATGAGCCGGAACGTCTGCCACACGCTCGCCCCGTCCACCCGCGCGGCTTCGACGACGTCGTCGGGCAGCGACTGCAGCGCGCCGGTCGTCCAGGAACATGTAGGGGAAGCCGAGCCAGAGGTTCGCGATGAGGATCGCCCCCTTGGCGAGCCACGGATCCGTGAGCCACGGAATGGACGCGCCTCCCAGCACCACCTGGTTGATGAAGCCGAAGTCCTTGTTGAACAAGCCGGCCCAGACCAGGGCCGAGAGGAACGCCGGGAAGGCGTAGGGCAGGATCATGATCAGCCGGTAGTACTTGCGGCTGCGCATCTTCGGATCGTTGAACACGATCGCGAGGAACAGGCCGAGGATGAACGTCGTCGCGACCGAGAGGATCGCGAACGCGAACGTCCACAGCAGCACCGCGAAGAACGGGCCGCGGATCGACTGGTCGGAGAAGGCGCGGACGAAGTTGTCCATCCCGACCCAGACCTGCCAGCCGGGCAGCAGGGCCTTGCCGTCCTTCGCGGTGAAGGCGCCGTGGCCGGTGTCGCTGTAGACGACGCCGGTCTTGGTGTCGGTCATTGTGTCGGCCTTCGGATCCCAGGTCAGGGTCGAGGTGAACAGGTATGCCTTGGATCCGTCGGTGGTCTTGAGATAGCCCTGGTTCAGGTCGTGCGAGAGCGGCACGGCGAGGGCGGCGATGTCGTCCTGGTGGGCGATCACGCTCGGGAAGTCGAGGGTCGTGAAGCCGGGCGCCCCGTCGGCCGTGATGCCGGGCTCGGTCGAGAGCGGGCGATCGGCTCCGCCGATGAGCGGCGCCGTGCTGCCGGGCTCCGCGGTGAGGAAGAAGAACTTCCCGTCCTTCTCGAGGACCTTCACGGAGAACGTCGGAGAGTCGGCGACGCGGGTCTGCGACTGCAGCAGCAGCGCCTGCACCGCATCGTCCTTGGTGGAGTTGTGCCCGGATCCGTAGTTCGTGAAGGCGACGTAACCGGAGTAGAGCACCACGAAGATCTGGAAGATCAGCAGGAACACGAGGCCGGGCGTGAGGTACTTCGCGGGCAGGAGCCCGGGGATGAGGTAGACCGCGTTGATCGCGAGCACTCCCACGGCGACCAGGACGGCGGGCGTCCACTGCGCGCTCGCGGCGAGTGCGAACACGGCGTACAGCGCGAGGGCGTCGATCACCGCGAGCGCGACGATCTTGACCAGCCACACCTTCCAGCCGGCCGATGCGGCCTCGGCGTAGGCCGCGGCGCGTCGCCGGCGGCGGCTCCTGGCCCTGTCCTCGGGGGACACGGCCGTCTTCTCCTGCACGGCAGGACCCGTCATCTCGACCCCTTCACAACGTCGTCAGCGGGCGGTGGTGCGGGGAGGCGGCGCACGCGCACGCCTCCCCGCACCGGGTTCTGGACCGGGTCAGCCGATCTTCGTCTGGATCGCCTGGGCCATGGTGGTCCAGGTGCTCGCCGGGTCCGCGCCCTTGATGATCGCGACCTCTGACTTGCCCCAGTCGTCCCATACGGAGCCCATCTCGGGCACGGAGGGCATCGGCACGGCGTTCGCGCCGACCTTGGCGAATCCGGCCACGGCCGGGTCGGACTGCGCGGCCTGGAACGACTCGGTCAGTGCCGGCGGACGGCCGCCCGCTTTGTAGAGCGCGGTCTGCACGGCGGGGGTCGCGAGGTAGTTCACCAGGAACTCGTTCGCGGCGAGGGTGTTCTTCGACTTCGCGTTCACGAAGAAAGCCTGCACGCCCGCGAACGGACGGGCCTCCTGGCCGCCGGCGCTCGGGATCGGGTCGACCGAGACCTTGATGCCGGCCTTCTCGGCGTCGGGCAGGTTCCACGGGCCGCTGATGAAGTACGGGGCCTCGCCCGCGTTGAACGCGGCCTTCGCGAGGTCGCCGGTCAGGCCCGGGTTGAAGATGCCGGCCGCGCCCTGCGCGCCCAGCCAGGTGGCGAACTTCTGGCCCGACTCGTCGCCGATCGTGAGCTTCTTGGCGTCGTAGCTGCCGTCGGCGTTCTGCGCGAAGACCTGGCCGCCGAACGACGTCTCGAACGGGTAGGTGTGGTACGCGTCGCCCGTGGCGGCGTCGAGTCCGATGAGGAACGGGTACTTGGTGCCCGCGGCCTTGCCCTTCGCGATCATCTCGTCGTAGGTGGCCGGGGTGGAGTCGGCGAGGGCGGTGTTGCGCAGGATCGCGATGTTCTCGATCGCGTAGGGCAGGCCGTAGACCTTGCCGTCGTAGGTGACGGCCGACATCGCGACCTTCTCGAACTTGGCGGCGGAGTCCCCCAGCTCGATCGGCGCGACCAGGCCGTCCTTGACGAAGGAACCGATCCAGTCGTGCGCGCCGATCGTGATGTCGGGGCCCTTGCCGGTGGGGACCTGCGCGGTGAAGTCGTCGCGGATCTTCCCGAAGTCCTTGACCACCAGGTTGATGGTGATGCCCTTGTCCTTCTTGAAGTCGGCCGCGACCTGCTTCATCGCGGCCGCGCGGTTGGAGTCGACCCAGACCGTGAGCGAGCTCGTCGTCTTGTCGCCGCCCGCGGACGATCCGCCGCCGCTTCCGCTGCCGCCGCAGCCGGTCAGCGCCAGTGCGCCGGCCACGAGGAGTGCGCCGAACGCGACGACGCTCTTCCTGTTCACCTTCATCGGTGTACCTCTCTCGGTGCTTAGTGGGGGCGTGATCGGCTCCGATCGTGCGCCGGATCGGCGCGCGCCCCGCCTGCCAGAACGCAAGCGTTTACAGTATGCGGATCCGATCCGCGTCGCGCAACCCTTGCTTGCCACGCTCGCGATGACAGCGATCCTGCAGGGTGCTTGTCTTCATTGACATCCACGCCACTCAGATCGCCGCTTGCGCGATGCGGAAGCGTTTACAACAATGATCCGAACGAATGCCGCAGAACGCTTCTGCGGCCCCTGCGCGCCGGGTCGGACCGGTACCCTTCCTTGACCCGACTTCCCAGGAGGCCCCGTGGCTGACATCGCCGACGTGGCGCGTCTCGCCGGCGTGTCCACCGCCACGGTCTCGCGCGCCCTGAACGGGAAGACCGCCTCGGCCGCGACGCGGGAGAAGGTCCTCGCGGCGGCCGCGGAGCTCGGCTACGTGATCTCGTCGAACGCGTCGGGGCTCGCCTCCGGACGCACCAGGCACATCGGCTTCATGGTGCCGTTCATCGACCGCTGGTTCTTCACGGACCTGCTCACCGGCATCGAGTCCGTGCTGCTCAGCCAGGGGTACGACGTGACCCTGTACGACCTGCAGGGCAACGAATCCCAGCGCGATCAGGTGTTCGGCAGCTCGCTGCGCCGCGCGAGCATCGACGGCCTGATCGCCGCGAGCATCGAGCTGACCCCCGACGAGATCCGCGCACTGCGGGCGCTCGGCAAGCCCGTGGTCAGCATCGGCGGATTCATCGAGGGGGCCACCGCGGTCGACGTCGACAATGCGCGGATGGCGACGCTCGCCACCGAGCACCTGCTCTCGCTCGGTCACACCCGGATCGCATACGTCGGTGCGGGGCGGACCATCGCGAGCGCGTTCCAGCTCGGCGACGCCCGGTACGACGGCTGGCTGTCGGCGATGCGGGCCGCGGGGCTCGAGGTCGAGGAGACCGGATTCTGGGAGGCGGACTTCGACATCCCCTCCGGATACGCGGCCGCGAAGGCGCTGCTCGCGCACGACCGGCCGACCGCGATCTTCGCCGCGAGCGACGAGATCGGGATCGGCTGCATGCTCGCCGCGCGTGACCTGGGCCTGCGCGTGCCGGACGACCTGTCCGTCGTCGGCATCGACGACCACAAGCTGTCGGCGTTCTTCGGGCTGACCACGCTCGCGCAGGATCCCGCCGGCCAGGGCCGCCTCGCCGCGCACCTGCTGCTCGCCCAGCTCGACAACCCCGGGGCCGCACCGGAGCATCGCACGCTCACACCGCGGTTCGTGGTGCGCTCCTCGACGGCGCGCCCGGGCGGCGCCGTGCACGGAACCGCCTGACTCCGGCTCTCGTTACACTGCCTGTATGGCTGACAGCTCATTCGACATCGTGTCCAAGGTGGATCGCCAGGAGGCCGACAACGCCCTGAACCAGGCCCGCAAGGAGATCGAGCAGCGCTACGACTTCAAGGGCGTGGGCGCCTCGATCGCGTGGAGCGGCGAGAAGATCGTGATCCTGGCGAACTCGGACGAGCGCGCGCGGGCCGTGCTGGACGTCTTCCAGACGAAGCTCATCAAGCGCGGCATCTCGCTGAAGAGCCTGGAGTCCGGCGAGCCGACCGCGAGCGGCAAGGAGTTCCGCCTCGAGTCGACGCTCAAGGAGGGCATCAGCTCCGAGAACGCGAAGAAGATCGGCAAGATCATCCGCGACGAGGGCCCGAAGTCGGTGAAGTCGCAGATCCAGGGCGACGAGCTGCGCGTGCAGTCCAAGAGCCGGGACGACCTGCAGGCCGTGATCGCGCTGCTCAAGGGATCAGATCTGGACCTGGATCTGCAGTTCATCAACTTCCGCTGACCCGGAATGCCGCCCCGGATCGGGGCGGCATGTCGATCGCGCGCGTCCTCGATCGTCACCCTTCTGAACGGAACCTCCGATCCGAAAGGGACACTCATGGACAGCACGCACATCACCGGAGTCCGCACCGTCAGTATCCCGGTGGACGACCAGGACGACGCACTGCGCTTCTATCGCCGACTCGGCTTCGCGGTGCTGCGCGATGCACCGACGCCGAACGGCCGCTGGATCGAACTCGCGCCGGGAAGCGGCACCGTGATCCTCACGCTGGAGACCGCGGATCCCGACGTGCACCGCGGACCGATCGGGATCCGGTTCGCCTCGGACGACGTCGAGGCCGCGCACGCCGCCATGCTCGCCGAGGGCATCGAGGTCGACGAGATCCTGCGGTGGCCGGGGGTGCCGGCGATGTTCGCGTTCCGCGACCCGGACGGCAACGCGTTCTCGATCACGGGGGTGGATCCTGCGACGGATCCCGCGGTCGGTGAGAGGATCGCGTCATGAGCACGGTCGGCCCCCTGAACATCGCCTTCACCGCCACCCGCCGGCGCAGCTGAGCCCTCGCCCCTCGAACGCCGACGCGACCGCGACCCGCCCGAAACGTCGCCGAAACGCCGCTCGATGTCGCGGAACGTACGGAGCGCTCCTCACTTCGATACCGGTATTTGGGTTTGCCCTCTCCCAGTGAGATAGTGCTGTTCTGGGGTAACTACTTGGGGGTAGTGATGGGCGAACGCGGTCCGTTGACGGGCGTAGTAAGGTCGCCGCTGGGGGCGACGAAGCAACTCCTCGCGGAGGAGGTGTATCAGCAGGTCGGTGCGTCGATCATCGATGGCACGCTGCCGGCGGGATCCCGCATCCGGGATGCGGATCTGGCCGAGAAGTTCGGCGTCTCTCGGATGCCGATCCGTGAGGCGCTGCAGCGGCTCGAGCGGGTCGGCCTGGTCGAGATGTATCCGAGCCGGTACACGCAGGTCACCGAGGTTCCGCCCGAGCTCACGGCGAAGACCCTGGAGTACGCGGGATACGTGGGCGGAGCGGTCGCCGCGATCGCCGTGCCCCGGCTGAGTGCGGCAGAGCGCACGGAGGCGGCGGCCCTGGCCCGCGCCCTGGACGACGGCCTCGACGACCCGACCGCGCTCTCGGCGGAGCGCTGGGCGCTCCTGCACTACCTCGCAGAGCGGTGCGACAACGAGATCCTCAGCTCCGTCCTGGACGAGACGAGCATGCCGCTGTCGCGCAATCTGCGTCCGTGGTCGGTCGACGCCTCGCAGCGCGACGTCATGCGCGGACGTCACGCCGCCCTGGCGGAGGCGATCCTCGCCGGCGACGGCCACGCCGCGGAGCACCTCATGCGCGCGATGCATCTCGTGGAGTGAGCCCGCTGCCGGGCCAGGTTCCGCGTCCGCTGCGGGGCGGCGGTCAGGCCGGTGACGTGAGCCGGGCCGACCGATCCGCGGCGGCCCAGCCGTCGACCCAGTAGCCGAGCCGGTCGTAGGCCAGCTCGCGCGCGTCGTGCCGGGACAGGAAGACGTCGTGCAGCGCGCCGTCGATGCGCTCGATCGTGACCGAGGGGCCGATCTTCAGCGCGGCGCGGGCGATGTCGTCGACGACCAGCACGCTGTCCGCGCGGGTGAGGTCGTCCGACCAGGCCGTCGGCACGGCGCTGCGCGCCGACAGCAGCACGCAGACCGGAGCGCCGATCGCGATCCCCGCGGCGATCGTCGCGTGTCCGGCCAGGATCGCGTGCAGCCACCCGGCGTGCACGGCCATCGTCTGCGCCGGCCGCCAGGCGAGGTTCACGTCCATCGGATCCGCGGGGTCGGCGGCCTCCTGCTGCGCGCGGGTGTAGTAGCCGAGGTCGACCTGAGGCGCCCGGTCGAGCGGCCGGTACTTGGCGCGCAGTTCGACCAGCGGAGTGATCGTCTCCCTCGTGAGGCGCGGCAGCTGGAACTCCAGCCACGGGCTGTTCAGGATCACCGCCGACGCGATGCCGGGGTTCCGGGCGGCCCAGAGGCTCAGGATCAGCCCTCCCGTGGAGTGGCCGAGCAGCACCAGCCGACGTCCGACGGCCTCGGATCCGGCCTGCATCGCGGCGAGGGCGGCCGCGATGTCCTGGTCGTAGTCGGCGAGGTTCCCGATGTACCCCGGGGTCTGGTGCTCTCGCAGACTCCGGCCGTACTTGCGCAGATCCAGCGCGAAGAACCGGGCGCCGCGGCCGGTCCAGAACCGCGCGAGCCGCTTCTGGAAGAAGTAGTCCGACCAGCCGTGCACGTAGAGCACGTCGGTGTCGGCGAGCTGCCGGCCGTCTCCGAACAGCCGCTGCCACACGGAGCGCTCCGGCAGCGCGCGCACCAGGGTCGCGACGACCTCGCCCTCGTCGTCGGATCCGAGCGGGAGCGTGAGCTGCTCGAACTCGTCTCCGAGCACGTCGGCCGTCCAGGCGGCGGGGTCGGAGCGGCTCATGGACCCAGAGTATCCGCGTCCCCCGCGACGTTCCCGGTCCCCTCCCCTACGCTGGGCTCACCGAGGCGCACCGCACAGGAGGAACCATGATCCGCATTCGACGGCACCGATCGATCGCCGGCCTCCTCGCAGGCGCCGCCCTCGCCACCGCGGCACTGGGGCTCGCCGGATGCTCCGGGGGCGCGACGCCCGCGAGCAGCACGAGCAGCGCCCCCGCCACCACGGGAGCCGGCGTGCTTCCGCCGATCATCGCGGATCTCGGCTCGATCGACGGGACCACGGTCCAGGTCCCCCTCGGCAACACGATCGACCTCACCGGCGACGACAAGGACTTCACGCACTGGACGGCCGACATCGCCGACCCGAAGATCGTCTCCTTCGTGCCGGGCAAGGACGACGGGTCCGCTCAGTTCAATCCTGGCCTCGACGCCCTCGCCGCAGGCACGACGAAGGTCACGATGGACAACAGCGCCTCCGGCAAGCACCTGGCCTTCACGGTCGAGGTGACTGCCAAGAAGTAGCCGCTCGCGGGCCGGAGCGCCCTCCGTCCCGATCGCAGCTCGCTCAGGGACCGGGTTCGCCCCGGAACGTCACTCGCCGCGGGAGACGCGGACCATGTCCTCGCGCGGCACGAGCTTGACGCGGGCGCGCTCCTCGGGGGCGCCGAGCGCGATCTCGTGCTCGTCGAGCCGGTGCCAGCCGTCGAGGTCGGTCCAGCGCACGCCGCGCTCGGCGAGCAGCGCCGGGATCGCCTCTTCGGACGGATCCTCCGGCTGCCACCAGGATCCCTGGTCGTTGATGAGGTGGCGCACGGTCTCCATCGCGTCGGACTTGGTGTGGCCGATGAGCCCGACCGGTCCCCGCTTGATCCAGCCCGTGGCGTAGATGCCCGGCACCCGCTGGTTGGAGTCCTTCGCGAGCACCTGCCCTTCGCGGTTGGGGATCACGCCGTGCTTCTTGTCGAAGGGAACGCCGTCCAGCGGCGAGCCGAAGTAGCCGACCGCGCGGTACAGGGCCTGGATCGGCACCTCGCGCAGCTCTCCCGTGCCGACCGCTCCGCCCGTGCCGTCCGGCTTCGTGCGCTCGTAGACGAGGGCGGCGACCCGGCCGTCCTCGTCCGTGCGGACCTCCACGGGGCGGGCCCAGAAGTGCAGGTGCAGCCGACGCGACGCGGATCCGCCGGCGTTGTTCACCGAGTCCCGCGTGCGCCAGGACTGCAGCACGCGGTCGATGACCATGACCTGCTTGTTGCTGGCGATCGCGTCACGGGACGCGTCGTCGTAGTCGAAGTCCTCGTCGTAGACGACCATGTCGACGTCGCGCAGCTCGCCGAGCTCGCGCAGCTCGAGCGGGGTGAACTTCACCTGCGCGGGCCCGCGGCGGCCGAACACGTGCACGTCGGTGACGGCGCTGGACTGCATGCCCTCGTAGACGTTCGACGGCACTTCGGTGACGAGCAGGTCCTGGGCGTGCTTGGCGAGCATGCGCGACACGTCGAGCGCCACATTGCCGTTGCCGATGACGGCCACGGACGCGGCGTCGAGCGGCCATTCGCGCGGCACGTCGGGGTGCCCGTCGAACCAGCTGACGTAGTCGGCGGCGCCGTAGGATCCGACGGCGTCGATCCCCGGGATGTCCATGCCGGTGTCGCGCCGGGCGCCGGTCGCGAAGATCACCGCGTTGTAGTGCTGCTTCAGATCCTCGAGCGTGATGTCGGTGCCGAAGTTCACGTTGCCGAACAGGCGGATGTCGCCCCGGTCCAGCACATCGCGCAGGGCCGTGATGATGCCCTTGATGCGCGGATGGTCGGGGGCGACGCCGTAGCGGACCAGGCCATAGGGCGCGGGCAGCTGTTCGAAGAGGTCGATCGAGACGTCGAAGCGCCGTTCGGCCTTCAGCAGGAGGTCGGCGGCGTAGATGCCGGCGGGGCCGGCTCCGACGATGGCAAGCCTGAGCTTGGTCATGGTGGTTCCTTTCGGCAGCAGCGGGACGTCAGCTGCTGCGGTCCGCGAGCGACTCCGCGAACCGGGTCAGGGCATCGCGCACAGGCCCCTTGGGCAGCACGGCCAGCTCGTCGATCGCGCCCTGGGTCCAGCTGCGGGCGAGGTCGAGGGTCTTCCGGGTGACGGCATGGTCGCGGAGGCGCGCGAGGGCGTCGTCGAGGATCGCCGGATCCTCTCCCTCGGCGATGCGCTGCACACCGGCGTCGATCTCCGCGGCGAGAGCGACGGATTCCGGATCCGTCTCGACGCTCAGCAGCAGCGAGGGCATGGTGGGGACGCCCGCGCGCAGATCCGTGCCGGGCACCTTGCCGGTGTCCTCGGGCTTCGCGGAGAGGTCGATCACGTCGTCGAGCAGCTGGAAGGCCACGCCGACCTTCTCGCCGTAGTCGCGCAGCGGCTCCTCGTACTCGGCGGGCGCGCCGGAGAAGATCGCCCCGGCCTGCGTCGCCGCCGCGATGAGGGATCCCGTCTTGTCGGCGAGCACCTGGATGTAGAACTCGACCGGGTCGTCGCCCTCCTGGGGGCCGACCGTCTCATGCATCTGCCCGAGCACGAGGCGCTCGAACGTGTCGGCCTGCAACCGGATCGCACGGTCGCCGTGGCGGGACATGAGCTGGCTCGCCCGGGAGAAGAGGATGTCGCCGGTGAGGATCGCGATGTTGTTGCCCCACACGGTCTGCGCGGCCGGCACACCGCGGCGGCGGTCCGCGCCGTCCATGACGTCGTCGTGGTACAGCGAGCCGAGGTGCGTCATCTCCAGCGCCTTCGCGATGTCGATGACCGCCGGCACGTTTCCGGCGCCGAGCTGCGCGGTGAGCAGGGACAGCACGGGGCGCACGCGCTTGCCGCCTGCCTCGTAGAGGTAGCGGCTGGGGGCGTCGGCGATCGAGTCGGCGACGCGCAGGTCGACGGCGAGGCCCTCTTCGACCAGGTCGAGGCCGGCTTCGACCTCACGGGCGAGCTTGCGCGCGGCGGGGCCGACGAACACGCGGTCGCTGAAACCGAGACGGCTCGCGAGGCGCGAACCCGTGGCGGCGGGGCTCGAAGTCACGTGCTCCAGCCTACCTGGGCGCGAACCGTGCCCGGTCCCCTCTTGTCGCCGCGGCATCGGGTCCGCGGCGCGCGGCGGATCGACCGGCTCCGCCGGCCCACCGCACTCTTCTCACGCGTGCGTCCCGGTTCTAGGCTGTGGTGCATGATCTCCGGATCCTCCGTGACGGCGCGCTGGCTCGCCGCCGGCGACAGCGGGAACCTCGACGAGTTCGATCGGCTCATGCACGCCGACGTGGTGGTCCACGCTCCGGCCGGGCTGTCGACCTCCAGCCGGGACGAGGAGAAGCAGGTCTGGCGCGATGCCGTGGCCTCGGTGCGGGGGCTGCGGCACGAGATCCAGGAGATCCTCACCGACGGTGACACCGAGATGGCGCGCGTCATCGTGACCGGAACGATCGTCGGCGATCTCGGCAGCGTCACCACGGAGGCCACCGGAGCGGATCGCGCCTTCACGCTCGATCAGGCGATCATCTGCCATCTGCGGGACGGACGCATCGCCGAGGCGTGGGAGATCGCGGACATCGCCGCGCTCCTGACCGCGCCGCCGCAGGGCTGATCCCGGCAGGCGTGACGCAGAGCAGCTTCTCGGGTCAGGCCTTGGGCTTGCGGGCGCGATGCAGCGCGACGATCCCGAAGGACAGGTTGCGCCAGGCGACGTCGATCCAGCCCGCCTCGCGCAGCCAGCTCGCGAGCGTGCGCTGATCGGGCCAGGCGCTGATCGACTCGTTGAGGTAGTCGTAGGCCTCGCCGTTCGTTCCGGCCAGCCGGGCGACGCGCGGCAGCACCTGGGAGTTGTAGATCTTGTAGAAGCCGCGCAGCAGCTTGGCCGGCGGTGTGGAGAACTCGTTGATCACGACGCGTCCGCCGGGCTTGGTGACCCGGAACAGCTCTGCGATGGCCTTCTTCGGATCCTGCACGTTGCGCAGGCTGTACGACATCGTCACCGCGTCGAAGGAGTCGTCGTCGAAGGGGAGGTCGGTCGCGTCCGCCTCCACGAAACTCAGGTTCGGCAGGTCGCCGTGCCGGCGCTTCCCCTCGGCCAGCATCCCCGGCGAGAAGTCGGCGGCGACCACGTCGGCGCCGCTGCGCGCGAGCGCGGCCGAGGAGGACGCGGTGCCGGCCCCGAGATCGAGGATCCGCTCGCCCTTCTTCGGAGCGACCGCGCGAGTGGTCGCCGCACGCCAGAGCGCGTCGTTCCCGACCGTCATGACGGTGTTGGTGCGGTCGTAGCCGGCCGCGACCTGGTCGAACATGCCGCTCACGCGGGAGGGGTCCTTGCCGAGGTCTGCGCGGTTCGGCTGATCGTTCGCACTCACCCGTCCAGCCTACGCGGCCACCATTCCGTGTCTCCCCTGGAGCGCCCCCTATTTCCGAGTCGTCCCTCTGAGCGCCGCCTATAGGGTGCGCTCAGAGGGACGACTCGGAATGGTGAAGTACTACAGATGCTCTGCGCGCGCCGGCAGCGCGAGCGTCTCGAGCCGGTCCAGCCACTCGTCGGCGGTGGCGTCGTCGAACGGCGGCAACTGCGCGCGCACCCGCTGCTCGAGATCGGCGGCGAGCGCCTCGAGGTGGCGCTGCACCTCGGCGGGGTAGCCGTACTGCACGCGATGCTCGTCCCACTCGTCCTCGTCGTCGATCCAGGTGCCGCGCTCGCCCTCGATGCGCACGACGTCGAGGTCCATGTCGATGCCGGTGAACAGCACCGGAACCCCCTCGGACTGCGGGAGCCGCGCAACGTCCGCGGCGGGCTCGTCCGCCGGCTTCGCAGCACGCAGATCCCAGGCGAGGTCGATGTAGATCCGCATGCCCTCGGGGTGATCGCGGTTCACGGTGAGCGCGTAGTCGCCGCTCGGCGCCACGAGCGTGACGTTGGGTCCGTGCGCCGTGAAGGTGCGGCCGGGGCGGGCGCTCCCCCAGCCGCCGGGCTGACCCACCCAGTCGCCCCACTCGTCGGCGCCGAGGTAGACGCATTCGTGTCGCCAGTGCGGCGACCCGTCCCACTTGCGCCACTGGAAGACGATCTCGGTTCCGAAGGGGAGGCGCTCTGGGGTCACGGTGCCACTCTATGGCGCACCCCTGACGCTGCCCGGGGCACGGCGGCGCTTCCGGCACGCAATAGGCTGGATCCGTGAGTGCCGGCCTGGTCGTTCAGACGCGAGAGTTCGACCTCGCCGACGACCTGCTCGCCTATGCGGATCCGACGGATCCGAGGGCGTGGCTGCGCCGCGGCGACGGGATCGTCGCGGTCGGATCCGAGACCGCGGCCGTGGTCCGGATCGCCGCCGGGACGGAGCCCCGCACCACCGCCCTCGGTCGCGCCTGGGACCGGATCCGCTCCTCCGCGCGCGTCGACGACGCGGTGCGGCTGCCCGGCACCGGGCTCGTCGCGTTCGCGGCGCTGGTCTTCGACGAGGCCTCCTCCGCGGACAGCGTGCTCATCGTGCCGCGCACCGTGATCGGCCGACACGGCGGACGCACCTGGATCACGCGCATCCTCGACGCCCCTCCGGCGGACGGGGACCTCGCGGACGGCGACCTCGTGGGCGCCGCCCCGGCGCCCACCGCCCTCGGCCCGCACTGGGCGGGCACGCTCGGTCCCGGCGCGCAGACCGCTCAGGGCTACCAGGCCTCGGTGCGCCAGGCTCTCGCGGCGATCGCCGACGCCCGGTACGGCAAGGTCGTGCTCGCGCGCGATCTCGTCGGCACGGTCCCCGCCGGATCCGACCTGCGCCGTCTGGTCCGCGCGCTCAGCACCGAGTACCCCGACACGTGGGCCTTCGCCGTGGACGGCCTGATCGGCGCGAGTCCGGAGACGCTCGTCACCGCGCAGGACGGCGTGGTGACCGCCCGCGTGCTGGCCGGCACGACCGCTCGCGGTGCGGACGCGGTGACCGATGCCCGCGCCGCCGCGTCGCTCGCCGACAGCCCCAAGGACAACGACGAGCACGCGTTCGCGGTGCGCAGTGTGGTGGCCTCGCTCGCCCCGCACACGACCGCGCTCGACGCGGAGGGCGGCCCGTTCATCCTCGAGCTGCCGAACCTGTTCCACCTGGCGACCGACGTGCGCGCGCACCTCAGCGACGGCGCCTCCGCGCTCGATCTCGCCGCCGCGCTGCACCCGACCGCCGCGGTCGCGGGCACCCCGACCGATGCCGCGATCGCCGCGATCCGCGAGCTCGAGCCCTTCGACCGGGGGCGCTACGCCGGCCCCGTGGGCTGGATCGACGCGGACGGCAACGGCGAGTGGGCGATCGCGCTGCGGTGCGCGCAGTTCGACGTGACCGGATCCGGATCCGGAGACCCGATCCCGCTCACCGCCTACGCGGGCGCCGGGATCGTCGCCGGCAGCGACCCCGAGGCGGAGTTGCTGGAGACCCGGGTGAAGTTCCGCCCGATCGTCGACGCCCTCGCCTGACCGGCACGGTCGCCGCTATCCCTCGTCATCGCCCTCGACGGGGAGCGGGACGTCCCAGGTTCCGATGCTCAGGAACCCGGTGCGCTCGGCCAGAATCACGGAGGACGTGTTGTCGAGCTGGCAGCGGTACTGCGGCTCGTATCCCTCCGCGAGCGCATGCCGGGCGAGCGCGAGGACGATCGCACGCGCGTGGCCCTGACCGCGGCGGCTCGGCAGCGTGAGCACGCCGATGTCGGCCAGCAGGCTGTCCTCGCGGAAGGGCAAGGCGCTGCCGGCCGCGACGAGGAGGTCCCCGTCGAAGGCGCCGAACACCGCCCAGTGGTCGAGTTCGACCCACGCCTCGTCGACGTCCGCCTCGGGCGCGCTCTCCTCGAACGCCGCGAACAGGGCCTCGTCAGCGGCGGTGAGCCGACGGACGTGCGGGGCGTCGTCCGCGGCCCGCACCTCCTCCTTCCGCCCGTCCGGCAGGAAGAACAGATGGTCGGCTCCGTTCATCTCGATGCCGGCCGCAGCGAGCGCCGCCCTCAGCTCCGTCTCGCTCGTGGCCTGCCGGACGCCCTCCCACTCGGCGATCTCGGCGGAGACGAGCGCGCTCGTCCCCGACGGCCTGGTCAGGATCTGCACCGCGAAGCCCTCCACCGGATCCTCGACCCGGGCGAGCCGGAAGCCGTGCAGAGCGCGGATCTCGGTTCCGCCCGTGAACGGCTCGATCCACGTCTGGCGGACGACGGGTGCGGGGATGATCTGAATGGTCACGATGCTCCTCTCAGGGCGTGCGGCTCTGCCGCTGCGAACGGACGATGAGGCGTCGTCAGGAGATCACCGGTCATCCGATCCGTCGAGGTGCAGTGGCTCGGCCCGTGGACCGCCTTCTGAACGTATCGCCACCCGCGCCCCGCCGCGAATGCCTTTGCGGAATCAGCAACGCCCCCCGGGGGGACCCGCCGCGCTCCCACTTCCGAGTCGTCCCCGTCAGCGGACGCCATGGAGTCCGCTGATGGGGACGACGCGAAGGTGGAAGTCCGTGGGGTCACTGACGCAGCGAGATCGGAGTCACGTCGAAGGCGCGGTGAAAGGCGTAGGAGAACGCCGCCGGGGAGGAGTAGCCCAGGGCACCGGCGACATCCGTCACCGTGCGGTGCGCCAGCAGCGGGATCGCCGCGAGCAGCAAGGCCTTGGCCCGCCAGGCGGCGGGGCTCATCCCCGTCTGCGCGCGGAACCGGCGCGTCAGGCTCCGCTCGCTCATGCGGGCCTCGAGCGCCCAGGCTCTGTTGTCCACGCGCAGATCCGGCGCGGACATGAAGCGGCGGCACAGTCCCGCCAGCAGGACGTCCTCGGGGAACGGGACGGACATCGGCACTTCGACGAGTGCCGCCAGCTCATGCAGGAGCAGCACCGACACGGCCTGACTGCGGCTCTCGGTCAGAGCCCCGGCATCGATGTCCGCGGCCGCCCGCAGCAGTTCTCGCAGAAGATCGGGGACCTCGACCACCTCGCACCGCTCCGGCCACCACGGCACGGAGCGAGGCTCGATGTAGAGGCTGTTGGTCTGCACGTCCAGCATCCGGACCTGGTGGCGGGTCCGCGGCGGGATCAGGACCGCTCGCTCTCCCGGCACCGTCCACGCGCCGTCGCGGGTCTCGACGAGCATGGTGCCCGAGGCGGCGTACAGGAACTGCGCACGCCGATGCTCGTGCCACGCCAGCAGGTGCCCTGGGGCGTAGTCGGTCGCGATCGGCAGGACCGACACCGGCAGTCGATCGACGCGGTCCAGCGAGACGTTGCGCATGAATCGATCGTATGGCCGGGATTCGAAAGAAGATGCCCGATCCTCGACTGCCAGACGAGCGGCACGGTGCTGGGCTTGTTCCGATGATAATCCTCACACTTCTCCTGATCGGAGCCTTCGCAGGGCTCACCACCGTGCTGTTCGGCTTCGGCGGCGGCTTCGTCACCGTTCCCGTGATCGTGTGGGCGGATGCCGCCGCCGGCTCGGACGCCGGCACGATCGCCGTGGCGACTTCCGCCGTGGTCATGGTCGTCAATGCCGCGATCGCCACGGCCGCGACCCCGGTCGCCGTGCTCGGACGACTGCGGGGGCGCAGGATGCTTCTCCTCCTGCTCGCCGTAGGCGGGCTGAGCGGTGCCGCCATCGCGTCCGTGGTGCCCGCGGCGGTGGTCTCGTGGGGTTTCATCGCCTACCTGGCGGTGACGATCGTCGACGTGTCCGTGCGCCCGGGCTTCTTCACTCGCGCGACTCGGGCGAGCGCTCCACGCGGCACGGCACGGATCCCCTCCTCCTATGGACTGCCGATCGGTGCGGTCGCGTCAGTGCTCGGTGTCGGAGGCAGCGTGATGACGGTGCCTCTGCTGCGCCGCTCCGGCCTGCCGATGAGCGAGGCGACCGCCCTGGCGAACCCGCTCACCCTTGCTCTCAGCCTTCCTGCGAGCATCGCCTTCCTGGCCCTCCCCCACGCGGCGCCTGTCCACGCGCCGTTCCTCTCCGTGGGGCTCGTCGACATCGGAGCGGCGGCGCTGCTGCTGGCCGGGGCGATCCCCGTCATCGTCGTCCTGCGCCGGCACCCCCTTCCGATCCCCGATCGTGTGCACGCGTGGACCTATCTCGCCCTCCTGGTGACCGTGCTCGCAGCGATGCTCGCGTCCCTCTGGTGAACGAGGTCGGCGACGTCATCCCGAGCCTCAGGCTCTCCGCAGTCTCCGACCGGCCGTTCCCGCACGCCGAGGCCGGCGACGTCTATCGTGTACGCATGCGGATCCGCGCGTCTCTGCTCCTGGCCTCCGTCCTGGCGCTCGCCCTGACGGGGTGCGCCACGGCTCCGACCGGCGCAGGAGCGGCATCGACAGCACCTCCGCCGTCGGCTGTTCCCTCCCCGTCGCCCAGCGAGTCGGCGTCGTCCGTCGTGGCCTCGGGAAGCACGGACGCCCGGGCGCAGGAACAGGCGCACGCCTGGCTCGCCGAGGCCACGTTGCCGCCGGGCGCGGTACCGGCGACGCCTGCGGACCTGAAGCCCTTCAGCTCCTTCACGGGCTGGCCGTGCGGTCCGTACGCCCAGTTGACGGCCTACTGGAAGATCCCGGGCATGGGCGTGACCGAAGCCGGGAACTGGTTGCGAGAGCACCCGACCGGCGACCTCATCTCGACCGCGGGCGGGCCCTGGCCGGACAACCCGGACGTCACGTCGACGGCGGTGGGCTACATTCCGGCTCAGGGTGCGCAAGAGGGGATCGTCTACACGGTCGACGCATTGCCGGACGGCGTCGAGGTGCGCGCCGAGGTCGCGGCGCAGACCACGACGGCCTCATGCCCACCGCTGCCGGACGGCGGCCAGTACGGCGCACCTGGCCAGGGATGACTGGCCTTCCCGATGACGTCGCTTCGCCCACGAGAGACGTGCGATGCGGCGATCTACAATGAAGCCGTGAAGATCGGGATGGTGCTGGACGCGAAGCGCGGCACGTATGGGAAGGGCTGCCCGCCCGCCCCGTGATCCTCCTGTCCTCCTTCGCCCGATTCTGGGAGAGGGGGTGAATACATGGACGATCAGACTCTTGCGGCCGGTGACATCATCGCCGCGACTGTCACGAAGTCGCTGCCGTTCGGTGTTCTCGTGGAGTACGCCGGCGTTGCCGGCCTCGCGAAAGGCGCCCAGGGCGAGCCCGGCGAGCAACTGAACCTGCGCGTGACCGAGTTCGACGCGGCGGAGAACCGGTTCTCCGCAGAACGCGCGTGAGTGCAGCGGGCGGGCAGCATTTGTCGGCTGTCCGCCCGCTCCTCTCACCGTTCGTCTGGGCCGTGCAACGCACCACCCGGATACGCGAAAACCCCCGATTCCTCGGGGGTTTTCATGGCGGTGACGGTGGGATTTGAACCCACGGTAGGGGGTTACCCTACACAACTTTTCGAGAGTTGCACCTTCGGCCGCTCGGACACGTCACCGCGGAACAGCTTACGCGACGGCGGGATCGATCGCGAATCGAGCACTGCGACCCGGGCGCGCCGCCCGCCGAATCCACCGGATCCTGCCGAGCTCACGGCTTGTCGACGCCGGGATCCCGTGCACTCGACGGGATCCCGTGCGCTCGGCGACGTCAGACGCACCCGCCCTCACCAGGCCGTGGCGACCTCGGCGTGGGTGCGCAGGATGCCCTCGGTGGATCCGGCGGGGGCCCGTCCGATGCCGCACTCGGTGGCCACGCCGAACTCGGCGACGTGCGCAGAGGCGGCCGCGATGCGACGCTCCGCCCCTTCGGCGCCGTCCTCGCGGTGCACGAGGCCCAGGTACAGCTCGACGTCGTCGCCCAGCGCCAGCGCGTCGAGCGGCGCGAAGTACGCGTCGTCGTCGCGCTCGATCGGGACGGGCAGGTGCAGCCAAGTCAGAGGACGACCGACCGCCGCCACCACGGCGTTCGCGTAGCGGACGAGCGCGCCGGCGTCGGCCGGCTCGATGAAGTGCTTCTCCGCGGCATCGCCGTAGCAGAGGTGCACGCCGACCTCGACGTCCGCCGGCACCGCGTCGACGAGCGCCGCCAGCCGCGCGACGAGGCCGTCGAAAGGATCCCCGGGCCACCACGCGTCCATGACTTTGCCGTAACCGGCGGCGCGCTCGATGATGCCCATCTCGCTCGCGACGTCCCACTGGATCGCGAGATCGGCGTGCGGGATCGCGGCCAGGATCTCCTCGAGCTCGCCGAGCAGCGCCGCCGTGTAGACGGGCTCGATCGCGACGCGGTCGTCGCCTGCGAAGAACGATGAGATCACGGCGAGCGGCGTGGGCAGCGACACCTGGAAGCGCACGCCCTCGGCGATCGCACCCTCCGCGCGCAGGCGGCGGAAGACCGCATACGACTCGCGCGCCGCGGAGGCGTAGCCGAGCGGCGGCAGCGCGATCTCAGACGCTTCGACGCCGTCGGCGATCCGCAGGGGCCGGGCGTCGAGACCCGCGCCGAAGGGGATCCGCTCTGCGCCGACGCGCTCGATCCCCTGCGCCTGCCCGAGCACATCGGGCTGGAACATGATCCAGTGGAAGCGGACGCCGACCTCGCCGTCAGGGATGCGCCGCAGTCGCGGCCCGAGGATCTCGGCGGCGGTGCGCATCGTGGTCTCGGCGTCGTCGTAGTTCACGCTGCCGACCAGCAGCGCTCCGCGGGGGTTGGTCATGTCTGCCAGCGTAGGACGGTTCGCAGAGCCGGTTTTGCACGGTTGCGCCCCGCACGCGTCGCACGCCATCGAGTTAGGATGCCCTAAGTTGGTTGCGAAGACGGATCGGAGGCCCCGCCATGTCGCACATCCACTCGCCCGCGCTGGAGAAGACCGGATTCGCGGTGCTGGATCCGTATGATCAGTCCGCAGACCCGGCCGAATGGCTCGATCTCGCGTATGCGCCGTGGCGCTCCTCGGGCGTCACGCGGTTCGCGCCGCTCGCGAGCCATTCCGGCGAGGCGGACTGCAACGGCTTCTGGAATCACACGCCTCCGCGCCCCGACAAGGACGGCGTCTGGATCGCCGCGCAGACGGCCCTGGCCCCGACACTCGTGCGACGCGCGCAGGAGGCGGGCGCGAACATCGGGCGCTGCCGCGTGGTCGAGCTGCAGCCGAACACCTACGCCGACGCGATCTACAACCTGCACCAGGACGACAACAACCGCCTCAACCCCGACGGCACGGGCTGGGTCGTCCGCGGCTTCTACAACCTCACCGACGATCCGGATTCGCTGCTGATCCTGCGGCAGGACCGCTTCGACCCCGCCACCGAGGTGCGACTGCCGCTGCCCGCAGGTTCGCGGATCGTCGTGGACACCCAGCGCTTCTGGCACGCGGTCTGGCATCGCGGCACGGCGCCGCGCTACGCGCTCATCACCTCGTGGACTTCGGGCCCCGAGCTCGACGCGCACCTCGCCGCCGAGCACGCCCGCTCCGACGTGACCTCGGCGCCGCTGGATCCGGACGTCATCGATGATGCGCAGCAGGAGCTGCACCGCCGCATCGAGGAGCGCCGCCACGCCTTCGAGGCGCTCGGCGAGGTGCTCGAGCCCACCGCACCGCTCTGGCCCTGACGACGCCTCGGGACCCGGAATCCCCCCGCGGTCGGCAAGATCGGAACCCGGGATCCCGCCGCGGTCGGCAAGATCGGGACCCGGGACTCCGCCACGGATCGCAAGGTCCGGAACTCCGGATCCGGATCAGTCCGCCGCGATGAGGCGGACGCCCGAAGCGACGAGTTCGCGGAGCGTCGGATCCGCGGGATCCGCGTCCGTGACGACGCCGGCCACCTCGTCCAGCGCGAGGACGCCGAACCGCGAGGCCGTGCCGATCTTCTCCTCGCTCGCGAGCACGTAGGTCTCCGCGGCGCGTGAGGCGAGGACGCGCTTCATCGCCGCCTCCTCCGGATCCCCCGTGGTCAGCCCCGCCGTCGGATGCACGCCCGTGACGCCGAGGAAGAACAGGTCGGCGCTGATCCGCTGCGCGGCCTCGACGGCCGCCGCGCCGCACGCCACGGCGGAGTGCTTGAACAGCTGCCCGCCGATGAGGAAGACGTCGGCGGCGTGGTCGAGCAGCGCGGCGGCCACCGTCGGACTGTGCGTGACGACCGTGCACCGCAGCGCGACCGGAATCCGGGCGACCATCGCGAGCGTCGTGGTGCCGCCGTCGAGGATCACCGTCGCCCCGGGCTCGATGAGGGCCGCGGCCGCGGCGGCCACGCGCGCCTTGCTGTCGGGGGACACAGCCGTGCGCCGCCCGTAGTCGACGACGGCGGGCGATGCCGGGAGCGCCCCGCCGTAGACGCGCACCGCGAGCCCTGCCGCATCGAGCTCGCGCAGGTCGCGGCGGATGCTGTCCTCCGACAGACCCAGCTCTGCGGCGATGTCCTTGGCGACCAGGCGTCCGTCACGGCGCAGCCGTTCGAGCAGCATCTCCTTGCGTGCGGCAGCAAGCATTCCGATTCCTTCCGAGTCATGCACGTTTCTGCTGTATTGTACCCGACATGACGAAGCCACTCATGATCCTGATCGCCGGCCCCTACGCCTCGGGCACCGGAGGGGACCCCGCGCTCATGGCGCAGAACCTGGCTCGGCTCGAGGAGGCGGCCTGGCCGATCTTCCGCGCCGGGCACATCCCGATGATCGGCGAGTGGGTCGCGCTGCCCGTGCTGTCCAGCGCCGGTGCGACGGGCCCCGGCGATCCGCTCGCGAACGAGGTGATGTACCCGACGGCCGAGCGCCTGCTGCAGCACTGCGATGCGGTGCTGCGCCTGCCCGGCGAGTCCCGCGGGGCCGATCAGGACGTCGCGATCGCGGAGGGTCGGGGGATCCCGGTCTACCGCCGCCTCGACGAGGTGCCGGGGATCGCCGCCTGACCACGCGTCGGCAGCCGGCGCGGCGGTGAGATCCGCCGCGCCCGGCTGCTTGCGCGTGTCGGCTCAGGCCTGGACGGCCCGAATGCGCCCCGCGTCGAGCCGGACGGTCCGATCGACCGTCCCGGCGGGCGGCTCCACGTGCGAGACCAGGACGACGGTCTGGGATCCGGCCGCGCCCAGCAGATCGCGCAGGAGTGCGTCGGATGCGTCCGGATCGACCCCGGCCGTCGGCTCGTCGAGCACGAGCACGGGGAAGCCGCGCAGGATCGCCCTGGCGAGCGCGATGCGCTGCGCCTGACCACCCGAGACGAGGGCGCCGCGCTCCCCCACTCGCGCGTCGAGCCCGCCGCGTTCGCGCACCCACGGGCCGAGGCCGACCCGGTCGAGCACGGCGAACAGCTCGGCATCGGTCGCGGTCTCGCGCGCGAACAGCAGGTTCTGCCGGATGTCCTCGTCGAAGAGCATCGGATCCTGCTCGCACAGCCCGACGTGGCGGCGCAGTTCCGGCCCCGGGACCAGGGCGGCGTCGCTGTCGCCGACTCGATAGGAGCCCCCGAAGCGCAGGAAGCCCACGAGGACGGCGGCGAGCGTCGATTTGCCCACGCCGCTGGATCCGGTGACGAGGATGCGCTCGCCCGGCGCGACGTCCAGGTCGAGCTCGCGCAGGGCAGGGGTGCGGGCTCCCGGCCACGACGCCGTCACGCCGCGCAGGCGGAGCGCGCCGTCCTCGATGCGCCCCTCGCCCTCGTCGCCGCGCACCTCGGCCGGCAGGGCGGAGGGCAGCAGGGCGTGGATCCGCTCCGCGCCGGCGCGCACCCCGCGCCAGGCCGAGGCCGCCTGCGGCACGGCGGAGAACACGTCGAACACGGCCATCGGCAGCAGCACGGCGACCGCGAACCAGGGCGCGTCGACCGCTCCCCCGGCCTGCCCCGGCGCCGCGACCGCGAGCGCCCAGATCGAGGCGGCACCGGCGGTGACCGATACGACCGCAGACGACAGCGCCTGTGCGACGGCGGCCCGGGTGGTCGTGCGCCGCAGCGCCTCGTCGGCGGCGCGGATCCGACCGCGTGCGATCGGCTCTGCGCCGTAGGCCTGCAGCACGTCGAGCGCGGTGAGCTCGTCGACGAGGGCTCCGGCGAGCGCCGCACGGTCGCGGCTGAGCGCGCGTTCGGCGCTGCCACCGGCGATGCCGCCGAGCACGACCGCACCGGCGACCGCGATCACGAGGCAGACCGAGAGAGCGAGGGCCGCCGAGGGGGCGATCGCAGCGAGGACGCCGATCGAGACGAGGGCAACGACGCCGCCCGTGAGCAGCGGCTGCTCCACGCGCAGGGGCAGGTTCTGCAGGTTCTCCACGTCGTCGACGAGGGCGGCGAGCACGGAGCCTCGGTCGGTGGAGCCGAGTCCGGCAGGGGCCAGCGGAGTGAGCCGGCGCACGACCGCGGCCCGCAGATCCGCGAGGCGCCCGAGGGCGGCGTCGTGACCCACGAGGCGCTCGAGGTACCGAGTGACGGCCCTGGTCACCGCGAAGAACCGCACCCCGACGATCGCGACCGAGAGCGGCACGAGGTTGTCGACGAGCGACGCCGTGACGATGAGCCAGCCGCTCACGAGCAGCAGGCCGACCGCAGCCGCCGCCGAGACGATCCCGGCCAGGATCGCGGGCAGGAACCGGCGGGCGGGGGGCATCGCGAACCGCAGGATCCCGCCGACCGAGGCCGGCAGATCCGGGATCAGATCCGGATCCTGATCCTGATCCTGATTCGGATCCTGATCCCCCTGGTCGTTGAGGGAAGCCGCCGAAGGCGTCGGAGACGAAACGTCGCCCCCGACCGGGCGCCGCGTTTCGTCTCGGTCGTCCGCTTCGCGATCCTCGCTCAATGACCCCGTCGGTGCGGCCGCCGGACTCTCGCGCAGATCGGCGCCCGTCCGGGCGCCCATCGCCGCGACGGCGCCGTCACCCACCCGCACCACCTGGTCCGCGATCGCGCGGGCCGACTCCCGGTGCGAGACGAGCAGCACCGTCGCGCCGTGGTCGGCGGCACGGCGCAGCGACTCCCACAGCCGCTGCTCCGTCACGGCGTCGAGGGCGCTCGACGGCTCATCGAGCGCGAGCACGCGCGCGCCGGATCCGAGCCGGTACAGGGCGCGGGCCACGGCGACGCGCTGCGCCTGACCTCCGGAGAGCCCCGCCCCCTGCACGCCGAGCTCCTGCGCCGGATCCAGATCGGGCGCAGCGGCATCGGCGAGAGCCGTGCGGACGCGCGCAAGATCGGACTCAGGATCGCCGAGCGCGACGTTCGCGGCGATCGTGCCGCGGATGAGCCCCGGGCGCTGGCCGGCCCACGCCAGCCACGTGATCGGATCCGGGTCCGCCGCGCCTTCTGCCACGACTGTTCCTTCGTGCGACGCCGCCCCGCGCAGCGCCGCGAGCAGGCTCGACTTGCCGGATCCGCTCCGTCCTTCGATGAGCGTGACGCTGCCCGGCTCCGCCGTGAACGACACCTCCGGCAGCCGCCGCTCTCCGTGCCGCACGGCGACCCCGTCGACGACCAGCCGGATCCCCCGTCCTGTTTCGCAGCGCGCAGATGGCTGGATCCCGGACTCAGTTGCAGCCAAGTACGCGCCGTGAACGCCGGACCCGGCCGCCGGAGACTCCAGAACCTCGAAGACGTCCTCCGTCGCGGCGACGCCCTCGGCGGCGGCGTGGAACTGCACCCCGACCTGGCGCAGCGGCAGGAACGCCTCCGGCGCCAGCAGCAGCACGAACAGGCCGACGCCGAGACTCAGCTCGCCGTCCAGCAGTCGCAGGCCCACCGAGACGGCGATGATCGCGACCGCGAGCGACGAGAGCAGCTCGAGCGCGAAGCCGGAGAGGAACGAGAACCGCAGCACGCGCATGGTCTCGCGGCGGTACTGGTCGGCGGTCTCGCGCATCCGGGCGGCGGCGCGGCGCTCCCTCCCGAACAGCCGCAGCGTGGCGAGGCCCTGCACCGTGTCGGCGAACCGCGCCGCCAGCGCGTGCAGCGCCTGCAGCTGCGTGCGCTGCACCGTGCGGGTCGCGATGCCGATGAGGATGAGGAACAGCGGGATGAGCGGCAGCGTGACGACCGCCGCGAGCCCGCTCGGCCAGTCCTGCCACCACATCACGGCGACGATGACGGGCGTCGCGATCGCGGTGAGCACGAGCTGCGGGATGTACCGGGAGAAGTACGGATCCAGGGCATCGAGTCCGTGACCCGCCGTGACCGCGAGGGCGGCGCGGTTGCGTGTGCCGAGCCAGGCAGGACCGCGGCGGGAGATCGCGTCGAGCAGCGCCGTCCGCAACTCGCGCCCGGCTTGCGCGGCCGCCCGGGCGCCCCACGCCTCGGACACCCAGAGCAGCACGGCGCGCACGAGCACCACGAGGGCGAGCCAGGGCACGTGGCCGAGCGGCGAGCGCCCCTCCGCCACGTCCGTGATCCCTGCGGCGAGCAGGCCGGCGAACCCGATCGTGACCGCGGTCTGCACGAGCGCGATCCCCGCCGAGACCGCGAGGTAGGTGCGTGCGGTGGGCGCCCATCGCAGCAGCCGCGGATCGATCGGCTTCATCGGATCCGCTCCCCCGCCGTGAACGCGCCCCGCCCCGCCGCCCTTCTACCTTCGCCTCGTCCCCGTGAGCGCACGCTATGGAGTGCGCTCACGGGGACGACTCGGAAGTGGAGGGGTGCCCGGGCGAGGGGCGCTCCTGCAGACGGGGCGGTCGCGGGGCGGCGCGGGGACGGCCGGAACAGCGAAGACAGCGAGGACGGGAGGGGGATCATGCGTGCGCGGGGGCCGCCTCGATCGTCGACCGGCGCACGCGCTTGCGGAAGACCCAGTACGTCCATGCCTGGTACGCGAGGACGAGCGGCATCGCCACGAGCGCGGTCCAGCTCATGATCTGCAGCGTGTACGGCGTGCTCGACGCGTTCTGGATCGTGAGCGAGTTGGCCGGATCGATCGTCGACGGCAGCACGTTCGGGAACAGCGCGGAGAACAGCATGAGCACGGCCGTGAGGATCGTGACGACCCCGGCGGCGAACGCCCAGCCGTCACGGCCGCGCAGCGAGAACACCACCGACACGATGAGGAACACCGCGGCCACGGCGCCGAGCGCGATCACGGCCCAGAGCAGCGAAGGACGTCCGGCGGCGATCACGATCGTCCACACCACGGTCCCCGCGGCGACGAGGATCGTCGGCAGGGCGGCGAGCCGCGCCACCCGGCGAGCGCGCTCGTGCACGACGCCGTCGGTCTTGAGCGCGACGAAGTACAGCCCGTGCAGGAAGAACAGGAGCAGCGTGGTGACGCCGACGAGCAGGCCGTACGGGTTCAGCAGATCGAACACCGATCCGCGGAAAACGTGCTTCTCGTCCAGCGCCACGCCCTGCACGATGTTGCCGAACGCGACGCCCCAGAGCAGTGCCGGAACGGCGGATCCGATCACGATCATCGTGTCGAATCGGCGCTTCCAGCGCGGGTCGTCCCGCTGGTGCCGGTACTCGAAAGACACCCCGCGCAGGATGAGCGCGAGCAGGATCACGAGCAGCGGCAGGTAGAAGCCGCTGAACAGCGAGGCGTACCACTCCGGGAACGACGCGAACAGGCAGGCGCCCGCCACGATCACCCAGGTCTCGTTGAGGTCCCAGACCGGGCCGATCGTGTTGATCACCTGGCGGCGCGAGACGTCGTCCTTGCCGAGGAACGGCAGCGACATGCCCACCCCGAAGTCGAAGCCGTCGAGCACGAAGTAGCCCACGAAGAACAGGGCGACGATCCAGAACCAGAGCGTTGCGAGATCCATGTCCGTCTCCTTCCTCAGTACACGACCGACGGGACAGGGGCGTCCTCGTCGTGCTTCTCTGTGATGTCGGGCCCCTTCTTGGCGGCGCGGACGATGAGCCCGATCTCCACGACCGCGAGGGCGGCGTAGATCGCGGTGAAGGAGATGAGCGAGATGAGCACCTCGACCCCGCTCACCCCCGGCGAGACGCCGTTCTTCGTCGTCATCAGGCTGAACACGATCCAGGGCTGTCTGCCCATCTCGGTGAAGACCCAGCCGACGATGTTCGCGCCCAAGGACAGCGGGAAGGAGTAGATCGCGATCTTCCACATCCACTGCGCGGGCTCGCGCTTGGCGTTCTTGCGGGTGAACCAGAGGCCGGCCACGGCGACCAGCGCGTGGGCCATCCCGAGTCCGATCATCCAGCGGAACGCCCAGTACGTCACCCACAGCACCGGGTTGAACTCGGTGAGGCCCGTGGAGGCGAACTTCTGCGCGTACTCCGCATTCAGGTCGTTGATGCCGTGCACGCAGCCGTCGAGGGTGTGATTCGACAGCAGCGAAAGCAGATACGGCACCCGGATCGAGAACAGGTCGGTCTTGCCGTCCGGCGTCCCGAGCGTGAACAGGCTGAACGCCGCGTCCTTGCCGCACACCGTGTTGAACGTCGCTTCGGCGGCCGCCATCTTCATCGGCTGCGTCGAATACATCGCGAGACCCAGCTGGTCGCCGGAGAGCACCACGCCCGCGGTCGCGACGAGGATCGCCCACAGGCCGAACTTGAGCGACTTCCGCATGGTCGCCACGTGCTGGCCGCGGGACAGATGCCAGGCCGAGACCGAGATCACGACGCCGGCCGCGAGCATGAACGCGCCGAAGATCGTGTGCGGGAACGCGGCGAGCGCGACCTTGTTGGTCAGCAGCGCCCAGAAGTCGGTGAGCTCGGCGCGGTTCGTCGCCGGGTTGAAGGTATAGCCGACCGGGTTCTGCATGAACGCGTTCGCGGCGATGATGAAGTACGCCGAGAGGATCGTGCCGATCGCGACACCCCAGATCGTGGCGAGGTGCACCTTCTTCGGCAGCTTGTCCCAGCCGAAGATCCACAGCCCGATGAACGTCGCCTCGAGGAAGAACGCGAGCAGGCCCTCGAACGCGAGCGGGGCGCCGAACACGTCGCCGACGAAGCGCGAGTAATCCGACCAGTTCATGCCGAACTGGAACTCCTGCACGATGCCGGTCACCACGCCCATGGCGAAGTTGATGAGGAAGATCTTCGAGAAGAACCGGGTCAGGTGCAGGTACTCGATCTTGCCGGTGCGCACCCACGCGGTCTGGAAGATCGCGGTGACGGTGGCCATGCCGATCGTGAGAGGCACGAACAGGTAGTGGTAGACGGTCGTCAGACCGAACTGCCAGCGGGACAGGACGAGCGGATCAAGCCAATCCATGCGCGGGGCCTCCTGCGTTCGCGGATCCGATGCGGGATCCTGTGCCGTGAGCGGATGCGGATCCGGTCGGGGATCCGACGCGGTCGTCGATGGCGAACCGGGATCCGCCGACCCGGTCCAATTCGACCGTGCACTCCTCCGGCCGCGCCGCCGAGCGCACGCAGCGCGCGGTCAGCGGCCCGCCGGCCTGGGCGAGCACGCCCTGCATGAGACCGAGGTGCACCTGGCAGAGCACCGGGCGGTGCTCGGGCCGAGCGGCGGCGTGCGGGCACGGGGTGAGCTCGACGGTGAGCCGGCCTTCGTCGATCACGGGCTCGAAGCCACTCTCCTCGAGGTGCTCGACGAGGGCGTCGAGCTGGTAGAGCGCCTGCTGGCCGAGGCCCGAGGATTCGGTCTGCAGCATGCGGCGCAGCAGGTCCCCGCGGCGGGCGGCGTCGTCGGCCTTCTGCTTCGCGACGGGGCTCGACGCCTCCGGCGCGCCGGTCGCGGCGCTGTACAGCACGCGCGGACGCCCGCGGGTCGTGCGGTGCTCGGTCGCCTGCACGACGTAGCCCCCCTCGATCAGCCGCTGCAGGTGCTCGCGCACCGTGTTCGGATGCAGCGCCGTGGCCTCGCACAGCTCGCCGATCGTGCGGTGCGGACGTGCCTGCACGAGGTGCAGGATCCGCACCCGCGAATAGCTGGAGATCGGCCCGCAGACGGGCCCGGCGCTGGCCATGGTTCCATACTCGCATCGCGCATCGCCGCCCATGGGGACTTCGGCCGTGAATAATGCCGCGCGCGATAGGAGGTTCGGATCACGACCATGCGGATCCCGGATGCCGACGGGTGCGCCGGACGCTCAGTCCCTGCCGTGCGCGAGGGCGAGCTGCGAGATCGCGGAGACCGCGGCGCGCACGTCGCCGGGGCTGCCGCCCGCGCGGCCCGCCACGAGACCCGCGACGAAGGCGCTGAACGGTGCGGCAGGACGCGCGACGCCGTTCGCGACATCGCGCGCGAGGTCGAGGATCAGCGCGACCGGCACGTCCTCCTCCGCGAGGCCGAACCGCTCGCGCAGCTCGGCGGCCCAGTCGTCCAGCGCCTCGGGGGGCAGCGTGCGATCGTTCGGGGTCATCGGGGCTCCTCGTCGTGACGGGCGGACGGATCGGCCAGCACCGCGCGGGCGCGCTCCAGGTCATCGGGGGTGTCGATATCGGCTGTGAGGCCATCCTCGTCCGTGATCCACCGGATCGGAAGCCCTCCGAGCAGTTCTCGGACGGCCCTGCCGGACGGATCCCCCAGGGCGACGAGCGCGGCGCGGAGCGCCTCGACGCGGTAGGCGCCGGCCAGCCACTGCGCGCGGCCGTCGGCGCGGAACACGATCGCGTCGACGGGATCGAGGGCGTCCTCCCCCGCGCTCTCCTCCTCGGCAGCGCGCACGGCGCCGCACAGCGTCCGCACGACGTCGGCCGGATGCACGAGGTCGCCGGCGAGCAGCAGCGCCCACTCCGCCCCCTCGAGCCCGGACAGCCCCGCCGCGATCGCCGCGGCGGGGCCGCCGAACGGCGGGTCCTCCCGCACCCAGATCACGGGGACGATGGCCGCGCCGGCCGGCGGAGCGGGCTCGTCGGCGTCCCAGGCGGTCCCGACGGCGAGCACCGGACGGACGCGGTCCTCGCCGAGGGCCGCCAGGGTGCGCTGCCACGGCGTCGAGCCGCCGAACTCGAGCAGAGGCTTGGCGACGCCGGCGAAGCGGCGCGCGCGCCCGCCCACGAGCACGAGGGCGGCGATCGACGGGGCGGACGTGCTCAGTGCAGCTCCCACACGTCGACGAGATCCCCGACCTCGACGGCCTCCACGTCGGCCGGCACGATCGCGTAGGCGGTGGCTCCGGCGAGACCGACCGTGAGGTGCGAGCCGGATCCGCCTCTCGTCGCGGGCACCACGGCACCGTCGACGATCACGGCCGGCAGGTACTGGCGGCGCGCAGGAGGGGTGCGCCAGGCCGCGCCCGCGGGCAGGCGGCGGAGCTCGCGGTGCACCTCGGTCCGGCCCTGGAGCCGCAGCAGCGCGGGGCGCACGAACGTCTCGAACGACACCGCGGCGCTGACCGGATTGCCGGGCAGTCCGAACAGCAGCATGCCGTCGGCGGTCGCGCCGAACGCCTGCGGCTTCCCTGGCTGCATCGCCACCGCGACGAACTCCATCGTCTCGCCCATGCTCAGCCGCACCGCCTCATACGCGCCCGCGCTCACGCCGCCGGAGAAGATCACCACATCGGCGCCGAGCGCGGCGGCGCGCGCCGCGGCCTCCGCCGGCCCGTCGCCCTCGTCCCCGACGACCTCGCGCAGCACGATGTCCGCCCCGGCCTCGGCCGCGAGCCCGGCCAGCAGCACGCCGTTCGACTCCGGGATCTGCCCGCGCCGCAGGGGTGCACCCGGCGGCACCAGCTCGGATCCGGTCGACACCACGGCGACGCGCGGGCGGGGCGCGACCCGCACCTGGGCGATCCCGACCGAGGCGAGCGCCGAGAGCTGCCGCGGTCCGAGCAGCGCCCCCGCGGCCAGGGCCACGGAGCCGGCTGCGGCGTCCGCCCCGGCGCGACGCACGTGCGCGCCCTCCGCGAACGGCGCACGCTGCACGACGGCGGTCTGCAGCGAGTCCGCCAGCCCGCCCGCGGTGTCCTCGAACGGGACGATCGTGTCGGCCTGGCCTGGCAGCGCGGATCCGGTCATGATGCGCACGGCGCAACCGGGGTCGAGGGGCGGGTCCTCGGGACTCCCCGCCGGCAGATCCGCCGTCACGCGCAGGGTCACGGGATCCGTCTCGCTCGCGGCCGCGACGTCCGCGAACCGCACCGCGAAACCGTCCATCGCGGAGTTGTCGAAGACCGGAACCGGGTTCACGGCGACCGCGTCCGCGGCGAGCGTGAACCCGGCCGCCTCGTCCACCCCGATCGTCACCGAGGGACGCGGGCGGACGGCGGCGAGCACGCGCTCCTGCTGCTCCTCGACCGTGCGGAAGGTGGTGGTGCCCTGGCTCATGCGCGCTCCCTCGTCGTGTGCTTCGAGGCTACCGGTGCGCCACTCCCGCCGCCCGTCGTCCGCGTAACGGGACGGAGCGTCGGCGGCCCCGGCTAGCCTTGCTGCATGGCCTCCCGGAAACCCTCCGCCCCCGCGTACGTCTGCACCGAGTGCGGGTGGACGACCGCGAAATGGGTGGGCCGGTGCGGCGAGTGCCAGCAGTGGGGCACGGTGACCGAGCAGGCCGCGCAGACCGGCATCGTGCGCCGGGTCGAGGCGACGGCCCCGGCGTCCGGCCGGCAGGCGCGCCCGATCACGTCGCTCACCTCGCAGGAGTCGCCACGGCGCTCGAGCGGCGTCGCCGAGTTCGACCGCGTGCTCGGCGGCGGCATCGTGCCGGGAGCGGCGATCCTGCTGAGCGGCGAGCCGGGCGTCGGCAAGTCCACGCTGCTGCTCGAGGTGGCGGCCGCGGCGGCCCGGTCCGGCCGGCGGGTGCTGTACGCGAGTGGCGAGGAGTCCACGGCGCAGGTGCGGCTGCGCGCGGAGCGCACGGGAGCGCTGCACGACGAGCTGTACCTCGCGGCCGAGACCGACCTCGGCACGATCCTCGGCCACATCGACGAGGTCTCCCCGGAGCTCGTGATCGTCGACTCCGTGCAGACCGTCGCCTCCGCGCTGTCGGATGGCGCCGCCGGCCAGCCGGCTCAGGTGCGCGAGGTCGCGTCGGCGCTCATCCGGGTGGCGAAGGAACGGGATCTCCCGATCGTGATCGTCGGGCACGTCACGAAGGACGGATCGGTCGCCGGTCCCCGCGTGCTCGAGCACCTCGTCGACGTCGTCTGCCACTTCGAGGGCGACCGCCAGACGTCCCTGCGCTTCGTCCGGGCGCTCAAGAACCGGTTCGGGCCGACCGACGAGGTCGGCTGCTTCGAGATGACCGGATCCGGGATCGCGGAGGTGCCGGATCCGTCGAGCCTGTTCCTGTCGCGCGGGCGTCCGGAGCCGGGCACGTGCGTCGCGATCGCGCTCGAGGGCCGGCGCGCGATGCCGGTCGAGGTGCAGGCGCTCACGATCCCCACCCAGGCACCCAACCCGCGCCGCGTCGTGAACGGCCTCGATTCCTCACGCGTGGCGATGGTGCTCGCCGTGCTCGAGCGCCGCGCCGGCATCAAGACCAGCGACAAGGACGTCTACGTCTCGACGGTGGGCGGCGTGCGCTTCGTCGAGCCGGCGGCGGATCTGGCGATCGCGATCGCGGTGGCCGGATCCCTCAGGGACGACGCCGTGCCGCGAACGCTCGCCGCCGTGGGCGAGCTGAGCCTCGCCGGCGAGGTGCGCCCGGTCACCCAGGCGTCCCAGCGCCGCTCCGAGGCGGCTCGGCTCGGCTATGCGCACGTGATCGACGACCGCTCCGCGACCCTGCGCGGAGCCCTCGGCGACGTCAAGGCGCATCGGGCGCCGCGCCGCCTCGACGACGAGGTGCCCGCGTTCTGATGCCGGGGGCGTGCGCGTTCCGGCGCCAGGTCAGGCCTCGAGCGCGCGCAGCAGTTCCTCGGGAGACGCCTGCATCGGGTGCGGGCCGGCGATGTCGAGGAACACGGTCGTGATCACCTCGCGGTGGGTCGTCAGGAACGAGCGGAGCCACAGCGGCGAGTAGATCCCGACGCCGGGCGGGAGGTTCGCCGGCTTGTGCTTCGCATCGCTGAAGAGCAGCAGCGCGACGTCGCCGGTCGCCGGATCCCGATACGTCCACACCTCGCCGCCGTCCCGCGGGTCGTCCCTCGCACCGGGTCGGATCAGCGGCACGACCGTGTTGCCGTTGCGCAGGGCGAGCGCCACCGCGGCCATGTCCTGCTTCTCGAGCGCCTGCGCGAGCGCCTCGGAGCGGAAGTCCGCCGCGGCCGGTGCCTTCTTCTTCGACTTCTTCACGGCCATCGTTCCAGCATAGGAGAGGACCTCTTCGCTCATCGCTTGGGGACAGACGATCGAAGAGGCCCTCAAAGTCCTCGACGACGGACGACGATGCGCTGGGGACGCTTGAGATTGTCGAAGCCACTGGGGATGGCAACCGTCAAGATCTCGAAGACTTGCTTCCTATGGTATCCCAAAGGTTGCACCCAGGCGACATATTCCCACGATCCGTCCAGGATCAATTCAGCAGGAACTGCACCGGATTCGTGCTCTGGAACCCGCCGATCGACACGGTCAGCCGGTAGGCCGCCCCGCCTCCCGGGGCGCGCTGCCGGTCCGCCGCATCGCAGGTGTCGACGCTCGAGCGCGTGCGATCCCAGACGACCGGGGTCGCGCTGGTGATCGTCGCGCCGGCCTTGATGGTCTGGACCGCGTCGCTCGGGGTCTGCTGGCAGTCCGTGGATCGCCACCAGGTGTCGTTCCCGCTCGTGATCGTGAACGCCTGCGTCGTGGTGCCGACGTTCATCGTGCAGTCCTTGCTGCTGCTGTTGGTCAGCGAGATCGAGAGCTTCGGGTTCTCGTCGGCCGAGTAGCTGTCGTGATCGGCGACGGCCGTGACCTGCACCTCCGCCGCGGTGCAGGGCACCGGCCCGGCGCCCGCGGTGCTCGTCGGGCCCGGCGTGGTCGCGGGGTCGGGGCTCGCGTCGGCGCTCGGATCCGGAGTGGCGGGCGGCGCCGATGCGGTCGGCGAGGGCGAGCGCGTCGACGAGGTCGTGGGAGCGGGCTTCGGATCCGCGCCGGGTGCTCCGCGCCCGACGAGCGCCCATACGAGCACGATCAGCAGCGCGAGCAGCACGATGATGATGCCGAGGACCACGATCCGCCGGCGACGATAGACGGCGGCGGACTGGCGAGGGCTCATGCTTCCAGGTTAGACAAGGTGCTTGAGCATCCGCGTGTTGCCGAGCGTGTTCGGCTTCACGTGCGCGAGATCGAGGAACTCGGCCACGCCTTCGTCGCCGCTGCGCAGCAGCTGGGTGTAGACGTCGGGGTCGACGACCTGCTCGCCGATCGGCGCGAATCCGCGACGCTCGAAGAACGGCACCTCGAAGGTCAGGCAGAACAGGCGGCTGAGGCCGAGATCGACCGCGTGCGCCTCGAGGCGCTCCACGATGGCCCGCCCGACGCCGTGGTGCTTCCATCCCTCCTCGACGAGCAGGGTGCGCACCTCGCCGAGGTCCTCCCACATGACGTGCAGCGCGCCGCAGCCGATGAGGCGACCGTCGGCCTCCGCCACCACGAACTCCTGCACCGCGCCGTAGAGCACCGCGATGTCCTTGCCGAGCAGGATCCTTCGCTCCACGAGCGGCTCCAGGAGTGCGTAGATGCCCTGGACGTCGGCGGCCCGCGCGGGCCGGACGAGATAGTCGCTCATCCCTCCAGCCTACGACCGCCGCCCTGTGCGGCCGCAGACGACGCGGCCCCGCCGCCCTGCTCTCGGGGAGCGGGCGGCGGGGCCGGAGGGGTCCGCCGGTCTCGTCAGACCGTGACGATGACGTCGTCGGCGTCGACGCGGACCGGGATCGGGCGCAGCCCGACGCGGTGGTCCGCAGGGTGCTTGCCGGTGAGGATGTCGAACTCGAAGCCGTGCCAGGGGCACACGATGTTGCGGTCGGTGGGATGGAATCCGGGTCCGCCGCTCTTGAGCCCGTCCTCGCCCCGCACGAGCTGGACGGTGCGTGGCATGATCTTGCCTTGACAGACCGGGCCGCCCTGGTGCGGGCAGACGTTGTACCAGGCGCGCACCTCGCCGGCGTGGAAGTAGACGCCGAGCTCGGTCCCGTCGACGTCGACGACGATCCGCTCGCGCTCCTGCAGATCGGCAAGGCTCGCGACGACGACGTCCCGGCGGACGACCTGCGCGCTCATTCGGCTCTCCGGTACCAGATCGCCATGTCGAAGAGGTTCACGTCCGCGGCGTCCAGGAGCGCCGTCACGAGGACGACGGTCTCGGTCGCGTTGAGCGCGTCCTCGCGGATCGGCCAGGAGATCTTGCCGACGCGATCGGTCTTCGCCGAGAAGAGGCGGGCGGCGGCGTAGAGCACATCGGCGATCTGCTCGTCGGAGACGTCGGCGCCGCGCTCGCTGTCGCGCACGTGCTGCACGAGCTCGCCGAGGCGGGTGATGACCGCCGAGAGCTCGGCGATCTCGGGGGCGGTGGTGGTGGTGTCGGTGTCAGTCATGTCAGGAGATCCCGGGTCGCTCCAGGAGCACGCGCTCCGCGGAGGGCTTCTGTCGGTCGGTGGGGAGGTTGAACACGCGTGCGGCGTTCAGCCCGAGGATGTTGCGCTTGGCCTGCTCGGAGAGGAAGGGCAGGCGGGTGATCGTGGACGGCGCGTCCCAGTCCCAGTGCGGCCAGTCGGACGAGTAGAGCAGCTGCGTCTCGGCGTTGAAGGACTTCATGGTGGCCTCGAGCAGCTCCATGTTGGTCCGCTCCATGGGTTGCGTCGTGTACCACATCTCCTTCATGTACTCGCTCGGCAGGCGCTTGAGACCGGGGGCCTCGCTCGGCCGCATGAGCACCTCGTGGTCGAGACGCTGCATGAGGAAGGGGATCCACGCCAGGCCGCTCTCGACCCACACCATCTTGAGCTTCGGGAAGCGCTCCGGCATCGCGTTGATGATCCAGTTCGTCACGTGGATCTGGTTGTAGTGCGTGAACGAGAGCGCATGCATGGAGAGGAAGCGGTTCAGCTGGGCGAACGACGGGTCCCCCCAGTGGTAGCCGGAGTGGAACGCGAGCGGCTTGCCGCTGTCCTCGATGAGCTTGTAGAGGCGCGTGTAGACGTCGGAGTGCACCGGGTTGTTGCGCGTCGAGCACACCGTGTAGCCGATGATCCCCGGATCGTCGGCGTATTGCTCGACCAGCTCCTCGCACACCTCCGGGGTGTTGTAGGGCAGGTAGAGCATGCCCTTGAGGCGCGGGTTCGGCGGCAGGATCACCTCGGTGAGCCAGCGGTTGAAGGCGCGGCCCAGCACGACCTCGACCTCGTCCTGCGGGTGCATGCCGAGCAGCAGCATCGCGCTCGGGAACACCACCTGGTAGTCGAGGCCCATCGCGTCCATGCCGCGCCGCGCGGCGGTGACGAACGGGTGCCCCTCGGTGCCGTCGGTGGGCTCCTTGCGGCCCTGGTGGCCGATGCGGCCGCCGACGCTCTGCTGCGACATGCCGGGCTGGATGTTCAGGAGCGCGTTGTTGCCGGCGAAGCCCGCGTACTGGCTCATGCCCAGGTCGCGCCACACATCGTTGTCGATGAGGCTCAGCACCTCGCCCCAGAAGTGGTCCTCCGAGACGTGCGCATCGATGTCGACGATGAAGTAGTCGTCGTAGTCGTCGCGCGCCTGCTTGGTCGCGTGGGCGAGCACGTCCCGCGTATCCGAGCGGCCGCCGATCTCGGCGAGCTCACGAATACGCGGCGCATCGGAGCGGGGGGTGGGCAGGTCACTCATGGGCATTCCTCTCGGGCGTCGGTCGCTCAGTGCGCGGCGACGATCGCATCGGTCATCGTGGTCAGGTAGTCGTCCTCGGCGGGCGCCGCCGCCGAGCGGTGCGGGATCACGACCGCGCGGGCGGGGTTGATCGCGAAGCCGTAGGCGTCGCCGGGGCGCGGCACCGCGTCCGCGGCCATCTCGCCCGTCTCCACCCGCACGCGCAGCGGCAGCCCGTCGGTGCGGACGAGGAGGTTGACGGCGCTGCCGAGGTAGGTGCTGCGCTCGACGGCCGCGCGGAACCGTCCGGCGCCGGGTGCGAGATCGTCGACCGGCATGATCCGGGCGTGCGCGGCGCGGAAGGCCACATCGGCCCGCTCCCCCGCCGCGGCCTCGCCGGTCACGACGCCCGAGACCACGAGCGAGGTGCCGTCGACCTCGACGTCGGCGATCCCGTCGCGGACGGCGCGGATCGTGCCGGGAAGGATGTTCTGGAAGCCCATGAAGTCGGCGACGTACGCCGAGTTGGGGCGGTCGTACAGTTCGCTGGGCGAGCCGTCCTGCACGATCGCGCCCTCGCTCATGACGATGATCCGGTCGGAGAGCGTGATCGCCTCCTCCTGGTCGTGCGTGACGTAGACGGAGGTCGTCTCGAACTGGTTGTGCAGCGCGCGCACCTGCTGGCCCATCTGGTAGCGCAGCTTGGAGTCGAGGTTGGAGAGCGGCTCGTCGTAGAAGATGATGCCCGGCCGGGCGGCCAGCGCGCGGGCGAGAGCCACCCGCTGCTGCTGGCCGCCCGACAGGGCGGTGACCGGACGCTTCTCGAAGTCCGCGAGTCCCACCGCGGAGAGCATGTCGGCGACACGGGTGCGGCGCTCGGCCGCCCCCACCTTCGCGACCTTGAGCGGGTAGGCGACGTTCTCCGCCACGCTCATGTGCGGCCAGAGCGCGTAGCTCTGGAACACCATGCCCACCTGCCGCTTGTCGGCCGGCACGAACGTGCGCCGGTCGGTGTCGACGACGATGCGATCGCCCATGCTGATGCGTCCGCCCGTGGGGCGCTCGAGACCGGCCAGGCACCGCAGCGTCGTCGTCTTGCCGCAGCCCGAGGGGCCGAGCAGGGTGACGAACTCGCCGGATCCGATCGTCAGATCCAATCCGTGCAGAGCGGTCTTGCCGCCGTAGCGCTTGGTCAGTCCGGATACCTGGACCTCAGTCATGCCGATCAGTGCTCTCTCGCTGGGGGACGTCGGATTTCGAAGCGGCTACTTCTTGAACTGCGCGTTGATGAAGTCGAAGTAGGGCTGGTTGAAGTTCGGGTCGGGGTTGGAGAACGGCAGGCGCCCGAGCTTGCTCAGAGCCGGGGCGCCCTGCGGGCCGGGGGCGTCCGGCGTCCAGCCGTAGGACTTGTTCTTCTCGGCGAGCGCCTTCTGCCCCTCGGGCGAGTACAGCCAGTTGATGTAGAGCTGTGCGGCGTCCGCGTGCGGGGCCTTGTTCACGATGCACATGCCGGTGCGGGACATGAAGTTGCCGCCGTCGTCGAGCGGGAAGACGGCGGCGACCGGGCCGCCCTTCGCCTTCACGTCCTCGTAGAAGCCCTGGTAGACGGCGATGCCGATCGGGAACCGGCCGCTCGCCACGTCGGCGGGCACGTTGGGCTCGGACTGCGCGAACTGCACGTCCTGCTGGGCGAGCGCCTCGACGTAGGGCTTGCCCCACTTGTCGGCGCTCTCCGGCACCATGAGCGAGGTGAGGATGTAGCGGATGCCGCCGGGGACCGTCGGGTCGCCGACCGTGATCTTGCCCTTCCACTTCGGGTCGAGCAGGTCCTTCCAGTTCTTCGGGGCCTCGTTCTCCTTCACCATGTCGGTGTTGTAGACGAACACGAAGTAGCGCATCGCATAGTAGGTGAGGCGGCCGTCGAAGTTGGTCGGGATCTCGAAGCCGTCCGGAGCGGTCTTCACGTCGGCCTTGGTGCACAGGTCCGGCTTCGCGGCGACCTGCGGAGACTCGCCGCCGTCGTAGATGTCGGCGATGCGGTTGCCGCTCTGCGCCTCGGTCTCGATCTTCGTGATGCTCTGGGCGTCGGGCTGGTCCTGCTGGACGACCTTGATCCCGGGGAAGCGGTCGGTGAAGGCCTTGAACAGCGCCTTCTGCGACGAGACGCTGGGGCCGTAGACGACGATGTCGGTCTTGCCTGCCGAGACCGCCTTGTCGTAGAGGTCGTTCATGTGCGCGTTGCCGGCGGCGCCCGTGCCGGGGACCTCGATCGGGGCGTCGGGCTTGGCGGCGGCGGTGCCGGACGAGCAGGCGGTCAGTGCTGCGAGCGCTCCGACGGCCAGAGTGGCCGTCGCGAGGCGGAGGGTGGTGCGGGAGAACGTCATCATTCTTCCTCTCGGGTGTGTCAGGGGGTGATCCGGGTGAGGGGGACTGAGGGGGCGCGGCCGGAGCGGCCGGCGCGGGCGCGGAGGACCGCGGCGAGCTTCATGGATCCGGCGGCGAGCGCGAGCACGCCCATGGCCGCGACGAGGATGATCATGAACAGCGCGGCGCCCTGCGACATGTTGCCCTGCAGGAACTGCTGGAACGCGGTCAGCGAGACCGGCTGCAGTCCGGGAGGGGCGAGCAGCATCGGCACGGACAGGTTGCCGGCGATGAAGAGCGCCGAGAGGAACCAGCCCGACAGGAAGCTGGGCACGACGAGCCGGAGCACGATCGTGAGCAGCACGCGCCAGGATCCGGCGCCGGACGTGCGCCCCGCCTCCTCGAGCTCGGGCGAGAGCTGGGCGAGCGCGCCCTCCGCGATCCGGCTCGAGACGGGGATCGTGGCGACGATGAGCACGAGCGTCATGAGGAACGCCGTCCCGTAGAGGCCGCGGAACGCCGGCACGTACAGCACCGCGAACATGTACGCGAGCGCCAGGACGATGCCGGGCAGCGCCCACGGGATCCACACCGAGAACGACGTGTACGAGCGGATGAAACCGGTGCGGCGCGCGGTGACGTAGGTCGTGAGCAGGGCGACGGCGATCGAGCCGAAGCCGCCGATCACCGCGAGCCAGGCCGTGAGCCCCAGGCTCGAGCTGAACTCGGGATCCGTGAGCATCTGCACGTAGTTGTCGAAGGTGAGCCCGGTGCTCATGACGCCGAAGATCGGCTGCAGGCTGCCGAGGATCATCGCGAACAGCGGCAGGATCAGGTTCAGCAGCAGGAACAGGACGATGAGGGCCGAGAGCACCCAGCGCACGGGCCCGAGCTCCTGCGGCTCGCGACGCGAGGTCTTGCCGGTGAGGGTCGTGAAACTGCGGCCGCGGAGGATCCAGCGCTGCGCGAGGAAGAGCAGCAGCACGAGCACGATGAGCACGAGCGAGAGCGCGAAGGCCTTCGTGTACTCGGCGGGAGCCTGATCGCGCACGTAGTGGAAGATCTGCGTCGAGAACACGAAGATGTTGGCCTGGCGCCCGATCAGCTGCGGGCTGTCGAAGGACTGGAACACGAGCACGGCGATGAGGATCGCGGCGCCGGTGATCGCAGGTCCGACCGAGGGGATCGTGATCGTGAAGAAGGTCCGCACCGCTCCGGCTCCGCTGATCGCCGCGGCCTCGTCGAGCGACTGGTCCCGGTTCTTGAAGGCGCCGAGCATGAGCAGGTACGCGAAGGGCATGTAGCCGAGCGACATGAGCAGGAACAGGCCGCCCCAGCTCTGGATGTTCATGAGCGGTCCGTGCATGCCGAGCATGCGGCCGAACTGGTTGAGCAGGCCGTTCTGCGGGTTGCCCAGCATGATCCAGCCGAGCGTGTGGAACAGCGGCGGCACGAACAGGTTCACCGCCATGAGCGGCGTCAGCAGGCGACGGCCGGGGACGTTGGTGTTCGCCGCGATCCAGGCGAAGAGCCCGCCGCCGGCGACCGAGATCGTGCCGCACACGACCACGAGCAGCAGCGAGTTGCCCATGGTCTTCCACGTCTCGGGATCCTGGAACGCCGCGAGGAGGCCGCCGATCGTGAAGGGCAGGTCGTCCGACGGCAGCCCGTCGCGGAACGCGCCGATGGCGATCATCGAGACCGGGTAGACGAACACGAGCGTCAGGGCGGCGAGGAACACCGTCCAGCCGAACCCGCCGGTCATCGAGCGCCGGATCGATGCTCGCCGGTCGCGTTCGAAGTCGCTTGCCGTCACTGCCCTCTTCTTCCGTGTGCGAGAGCGGATCCGAGACCACCGGTCACCCGGGATCAGACCGCTCCGTCTGTCGTGTTGTCAGCGTAGGAAGCCGCTGCGCGGGCCTCATCGGGCCCGGCTCCGAAGTCCTTCCCGGGCGATCCGACACGGTGTCGGAACCCGGGCCGCCGGGGGCGCGATCGTGTTCGTCGGCGATCCCCGGCGCGCGATCGCGACGCGCCGGAGAACGATCAGGGGTCAGAGAAGGGCGGCGAGGACGGCGTCGTTCTCCGCGGGGAGACCGACCGTGACACGCGCGCCGCCGGCGTTCGGGAACGGCCGGGCGAGGACGCCCTGCTCCGCGAAGCGCGCCATGAGCGCGCCGGCGTCGCCGGGGAGGAACAGGAAGTTGGACTGGCTCGGGAGCACCGCCACCCCCGCCTCGTCGAGCGCGCGCACGATGCGCGCGCGCTCCGCGACGATCGTCGCGACCCTCTCGTCGGCGATCGCGATGCCCTCGGGGCTGAACGCCGCGATGAGCGCGGCCTCGGCGATCCCGTTCAGCGCGAACCCGACGGAGGTGCGCCGCAGCGCCTCCGCGATCCGCGCGGTGGCCGCGGCGTAGCCGGCTCTGATGCCGGCCAGCCCGTGCGACTTCGAGAGCGTGCGCAGGATCACGAGGTTCTCGAACTCGTCCAGGAGCGGCAGCGTGGCCTCGACCGGTTCGTCGGTCACGAACTCGCGGTAGGCCTCGTCGAGCACGACGATCACGTTCTCCGGCACGCGCCCGAGGAACTCCCGCAGCCCCTCGACCGGGATCAGGCCGCCGGTCGGGTTGTTCGGGTTGCAGAGGTACACGATGCGCGTCTCGGGACGGATCGCCGCGGCCATCGCCTCCAGGTCCATCGCGCCGTCGTCGGCGAGACCGACCGCGGTCGCGTCGGCCCCGGCCAGGGCGAGTGCCGCCTTGTAGGCCTCGAAGGACGGCGCGGGGTAGACGCCGTGCACGCCCGGTTCGCAGACGAGCCGGGCGAGCCCGTGCAGGAGGGATCCGGAGCCGTTGTCCACGGCGACCCGGTCGGGGTCGACGCCGAGCGTCCCGGCGATCGCGGCACGGGCCGCGGCACGGTGATAGTCCGGGTAGCGGTGCGACGTCTCGACCGCCGCGGACATGGCCGCGACGATCGGCGCCGACGGCGTCCAGGGCATCTCGTTCTGCGAGAGCCGGATGGGCGGCGGGGTCGCCCCGGCGGGACGGTTCGGGGTCTGCAGCATCTCGTCGACGACGCCTCGGAACTCGAGCGGCATGCGTCCTCCTCGGGCGGGAAGTTAATTCTTAATAATGAATATGAACATTATTGAAGACGCGTCCTCCTGTCAACCCGCCGGAGCCTTCGGATCCTTCGGATCCTCAGGAGAGCAGGGTCGCGACCGAGGAATGCCGGTGGCGCTCCGCCGCGGAGCGCGCGAGGGCGTGATCGCGTCGGCCGACGGCCTCGGCGAAGTCCAGATGGGTGCGCAGCCGCTCTGGCGTGCTGGGCGCGGTGGCGCCCTCGAGCTGCTCGGCGATGATGTAGTCGACGAGGTTCGTGTAGAGGCTGCGCAGCAGCTCGTTCGGCGTGATCTCGGCGATCCGCGCGTGCAGCGCCCAGATCGCCGACGGCCCCGCATCGGTGCCCCACACCGCCTGGAGCCGCTCGGCCAGCGCCGCGATCTCGGCGACGTCGTCGTCGCTCGCGTGCTCGATCGCATCGTGCAGCACGAGGCCATCCAGCGCGTCGAGCACGCGGAGACAGTCGCTCGCGGTCGCCTTGCCCTCGCGCAGCTGCAGCAGCTGGTCGCTGAGCTGCATGAACGGCGAGCGCGACGCGACGAAGATCCCGCCGCCGGGACCGGGCTTCGCGTCCACGACGCCGCGCGAGCGCAGCAGCTGGATCGCCTCGCCGAGGGTCGCGGGCGCCACCCCGAATCGGGTGGCGAGCTCCTGCCGCCGCCCGATGAAGTGCCCCGCCTTCCAGCCGCCGGAGACGATCTCGTCCTCGAGCGACTTCGCCACCTGCACGGCGACGGCGGCGTTGGTGATCTGCGTCATGACTTTCCCCCGGTGATCCCTGCGGTGACCCCGAGACGGCCACGCGTGAGTACAGAGTATGAGGTGACCGGTCTCGGCGCAGCATCTATTGGATATATTCATCATATCCAATCGGCATCGGCGGCCACGGATCGTCGATCTGGGACGAAGGAGCCCCCATGACGGATCCTGCGGCGCTCCGCGCGGATGCGGAAGCGCTCCTGCCCGGCCTCGTCGCCCTGCGACGCGCGCTGCACGCGCATCCCGAGGCGGGCTTCCGCCTCCCCCGGACGCAGCGCGCGGTGCAGGACGCCCTCGGCGAGCTCGACCTCGAGATGGCCTCGGGCCCCGAGGACTTCTCCTCGATCACGGCCGTGGTGCGCGGCGCGCACCCCGGCCCCGCCGTGCTGCTGCGCGCCGACATGGATGCCCTCCGGGTGCAGGAGCGCACCGGACTCCCCTACGCCTCTCGCCGCGAAGGGGTCATGCACGCCTGCGGGCACGACCTGCACACCGCGGGACTCGTCGGTGCCGCCCGGCTGCTGGCCGCGCGACGGGAGCGGATGGCCGGCGCGGTCGTGCTCATGTTCGAGCCCGGCGAGGAGGCCGGAGGCGGAGCCCTGAGGATGATCCGCGAGGGCGTGCTCGATGCCGCGGGAACGCGCGTCGAGGCCGCGTACGGCGTGCACGTCCTCCCGGGACCGCCGGGCGTGTTCTCGACCCGCGGCGGGACGATCATGGCGGGCGCCTGCGCGCTCGAGGTCGTGGTCGAGGGCCGCGGCGGGCACGGGTCGCGTCCGCAGCAGGCGATCGATCCCGTGCCGGCCGTCGCGCAGATCGTCCTCGCCCTGCACGCGTTCGCGACCCGGCGCTTCCCGACCTCGGATCCGATCGTCCTGTCCGTCACGAAGCTCGCCGGCAGCGAGATCATCAACGCCATCCCCGACACCGCCTCGCTCGGGGCGACGATCCGCATCCTCTCCGAGCGCAGCCGGGACGTGCTGGAGGCGGAGCTACCGGCTCTCGCGCAGGGCATCGCGGCGGCGCACGGCTGCCGCGCCACGGTCTCGTTCCGTACCGTCTACCCCGTCACCGTCAACGATGAGACGTGCGCCGAGCGGGCGCTCGCGACGATCGGCGGACTGCTCGGCGAGGGCCGCGCGCTGCGCGCGACGGAACCCTCGATGGCCTCCGAGGACTTCTCCGCCGTCCTCGCCGAGGTGCCGGGGGCATTCCTCTTCCTCGGCGCGACACCCGCGGGGATCGACCCCGACGAGGCGGAGATGAACCACTCCCCCCGCGCGCTGTTCGAGGACGGCGTCCTGGCGGATCAGGCGGCCGCCCTCGCCGCACTCGCCCTCGCGCATGTCGGCGCCCGATGAGCCCCACCGGATCACCGTGGGGCGTCGCCGGAGGCGGGATCCGGAGCCGCGGCGGAGGGGCGGGATCGCTCCGCCGCCGATCGCCGCGGCCCCGGCGCGGATCAGTGCTTCTCGTGGATGAGCGACCAGGGCGAGGGGAACACGTCCACCCGCACGCGGACGATGGCCGGACGACGGGCCGCGATCGCGGCCTCGATCGCGGTGCGGACGCCGTCGGCGTCCTCGACGTCCACGAAGTCGATGCCGAACGCCTGCGCGAGCACCGCGAAGTCGGGGTTCACGAGATCCGAGCCGATGAACCGGCCGCCGTAGGTGTCGCGCTGAATGCGCCAGACGTTGCCGAACCGGCCGTCCTCGAACAGCACGGTCACCAGGGGGATCCCGTAGCGCTTGGCGGTCGCGAACTCCTGCAGGGACCAGCCGATCCCGCCGTCGCCGGTCACCGCCACGACCGGACGCCCGCCCGCCCCCACGGCCGCGCCGAGCGCCGTGGGCATCGCATAGCCGAGCGTGCCCTGATAGCCGGGCCACACGTACGAGTGCGGCGCCTGCACGGGGAAGCCGTAGGTCGAGACATAGCCGATCTGGGTGAGCTCGTTGACGTACACGCCGTCCTCGGGGAGGGCGGCGCGGATCGCGTCCACGAAGGCCATCTGCGGCGCGACCCGCTCGCGGATCCGCTCCTCGCACGCGGCGCGGATCCGGCGCAGCTCGTCGCCCCACCCCTCGCGCGCCGGCGCTTCGGCGACGAGCGCCTCGAGCACCGCGGTCGCATCGGCCTGGATCGCGAGGTCGGGACGCCGGGGCGCGCCGAGATCCGCGGCCTCGACGTTCACGAGCGCGATCCTCGCGTCCCCGACGTTCAGCTGCTGGCCGAACGGGGTGAGGAAGCGACTGCCGAACGAGATCACGAGATCGGCCGTCGCACGCAGCTCCCAGAGCGCGAACGCGGGCAGGGCGTGCGGATCGCGCGCGTCGATCGCACCGCGGCCGTTCTCGCTCATGACGACCGGCGCGTCCAGCTTCTCGGCGAGCGCGGCGATGAGGGCGAAGGCGCGCTTCCCGCGCACGCCCCCGCCGACGTGCAGGACCGGGCGCTCGCTCTCCGCCAGCAGGTGCAGGAGCGCCGCCACGTCCTGGGCCGGCGCGACCGGCGCCTCCGCCGTGAACGGGTCGCCGACCTCCACATCGATCTCGGCGTGCAGCAGGTCGGGTCCGAGCTCGAGCGCCACCGGGCGGGGACGGCCGGTGCGCATCTGGCGGAAGCCCTCGTGCACGAGCTCCGGGATCTCCTCGGCCCGGGTGGGACGCATCGACCACTTGGTGAGCCCCTCGACGGTCTCCGTCTGCCGCGGGATCTCGTGCAGGGCGCCGAGGCCGCCGCCGACGAGCCGGGACGGGATCGTGCCGGCCAGGAGCATCACCTGCGAGGAGCAGGCGTACGCGGTCGCCATGCCGGCGCCCGCGTTGAGCACCCCGGGGCCCGGCACGACCATCGCGACGCCGGGCTTGCCGGACGCCCGGTGATAGCCGTCCGCCATGTAGGTCGTGCTCTGCTCGTGCCGCGGGACCAGCAGGTCGATCTCGTCCTGCTTGCGGTACATCCCGTCGGTGAGCCCGTCGAGCTGGACGCCGGGGATCCCGAAGACCGTCTCGACGCCCTCGCTGAGCAGGGCCAGGGTGAGCGCGTCGCCGCCTGTCATCTTTGCCATCGCATCGCCTCTCAAGAAATGAATATAATGAATATAGATCTATTTCTCGATTCTCTGCAACGCGGCCGTCCCTCCGCCGCTTCCGCGGAGTCTCGCGAGGGCTCCCGTCGGACCGCGGGGAGCAGCAGCAGACAGGGAGGCGGGCGATGACGCTCGAAGCGCAGGTGCAGGCCTATGCGGACCGGCTCGGCCGGCCCATCATCGTGTTCGACGCCGAGTTCGCCGTGATCGCGTTCAGCGTGCACGACGGCGATGTCGACCATGCGCGGCTGGCGATCATCCTGGCCCACCGCGGATCGTCCCGCGCGCGGGAGTCGATCAAGGAGTTCCGCGTCGGTCAGGCCGACGGTCCGGTGCTGATCCCGGCGATCGAGGGCGGACAGACCCGCCTCGTCGCACCGGTCCGGCACGACGGTCACGTCGTCGGCTACGTCTCGTCGACGATCCCCGAAGGGCACGAGCCCGCGGCCGATGATGAGGTGCTGCGCACCGGGCGCGAGCAGCTCGGCGTAGTGCTCGCCGCGATGGCGCTCGGCAGCAGGCAGGACGAGGACAGGGCCCTTCGGCTGCTCTCCGCGCTGTTCGGCGGCGGTGCCGACCAGCGCGCGCGAGCCGCGGACGAACTGCTCACGAGCGGCCTGCTCTCCCCCGCCCCGCACTACACCGCGATCTCGCTCGCCGTCGCCCCCGGTGCGGCCGCGAGCGCCGCGACCCTGCGCCTGCTGCTGGACAGGGCCGTCGCGAGCATCCCGGTGTTCCCCACCCTCAAGGCCGTCGGCGCCGTGATCGACGGGGAGGCCGTGATCGCCGTCCCCTACGAGATCGATGCCGACCGGCTCACCGCCCTGCTCGCCCAGCCGGCGTTCTCCGCCCTGCGCGCCGGGATCGGCGGGGCCCACGCCCCGCTCGCCTCGGCGGTCCGCTCCCTCAGGGAGGCGCGGATCGCCCAGCGGGCGGCCGTCGTCGACGGCGAGCGGGGCAGCGTCGCGCACTGGGCCGAGCTGGGCCTCGACCGCGTGCTGCTGCAGCTGCCGCTCGCCGAGCTGGCACTCACCGACCTCCCCGAAGCCGTGCAGCGCCTGCTCGACGCGCAGTCCGGGCCCGACCTCGCGCACACGCTCGAGGCCTATCTGGACTGCGGATGCGATGCGCAGCGCACGGCCCAGGAGCTCCACGTGCACCGGAGCACGCTCTACTACCGGCTCGATCGCATCCGCGCGATCGCCGACGTGGACCTCGCGGACGGGGGCGTGCGCCGCGAGCTGCACACGGCGCTGCGCGTCGCGACGCTCGCCGGCCTGCGCTGAGGCGCAGACGCCGATCCACCAAATGACTATATTGATTAGAGATGATTGCGGGCCTCCTCCGGTCGCCCCGATCCCGCCGCACGCAAGGGAGCTGCCATGAACGCATTGCTGACCTCGGTCTCCAACCCCGGAGGACGCCCGATCCTCGACGCCGCGACCCGCGCGGAGGTCGGTCGGGCGCCGATCCGGACGGTGGCGGATCTGGACCGCGCGATCGAGGCCGCGCGCGGCGCCCAGCCCGGCTGGGCCGCCCTCGGGCACGCCGAGCGCTCCCGCCTGCTGCATCTCGTCGCCGACGACCTCGACGCGCACGCCGAGGAGCTCGGCGAGATCGTCACCGCCGAGCAGGGCAAGATCGACGGCGCCGGAGAGGTGCACGGCGCCGCGCACTGGCTGCGCTCCGCCGCCGACACCGCCCTGGAGCCGCAGGTGCTCCGCGAGGAGGGCTCCTCCCGCACCGAGCTGCACTACGTCCCGCTCGGCGTCGTCGCCTCCATCGGCCCCTGGAACTTCCCCGTCATGATCTCGGTCTGGCACATCGCGCCGGCACTGCGCATGGGCAACACCGTCGTCATGAAGCCCTCGGAGAACACCCCGCTGAGCGTGCTCGCCCTCGCCGAGATCTTCCGTCGCCACCTGCCTTCCGACGTCGTCACCGCCGTCTCCGGGGACCGCGAGGTCGGCGCGGCGCTCGCCGCCCACCCGGACATCGCCAAGATCGTCTTCACCGGATCCACGCCCACCGGGCGCCGCATCGTGGAGAGCTCGTCGCACAACCTCGCCCGCCTCACGCTCGAGCTCGGCGGCAACGACGCCGGGATCGTGCTGCCGGGAACGGACGTCGCCGCGGTCGCCGACCGGCTGTTCTGGGGCGCCTTCATGAACACCGGCCAGGTGTGCGCCGCGCTCAAGCGCCTCTACGTGCACGATTCGGTCTACGACGACGTGGTCGCGGCCCTCGCCGAGCGTGCGGCTGCCGCGCCGATGGGCTCGGGGCACGACAAGGGCAACCGGCTCGGGCCCGTGCAGAACCCGGCGCAGTTCGACATCGTCGCGCGCCTCGTCGACGATGCCCGTGACCGCGGCGGCAGGATCGTCACGGGCGGCGAACCGGCCGCCGAGCTCGGCCCGCTCTTCTACCGCGCGACGATCGTCGCGGACGTGGAGGACGGGGCCGCGATCGTCGACGAGGAGCAGTTCGGTCCGGTGCTGCCCGTCGTGCGCTACACCGACGTCGACGACGCCGTGCGCCGCGCGAACGGCACCGAACAGGGTCTCGGCGCCTCGGTCTGGGGCCCCGACGCCGATGAGGCCGCCGCCGTGGCGCAGCGCCTCGAGGCCGGCACGGTGTGGATCAACCAGCACGGCGGCGTGGATCCGTCGATCCCCTTCGGCGGCACCAAGGCCTCCGGCTACGGCCTGGAGTTCGGTGTCGAGGGACTCAAGGCGATGGCGGCGACGAAGGTCATCCGTCGCTGAGCGACGGCGCCTGCCGGGGGGACCGCGTTTCGTCCCGGTCGCCTGCGGCGTCCGCGCTCAACGGCCCCGGGAGGAGTCCCGGGGTCGTTGAGCGAGTCCCGGCGCAACCGGAGCGGGACGAAACGCGGCGACCTCCAGGCGGCCTCAGACGGCCCCGCGGAGCAGCTCCCAGAGCGCGGCGGCCTCCGGCGCGGTCGGTGCCGCACCCCGCCAGACCACGGTCTGGTCCTGCCGCACGAGCGTGATCGGGTGCTCGTACTCCGCCGGCAGCCGAGCGACCTCGACCGCGGAGAACGGGATCCCGCGGAGCTCCGCGGCCGCGGCGAGGACGTCGACCTGCGCGCCGCGGGCGCAGACCGCGGTGTATCCCGGGGAGAGCAGATCGTAGAGCGAGGCCCCGTCCTCGAGCCGGAGATGCGGGGCGCGGCAGCCCGGCACGGTCGAGGGCGAGTAGGTGCCCATCGTGTAGCCGGGGGCCGTCCCGCCGTCGTAGCGGATGATCGGCGAGGCGTCGTAGCTGTAGCCGTAGTTGAGGCCCGCCGCCGCGAACTGCGGCTCGTTGAGATCGTGCACGGCGACGCCGAAGGCGCGTCGTGCGTCGTCCCCCTCCGCGCCCTCCTCTTCGAGAGCGGCGGGCAGCCCGGGCTTCGCGAGCTTCTGCTGGTGACTCATCGCGAAGTGCGAGACCTGCTCGGTGATCGGACGCCGCTCGGCCTGGTAGGCCTCCAGGATCCGCTCCTCCGCCCAGCCGGCGATCCGCGCGCCCAGCAGCCAGGTGAGGTTCAGGACGTCCGCGATGCCCGCGTTCATGCCGAAGCCCGCGAACGGGACCCAGAGGTGGCACGCGTCCCCCGCGATGAAGACCCGGCCGTCGCGGAAGCGGTCGGCCAGCAGCCGCCGTGCGACCCAGTCCTCCTTCGAGACGACCTCGTACGAGAAGTCCTCCTCGACGCCCAGGATCGCCCTGATCGCGGCATCGCGGTCGACGGATCCGGGATCCTCCGCCTCCTCGGGCGAGAGGTAGGTGTGCACGAGGAACGTCCCGGTGCCGTCGATCGCGTAGACGTGCCCGACCCGCCGCGGGTTGAACGTGTAATAGCCCCATGCCCGCGGCTCCTCGGCCGACATGAGGCCGTAGAGATGCGGGGCGCGGATGCAGGTGGACTGCACGTGCTGCAGCACGGGGTCGCCGCTGAGCGTCGCGCCGATCTGCTTGCGGACGGCGGATCGCCCGCCGTCCGCGCCGATGAGGTAGCGGGCGCGCAGGGTGCGCTCGTTCTCCCCGTCGAGGTCGCTGATCGTCGCGGTGACGCCGTCCTCGTCCTGTGCGAAAGAGTGGAACCGGGTGCGGTTGAGGAGCGTCACCCCGGGCGCCGCGGCAGCGCGCCGGGCGAGGATCGGCTCGAGGAAGGTCTGGTTGATCCGGTGCGGCGGTTCGGGTGTCGCCCAGGTCGTGTCGGGGCCGACCGTCGCGGTGTACCGCTCCCCGCTCGCCGGGATCGGGATGCGGGACAGCTCGATGCCCGTGAGGGAGGTGCGGAAGGCCACGTCCTGCGGGTAGTCGGCAGGCAGCCCCGCGGCGCGCACCTCGGCGGCGATCCCCAGCCGGCGCAGGCTCTCCATCGTGCGGGACGCCACGTGGTTGCATTTCACGTTCGGCGGTTCCAGGAAGTCGCGCGTCTCCACCACGATCGCGGAGACGCCGCGGGACGAGAGGTCGAGGGCGGCGAGCAGGCCCACCGGCCCCGCTCCGATGATGAGGACGTCGGCGTCCGGCATGCCGGTCATCGTGCTCCGTTCGTGTCGGCCGCGCGGCGGATCGGATCCCCCAGGCGGCGGAAGTCGTAGAGGTCGAGGGTGAGCTCCCCCGCGCGCAGGCGCGTCATGTAGGCGTCCTCCTTGGCGGCGCGGGCGCGAGCCGCGTCCAGGATCCGGTCGACGTCGCCGGAGGGCAGGATCGCGACGCCGTCACGATCCGCGACCACGAGGTCGCCCGCGTTCACGACCCTCCCGCGCAGCGTGACAGGACTCCCGATCGTGCCGGGCCACTGCTTGATCGTGCCGCGGATCGAGATCGAGGTGCTGAACGCCGCGAAGCCGAGCTCCCGCAGCTGCACGGTGTCGCGCACGCCGCCGTCGATCACGAGCCCTGCGATGCCGCGCGCCTGCGCCGCGACCGCCATGACCTCGCCCCAGTAGCCGAAGGGCGCCCCTCCGGCATCGACCACGAGCACGTCGCCGGGGCCCGCCGCTTCCAGGCCGTGGTGGAGGGCGAGGTTGTCTCCGGCCTGCGCCGACACCGGCAGCGCGCGACCGACGATCTCCGCACCATCCCAGGCGGGACGGAACGCGGCGTCCAGGAAGCAGTCCAGCCCGGACGCCTCGTACAGCGTCGCGCTCCCGAGCCGCAGCAGTTCGGCGGCGTCGGGCTCGTGCACCGCGCTCACGCCTCGGCCCGCTGCAGGTCGTGATAGCCGTAGCGCGCACGGGCCTCGGCGATCGAGGCCCCGCCGAGCGCCGCGGCGAGGATCGACTCCTCGCGGGCGTGGATCGTCTCCGCGACCTCGAGCACCTCGGCCTCGCAGTCCTGCGGGATCGCGACGACCCCGTCGGAGTCGCCGAGGAGGATGTCGCCCGGACGGACCGTGACGCCGCCGATCGTGACCGGCCCCTGCTCCTCCGCGACCTCGACCCGGTCCTTGCCGGTGCGCATGAAGCGCCCCCGGCTGTATACCGGATAGCCGATCGAGAGGGCACGCTGCGTGTCCCGGCAGACGCCGTCGATCACGGTCCCGGAGATCCCGCGGTGGTGCGCGACGGCCGTGAGGATGTCGCCCCACACGGTGCAGTCCACGCGCCCGTCGTTGTCGAGAACGACGACCTGGCCCGGTTCCACCTGATCGATGAAGTCACCGACCGTGCCGGCCGGCACCTGGGCGCTGACATAGCGGACGGTGAAGGCGCGGCCGACCATATGCTGGCCGTCGGCGAGGGGCGCGAGCCCGAGCAGGCTCCCTGGGCGGCGCAGCTTGTCGAGCGCGTCCGAGACGGTCGCGGTGCCGAGCACCCGGAAGCGCTCGATGAGGGGGTCCGTCATGGGGTTCGCTCCTCTGCGGTGACGGTCGGGAACTGGGAGTCGTGCATGACCTCGCTCACGTCGCGGCCCGCGCGGACGGCCTCCGCCATGCGCTCCTCGCGGTCGGCGATCCGCCGGGCGAGCGCGACGACGCGCTCCGCCCGGTCCGCCGGGAGGAAGACGACGCCGTTGACGTCGGCGATCACGTAGTCGAAGGAGGCGACCGAGACGCCGGAGACCTGGATCCGCTCGTCTGCGGCCTGCTGGACGATCCGGCCGCGCGCGCTCACCGGCACGGCGGCGCGCGCGTAGAGGGGGAGGCCGAGCGCGGCGCTCTCCTGCACGTCACGGCAGGCGCCGTCGACGATCACGCCGGCGACGCCGCGGAGCACCGCGGCCTCGGCGAGCAGCCCGCCCCAGCACGACACGTCGGTGCGGCCGTGGTTGTCGATCACCACGACGTCGTCGGGCTCCGCGACGGCGACGAGCGGCGTCGCGATGTGCGTCGCGGGGCCGCTCGTGGCCTTGGGACCCGCGGTGACCGTGCGCACCCGGCCGGCCGTCACCGTGGCGGACGGCCAGCGCTGTGCGAGCACGGTCACCGCACCGGGCAGCCCGAGCGCGTCCAGCGCGTCCGACACCGCGCAGCTGTCGAGCCCGCGCAGCGCCGCGACGATCGGATCGGTCATCGGGCGTTCCGCTCCCCGGCGTTCGGCTCCCAGGTGAGGAAGCCCATCGCGTTGCCCGTGCCCGCCTCCGTGCGGTAGCACGGCTCGTAGTCCACGTTCGTGACGCTCAGGCCGACCTCGTCGGCGATGCCGGCGACCGCGATCCAGTTTCGCAGCTCGGAGGCGCCCGACATCATCTCGCCCGCGGGGACCGAGGAGAGGTAGTCGGCGTCGTGGTCCTTCATCGCCTGGATGAACTCGGAGTCCAGCTTCTCGTCGATCACGAAGTGGCTGAGGCCGCCCGAGGCGACGACGCCGACCCGCAGATCCCCGGGGAAGGACTGGATCGCCCGGCCGACGGCGCGCCCGAAGTCGTAGCAGCGCTTGGCGCTCGGCGGGTTCGGCTCCCAGAACGTGTTGATGAAGATCGGCACCATCGGGATCGTCGAGTCCTGGCCGAGGAAGCGCTGATAGATGAAGCCGAAGCCGTGCGGGATCGTGTGGTTCTCGTAGCGTCCGGCCGGGATGATCTCGGTGGCGCCGGTGTCGAAGTCGTCCGCCTGGGTGGACTGGATGATGTGCTTGCCGAGCGCGCGGTGCGTGGGCCGCATGACCGTGCGATCCGGCACATCCCCCATCGCGGCCTCGGCGAGGCCGGGCGCCATCTCGTCCAGCTGCGCCTGCGTGTACGGCACGTGGGCGACCTCGTCGCCCCAGAACACCGAGAACGGCGCGAGCCACTCGTCGCCGTAGGTCTCCTTGTGGTCGCTCGAGATGATCACGAGGACGTCCACGTCCTGGTCCGCGATGAAGCGGGAGAGGGAGTCCATCGACGCCTGGCAGCTGTCCCAGCGGCGCTGCATGACGTCGTGCGTGATCTCGGCGGAGAAGTCCTCGCGGAGGGCCTTGAGCTCGTCGAACGAGTACGTGCCTCCACGGAACTTCAGGCCCTTGCTGCGGCGGTCGGCGACCCCGCGCGTCTCCCAGGCCTCGGGCGGCGCGGCCTTGAGCTGCGGGCCGTGCGAGGTGCCGAATCCGGCGACGATCTCGGTCATGGTGGATCCTTTCTCGGAGTGCGGGACGCGGCCGTCAGAGACGGAAGAGGGCGCGCGCGTTGTTCTCGAGCACGTCGGCGCGGCGGTCGTCGTCGAGCCACTCGATGTCGTCGATGAGCAGGTGGATGTCGTCGAACCAGCGTCCGGTCGCGGGATCGATCTGAGATCCGGTGCCCGGCTTCTCGGATCCGAAGAGCACCCGGTCGGTGCCGACGGCCTTGAGCAGCAGTTCCAGGCTCTCCTGCGTGTAGAGGCAGGAGTCGAAGTGGAAATTGCGCAGCTTGTCGAGGTAGGAGACGCCGGTGCGCACGACCGAGGGCAGGAAGCGGCCCATCTGATACGGGATCGCGCCGCCGCCGTGCGCGACGACCACCTTCAGATCCGGGAAGTCGGCGAAGACGTTCGCCTGGATCATGCTCCAGACCGAGACCGTCTCCTCCTGGATGAAGTGCAGGCTGTACGGCTCGCGGGAGGGGAACTTGCACCCCGCGGAGTGCAGCAGCATCGGCACGTCGAGCTCGCAGAGCGCCTCGTACAGGGGGTACCAGTAGCGCTCGCCCATCGCCGGCGGCACCTCGGTGCCCTCATAGGGGTCGGAGTTGACCATCGCCCCCACGAAGCCGAGCTCCGTCACGGCGCGGCGCAGCTCGGGCAGCCACTGCTCGACGCTCAGGTACGGGCTCTGCGGGATCCCGGCGACGCCCTGGAAGCGGCCGGGGAAGAGCTCCGTCGCCCGGTGGATGAGAGTGTTGGTCTCGGCCGTGAACCACTCGACGATCTTGGTCGGGCGCTCCGAGTGCATCGCGTGGAACGGTCGCGGCGAGAGCAGCTGCAGATCGATGCCCGCGCCGTCGATGTGGTCGAGGTGCGAGATGTTCCCGAAGCTCGGATGCGGCGCGTTGTACGACGCGATGAGGGCGTCATCGCTGATGACCGGAGGCTTGCCGCCGTGCGAACCCCGCGCGGCGAGCAGCGAGGCCTTCCACGCGTAGTACGCGTCCGGGGCGGACATGTGGCCGTGGACATCGATGATCACGGGGGCTCCTTCTGAGTCTTCTGCGGTCCGGAGGGCCGGGGGCTTCGTCGCTGTCTCGACGCTATGAGAGCCCGGATCCCGGCGGATCGGCGGGCTGCGGGAATCTCCCCCGGGCGGATCCGACACGGTGTCCGAATCGGCTCCGCCTGCGACGCCGCCGTTCGGGCGCCGCCGTTCGGGCGCCGCCGTTCGGGCGCCGCGGCCCCGGCTCACTGCACGAGCACGCTCGCCGCGGCGCGGATGCGCTTCAGGAACGGCTCGGCCGGATCCTCGGCGGGGGCGTGCCCGCCGCGGAGGATGACCGCGAGCGCGTCGTCGAGCACCATCGAGGGGTCGGCGGGCATCTCGGCCGTGCGCCAGGCGACCTTGCGGTCGGGGCGCACGAGCAGCGCGCCGTCGTCGCCGATCTCGCGCGCGGCGCGCCAGGCCTCGTCGGCGTCGTCGATCCCGACGACCGTGACCGGCAGGGCGCCGCCGATGAGGTCGATCGCCTCCTGCCAGCGCGGGGCGGCGGACGTGGACGTGAGCAGCGTCAGCCCCACCCGCGCGACGAGGTCGTGCGAGGACGGCGCGGTGCCGTCCTGGGCCCTGCGGCTCTGCAGCCAGACGTGCGGCAGATGGTGCCCGGGACGCGAGGTCGCCTGGAAGTCGGTCGGATCCGAGGGGTCTCCCGGCACCGGGGTCCCGTCGGGGACCAGCGCGCCCGCCGCGTAGTGGAACCCGGCCTCGACGCCCAGCTGGCTGTAGTCGTGCGCATTGTGCGCGACCTCGGCCGCGACGCGGGCGCGCATCGCCTCCCCTTCCGGGGTGTCGCTCACGAACACCTCGAGGTTGCGGAATCCCTCGACCTCGTCCTCACCGAAACCCAGTGCCACGGCGATCGGAGGGTGCCGGTTCGCGTTCTCGAGCGAGTGCGCCGTGTACCAGGCCACGATCGGCCGGCGCTCGGCCTGATAACTGTCCAGCAGGGCGTCCGGCGCCTGGCCGTCGAGCACCGCGGCCAGCTTCCAGCAGAGGTTCTGCGCGTCCTGGATGCCGCTGTTCAGCCCGAGTCCGCCGGTCGGCGGATGCTTGTGCGCGGCGTCGCCCGCGAGGAAGACGTGCCCCGCGCGGAACGCCTTGGCGACGAGCCCGTTGTAGGTCCAGCGGGTCATCGAGTGCATCGTGATCGCGTGGTCCTCGCCGAGGCCGAGCATGCGGCGGATCGAGTCGAACAGCGCGGCCTCGTCGTCCGGATCCCCCTCGACCATCCAGCCGGCGACCGAGACGAGCCACTCCTCGGAATCGCGGTCGTAGTGGGTCGGGCCGAGGGCCTGGATCGTGCCGCGCCGGCGCGCCCCGCCGGCGGGGTGGAGGAAATGGCCGAGCAGCGCGTCCGGCTCCGACCAGGCGGAGAGGTCGAGGCTGACGTGGTAGTTCACGACCTCGCGCATGTCGCGGGGGCCTTCGAGCTCGACGCCCAGCAGGGCCGCGCTGTCGCGGCCGCCGTCGGCCGCGATCACGTAGCGCGCACGCACCTCCCGCACCTCGCCCGAGAGCACGTCGCGGATCTCGACGGTCGCGGATTCCGCGTCCTGTCGGATGCCGACGACCTCCTGCTTCGCGCGGATCCGGCCCGGCGCCGCGGCGACCGCGTGCCGGTGGATGAGGGGGTCGAGCCGCAGCTGCGGCATGTTCGCGAAGGCGCGGGGGCTCGAGGCGCGGTACCGCTCCGCATCGGGTCCACCGCCCCAGGCCGGGACCTCGCCGATCTTGAGCCCGTCGAAACGGCCGGGCCCCGTCGCGGTCGTGTACCAGACCGCCTTGCGCCAGCGGTCGTGGGTCGGCGTCGCCGCGTAGATGTCCTCCGCGACGCCCATGTCGTGGAACGCCTCCATGGTGCGCGGATTGAGCAGATGCGCCCGGGGGAAGCGGAACACGAAGTCGCGGCGCTCCAGGAGCAGCACGTCGATCCCGCGCTGGGCGAGCAGGATCGCGCAGCTCATGCCGACCGGCCCGCCGCCCATGATGACGACCTCGACGGCCTCGGGCCACTCGTCCTCGCCGAGGGGCGGCAGGGCGGCGCGGGGGCTCTTCACGGATGCGGTCACGGATTCCTCCTCGAATGCGGGAATCCCAGGCTAGGGAGGCGCCGGAACGCGACGATACGTGCCGAGAGCGCGAAAGTCGGCCGCCGTTTCCGACACGATGTCGCATCCCGTCACGGTGCGCGAAGACGACGAAGGAGGACGTGCCGTCCCCCTCGGAGCAGCACGTCCTCTTCCGCCCGCGGGCCGGGTCTCAGCCCGAGATCGTGGGGACCGTCACCCACTGCCAGTAGGTGAACTCGTCCAGGTTCCAGTGGCCGCCGTGGCGGCCTCCGTTGCCGGAGGCGCCGATGCCGCCCATCGGGATGTGCGCGGCGTCGTAGATCGTCTGCCCGTTGACCGCGACCATGCCGGCTCTGAGCCGCGCGGCGAAGCCGAGGGCGCGGGCCACGTCGCGCGTGTGGATCGCGGCTGTGAGGCCGTAGTCACTCGCGTTCGCGAGTGCGAGCGCCTCGTCCTCGGTGCGGAACCGGGTGACGGGGGCGACCGGGCCGAAGATCTCCGAGCGGAAGGCGGCGTTGCTCTCGTCGACGCCGTCGAGCACGGTCGGCGCGTAGAACAGACCGTCGTGGGCGCCGCCGTGCACGACCCGCGCGCCGTCCGCGACCGCGGCCTGCACGATCCCGTGCACGCGTTCGGTCTGCGCGGCGGTGATGAGCGGCCCGAGCGTCGTGCCGGGGGCGAGCGAATCTCCGGGCACGAGCGCCGCGGCGGCGGCGCGCAGACGCTCGACGTACTCGTCGGCGATGCTCTCGTGCACGAGATGGCGGCCGGTGGCCATGCAGATCTGCCCCTGATGGCGGAAGGATCCGGCGACGCCCGCGGCGACCGCCTGGTCCAGATCCGCATCGGCCATGACGAGGAAGGCGTTGTTGCCGCCGAGTTCGAGCACCACGCGCTTGAGCAGGCCGCCCGCAACCTCGCCGACCCGGCGGCCCGCGGCCGACGAGCCCGTGAAGGAGATCACGGTCGTATGCGGGGAGCGCACCACGGCCTCGCCCGTCGCGGGGCCGCCGGGGAGCACGTGCAGCACGCCGTCCGGGAGCCCGGCACGGCGGAAGACCTCGGCGATCGCCGCACCGCCGGAGAACGCCGTCTTGACGTCGGGCTTGAGCAGCACGGCGTTGCCGAGCGCGATCGCCGGCGCGACGGAGCGGATCGCGAGCATGAGCGGGGCGTTCCAGGGCGAGATCACACCGACCACGCCGACGGGGATCCGCCGGGCCATCCCGATCGTCCCGGGGTCCTCGACGGGCAGCAGGTCGCCCTGCGACACCGTGACGAGGCCGGCCGCGGCCACGAGCTCGTCGATCGCCTTGTCGACCTCGTGACGGGCCTTGCCGGGCAGGGATCCGCTCTCCCGGATCAGGACGTGCTCGACGTCCGCCCGGATCTCGCGCAGCGCGTCCGCCGCCTTCCTGAGCACGTCGGCCCTGGTGCGGTACGACGTACGCCCCCAGGTGCTCTGCGCCGCGACAGCGCTCGCGCCCGCGCGCGCGACGTCGGACTCGTCCGCGAGTCCGGCCTGCGCGACCACGCCGCCGTCTCCGGGCGACACGATCGGCTGGGTGCCGCCTGATCCCGCGCGCCAACCGTCCGAGAAGATGAGCCCGTCGATGTCCTCGATGTCCCACCGCGTCATCGCCGTCTCCGTCCTCCTCGTCGAGTGCTGCCAGGGCGATGCTATTCGACCTCCGCGCCCGGCTTCCCCGTCGTGGCGGCGCAAGGCGGGACGCCCGCCTCCGACACCGTGTCGTGCGGCGCCGAACCCGGCGGCCTGCGCCGGGAGAACAGATCTGCTAAGGTGAAGGATTGCGCGCCTGGCCTGCCGACGTCTCTTCGGTGCCGCGCCGCCCGATCCCGATAGCGATCTCAGGATCCACCCGTCCGGAACGGTCCCTGAGCTCGTCGAAGGGTCGCGAATCGCACCGATGCGTTTTCGCGCGTCCAGACGGGATCCGACTTTCCCGGCTGCCGCGCGCCGCCGGGCAGCACGAAGAAGCATCACGATGAACATCACCTGGAAACAGGCCGACCACGACGTGTACGTGGCGACCACGGACGGCGAATACGCCGGTTTCGTGGCCGTCGACGGCGCGTCCCACGTCCTGCACGACCGACACAGCCGCCGCCTCGGCAGCTATCCGTCCCTCTCCGCCGCGCGCACCGCGCTGGAGTCCTTCGGCGCGCCCGCCCCTGTGGCCGGAGCGCCCGCATCCACGGCGCCGCATCGCCCGCGCCGCTCCGCCCGGAACCGCCGGCGTCCGTCCACCGCACGGAGCCGTTGACCGGCAGCCCTCTCCGAGGACGTTGAGCGAGCACCGCCGCAGGGAGCGAGACGCCCTTCGCCTCGTCGCTGCGGGCCCTTGAGCGAGCGCAGCGAGACGAAGGGCGCTCGACGACCCCGTCGAACGCACGAAAAGGGGGACGAGCACCGAGGTGCTCGTCCCCCTTCGTCGTACGGGTTCCGGATCCGGTCAGGCCGCGCCCGCCGCGATGTCCGGCGTGGTCGGGATCGTGCCGGCGGTGTTCACGCCGACCGAGACCTTCTCGCCGCGCGGACCCGTCGTGAAGACGAACTTCCCGTCCTTCGCGTCCACGTGCACGTGGTCGCCGGGGCTGAGCTCGCCGTGCAGGATCTTCTCGGACAGCTGGTCCTCGACCTCGCGCTGCATCGCGCGACGCAGCGGTCGGGCGCCGAGCGTCGGGTCGAACCCGATCTCGATGAGCTGGTCCTTGGCGGCGTCCGTCAGTTCCACCGTCATGTCGCGGTCGAGCAGGCGGTCGCTCAGGCGCTTCACGAACAGGCCGACGATCTGGCGCAGCTCGTCCTTGTTGAGCTGCGGGAACACGATGACGTCGTCGAGACGGTTCAGGAACTCGGGCTTGAAGTTGCGCTTGAGCTCCTCGTCGACCTTGCCCTTCATCCGCTCGTAGGTCGTCTGCGAGTTGCCCTCGATCTGGAAGCCGACCGGGCCACCGGCGATCGCCGACGAACCGAGGTTCGTCGTCATGATGATCACGGTGTTCTTGAAGTCGATGACGCGTCCCTGGCCGTCGGTGAGGCGGCCCTCCTCGAGGATCTGCAGCAGCGAGTTGAAGATGTCGGGGTGGGCCTTCTCAATCTCGTCGAACAGCACCACGGAGAACGGCTTGCGGCGCACCTTCTCGGTGAGCTGGCCGCCCTCTTCGAAGCCGACGAACCCGGGAGGGGCGCCGAACAGCCGCGAGACGGTGTGCTTCTCGCCGAACTCGCTCATGTCGAGCGAGATCAGGGCGCCTTCGTCGTCGAACAGGAACTCGGCGAGCGCCTTGGCGAGCTCGGTCTTCCCGACGCCCGTGGGGCCGGCGAAGATGAACGAGCCCGAGGGGCGCTTCGGGTCCTTCAGACCCGCACGCTGACGGCGGATCGTCTTGGACAGCGCGGCGATCGCCTCCTCCTGGCCGATGACGCGCTGGTGCAGCGCCTTCTCCATGAAGACGAGGCGGCTGGACTCCTCCTCGGTGAGCTTGAACACCGGGATGCCCGTGGCCTGGGCCAGCACCTCGGCGATCAGGCCCTCGTCGACGACCGCGTTGGTCGCGACGTCGCCCGAGCGCCACTGCTTCTCCAGGCGCAGCCGCTCGGCGAGCAACTCCTTCTCCTGGTCGCGCAGGGAGGCCGCCTTCTCGAAGTCCTGCTCCTCGGAGGCCAGCTCCTTCTCCTCGCGGACCTTGGCGATCTTGTCGTCGAACTCGCGCAGCTCGGGCGGAGAGGACAGGATCGACAGGCGCAGGCGGGCGCCGGCCTCGTCGATCAGGTCGATCGCCTTGTCGGGCAGGAACCGGTCGGCCACGTAGCGGTCGGCGAGGTTCGCCGCGGCGACGAGCGCGCCGTCGGTGATCTGCACCTTGTGGTGCGCCTCGTAGCGGTCGCGCAGACCCTTGAGGATGTTGATCGTGTGCGGCAGGTTCGGCTCGTTGACCTGGATCGGCTGGAACCGGCGCTCGAGCGCGGCGTCCTTCTCGAAGTGCTTGCGGTACTCGTCGAGCGTCGTGGCGCCGATCGTCTGCAGTTCGCCGCGGGCGAGCAGCGGCTTCAGGATGCTCGCCGCGTCGATCGCGCCCTCGGCGGCGCCCGCACCCACGAGGGTGTGGATCTCGTCGATGAAGACGATGATGTCGCCGCGCGTGCGGATCTCCTTGGTGACCTTCTTCAGGCGCTCCTCGAAGTCGCCGCGGTAGCGGGATCCGGCGATGAGGGATCCGAGGTCGAGCGAGTAGAGCTGCTTGTCCTTGAGCGTCTCGGGGACGTCGCCCTTCACGATCGCCTGGGCCAGGCCTTCGACGACGGCGGTCTTGCCGACGCCGGGCTCGCCGATCAGGACGGGGTTGTTCTTGGAGCGGCGGGAGAGGATCTGCATGACCCGCTCGATCTCCTTCTCGCGCCCGATGACCGGGTCGAGCTTGTTGTCGCGCGCGGCCTGCGTCAGGTTGCGCCCGAACTGGTCGAGCACCTGGGATCCGCCCTGGGCCTGCTGCTGGGTGTCGTGCGCGGCGCCGGAGACGGCGGCGGGCTCGCGCCCCGGGGATCCGGAGAGCATCTGGATGACCTGCTGGCGGACCTTGTTCAGGTCGGCGCCGAGCTTGACGAGCACCTGGGCGGCGACGCCCTCGCCCTCGCGGATGAGGCCGAGGAGGATGTGCTCGGTGCCGATGTAGTTGTGGCCGAGCTGCAGCGCTTCGCGCAGGCTCAGCTCGAGCACCTTCTTCGCGCGCGGCGTGAAGGGGATGTGGCCGGTCGGCTGCTGCTGACCCTGGCCGATGATGTCCTGCACCTGCTCGCGCACGGACTCGAGGGAGATGCCGAGCGACTCCAGCGCCTTGGCGGCGGCTCCCTCGCCCTCGTGGATGAGGCCGAGGAGGATGTGCTCGGTGCCGATGTAGTTGTGGTTGAGCATCTTCGCCTCTTCTTGGGCGAGGACGACGACACGACGGGCTCGGTCGGTGAATCTCTCGAACATGTCACTCCTTGTTCGTTGCCCGGTGGGGGCGATGGCACAGTTCGTGCCGGATACATCGAGAGTAACGACCGGGCGAGGGGTGCAAGCCGTTGTTCGCCGTCGGCTGACCCGTGCGACGAACCGTGACGTGGTGGCGGCCTCGCTCGCGCGGCGCCTGGGAAGCTGTCCGCGAGCTCAGAACCTCCGCCGAGTGAGCCGGGTTCAGGATCGCGTCAGATTCCACGACGTTGAAGGACGATCCTCGCGGATCCATCCCGAGAAGGCACCACCGCCCGTGGAATGCGGCCGAGCTCAGGCCGCGGGCGGCGCGGGAGGCGCAGTGGGCTGCGCCGGGGCGAGCATGGCGCCGTCGACCGGCTGGATCACGACGGCCGTGCCGTAGGCGCACATCTCGCTGAAGCTGCCGAGGGAGCCGGAGTCGAACCGCATCGCGATCACGGCGTTCGCGCCGCGCTGCACCGCCTCCGCCCACATCCGGTTCATGACCTCGTACCGGCTCTCGTACATGAGCTGCGTGAACTCAGGGATCTCGCCTCCGCCGAGGGCTCGGAAGCCTGCGGTGAAGCCCTGCCCGAAGTTCGTCGAGCGCACCGTGAGGCCCATGACCTCGCCGAGCACCTGGGTCACGCGATAGCCGGGAACATCGTTCGTCGTCACCATGAACATGCGCTTATCGTCGCACGAGGAAGGAGTCCGCGCATCTGTTCGGCGTCGTGATCCTGAGCCGGCTGTGTCGCCGCCCGCACGGCGCCTCGTTCTCTCCCCCTCGGGTTCAGGCGGTGGTGTGGGTTCGTGGGGGTGGTGGGTCGATGTCTCCCCAGGCGTAGCGGAGCGGGAGTCTTGGGTGCAGCACTACCTGTTCCCCGTCGGGGTGGTGGAGGACGAAGTCGTCCTTCCGATCGCGGGTGATGTGCCGGCCGCTGTGGTGGAGTTGCATGTGGTGGAACCGGCAGAGCAGGATCCCCCGGTCGATGTTCGTGTGTCCGTCGTCGCGGGCCCATTCGTCGATGTGGTGGGCTTCGCAATACGAGGCTGGTCTGTCGCAGCCGGTCCATCGGCATCCGCCGTCGCGGATCGCGAGGGCGATGCGTTGGGTCGGCGTGAAGAGCCGTGATTCGCGGCCCACGTCGAGCGGGTTCCCGCAGGTGTCGACGGTCACCGTCACTGCCCCGGTCTCGCAGATGCGCCGTTCCGCGACCGTGGCGGGGACGGAGACCAGTCCGTCTTCGGTGACGGCGACCGGGCCGGGGGTGCCATCGACCGCGACCTGCTGGACGAGCCGGATGCCGGCCTGCCGGGTGCCGAACACCGTGGTCGGGTCGGCGAGAGCCCCGGTGCGGATGAGGTCGAGGAGCAGGTCGTAGGAGAGCTGGTCGTTGGTGCGCGGGTCTGCGGCGAGGTCCGCGGCGGATGCCTTCTCGGTGGGGTCGACGAATCGGGGTCCGCCGCGGCGGGGTCGTAGCGCGGCCGCGAAGATCGTGTCCACGAGCGCGCCGCCTTCGTCGTCGAACGCGATCGATGCCCGACGCTGTCCGTCCTGATCGAACCAGGTCCGAAACGCCCGCTTCTCATACCGGGCCAGGAACCTCACCTCTGCCCCGTCGGGGTCGAGCAGGTCGCGGATCGTCCGGGCGGCGGTGGCGAGTTCTTCCACGGTCCGCCGTGAGGCCTCCTCGATCAACTGCACGGCGGCCTGGGCCCACGCGTCGCGGATGGTCTGGTCGTGGGTGGCACGGTCGGCGTCGGAGCACCCTTCTGGTGGGGTGGGTGGGTCGCCCAGTCCGCGGCGGATCGCGTCGAACTGCGCCGACGTCACCGCCCCGGACCGCAACCCGTCCCGCAGCACCTGCCGCCACTCCCGCATAAGGGGCTCATCCGGTGCCACGCCCTCCCACGGATCGGGATCAGCACCCGCCCCCGGGGGCTCCTCGAGGAGTGCTTCCCCGACCCGCACCTGCCGGGCGGCTTCGGTCTTCGTGACACCGGTGACCTGCTGCACGAGCGACACCGCCGACGGAAACCCGCGCGACTGCGCCAACCCGCCATGACCGGCCTCACGCGTCGAACGACCCGCGATCACGCCCGTGACGATCAACCGCAACTGATCCAGCAACCGAACGTTCTCGGAGATCTCCTCAAGAGCGGCCACCGCCGCATCATCCCCCAACCCCTCGATCACCACTTGCACGTCCGACGCGCCCGCACCCGCACCGATCCGCCCGGCCAGGGTCGGGATCAGCGCCGCGATCGCATCCAACGTCCTCATACCCCCATCCTCCCCGCCACCACCGACATTCGAACCCCAGATCAAACCCAAATTCCCAAACAGGGAACAACCCCACGCAACACCAGACTGTGGAGGACGAACGTCCGACGGGGAACGCGATGCTACACGCCGCTTCCCACGTCATTCCCGGAGTCCACACAGGTCCCCGTCGGAGGATCGACGAGGCCCTCGGCGCACCCGCACAGCGCGCCGCGGCACGACCCCACCGACCCGTCCACAGCCCAGTCCCCCAGGAACGGATCCGCACGATGACGATGAGCCCCCAGCACGCCGCCCGGCGCCGCATGTACCGTCGACGCCGGTGGACCGTGGGCATCATCGCCGTGGTCGTGCTCGCGCTGATCGCGGCCGCGGCGTTCATCACGATCACCTACGCCGACGCGAACAACGGGATCCACCGCTCCTCGATCGCGGGGCTGACGGGCCCGGAGCAGAACACGGGTGAGTCGAACATCCTGATCATGGGACTGGACAGCCGTGTGGACGAGAACGGCAAGCCGTTCCCGCAGGCGATCTACGACCAGATCCATGCGGAGGACGCATCGGTCGGCGGCTACAACACCAACGTGCTCATGCTGATCCACATCCCCGCGAACGGCGGCAAGGCCGTGGGGATCTCGATCCCGCGCGACGACTACGTGGACTTCCCCGACTCCCCCGACGGCGTGGACAAGGGCAAGATCAAGGAAGCCTACGGCGACGCCATGGACGCCTCGATGACGAAGCTCACCAACAAGGGTGTCGCCGAGGCCGACGCGTACCAGCAGTCCAGGACGGCGGCACGGCAGAGCACGATCAAGACGGTGTCCGCGTTCCTCGGCGGCGTGCGGATCGACCACTTCGTCGAGGTGACGATGGCCGCGTTCTATGAGGTGGCGCAGGCCGTGCAGCCGATCACGGTGTGCCTGAACCACGCCACCGCCGACACCTTCTCGGGGGCCGACTTCCCCGCGGGCGTGCAGGAGCTGAACGCCGCGCAGTCGATGGCGTTCGTGCGCCAGCGTCGCGACACGACCTCGAGCGACTTCGACATGACGGACCTCGACCGCACCCGGCGTCAGCAGGCGTTCATGGTGTCGCTGGCCGTGAAGCTCAAGCAGGCGTCGACGTTCACGGACTTCGGCAAGCTGCAGAAGCTCATCGACGTGGCGAAGAAGGACGTGGCGATGGACGACAAGCTGGATCTGCTGTCGTTCGCCCAGCAGGCGCAGAGCCTCGCCGGCGGCAACATCTCGTTCGTGACCCTGCCGATCGACCACTTCGACACGGTCGACGGGCAGAGCGTGAACATCGTCGACGTCGACGCGATCCGGGCGCAGGTGCACGACCTGCTGAACCCGCCGACGCCGACCGCCGCGCCGTCCACCTCCCCGAAGTCGTCGTCCTCCGGATCCAGCTCCGGCTCGTCCGGCTCCTCGGGCTCTGCGTCGACCCCGGCGCCGCACCCGGTCTACACGGACTCGTCTTCGCCCCTGCAGTCGGGCAACGTCCCCTGCGTCAACTGACTGCACTGCGGCCCGCCGTACGACAGACTGCCGAACAGCGAGTCCGCTGAGCGCCGGACCTACTGGACGTAGGGCACGGTGAGCACGGCGTCGGCGAATCCCGGTGCCGAGAAGCGGATCGTGATCACGCCGTCCCAGAACGCGGTGCCGTTGTTCGGGGTCTCCGCGCCGTACATGAAGCCGTTCGCGGTGGAACCGTCGTAGCTCGAGACGACCGGTGTCTGCGTCGTGCCGGCGGGGACGATCGTCTCGAACACGAAGGTCTGGTGGAGCTGGTCGTCGGCCGCGCCGGTCACGGTCGTCCAGCCCACGATGCCGGCATCTCCACCCGGGATGTTGCCCTTGTAGAGGTAGAGGCCCTGGGCGGCGCCGTTGGATCCGGTGCCCTGCCAGGTGACCGTCGCCGAAACCGTCGTCGCGGTCGCGGCCGCCTGCGGCAGCTGGAGCACGCCGCTCAGGCGGAACTCCGAGCTCCACTGCGGTCCGGTGAACGTGAGCGCCACGCCGGCGGCATCGATCGCGGCGACGCTCGCGGCGGCGAACGGGACTGCGGCCGCCGCGACGACGACGGGGGTGCTCCACGCCGCGGCGCGGAGCACCGTGCGTCGGGAGAGCGTGCTGCGGACAGGGCGTGCGGGGGCGTCAGTCATCGGAGTCCTTCACTGCGACGGCGGGCTGCGGCCGTCGGGTTCCGGCGCACGCAGCATCCTATGGCGTCGACACGCCCGAGCGCACTACGGTGATCCTCGTGAGCCGCGCAGCCAAGGTCGTCACCGGGGTCGCGGCCGCCGCCGTCATCGCGGGTCTGGTCGTGCTGGCCTATCCGGCCTTCGCCGCTCTCGCCGGTCTGGAGCATCCGAGCGCGAGTGCGGTGTCCTCAGCCCCTCGGACGGCGGCGCCGGCTCCCACGCCGTCGCCCACTCCGAGCAAGGACGATGGATCCGATGATTGCCCGACGGAGGAGGCGACGATCAGCATCACGAGCAAGGGCGACAGTGCGCCTACGGCGAGGCTGGTCTTCGCGAGCTCGCTGACCGACAAAGGTGCGCGGTCCGGCGCGCGCGGCGAGGTCGTCAGCAATGCTCAGGGCATCTACTCCTACATCGTCGCGCCGAACGACAATCTGATCTCGATCGAGCGGCGGCTGTGCATCGACTACGGATCCGTCAGCGTCTTCGATCATGTACTCGGCAGCGCGATCCAACCCGGTGCGCAGCTGATCCTCCGCCCGGATCCGACGATCCCCTGGATCGACCCCCACATGCCGTTCGACGCGATCCCGAACGTGACCAACACCGTCGACTACAACAGCACGATCTACGAGATGGGCGCCGCCGTGCGCACGCACGATCTGGACACCGCTCGGGCGCTCTGGGCCCGGTCCCTGTCCGGGCACGTCTCACCGGCCGCCCAGGACGCCGCCACGAAGGCGCTCGACGCGGGCGACTGGCCCGTGCTGGATCAGCTGTTCCCGTAGGGTCCCTCACCGGTCTGAGCAGGAGCACACCGCGCTCCGCATCGAGCAGGAATCGAGAAGCGCCCTTTCGAGCCGGATCCGAGACTCGAAGCATGAACATTCAGCGCATCATCATCGAGACCACCTCCGACGCCGTGCCGGCAGCCGAGACCTTCTACCGGGACGCTCTGGGCCTCGCGGACCGCGTCGGCGTGCGCGCGACCTCTGCGCCGAGCACGGGCTTCCGCGGCTTCGCGCCCTCGCTGATCTTCGTCCAGCCGGGCGATGTCGACGCCGCCGTCGAGCGGGCACTGGCCGCCGGTGCGACGGTCATCAAGCCGGTCGCGAAGAGCCTCTGGGGCTACGGCGGCTCCTTCCTCGCCCCCGACGGCACGGCCTGGCAGATCGCGAGTGCGAACAAGACCGCGACGGCACCCGCCACCGGCGAGGTCGAGCGGCTCGTGCTGCTGCTCGGCGTCGACAGCGTCAAGGCCAGCAGGCGCTTCTACCAGGAGCAGGGCCTGACCGTCGCGAAGAGCTTCCCCTCCTACGTCGAGTTCGACTCCGGCGACGTGAAGCTCGCCCTCTACAAGCGCGCCTCCCTCGCCAAGCAGGTCGGCATCGATCCGAACGGCACCGGAGCGCACCGCCTCGCGGTCGTCGCGGAGGGAACGTTCGTCGACCCCGACGGTTACGCGTGGCTCGCCGCGGAGAGCACCGTCAGCGCGGGGTGACCGCGGGAGGGAGGGCAAGGATCCGGGTGAGTCCGCGAGCGCACCGCGTTTCGTCTCGCTCCGCTCGCTCAACGACCGGGGGGCGCGTGAGGGCGCCGCGTTTCGTCTCGCTGCGCTCGCTCAACGACCCGTGAGGCGACTCCGCGAGCGCGCCGTGTCATCGTTCGTCACACCCGGGCCCGGAATATCAGCGGACGCATAGCGTTGCAGACATCCGGCGCGGTCCACGCGCCGCCCCGTCTCCCGCGCATCCCCGCGCTCCGACTTGGAGTCTCCATGAGCACCTCTTCTGCGACCGCACGACGCCCGAAGGCGCCGGACACGCGCGGTCCCGTCCGCAAGCTGCTGACCTCGTTCGGCTTCCAGATCCTCGCCGCGCTCGTGCTCGGCATCGCCGCCGGCCTCATCGGCCGCCAGCTGGGAGCGACGCACGACACGCACACGGTGCTGTCCGACACGCTCGACAAGATCGGTGGCTCGTACGTCACGCTGCTCCGCGCGGCCGTGGTGCCCCTCATCTTCACCGCGATCGTCGCGAGCATCTCCAACCTGCGCCGGGTGCAGAACGCCGCGCGCCTCGCCGGTCAGACCATCCTCTGGTTCGCGATCACCGCGTTCATCGCGGTCTCGATCGGGATCGTGCTCGGCATCACGATCCAGCCCGGCGCGCACGCCGGCACCGACCTGGTGAAGGGCGCCGTCGCGACCCAGGGCACCTGGTGGAACTTCCTCCTCGGCCTGATCCCGCAGAACTTCCTCGGCCTCGCGGTCAGCACCAGCCCGGGTGAGGCGCAGGGCACGTTCGTCTCCTCGGTGAACTTCAACATCCTGCAGGTCATCGTGGTCGCCGCGGTCGTCGGCATCGCCGCGCTCAAGGCGGGCCGCAAGGCCGAGCCGTTCCTGGCCTTCACCGAGTCGCTGCTCAAGGTCATCCAGCGCGTGCTGTGGTGGATCATCCGCATCGCCCCGCTCGGCACCTTCGGCCTCATCGGATCCGCGGTCATCAACTACGGCTGGGACAAGCTGACCTCGCTCGCCTGGTTCGCCGGTGCGATCTACCTCGGCCTCGCGCTCGTGCTGTTCGTGGTCTACCCGATCCTCGTGAAGACGCACGGTCTTTCGATCAAGCAGTACTTCACCGGCGTGTGGCCGGCCGTGCAGCTGGGCTTCGTGAGCCGCAGCTCGATCGGAACGCTCCCGCTCACCGAGCGCGTCACCGAGCGCAACCTCGGCGTGCCGCGCGGCTACGCGTCCTTCGCCGTGCCGCTCGGCGCCACCACGAAGATGGACGGCTGCGCCGCGATCTACCCGGCGCTCGCCGCGATCTTCGTCGCCCAGTTCTTCCACATCGACCTGAGCATCATGCAGTACATCCTGATCGTGATCGTCTCGGTGGTCGGATCCGCCGCGACCGCCGGCACCACCGGCGCGATCGTGATGCTGACGCTCACCCTGTCGACCCTGGGCCTGCCGCTCGAGGGCGTCGGCCTGCTGCTCGCGATCGACCCGATCCTCGACATGGGCCGCACTGCCGTGAACGTCGCGGGCCAGGCGCTGGTCCCGACGATCGTCGCCAAGCGCGAGGGCATCCTCGACCTCGACCTCTACAACGCCCCGCGCAACGGCCTGCCGTTCGCCGAGGACATCGAGGACGAGGCACCGGAGTCCGTCGAGTCCGCCGCCGACGAGGCCGCGGTCGGATCCGCGCGCTGATACCCCGTCGCGCACGAGGCCCTCGGATCCTTCGGGATCCGAGGGCCTTTCGCATGCGTCCTCCGTTACGCGCGAATCACGAGTCCATCAGCGGCAGTTCGAGATCGAACGCGAGCACGATCGCATGAGCCAGCCGGCGCTCCTGCTCTTCGGACAGGAACCCGATCGTGCGCCCGAGGCTCGCGCTCGGGATCGTCACGACGTTGTCGATCGATGCGGCACAGGCATGATCGAGCCCGTTCTGTGCCCCGAGGAGAACCTCGCTGCTGAGTCCCTTCACGGTCGTGGTGATGGGTGCGACCGTGACCTTGGTCATCGCCGCCCGCGCCACCTCGCGCGTCAGCACCAGCACGGGACGGGTCTTGTCGAGCCGCGCGAGGCAGATCTCGCGCATCAGCCGTCTAGCTCCATACGTCCTGCCGCCCAGTCGACGAGGCCATCGAGGTCGTCGGCCGCGCCCTCGCGCTGCAGGATCTCGACGTCGCGCTCGGCCAGGAGACGGCGCATCTCGCGTTCGAGCGCGGACGCCACGACCGCCGCACGGCTGCTCGCCCGCCCGGCGGAGACCTCGCGATCGAGGAACTCCACGACAGGATCCGGCAGTCGGACGGCGATCTGAGTGGTCATGCCACCATCATATTCCGATGAATCCCCAAGTGGGATTCAATCTTGAGAGTGAGGATCCGAATGTCAGCGCTCCGCGGTGGGGCTGGCCAGGCGGGTGTCGAGGGCGAGCTCCTCGGCGTCCATCGCGGTGATGAGCTCGCGCATGACCTCCTCGTTGAGCTCCCCCGCATCGCGTTCGGCGATCAGCACGTCGCGACGCACCTGCAGCCAGCCCTTGGACAGCCCGACGAGTTCGTCGCGGCTCGGACGCGGCATGCGGTCCTCCTCCCGCTGGCCCTTCTCGGTGTCGCGCTCGACACGGGTGAAGCGCTGCGCGAAACGGTCGAATCCGGCGAGCGCCTCGGGTCCGTGCTCCGCCTCCCAGGCCTTGCGCTTGGCGTCGAGGAAGACCTTGCCCGCCTCGCGCGTGCGGGCGCGGACCTGGGCGAGCTGGCGCCGGTCCTCATCCTCCTCATCGCTCACGTCGGCGACCCCGAGACCCTTGATCAGCAGCGGCAGGGTGAGCCCCTGCAGCAGTAGGGTGCCGACCGTCACCACGAAAGCGACGACGACGATCGCGTGCGCGGCGCCCGAGTCGAGCCCCGCGAGATCCGCCGCGGCGAGCGCGGTCGCCAGGGTGACCACGCCGCGCATGCCGGCCCAGGAGATCACCGCGTTGTCGCGCCAGCTCAGCTGCGACTCGCGGAATCGCTCGCGCAGCTGCTCCTCGGTCGGCCGACGGCTCGACCAGCCCCGCCGTGCCCGTTTCTCCTCGACCGCCTGCATCCGATGCTCGAGCTGCCCCGACTCCAGCGTGCGCTCGAACTGCTTCAGCCGCAGCTTCGACCAGAACGCGCCCCATGCCGATGCCGGGTACACGAACAGCGGTCGCACGATGAGCACGGCCACGAGCACCGCGGCCGAGAGCCACAGCACGCCCGCGACCTGGGTCGCGCCCAGCTCCGCGATCACCGGCGGCAGCTGCAACCCGATGTACGCGAACACGAACGCCTCCAGCAGGAAGTCCGCCGAGAGCCAGATCGGCGCCTCCTGCATGCGCGTGGCATAGCTCGTGCGCGGCGCGTTGTAGCCGACCACGAGCCCCATCGCGACGACGCCGAGGACGCCGGATCCGCCCAGGTGCTCCGTGATCGCGTACACGCCGAACGGCGCGAGCAGGCCGAAGGTGCCGATGACGACCGGATCCGAGATGCGCATGCGCAGCTGGTGCATGCCGAGGCCCGCGACCACGCCGATCGCGACGCCGACCACGACCGCCACGACGAACTGCCAGACGCCCCGCCGAGGCTGATCGTCGCGCCGGCCACGATCGCCGCGAACACGCGGTACAGCGTCAGCGAGGTCGCGTCGTTGATGAGGCTCTCCCCCGACAGCACGGTCATCACCCGGCGCGGCAGGCCGAGCCTGCGGCCGATCGCCGCGGCAGAGACGGCGTCGGGCGGGGCGACGATCGCGCCGAGCAGCAGCGCACCGGGCAGGGTCAGCGAGGGCATGATGAGCCACGCGACCAGCCCGACCACGGCCGTGGTCACGACGACCAGGCCGATGCCGAGTCGGCGGATCTGCGGCATGCTGCGACGGAAGCTCACGAACGACACGTCCAGCGACGCGGAGTACAGGAGCGGCGGCAGCACGAGGTTCAGCAGCACATGCCCGTCGATGCGCAGGTTGGGCACCGCGGGGATGAACGACACGGCGAGCGCGACGACCGTCACGAGCAGCGGCGCGGGCCAGCCCCTCCAGCGCGCGATCGCCGCGACGACCACCGATCCGACCAGCACGTAGAAGATCTCAGGATCCATGTCGCCAGGCTAGCGGGGCGCCGCTGTCGCGCCTCTTTCCGCACGCTGTCGGACCGTGTCCCAGTTCTGGTCAGACAGTGTCCCACTTCTGGTCGGTCCATGTCCCAGTTCTGGTCGGTTCTGGGGCCCGAAACCGACCAGAAGCGGGACATGGTCCGGGAACGAGGTCCGGGTCCGGGTCCGCCACCGCCTGGCCGTCCGGATCCGGTCAGCGCGCGGCGGCGAGCAGGCGGACGACCTCCTCGTCCGGCGTCTGCCGGAAGTCGACGTACTGCATGCCGACCGCCATGAAGTCCTCCGGCGCCTCCAGGCAGACGACCTCGTCGGCTTCCGGATCCGGCCCGGCCCGCAGCGCCTCGAGCGCTTCCGGCGGCGCCACCGGCACGGCGACGACGACCCGCGCCGCACCCCGGGCGCGCGCGATCGCACAGGCCGCGCGGACGGTCGCGCCCGTCGCGATCCCGTCGTCGACGATGAGCGCGGTGCGCCCGGCGAGCGGCTCCGGGGGGCGCCCGCCGCGGAACAGCCCCGCCCTGCGCTCCACCTCGGCGCGCTCCCTGCGCTCGGCCGTGCGCAGGGTCCGCTCGTCGATCCCTGAGGCGCGCACGACGTCGGGGTTGCGCACGGCCGCGCCCTCCTCGCCCACGGCGCCCATCGCGAGCTCGGGCTGCCACGGCACCCCGACCTTGCGCACGACGAGCACGTCGAGGGGCGCGCCGAGCGCCCGCGCCACCTCGGCCGCCACGGGGACGCCGCCGCGCGGCAGACCGAGGACGACCGCATCGGCGGGCGGATCCGCGACCAGCAGCGCCGCGAGCCGCCGCCCCGCGTCGGCGCGATCCGCGAACCCGTGCATGCCTCCGGACTACGCCGGTACGGGGGCGCGGTCAAGGACCCCGCCGGGCGTTGAGCGAACACCGGCGATGCCGGCGTGAGAGGAGACGAGGTGCTCTCCCGGTCCCGGGGTGCTCTCCCGGAGCCCGGGAGACGGATCCGGAATGCCGCCGGATCCGCTCGCGTTGTCGAGAACGATGTCTTCTCTCGCGCTCTCCGTCCTCGACCTCGTCCCGGTGCGCACCGGGCAGACCAGCGCCCAGGCGGTGTCGTCCTCGCTCGCGCTCGCCGCGCGCGCCGACGAACTCGGCTATCGGCGGTACTGGTTCGCCGAGCACCACAACATGCCGGCCGTCGCCTCGACCGCCCCGCCCGTGCTGATCGCCGCGGCCGCTGCGCGCACGCAGCGCATCCGGGTCGGATCCGGCGGGGTCATGCTGCCGAACCACGCGCCGCTGATCGTCGCGGAGCAGTTCGCCGCGCTCGAGGCGATCGCGCCCGGCCGGATCGACCTCGGCATCGGCCGCGCACCGGGGAGCGACCCGGTCATCACCCAGCTGCTGCGCGCCGCCGGGACCGCCGGCGACGTCGAGCGCTTCCCCGACCACGTGCAGGACATCGCGCTCATGCTGCAGCCCGACGGCGCGACCGTGCAGTTCACCTCGGGCGGCGAGTACGCGGTGCGCTCGACGCCCGCCGCGACCGGTGCCCCCGAGATGTGGCTGCTCGGATCCAGCGACTACTCGGCACAGCTCGCGGCCTCCCTCGGCCTGCCGTACGTGTTCGCGAACCACTTCTCCGGCCAGGGCCTCGACCGCGCCCTCTCGCTCTACCGCGAGGGCTTCCGCCCCTCCGAGGCGCACCCCGCGCCGCGCACCTTCCTGACCGCGAACGTCGTCGCCGCGCCCACCGCCGAGGAGGCGTCGGAGCGCGCGATCCCGCAGTTGCGGATGATGGCCCGGCTGCGGCTGAACCGCCCGCTCACCCCGCTCGAGACCGTGGAGCAGGCGAGGGCCGCGCTCGCCGCGACCCCCGATGCGCAGGAGGAGCAGATCCACGCGGCCGCGCTCGCGAACTGGTTCGTCGGCGATGGCGCGACCGTCCGCGCCGAGTTCGAGGCCTTCGCGGAGAAGCACGGCGTCGACGAGATCATGATCTCGCCCGTCGCCGGATCCTTCGCCGCCGAGGATCCCGCCCGCACGCCCGGTCGCACGCAGACGCTGGAGCTGCTCGCAAGCTGAAGCCCTGCACCGCTCAGAGCGGAAGTCTGGCGATCGTCTCCACGACGTGCCGGGCCTGGTCCGCACCGATCCCGAGCTGGGAGCGGATCCGGGCTTCGGCCTCGGCCGTGCGCCCCTGCCGCACCAGGGCGATGATCTCGTCGGGAAGCTTCGCCGAGAACGACGATGCCGTGGTGCCAGGGGACTGAGGATCCGCGGATCCACGCCGGCTGGCCGAACTCGACCAGCTGATCGAGGTCGAGGTCGTCGTCGACGACGAGCTCGACGACGTCGCCCCATCGGGGACCCGGCCGTCCGCGAGATACGCGGCGAGGTCCATGGTCGAGAGGGAGTCGACGGCGCGCTGCGCCCATGCCGGGTCCTGCCGCCCCGTGGCGGTCATGAGCGCCGTCACCGCTTCGGCCGTGCGCCCCTCCGAGACCAGGCGCACCACGTCATCGGGGATCGGGCGAGCGCCGCTCGGCGACGCATCCGGCGCGGGCACGGTCGGCATCGGACCGGCGTGGGCCGGTGCAGCGCTCTGCCGGTCGGCAGCCTGCGGATCCGCGGAAGACGGGTTCAGCACGGCGCCGGACGGCAGCGTCACCCCGATGCCGCGGTCGTCTCCGGCGCGCCGCCGCAGCAGCACCCGCACCAGGATCACGGTCACCACGACGGCGATCGCGACGACGACCAGCACGGCGATCATCAGCCCACTCGAGATCATGACTCCACCGTAGGGGCAGCGAGGATCCGCCCTATGCCTCGGGCTCGCCCGCGATCAGGCCGCGCAGCCAGTCGCGGGCCTCGACGAACACGTCGTCCGCGTAGCGCTCGGGATACTGCACGATGCGCCGGTCGGCGCGGGGGTACGAGCCGAGGTAGACGACGCGCGGGCTGAACCGGCGGATCCCGAGCAGCGCGTCGGCCATGCGCTCGTCCTGGATGTGCCCGTCCGCGTCGAGCACGAACCGGTAGCGGCCGAGGGCGTCGCCGATGGGCCGCGACTGCAGCAGCGACAGGTTGATGCCGCGCGTGGAGAACTGCTCCAGCAGTTCGAGCAGGGCGCCCGCGTGGTCCTCGGGCAGCTCGACGATGAGCGAGGTCTTGTCGGCGCCGGTGGGCGGGGCCGGGGCCACGGTGCGCGCGACCAGCACGAACCGGGTGACGGCGTTCTCGTTGTCGCCGATGCCGTCGGCCAGCAGCTCGAGGTCGTGGTGCTGCACGATGCCTGGTGCCGCGATCGCCGCGTCCGCGGGCAGGGATCCGTCCAGGATGCCGAGCGCCGAGGCGACGTTGCTCGCCGCGGGCACGTGCTGGTGGGCCGGGATGTGCTCGCCGAGCCAGCCGTAGCACTGGGCGTAGGCGACGGGATGCGCGGCGACGACCGTCACGTCCTCGATCCGCGTGCCGGGCGCCGCGACCAGCACGAAGTCGACCTTCACCAGGTACTCGCCCACGATCCGCAGCCCGGGGAGCGTCGCGAGGGCGTCGAGAGTGGTGGTGACCCCGCCCTCGACCGAGTTCTCGATCGCGATCATCGCGGCGTCGCTGCGCCCCTCGAGCACGTCCGCGAGCGCCTCGCCCACGTTGTGCACCGGGCGCCACTCGTGTCCGCGGGCCTCGGGCACCTGCTCCAGGGCCGCCTCGGTGAACGTCCCCGCGGGGCCGAGATAGCTGTAGGTACGGCGGGCGGGGGCGGCATCGGTCACGGCGTTCAGCCTAGTCCGGGGCGCGCCCCCGGCTCTGGTCGATGACGCGGACGGCGGCAGGATCCCGCCACGTCTGCACGATCGGACACCGGATCCGGTCGTGCATCCGTGGTCGGATCCGGCAGACGTCGCGCCGCGACCGGTGAACGACGCGGGCAGCGCTCCGCGACGGCTGTCCCGCGCGGAAACGATGATGCGATCCGGGGTCCGCCGGGGCAGACTAGCTGCATGACGAGCCGAGCCGGCCTCCCCGCGGAGGAAAGCGACCTGATCGACGTCGACGAGCTGATCGCCGCCTACTACGACCGGATCCCGGATCCGAAGATCTCCACCGAGAGAGTCGTGTTCGGCACGAGCGGGCATCGCGGGTCGTCGTTGAGCGGCAGCTTCAACGAGCAGCACATCCTCGCCACGACCCAGGCGATCGTCGACTACCGCACCGCGCAGGGCATCACCGGCCCGCTCTTCCTCGGCCGCGACACGCATGCGCTCAGCCGCCCGGCGGAGCGCAGCGCGATCGAGGTGCTGGTCGCGAACGACGTCGACGTGCTCGTCGACTCGCGGGACGCCTGGGTGCCGACCCCGGCGCTCAGCCACGCGATCCTCACCTACAACCGCGACCGCTCCGAGGACGAGCCCGGCCGCGCCGACGGCATCGTCGTCACCCCCTCGCACAACCCGCCGCGCGACGGCGGCTTCAAGTACAACCCCCCGCACGGCGGCCCCGCCGACACCGACGCGACCGGCTGGATCGCGAACCGCGCGAACGAGCTCATCGAGGCCGGCCTCGAGGGCGTCAAGCGCACCCGTTTCGCCGACATCGACGCCGACGGCCTCGGCACCTACGACTTCCGCGACGGCTACGTGCGCGATCTGCCCTCGATCATCGACGTCGAGGCGATCAAGCGCGCGGGCGTCAGGATCGGGGCGGATCCGCTCGGCGGCGCCTCGGTCGAGTACTGGGCGCTCATCGGCGAGATGCACGGCCTCGACCTCACCGTGGTGAACCCCGAGGTCGACCCGGCCTGGCGCTTCATGACCCTGGACTGGGACGAGAAGATCCGGATGGATCCGTCCTCCCCCTCCGCGATGGCGTCGCTCGTCGCGAAGAAGGGCGACTACGACGTGCTCACGGGCAACGACGCCGACGCCGACCGGCACGGCATCGTGACCCCGGACGCGGGCCTGATGAATCCGAACCACTACCTCGCGGTCGCGATCGACTACCTGTTCTCGCACCGCGAGGGCTGGGGGCGTGATGCCGCGATCGGCAAGACGCTCGTCTCGTCCATGATCATCGACCGCGTCGCGGAGTCGCTCGGCCGACGCCTGCTCGAGGTCCCGGTCGGGTTCAAGTGGTTCGTCCCCGGGCTGCTCGACGGATCCGTCGCGTTCGGCGGCGAGGAGTCGGCCGGGGCGTCCTTCCTGCGCAAGGACGGATCCGTCTGGTCGACGGACAAGGACGGGATCCTGCTCTGCCTGCTCGCCGCGGAGATCATCGCCGTGACCGGCAAGACCCCGTCGGAGCGCTATCGCGAGCTCGAGGAGGCGTTCGGCGCCTCCGCGTACCAGCGCGTGGACGCGCCCGCGACGCCCGAGCAGAAGGCGACGCTCGGCAGGCTGTCACCGGAGTCGGTCACCGCGACCGAGCTCGCCGGCGAGCCGATCACGACCAAGCTCTCGCACGCGCCGGGCAACGGGGCGGCGATCGGCGGGCTCAAGGTGCAGACCGAGCACGCCTGGTTCGCCGCACGCCCGTCCGGCACCGAGGACGTGTACAAGCTCTACGCCGAGTCGCTGCTCGGCCCGGAGCACCTCGCCCGCGTGCAGGAGGAGGCCAGGGCGGTCGTGAGCGCCGCGCTCGGGGGCTGACCCGGGGCTGGGCTCGTGCCGTGTCCCGGTTTCGGCGCGACGGTGTCCCGGTTTTGGCCTGCCTTGTCCCGGTTTCGGCGCGGCCGTGTCCCGGTTTTGGCGCGTGCATGTCCCAGTTCTGGCGCGGATTCGCCCGGTTTCGGAGCCGAAAGTGGGACACGGTAGTCCGGGATGCTCCCCGGGGGTGATCCCCCGCACCGTGTCCCGGTTTCGGCCATGCCATGTCCCGGTTTCAGCGCAGAGTCACCCGGTTTCGGAGCCGAAAGTGGGACACGATAGTCCGGGATGCTCCACGGGGCTGATCCCCCGCACCGTGTCCCGGTTTCGGCCATGCCATGTCCCGGTTTCGGCGCAGAATCACCCGGTTTCGGAGCCGAAAGTGGGACACGGTAGTCCGGGATGCTCCACGGGGGTGATCCCCCGGACCATGTCCCGGTTTCGGCTCTGCCATGTCCCAGTTCCGGCGCAGAATCACCCGATTCTTGAGCCGAAAGTGGGACACGGGTTGCGGAGCCGAAAGTGGGACACGGGTTCCCAGAGCCGAAGGCGGCCACGCACGGTTTGTCAGGCGAGCCCCGGGGTGCTCCCCCGCACGACGACCTCGACGGGGAGCGGGGCCTGGATCCAACCGTCGTCGACGATCGCGCGGAACGCCTGGTACCCCGCCTCGTTCAGGGGCACCCGCACCGTGGTGAGCGCGGGCGTCACGTCGCCGCTCGCGGAGACGTCGTCGAAGCCGCACACGGCGATGTCCGCCCCGACCGCACGGCCGGCCGCGCGGATCGCCGACATGGCGCCCAGCGCGACGACGTCGCTCATCCCGAAGACCAGAGTGCCGGGTTCGACGCCCTCCTCCAGCGCCGCGGCCATGGCTTCGGCCCCCGACTCGCGTCGGAAGTCGCCACGGTGGATCCGGTCCATCGTGCCGCCGCCTGACGCGAAGCCCCGGGCGAAGCCGTTCAGCCGGTCATCCGACGTGCGGACGCCCTCGGCGGCGCCGATGCCGATCGCGGACCGGTATCCGAGCGCTGCCATGCGACGCCCGAGTTCCTCGGCCCCGCCGGCGTTGTCGATCACGATCGTGCGCACGCCGGCGTCGCCATCGCCGTCCCCCGGCAGGTCTCCGAACGCGACGACCCGTCCGCCGTAGCGCTCGAACGCCTCGAGTTCGGCGGATGCGGATCCGGCCTCCGCGTCATCCGCCCGTGATGCGGCGAGGATCAGCCCCTGCGGACGCTGGCCGCGCAGAGCGCGCAGGATCCGGTTCTCCCGCTCCGGATCGCGTTCGGTGATCGAGATCGTCACGACGAGGCCGTGCTCGTCGGCGCCCCGTGCGACGCCCGCGGCGATCTGACCGAAGTAGGGGTCGGCGATGTCGGCGACGAGCAGCGCGATGACCGGGGAATGGCCGCGGGCGGTCGCCTGCGCCGACACGTTCGGGGTGTAGCCGAGTGCCTCGGCGGCGCGCTCGACACGCTCGCGGAAGGCACCGGCGACCTTGCGCTCCGAACCGTTGAGCACGCGCGAGGCCGTGGCCAGCGAGACCCCGGCCTCCCGTGCGACGTCCTGCAGCGTCGCCGCGTGAGGAATGTCGGACGCGGCGCGCGGGGAAGGGCTTCCCGGATTCATGCCCCGAGCCTAGTGCGCGAGGCTCCCGCCGCGAGGTACCCGCGGAGGGCCGCGGCCTCCGTGGCGAGCGCGGCGGGATCATCGCCCGGCACGAACTCGAGCAGAGCGTCGCGCGGGGGCGACGATGCCGCGGACGCCGCGGCCGCGAACGCCGTCCACAACCCATCGCGCGCGGTGAGCGGGAGCCGCTCCGCCACGGGCCACCATGAGAACACGTGGACGGCGGACACCCGGTCGGCAAGCCGGTCGTACTCGGCCACGGCGACCGCGTCGGGCGCCGAGACCGTGGGCTGCCAGTACGTGGACAGGTGCGGGCTGGCGACCTCGGCCAGCACGCGCAGCGTCTGCTCGGCGTCATCGGCGAGGGTGCGCCCGTGGAACTCCAGGGCGAGCGAGATCCCGCGGCGTCCGGCCTGATCCGACGCACCCGCGAGCGCGTCGATGACTTCGGCGCGCTCGGCCGCGGTGGCGTCCGCGGATCCGATGCCCCCCGCCCACACGCGGATCCGGTCCGCGCCGAGCGCCTCGGCCGAGTCCAGGACCGGGGCGATGTCCTCCCCCGCCTGCGCGCGGAAGTACGAGCCGTACGAGCACACCGCGAGTCCCGCGTCGGCCGTGATCCGGGCGACCTCGGCCGCGCGCGCGGGATCGCCCGGGGGCACGTGCACGTCCCCGCCCCACTCGATCACCTGCAGCCCCGCGTCGGCCGCGAGCGCCGCGATGCCGGCAGGATCCCGCTGACGGAACGTGACGGAGCAGAGTCCGGTTCGGATGTCCATGCGGTCAGCCTTTCACGTGGAGCGCCTCGCTCCGTGCCCCACTGCCCTCGCTGCCCTCTCTGACCGCGAGACTCCATCTGGGCGACGAGACTGCGGTTGTGGAGCGCAGTCTCGTCGCGGAGTTGCAGTCTCGCGGTCAAGGGGCAGCCGCGGGGCGCGGGCGCTTGCTGATCGGGGGCAGGGGCGGATCGGGGGCAGGGGCGGATCGGGAGCGCCCGCGGAGCGGGGCGCCGGGGGAAGGGTCAGGCGAGGTGCGCGGAGACCGCGGACGAGAACGCGAGCGCGGTGCGGCGGACGACCTCGGCGGGATCCTGGGCCCAGATGTCGGCGTTGAAGATCTCCACCTCGATGTCGCGGTCGTAGCCCGTCGCGACCACGGCCTGCGTGAGCGAGGCGAAGTCGATGGCGCCGTCCCCGGGGTAGTGCCGGCTCAGCAGCACGTCGGCGGGCAGCGGCGTCTTCCAGTCGCACACCTGATACGTCGCGATCCGCCCCTCGCGGCCGGCTCGGGCGATCTGGTCGAGCACCTGCGGATCCCACCAGATGTGGAAGGTGTCGACCGCGGCCCCGACCACGGCCGGGTCGAAGTCCGCCGCGATGTCGAGCGCCTGCCCGAGCGTGGAGACGACGCAGCGGTCGGATCCGAACATCGGATGCAGCGGCTCGATCGCGAGCGTCACTCCGGCGGCCGCCGCGTCGAGGGACAGTTCACCGATCGCGTCGCGCACGCGCTCCCGCGCACCGGGCAGGTCGCGGGATCCCTCGGGCAGCCCGCCCGCGACGAGCACGAGCACGGCGGTCGATCCCTCCGCCCCCGCGGCGGCGAGCGCGGCGGTCTCGTCGATCGCGCGCCGGTTGTCATCGAGCGCCGCGCGACGCTCCGGGCCGTCCGGGAGTGTGAAGAACCCTCCGCGGCAGTGCGTCGTGAAGCGCAGCCCGGAGTCGGCGAGCATCCGCGCCGCGACGTCGAGACCGACCTCGTTCACGGGCTCGCGCCACAGGCCGATGCCCTGCACGCCCGCCTCCGCGGTCACCCTGAGCGCGGTGGCGAGGTCGGCGTACTTGATCGTGGCCTGGTTGATGGACAGGCGCGGGTCGATGGCGGTCATGCGTCCACTCCGTTCAGGCGCAGCATCCCGTGCCAGCGCTCCCTCGCGAGCTCCGGATCCTCGAGCGCGAGCGAGGCGTTCGCGAGCTCGACGATACGGCTGAGATGCGGCAGGCTGCGCGCCGAGTGCAGGCCGCCCACCATCTGGAAGGCGGGCTGGTGCCCGTTCAGCCAGGCCAGGAACGCGACCCCGGTCTTGTAGTAGAAGGTGGGCGCGGCGAAGACCTGCCGGCTGAGCTCTTCGGTCGGACCGAGTATTTCGAGATAGCGGGCCGGATCCCCCGCGTCGAGCGCCTGGATCGCCGCCGAGGCGACCGGGGTGATCGCCGCGAACGCGCCGAGGAGCGCGTCGGAATGTCCTTCGTCTCGCTGCGCTCGCTCAGGAACCGAGTTCAGGCTGTCGCCGCCGATCAGCCCCACGTAGTTGAAGTCGTCGCCGGTGAACATCCGCACGCCGTCGGGAAGCTGCTCGCGCACCGCGATCTCGTACTCGGCGTTCAGCAGGCTCATCTTGACGCCCGCGACCTTGCCCGGGTTCTCCGCGATGATCCGCAGCAGCGTGGCGGACGCCTCGCGCCAGTCCGCGGATCCGAAGTACCCCTCGAGCTGCGGGTCGAATGCGGTGCCGAGCCAGTGCAGCACGACCGGGGTGGTCGCCTGCTGCAAAACGGCGGCGTAGACGCGCAGGTAGTCGGTGCGCGACTCCGCGACGCGGGCGAGATGGCGCGAGGCCATGAGCACGGGGCCCGCGCCCTGCTCCTCCGTGAAGTGCAGCTGCTCGACGTAGGCGTCGATCACCCGCTGCAGCGGGATCCGCTCCTCGTCGACGTGGTCGGTGTTGACGCCGACGACGACGGATCCGTCCTCCTCCCGGGCGACCTCCGCGCTGCGCGCGATGAGCTCACGGGTCGCCGCCGCGTCGAGCCCCATGTTGCGCTGTGCGGTGTCCATCGCGTCGGCCACACCCAGGCCCCAGGAGTACACGTTGCGGCGGAACGCCAGCGTGGCGTCCCAGTCGATGTCGGCGGGCTGCCCCGGCGTGTTGTCCGCGTACGCCTTCGGCACGACGTGCGCCGCGGCGTAGGCCACGCGGCTCTGCAGCGGCGCCGTCGGGCGGGCGTATGCCCCGGAGGGATCGAGCTCGACGGTGCGGGTCGAGCCGTCGGCCGCGAGGAGGCGGATCGTCGTCATGGCCGGCCTCAGTCCAGGCTCAGGGCGGGCAGCGCGACCTTGCGGCCCTCGGCGGAGGACTGCAGTCCCGCCTCGGCGAGCTGCACACCCCTGGCACCCGCGAGCAGGTCGAAGGCGTAGTCGGTGCCGAGCACGTAGGACGCGAGGTACTCCTCCCACTGCTGGCGGAAGCCGTTGAGGAACACGTCGTTCACCGGCACCTCGGCCCAGTCCGCGTCGTAGTCGTGCGCGTCGGCGAGGTCGGGGTTCCACACCGGCTTCGGGGTGGCGTTGCGGTGCTGGATCTTCGCGCCGAACAGACCGACGACCGCGGATCCGTGCGTCCCGTCGACCTGGAACTCGACCAGTTCGTCGCGGTTCACGCGCACGGTCCAGCTGGAGTTGATCTCGGCGACGATGCCGCCCTCGAGCTCGAAGATGCCGTAGGCGGCGTCCTCGGCGGTGGCGGTGTAGTGCTCGCCGTTCTCGTCCCAGCGGTCGGCGATGTGCACGGCGGCCTGCGCGTAGACGCTCTTGACCTCGCCGAAGAGGTTCTCCATCACGTAGTTCCAGTGCGGGAACATGTCGCTGATGATCCCGCCGCCGTCCTCGGTGCGGTAGTTCCAGCTCGGGCGCTGCGCCGGCTGCCAGTCGCCCTCGAAGACCCAATAGCCGAACTCGCCTCGGACCGAGAGGATCCGTCCGAAGAAGCCGGAGTCGATGAGGCGCTTGAGCTTCTGCAGGCCGGGCAGGTAGAGCTTGTCGTGCACGACGCCGGTCTTGACACCCGCGGCGCGGGCGAGGCGGGCGAGCTCGAGCGCCTCCTCGACGGACTCGGCGGTCGGCTTCTCGGTGTAGATCGCCTTGCCCGCGGCGATGGCCTTGCGGATCGCGGTCGCGCGCGCCTTGGTGACGAGGAAGTCGGCGTAGATCTCCCACTGCGGATCCGCGAGCGCGGCGTCGAGGTCGGTCGTCCAGTCCTCGATGCCGTGCTTCGCGGCGAGCTCGGCGAGCTTCTGCGCGCTGCGGCCGACGAGGATCGGCTTCACGGTGACGCGGGATCCGTCGGGCAGCTCGATGCCGCCCTGCTCGCGGATCGCGAGGATCGAGCGCACCAGGTGCTGGCGGTAGCCCATGCGCCCGGAGACGCCGTTCATGATGATGCCGATCTCGCGGGTGGTGGTCTCGGACACGGTGTCCCCTCTCCTTGCCTCGGCGGCCGCGGTGGTCTCGCCGGGTGTGCTGCGTACGGTGTTGCGGCTCGCCGTGGTTCTGGCCTCACAACCTGCGGTAAGCGCTTTCCGACCTATGGTGACACGAGAATCCACCCGCCGCAAGGGGGCACCCACGGGCTAGGTGCCGCCCTACTTCCGAGTCGTCCCCGTCAGCGCGCGCCATGGGGTCCGCTCGCGGGGACGACTCGGCGGTGGGAGCGCCCAGGAGCAACGGCACCTCCCCCACTTTCCGAGTCGTCCCCGTCAGCGGACGCTGGAGGCTCCGCTCAGAGGGACGACTCGAAAGTGGAGAGAAAGGAGAGCCTGGGGCTAGGTGTACTGACCTCGACCGTTGTTGATTCGGTCGATGGGGGTTTGGCCTCCGATGCCGAGGTGGGCTCTGTCCAGGTTGTAGTGGTCGAGCCAGGTT
>NZ_JBIVHE010000005.1:0-358695 GCF_044749045.1 Microbacterium sp. NPDC089698
GCCGATGGTACTGCAGGGGGGACCCTGTGGGAGAGTAGGACACCGCCGGACTTCCTTTAACAGAAAGGCCACCCAACGCAGGGTGGCCTTTCTGCGTTAACATGCTCAAACGGAAGGAGTCCCGACATGGCCGAAGAAGGCAAGCCTGCGCGCGACCGCAAGGATGATGGCGCGAGGCGGCCTCGCCGCTATGTCGACGGCGACCGTTCGGAGCGCTCTTTCCGCAAGGACTCCGCGCGCGGCGACCGTCCGCAGCGCAACGAGGGCGATCGTCCTCGTCGCGATGGCGACCGTCCGTTCCGCGGTGGCGATGACCGTCCGCGCCGTGACGGCGACCGTCCCTACCGGGGTTCGTCGGATCGCACCGACCGTCCGCGCCGTGATGGGGACCGCCCGTACCGCGGGGGAGATGACCGTCCCCGTCGCGATGGCGATCGTCCCTTCCGCGGCAACGATGACCGTCCGCGCCGTGACGGCGACCGTCCGTACCGCGGGGGCGACGACCGTCCCCGTCGTGACGGCGATCGTCCCTTCCGCGGCAACGATGACCGTCCGCGCCGTGACGGCGTCCGTCCCTACCGGGGCGCGTCGGATCGCACCGACCGACCGCGTCACGATGGGGACCGCCCGTACCGCGGGGGAGACGACCGTCCGCGCCGTGACGGCGACCGTCCGTACCGGGGTTCGTCGGATCGCACCGACCGCCCCCGTCGTGACGGCGACCGTCCCTTCCGCAGCAACGACGACCGTCCCCGTCGGGATGGCGACCGTCCGTTCCGGGGTTCGTCGGATCGCACCGACCGCCCCCGTCGCGACGGCGACCGCCCCTTCCGCAGCAACGACGACCGTCCCCGTCGGGACGGCGACCGTCCCTACCGGGGTTCCTCGGATCGCACCGACCGTCCCCGTCGTGACGGCGACCGCCCCTACCGCGGCAACGACGACCGTCCGCGCCGGACGAGCGACCGCCCGCGTCGCGACACCTTCGCGGCGGATCGGCCGCGCGATCCGGAGCTTCCCGAGGAGATCACGGCCCGCGATCTGCATCCCTCCGCGCGCAATGAGCTGAAGACCCTCAGCAAGGAGAACGCCGAGCAGGTGGCGCGCCACCTGGCGATGGCCGCCCGGCTCATCGACGAGGACCCCGAGCGTGCGCACCTGCACGCGCTGGCCGCATCGCGCCGAGCCGGCCGGGTCGCCGTCGTCCGCGAGTCCGTGGCCATCACGGCCTATGCCATGGGCGATTTCGCCCTCGCGCTGCGCGAGCTGCGCACCTACCGCCGGATCTCCGGGAGCGACGACCAGATCGCGCTCATCGTGGACAGCGAACGCGGGATGGGGCGCCCGGACCGCGCGCTGGAAGAGGCGCGCTCGGTCGACCGCGCGGCGCTGCCGACCGCGACGCGCGTCGCGCTGGCGATCGCGATGTCGGGTGCCCGCCTGGATCGGGGCGAGACCGAGCTCGCGCTCGGCGAGCTCGAGATCCCCGAGCTCAACCCCGACCTCGCCTTCGACTGGAGCCCGGCTCTCTTCTCCGCGCGTGCCGCGGTGCTCGAGGACCTCGGCCGCACGGAGGAGGCGGCGTTCTGGCACGAGCGTGCGGAGGTCGCTTCCGCCGCGCTGGGCCATGGCGACGACGAGGAGCTCTTCATCGAGGACGCCTACGAGGACCTCGCCGAAGAGCCGGAGGGCATCGAGATCGACGAGTCCGAGCAGCCGGAGGCCACGGAGAAGCCCGAGTGAGCCTTTTCTCCCGGGACAGGCGCACGCCGCTGACCGATGTCGATGTCGTTCTCGCGGACCTGGACGGCGTCGTGTACGCCGGTGCCGGCGCCATCCCGCACGCGATCGACAGTCTGAAGAAGGTCGAGGCTTCGCGCCGTCTCGGCTACATCACGAACAACGCCTCCCGCACTGACGCCTCCGTGGCGGCGCACCTCACCGAGCTCGGCCTGACGGTCGCGCCCGACGAGGTCGTCACGAGCCCGCAGGCCGCGATGCGTCTTGTGAGCTCCCTGATCCCCGCCGGATCCACGATCCTGGTCGTCGGAGGCGAAGGACTCGTCGACGAGGTGCACAAGGCCGGGTTCCGGGTCACGCGAAGCGCCGACGACGCCCCCGCCGCCGTGGTGCAGGGGTTCGCGCCCGAGGTCGGCTGGAAGGACCTCGCCGAAGCCGCGTTCGCGCTGAAGCTGCCCGAGGACGAGGGCGGGATCCCGTGGATCGCGACGAACACCGACTGGACGATTCCCCAGTCGCGCGGCGTCGCGCCCGGCAACGGGACTCTGGTCTCTGCGGTGCACACGGCGATCGGCCGCCTCGCGACCGTGGCGGGCAAGCCCGAGACGCCGATCTTCGAGGAGGCGGTCGCCCGATTCGGAGCGAAGCATCCGCTGTTCATCGGCGACCGTCTCGACACGGACATCGCCGGAGCGTCCCGTGCAGGCATCGAGTCCGTCCTGGTGCTCACAGGCATCGACCGGCCCAAGCATCTGCTGGCCGCGGCCGAGGGCTCGCGCCCGACGTACATCCTGGGCGATCTTCGCGAGCTGGACGAGCCGTATCCGCAGACGCAGATCAAGGGCGACACGGTCACGGTGCGGGGAGCCTCGGTCCGGGTGGACGGCCCGGACATCACGATCCTCAGCGAGGGCGATCGGCCGATCGACCTCGTGCGCGCCGGCGCTGCCGCGATCTGGCGCACGGGTCGGCAGATCTTCGGCTTCCGCGTGCCGGAACGCCTGTACGCGGATCCGTTCCACCGCCCGTAATCCGGCGGAACGTCGCCCTCGCGCCGTAGGCTGAGGGGGTGAGCGAGAACACGGAACCGGATCCTTCGGACGGGCTCTGGAGTCGGCTGCGCCTGATCGAAGGGCAACCGCTGGACTCGCGCGCCGCCGCGTATCAGGCCATGCACGACGACCTGGCACGTCGGCTCGAGAGCGCTCCGCGCGACGCCTCCGCGCAGCCGGGTGCCGATCGCGGATGACGGCCCGACTCGACGCGGCTCTCGCGGAACGCGGCCTCGCACGCTCGCGCACACATGCGGCGACCCTCATCGACGGCGGTCTCGTCACCGTCAACGGGAGGCCCGTGGTCAAGGCATCCGCCAAGGTCGAGGACGGCGACGCGATCGAGGTCGCGGGCGCGGACCACTACGTCAGCCGTGGCGCGCATAAGCTCATCGCGGCGCTGGACGGGTTCGAGCTCGATCCCGCAGGGCGGCTGGCCCTGGACATGGGCGCGTCCACGGGCGGGTTCACCCAGGTCCTGCGCGAGCGCGGCGCGCGGCGGGTGCTCGCGGTCGACGTCGGGCATGACCAGCTCGCCCCGTCGGTGCGCCTGGATCCGGCCGTCGTCGCGGTGGAGGGGTTCAACGTCCGGCACATGGATGCGGAGAACCTGGCTGCGGCGACGGGGGAGAGCGCTCGGCCGTCGCTCATCGTCGGCGACCTGTCGTTCATCTCGCTCACCCTCGTGCTCCCCGCGATCGCGGCGACGGCGGATGCCGACGCCGATGTCGTGCTGCTCGTCAAGCCGCAGTTCGAAGTGGGGCGCACCGCGGTGCGGGGCGGCCTCGTGACGAATCCCGCGATCCGCGCCGATGCCGTCGCCCGCGTGCTGTGGAGCGCATGGGATCAGGGCTTCGGGGTCATCGGGCTCCTGCCGTCCCCGATCCTGGGCACGCACGGGAACGCCGAGTACCTCGTGCATCTGCGCGCGGGGGATCGGGCCCGCGGCGACGGAGGCAATCCGACAGAATGGATGAGCACGATCGACGAGATGGCAGGAGGCCGATGAACGAGCGCAGGATCCTCGTCGTCGCACATGCGCGCCGGGACGAGACCGTGCAGGCCGCCAGACGCGTCGTGTCCGCCCTCCGCGGCGCGGGGGCGCTGCCGGTCCTCTCGGCGGACGACCGTGCCGACCTGACGGCGGAGGACGACTTCTTCGCCGAGGTCGACCTGCTCGGAACGGACATCCCGGTCGAGGACATCGAACTCGCGATCGTGCTGGGCGGCGATGGCACCATCCTGCGCGCGGCGGAGCTCGTCCGCGACGGGACGGCGCCGATCCTCGGCATCAACATGGGGCACGTGGGCTTCCTCGCCGAGATCGAGCGCGACGACATGGATGCCGCGGTCGCACGCGTCATCGACCGCGACTACTCGGTCGAGGAGCGCATGGCGCTCGCCGTGCGCGTCAAGGACGCCGACGGATCCGTCGTCTACAGCACCTGGGCGCTCAACGAGGCGACGGTGGAGAAGGCCAGTCGCGAGCGCATGATCGAGGTGGTCGTCGAGATCGACGGCCGCCCGCTGACGAGCTTCGGCTGCGATGGCATGGTGGTCTCGACCCCGACCGGCGCGACCGCGTACAACTTCTCCGCGGGCGGACCGGTGATCTGGCCCGGCGTCGAGGCGATCGCGGTGGTGCCGCTGTCCGCGCACGCGCTGTTCGCCCGCCCGCTCGTGGTCGCACCGGGCGCGCCCGTCGCGATCGAGCTGCTGGACCGCAACGACGGCACCGCGATCCTCTGGTGCGACGGACGGCGCTCGCACGAGCTGCCGCGCGGCGCGAGGGTGATCGTGCGCCGCTCCTCGCGTCCCGTGCGCCTCGCGCGCCTGCACCCGAGCGTGTTCACGGACCGGCTGGTGCGCAAGTTCCAGCTGCCCGTCTCGGGCTGGCGGGGGGCCGACTCATGATCGAGGAGATGCGCCTGCGCGACCTCGGCGTCATCGCGGAGGCTGTCCTGCCGATCGGGCCCGGTTTCACCGCGATCACGGGCGAGACCGGCGCCGGCAAGACCATGGTCGTGACCGGCCTCGGGCTGCTGCTCGGGGCGAGGGCCGACTCCGGCGCCGTCCGCGCGGGGGCCGCGCAGGCCTCGGTCGCGGGCGTGTGGATCGTGCCGAGCGCGGGATCCGTCGCCGACACCGTGGCGGATGCGGGCGGAGAGCTCGAGCCCTACGACGACGAACGCGGTGAGCTCTACGTGTCCCGCACGCTCACCGCCGAAGGACGCAGCCGCGCGAGCGTCGGCGGGCGCGCGGCGCCGGCCGGCGTGCTGGCCGATCTCGCCGACGACCTCGTCGTCGTGCACGGGCAGTCCGAGCAGCTGCGCCTGCGGTCCGCGGCCGCGCAGCGCGACGCCCTCGACCGCTTCGGCGGATCCGCCGTCGCGCTCGTGCGCGCCGAGTACGAGGCCGCATGGGAGCGCTGGCGCACCCTGTCCGCAGAGCTCGAGGAGATCAGCGGCAACCAGGAGCGGCGCCGCCGAGAGGCCGATGATCTGCGCGAGGCGCTCGGAGTGATCGAGGCCACCGACCCGCAGCCGGGGGAGGACGACGCCCTCGCCGAGCGCGCAGAGCGCCTCGCGAACGCCGAGGAGCTGCGCCAGTCCGCCGCGATCGCGCGTGCCGCGCTCTCCGACGAGGACGGCGAGACCGATGTCACGTCGCTGGCGGCCGAGGCACGGCGGGCCCTGGAGCGCGCGGGGGATCCGGAACTCACGGCGATCGCCGAGAGCATCGCGGAGATCGGCTACCGCGCCACGGACATCGCGGCGCAGCTGAGCGGCTATCTCGCCGATCTCGACGAGTCCGGTCCGCACGAGCTGGCCGCCGTCGAAGAGCGCCGTGCGGCTCTCGCGACCCTCGTGCGCGCCCACGGCACCCTCGACGCCGCCCTCGAACTGTGGAACACCGGATCCGCGCGGCTGGCCGAGCTAGACGACGACTCCGACCACATCGAACGGCTCGCGGTCGAACGCGACGCCGCGCGCGCGACCCTCGACGCGGCCGCCGCCGCCCTCACCGCGACGCGCACCGAGGCGGCGGGACGACTCGGCACCGCGGTCACCGAAGAGCTGCACGCCCTCGCGATGCCCGATGCCCGCCTGGTCGTCGCGGTCACCGACGGCACGGAGAGCGCCCATGGACGCGATGATGTCGCGATCCTCCTCGCCCCGCATCCGGGTGCGGATCCGCGATCCGTCGCGAAGGGCGCCTCGGGCGGAGAGCTGTCGCGCGTGATGCTCGCGATCGAGGTCGTGATCGCGGGCACGGATCCCGTCCCGACCTTCGTCTTCGACGAGGTCGACGCGGGCATCGGCGGTGCGGCGGCGATCGAGGTCGGCAGGCGACTGGCGCGACTCGCGCGCACCTCGCAGGTGATCGCCGTGACCCACCTCGCCCAGGTCGCCGCCTTCGCGAACAACCACCTCAGCGTCGTGAAGGCGAACGACGGGCAGGTCACCGCATCGAGCGTCCGCCGCCTCGACGGCGAGGACCGCGAGGCGGAGATGGCGCGGCTGCTCTCCGGGCTCGCCGATTCCGGTGCGGCCCTCGAACACGCCAGAGAGCTGCTCGCCCTGCGCGAGGACTGAGCCGTCCGACGGGCGGAGAAGAGGGAGCGAGCAGCGTGAGGGATCGGATCGCAGTGATCGGCGAGGCCCTCGTCGACGTCGTCGAGGGCGGCGAGACGCACGCCGGGGGATCGCCGATGAACATCGCGGTCGGGCTCGCCCGGCTGGGGCATCCCACGACGCTGCACGCGCGGATCGGCGCCGACGCCTACGGCGACCTGATCCGCGCGCACCTGGACGAGGCGGGCGTGGCACTCGGCCCGGACACCCTCGTGTCAGGCCCGACCTCGACGGCGATCGCGCGCGTGGATGCCGAGGGCAAGGCGAGCTACGCGTTCGACATCGACTGGGACATCCCCGCGCCCGACGTGACCGGAACCCGGCTGGTGCACACCGGGTCGATCGGCGCGCTGCGGGAACCCGGCGCCACCGCGGTCCTCGCGGCGCTCGGCACGGCCGAGGCGGACACGCTCCTGACGCTCGATCCCAACATCCGCCCCGACGTGATCGGCACGAAAGAGGAAGTGCTGCGCCGGGTGGCCGACCTCGCGGCGCTCTGCCAGGTGGTGAAGCTGAGCGACGAGGACGCAGCCTGGCTCGCACCGGACGCGACGCTCGAGAAGGCCCTCGCCGACCTCGCCGCGCACGGCGCGCGGTTCGTGGTCGTCACGCGCGGATCCGAGGGGTGCCTGGCGCTCGTGGACGGCGCATGGTTCGCCCGCCCGGCGCGGCCCGTCGTCGTCGCCGACACGATCGGCGCGGGCGACGCGTTCATGTCCGGGTTGCTGCATGCGCTGCTGCGCGACGGTACGGACCGTCTGCTCACGGCGGGGGAGCCCGTGCCGGACGACGCCGTGCTCGCCGCTCTGGACACCGCACTCGCGAGCGCCGCGCTCACCGTGGCGCGCGCAGGAGCGAACCCTCCCTCGACGGCGGAACTGGACCAGGCCCTCCGCGCGTCGCGTGAGTGACTCCCGGCGATCGCGCTGATAGGATTAAAGCCCGTGATGCAGAACTCAGCCGCGCGGACAGACAACGACACCACCAAGCACATCTTCGTGACGGGCGGTGTCGTTTCCTCTTTGGGCAAGGGCCTGACGGCAGCCAGCCTCGGCAACCTGCTGACCGCCCGCGGACTGCGCGTCGTGATGCAGAAGCTGGATCCCTATCTGAACGTGGATCCGGGCACCATGAACCCCTTCCAGCACGGCGAGGTCTTCGTCACGGACGACGGCGCCGAGACCGACCTCGACATCGGCCACTACGAGCGCTTCCTGGACATCGAGCTCAGCCAGGCCGCGAACGTCACCACCGGTCAGATCTACTCGCAGGTCATCGCCAAGGAGCGCCGCGGCGAGTACCTCGGCGACACGGTGCAGGTCATCCCGCACATCACGGACGAGATCAAGCGCCGCATGCGCCTTCAGGCCGATGAGACGCCGCGTCCCGACGTCATCATCACCGAGATCGGCGGCACGGTCGGAGACATCGAGTCGCAGCCCTTCATCGAGTCGGCGCGTCAGATCCGCCACGAGCTCGGCCGCAAGAACGTGTTCTTCGTGCACGTGTCGCTGGTGCCGTTCATGGGCGCCTCCGGCGAGCAGAAGACCAAGCCGACGCAGCACTCCGTCGCGACCCTGCGCTCGATCGGCATCCAGCCCGACGCCCTCGTGCTGCGCAGCGACCGCCCCGTGACCGACTCGAACAAGCGCAAGATCGCGCTCATGTGCGACGTCGACGAGGACGCGGTCGTGAACGCGATCGACGTGCCCAGCATCTACGACATCCCGACGATGCTGCACGACCAGGGTCTGGACGACTACATCGTGGACGCGCTCGGGCTCGACAAGGCCGCGGATGTCGACTGGTCGCGCTGGCAGAAGGTCCTGCAGGCCGTGCACAACCCGAAGCACGAGGTCACGATCGGCCTCGTCGGCAAGTACATCGACCTGCCCGACGCCTACCTCTCGGTCACCGAGGCCCTCAAGGCCGGCGGCTTCGCGCACGAGGTCGCCGTCAAGATCCGCTGGATCCCCTCCGACTCCTGCGAGACGCCCGAGGGCGCCGCCAAGGCGCTGAGCGACGTCGACGGCATCTGCGTGCCCGGCGGCTTCGGCATCCGCGGCATCGAGGGCAAGCTGGGCGCGCTCCGGTTCGCCCGCGAACAGGGCATCCCCACCCTCGGCCTGTGCCTCGGCCTGCAGTGCATGGTGATCGAGTACGCGCGCAACGTCGCGGACATCGCCGGTGCGTCGTCGAGCGAGTTCGACCCCGACACCGCGGAGCCGGTCATCGCGACCATGGCCGAGCAGGTCGAGATCCTCGACGGCGGCGACCTGGGCGGCACCATGCGCTTGGGCCTGTACAAGGCGGCGCTCGGCGAGGGCTCGCTCGCCGCCGAGCTCTACGGCGCGTCCGAGGCCTCGGAGCGTCACCGCCACCGCTACGAGGTGAACAACGCCTACCGCGGCCGCCTGGCGGACGCCGGGCTCTCGTTCTCGGGCCTCAACCCCGAGCTCGACCTCGTCGAGTACGTGGAGCTGCCGCGCGAAGTGCACCCGTTCTACATCGCCACCCAGGCGCACCCCGAGCTGCGCTCGCGCCCGACCGACCCGCACCCGCTGTTCCGCGGACTCGTCGGCGCGGCGATCGAGCGGCACCGCTCCAGCGAGCTGTTCGACGACGAGGACTGACGTGACGGACTCCACCACCGCGCCGCGCGACGAGCCGTCCGACCCCGAGGTGCTCTCGAGCGCCGAGGTGTACCGCGGCGCGGTGTGGGGGATCCGCGAGGACCACGTCCGCTACGGCGACGGCGGGATCGTGCGTCAGTACATCGACCACTCCGGCGCGGCCGCGGTCGTCGCGATGGACGAGGACGGACGGGTGCTGCTCATCCAGCAGTACCGTCATCCCATCCGGCAGCGCGACTGGGAGCTGCCCGCGGGGCTGCTCGATGTGGCGGGGGAGGACCCGATGGACGCCGCGCGGCGGGAGCTCGCCGAGGAGGCGGACCTGGTCGCGAGCGCCTGGGAGCCGCTCATCTCGATCTACACGACCCCCGGCAGCAACTCGGAGATCGTCCACATCTACCTCGCGACCGGGCTGAGCGCGGCGGAGTCCGCCTTCGCGCGCACGGACGAGGAAGCCGACATCCGGCTCGCCTGGGTTCCGCTGTCCGAAGCCGCCGACGGCGTGCTCGCCGGGCGGCTGCGCAACGGCATCCTCGCCGCCGGGGTACTCGCGGCGGAGCGACGCCTGTCGTCGACGGGGCGGCGGGGCCTCGGGGCCTGACGTGCAGCTCGACCGAGCGCTCGACGCGTACCTCCGGCACGTGACGATCGAGCGAGGGCTGGCCGAGCACACCCTCGCCGCGTATCGCCGCGATCTCGGCGGGTACCTGGTGTGGCTGGGGGAGCAGGGCATCGCCGACACCGACGCGATCTCCGCGGAGACCGTCGCGGCGTTCGCCGCGGAGCGTGCGGGCGCAGAACCGCCGCCCGCCGCGTCCAGCCTCGCCCGGCTGCAGTCCTCGGTGCGGGGCTGGCATCGCTTCCTCGCCAGGGAGGGCATCGCCGAGGCGGATCCGAGCGCACGGCTGCGTCCGCCGAAACAGCCGCGGCGTCTGCCGAAGGCGCTCACGATCGATCAGGTCGAGCAGCTGCTCGGCGCGCCCTCCGCCGAGGATCCCATCGGGATCCGGGACCGGGCGCTCCTCGAGCTGCTCTACGCCACGGGCGCCCGCGTCTCCGAGGCGGTGTCTCTCGACGTCGACGATCTTGCACACGGCGACGTGCTGAGGCTGCGCGGAAAGGGGTCCAAGGAGCGGATCGTGCCCGTGGGCTCCTTTGCACGCGCGGCGGTCGACGCCTACCTCACGCGGGTGCGCCCCGCGCTCGCCGCGAAGGGGCGCGCCTCGGCGAAACTGTTCCTCGGGGCGCGCGGCGCACCGCTCAGCAGGCAGAGCGCGTGGCTGATCATCCGCGCGGCCGCCGAAGGCGCGCAGATCACGGCGGAGGTCTCGCCGCACACTCTGCGGCATTCCTTCGCGACCCATCTGCTGCAGGGCGGCGCCGATGTCCGGGTCGTGCAGGAGCTGCTGGGCCACGCGTCGGTCGCGACCACCCAGATCTACACGCACGTCTCGGTGGACACGCTGCGGGACGTCTACGCGACCGCGCATCCTCGGGCGCGTTGACGGCGGTTATCTCTCGCGAGGAGGCGCTCGGCGGCGTCGACCTGTAGGGTCTGGCGAAAAGGGTTTCTCGAAAACTGAAGGAGCAACGATGCCGACCGTCGAGTCCCGTCTTCCCCTCGCCCTCGCAATCCTGGCGCTGTCGACGATCGCGCTCTCCGCCTGCGCGCAGGGCGGAGGAGGCCTGAAGCCGGAGGATTCTCCGCTTTCCGAGTACCTGAGCGCGGGCTACGACCGCGACGCCTCTCCGAAGGAGCAGGAGCGCCGGGCCAAGGAGCAGCAGAAGAAGCAGGAGGAGCTGACCGCCGACTGCATGGCGAAGGAGGGCTTCGAATACAAGCCGTTCACCGGCAACATGTCGTTCGCTTCCTCCGAAGACGTGAAGTGGGAGCCGGAGGAGCGGTCCTGGGTCGAGAAGTACGGGTACGGCGCCGTCGACAATCCGATGGACCAGCAGATGAAGGGCAAGGAGCAGGAGCAGCCCGTCGAGGACCCGAATCAGGAGTATCTGCAGAGCCTTTCCGAGGCGGAGCAGCAGGCCTACCAGGAGACGCTGTACGGCAAGATGGCCGATCCCGACCCGCAGGCGGAAGGACCGGTCGAGTGGAAGTGGCAGGACGCCGGCTGCCAGGGGCGGGCGCAGCACGAGGTGTCGGCCGATCAGCCCTGGCAGAGCGACGAGTTCAAGCCGCTCGTGGACCGCATCCAGAAGTTCTACGAGAAGATGCAGGACGCCCCGGAGCTGAAGAAGCTCGACGGATCATGGTCCGCGTGCATGGGCGATGCCGGTGAGAGCGGATTCCGCAAGCAGCCGGAGGCTCAGCAGTCGATCTACGACGCGATGAACAAGATCTACGAGCAGCAGGCCCCGATGGATCCGCAACAGGACCCGAATTCGTATCAGGATCCCAAGGACAGCGCGGAGATGAAGAAGCTCGGCGAGACGGAGCGTGCGCTCGCACTCAAGGATCTGGCCTGCCGGGAGAAGACCTCCTACCGCGATGCGCAGCTGAAGATCCAGTTCGCGAACGAGGAGAAGTTCGTCGCGGAGAACAAGAAGGAGCTCGAGGCGTTCAAGGTGGCGGGGGAGAAGGCTCTGGCGCAGGAGAAGAAGAAGTAGTGCGGGACGACACGGAGGAGGCGGGTTCCGGCGCCTCGCAGGTGGCCGGCTGGGGGCGGGTGTTCCGGCGCAACCGCGCGCTCTGGATCGGTGCGGTGGCCGCGCTCGCGGCGCTCGTCGGCGGTCTGCTCGTCGGGACGTTCGTGCTGGCACCGGCGAACGCCGGGGGGAAGGCGCCCAAGCCGGGCCTGATCACGGCGCCGGTCGAGTTCGGGCCGCTGAGCAACGACGTGACGCTGCGTGCGGACGTCGGCTACGCCGATGCGGTGGACGTCGCGATCGACACGAGCACCGTCTCCGGCGCCGCGGTCGTCACCGGACAGGTCCCTGCGGAGGGCGCGACCTTCTCGCCGCTCTCGATCGCCCTCGAGGTGGTCGGGCGGCCGGTGATCGTGCTGCCAGGGGAACTGCCCGCCTACCGGAGCCTGCGCCACGGCGTCTCCGGCCCTGACGTGCTGCAGCTCAAGCAGGCGCTGTCCGCCGTGGGAATCGATCCGGGGGACATGAGCTCGAACATCCTCGATGAGAACGCGACGGCCGCGATCGCCCAGCTGTACGCCCAGGTCGGCTATCCCGCGCCGAGTCCCGGCGAGGGCGTCGAGGAGGCCTATCGCAGTGCGCAGGAGTCGGTGCGCTCGGCCGAGACGGCGCTGCGCAGCGCGCGTCGCCAGCTCCAGGCCGCCGACCAGACGCCGGAGGCGGATCGCGGCGCCCTGCAGGACGCCGTCGACGCGGCGCGGAGCCAGCTCGGCTCCGCCGAGGACGCCGCCGAGCGGGCGCGCCTGCAGACGCTGCCGTTCCTGCCGTCGAGCGAGGTGCTGTTCCTCACCGAACTGCCGCGCCGGGTCGACGCGGTGAAGGCCAAGCGGGGCGCCGTGCTGCAGGGCACGGCGATGACGGTGTCGGGGGCGACCGTGCGCCTGACCGGGAGCGCTGCCGAGGCCGACGCGCGCCTGCTCAAGCCGGGCACCTCAGGGACGTTCTCCCTCCCGGACGGCACCGCGCACACGGCGACCATCACCGAGGTCAAGAACGGCTCCGCGGCCGGCGCCTCGGGAGGCTCCGGGGGCAAGAGCGGCACGAAGCCGGCGGCCGCGGGGCGCTGGCAGGTGCTGTTCGAGCCGCAGCCGCTCACCGCGGAGCAGATCGCGGCACTGCAGGGCGCGAACGTGCGGGTCTCCGTCGCGGTCGGCGCCACGGACGGCGACGTGCTGTCCGTCCCTCTCGCCGCGCTGACGGCGGGGCCTGGCGGTGAGAGCCGGGTGCAGGTGGTGGAATCGGATCCGCGCGAAGGGGACAGTGCGAAGACGCGCATGGTCGTCGTGAAGACCGGGCTGGCCGCCCGCGGCGCGGTCGAGGTCGCGGCGGTCGAGGGGAAGCTGGAGAAGGGCGATCTCGTGGTGGTCGGCCGATGACCGAGGCCGCGCCGGATCCGGCGCCGCTGATCGACCTGCGCGACGTCACGCGCTCGTTCCCCGGGCCGCCGGAGGTGCAGGCGCTGAAGGGCGTCTCGCTCACCGTCGAGCCGGGGGACTACCTCTCGATCGTCGGCCCCTCCGGATCCGGCAAATCCACGATGCTCAACATCCTCGGGCTGCTGGACCGTCCGAGCGTGGGGACGTACCGGCTCGCCGGATCCCTCACCGGAGACCTCGGCGAGGACGAGCGGGCCGCCATGAGGGCGAGATTCATCGGCTTCGTCTTCCAGTCCTTCCACCTGATGGCGCGCCGCTCGGTGCTGCAGAACGTGCTGATGCCGATGCTCTACAGCGGCGTTCCGCGCGCGGAACGGGAGGAGCGGGCCGTCGCCGCGCTGGAACGCGTCGGCCTCGGCGGCCGGATGTCGTTCCTGCCGACCGAGCTCTCCGGCGGGGAGCGGCAGCGCGTCGCCGTGGCACGGGCGGTGGTCTCCGGACCCCGGCTCCTGCTCGCGGACGAGCCCACCGGCAACCTCGACCAGGACACCACGGGAGAGGTGATGCGGCTGTTCGAGGACCTCGGCGAGGACGGGCTCACGCTCGTCGTGATCACCCACGACGCCGACGTCGCGCAGCGGGCGCGCCGCTGCATCCGGATCGCGGACGGGCGGGTGAGCGAGCGATGATCCCTCCGGTACCGCGGGCGGATCGCTTCACGATGCAGGATCTCGTGGCGGAGGCCACGAGCGACCTGGGATCCCGGCCGGCGCGACTGCTGGCGACGATCCTGGGCACCGTGCTCGGGATCGGCGCCCTGGTCGCCACCGTCGGCTTCGCCCAGACCGCCTCCGCCCAGATCGCGCGGCAGTTCGACACCGCGGCGGGCACCCAGATGGTGGTGTCTCCGGCGCAGGCGCAGACCGGCGGCTCGCAGAGCAAGAGCGTGGCGACCGGGCGCATCCCCTGGGACGGAGCCGAGCGCGTGGACCGCCTGGCGGGCGTTCTGGCCTCTGCCCTCATCGCCGAGGTGCCGCTCGGGGATTCCGATTCCATCACGGCGGTGCCCGTGAACGATCCTTCCGCGGCGCCCTCCTCCTCGCCGGCGCTGTTCGCCGCATCGGCGGGGCTGCCGGAAGCGCTCGAGGCGCGGGTCGTCTCGGGGCGGTTCTTCGATCACGGGCACGACGCCAGGGGCGACCGGGTGGCGGTGCTCGGCGCCGAGGCGGCGAAGAGGCTGGGGATCGCCGAGGTCGGCGCCCGTCCCTCGCTGTTCATCGACGGGGTCGCGTACGCGGTCATCGGCGTGCTGGGCCCGATGCAGCGGTCCGACCTCGCCGATGCCGTGCTGATCCCGGTGGGGACGGCGCGGAGCGACTTCCGTCTGGCGGCGCCCGCCGAACTCGACATCCGGATCATGCCGGGATCGGGGCCTCAGCTCGCGAAGCAGACCGTCGTCGCGCTTCAGCCCGATGCTCCGGAGGGCCTGCAGGCGCAGGCGCCCTCGGGCAGGGGAGACCTCAGCCGCAACGTGCAGGGCGACGTCAACCTGGTGCTCCTGCTGCTCGGCGGCGTCGTGCTGCTCGCGGGCGGCTTCGGCATCGCGAACGTCACGCTGCTGGGCGTGATGGAGCGGACAGGGGAGATCGGGCTGCGCCGCGCGCTCGGAGCGACCAGCCGACAGGTCGGACAGCAGTTCCTGGTCGAATCCCTGGTGATCGGACTGGTGGGCGGAGTGATCGGTGCCGCGGTCGGCGTCAACGCCGTCATCCTCGTCGCGGCGCTGCAGGGCTGGGCGCCGGTCGTGGATCCGCTGATCGCGATCGCCGGAGTCGGGGTCGGGGTGCTCGTCGGCGCGCTGTCCGGCTGGTATCCCGCACGGCGGGCCTCGAGCATCGAGCCCGTGGAGGCGCTCCGGGGCTAATGGTTTGAAGTCAGACCATTGACAGTCGAGGGACGAGAGCGTCAGAATCGCTGCACACGCTCCCTCCACTGAAAGCAGGCAGCACTCCATGAGCGAAACGACAAAGGCGCCGGACTCGCACCCGATCGACGACGACGCCGCAGCCCTGGCCGCCCTGGGCTACAAACAGGAACTGCATCGGGGGATGTCGGGGTTCAGCAACTTCGCCGTCTCCTTCTCGATCATCTCCATCCTCGCGGGATGCATCACCTCGTACGCCATCGCCCTGAACTCGGGCGGCCCCTCGGCGATCACGATCGGCTGGCCGGTCGTCGGCGTCTTCGTGCTCATGGTCGCCCTCGCCATGGCGGAGGTGTGCTCGAAGTACCCGACCGCCGGCGGCCTGTACTTCTGGGCCGGCCGGCTCGCCAAGCGGAACAAGCGCCAGTGGGCGTGGACCGTGGGCTGGTTCAACTTCCTCGGCGAGGTCGCCGTCACCGCGGCGATCGACTTCGGCGCGGCGACCACGATGATGGCGTTCGCGAACCTGGTCTGGGGCATCGAGCCGACGCCGCAGACCACCTTTGCGCTCTTCGTCGTGCTGATCGTGGTGCACGGCCTGCTGAACACCTTCGGCGTCAACATCGTGAGCCTGCTCTCGAACGTGTCCGCCTGGTGGCACATCGTCGGCGTGCTCGTGATCGTCGGGGCGCTGTGGATCATGCCCACCCAGCACCAGGACGTCGGATGGACGTTCACGCACTGGTACAACGGCACCGGCTGGTCGTTCGGCCCGTACGTGTTCCTCATGGGCCTGCTCATGGCGCAGTACACGTACACCGGCTACGACGCCTCCGCCCACGTCGCCGAGGAGACCAAGAACGCCTCGATCGCCGCGCCCAAGGGCATCGTGATGAGCGTCGTGATCTCCATCATCGGCGGGTGGATCCTGCTCTTCTCGATCACCGCGGCCATCCAGGACGGCAGCGACAAGGGGATCGCGGGCCTCCTCGGATCCCAGACCGGTCTGCCACCCGCGCAGATCTTCCTGGACGCGCTGAACAACCCGACGATGGCGAAGTTCCTGCTGTTCATCGTCTGCGGCGCGCAGTTCTTCTGCGGCATGGCCTCGGTCACCGCGAACTCCCGGATGAGCTACGCGTTCTCGCGGGACAGCGCGATCCCGGGCTCGCGGATCTGGGCGAAGGTCAACAAGCGCACGGGCACGCCGACCAACTCGATCTGGCTGTGCGTCGTGCTGTCGATCATCCTGACCACGCCGGCGCTGTTCAACACCACGGCGTACCTCGCCGTGACATCGGTGGCGGTCATCGGCCTCTACATCGCCTACGTCACTCCGGTGTTCCTGCGCCGGCTGGACAAGGGCTTCGTCCCCGGGCCCTGGAACCTGGGCCGGTGGAGCGCCGTCGTCGGCTGGATCGCTGTGGTCTGGGTGGTGCTCATCATCATCCTGTTCGTGCTGCCCCCGGTGAACCCGATCACGATCGACACCTTCAACTACGCGCCCGTCGCGGTCGTCGTGGTGGCCCTCCTCTCCATCGTGCTGTGGTTCGCGTACGGCAAGCGGGACTTCATGGCATCGAGCGTCGAGGCCGAGCATCTCACCATGGCGCCGGACAAGCTCCTGGAGGAATGACCACGACATGACGGACGCGATGGACTCCCCTCTGGTGGGCGCGGCGCTGCATCCGGTCCGCGGCCACATGGCCTTCGAGAGCTGCGTCGAGCAGCTCGGATCGGCCATCAGGCTCGGGATCTTCCGGGTGGGGACGAAGCTCCCCGGCGAGCGCGAGCTCGCCGAGAAGCTCAGCGTCTCCCGCGCCACCCTGAGGGAGGCCATCAGCGCTCTCCGCGCCGCCGGGCTCGTCACGACGACCCGGGGGCGCGGAGGGGGCACCATCGTCCTGCCGGCCGCAGAGCAGTGGCCGGCCGACCAGACCCCGCCGCGCCGGGCCGAGATCGACGACGTGATCGTCTTCCGGTCCGTCATCGAGCCGGGCGCCGCGTACCGGGCGGCGCTGACCTCCCTGGACGAGGCGCAGCGCACGCTCCTCACCGACAGCCTCGCAGACCTCGCCGCCGCCGAGACGCCGGCCGACTACCGGCAGGCCGACGCCCGGCTGCACCTCGCGATCGCGACGGTCTGCGGATCCGACGAACTGTCGCGCTCCTGCAGCGCGGTGCAGGTGCGGATCCACCAGCTCCTCGCCGAGATCCCGTTCCTCAAGACCAACATCGACCACTCCGAGACCGAGCACCGCGCGATCGTCGCGGCGATCCTGGACGGCTCCGCCGACCGGGCGCGCGACATCATGACCGCGCACTGCGACGCCACCGCCGCACTCCTCAAGGGCCTTCTGAAATAAAGGACACCGTTGCACATGAACTCCTCCGACCTCCTCGTCCCCGCCCGCAACGACCGCATGCTCACCGTCGAGCAGCTGCGCGCGCGCATCCTCGACGGCTCGCTCGACACTGTGATCCTCGCCTTCACCGACATGCAGGGGCGGCTGCAGGGCAAGCTCTTGCACGCGCGCTTCTTCCTCGACTCCGTGCTCGGCCACGGCACCGAGGGATGCAACTACCTGCTCGCGGTGGACGTCGAGATGAACACGGTCGACGGCTATGCGCACGCGTCCTGGGCGGACGGCTACGGCGACATGGAGTTCGTACTGGACCTCGCGACCATCCGGCTCCTGCCGCACCGGCCGGGAAGCGCGATGATCCAGTGCGACCTCGCGGGGACCAACGGCGCGTCCGTGCGGGTCTCGCCGCGCGAGATCCTGCGCGCGCAGACCGAGCGCGCCGCCTCCCACGGCTGGAAGGCGCTCGCCGGCACCGAGCTCGAGTTCGTGATCTTCAACACGCCCTACGACCGGGCGTGGGACTCCGGCTATCGCGACCTGGAGCCCGCCAACCGCTACAACATCGACTACTCGATCCTCGGATCCACGCTCGTCGAGCCGCTGCTGCGCGAGATCCGCAACACGATGTACGCCTCGGGCCTGAACGTCGAGTCGGCGAAGGGCGAGTGCAACTTCGGCCAGCACGAGATCGCGTTCCTCTACGACGAGGTCATCGCCACGGCCGACAACCACGCGTACTACAAGACGGCCTCGAAGGACATCGCGCGTCAGCACGGTCAGTCGATCACGTTCATGGCGAAGCCGAACCAGCGTGAGGGCAACTCCTGCCACGTGCACATGTCGCTGCGCGGCAAGGACGACGACGCGCTGGTGTTCTGGGACGCCGAGCGCGGCGCCCGCTCGGCGCTCTACGACCACTTCATCGCCGGCGTGCTCGCGACCATGCGCGACTTCACGCTCTTCTACGCGCCCAACATCAACTCCTACAAACGGTTCGTGAAGGGATCCTTCGCGCCGACCGCGGTCGCCTGGGGCATCGACAACCGCACGAGTTCGGTGCGCCTGGTCGGGCGGGGCGCGGGAGCGCGGATGGAGAACCGTCTGCCCGGCGGGGACATGAACCCGTATCTGGGACTCGCCGCCATGCTCGCGGGCGGACTGTACGGGATCGATCACGAGCTGCCGCTCGAGCCGGAGACGAAGGGCAACGCGTACGAATCCGGTGCACCCACGGTCCCGTCCACGATGCACGAGGCGCGCGAGGCGCTCGCGCAGTCCGCGATCGCGAACGAGGTCTTCGGCGAGGACGTCGTGCGGCACTACGTGAACTACGCCGATGTCGAGATCGCGGCCTTCGACGCCGCGGTGACCGACTGGGAGCTGCGCCGCGGCTTCGAGCGGCTGTGAACGGGTTCATCGGAGATCTCGAGAGGCTGAGCGCATGAGGATCCCTTCTTCCCGCTACGGCGCCGCCGGCGCCTTCACCGTCCTGAACCCCGCGACCGGACAGCCGGTGGGGGAGGTCGGTCTCGCCGACCTCGGCGAGACCGACGCGGCCATCGAGCGCGCCCACCGGGCGTACCCCGCGTGGCGCGCGATCGCCCCGGGGGACCGCGCTCGCCTGCTGCGGTCTTTCGCGAGCGTCGTCGAGGCGCACATCGACGAGCTCGCCGCCCTGGAGGTCGCGAACGCCGGTCACACGATCGGCAACGCCCGCTGGGAGGCCGGCAACGTCCGCGACGTGCTGAACTACTACAGCGCGAGCCCCGAGCGGCATTTCGGGAAGCAGATCCCCGTGGCCGGCGGGATCGATGTCACCTTCCACGAGCCGCTCGGCGTCGTCGGCATCATCGTGCCGTGGAACTTCCCGATGCCCATCGCCGGCTGGGGTTTCGCCCCGGCGCTCGCCGCAGGCAACACGGTCGTGCTCAAGCCCGCCGAGCTCACGCCGCTGACCGCGATGCGCCTCGGCGAGCTGGCCCTCGAGGCGGGACTCCCGGAGGGCGTCTTCACGGTCATCACCGGCAAGGGCAGCGTGGTCGGGGACCGCTTCGTCACGAACCCGCTCGTGCGCAAGGTGTGCTTCACCGGATCCACCGAGGTGGGCAAGGGGATCATGCGCGGCTGCGCGGATCAGATCAAGCGCGTCACCCTCGAGCTCGGCGGCAAGAACGCGAACATCGTGTTCGACGACGCGGATCTCGAGGCCGCGGCCGCGGCCGCCCCGGGCGGCGGCCTCGACAACGCCGGCCAGGACTGCTGCGCCCGTTCCAGGATCCTCGTGCAGGAGAACGTCTACGACCGGTTCCTCGAGCTCCTCCAGCCCGCGGTCGAGGCGTTCCGCGTCAAGGATCCGTCCGCGGAGGACGCCGAGATGGGGCCGATGGTCTCGGCGCGGCAGCGCGACGCGGTCGCGGCGCACCTGGACGGCGCCGACGTGGCGTTCCGCGGGCAGAGCGCCGAAGGCGCGGACTGGGACGGCGGGTTCTGGCTCGCCCCGGCGGTCGTGCTGCCGCGCAGCGCGAGCGATCCGGTGTGGTCGCAGGAGCTCTTCGGTCCCGTGCTCGCCGTGATGCCCTTCCGTGACGAGGCGGATGCGATCGCCAAGGCCAACGACACCGAGTACGGTCTGAGCGGATCCATCTTCAGCCGCGATGTCGGCCGCGCCCTGCGCGTCGCCCGCGGCGTGGAGAGCGGCAATCTCTCGATCAACTCGCACTCCTCCGTGCGCTACTGGACCCCCTTCGGCGGGTTCAAGCAGTCCGGGCTGGGCCGCGAGCTCGGACCGGACGCGCCGGACTCCTTCTCCGAGGTGAAGAACGTGTTCATCTCCACGACGTACTGAATCCTCCCCACACAGCGAAAGGCAACACAGGAATGGGAAAGCTCGAAGGCAAGGTCGGCGTCATCACCGGCGGCTGCAGCGGTATCGGACTGGCGACGGCGAAGAAGTTCGTGGCGGAGGGCGCGAAGGTCGTCATCGGCGACCTCGACGAGGCGAACGGCCCCCGCATCGCGGAGGAGCTCGGCGGCGTGTTCGTGAAGGTGAACGTGACCGATCAGGCCGAGGTGGAGAACCTCTTCGCCGTCGCGCACGACACCTACGGCCGCATCGACATCGCCTTCAACAACGCCGGGATCTCGCCGGCGACCGACGACTCGATCCTCAAGACCGGGATCGACGCCTGGAACCTGGTGCAGGACGTCAACCTCACCAGCGTCTACTACTGCTGCAAGGCCGTGCTGCCGTACATGCTCGAGCAGGGGAGCGGATCCATCATCAACACGGCGTCGTTCGTGGCGATCATGGGTGCGGCGACCTCGCAGATCTCCTATACGGCGTCCAAGGGCGGCGTGCTCGCGATGACCCGCGAGCTCGGCGTGCAGTTCGCGCGCAAGGGCATCCGCGTCAACGCGCTCTGCCCCGGCCCGGTGAACACGCCGCTGCTGCAGGAGCTCTTCGCGAAGGACCCCGAGCGCGCCGCGCGCCGGCTCGTGCACGTCCCGATGGGGCGATTCGCCGAACCCGAGGAGATCGCGAACGCGGTCGCGTTCCTCGGCAGCGACGAATCGAGCTTCATCACCGCCATGGACTTCCTCGTCGACGGCGGCCTCTCGAACGCGTACGTGACCCCGCTGGAATCCGACTTTGACTGAGCCGCGCCCCGTCGTCGGGCTCACGACCTACCGCCAGGCCGCCGATTGGGGCACCTGGCGGCAGGTCGAGGCCGACCTCCTGCCGAGCGCCTACGCGCGCTCGATCGAGCGCGCCGGCGGCGTGCCGCTGCTGCTGCCGCCGGTCGCCGCTCCCGGCGCCGCGGGCGAGGTGCTCGCGCGCCTGGACGGGCTCCTCATCGCGGGCGGGGCCGACGTGAACCCCGCCCGCTACGGGCAGGAGCCCGACCCGAGCGTGGTGCGCTGGTACGACGACCGGGACGCGTGGGAGCTCGCGCTCCTGGCCGAGGCCGACCGGATCCGGCTGCCCCTGCTCGGGATCTGCCGCGGCATGCAGCTCATGGCGGTCGCCGCCGGCGGAACCCTCGTGCAGCACCTGCCCGACGTGGTCGGCCACGGCGAGCACGGCGGAGGGCCGACGTCGTACGGCTCGGCCTCGGTGCGCGTCGACGCCGAGGGCCGGGTCGCGGGCCTCGTGGCGCCCGAGCTCACCGTCCCCGTGCACCATCATCAGGCGGTCGCGCAGCATCCCGGCTATCTCCCGGTCGCGCACGACGCGGACGGCGTGCTGCAGGCCATGGAGGCCGAGGGCGACCGGTTCGCGGTCGGCGTGCAGTGGCATCCGGAGACGGACGAGGATCCGGGGCTGTTCGACGGGCTGATCGCGGCGGCGAAGGAGCGCCTCCGAACCCGCTGATCCGGCGGACCGGCGTGTGGGGCCGGGGCCGGAACCTCGTCGGCGGCTATGATCGATCGAGCACGACGAGCAGGAGAAACGTGGCGAAGAAGACGAAGGACGACACCCCGATCGGGCCGACCGGGCGTCCCTACCAGGGCTTCCCCATCCCTGCTCCGCTGACGGCGCACGGTCCCGCGCGGATCATCGCCCTCTGCAACCAGAAGGGCGGCGTCGGCAAGACCACGACGTCGATCAACCTGGCCGCCGCCTTCGCCGAGTACGGGCGCAAGGTGCTCGCCGTCGACTTCGACCCGCAGGGCGCGCTCTCGGCGGGTCTCGGGATCCCCACCCACGACATCCCCACGGTCTACGACCTGCTGCTGGACACCAAGCGCGATGCGCATGAGGCGATCGTCCACACGCACGTCGAGGGGCTGGATCTGATCCCCGCGAACATCGACCTGTCCGCGGCCGAGGTGCACCTCGTCAACGAGGTCGCCCGCGAGACGATCCTCTCCCGGGTGCTGCGTCAGGTGGCGGGGGAGTACGACGTCATTCTCATCGACTGCCAGCCCTCGCTGGGCCTGCTCACGGTGAATGCGCTCACGGCCGCGCACGGCGTGCTGATCCCGCTCGAGTGCGAGTTCTTCGCGCTGCGCGGCGTCGCCCTGCTCATCGAGACCATCGACAAGGTGCGCGACCGCCTCAACCCCTCGATCACCCTCGACGGCCTGCTCGCGACGATGTACGACGCGCGGACCCTGCACTCCCGCGAGGTGCTGGAGCGCGTGGTCGAGGCGTTCGGCGACGACGTGCTGGAGACCGTGATCGGGCGCACCGTCAAGTTCCCCGACGCCTCGGTGTCGGGTGTGCCGATCACCGAGTTCGCGCCGGAGCACCCCGCCGCACAGGCGTACCTGCGACTGGCCCGGGAGCTGGTCGCCCGTGGCGCCGTCGCCTGACGCGATCCCCGAGGGCGCCCCGATCCCCGAACCCGAGTCCGGGTTCCGCGTCTCCCTGTCGAACTTCGACGGGCCGTTCGACCTGCTGCTGAACCTCATCTCCAAGCACGAGATGGACATCACCGAGGTGTCGCTGAGCCGGGTCACCGACGAGTTCATCGCCTACCTGCGCGAACTCGGACCGGACGAGGACCTCGACGAGACGAGCGAGTTCCTCGTCGTCGCGGCGACCCTGCTCGACATGAAGGTCGCGGGTCTCCTGCCGCAGGGCGAGCTCGTGGACGCGGAGTCGGTCGCCCTCCTGGAGGCCAGGGATCTGCTGTTCGCGCGGCTGCTGCAGTACCGCGCGTTCAAGGAGGTGTCGGCCTGGTTCGCACGCAGCCTGCAGTACGAGGACCGGCGCCACGCCCGTGCCGTGCGGCTGGACGAGAAGCACCGTGCGCGCACGCCGGAGCTGGTGTGGACGCTCAGCGCCGCCGACTTCGGCACGCTCGCCCTGCTCGCCTTCGCGCCCAAGGAGATCCCCACGGTCGGTCTCGACCATCTGCACGCGCCGCTCGTGAGCATCCGCGAGCAGGCCGCGATCGTGGTGACTCTGCTGCGCAGCGCGGAGTCCGTGACCTTCCGCGAGATCGTGGCGGGGGCGGTGGAGCCGGGGGTCGTGGTGGCGCGCTTCCTGTCCGTGCTGGAGCTGTATCGGCATGCGGCGCTCTCCTTCGAACAGCTGGAGCCGCTCGGCGAGCTGACCCTGCGGTGGTCGGCCGAGCACTGGACCGACGAGATGCTGGCGACGTTGGGAGCCGACTATGACCGATGACATCGAGCAGCCGCTCACCGAGAAGCTCGAGGCGATCCTGCTCATCATCGACGAGCCGCACAGCCTCGTCTCCCTCGCCGCCGCGGTCGGCGCGCCGGTGCCGGCCGTGCGGCAGGCGATCGCGTCGCTCGTCGACGAGTACGACGGCCGAGGGCAGGGGCCGCGGCGCGGCTTCGAGCTGCGCGAGGTCGGCGGAGGCTGGCGGCTGTACGTGCGCGAGGACTACGACGATCTCGTCGCGGACTTCGTGGGCGGGCAGGCTCCGGCGCGACTGTCGCAGGCGGCGCTCGAGACCCTCGCGGTGATCGCGTACAAGCAGCCGGTCACCCGCAGCCAGGTGGCCTCGATCCGCGCCGTCAACGTCGACTCCGTGGTGCGCACACTCGTCGGCCGCGGGCTCATCACCGAGCTCTTCCAGGACTCCGAGACCGGTGCGATCAACTACGGCACGACGGACGCGCTGCTGCAGAACCTCGGCATCAACTCGCTCGACGAGCTGCCGCCGATCTCGCCGCTGCTCGACGACGGCTCAGAAGGATTCAGCGAAAGGGCATGATGTCGACCGAAATCCCCCCTGCCGGTTTCTCGGAGAACGGCGTGCGCCTGCAGAAGGTGCTCGCCAACGCGGGCGTCGCATCGCGGCGCGTGATCGAGCAGTACATCGTCGAGGGACGGATCCGCGTGAACGGAGCCGTCGTCACAGAGCTCGGCCGGCGCATCGACCCCGAGACCGACCTCGTCGACGTGGACGGCACCGCGGTGCAGCTGGACACCGGCAAGCGCTACGTCATGCTGAACAAGCCCACCGGCGTGGTCTCCTCGATGAAGGACGAGAAGGGGCGGCCGGATCTGCGCCGCTTCACGAAGGACTACGAGGAGCGCCTCTACAACGTCGGGCGCCTGGACGCCGAGACCAGCGGACTGCTCATCCTCACGAACGACGGCGACCTCGCGCACGTGCTCGCGCACCCCTCCTTCGGCGTGACCAAGGTCTACATCGCCAAGGTCGAGGGCATCGTCACCGCGCAGACGATCGCGAAGCTCACGAAGGGCATCGATCTGGAGGACGGGCGGATCGTCGCCGACAAGGCGCGACTGCTGGACTCGTCCCGGGGATCCAGCCTCGTCGAGCTCACGCTGCACTCCGGACGCAACCGGATCGTGCGACGGATGCTCGCGGCCGTCGGGCATCCGGTCACCGAACTCGTGCGGCGGCAGTTCGGCCCGCTGCACCTGGGAACGCTCCCTGCGGGGAAGTCCCGGGAACTGACTAAAATCGAACTCGGCGCGCTTCTGACCCTGTCGCGCCAGGATTCCCCCGCAGACGGTGCTTCGAACCCTTCGAGAGCCTCAGGGACCGACGCCGACCGGGGAGACGCGCAGGAGAACGAGTGAGCGACACGAGCAGGACGCCGAACGAGCGTGCCGCGCGGCTGTCCGGAACCATCCGGATCGTCGGCGCGGGGCTTCTCGGCGCCAGCATCGGGCACGCCCTGACCGCGAAGGGCGTCGACGTCGCCCTCGCCGACACCTCGCCCGCGCAGCTGCGGCTCGCGATCGACTACGGCGCGGGCCGCGCCGCCCGGGAGGACGACGCCCCGGCCCTCGTGGTGGTCGCCGTGCCGCCGGACGTGACGGCCGACGTCATCCAGGCGGAGCTGGCGCGATTCCCGGATGCGGTGGTCACCGATGTCGCGAGCGTCAAGCTCGAGCCGCTGCGCGTGCTCCGCGAGCGCGGCGTCGACCTGACCCGGTACATCGGATCCCACCCGCTCGCCGGTCGCGAGCGCGGGGGCGCGATCTCGGCGCGCGCCGACATCTTCATCGGCCGCCCCTGGGTGGTCTGCCGCGACGAGGAGACCCGCGCGGCGGATCTGGCGCTCGTCGAAGGCCTGGCGCTCGACCTCGAGGCGATGCCGCTCGAGATGACCCCGGAGGAGCACGACCGCGCGGTCGCGCTGACCTCGCATGTTCCGCAGGTCGTGGCGAGCCTGCTCGCCGCGCGTCTCGCCGACGCCGAGGACGGCTCGCTCCGCCTCGCCGGGCAGGGCGTGCGCGACACCACGCGCATCGCCGCCTCGGCCCCCGAACTGTGGGTGCAGATCCTCGGCGCGAACGCGGCGCCCGTCGTCTCGGTGCTCGACGCCCTCGCGGCGGAGCTCGCCGAGGTCGCCGATGCGCTGCGAGACCCGGACCGCACGGGATCCCGGCGCACGGTCGCCGAGGCGATCCGGCACGGCAACGAGGGCGTCGAGCGGCTGCCGGGCAAGCACGGCCAGAACCGCCGGTTCGAGTCCTTCGTCGTGATGATCGACGACACCGCGGGTCAGCTCGGCCGCCTCTTCGGCGAGCTCGGCGAACTCGAGGTGAACGTCGAGGACCTGCGCCTGGAGCACTCGCCCGGTGCGCAGTTCGGCCTCGCCGAGATCAGCGTGACGCCCGCCGCCCTGCGCGGCGCGGTCGAAGGACTCGAAGCCAGGGGATGGCGGATTGCGAGCATGCCCGATGACTGACCCGTTCATCGTCGCGATCGACGGCCCGGCCGGATCCGGCAAGTCCAGCGTGTCCAAGGCCGTCGCGCGACGCCTCGGCTACGGATTCCTCGACACGGGCGCCGCCTACCGCGCGCTGGCCTGGCACGTGCTGGACCGCGGAGATGACACCGCCGACGAGGCCGCGGTGCTGGCCGCCGCCGCCGACTTCCCGTTCGCGCAGGGCCTCGACCCCGACGACCGTCTCGTGCACGTCGGTGCGACGGACGTGACGGACGCGATCCGCGAACCGCGCGTCTCGGGCGCCGTGAGCGGTGTGGCGCGGGTGCCCGCGGTGCGGGTGCAGGTGAACGACGCGTTCCGCCGGATCGCCCGCGAGGCCGAATACCCCGCCGTGGTGGTGGAGGGGCGCGACATCACGACCGTGGTCGCCCCGGACGCCCCCGTGCGGATTCTGCTCACGGCGGCCCCGGAGGTGCGCGCGGCGCGCCGGGCCGCGGAGCTCGACGCGGAGGATGCCGGGGCGGTCGCGGCCGCCCTGCATCACCGCGACGCCAAGGACAGCGCGGTGGTGGACTTCCTCACCGCCGCGGAAGGAGTGGAGGTCGTGGATTCGACCGACCTCGACTTCGAGGAGACCATCGACGCCGTGATCGCGGTGATCGAGCGACGTGCGCCCGGAGCGCAGCGAGGAGCCGACCATGGCTGACGAAGAATACGAAGGCGGCGACGACCGCCTCGCCGAGAAGCTGGACGCGATGGACGAGGAGCTCGTCGAGTCGCGCGCCGCGACCCTGCGTGCGGGCCTCGACGACTACGACCTGGACGATGAGGACGCCGAGCTGCTTGCGGGCCTCGTCTCGGGCGAGGACGGGATCGAGTTCCTGCCCGCGCTGCCCGTCATCGCGATCGTGGGTCGGCCGAACGTCGGCAAATCCGCGCTCGTGAACAGGATCCTGGGTCGTCGCGAGGCCGTCGTAGAGGACACCCCCGGTGTCACGCGCGACCGCGTCACGTACAAGGGCGAGTGGATGGACCGGCGCTTCACGCTGGTCGACACCGGCGGCTGGGAGCCCGACGCGAAGGGCATCGACCGCTCGGTCGCCGCGCAGGCCGAGGTTGCGATCGACCTCAGCGACGTGGTGCTGTTCGTCGTCGATGCGATGGTCGGGGCCACCTCGACCGACGAGCACGTCGTGAAGCTGCTGCGCAAGAGCGGCAAGCCCGTCTTCCTCGTCGCGAACAAGATCGACGACGCCCGGCAGGAGCCCGAGGCCGCCGCCCTGTGGAACCTGGGTCTCGGCGAGCCGTACCCGGTGTCCGCGATCCACGGACGCGGCGTCGCAGACCTCCTCGACGCGATCATGGAGAAGCTGCCCGAGGTCTCCGCCGTCGCCAAGGGCGAGATCGGCGGACCGCGCCGTGTCGCGATCCTCGGCCGCCCGAACGTGGGCAAGTCCTCGCTGCTGAACAAGGCCGCGGGGGAGGAGCGCGTCGTCGTCAACGAGCTCGCCGGTACCACCCGTGACCCCGTGGACGAGGTCGTGGAGCTGGGCGGCAAGCTGTGGCGCCTCGTCGACACCGCCGGCATCCGCCGCCGCGTGCACCTGCAGCAGGGCGCGGACTTCTACGCGTCGCTGCGCACGTCGACCGCGCTGGAGAAGGCCGAGGTGGCCGTGGTCGTTCTCGACGTGAGCCAGCCGATCAGCGTGCAGGATCTGAACATCATCGACATGGTGCTCGAGTCGGGACGCGCGCTCGTGCTCGCGTTCAACAAGTGGGACCGCCTGTTCGACGACGACATGGAGAACCAGGACCGCCGCCGGTACCTGGAGCGCGAGATCGAGCAGGACCTCGCGCACGTCGCCTGGGCTCCGCGCGTGAACATCTCCGCGAAGACCGGCCGCCACCTGGACAAGCTGGTCCCGGCACTGGAGACCGCGCTGGAGAACTGGGACCGCCGGATTCCGACCGGCAAGTTCAACGCCTTCCTCTCCGAGCTCGTCGCGGCCCACCCGCACCCGCTGCGGGGCGGCAAGCAGCCCAGGATCCTGTTCGGCACGCAGGCGACCACGCGTCCGCCGACATTCGTGCTGTTCACGACCGGGTTCCTCGACCCCGGCTACCGCCGGTTCATCCAGCGGCGCCTGCGCGAGCTCTACGACTTCGAGGGCACCCCGATCGTCATCAACATGCGGGTGCGCGAGCGCCGGCAACGCTGACGGATGCGGCGCCGACCCGACGGGTCGGCGCCGTTCACGTCCGGTCAGCCCTTGCGCGCGGCACGCACCATGGCCGTGCGGTCGGGCTCGGTGAATCCGAACTGCCGGTAGAGGCCGTGCGCGTCGCTCGTGAAGAGGGTCCAGCGCATGTCCGCGCCGGGGCCGTCATCGATCATCAGCTGCATCATGCGCTTGCCGAGGCCGTGGCCGCGGTGTTCGGGGCCCACGTACACGTCGGCGAGGTAGGCGAACGCGACGCCGTCCGAGACCGCTCGGGCGAAGCCGACCTGTTCGCCGGTGTCGGTGCGGTAGACGCCGACGAGGCGCCACGCGTTCGTGAGCTGGGCCTCGACGTCGGCGCGGGTGCGCCAGCGGCCCCAGTAGACCTCGGTCGAGAGCCAGGTCCACACGGCGTCGGTCTGGATGCGGGAGGGATCGTCGTCCAGCTCGTAGGCATCGTTCATGCCCACCATTCTCGCAAGGGAGCGGGCGCGCAACGATCCGTCGTACGGGGCTATCCATCGACGGCGTGTGAAAGGGTGGAGGGGTGACGATCGTTCCCCCGGAACCCGGTGAACCTCGGCGCCCCCAGGGGCCGCTGAACAGCGGCGACGCCTGGGTGGTGGCGCCCACGGGGGAGCGGTACTGGGGCCGGTATGGTGCGGCGGGACTGCTCGCCCACGATCGGAATCGCGGCGTGCTGCTGCAGCACCGGGTCGCCTGGAGCCACCACGGCGGCACCTGGGCGCTGCCCGGCGGCGCGCTGCACGAGGGGGAGTCCGCCCGTGAGGGCGCGATCCGCGAGGCGCAGGAGGAGGCCGGCGTGCCGGACGGTGCGGTCCGCGCGCGGTTCGAGAGCGTGCTGGATCTCGGGATCTGGAGCTACACGACCGTCGTCGCGGATGTCGTGTCGCCGTTCGAACCCGTGATCAGCGATCCGGAGAGCCTCGCGCTGCAGTGGGTACCGGTCGACGAGGTCGACCACCGTGCGCTGCACCCTGGCTTCGCCGAGGCGTGGCCAGAGCTGCGTGCGCTGCTGGACGTGCGGCCGGTGGTCGTCGTGGACGCCGCGAACGTCGTCGGATCCGTGCCGGACGGCTGGTGGAGGGATCGCGCGGGAGCGACCGCGCGCCTTCGCGACCGGCTGGACGCGTGGGCTCGGCGCGGAGTATCGGCGGAGCGGGTCGCGCTGGACTCGACGCGCTGGCATCCGCGGGTGGTGCTCGTCGCCGAAGGCGCGGCGCGGGAGGTCTCCGATCCCGCCGACAGCGCCGACGTCGCATGCGCGGTCGAGATCGTGCGGGCTCCGGCAGCCGGCGACGACGCGATCGTCGACGTCACGGCCGCGCACCGGGCGGCGGGTGATCGCGTGTTCGTCGTCACGAGCGACCGCGGCCTGACCGCGCGGATCGAGGCGCTGGAGGGTGACGGCGGTCCTGCCGAGGTACAGCCGGTGCGCTGGCTGCTCGATCAGCTCGACGACGCCCCGCTGCCGGCGGAGTAGCACCGGCAGACCTCAGGCGAACATGACGCGGCGCGGCGCGTGGTCGTCGTAGGTGCGGCCGATCGGACTCGTCCAGCGCAGGGTTCCATCCGGAAGCTGATGCGCGGTCCACCGGTGACCGTCGCCGATGTCCGGATGCTTGAGCGCATGATGCCCCGGACAGAAGTCGCTCAGGTTGGTGATCTCGGTCTGCCCGCCCAGCGCGTAGTCCTCGTTGTGATCGATGTCGCAGCGGCGGGCGGGAGTCTGGCACCCCGGGAAACGGCAGCGCTGATCGCGCGCCCGGAGGAATCGCTTCATGGCGGTCGACGGCGTGTACCGATCGACCTTCGTGACCATTCCGCTGTCGTCCAGGAACAGTCGACTCCATCCGCCGGCCCGGCGGGCGAGATCGCGGGCGATGTCGGGATGCAGCGGACCGTGCCCGTCGAGCTCCGCGAGCCGGTCGTCCTCCCCGGCGAGAGTCGTGGCGGCGATCGTGACCTGCACGGTCGCCGCGATCCGATCCAGGCCCGTGCCGAGCGCCTCGGAGGGAGCCGAGGCCAGCAGCAGGTCGATGAAGGTGTCGGCTTCGATCTCGCGGCGGGTCCGGCCGTCGGCCGCGACGAACTCGGGGCGGGCATCGTGGTCGACCTTGGTGGTGCGGCCGGCGTCCGTCTCGGGACCGTGGAGGTCGTGATCCGGGTCGAGGGCGTAGGTATCCGCGGCGGAGATCCGGTCGAGGGTCTGGAGGCGCGGGTCGTCGGGGAGGAGATCCTCGGGGAAGGGGAACTCCTCGGGATCCGCACCTGCGAAGCGCTCTGCGATCGGGTCGGAGAAGATCAGGTCGAGGTCGTTCTCGCGGCGGCTCCGACCCGCGGCGGCGACCTCTGTCGCGAGAGCGCGGAGGCGATCCATGATCGCGACGGCATACACCTCCGGCAGCACCGCGGTCAGCAGAGCCATTCCGTCGTCGAGGGGGCGGACGGTGATCTGGCGCTCGGATGCGGCCCTCGCGTGGCGATCCCTGATGCCCTCTCCCGCGAGCGTCGCCGCGATCTGCCGTGCGTGCGGGCGGGTGCGCGCGGGCGTCTCGTGCTCGGCGATCGTGAGGGCGGCGGTCTCGTAGACCGCGAGCGCCCCGGCGTCGAGGCGGCCGTTGAGCACCGCCTCGCGCACGGGAGCGGCCGCGGCGACCAGCACGCGGACGTGCTGGGCCGTGATCGCACCCTGCCGCAGGGCATGACGCAGCGCGGGGAAGAACTCGCTCAGGGCGGCCGCATCGTTGAAGCCGAGTTCCGCGGCGGTCTTCGAGATGCGCCCCGCGGCGGAGTACTCCGCGATCATCGACCGGCGGATCATGTCGCGGTGCTGGGGGTCTGCACGGACATCCGCGTCGAAGAGCTCCTCCCGAGCGGCCAGCAGCTCGGCGGCCTCGCCCTCGAGCCGGGCGATCTCCGCCCGCTTCGCCACCCACGCATCCAGCAGCACGCCGCGAGCTGCGACGGGAGGGAGCGGGGCTTCGGTCATGCTCCCAGTATAGAACAGAGCTTCGATATCAGGAGGGGGTGTGGAAAACTTTTCTCCCAGATCACAGCGAAATTCTTGATCATCGGTCGGCGTGCTCGCCGCCCTGGCCGCACCCACGCAGCCGGTCGATGTCGCGGCGCTCGCGCTTGGTCGGCCGGCCTGCTCCGCGGTCCCGCAGACCCGCGGCGGCGACCGGATCACGCGGCGGCGTGCGGTCCTCGGCCGCGACGGCTGCCAGGGGAGCGCCGACGCGCTTGACGAGGGTCTGGCGCACGACGAGGATCCGGTCGAAGCCGCTGATCCTGATCCGCAGCTCGTCGCCGATCTTCACGGTCTGCGCCGCCTTGACCCGATCCCCGTTGAGTCGCACATGGCCGGCGCGGCACGCGGTCGTCGCGGCGGAGCGGGTCTTGAACACGCGCACCGCCCACAGCCAGCTGTCGATGCGGACGGGGCCTGCGGCCCAGGGCTCAGTGCTCATGCGAGAGCTCCGTGCCGCGATCGGCGGCTCCGATGCCGGCCCGTGCGGGGTCGGTCTCGCCGCGGCGCAGTGCCAGGAGCGCGCCGGCGACGATCAAACCCTGTCCGATCGTGTAGGTGACCATGACAGCAGGGCTCGTCCAGTTCGGCATCGCGTCGGACAGGAACAGCCGGAACGCCAGGATCGAGTCGCTCGAGAGGAAGAAGACGCCGCCCCAGGCGATCATCGCCCGGCAGCGCGCCGAGGTCGCCGCCGTCCCGGCGAGCACGAGGCCGTACGCACCGACCGCCGCGAGCAGGGACCCTGTGTGCGGCCCGAGGATCATGATCATGAACAGCCACCAGAGCGCGTAGACGACGGTCCACAGCGGCAGCCGGCGCACCCGCAGGTGACGGAGGAACAACAGGATGTAGGCGACGTGCGCGAGCCCGAAGAAGCCCAGCATGAGCGGCAGCTCTGGGGCGAACGGGAAGAACAGCGCCGCTTCGTCGCCGAGCCAGGAGAAGAACAACGCGATCGTCAGGAGCACCGCAGCGCCCCGTGGCGCCAGGGTCCGCCAGGCGAGCACCACCGGCAGGGCGAGCAGCGGCATGAGCAGCGCCTTCGTCGGCACCGCGAGCGGGCTGTGGGTGGCGAGGGCGATCACATGGACCAGGGCGACGAGGGCGTACGGCGCGAACGGCCACAGGGCGCGAAGTCGGGTGCGGCTCTGCATCCCTCCATCGTAGGAGCGAGGACGCTCGCCGCTCTCCGCCGCGGTCTCGGCCGTCACCGCTATGCCGCGAGGTCGAGGCTGACCAGGGGGCGTCCTGACCGCAGTTCGCCGACCACCGAGAACCCCGCCGTGAGGAAGGTCGAAAGCGCGCCGTGGAACAGCTCGTTCGGCGAGACGTTCACCGCGGCCGTGTCGACGGGGTAGCCCTCGACGATGCGGGCGCCGGACTCGCGCGCGTAGTCGACGGCGGCTGCGAGGAGGGCGGCGTTCAGCCCTTGCCCGCGATGATCGCGCCGCACGGAGAAGCAGGTCACCGCCCACACGCTGCGGTCGTCGAGCGGCTCCTGCGTGGCGGCCACGATCGTGCGCGTGTACGCCAGTCGGGCCTGTGACGGACGCGGGCCGATGCGGATCCAGCCGGCGGCCTCGCCATCCCGATACGCCACGATGCCCGGCGGGGGACCGGTCGTGATCTCGTCCCGCAGCATCCCGACCCGCTGCTGCTTCGTCGTGGCGTTCCAGTCCTTGTTGCGCAGCACCGGCCAGATGCACTGGCAGGAGGCGCCGTCGCCGCCTCCGGTGAGCGTGCGCTGCACGTCCTCCCACTCCGTGGGCGTCGCTGCCTTCGTCGTGATCGTTGACATGGTCCGACCCTACGCGGGGGGGTCGGACGTTCGTGACGGAGATGCACGATGCTCCGGCCGCCTGCGAGCGGCCGAAACGCCTCCGTCTCCGGCTGGTAGGGTTGCGGTGATGGAAACGATCGAGGTCGACAGAGCCTAGCCACCGAACTGCCGGTGGCTTTCGCGTGTGCGGCTGTCGGCCGCATCAGTGAATGATCTTCGTTCCTGCACGGGTCCGTCTCCTTCCGAGACGTCGACACTGCGTGTTGCTCATCGGCATGTTCGCCTCGTTCCGACCCCGGTCTCGAGTGCCTGAATGCGAGCGCAAGGCTCTGCTCTGGTTCGCCTTCGGCGTGACTTCCCGCTGAACGGCACTCGTATCCGCGGTCGGTTGACCTGCCGGCTCCGCCGGCGCTCCCGATACGGAACTGCTTTCGTCGCGCCCTCCAGTGCGCGACGGCAGAGAAGAGAGAACTGCCGCAATGTCCACGAAATCCGCCATCACGCTGCGCGATCTGACCCTGGAATGGCCGGACGGCACAGTCGCGCTCGACCGCGTCAACGGCACCTTCGGCACCGGCCGGACGGGGTTGGTCGGCCGCAACGGCGCCGACAAATCCACACTGCTCCGCCTCATCACAGGCGAGCTGCGCCCCACTTCGGGGCACGTCGACACGAGCGGCGAGGTCGGTCACCTGCCGCAGACGCTCACGCTGCGACAGGACACGACGATCGCAGAGCTGCTCGGCATCCGGTCGATCCTCGACGCGATCACGGCGATCGAGTCCGGCGACGTCGACCAGCGCCACTTCGATGAGATCGGCGACGACTGGGACATCGAGTCCCGCGCCGCGGAGGCACTGGATCAGATCGGCTTCTCGGCCGCCCATCTCGATCGCCGGATCGCCGAGGTCTCCGGGGGAGAGGGGATGCTCATCGCGATCACCGGGCTGCGCATCCGCCGCACCCCGATCACCGTCCTCGACGAGCCCACCAACAATCTCGATCGCCCCACGCGCGCGAAACTGGCCGAGCTCGTCGACCAGTGGCCTGGTGCGCTCGTCGTGGTCAGCCATGACCTCGAGCTGCTCGAGCACATGGATGACACCGCCGAGCTGTACAGCGGGAGGCTGGAGACGTTCGGCGGTCCGTACAGCGCGTGGAAGGAGCAGCAACTGCAGGAGCAGGCCGCCGCGGTGCAGGCCGCGCGTTCGGCGCAGCAGACGCTGAAGGTCGAGAAGAAGCAGCGCGTCGAGGCGGAGACGAAGCTGGCGCGCCGTGAGCGGACGGGGAAGAAGACGCAGAAGGACGGCGGCATCCCGAAGATCCTCGCCGGGAATCGCGCGAGCAAGGCGCAGGCGTCGGCGGGCTCGATGCGCTCGACGCTCGACGAAAAGGTGCAGGCCGCGCAGGCCGCAGTCGACGCCGCGGATGCGCGAGTCCGTGACGAGGAGCACATCCACCTCGTCCTGCCCGATCCCGACGTGCCCCGTGGCAGGCGGCTCGCCGAACTGGAGGACCAGGGCCGGACGATCGTGATCCAGGGGCCTGAGCGCGTCGCGCTCATCGGCGCGAACGGGTCAGGGAAGTCGACCCTGATCGAACAGCTCCTGGGGCGGACGGAGCCGGTCACCGGGCGGCCCCATGGCCGCCTCGTGACCGAGCTCGTCGGATTCCTTCCGCAGCGTCTGGACGGACTCGACGACGACGCCAGCGCGATCGACAACGTGCAGGCGGTCGCTCCCGGCACGCCGTCCGGAACCATCCGCAACCAATTGGCGCGGCTGCTCCTGCGGGGCGACAGCGTCGATCGGCCTGTGCGTACGCTCTCCGGCGGTGAGCGGTTCCGTGTCTCGCTCGCCCGGCTGCTCCTCGCCGAGCCGCCCGCCCAGCTGCTGATCCTGGACGAGCCGACCAACAACCTCGACATCGCCAGCGTCGAGCAGCTGGCGGAGGCCCTCGACGCGTACCGCGGAGCACTGCTGATCGTCAGCCACGACTTCGCATTCCTGGAGCGGATCGGCATCGACACCATCATCGAACTCGACGCCGGGGGACGGATGCGTCAGCGTCGGGAGCTAGGCGACTGAGCGTGGTCGGATACAGGTAAACGCAAGAGGAGGGATGATCCTCGCGGATCATCCCTCCTCTTGCGTTCTGGTCGGGCTGACAGGATTTGAACCTGCGACCCCTTGACCCCCAGTCAAGTGCGCTACCAAGCTGCGCCACAGCCCGTTGTCCGCACCGAAGCGCGGGCAACTCCACAATCCTAGCCGACTCCTGGGGCCACCGCGAACGCGGGCGCGCCCGGGCGCGGCGAGTGTCGGCGTCAGCGTCCGTCCTGCACGAGCGCAGCCAGCCGTGCGCTCATCACCGCCGGATCCCAGCTGTGCCAGGCGCCGGTGAGACTTTCGCTGGCGCCGGTGGCTGCGGCATCGGCGATCGCGTCCGCGGCCTCGGCCATCCCGGGAAAGGTGTCGGTGCCCACCACTGCGAGGACGGGCACGGTGATCCCGCTCAGTCGGGCGGCTACTCCGTCCTCCTCGACGCGGGCGAGGGCGGTGCCGTCCGGAATCCACGAGTGGATCAGCCCGGGATAAGAGGGCGACCGCCGAAGCTCGTCGAGCCACTCCGGAGGCATGCCGACCATGTACGCGCCCACCGCATCCTCCAGGCGGCCGGCGGCGATGTGCGCCTCGACTCCCGCCCACCACGCGGGCGCCCCCTCGGGGAACTGGCCCAGGGGCGCCTCCCACAGGACGAGGCCGCCGAGGTCCGGCATGTCGGACGCCGCGATCATCGCGATCGCGCATCCGGACGAGTGGCCGACGAGCGCGACGGGTCCCGGCATCGTCGCAGCGAGTGCGGCGATCGCCGCGATCTCGCGCTCGAGCGAGACGGGGCCGGCGGCGGGGGAGTCGCCGCGCCCGACCCTGTCGTGCACCACGGCCTGCACGCCGCTCTCGCCGAGCAGACGTGCGGTCTCGGTCGTCACCGGATCATCGGCGCGCGTGGGGCCGGCGCCGGCGATGAAAAGAACCCCGGGGGCGTCCGCCGGGCCGTAGTGGTCGTAGGTGACGGTGTCTCCTGCGGCGGTGGTCAGCGTGCTCACGACGCCCTCCCGTCGAGCCGGATGCGCACCGCATCGCCGGCGGCCTTGCCGATGGCCTTGCGCAGCTCCGCCTTGACCGGGCCCTCGTGTGCGCCGTTGCCGGTCGGCATGAGCGTGATGGCCATCGGGTGCCCGTCGATGGCTCCGGTGACCTTCACCGGATTCCCGGTGCCGAAGATCTCACGGGATCCCGGGATGTCGAAGACCGTCCAGGATCCGGTCTCGGGGGCGATCCGCAGTGTCGCGTCGAACTCCACGGGGGTGTCGAGGGTGGTCAGCATCGCGTTTCCTCCAGTTATTGGACTCATCGGTCTTGTTTGGAGAATAGACTCTTCGGTATGATTTCGGCAAGGGGGTGAGCGGATGCGACCGAGTTCGAAGCTCAAGCGCGAGGCCGCGCTGGACGCCGCGGAGAAGCAGTTCCTCGCGACCGGATACGAGTCGGTCACGATGGAGTCGATCGCCCACGAGTCCGGCGTCGCGAAGCAGACGCTCTACACGCACTTCGGCAGCAAGAGGGCGCTGTTCCTCGAACTGGTCACGACGAGCACGACCGGCGCCAGAGGGGCGGCCTTCGCCGCGTCTCCCGACATGGAGGAGACCTCCGACCCCCGGGAGCTGCTGCGTGAGCGCCTGGTCGTGCAGCTGGCTCAGGTGCTCGATCCCCGTGTGCTCGCCCTCCGCCGCCTGGTGATCGGCGAACTCACGAGATCTCCTGAGCTGGCCGGGGCGCTGTACCGCAACGGCCCGGCGTACGCGATCGAGGTGCTCGCCGAGCTTCTCGCAGGCATCGCTGCGACGGGCGCGCTGGAGATCGCGGACCCGGTGGCGGCCGCGACGCAGTTGAACTGGCTCGTCATGGGGGAGCCGATCAACCGGGCGATGCTGCTCGGCGACGACGCGATCCTCACCCGTGCCGAGATCGAGGAGCACGTCGAGGGCGCCGTCGACGTGTTCCTCCGTGCATACGCACCGAGGGGCCCGCTCGCATAGACGAAGGGGTTGTCGCGGACCCTCTTCTCGGTCAGGCTCGGGGCATGTGGATCTCCGGAGTCCTGCCTCCCGACGCTCCCGATCCGAGGATCGAACGCGCGGAGATGGTGCGCGCGCTCCCATTCGCGATCTACGGTCTGGTGCCGCAGCCGTCGCTCGAGGACCTCGACAGCATCGGCCTCGCGTTCGTCGGAGGCTTCGAGCGGTCGACGCAGACCGCGGTTTCGGTCACGTACACGCTGTGGCGCAACCCGGACGACCACGACGACCCTGCGAACCTCGCCGAACTCGACGAGATCACCCGCGAATCCCTCGATCGGGATCCGCCATGGCCTCGTCCCCGGTGGCTCATCGAGCAGGCCGAACTCATGCGGTACCCCATGCTCTGGGAGGCGGTCCGCACCACCTGGACGGCCGATGCGCAGGAGTACCAATCGCTCCCGAACCAGCTCGTGCAGCACGTCAACTACATCCTGATGAACCGCTTCCGGGCCGAGCTCGGCATCCCCGACGGCCCGCCGAGCGGCCCGCCGGGGGACGAGCCCTGGCACGCGCGACCATCCGCCGTGAACCCCAGAGCGCGGCTCGAAGTCGACGGTCACGAGGTCGACGCCGTCGAGATCGACACGGATCCCTTCGTGTACGGCATCGGCGCCCAGCTCTCACCCGAGATCGTGGTCACGGTCGTGATCCCGCGCGCAGACCTGCCCCTGATCCGGCTCGCGCTGGCGATACGGGAGCAGGGCGGCATCGCAGGATCCGCATAGCCGGGTCCGCGCCCGCCCGCGAGTTCCGACCGGAGCGAGGATCTCGATCCCCGTCTCATGAGTGCGAGGCATAGTGTTCTCGCATGACTGACGTCGCACTGATCACCGGAACCTCCTCGGGCATGGGCCTGCATGCCGCTGTCGAACTCGCCCGTCGCGGACTGCATGTCGTCGCGACGATGCGCGACGTGGGCCGGGCGGCGCCCCTGCGGGAGGCCGCGGCCGCCGCCGGCGTCGAGATCGATGTGCGCCCGCTCGACGTCGTGGATCACGAGGCCGCGGCACGACTCGTCGCCGAGATCGAGATCGAGCTGGGCGGGATCCACGTCCTCGTGAACAATGCCGGCCAGGGCAGCGTCGCGACGGCGGAGCAGCTCAGCATGCAGCAGATCCAGGACCAGCTGGACATCAACTACCTGGCGCCGGTCAACCTGACCAAGCTCGTGCTCCCCGGCATGCGCGAGCGCGGCAACGGGCGCATCCTGACCGTCACGAGCGTCGGCGGAACCGTCGGCCAGCCCTTCGCGGACGCGTACTGCGGCGCGAAGTTCGCCGTGGAAGGGTTCATGCAGTCGCTCGCCGTGGTCGCCGAGCGCTTCGGCATCCGCGTCGGGGTGATCGAGCCCGCGGCCGTCGCGAGCTCCTTCGTCGCGAACGTGGTGCGGCCCGAGGAAGGCGGTCCCTACGCGTCTCTCCTCGCCGCCTATGTGGGCCGGACCGCCGGCGCCTTCGCGAACGCGCAGACGCCGGAATCCGCGGGCGCCGCGATCGCCGCGGCGGTGATGGCGGACGACTACCGCTTCCGCCGGCAGAGCTCGGAAGGTGCGACGGCCTTCGCGGGCGTCTCGCTCGCTGACCTCGACGGAGAGCGCGTGCTGGGCTTCACCCGGCCCTGGATCGCGGCCGGCTGACCGTCAGCACCAGGCCGCTCGTTCAGCCCGCCTTGGCGACCACGTCGAGGATCGCCCTGATCACGATCGCGGGGTTGTCCAGTGGGATGTCGTGTCCGCTGTGCGTCTCGGTGATGTGCACGGCACCAGGGACGAGGTGGGCCTGATAGTCCTGCGACACCTTCTGCGCCCGGTCGACCGCCGCGCCGAGGTCGCTCGGCGTGCCGGGCGGCAGCTGGCCGGAGTCGATCATCGCCTGCCACTGTGGCGCGATGAGGCGGTCCGCGGACAGCACGGTGAGAGGCATGGGGTGGATCGGCGGCGCCGCGCGCAGCTGCGCGTTCACGGCGTCCGCATCCAGCCGCTCGATCCCGGGATAGGCGGCGATGTCCTCGGCCGGGACCTGCTGGGACGTCTGCAGCTGCGCGTACTGCTCGGGGGACATCGCGTCGGCGACGGCCTCGGAGAGCGCGTCGACGAGCACCATCCCGTTCACCTGGTCGGGATAGGTCGATGCGTACAGTCGCGCGATGCAGCCGCCGTAGGAGTGGCCGACCAGCACGAACGGTCCGTGCACATCGGCGGCGCCGAGGAGGGCGTGGAGATCGGCGACCGCCGAGCGCTCGCTGGAGGGCTGGGGGATCGGATCCGATCGGCTGAACGCGTTCCCCTCCCGCACCGTACCGGGGCGGTCGTAGGCGCAGACTCGCGTTCTCTCGCTGACGCCCTGCATCACCGTGGTCGGCTTCGTGTCGGTGCGGTTCCAGTAGTCCGCGGCGGCCCGCAGCCCGCCGATCAGGATGACCGTCGCCGGCCCGTTCCCGCGGTACTCGAGGGCGATCCTCCGTCCGCCGCCGACATCGAAGAGGCCCGCGATCGGGGCGGAGCGCGTCGGGGCGGCGGTCGTCGTGGCGGGACTCGGCGGTGCATCGCCGCCGGAGCACGCCGTCAGCAGCGACGCGAGCACGACCAGAGCCGAGGCGCCGCACCGACAGAGGCGGATCCGCGGGCCGATCGGATTGCTGCCCATGACGACGTCCCCTCGGCCGGCCCCCGTACGCCGCATTCTGGCACTCGGGGATCGTGCCGTCGATGCCGCTCGGCGACCCGGAGCGCTCCGCACCGGGAGGGACTCGATAGGGTGGCGCGGTGACGAGCGCTCAGGATCAGGGAGACGCCGTGCGGATCGCGAAGCCCGCGGGTCCGCCGTGGCGCGAGCCCGGTATGCCCGCCCTGCTGGCGATGACGACCTTCGCGTTCGCGGGGTTCGCCGTGATGCTGCCGGTGGCGCCGATGCACATGGTCGCGCTCGGCGGGGACGAGTTCCTCGCGGGCCTGGTCAATGCCGTGCTGATGGCGGCGACGATCCTCACCCAGCTCGTGGTGGAGCGCATGCGCACGTGGATGGGCTGGAGGGTCAGCCTCGCGCTCGCATGCCTGCTGCTCGGCCTGCCCGCGCTCGGCGAGATCCTCGCCACCGCGCCGGGGCAGGTCCTGGCCCTGGCCGCCGTGCGCGGCATCGGCTTCGGCATCGTGACCGTGAGCGGATCCTCCGCGGTCGGCGCGCTGTTCCCGCCCGAGCGGCGGGGGAGGGCGATCGGTGCCTACGGGCTCGCGGTCGCCGGCGCCCAGCTCGTGCTCACCCCGATCTCGCCGTGGATCGCCGATCAGGCAGGATTCCCGGTCGCCCTGACCGTCGCGGCGCTGCCGCTCGCAGGGATCCCCTTCGCGCTCGCCGCGGGCGCCTCGATCGCGAAGCACGCACGCGCCACCGCAGCCGTCTCGATCGCGAACGGAGCAGCCGCAGCGGCTGTTCCGCACGAGAGCCCGCGCGAGGCGCGTCGCGCCCTCGTGCGGCTCTGGCCGCCGATCCTCGCGCTCACCGCCGTCACGTGCGCGGGCGGCGCCATCACGACCTTCACGCCGCAGTTCGTTCCCGATGCGGTGCTCACGGTCGTCGCCCTGTTCCTGTACACGGCGGCTGCCGCGTTCGCGCGCTGGGCGGTCGGCGGACCCGCCGATCGGATCGGTGCGGAGCGGTTCGTGCTGCCGGGCCTTGTGATCGCGGCGCTCGGCCTCGGCGCCATCGCGACCGGCATCTCCGGCGTGATCGGATCCGCGAGCCCTGCGCTGCTCATCGGCGGCGCGATCCTCGTGGGCGCCGCGTTCGGCACCATGCAGAACGTGACCCTGGTGCGCGCGTTCGACGTCGCGGGGGAGCACGCGAAGGGCGTCGCCAGCACCGCATGGAACGTCGCCTTCGACGCGGGGACCGGGATCGGCGCGCTCGCGATCGGCGCCCTCGCCGCGGGGACGTCGTTCACGGTGTCGTTCGTGGCGCTCGCGGTGCTGTGCGTCGTCGTCGCGGCACTGCTCGCCGTCGTCCGGCGGCTGACGCGGCCCGGCGTGCGCTGAGCGGTCCGCGAAACTCACAGTCGGGACACAGCTTCACGGGACCAAATCCGGCTCCTCCCTCGTTCTCTCTGAGGACGCCGCAGCCAGCGGCGGCAGCAGAGGAGCATCACGATGAACCCCACCGACTACCGCAGGACCCCTGAGGCGCTCGACGCGCTCACCGCGCACCAGTACACGGTGACGCAGGAGGGCGGCACGGAGCCGCCGTTCCGCAACGCGTACTGGGACAACCACGATCCGGGCATCTACGTCGACGTGGTCTCGGGACAGCCGCTGTTCTCGTCCACGGACAAGTTCGACAGTGGAACGGGCTGGCCGAGCTTCACCCGGCCGATCGACCCGGACGCGGTCACCACGACGACGGATCGCACGTTCGGCATGGTCCGCACCGAGGCGATCTCGGCCGGCGCCGGAAGCCACCTCGGCCACGTGTTCGACGACGGCCCGCGGGACGCAGGCGGACTGAGATACTGCATGAACTCGGCCGCGCTGCGCTTCATCCCCGCCGCCGCGCTCGAGGAGCAGGGCTACGGCGCGTACCGTGGACTGTTCGAGACCACCACCCCGCAGACCACAGAGGAGAACGCATCATGACCAGCGGACCCGCCGACACCGGATCCATCACCCAGGTTCCCGGCGCCGAGACCGCCGTCCTCGCCGGCGGCTGCTTCTGGGGCATGGAGGACCTCATCCGCCGCCAGCCCGGCGTGCTCGGCACGCGCGTCGGCTACACCGGCGGCAGCAACGACCACGCCACCTACCGGAACCACCCGGGGCACGCGGAGGCCGTCGAGATCGTCTTCGACCCGTCGAAGACCACCTATCGCGACATCCTCGCGTTCTTCTTCCAGATCCACGACCCGTCGACTCTGAACCGCCAGGGCAACGACATCGGCACGAGCTACCGCTCGGCGATCTTCCCGCTCAGCCCCGAGCAGGAGCAGGTCGCGCGTGACACGATCGCCGATGTCGACGCCTCGGGTCTGTGGCCGGCCAAGGCGGTCACCACGATCGAGCCGGAGGGCCCGTTCTGGGAGGCCGAGCCCGAGCACCAGGACTACCTGGTGCGCTACCCGGACGGCTACACCTGCCACTTCCCGCGCGCCGGCTGGGTGCTGCCGCGTCGGAACGAGACGGTCGCGCCGTAACACCGCTGCGCGCGTCGGGCCCGTCGGATCGCTCCGGCGGGCCTGGGTCGTTCCCCGGTTTGCCGCAGAGCGCCGCGGGGCCGCAGGATGGAGCCGTGCGAGAGAGCCGAGTCGACGCGTGAGAGAGGTCTCCCGGCGCGGGCTGACGCTGTCCTTCGCGCTCAGCGCCGTGGCGGGCTACGTCGACGCCGTCGGCTTCATCGAGACCGGAGGGTTCTTCGTCTCGTTCATGAGCGGGAACTCCACGCAGGCGGGTGTCGAGGTCTGGGCAGACGGTCCGGCGCGGGCGCTGCTTCCGCTCGCTCTCGTCGCGGCCTTCGTGGTCGGAGTGGCCGCGGGCGGTGTCGTCGTCGGCGTGCATGCCCGGCGACGCAGCGCCGTGGTCGCCGGGAGCGCCGTCGCGGTCGCTCTGAGCGCGGCCGTGGGTCTCGCGCTGCCGCACGCGGAGTGGCGTTTCGCCCTGCTCGCCGGCGCGATGGGTGCGCTCAACACCCTGTACCTGGCCGACGGGAGGGCGCGGATCGCCATCACCTACGCCACGGGCACGCTGGTCAGCCTCGGTCTCGCACTCGCCGACCTGGTCACGGGGCGATCCTCCACGGCGTGGCGGCGCCCGCTCCTGCTCTGGGCCTCGCTCGCCGCGGGTGCGGTGGCCGGCGCCGCGGCGCACCGGTGGCTGGGCGGAGGCGCGCTGCTTGCCGCCGCCGTCATCCTCGCCGTCCTCGCGGTGGCGATCGGCGCGGGCTCCCGGCGGCGGGGCGGACGCGCGCCGTCCTGACCCTTCGGGTGCTCGCGCTCAGCTGGTGCGGTCCTCGCGATCCGCCCTGGCACGAAGGATCCGGTCCTGCCAATCCGCCGGCACGCGCTCGGCCGGGCCCGGCACGGTCTGGTCCTCGGGATGGCTCCGCGGCGGGGCGAGCTCCGGACCGTCGACCATCTGCGCCGAGCGGTAGTCCCAGAACCAGTCCTCACCCGGCTCGTAGCTCTGGATGAACCGGTGGCCCGTCTCCGTGTAGTGCGCCGTGGCGTGCTGTCCGAGCGAATCGTCGCAGCATCCGACATGTCCGCACTCCGCGCAGCGGCGCAGATGGAACCACCAGCCACCGTCGCGTTCGCACTCGGCGCATCCCGGTCCCGAGGGCGGTCGCCTCGTGTCGGTTCCCTGGATCATCCGTCACCTCCTGACATCGATCTTCGGATGTGGTCGATCAGCGGATCAGGTCGCCCCCGGCATCGCGCGGGCGCACCGGGTGCTCGCTGAGGATCGAGATCCGGTTGAACATGTTGATCGTCAGTGCGACCCATTCCGCCGCGGCGAAGACCTCGTCGCCCAGCAGCCCGCGTGACGCGGCGAGATCCGCCTTCGCCTCCTCGCCGACCGGCATCCGCGTCGCCGCCTCGGCGATGGCCAGCATCGCCTTCTCGCGCTCCGAGTAAAGCGAGGACTCGCGCCAGGCCGGGAGCACATCGAGCTGCTGCTGCGTGATGCCCGCGGCGCGGGCCTCGCGCATGTGCAGGTCGAGGCAGAAGGCGCAGGCGTTGAGCTGGGAGGCGCGCACCTTGATGAACTCGGCCTCGGCAGAGGTCAGGCCGCGTGCCGCGGTCGCCGTCGCGACCGCTTCGGAGTACGCCGAGGCGGCCTTCCAGGCCTCGGGGATCGCCTTGTCCAGGTACGGGCGCATGCTGTTCCTCTCGAGCGCGTTCTGTTCGACGAGTTCAACGTACCGCGCCCGGCGAGGCGTTCCCACGCCCGCCGATGCGCCGACCTACTCGTAGCGGAGCGACTCGACGGGATCCTGACGAGCGGCCCTGGCCGCGGGAAGGGTGCCCGCGAGGAACGCGACGACCATGACCAGCAGGATCACCGACGCGATCGATCTCGCGTCGAACGCCACGAGCTGCAGACCCGACAGATCCGACAAGAGCGTGCGCCCCAGTATCCGGCTCACGACGCTGCCGACCAGCATGCCGCCGAGCACGCCCAGGGCGCTGCCGAGGAAGCCGATGAACGTCGCCTCCAGACTGAACAACCCGAACACACGTCCCGACCCCATGCCCATCGCCTTCATCAGGCCGATCTCACGGGTCCGTTCCTGCACCGACATGTAGAGGGTGTTGATGATGCCGAAGCTCGCGGCGAGCAGCGCGATGATTGCGAAGGCATTGAGCACGAGGACGATCCCGTCGATCACCGCCTTGAACGTGCCGAGCTGCTGCGCGACCGTCGTGGAGCTGTACCCTGCCGAAGCGAGACGGTCCTGCAGGGACTTCACCTGGGCAGGGGAGGCGGAGGCGTCGAACCACGCACGCGCCTGCGTGTATCTGTTCTGCTGAGCGGCCTGCACTCCCGTCTGCTGGGCCTCGTAGAGGGCGCCGGTCAGCGCGTCGTTCGACAGCATGCTCGCGGCGCCCCCGGTCAGGCTGAACGTCGATTCGGAGACGCCGGAGACCGTCGCCTCGATCGTGTGCTGCGTGCGCGTCGCATCGGTCACCGCGAGGGTCACGGTCTTGCCGACGGCGTCCGCGGCGCTGGAGAAACCGAGCGGGGTGACGAAGTCCGTGGGCAGCGCGAGCTGCAGATCGCCGGTCGCATCGCTCGGCGCGACGCCTGCCACAAGCTTCACGGTCTGCCCGGCGACGAGACCACCGGTGCTGATCATGTATCTCTTGCCGTCGCCGAACTGCACGTAGTCGACGGAGACGGCGCGGACAGGCTTCACCGCGGTCACTCCGCTCACCTTCGCGAGTGCGTCCAGGTCGCTCTGCGTCAGGACCGCCACCGTGGTGGCACCGCCCCTCCCGCCTCCGGCGGTCGCCGTGTTCGGGTCGTACTCCCGCGGTGCCGTGCTGCCGGGCGCGGTGCCGGCGTCGGCCTTCTTCGTGACGGTCAGCACATCGCTCGCCCCGAAGCCGGAGACGGTGTCGTCGATGTATCGGTTGATCCCCGTGCCGAGCCCGTTGGTGATCGTCAGAGTGAAGGCGCCCACGAAGATCGCGAGGATGGTGAGCGTGGTGCGTGTTTTCGAGCGGAAGGTGCTCGAGATGGCGGTGCCGAGGAGATCGAGAGTCTTCATGCCTCCATCTCCTCGATCAGCCCGTCCTTGATGTGCACACGCCGGTCGCACCTCGCGGCGAGTTCCTCGTCGTGGGTGACGATCACGAGCGTGATGCCCTGGTCGCGGTTCAGGGTGAACAGGATGTCCTCGACGACACCTCCGGTCACCGAATCGAGATTGCCGGTCGGCTCATCGGCGAAGATGATGCGCGGGTCGTTGACCAGCGCACGGGCGATGACGGTGCGCTGCTTCTGTCCGCCAGAGAGGTTCACCGCCTTGTTCCTGGCCTTTTCCGCGAGATCGAGTTGTGCGAGGGCGGCCATGCCGCGCCGCTTCCGCTCGCCTGCACCGACGCCGGCGATCTTCAGCGGCAGCACGACGTTCTCGAGAACGCTCCGATTCGGAGTCAGGAAGAATTGCTGGAAGACGAACCCGAAGGTCTTGTTGCGGATCCGATTCAGCGCCGCCCCTTTCAAGGTCGCCGTATCCTGGCCGCTCAGCGCGACGGCCCCGGAACTCGGCTCGTCCATCAGCGCCATCAGGTGCATGAGGGTGGATTTGCCGGACCCGCTCTTGCCGATGATCGCGATGCTCTCACCGGCCGCGATGTCGAGGCTGACCCCCTTCAGGGCGTCGAAGCGACCGCTTCCGCGACCATAGGCCTTGTGCACATCGCGCACGGAGATCACCGGCGCCGGTGGTGCGGGGGACGTCAGGGCAGGGTTCGTCATTCGCGCTCCAGGACTCGGTGGCGGATCCGCCGTCTTCAGGATCCCCGGTGCCCCGGGTCGCCGCATCGTCTCACGGGATGAAATGCGCGTACTCCGAGCGCGGTACGCCGACGCGTTCTCCACGACGGTCACGTGCGACGTAGGATCCGAAGATGCCCGCCTATTTCGAGCGCATCGACGCGTCCGCCTTCCGCCCGACCTCGGCCGTGGAGGGCGCGTGGAGCACCGAGGAGCAGCACATCGCACCCGCGCTCGGGCTCATCGCGCATGCGTTCGAGCGGGAGCACGCCGAGCGACGCGGCGGCGATCTGCAGCTCGGGCGGATCTCGTACGACATCCTCGGCACGATCCCGCTCGAGCGCGTCGACCTCGAGATCCGCGTCCTGCGCCCGGGGCGCACGATCGAGCTCGTCGAAGCCGTGCTGAGCCAGGCCGGCCGGGCAGCGGTGATCGCCAGGGCCTGGTTCATGCAGACCGCGGACACCCGGGCGCTCGCCGGGAGCGCGCTCCCGGCGATGCCGGGCCGCGATGAGCTCGATCCCTGGGCGATGGGCGATCACTGGCCCGGCGGCGCCGTGCGCAGCGTGGACTTCCATCGCGGGCGGCGGCAGCCGGGGCACGCGTGGGGCTGGCTGCGGCCGCGCGTCCCGCTGCTGGAGGGGGAGCGGATCGGGCCGATCGCGCGGCTGCTCGGCATGGTCGACTTCGCCAACGGGCTGACGCTGCGCCTGGCTCCGACCGAAGTCGCGTTCCCGAACGTCGATCTCACCTGTCACCTGTTCGCGGTTCCCACGGGCGAATGGATCGGCTTCGACACCACGGTCTCGATCGGCCCGACCGGGCTCGGTCTCACGGACACGGTGCTGCACGACGAACGCGGACCGGTGGGGACGGTGCAGCAGATCCTCACCGTGCGACCCCTGCGTCCCTGAGGCGACCGGACCGGATCGGGTCAGGGCAGGACGCCGGCGGTGCGGGCGAGCGTCACGGCCTCGGTCCGCCGGTGGGCGCCCAGCTTGCGCATCGCGGCACGCAGGTAGCTCTTCACGGTCTCGGTCCCGAGGTCGAGGCGCGCGCCGATCTCTGCGTTCGTGCAGCCGATCGCGACGAGCGCGAGCACGTCGATCTCACGGGCTGTCAGCGCCGGCCGCTCGAGTGCCGGCGCATTCGCGGTGAGCCGGGCGGCGATGTCGTCGAGGCGGCGGCGCAGCTCCTCGTCACCGACGCTGCCCGCGAGTGTCCGCAGCTCGGCGTGGGCGATCCGCACCTCCTCCCATTCCGGACGGGTCGGAGCCGTGCGCGCGTCGCGCATGAGCGCCGCCGTCTCCATAGCCTGCAACCGCCGGGCCGTCGCCTCGGACACCGCGATCTCGAACGCCAGCCGCCGGGCGGACAGCTGCATCGCGTCGAGCGTGCGGACGCCCAGCTGCGCCGAGGTGCGCAGGGCGCCGTAGAGCACGGCGCGCACCGAGCCGTCGACGACGACCGGCGCTCCGACGATCGAGCGCAGCCGCTCCTGCGACACGGGCCCGTCGTACTGATGGCTGATGCCGTCGTCGTGCAGGTAGTCCGTCACGGTCTGGATCCGCGCCCCGGCGAGCACGCGTCCGCCGAGCCCGTTGCCGGAGCGGATCACCAGGCCGTCCAGCACGGACGTCAGGCATCCGGCCGTCGCGGTGATCGGGTACAGGCCTCCGCGCGGATCGACCGCGCCGGCGAAGGCCACGGGCAGGCCGGTATCGCGCCGCACCGCGGCGACGGCCGTCTTCAGCGAAGGCTCCACAGCGACTCCTTGCATCGATCACACTGTGCCACCACGGCACCGACGGGTCCACCCCCGTTCGGGGGTGCCGGGCGGCGAGGGGGAGTCGCAACCTGTGCTCATGCGCAACGAAGCACAGATCTCGTACTCGTCCGGAATCGGATCCACCCCTCTGCTCGGGCAGACCATCGGGGAGATGCTCGACCGGATCGCCGACCTGCATCCCGATCGGGAGGCGCTCGTGGAATCGGCCACCGGGCGGCGCTGGACGTTCGCCCAGCTGCGCGGCGAGATCGACCGGCTGGCGCTCGGCCTGCGTGCCCGCGGCATCGAGAAGGGCGACCGCGTCGGCATCTGGTCGCCGAACTGCGCCGAGTGGGTGCTCACGCAGTACGCGACCGCGCGCCTCGGCGCGATCCTGGTCAACATCAATCCGGCCTATCGGACGAGCGAGGTCGAATACGTGATCGGGCAGTCGGGGCTGCGGCTCATGGTGAGTGCGACCTCGTTCCGGAGGACGGACTACGCGGCGATGCTCGCGGAGGTGGGGTTCGACGAGGTGCTGTTCCTCGGGACGCCCGCCTGGGACGAGACGCTCGAGGCCGGCGCGGCGGCGGATCCGGCCGCGCTCGCCGAGAGCGCGGCGTCCCTGACCTTCGACCAGCCGATCAACATCCAGTACACGTCGGGTACGACCGGGTTCCCCAAGGGCGCCACGCTCTCGCACCACAACATCCTCAACAACGGCTTCTTCGTGGGGGAGGGCGTGCACTACACCGAGGAGGACCGCGTCTGCGTGCCCGTGCCGCTGTACCACTGCTTCGGCATGGTCATGGGGGTGCTCGGCGCGCACTCGCACGGAGCCTGCGTCGTGCTGCCCGCACCGGTGTTCGACCCCGAGAAGACGCTCGAGGCCGTGCACGCCGAGCGCTGCACGTCGCTGTACGGCGTGCCGACGATGTTCATCGCAGAGCTCGCGCACCCGCGCTTCGCCGAGTTCGATCTGACGTCGCTGCGCACCGGGATCATGGCCGGATCCCCATGCCCCGTCGAGGTGATGGAACGGGTGGTCGCCGAGATGCACATGCCTGAGGTGGCCATCTGCTACGGCATGACCGAGACGTCCCCGGTGTCCACGATGACCTCGCGGGAGGACGATCTCGCGGCGCGCACGCAGACCATCGGCACCGTCATGCCGTTCCTCGAGGTGAAGATCGTGGACGAGGACGGCCTCGTCGTCCCGCGCGGGACGCCGGGGGAGTTCTGCACGCGCGGGTACTCGGTCATGCTGGGCTACTGGAACGAACCGGACAAGACGGCCGAGGCGATCGACGCCGGACGCTGGATGCACACCGGCGACATCGCGACCATGGATCAGGAGGGGCGGCTCAACATCGTCGGCAGGATCAAGGACATGATCCTGCGCGGCGGCGAGAACATCTATCCGCGCGAGATCGAGGAGTTCCTCTACCGCCATCCGGACGTCGGCGACGTGCAGGTGATCGGCGTCCCCGACGCCAAGTACGGCGAGGAGGTCATGGCCTGGATCGTGATGCGGCCCGACGCGGAGCCGCTCACGGCGGAGGCCGTGCGGGAGTTCGCCACGGGCCGGCTCGCGCACTTCAAGATCCCGCGGTACGTGCACCTCGTCGATGCCTTCCCGATGACCGTGACCGGCAAGGTGCGCAAGGTCGAGATGCGCGAGATGGCGGTGGAGATCCTGGGGTTGTGATCAGGCGGGCGCGACCGGCTGGCGCAGGATCGTGCGACGCTTCTCGGGAGCCACCCGGCGGGCGTCGCTCAGATAGATCTCGTGGTGCAGGCCCGCCAGACGCAGGCCCTGCTCCGGGATCACCTCATCGTGCAGGCGTGCGAGCAGCGGCGCCTCGTCGTCGAAGGATCCCACGTGCAGCGTCTGCATGCAGAGGCCTTCCGAGAGGGGCAGCACCCGCAGGTCGTCGATCCTCGGCGGGGCCTTCTTCGCGCGGACGGTCGCGACCACGGCGTCCACGAACGCGTCGTCGAGCCACTCCGGGACGAGGATCAGCATCGTCCAGTCCCAGCGCGACTTGTCGCGCGCGGTCGTGAACGCGTCCATGTCCTCCGCCCACCACAGCCCCTCCAGCGGCGGGACCACGTAGTCCCGGTCGAGCTCGCGCTTGCTGGCGAACTTCAACGCGTAGGCGACGGGGTACAGGGTCTCGAGGGCCGCGGAGTAGGCGGGAGCCGTGTTCGGATCGCCATGTCCATCGATCGCGAGATAGCGGTTCGCAGGCAGATCGACGAGGCGGAACTCTCCGGTGCGCGCGCGATAGCCGTCCAGGCTCTTGGTCAGGTCGATCTTCGTCCCCGTCGTCATGGGGCCATCTCAACACGGGGGTCTGACATCGGATCGGAGCCGACACCTCGAGAACGGGCATACCGTTGAGGGTGGGCGCGAATGCTGCGCCCAGGGCAACGACAGAGAGAAGCACGATGAGCACCCCGGGTCTGGAGAACGACGTCACCGAGAAGTTCAAGGGGGCGTTCCGGCATCACCCCGCCGGCGTCGCACTGGTGACGGGGATCGCCCCGGACGGTCCTGTGGGGCTCACGCTCTCGAGCGTCGCCTCGGTGAGCGCCGACCCCGCCGTGCTCGTCTTCTCCGTCACGCGCGCGACCGGCAGCGCGGGCGGAATCCTCGCGGCTCCCAGCGTGCTCGTGCACTTCCTCGTCGCGGGGCAGGAGCCCATCGCCGACGCGTTCGCGCGCTCCGGCCAGCCGCGCTTCACCGCCGAGCAGGGATTCCAGATGCTTCCGACGGGGGAGCCGTTCCTCCCGACGGCCCGCGTCGCGGTGCGCGGCACCATCCGGGAGACGCATCCGGTCGGCCCCTCGGCGCTCGTCCTGCTCGATGTGCTCGACGTGATCGAGGGCGCGCCCGGTGCGCCCCTGCTCTACGTCGACCGCCACTACGACGCCCTGGTCTCCTCGGCGGCCGCGGTCGAGGTGCCGCGGGGCTGAGCCCGGTCCGGGCCGGACGGCTTGCCCGCAGGACCGTTCTGAACGAAGGTGGACCCATGTCCGTGACCCTGATCCTCCCGCTCTCCGCTCCGCTGGGCGTCGGGCGCATCGTCGCCGTGGACGAGGAGTCCCGCGCCGTGCGCATCCGCGATCTCACCACGGGCGTCGTCTACCGCGTGCCGGGATCCGTCCTGCCCGAGCTCGGAGCGCTGCCCTGGCGCGGCCGGGTGGAGGCGTGCAGCGTGCTGGCGACCGAGGAGGGCGTGGTCACGGAGCTCGTGCTCGACGCGGTCCCCGGCGGGGCCGTCGACCTCCGCGGATCCGCGATCGCGCTCGAGGGCGCTGAAGAGGCGGCGGCCGCGGCCAAGGCCCAGGCCGCGATCTGGGGCGGCACGGATCGTCCTCCGCAGGAGGAGCAGCCGCGGTTCTGGTGAGCGCCTCGATGCGCTCACTGGAAGTCCCTGGAGTGATGCGCCACGCCCACCTGCAGCGGTTCGAACGCGTCGGCCAGCAGGTTGGTCACACCCTCGGGGGAGCGTTCGAGGATGCCGCGCACGATCAGCGCGGGTGACTCACGGGCGATCCGGCGGTAGCGCAGCCACACCCCCTGCGTGCAGATGACGTTGACGAGGCCGTGCTCGTCCTCGAGGTTGAGGAAGGTCACCCCTCCCGCCGTGGACGGGCGCTGCCGGTGGGTCACCAGGCCCGCGGTCTCGACTCGCCGTCCGTTCTCGTGGGTGCGCAGCGCGGAGGAGGTCAGCACCCCGCGTGCATCCAGCCCGGGGCGGAAATGCGCGAGCGGGTGGTCGTCGGTGGACACCCCGGTCGCCCAGAGGTCTGCGGTGAGGATCTCGTAGCTGGTCTGGTCGCCGAACAGCGGCGGCTGCACCGCGACCACCGTGTCCGGAAGATAGCGGGCGCGGTCCTCCGCCGCGGATCCGGCCAGCCAGATCGCCTCCCGGCGCTGCAGCCCGAGGGAGTCGAAGGCCCCGGCGGTGGCGAGGGCCTCCACCTGGGTCGCCGTCAGATCGGTGCGGCGCACGAGATCGTTCAGATCCCGGTACGGGCCGCGGGCATCGCGTTCGGCCACGATCCGCTCGGCCGTCTTCTCGCCGATCCCGGTGACGCCGGCGAGTCCGAGACGGACGGCGTAGCGGCCGTCCCTGCGGTGCGCGGCGGTCTCGTCCGGGGCCTTCGGGTCGAACGGATCCGGGTCCGTGCCGGGAGGGCGGGCCGGGAGCTGATGCATGCACGACTCCCGTCCGGTGCGCCCCGTGGCCGCCGGATCCACCGCCTCCAGGGTCTCCGTCGCCCCGGACAGGCGGATGTCGGGCCGGCGCACCTCGACCCCGTGCCGGCGGGCGTCTCCGGTGAGCGTCGCGGCGGAGTAGAACCCCATGGGCTGGGAGCGCAGCAGGCCGGCGAGGAACGCGGCGGGGTAGTGCAGCTTGAGCCAGGAGCTCGCGTACACGAGCAGGGCGAACGAGAGCGAGTGGGACTCCGCGAAGCCGAAGTCGGAGAAGGCCTGGATCTGGGCGTAGATGCGATCGGCGGTCGCGTCGTCGAGCCCGTGCCGGTGCATGCCCGAGTACAGGCTCTCCCGGATGCTGTCGATCTTCTCCAGTCCTCGCTTGGACCCCATCGCGCGGCGCAGCGTGTCGGCCTCGTCGGCGGTGCAGTCGCCGAGCGTGGTCGCCATCTGGATGAGCTGCTCCTGGAAGACCGGGATGCCCAGCGTGCGATGCAGCACCGGCTCCAGCTTCGGATGCGCGTAGGTGACCTTCTCCTGGCCGAGCTTGCGCCGCACGAAGGGGTGCACCGCCCCGCCCTGGATGGGGCCGGGGCGGATGAGGGCGATCTGGATCGCGAGCTCGTAGAACTCCCTCGGCTGGAGGCGAGGGAGCAGCCCCATCTGTGCGCGGGACTCGACCTGGAACACCCCGATCGTGTCGGCGCGGCAGAGCATGTCGTAGACCGCGGGCTCCTCCTTGGGCAGCGAGTCCAGCGTCCACTCCTCGCCGGTGGCCTCGCGGACCAGGTCGAAGCAGTGCCGCAGGGCGGAGAGCATCCCGAGCCCGAGCAGGTCGAACTTCACCAGCCCCATCCAGGCCGCGGCGTCCTTGTCCCACTGGATGACGGTGCGCTTCTCCATGCGGGCATGCTCGACGGGGACGACCTCGCCGACCGGACGCCGGGTGAGCACCATGCCGCCGGAGTGGATGCCCAGGTGGCGGGGCGCGCGCAGCAGCTCATCGGCGTAGGCGACCACCTGGTCCGGGATGTCGTGGTCGGGGACGGGGCTCAGATCCAGCCCCCAGCGCTCCACCTGACGCGACCAGGCATCCTGCTGGCCCGGAGAATGCCCGAGCGCACGGGCCATGTCGCGCACCGCGTTCTTCGGACGGTACTGGATGACGTTCGCGACCTGCGCGGCGTTCTCCCGCCCGTACTCGTCGTAGACCCACTGGATGATCTCCTCGCGGCGCCCCGAGTCGAAGTCGACGTCGATGTCCGGCTCCTCGGTGCGGGTCGTGGCGAGGAAGCGCTCGAAAGGCAGTCCGTAGAGGATCGGATCCACCGCGGTGATGCCGAGCAGGTAGCAGACCACGCTCGCGGCGGCGGATCCGCGCCCCTGGCACAGGATCCCGCGGTTCTTCGCCTCGTCCACGATCCCGTGCACGATGAGGAAGTAGCCCGGGAAGTCCTTCTCCTCGATCACGTTCAGCTCCCGCTCGATGCGGCTCCTCCCCTCGGCGGTGAGCGCCTTGGGGGAGTGCTCCGGATACCTCTCCGGCACCGCCGCCCAGACCAGCGCCCGCAGGTGGCTCATCGGGGTCTCGCCCGGGGGGACGCTCATCGTGGGCAGGGCCGGCTTGGCACGGCGCAGCGGGAAGGCGCAGGCCTCGGCGATCTCGAGGCCCGCTGCGATCGTCCCCGGGTAGCGGGCGAAGCGCGCCGTCATCTCTGCGCCGGAGCGCAGATGCGCCGTGCCGTGCGCGGGCAGCCAGCCCTCGAGCTCCCGCATGCTGCGGGTGGCGCGCACGGCGGCGATCGCCTCGGCGAGCTCTGCCCGCCCCGGGGCGGCGTAGTGCACGTTGTTCGTCGCGACCAGGGGCAGGCCGTGCCGGAGCGCGAGGTCGGCGAGGGCGTCGTTGCGCCGGCTGTCGAGCGGATCGCCGTGGTCGATGAGCTCGACGGCGACCCGGTCCGTGCCGAACAGGTCGACGAGGGTGAGGAGCGCCCGCTCGGCGCCCTCCGGCCCCTCCCGTTCGAGGGCGCTGCGGACGCCGCCCTTGCGGCAGCCGGTGAGGATCGTCCAGTGCCCCTCGGCGCGATTCGCCAGCGACTCGATCTCGTAGAGCGGCCGCCCCTTCTCGCCCCCGCGCAGCTGCGCTTCGGTGATCGCGGCGGAGAGGCGGTGGTAGCCCTCCTCGCCGCGGGCCAGGACGAGCAGGTGCTCGCCGAGCGGATCCGGCAGGCCCCTGCGCTCCGGGGGCGGCAGGAGCCCGGCGCGTCCTCGTGCTCCGCGACCGTGCGCCTCGGGGCCGGGGAGGGACAGCTCCGCTCCGAACACGGTCTGCAGCGGCGGGCCGGCGTCCTCCCGCCCTTCCGCCTTCGCGTTCTTCTCCGCGTTCGCCAGGGACTCCGCGGCCTCGGCGAAGCTCGCGGCGCCGTAGAAGCCGTCGTGGTCGGTGATCGCGAGGGCGGTGAGCCCGAGCCGCTGCGCCTCGGCGATGAGGTCCTCGGGAGAGGAGGCGCCGTCGAGGAAGGAGTACGAGGAGTGCGCGTGCAGCTCGGCGTAGGGGACCGCGTTCTTCGGGCGCTCGATCCCGTCCATCCGGATGGGCGGGCGCTTGTGCATGCGGGAGGGGGCGTCCACCGCGATCTGCTGATGCAGCGGACCGGCACCGTCTCTGCCGCTGAGGGTGCGCTCGAGCGCGGCCCACGACATGTCCGGGTTGTGGAAGCCCATCAGTGGTACCTCCCCTCGGCCCACCACGGGCCGGCGCCGGTTGCGTCGCCTCCGGCCCTGTCGGCGCCGGAGATGTGCAGCACCAGCCAGGCCCGCTCCTGCTCGTCCACGAGCTGCAGGCGCTCGCCGCGGAACGAGCCCGCCTGATCCCCTCGTCGGTCCCGCACCGGCCAGGGACCCGCCCAGGAGAGCACCGCGCACGCGTCGACGGCCGCCGGTTCGGCGGAGAGCAGCCCGCGATCGTCGATCTCGACCGTGCTGCCGTCGGCCGCGGTCACCGCGATCGGTCGCAGCGGAGCGAAGATCTCGGCCGGCAGCGGATCCGGCAGCTGCCCCGGCCAGGGCTGCTCCGCGGGCCGGGCCGGCACGACGCGCTCGCCCCAGGGCGTGAGCTGCTGCCGGTCGGAGACGAGGCGCCCGCCGGCCACGACGGCGGTGACCACGCCCTCGTGGCCGAGCAGCGTCTGCACACGGGAGACGGCGTGGTGCAGCCGCTCGTCGGTGCCGGATCCGAACAGGCCCGGCTGATGGTGCGCGGCGTCGTCGACAGCGATGGGGTCGATCCGCACCCGGACGATGCCCCTGAATCGGTGCGCCTCGTCGTCGTCGCCCGCGGCGGCGGTCTCGGCGGCCAGCGACTCCAGCTGCCAGCGCACCCGGTCGACCAGATCGGAGGCTTCGAAGCAGGTGGGGTGCAGCCAGGTGCGCGAGGTCACCCGCTCGTCGTCGTCCGTGAGGTCGATCCGCACCTCGGTGCACACCAGCGAGGCCTTCGCGAGGGCGAGGATCACGGCATCCGCGCTCTGCCGGACGGCGAACGCGATCTGGTCCGACTGGCCGAGGGGCGATTCGAACTCGACCTCCGCCACGAGCTCCGGATCCGGCGGGCGCGGCACGACGGGCCGGGAGTCCGCGCCCGCGGCCAGGGCGTGCAGGCGCGCGCCGTGCTCGCCGAAGCGCGCTCGCAGCCGTTCCGCCCCGAGGGCGGTGAGCTCGCCCAGGGTGCGCACGCCGAGTCGGAGCAGCAGCGCGGTCACCTCCGGATCCTGCAGGGCCTGCACGGGCAGCGGGGCGAGGAAGGCGGCAGAGGCGCCGGCGTCGACCACGAGCACCGGATCCGCGCCGCGCGCCGCGAGCTCGGCCGTGAAGGGCCCGTCCGCGACCCCGATCCGCACCTCGGGGTGCCCCTCCGCGGAGAGTCGGGTGTGCAGGGCGCGCGCGGCCTCGCCCTCCCCGCCGTGGAAGCGCGCGACACCGCGGGCGCGGAGCAGGGCGAGCCCCGGCCGGAGCAGCTGCGCCCCGGGGGCCTGCTCCTCGATCAGGCGCAGGACGGGCAGGAATGCCCGTTCGTCCCTGGCCGGATCCGCAGGCAGGATGCGCAGGCTCGGCAGCAGCCCCTGCGCCTCCCTGCGGCGCTGTCCGGCCCTGACACCGTGGGCGCGCGCCGCCGCGCTGCAGGCGACCACCCTGTTCGCATGCAGGATCGCCGCGGGCTGGTCCGCCTCGGAGCCCAGGGCCGCGCGCAGCGGCCAGTCCGGGAACCACAGCACGATCACCCGGACCGGTTCCCGCACGGCGGAGCTCATCCCGCCACCGCCAGGAGTGCGGGCGCGTCGGCGAGCGGGCGCGGGGCGGCGTGCATGGACGGGAGCGGGATGAGCCGGGGCGCCGTCGGGGCGACGGCCTCGACCATGCCGTGAGCTCCGGGCAGTCGCACCCGCACGCTCTGCGGTGCGGGGGAGCGCCGGGTGCGCGCGGTGACCGTCACCTCGCACTCCTCCAGCGCGCCCCAGCCGGATCCCAGACCCCGCCAGTGGGGATCGTGCACCTGGAGGGACCCCTCGCTCTGCGGCCAGGCGGCGGCGCCCGGCCCCCCGGAGACGACCAGCAGCGTGCAGCCTCGATCGCGGAGCCGGGCGCTGAGCCTGCTCAGCTCCGCGTCCCGCACTGCGGACGAGGGGCGGATCGCGATGAGCGGGATCACCTCGCTCAGCGCGGAGACGACGGAGAGCCAGCGCGCACCGGGGGCGGGGACGAGGAGGAGACGGTCCAGATCCACGCCGTGCCCGGCGAGCGCCTCGACGCCCAGAGTGGGCATGCCGACGGCGGCGCACCACGCGCCGGTGCGCGAGGCGCCGGCGAGCAGCGCCCCGATGAGTCCGGGGGAGGGGGAGAGCGCATACGTCGTGCCGACCTGCAGACCGCCCTCGGGGAGGATCGGCTCGAGCGGGGCGGGCACCGGGATCAGCGGCAGATCGCTCCGGCGGCGCTGCATGCGGGTGATCTCGCGCCGTAGGCGCAGCACGTCCTCGGCGCGGGTGTCGGCGTCGGGGGCGATCATGGAAGCGAGCGTCATCCCCATGACCTCCATTCTCGAATATCTCTTCTAATACTGCAACAGCAGAGAAGACGATAACTCGTACATCCGACATGGAGGAGGGAGAGCTCAGGCGACGGGGCTGGCCTCCTGGCGCACGTCCTCGTGCAGGTGCAGGATGCGCAGCGCACCGTCCGCCCGACGCTGCAGCACGGCGGTGTTGCGCGAGAGCTCAGGGACGACCGCGGCGCCGTGGGCATCCGTCCCGTCTACCCGCAGCCACCAGGTCGCGACGAGGACGCCGCCGACCTCGCGCACGCGCAGATCCTCGACGGTCAGGGAGGTCTCGGTCCAGGCCGGCGCGCTCGGCGCCGCAGCGGCCTCGGCGCGGCGGCCGCGGAGCGCGGCGAGCTCCTCGAGGCCCGTCACCAGGGCGTCGGAGGCGGAGTCGAAGATCGTCACGTCCTGCGCGAGGCGGGCATCGATCGCCGTGGGATCGCCGCGCAGATAGTCGTCGTACATCCCCGTCAGCAGGCGGTGCACGTCCTCGGAGGGCAGGGAGCGGGTGGTCGGGTCCATCGCGGCGAGGCTATCAGTCTGCGCGGCGGCGCCGGTCCGTCACGCCGTTGACCCTCGCGCCTCGCGGGGGTAGACAGGAGATTCCTACGGCGCGGTACGGAGGAGAGAGCCATGCGAGTGACAGCGGCGATGCAGTCCCTGATCCGGACGCTCGGGAAGACCAAGGGGCTCGATCCCGCGGCGGAGAAGCTGAGCGGCTGGGTCCAGGCGGCCACCCGCTCCACGCCCGTGAAGAACGCCCTGTCCGGTTCCTGGCTGGGGCATCAGGTCCATCCGATGCTCACGGACCTGCCGATCGGGGCGTGGGGTGCGGCCACCGTGCTCGATCTCACCGGGGCGGATCCGGCGGCGTCGCGGCGCCTCGTCGGCCTCGGCATCCTCGCCTCCGCGCCGACGGCGGCCGCGGGCGCCTCGGACTGGTCGTCCCTGTACGGGCCTGCGAAACGGGTCGGCCTGATCCACGCCGCCGCGAACGCGACGGCCTCCGTGCTGCAGATCACCTCCTGGCTCGTGCGGCGCCGCGGACATCACGGCGCCGGGGCCGCGCTCAGTCTGCTGGGGCTGGGTCTCACCCTGGGCTCGTCGTATCTCGGCGGGCATCTCTCCTTCGTCCGCGGCTCGGGCGTGAACCACACGGCGTTCCAGGGTTCGGTGCGACGCTGGACGGACGTGGGGGCCGATGCCGACCTCGTCGAAGGAGCGCGGTCGCGGGTCCTGGTGGGCGACGTGCCGGTGCTGCTCATCCGGGTCGACAGCGCCCTGCATGCGATCTCCGCGGTCTGCAGCCACGAGGGCGGCCCGCTCGACGAGGGGGAGCTCGGCGCGGACGGCTGCGTCACCTGCCCCTGGCATGGCAGCAGGTTCCGCATCGACGACGGCTCGGTGCAGCGGGGGCCGGCGAGCGTCCCGCAGCCCCGCTGGGAGGCGAAGGTCGAGGACGGGCGGATCCTGCTCCGCTCGGCCTGACGGGGACCGCCGGGCGGCGCCCGGGTTATCCACATCCCGCTCACGGTGGTCGCGCCGATCTCCTACCTTCGGGGGATGGATCCTGCTGCGGTGGCCGTCGTGCTGGTGCACCTCGCCCTGCTCGGGATCGGCATCAGGCTGCTCGCCGTCGACATCGCCACGCACCGGCTCCCGGACCGGATCGTGCTGCCGACGCTCGGGGGAGCGCTCCTGCTCGCGCTCGCCGACGCCGCGTTCGCGGGCGGAGGCGCGCGGCTGCGCGGAGCCCTGTGCGGGATGCTGATCCTCGGCGGCTTCTACGCACTGCTGCGGCTGCTGAACCGCGACGGCATGGGCGGCGGCGACGTGAAGCTCGCCGCCCTCATCGGGCTGGTGCTGGGCTGGCACGGCTGGCAGGCGCTCCTGGTGGGCGCGGCGTCCGCGTTCGTGCTGGGGGCGGCGCACGCGCTCTGGCTCATCGTGCTCCGCCGGGCGACCGGGTCGACGCACATCGCGTTCGGGCCGTGGATGATCGTCGGCGGCGCGCTCGGCGTCGGGGCCGGATGACGAACCCGTGGGAGCACGGCCCGAAGGGGACTTCGCGAGGAACCCGGCACCGGGATCGCGTCCTGCGCGCGAGCAGGGGATTAGGGTGAGCACATGGCACTCGCACGGCTTCACGGCGGCCCGCTGGACGGGCAGATCCTTCCCCTCGCCGCGGAGGATGACAAGCTGATCCTCCCCTACAGCGAGACCCAGGTGGTCTACAACCGCCGGGGCGAGCCGAAGAACACCGGCCCGCACGACGGACCCACCGAGGTGGACTACTGGTACGAGGAGTCCCTCGAGGACATCGTCCCGACCGATGACTGAACCGTCGCGCACGCTCGAGGTCGAGCGCAAGTACGACGTCGACGGCGACACTCCGCTGCCCGCCTGGGACGCGATCCCCGGCGTCGATGCGGTGACCGAGGGCGAGCCCCGCGCTCTGGACGCCCGGTACTTCGACACTGCCGACGGCGACCTCGCCCGCGCCGGCGTGGCGCTGCGGCGCCGCACCGGCGGGCCGGACGAGGGCTGGCATGTGAAGGGCCCCCGCAACAGGGATGGGCGGCTCGAGCTGGGCTGGCCCCTCGGGGAGGGCGATGAGCTGCCGTCCGCGGTCGCCGAGTTCGTCGCGCAGTGGACGACGCGCCCGGTCTTCCCGCTCGCCCGCATCGAGAACGCCCGCACCGCGTACCTGCTCACCGGACCCTCCGGTGTGGTGGCGGAGTTCGTCGACGACCACGTCCGCGGCACGGACCTGCGCCGCGGCGGCCGGCGGGAGTGGCGCGAGTGGGAGATGGAGCTGGGGCCGGCGGCCCCGGCGGACGACGCAGGGCGGGACGCGTTCTTCCAGGCGGTCGAGCGGGCGGTCATCGCCGCAGGAGGCCGCGAGTCGCTCTCAGGATCCAAGCTCGGGCGCGCCCTCGGATTCTGAGCCGGCGGGGAGCCGGATCCGCGAACCTGGCAGAGGCTGAGGAGGATCCGCAAGCCCCTTCCTGCCACGCGGGCGGCATGCTTGAGTGGCACCATGAGCAGCCCGGTGATGCTGAGATCCCTGCAGACGGTGGTGCCGGACACGGTCCTGCACCAGGACGAGGTGCGCGACGTGTTCGCCGCGCAGCCCGGGCTCTCGCGTCTGGCGCGACGCATCGTGACCGCCTCTTTCGACGGATCCGGCATCGACACCCGTCGCACGGTGCTCGACGAGCTCACGCTCGCGGCGACCGAGGCGGAGCCGGTGTTCTTCGACCACGCGACCGGAGAGCTGCTGTCCCCGGCCACCGGCGTCCGCAACGACGTCTACGTCCGCGAGGCCGGGCGGCTGTTCGTCGCCGCGGCGCAGGCCGCCCTCGACGCCGACCCCGACGTCGGACCCGCGGACGTCACTCATGTCGTCACGGTCTCCTGCACGGGGTTCCACGCCCCGGGGCCGGAGTACGAGATCGTGCGCGCGCTGGGCCTCTCCGACTCGGTGCAGCGGTATCACCTCGGCTTCATGGGCTGCTACGCCTCGATGCCGGCACTGCGGGCGGCGAGCCAGTTCTGCGCGGCGGATCCGGAGGCCGTCGTGCTCGTGGTCAGCGTCGAGCTCTGCACGCTGCACCTGCGCTCCTCGGAGGATCCGGACGTGATCGTCGCCTCCTCGCTGTTCGCCGACGGTGCGGCGGCCGGTATCGTCACGGCGCGCCCCTCGGCCGCCCCGGGGCTGCGCCTCGACCGCTTCCACACCGCGATCGCGCCGCAGGGCCGCAAGGACATGGCGTGGACGATCGGCGACCACGGATTCGAGATGACCCTCTCCACCGCGGTGCCGCAGATCATCGGCGAGACCATCGTCGATGCGCTCCGTCCGCTCTATGCGGGAGGGCTCGGAGCGCCTTTCGAGGACGGCAGGATCGGCGAGGAGGTGCGGCACTGGGCGATCCATCCCGGCGGTCGCAGCATCCTCGACCGGGTGCAGGACCGCCTCGCGCTCAGCGATGCGCAGCTGCACCCCGCCCGCGAGACGCTGCGGCGGCACGGGAACATGTCCAGCGCGACGATCCTGTTCGTGCTGCGGCGCATCCTGGAGGAGGAGGGCGCGCGCGACGGCGAGCGCGTCTCCGCGATGGCGTTCGGGCCCGGCCTGACCGCGGAGAGCGCGCTGATGACGGTCGTCGGCGCCGGGGGCGATGGGCGCTGACCTGTCCGCCCGCGCCGTCGGCGTGCGCGAGCTGATGGACGACCCCGACGCGGATCCGCAGACGCTGGAACGCACCTACCGGCGTTTCGGAGCGGTCAACGCCGTGGTCTCCCGTCCCGGCGCGCTGTACCGGGAGGACATCCGGCCGCGGGCCAGGACGGGGCCGGTGCGGATCCTGGATGTGGGGGCCGGCGGGGGAGATCTCTGCCGTGCGCTCGCCGCAAGGCTGGCCCGCGACGGTCTCCGGGGCGAGGTCACGGCGCTCGATGCGGACGAACGCGCCACGGCCTGGGCCGCCGCGCATGACGGCGGGGCGGGGGCGACCTACCGGTGCGCGCTCGTCGCCGACCTGGTCCGGGCGGGCGAGGCCTACGACATCGTGCTGTCCAACCACGTGCTGCACCACCTCGATGCGGCCGAGCTGCAGGACATCCTCGCCGACACCGCGCGCCTCGCGGGATCGGCGGGTCTCGTGGTGCATCGCGACATCGCGCGCAGTCGCACCGCCTACGCCCTGTTCGCGCTGGGGACATGGCCGTTCTCCGGCAACCTGCTGGCGGGATCCTTCATCCGCGCCGACGGGCTGACCAGCATCCGCCGGTCGTACACGGCGGCGGAGCTCACGGCCGTCGCGCCGCCGGGGTGGATCGTACGGCGCGGGGTGCCCTCCCGCCTGGAGCTGCGCCGGGAGCAGGGACGATGAGCGACCCTGAGGTGCAGCCGGCCGGCGCCACACTGCTCGACCACGATGTCGTGGTCGTCGGCGCGGGGCCGGTCGGGCTGCTGCTGGCCTGCCTGCTCGCCCAGGACGGCATCGACGTCGTCGTCTGCGAACGCCGCCGCGACGAGGATCCGCGCAGCCGTGCGATCGGGATACACGCGCCGGGGCTGGAGATGCTCGATCGCGCAGGAGTGGGGGCTGCGGCGCGTTCCGCATCGCTCGCGCTCGAGGGCGGAGACGTGCTCAGCCGAGGCCGGGTCCTCGCGTCGCTCGACTTCTCCGCGCACCGATCGGTGCGCGTGCTCCCGCAGCAGCGCACGCACACCCTGCTGCGGGAGCGGCTGCAGGCGCTGTCCGCCGGTGCCCTGCGTCCCGGCTGCAGCGTGCGCGCGGTCCGGGACGAGGGGGAGTTCGTGCGGCTCGCCGTGGACCGGCCCGCCGGCCGGCAGGAGGTCACCGCCGCCTTCGTGGTGCTCGCGGACGGCGTGCACAGCACCCTCCGCCAGGAGCTCGGTCTCGGGTGGCGCCGTCGCCCCGGCTGCGCCCCGTACACGATGGCCGACGTCCCCGACCCCGCGCCCGGCGTACGCGCCCAGCTGCACTGCGAACCCGGGGGGATCGTCGAGGCGTTCCCGCTGCCCGGCGGCATGCGGCGCTGGGTGCTGCGGGGCGGCGGTGTGCACACGGGTGCGGAGTTCCGTGCGGCGATCGCGGAGCGGATCGGGAGGGATCCGGAGATCGGCGACGACGTCCGGCCGACGGGCTTCGTCGCGGCCCAGCATCTGAGCCGCACCGTCGTCCGAGGCCGCGTGGCGCTGCTCGGCGACGCCGCGCACGAGGTCAGCCCGATCGGCGGGCAGGGCATGAACCTGGGCTGGGTGAACGCCGGACGACTGGCCGCGGCGCTGCGCACCGCCCTGGTCGAGGGGGAGGCGGATCTCGGCGGCTATGCGCACGGGGCGCTGCGCGCCGCGCGCGCCGCGCAGAGGCGGAGCGCCTTCTACATGACCATGGGCGCTCCGGCGCAGGGCGTTCCGCTGGCGGCGAAGGAGACGCTCATCCGGGCTCTGGGCTCAGGCCCGCTCCGCCCGTGGGCCACCGGGCTGGTCACGATGCGCGGCTTCTGACTCGGAGCGACGGGACGACAGAGGGCCGGCCACGCACCTGGCGTGACCGGCCCTCGGTCCGATCGGATCCGATCAGAGGTTGATCATGTGGCCGGCGAGCCCGTGGAACGCCTCCTGCAGCGCCTCGGACAGCGTCGGGTGCGTGTGCACGTTGCGGGCGGCCTCGAGCGCGGTCAGGTCCCACTTCTGCGCGAGGGTCAGCTCGGGCAGCAGCTCGGACACGTCGGGGCCGATCAGGTGTCCGCCGATGAGCTCGAGGTGCTCGGCGTCGGCGATGAGCTTGACGAAGCCCACCGGCTCGCCCAGGCCGTTGGCCTTGCCGTTCGCGCTGAACGGGAACTTCGCGACCTTGATCTCGCGACCCTCGGCCCTGGCCTGCTCCTCGGTGAGGCCGAAGCTGGCGACCTGCGGCTGGCAGAACGTCGCGCGCGGCATCATCCGGTAGTCGCCGAGCGTCATGGTCTCGGCCTTGCCGATGGTCTCGGCGGCGACGACGGCCTGTGCCTCCGCGACGTGCGCGAGCTGCAGCTTGGCGGTGACGTCGCCGATCGCGTAGATGCCCTCGACGTTGGTGCGCATGTGATCGTCGATGTCGATCGCGCCGCGGTCGGTGAGCGCGACGCCCGTGTTCTCCAGGCCGTAGCCGTTCACGTTCGGGGCGAAGCCGACGGACATGAGGACCTTGCCGGCCGTGATCTCGCCGGGCTGGCCGTCGCGCGTCTCGTAGGTGACGTGCACGGAGGAGCCGTTGTCGGTCACGGTCTTGACCGCGGTCGAGGTGAGGATCTCGACGCCGAGCTTCTTGTACTGCTTCTGGATCTCCTTGGAGACCTCGATGTCCTCATTGGGCAGCGCCCGGTCGAGGAACTCGATGATGGTGACCTTGACGCCGTAGTTCGTCAGCACGTAGCCGAACTCCATGCCGATCGCACCGGCGCCGACGATGACGATCGACTCGGGGAGGTCGCGGCTGAGGATCTGCTCCTCGAAGGTGACGACGTTGTCGCTCAGCTGCACGCCGGGCAGCAGGCGGACGGTGGATCCGGTCGCGATGATGGCGTTGTCGAAGGTGACCTCTTCGGTCGTGCCGTCGGACTTGGCCACCGAGATGGCCTTCGGGGAGGTGAAGGTGCCGCGGCCGTCGTACTCGACGACCTTGTTCTTCTTCATCAGGAAGTGGATGCCCTTGACGTGGGTGTCCGCCACCTTGCGGCTGCGGTCGAACGCCGCGCCGAAGTCGAAGTGCACGTCGCCCGAGATGCCGAAGAACTCGGCCTTGTGGGTGAAGGTGTGCGCGATCTCCGCGTTCTTCAGGAGCGACTTGGAGGGGATGCAGCCCACGTTGAGGCACACACCGCCCCAGTACTTCTCCTCGATGATCGCGGTGGAAAGGCCGAGCTGAGCGCTGCGGACGGCGGCGACGTAGCCGCCGGGGCCCGCACCGAGGATGACGACGTCGTAGTGTGGCATGCTCCCAGCCTATCGCCCGTGCGGACGACCCCGGGCGGGCGATGACGCGCGGATCCGGCTCCCGGGCGCCGCGCGCTTCCGATAGGCTGGAACGCCAGAGGAGGGGGAGAACAGTGACTGAGAACGACGTTCCCGAAGGCGCCGTCCGCCGCGGCGGCGAGCCCATGCACGACACCACGCAGACGTTCGGCCACGACTCCGACCTGTCGTTCGTCCCGTTCGGCGCGGAGCTGACGGAGGTCGAGCAGGCGGCGATCGCCGCGCTGCCCTCCGGCTCGGCGCTGCTGCTGGTCCGCTCCGGCGCTCTCGCCGGTGCCAGGTACCTGCTCGACACGGCGGTGACCACGGTGGGCCGCCACCCCGAGGCGGACATCTTCTTCGACGACGTGACGGTCTCCCGTCGCCATGCCGAAGTCATCCGCACCGGCACAGCTTTCGAGGTCGTCGACCAGCGCTCGCTGAACGGCACCTACGTCAACGGCGAGCGGGTCGACCGCAGCGAGCTGCGCAACGGCTACGAGGTGCGCGTCGGAAAGTTCCGGCTGAACTTCTTCGCCTCGCCCGTGGATCTCGCGCAGGCGAACGACTGATGGCGGCATCGGCCGCCGAGCGTTCCGCCCCTTCCGGGCTGCTGAGCATCGGCCAGGTGCTCGCGCGCCTCACGCCGGAGTTCCCCGATGTGAGAGCCTCCAAGCTCCGCTTCCTGGAGGAGAAGGGCATCGTGAACCCGGTGCGCACCGCCTCCGGGTACCGCAAGTTCTCCGCCGCCGATCTGGAGCGGATCCGCATCGCACTCACGCTGCAGCGCGACCAGTACCTGCCGCTCAAGGTCATCCGCGAGCACCTCGACGCGCTCGACGAATCCGGCAGCGCGCCGGAGCTGCCCGCGTCGATCGTGCAGGGGCCGCGCCGGTACCGTCGCGACGAACTCGTGCACGCCGCCGGTGCCTCGCAGGCGCTGCTCGGCGATGCGGTGTCGAGCGGCATGCTGCCGGCGGCCGAGACCTACCCCGAGTCCGCGGTGTCGCTGCTGCGCGCCCTGGCGGCCCTGGACGGCCACGGCATCGGACCGCGCCACCTGCGGCCGCTGCGGCAGAGCGCCGAGCGCGACATCGCCCTGGTGCAGTCGGCGCTGTCCGCGCTGCTGCGCCGCACCGACACCCCGTCGCGTGCGCGGGCCAGCGAAATGGCTCCTGAACTGGCATCCCGCCTCGACGAGGTGCGTTCGCTGCTCGTCAAGGACGGCATCGGCCGACTGCTGTCGTAACGAACTGATTGCGACACACCCCCGACTCGGGGCGGATGTCGTTGTCGGGGATGCCGCGCTGTTCTAGCGTGGAGTCATCGACTTTCAGGTAGTGGTTGAAGGATGCTGTTCCTTCAGGATGAGGAGGATGCGATGAGCGCCGAGGAACGGGGCGATGCACCGTCGTTCGGAGACGATCTCCTCTTCACCGACGGGCTTCCCGCGATGGACGACGAGGTCGGCTACCGCGGGGCCGTGGCCGCCCGCGCGGCGGGCATCACCTATCGCCAGCTGGACTACTGGGCGCGCACCGAGCTGGTCGTCCCGACCGTCCGCGGGGCGAACGGATCCGGATCCCAGCGCCTCTACGGCTTCCGCGACATCCTCGTGCTCAAGCTCGTCAAGGAGCTGCTGAACACCGGGATCTCCCTGCAGCAGATCCGCACCGCCGTCGATCAGCTCCGGGCCGCGGGCATCCGCGACCTCGCGGGCACCACGCTCATGAGTGACGGCGCCTCGGTCTACCTGTGCACCTCGAACGACGAGGTCATCGACCTGCTCAGCCGCGGCCAGGGGGTCTTCGGCATCGCGGTGGGCAAGGTGTTCCACGAGGTCGAGGCCACGCTCGTCGAGTTCGACGCCCTCGCGCCCGAGCCGATGGACGACCTCGCGGCACGTCGCTCGCGTCGCACCGCCTGATCGCGCGGCGGGAAACGGAAAGAGCCGGCCCCTCGGGGACCGGCTCTCGTCGTATCGGGGCTCTCCGAGCCGCGAGCGCGCTCAGACGCGGGTGTCGTCGGGCAGCGCGATGCGCCCCGTGCGGATCACCCGGTCCAGCAGAGTGTCGAAGTCGGCGGCGAGCTCCTGTGCGGAGTCGCCGGGCCAGATGTGCAGCGGCTTGGCCGCGCCCTGGGCCTGCTGCAGGGAGGTGCGCTCCGGCAGCTGCGGCGAGAGCACGAGCGGGCCGAACATGTCGCGCAGCTCCTTGATGCGGAACTGGTGCTCGATCGACTGCGGGCGGACGCGGTTGACCACGATCCCGAGGGGCTGCAGCCGGGGGGAGAGGCCGCGGCGGATCTCCTCGATCGCGCGCAGAGCACGGTCGGCGGCGGCCACGGAGAACAGTCCGGGCTCCGTCACGACCATGACGCGGTCGCTCGCGGCCCAGGCGGTGCGCGTGAGCGCGTTGAGAGAGGGCGCGCAGTCGATCAGCACGAGGTCGTAGTCGGCTTCGACGGCCGCCAGCGCCTCCTCGAGCTTCCACACGTCGCGCACGCTCGGGTGCGGGCCGTCGAAGTTGATCGCGGACGGGCTGCCGATGAGCACGTCGATCGTCCCCGGGTGCACCTTCGCCCAGCCCGAGGACGTGATCGCCTGTCGGACGACCTTCTCCTTCGGGTTCGCCAGGACATCGGCGATGTTCAAGCGCCCAGCGACCTGGATGTCCATGCCGGTGGAGACGTCGGACTGCGGGTCGAGGTCGACCACGAGGGTCCGGACGCCGCGGGCGAACGCCGCCGAGGCGAGGCCGAGGGTCACGGTGGTCTTGCCGACACCGCCCTTGAGGGAACTGACGCTGAGTACGTGCACGGAGACCACGTTACCTTCCTCTAGGCTGAGGAAACACTCAGCCCCCCGATGCGCGTCGCTGCGCAACCAGTGTTCGAGGTGCCATGTTCCAGAAGATCCTTGTGGCCAATCGTGGAGAGATCGCGATCCGGGCCTTCAGAGCCGCGTTCGAGGTAGGGGCGAGGACCGTCGCGGTCTTCCCCTGGGAGGATCGCGGATCCATCCACCGCCAGAAGGCGGACGAGTCGTATCAGATCGGCGAGGTCGGGCACCCGGTGCGGGCCTACCTCGACGTCGAGGAGATCATCCGCGTGGCGCGCGAGTGCGGTGCGGACGCGATCTACCCCGGCTACGGATTCCTCTCCGAGAACCCGGAGCTCGCGGCCCGCGCGGCCGAGAACGGGATCGCCTTCATCGGGCCGCCGGCCCATGTGCTGGAGATGGCCGGCAACAAGGTGACGGCGAAGCAGCACGCGGTCGCCGCAGGCGTGCCGGTGCTGCGCTCGACCGATGCCTCGGATGACGTGGACGAGCTGGTCGCGCAGGCCGAGGGGATCGGATTCCCGATCTTCGTCAAGGCCGTCGCGGGCGGCGGCGGACGCGGCATGCGCAGGGTGGAGACGCTCGGCGAGCTCGCGCCCGCGCTGGCCGAGGCCATGCGCGAGGCGGGGAGCGCCTTCGGCGACGCCCGCGTCTTCCTGGAGCAGGCCGTGCAGAGGCCGCGGCACATCGAGGTGCAGGTGCTCGCGGACGGCACGGGTCACACCGTGCACCTGTTCGAGCGCGACTGCTCGGTGCAGCGCCGCCACCAGAAGGTGGTCGAGATCGCTCCGGCGCCGAACCTCGACGACACGATCCGCAAGGCTCTGCACGGTTACGCCGTCGCCTTCGCGAAGTCCATCGGCTACCAGAACGCCGGCACGGTCGAGTTCCTCCTGGAGACGGCCGGCGAGCGGGCGGGCGAGGTCGTCTTCATCGAGATGAACCCGCGGATCCAGGTCGAGCACACCGTGACGGAGGAGGTCACCGACGTCGACCTCGTCCAGTCGCAGATCCGCATCGCGGCCGGTGAGACGCTCGCGGACCTGGGCCTCGAGCAGGAGGACATCCAGCTGCGCGGCGCCGCGCTGCAGTGCCGGATCACGACGGAGGATCCGGCCCAGGGCTTCCGCCCCGACACCGGGCGCATCACGACCTACCGTTCGCCGGGCGGCGCCGGGATCCGCCTCGACGGCGGCACGACGGCGGCCGGTTCGCAGATCAGCCCGCACTTCGACTCGATGCTCGCGAAGCTCACCTGCCGGGGCCGCGACTTCCCGGCGGCCGTCGCGCGGGCGAAGCGCGCCCTCGCCGAGTTCCGGATCCGCGGCGTCGCGACGAACATCCCGTTCCTGCGCGCCGTGCTCGACGACCCGGCCTTCGTCTCCGGCGACGTGTCGACGCTCTTCATCGAGGAGCGGCCGCAGCTGCTCACCAGCAACCCTTCGAGGGACAGGGCGACGCGACTGCTGAACTGGCTCGGCGACGTCACCGTGAACAAGCCCTACGGCGAGAAGCCGCTCTCGCCCTCGCCGGGCAGCAAGCTCCCGAAGATCGACCTGAGCGCCGAGCCGCCCGCCGGAGCCCGCGAGCGGCTGCTCCGCCTCGGACCCGCAGGGTTCGCCCGCGCGCTCCGCGAGCAGACGGCCCTGGCGGTGACCGAGACGACGTACCGCGATGCGCATCAGTCGCTGCTCGCCACACGTGTGCGCACCCGTGACCTGGTGCGCGTGGGCCCGCATGCGGCGCGCATGACGCCGCAGCTGCTCTCGATCGAAGCCTGGGGCGGCGCGACCTACGACGTCGCGCTGCGCTTCCTCGCCGAGGACCCGTGGGAGCGCCTGGAGGCGCTGCGCGCCGTGATGCCGAACATCCCGCTGCAGATGCTGCTGCGAGGACGCAACACGGTGGGGTACACGCCCCGGCCCGTCGAAGTGACGAACGCCTTCGTGCGCGAGGCGGCGTCGACCGGGGTGGACATCTTCCGCATCTTCGACGCCCTCAACGACGTCTCGCAGATGCGTCCCGCGATCGATGCGGTGCTGGAGACCGGCACCGCGGTCGCCGAGGTGGCGCTCTGCTACACCGGCGATCTGCTGGACCCGGCGGAGCAGCTGTACACCCTGGACTACTACCTGGGGCTCGCGGAGCAGATCGCGGAGAGCGGCGCGCACATCCTCGCGATCAAGGACATGGCGGGGCTCCTCCGGCCCGCGGCCGCGGCGCGGCTCGTGTCCGCGCTGCGCGAGAGGTTCGACCTCCCGGTCCAGGTGCACACGCACGACACCGCCGGCGGACAGCTCGCGACGCTGCTGGCCGCCAGCGCGGCGGGTGCCGACGCCGTGGATGCCGCCGCCGCACCGATGTCCGGCACGACGAGCCAGCCCTCGCTGTCCGCCCTGGTGGCGGCGCTCGCGCACACCGAGCGGGACACCGGGCTCGACCTGCAGGCGATCGGCGACCTCGAGCCGTACTGGGAGGGCGTTCGTCAGCTCTACCGGCCCTTCGAGTCGGGGCTGCCCGCGCCCACCGGCCGCGTGTACCACCACGAGATCCCCGGCGGTCAGCTGTCGAATCTGCGGCAGCAGGCGATCGCGCTGGGTCTCGCGGACGACTTCGAGCGCATCGAGGACATGTACGCGGCGGCCGACCGGATCCTCGGCAGGATCCCCAAGGTGACGCCGTCCTCGAAGGTCGTCGGCGATCTGGCGCTCGCGCTCGTGGCGGCGGGCGCGGATCCCGCGGACTTCGAGCAGAACCCGCAGAACTACGACATCCCCGATTCGGTGGTCGGCTTCATGGCCGGAGAGCTGGGAGACCTGCCCGGCGGATGGCCGGAGCCGTTCCGCACGAAGGTGCTCGCAGGGCGCCAGGTGTCGATCGACGTGGTCCCGATCTCCGCGGACGAGCAGCGCGCGCTCGAGGGCGAGAGCCTCGAACGCCGGCAGGCGCTGAACCGGCTGCTCTTCCCCGGGCCGGCCGCCGAGTTCGAGCGCAATCGCGCCGCCTTCGGCGACCTGTCCGCGCTCGGCACGCCCGACTACCTCTACGGTCTCGTGCCGGGAGAGGAGCACGTCGCGGAGATCGATCCGGGCGTGCAGCTCTACGTCGGACTCGAGGCGATCGGCGAAGCGGACGAGAAGGGCATCCGCACCGTCATGACGACGCTGAACGGCCAGCTCCGCCCCGTGTTCGTGCGGGATCGCTCGCTCAAGGTCGATGTGCGCGAGGTGGAGAAGGCCGACACGTCGAAGCCCGGTCAGGTGGCGGCGCCGTTCTCGGGCGTGGTGACGATGAAGGCCGAGGTCGGCGACGCCGTGCGCGCCGGTGAGCCCATCGCCTCGATCGAGGCGATGAAGATGGAGGCGGCGATCACGGCACCCGTCGACGGCGTCGTGGAGCGCGTCGCGATCGGCGCCACGCAGCAGGTCGACGCCGGCGACCTCCTGGTCGTGATCCGCCCGTCCCACACCGACTGAGAGCCGCGGAGAGGGGCGGAGGGCGGCCCGCGAAGGGCACCCTCCGCCCCGGCCCGCCGCGTCGGGGTGCGGCGAAGTGCACTAACCTTGTGCGTTGTGATGCGCGCCGACAGGGCGTATCACGGGGGAGAAGCATCATGAGCACAGAACGCAGGAATACACAGAGCGAGGATCCCGAGGAATCCCTCGGAATCCTCGACAGCACCGGTGCCATCGGCACCGTCGGCATCGGGCTGCTCGGCGACGCCACGGCACAGGTGCAGGTCGCACTGCCCGTCGCGGACGACGACGATCTCGTCGACGACGACGTCACCGACGGGGAGGCCTTCGCCGACCTCGTCCTCGACGCCGACCCCGCTGCCCTCGTCCCCGAGGACGACGGAATCGGCCGGATCCATCTGGGGACCGGCTTCTCGGACATCGTGATCGAGATCCCGGCGGCCGCCGCCGAGGACGTCGTGGTGGCCGAGCTCGTCGAGGACGGCGCCGGCGCGGCCCCCGAGGCCGACGCGGACGCCGGATCCGAGGACGAGGACGTCGCGCCGACGGGCGAGGCGGACGCGGCGGCCGATGAGCCGACCGCGTCCGAGGACGTGCTCGCCGAGGCCCCCGAGGACGAGGACGACGCGGAGCCGACGGCCGCCGACGAGGGAACCGTGGGCGACGCGTCTGTGGGCGACGCGTCTGTGGACGACGCGATCGTCGACGACGAGCCTGCTGATGGCGAGCCTGCTGACGACGAGCCCGCTGATGACGATCCCGCTGATGACGAGCTTGCTGACGTCGTGACCGCTGACGAAGAAGCGGAGCCGGAGCACGAGGAGCCGACGGCCGAGCTCGTTCCGGCCACGGCCGACGAGGCGTCCGAGGACGTCGAGCACGAGGACGTCGTGCCTGAGGACGTCGTGCCCGAAGATGTCGTGCCTGAGGACGTCGTGAGCGTCCCGGACTCCGCACCGATCGAGGTCGACGAGCGCCCCGTCGATGTCGCGGCGGGGGAGCCGCTCGCCGCACCCGTCGAGTCGATCGTGCTCCGGGCTGTCGAGCCGACCGAGCCTGGGCCGGTGCGAGGGCTCGAGGTGACCACCGCGACCTCCGCCGCGGCAGAGGAGGAGACCATGACCGCCGATCACGCCCGCACCCCCGAGCCCGACCTCGCGTCGCGACGGCTGGACCAGCTCGGCGACCGGCAGCGCGAGAGCGCGGACCTGCTCACCGCCGACCGGCTGCTGGATGCCAGCAAGCTCGTGGGGCCCGAGCCCGAGGGGCTGTGGAGCCACCTGCTCTACACGGTTTCCGGCCGCCGCATCAACCTCGGAGACGGCAAGCGCGCCCAGGAGCGCAAGGCGCTGAGCGCGCGCATCGCCGCACCGCTGTCCGGAACGGCCCGCTTCGTCCCCGTGCTGAGCCGTAAGGGCGGCGTCGGCAAGACGACCGTGACGGCGCTGCTCGGAATGGCGCTCGCCGACTCGCGCGAGGACCGGGTCATCGCGGTCGACGCGAACCCCGACCGGGGCACGCTCGCCGACCGCATCGCGCGCACCAACAGCAAGACGGTGCGCGATCTGGTGCGGATCCACGACCAGGTCACCGGCTATCACGACATCTCTGCCGTGGTCTCGCGCGACGCGACCCGCCTCGACGTCCTGGCCTCGGACGCGGATCCGCGGGTCTCCGAGGCGTTCAACGACGAGGACTACGACCAGGTCGCCTCGGTGGCCGCGCACTACTACTCGCTCGTGCTCACCGACACCGGCACCGGTATCGTGCACTCGGTGATGGGCGCGACCCTGGACCGTGCGGACACGATCGTGATCGTCGCGGGCCTGAGCGTCGACGAGGCGCGGCTCGCGTCCGAGACGCTCACGTGGCTGGAGACCAACGGCTACGCCGACAAGGTGCGCGATGCCGTCGTGGTGCTCAACCAGTCCACTCCCGGATCGCCCATGGTGCGCCTGGGGGAGCTGGAGGCGCACTTCCGCACCCGCGTCGCGCACGTTCTGCGCATTCCGTACGACGCCCGGATCGCTGCCGGCAGCGCCATCACGTTCGCCGCTCTGCAGCCCGAGACCCGGCAGGCCGCGCGCGAGCTGGCCGCGATCGTGGTCGAGGGCCTGAGGGAGCAGGCGGCCTGATGGCGGTCCGCGAGATCCGGCTCTTCGGAGACCCCGTGCTGCGCACCGTGTGCGCGGAGATCGGCACGATCGACGACGGCGTGCGCGCCCTCGTGGCCGACCTCGTCGACAGCGTCGAGCTCCCCGGCCGCGCCGGGGTCGCCGCGCCGCAGATCGGCGTGGCGCTGCGCGCCTTCAGCTACAACATCGACGGCGACATCGGCTACGTGCTGAACCCGGTGCTCGTCGAGGTGCGCGGCGAACCCGTGCCGACCGGGGAGGGCTGCCTGTCCGTGCCCGGCCTGTGGCACGACGCGCTGCGCTACCCGTGGGCGCGCGTGGAGGGCATCGACCTCGACGGCGAACCCGTGGTGCTGGAGGGGGAGGGCCTGCTGGCCCAGGCCCTGCAGCACGAGACGGACCACCTCGACGGCAAGGTCTACCTCTCCCGGCTCGCCCCCGAGACCCGCAAGGTCGCGATGCGCGAGGTGCGCGAGAGCCCCTGGTTCTGATGCCGGAGGGATCGGCATGACGGTTCCGGCAGCACAGCGCTCCCGCGCCGAGGCGTTCCGCTCGCTTCACGTCCCCGGGGATCCGCTCGTGCTCATCAACGCGTGGGATCCCGTGTCCGCGCGGATCACGGAGCAGGCGGGCGTGCGTGCGATCGCGACCACGAGCGCCGGGATCGCCTGGGCGAACGGCAGCGCAGACGGCCACCGTCTCGATCGGGCCGTCGCGCTCCAGGCGCTGCGGCGGATCATGGACGCCGTCGGGGACAGGCTCCCGCTCACGGCCGACCTGGAGGACGGGTTCGGAGACGCGCCGGGCGCCGTCGCCGAGACCGTGGCGGAGGCCGTCGCGATGGGCGTCGTGGGCGTCAACCTCGAGGACTCGCTCCGAGCGCCGGGGGAGCAGGCCGAGCGGCTGACCGCGGCCAGGACCGCCGCGGAGGCCGCGGGCTGCCCGCTCTTCCTCAACGCTCGGATCGACACGCACTCGCTGCTCGGCGATGCGGAGCGCTGGATGGCCGAGACCGTGACGCGCGCCCGCGCGTACGCCGAGGCGGGCGCGGACGGCATACTCGTCCTCGGAGCGGTGCCCGTGACCGCGCTCCGGGAGCTGGCCGATGCCGTGGATCTGCCCGTGAACGTCGCGCTCGATGCGACCACGCCGGCGGTCGCCGAACTCGCCGCCGCGGGCGCGGCGCGGATCAGCGTGGGATCCGCGGTCGCGGAGGCCGTGCATGCCGCCACGCTGAGGATGGCGCACGAAGTCCTGGGCGAGGGCGTGGCGACCTCGACGGCCGAGCGCCTCCCGTGGGGGCGGCTCAACGCCCTGTTCTGACCAGCCGCGCGGTTCCGTGCGCACGAGAAGGGCCCCGGGGGATCCCCCGGGGCCCTTCTGGTGTCCGCGCTCAGCCCAGCGGCACGGTCGTGGTCGCGGTGGTCTCGTCGTAGATCGCGGCGACCTGGGGCGCGAAGTCCTTCATGATCACGTTGCGCTTGATCGAGAGCTTGGGCGTGAGGTGCCCGCTCGCCTCGGTCCACTCGGAGGGGAGGATCGTGAACTTGCGGATCGACTCGGCGCGCGACACCCGGGTGTTGGCGACATCGATCGCGCGCTGCACCTCGGCACGCACCGCATCGTTCGTGGCGGCGTCCGCGAGCGACATGTCGGCCGGCAGCCCGTTGTTCGCCAGCCACGACGGCAGCATCTCGGGGTCGAGCGTGACGAGCGCTGCGATGAACGGCTTCTGATCGCCGACCACGACCACCTGGCCGACGATCGGGTTGGCGCGGATCGGATCCTCGAGCGCGGCGGGGGAGACGTTCTTGCCGCCGGCGGTGACGATGATCTCCTTCTTGCGACCGGTGATCGTCAGGAAGCCCTCGTCGTCGAAAGAGCCGAGATCGCCGGTGCGGAACCAGCCGTCGCGGAACGCGGCCTCGGTCGCCTCCGGGTTGTTCCAGTACTCCTTGAAGACGTTGATGCCGCGCACCTCGATCTCGCCGTCGTCGGCGAGGCGGATGCCCACCCCGGGCAGAGCGGGGCCGACCGTGCCGATCTTGGACTTGTCCGCCAGGTTCACCGTGGCGGGGGCCGTCGTCTCGGTGAGGCCGTAGCCCTCCAGGATCACGACGCCGAGGCTGTGGAAGAAGTGGCCGAGGCGGGCGCCGAGCGGCGCGGATCCGGAGATCGCGTACTGGATGTTGCCGCCCATCGCCTCGCGGAGCTTGGCATAGACGAGCCGGTCGAACAGGGCGAACTTGATCTTCATGCCGAGCGGGATCTTCGCGCCCTCCTCGACGAGGCGGGAGTGCTCGATGGCGGTCGCCGCGGCGGCGCGGAAGATCTTGCCCTTGCCGCCGGCCTCCGCCTTCTGCTCGGCCGAGTTATAGACCTTCTCGAACACGCGCGGCACGGCCAGGAGGAAGGTGGGCTTGAAGGAGCCGAGCGCAGGGAGCAGCTGCTTGGTGTCGGGCTGGTGGCCCGTGCGCACGCCGGCGTGGATGTCGAGGATCGAGATGAACCGCGCGAACACGTGCGCGGTCGTGATGAACAGCACGGTCGAGGCGCCCTGGATGGAGACCACGTCGTCGAGCGACTTCGCGGCGTTGCGGGCCAGCTCGACGAAGTTGCTGTGGGTCAGCACGCAGCCCTTGGGGCGGCCGGTCGAACCGGAGGTGTAGATGAGCGTGGCGATGTCCGCCGCGTTCGCGATCACGCGACGGCGCTCGATCTCCTCGTCCGGCACCTCGGCGCCCTGCGCCGTGAGCTGTGCGATCGCGCCGAGGTGCATCTGCCACACGTCGCGCACGAGCGGGAGGTCGCCGCGCACCTCGTCGAAGCGGGTGAAGTGCTCGGGGGACTCGACCAGGAGCGAGATCGCCCCGGAGTCCTCCATGATCCACTGGATCTGCGACGGGGAGCTGGTCTCGTAGATCGGCACCATCACGGCGCCGGCGTAGAACAGCGCGAAGTCGACCAGGGTCCACTCGTAGGTCGTACGGGCCAGGAAGCCGACCTTCTCGCCCGGCTGGATCCCGGCGGCGACGAACCCCTTCGCGAGGGCGATCACCGCGGTGCGGAACTCGGCGGCCGTGATGTCGCGCCACCCGGCGCCCTCCGGCACGGAGAACAGCGCGAGATTCGGGGTCTTCTGCACCCGCTGCTCGAGGAGGTCGGTGATGTTGTCCTCGGGTGCGGCTTTCACGATCGCGGGGACTTCGAACTGGACCACGGCAACTCCTTCGGGGCCGGACGGGTACATGCTTCCCAGGAGTCTATGCCATGGGGCGCCTGGGGACGGGGCATCTACGGTGAGATTCAGTCGCACGATCCGTGAAACTGCGTCGCAAGGGTGAACCTGACTCTCGTCCTGGTCGCGGCGGCGGGATAGACTGCGGGGCGATGATCTACTGGTTCATGAAGTACATCGCCATCGGGCCGCTGGTGAAGGCGATCTTCCGCCCGTGGGTCGTGGGCCGTCAGCATGTGCCCGTCACGGGCGCGGCGATCATGGCGAGCAACCATCTGTCCTTCTCGGACTCGATCTTCCTGCCGCTCATGCTGGACCGGAAGATGTCCTTCCTCGCCAAGAGCGACTACTTCACGGGCAGGGGCCTCAAGGGCTGGGCGACCCGCATGTTCATGAAGGGCACGGGGCAGCTGCCCATCGACCGTTCCGGCGGCAAGGCCTCCGAGGCCTCGCTCAACACGGGGCTGGGCGTGCTCGGGCGCGGCGATCTGCTCGGCATCTACCCCGAGGGCACCCGCAGCCCCGACGGCAAGCTCTACCGCGGCCGTACCGGCATCGCGCGGATGGCGCTGGAGGCGAAGGTCCCGGTGATCCCCGTGGTGATGGTCGACACCGATGTGGCGATGCCGACCGGGCAGCGCATCCCGAACATCATGCGCGTGGGAATGGTGATCGGCGAGCCCCTCGACTTCTCCCGCTACGCGGGCATGGAGAACGACCGCTACATCCTGCGCTCGGTCACCGACGAGATCATGGTCGCGCTGCAGCGCCTGGGGGAGCAGCACTACGAGGACGTCTACGCCTCGACGGTCAAGGAGCGATTGGCCTCGCAGGCTTCCTAGGGCGCCTGGCCGCGGACGCTTCATAGAGCGATCCGCCCCCTTCCCGGCACCCTAGGATGGGGGGATGCCTCAGCCTCTCGATCTCGACTCGTGGCGCGCCCTCCCGATCAAGCAGCAGCCGCAGTGGCCCGACGCCGAGCGCGTCGCCGAGGTCTCCTCGCAGATCGCCGCGCTGCCTCCGCTGGTGTTCGCCGGTGAGGTGGACAACCTCCGCGAGCGCCTCGCCCGCGCCGCCTCCGGACAGGCGTTCCTGCTCCAGGGCGGCGACTGCGCCGAGACCTTCGCCGGTGCCACCGCCGACCAGATCCGCAACCGTATCAAGACGGTCCTGCAGATGGCGGTCGTGCTCACCTACGGCGCCTCGATGCCGGTGGTGAAGATGGGGCGCATGGCGGGGCAGTTCGCCAAGCCGCGCTCGAGCGACACCGAGACCCGCGGCGACGTCACCCTCCCCGCGTACCGTGGCGACATCGTCAACGGCTATGACTTCACAGAGGGATCCCGTGAGGCGAACCCCTCGCGCCTGCTGCAGGGGTACCACACGGCCGCCTCGACGCTGAACCTCATCCGCGCCTTCACCCAGGGTGGCTTCGCGGATCTCCGCGAGGTGCACTCCTGGAACAAGGGATTCGCGCAGAACCCGGCGAACCAGCGCTACGAGCGCATGGCCGCGGAGATCGACCGTGCGATCAAGTTCATGGAAGCCGCGGGCGCCGACTTCGACGAGCTCAAGCGCGTCGAGTTCTTCACCGGGCACGAAGGCCTGCTGATGGACTACGAGCGGCCGATGACCCGCATCGACTCGCGGACGCTCACGCCGTACAACACTGCGGCGCACTTCCTGTGGATCGGCGAGCGCACGCGCGAGCTCGACGGTGCGCACGTCGACTACTTCTCGAAGATCCGCAACCCGATCGGCGTGAAGCTCGGCCCCACCACGACGACCGACACGGCGCTCGCGCTCATCGACAAGCTCGACCCGAACCGCGAGCCGGGCCGGCTCACGTTCATCACGCGCATGGGCGCGGGCAAGATCCGCGAGGCCCTGCCGCCGCTGCTGGAGGCCGTGAAGGACTCCGGTGCGCAGCCGCTGTGGGTCACCGACCCCATGCACGGCAACGGCATCACCACGCCGACCGGCTACAAGACCCGTCGCTTCGACGACGTGGTCGACGAGGTGCGCGGCTTCTTCGAGGCGCACCGCGCTGTGGGCACGTTCCCCGGAGGCATCCACGTCGAGCTCACGGGCGACGACGTCACCGAGTGCCTGGGCGGATCCGAGCAGATCGACGAGGAGGGGCTGGCGACGCGCTACGAGTCGCTGTGCGACCCGCGCCTGAACCACATGCAGTCGCTCGAGCTCGCGTTCCTCGTCGCAGAGGAGCTCGAGAAGCGCTGACACGCCGCTGTGACAGAAGGTCCGGTACCGCGCCGCGGTGCCGGACCTTCGTCGCAGACGGGAGGCGCCGGACCTTCGTCGCAGACGGAAGCGGACGGCTCACTGCGATGCGGACGCTCGGATCAGCCGGAGACCTTGACCCGGATGGTCGAGTTCTTGTCCACGCTGTCGCCGGCCTTGGGGTCCGTCCCCGTCACCTGGAACAGGCTCCAGGCGATCTCCGGCACGCTGGTCTGCGGGTTCAGGCCCGCGTTCGTGAGCGTCTGCATGGCTTCGGCGAGGTTCCTGCCGACGACGTCGGGCACCGTGACGGGCTGGGGGCCCTTCGACACGTTCAGCACGATCGTGTCGCCGGGGCGCCAGTTGCCGCCGCCCTCGCGGTCGCCGATGCCGATCACGCGGCCCTTCGGCACGCTGTCGCTGTAGGACGCGGCGGAGCTGGAGTCGGCATTGAGCTGCACGGCCTTGAGCTTGCTCGTGGCGTCGTCGACCGTCAGGCCGGTCACGTCCGGCACGGGGCCCAGGGAGACGAGAAGGCGGATCTGGTCACCCTCGAAGACGGTGCAGCCCTCACCGCACTCGTAGGTCGCGCCTCCCGCGCGCGGGGTGACCTCGGCATTGATCACGAGACCGTTGTCCGCCCCGGAGAAGAGCGACACGGAGTCCTGCAGGGTCAGGTGCAAGGGCGCGAGCGTCTGCTTGGCCTGCTGCTCGGTCATCGCGTCGAGCTTGGGGAGGTCGTGCTTGGCGGGTCCCGCCGAGATCAGCACGGTGACCTTCGCCTTCTTGTCCACGCGGGTGCCCGAGCCGGGATCCGTGCGGATCGCCTGGCCCTGCGGCACGTTGAGGGAGTTCTCACTGCCCTGAACGGGGGTGAGGCCCTCCTTCGTGATCGTGGCCGCGGCGACCTCCCAGGTCTTGCCCGCGACGTCCGGCACGGAGAGCTTCGAGCCGGGGCCCGATCCGAACCACCAGCCGGTCCCGCCGGCCAGGACGGCCAGCAGCAGCACGAGGACGAGCAGCAGCGCCCCGCGGGAGCGCCGGTGCGCGGTGCGGCGGCGCAGCAGCGTGGCGTTGTCGAGCGGGGCGTCCGCCGCGGGCGCAGGGGCGGTCGAGGTGGGGACGCCGGGCAGCACCAGGGTCTGGTCGCCGGTGTCGCGCATCGGCACGACCGTGGTCTTCGCGGTGGTCGGACTGGGCGTGACGCCCAGCTCGCGCTCGATCACGCGCAGGCGCTCGAGCATCTCCTGCGCATCGTCCGGGCGCTCGTCCGGCGACTTCTCGGTCGCCCACAGCACGAGCTCGTCGAGCTGCTCCGGCACACCGGGGTTCCGCACGCTCGGACGCGGGACCGAGTCGGTCGCGTGCTGGAACGCGATCTGCATGGGCTGCTCGCCCTTGTACGGCTGCTCGCCGACGAGCATCTCGTAGAGCATGATGCCGAGCGCATAGATGTCGCTGCGGGCGTCCGCAGTGCCGCGGGTGACGAGCTCGGGGGCGAGATAGGCGATCGTGCCCATCAGCTGGGCGCCTGAGGCGGTGTTCGCCGTGGTCGCGCGGGCCAGCCCGAAATCGCCGATCTTGATCCGGCCGTCCTCGGCCAGCAGCACGTTCTCGGGCTTGACGTCGCGGTGCACGATGCCGGCGCGGTGCGCGGCGGCGAGCCCCGAGAGCACCGCATCCATGATCGTGATGGTCTGCGGGACGGTGAGGCGGCGCTGCTCGCGCATGAGCTCGCGCAGCGTGATGCCGGGCAGATACTCCATCACGAGGTAGGCGAGTTCGCCGTCCTGACCCTGGTCGAAGACGTTGACGACGTGCGGGTCGGCGAGGCGGGCGGCCGCGCGGGCCTCCTGGATGAAGCGGCTCTGGAACACCGAGTCGTCGCTGAGGTGGCCGTGCATGACCTTGAGCGCGATGCGGCGCTCGAGGCGAAGATCCGTGGCGACGTACACCGTCGCCATGCCCCCACGGGCGATCCGCGCGCGGACGCGGTAGCGACCGTCGACGAGCCGCCCGATGAGGGGGTCGGCTTGTTGGCTGGTCGTCACGGCAAGAGTCTATGGAGAACTCGCTGAGAGCCCGGGGAACGGCTCGCGTGCGGGCGCTTTTCCGTTCTCGGGGAGCGGATCCCGCGACGGTTCAGCCGAGCGCCGCGAGCCAGCCGTCCGCCTGCGGCTCCCACAGTCCGTAACGGGCGGGGAAGGCGGAGATCTGCACGTCCTGCGCGGCCTCGCTGAAGCCGAGGTCCTCCCAGCCGGGGATGTCCAGCAGACCGTTGGTGTGCGGCGTGCCCAGGTAGAAGGCCCTGATCGCGTAGTCGGCGTCCGCGATCTGCTCCGGCGTGCCCCAGCCCGTGCTGGGGCGCTGCTGGAACAGGCCGATCGAGTCGCGGTCGCCGGACGGGGTGTTCACGAGGCCGGACTCGACCATCGCGGTGGCCAGGGCGATCGCGATGCCGCGGTCGCTCACACCCAGCTCCCGGCCGACGCGGATGATGTGCTGTGCGTTCGCGGTCTGCACCTCGCTCAGGACGACCTGCGGTGCCGTGTACGTGTCGGGTGCGGGCTGCGGCGCGGCGTCGACGGCAGCCGGAGCGGGCGCGGGGGCCGGAGCCGGCGCGGGTGCGGAGAACCGGAGCGTCTGGCCGGGGTAGATGATCGAGTCGGGGGAGAGCCCGTTCGCCGCGTAGAGTTCTGCGAGCGTGATCCCGTGCTCGTGCGCGATCGACCACAGCGTGTCGCCCGCGACCACGGCGTAGCCGGGAGCGGCGGCGTCGGTCGCCGCGGCGGGGGCCGGGGCCTCCGCGGGCACCGCGGCGGGAGCGGCGGACCCGCCGAGGGCGAGCACCTGGCCGGGATAGATGATCGAGTCGGATCCGAGTCCGTTCGCGGCGTACAGTGCGGCGACGCTGGTCCCGTGGGCGCGCGCGATGTCCCAGAGCGTGTCGCCGTCCTGCACGGTGTACGTCGTCGGCGGTGCGGTCTCGGTCGGAACGCTCCTGGCGGACAGCGCGGCCGCGATCGCACCGGTCGGGAGCGCGGTCAGCGGGGTGCGCACGGGGGTGTGCGCCTGCGCGGGCGCCGCCGCGAGCGCGGTCGCCACCGTGGTCAGCAGCACGGTCGGCACGGCGAGGCAGAGCGCGCGGCGCGGACGGGTCGTGGTCGTCATGGATCCCCCGATTCTGACGTCTGACGCCGCGCGCGTCCTTGCGCGTACGGCCCTACGACGCTGTCACGGATGTGTACTCAAGTCAACTGAAGTGATGAATGTGAAAGATGTGATCAAGGGCGGAGATGCGCATGTGATCGCCGGTCGCGCCAGGGGATGAGAACATTGCTGAGTGTCTGAAACGGAAACGACGGCCCCGACGGCCGAATGGTTGACCCTCCCCGAGCTCGTCGAGATCCTGGGCGAGACGCTCGGACGCGTGCGCCGGCTGTTCGACGAGCAGTACCTCGTGGGGTCGCGCCGCAACGGGCCGCTCGCCGTCCCCGCGGTCTTCCTCAAGGACGGTCAGCCGCTCGCATCTCTGCGCGGCACGATCATCGTGCTCAAGGACGCCGGGTTCAGCGACGACGAGGCCATCGACTGGCTGCTCGCCGAGGAGGAGTCGATGGGCCGCGCGCCGATCGCCGCCCTGCGCGAGGGGCACAAGAGCGAGGTGCGCCGGGTCGCCAGAACCCTGGCCTGATCCGACCTCAGGCGGTGCGCTGCGTCGCGTCGCGCGCGAGCCCGCGCAGCAGGTCGAGTGCGGCGGCGTCCAGCGGGGCGCCCTGCAGCGCCGCCTCGCCCGACTCCGCGTACTCCGTGATCAGCTGCTCCATGCGGGTCAGCGCGCCGGACTCCACGATGATCTCCTGCAGGCTCGCGATCTGATCCGCCGTGAGATGCGGGTCGCCGAGCAGCTCGTCGACGATGCGGCGCCCCTGCGGGGCCAGCGCCTGGCGCGTCCAGGCGATCAGCAGTGTGCGCTTGCCCTCCCGCAGGTCGTCGCCGGCGGGCTTGCCGGTGACCTTCTCGTCGCCGAACACGCCGAGCACGTCGTCGCGCAGCTGGAACGCCATTCCGAGCGGGTGGCCGAAAGCGCGCAGCGCCGCCTGCTGCGTCCCATCGGCGCCGGCGATCGCCGCCCCGATCAGCAGCGGCTGTTCGACGCTGTACCGTGCGGCCTTGAGCGAGACGACGCGCAGGGCGCGCTCCGCATGGCCGTCATCGACGTTCACGCTCCACGCCGACTCCTCGGCGATGTCCAGGAACTGGCCGATCGTGACGTCGCGGCGCATCCTGGCGTACTCCGCGCGCACGGCGTCGGCGTGCGCGCTCGCCGCGATGCCCGCTTCGAGCAGGTCGTCGCTCCAGGCGACCAGCAGGTCGCCGAGCAGCACGGCGGCGGCACGGCCGAAGTCCACGGCGCTCCCGCTCCAGCCCTGTCCGACGTGCGCCGCCTCGAGAGCGCGATGCGCGGAGGGCCTGCCGCGACGGGTGTCCGAATTGTCGATCAGATCGTCGTGCACGAGGGCGGCGGACTGGAACACCTCGAGCGCGGCGCAGGCGTCCCAGAGGGCGGTCGGCTCGACGTCGATCTCGTCGGTTCCCGCGACCGAAGCCCAGCCCGCATGGCAGAACCGGGCGCGCAGCCGCTTGCCTCCGCGGAGGGTGGCCTCGGCGGATGAGACGAAGGCGGAGGCATCGGGTCCGTACGTCGCGGTCTCCTCTCTCATCCGGGCGACGAAGGCGTCGAGGCGGGCGGAGACCTGGTCGATCACAGCGGAGGAGGATGCCACCGGATCAGCCTACCCAGCACGGTCAGGACCCGGTCGCCGGCGCGTTCTGCAAGGTGATGCCCAACTCCCAGCCGAATCCCTACCCTGGTGCATCCCGGCACGCGTAGACTGTCGGGAAGACCACCCGAGGGGGACGAAATGCCACTCTCCGAACAGGAGCAGCGTCTGCTCGACGAGATGGAACGCCATCTCATGCAGAACGACGCCGACGTCGTTTCCGCGCACGCCGGAGACCGCGCGCTCAGCTATCGCAATCTCATCTACGGAGCCGTGCTGCTGCTGGCCGGCGTCGGCGGCCTGATCGTGGGCGTCGTGGTCGGCAACATCGGCGGGATCATCATCGGCGTCATCGCGTTCGCCGCCATGCTCGGCGGGCTCATGCTGGCGCTGACCCCGGTGCACCAGACCGGTGGACGCGACGGGGGATCCGCCACGAAGACGAAAGAGCCCTCACCGTCGTTCATGGATCGCATGAACGATCGGTGGGATCGCCGCCACGAGGAGCGCTGACCTCCTCGCTCAGACCTGCTGAGGGCCCGGACGCTACGGCGTCCGGGCCCTCCGTCGTTCCCCGGAGCCCGCCCACCCCCGATTCCTCCCTTTCTCCCCACAGATCCCTCCACTCCACTCCACAGGCCCCTGTTCCGCGTGATTCCGCGGAACAGGGGCCTTCGTCATCCCCGCCTCCCCGCAGCTGCGGACACGAATAGGTATCGAAATGGAGGGATGTGGAGTAAAGTGGAGGAAACGGCGGCGAAAGGGGGATAGGCGCATGTTGCTCGGCACGCATTCCCCCAAGCTCGACGACAAGGGCCGTGTCATCCTCCCCGCCAAGTTCCGCGAAGACCTCGCCGGCGGCATCGTCGTCACCCGAGGTCAGGACCGCTGCCTCTACGTGTTCAGCACGGCCGAGTTCGAGAGCGTGCACGAGCGCATCCGCCAGGCGCCGCTCGCGAACAAGGAGGCGCGTGCGTTCCTGCGCATGTTCCTCTCCGGGGCGAGCGCCGAGATGCCGGACAGCCAGAACCGCATCACGATCCCCGCCCACCTGCGCGCATACGCCGGCCTGGGCAAAGAACTCATCGTCACCGGTGTTGGCGCGCACGCCGAGATCTGGGACGCGGCGGCGTGGAACGCGTACGCCGAAGGACACGAAGACGCCTTCGCCGAACTCGAGGAGGAGGTGATCCCCGGCCTGTTCTGAACGGGCCCCTGGCTGTGACTCCCAGCCGCTCCCGCCCCGGCGCACCTTCCCCGGTGCCGGGTCGAGCGGATGGGGATCAGGGCCAGGGACCGGAGGGCCGAAGGAAATCATGGACATCCGTCGCATACACACCCCCGTGATGCTCGAGCGCTGCGTCGAGCTGCTGGCACCCGCCCTGCAGCGCGACGGGGCGATCCTCGTGGACGCCACGCTCGGCATGGGCGGGCACTCCGAGGCCTTCCTCGAGCGCCTGCCGCACATCCGCCTGGTCGGTCTCGACCGCGACACCGACGCCCTGCGGATCGCGGGGGAGCGGCTCGCCCGCTTCGGCGATCGCGTCACGCTGGTGCACACCGTCTACGATGCGATCGGCACCCACGCCGAGGGCGCGTCCGGAATACTCTTCGATCTCGGCGTCTCGTCGCTGCAGCTTGACGAGGCCGAGCGCGGCTTCGCGTACGCCAAGGATGCGCCGCTGGACATGCGGATGGACCAGTCGAGCGGTGTCACCGCCGCCGAGGTGCTCGCCACCTACAGCGAGGGCCAGCTGCGCCGCATCTTCGAGCGCTATGGCGAGGAGAAGCTGGCCGGACGCTATGCGCGAGCGATCGTCGCGGCCCGTCAGTCCGCTCCGCTGGAGCGGTCGGGACGCCTCGTCGAGGTGCTGCAGGAGGCGACCCCCGCCGCGGTGGCGCGCGCGGGGCACCCCGCCAAGCGCGTCTTCCAGGCGCTGCGGATCGAGGTCAACCGCGAGCTCAACGTGCTGGCGGACGCGATCCCTGCCGCGATGGACGCCCTCGTCCTGGGCGGGCGCATCGTGGTCATGTCCTACCAGTCCCTGGAGGACCGGCTCGTCAAGCAGGCCTTCGCCGCCGCCTCCGCGTCGACCGCGCCCGCGGGGCTGCCCGTCGAACTGCCGGAGCACGCGCCGCGGTTCAAGACGCTCACCAAGGGCGCGGAGCTCGCCGACGAGGACGAGCGCGCGGCGAACCCCCGTGCCATCCCGGTGCGCCTGCGCGCCGCGGAACGAGTGCGTGACGATCAGAGGAGCGCCGCGCGATGAGCCTGGCCGAGAACGCCCTGCTGCAACCCGAGTTCGATGAGCCGGAGCGCTCCCGCCATCTCCGCGCGGTCGAACGCCCCGCCCGCCGTCGTCGTCCGCGGCTGGCGTACGCCATCGTCGCCCTCGCCGGGGCCGCCGTCATCGCCGGGGCGCAGATCGCGCTCACGCTCGCGACCACCCAGGACTCGTTCGTGGTCGCGAAGCTGAGCCAGCAGAACAAGCAGCTGACCTGGCAGGCGCAGGCCGCCGCCCAGGACCTCGACGGGGTCAGCTCGCCGCAGTCGCTCGCCGCGGAGGCCGCCAAGCTCGGACTCGTGGTGGGCGGCAGCGCGAACTATCTGCGCCTCAGCGACGGCAGCGTGATCGGCGCCGCCGGACCTGCGGCCTGGGCGTCCACGGTCAACCCCACGGGCGCGAACGGCGTTCCGAACGCGCTGGTCCGCGACACGCCGCCGCCCGCCGAGAGCAACCCGGGGGGAGCGGGCGTACAACCGAAGACACAGGAGACGCAGCCGGTGCAGCCGGCGGCGCCGCCCACGGCCGAGGGACTGCCGACGCCGACCATCCGCTGACCACGGACCGCACGCACCCGCACGAGACGATGACAGACCGCGAGCCCCGGACGGAGATCCGATGACACCCCGAGCCAGCCGGACCCCGCGCCGGCGGACCGTTCTCGCCTTCGGACTGATCCTCGCGGTCATGTGCGGGTTCCTCGTGCGCCTCGTCGACATCCAGGTGGTGAGCGCGTCCGCGAACGTCAAGCAGTCCATCGAGACCGGCGACCTCGGCACGACCAGGTCCATCGACGGAGCCCGCGGCACGATCCAGGACTCGAACGGCACGGTGCTCGCGGAGAGCCAGCTGGTCTACGACCTGCAGATGGATCCGAAGGCGATGCACGGCCTCGAGACCGCGAAGACTCCGCCCAAGCTGCCCTGGACGAAGGCGGCGGACAAGATCGCCGCGATCACGGGGCTGACCGGTGACGAGGTGCGCAAGATCGCGTCCGACGCCCTGGCCGCGAACCCCGACTCTCAGTACGCACCGATCAAGAAGGGCCTGAGCACCGATCAGTTCCTGAAGATCCGCGCCCTCGGCCTCGACTATCTCGCCGCGCTGCCCCGCTCCGTCCGGGTCTATCCGAACGGAGCGGTCGCGGGCAACCTGCTCGGCTTCATCTCGGGCGACGGGGAGCTCACCGGGCTCGAGCAGACCCAGAACAAGTGCCTGAGCGCGACCAAGGGGCAGGAGTCCTATCTCACCGGCCGAGACGGCGTGATCATCCCCGGCAGCCAGCAGGAGAAGCCCGCGGTCAACGGGGGCACGGTGAAGCTCACCATCAACACGGAGCTGCAGTGGTACCTGCAGCAGATGATCTCCGAGGAGGTCAAGGCGCAGGGGGCCAAGGCCGGCACCGTCACGGTCGTCGAGGTCGGCACGGGCAAGATCCGTGCGGCCGCCGAGTATCCGACTGTCGACCCCAACGACCCGGGAGCGGCGAACCCCGAGGACCGCGGATCGCGCATCTTCTCGACGAGCTTCGAGCCGGGATCCACGTTCAAGGCGATCACCGCCGCCTCCGTCATGGAGTACGCGAACGCCGACGCCTCGACGTCGATCACCGGGGCGTCCAGCCACGAGGAGTTCCCGAACGGCGCCGTGATCAACGACGCCTTCGAGCACCCGGCCTACGACTACACGCTCGCCGGCGCTCTCATCGACTCGTCGAACGTCGCGCTGTCGAAGTTCGGCGACATGGTGACCGACCAGCAGCGCTACGACGAGCTGGTGAAGTTCGGCGTCGGCAGCAAGACCGCGATCGACTTCCCCGGTGAGGCCTCCGGCATCATCCACCCGGTCAAGGACTGGGACTACCAGTCCCACTACACGACCACGTTCGGCCAGTACTACACGGTCACCGCACCGCAGGTCGCGAGCGCCTATCAGGCGATCGCCAACGGCGGCGTGAAGATCCCTCTCTCGCTCGTGGAGTCCTGCACGGACGCCTCCGGCAAGGTCTCCGAGGTCCCGACGCCCAAGCCGCAGCGCGTGTTCGACGCGACCAAGGACGCCGAGCTCAGCCGCATGATCGAGAACGTCGCCGTGCAGGGCAGCGTCTCGGACGAGATCAAGGTCCCCGGCTACCGGATCGCGGCCAAGACCGGAACCGCGCAGAAGCCGGATCCCGAGACCGGCGCGTACAAGGAGGGGATCTACTTCACCAGCATGGTGGGATACGCCCCCGCCGACCACCCGGAGTACGTCGTCGTGGTCACCCTCGACGAGCCCACTAGGGTAACCTCGTCTGCGGCCACCGCGCCCGCCTTCCAGAAGGCCATGACGCAGGTGCTGAAGACCTATCGCGTGCAGCCCTCCACCACACCCATGGAACCGCTGCTGCCCAAGTACAAGTGATGGCCGCCGTCGCCCGGGAACGGCGACATCGCCCACGGAGGATCCCATCCCCATGATCGCTCTGCCCCTCGCGGAGATCGCCGAGATCGTCGGCGGCGAACTGCGACCCGCTGCAGGTCACGATCCCGCATCGATCGTGTCCGGAGTCGTCGACACCGACTCGCGGCAGATGACCCAGGGCGGCATCTTCGTCGCCAAGCCCGGTGAGACCACCGACGGGCACCGTTTCGTCGGCGCCGCGATCGAGAACGGCGCCGTGCTGGCGCTCGTCGAGCACCCCGTCGATGAGGCGATCTCGCAGATCGTCGTGCCGGACGTCGTCGACGCGATCGCGGAGCTCGCGCGCGCCGTCGTGGCGCGCGTCCGCGCGGCCGGCGACCTGCGGATCGTCGGCGTCACCGGCTCGAACGGCAAGACCACGACCAAGAACTTCCTCGCCCGGATCCTGCAGGACGAGGGCGAGACGATCTCGCCGATCGCGTCCTACAACAACGAGGTCGGCGCCCCGCTCACGATGCTGCGGATCACCGACACCACCCGCTTCCTGGTGTGCGAGTTCGGCGCCAGCGCGCCCGGCGAGATCGCCCGCCTCGCAGGGCTCGTGCACCCCGACGTGGTCATCGAGCTCATGGTCGGCCTCGCGCACGCCGGCGGCTTCGGCGGGATCGAGGAGACCGCTCGCGCCAAGGCGGAGCTCGTCGCGGCCGCGACCCGGGGCGGGACCGCCGTGCTGAACCTCGACGACCCGCGCGTGGCCGGCATGGCGCCGCTCGCCGAGGAGCACGGACTGCGGATCGTCGGCTTCGGCCAGGGACCGGCCGCCGCCGTGCGCGCGGCCGGCATCGACGTCACCGCATCCGGCACCTCGTGCACCGTGCTCGTGGACGGCCAGGAGCTGCCGCTGCGACTGCAGGTGCTGGGCGCGCATCACGTGAACAACGCCCTGGCCGCGATCGCCGCGGCACGCGCGCTCGGCGTCGCGCCCGCCGACGCGATCGCGCGCCTGGAGACGGTGCAGCTCGCCGAGCGCTGGCGCATGCAGCCCATGGGCGGCGCCGAGGTGCGCATCATCAACGACGCGTACAACGCGAGCCCCGATTCCATGGCGGCGGCGCTGCGCACGCTCGCGCAGATCACCGGTCCCGATGAGCGGACGGTCGCCGTGCTGGGCGCGATGAGCGAGCTCGGCGAGACCGCCGGCGATGAGCACGACCGGATCGGCCTGCTCGCCGTGCGCCTGAACATCCAGCGCATCGTCGTCGTCGGCGCCGATGCGCGCCGGCTCTACCTCGCGGCCGTGGGCGAGGGGTCGTGGGACGGCGAGGCCGTGCACCTCGCCGACGCCGACGCCGCCTTCGAGTACCTCCAGGCCGAACTGCGCCCCGGGGATCGCGTGCTCGTCAAGTCGTCCAACTCCGCCGGACTCCGGTTCCTCGGCGATCGTCTGGGAGAATCGTTCTCGTGAGATCCCTGCTTACCTCCGCCGCGATCTCCCTCGCGTTCACGCTCCTGCTGACCCCGGTCTTCCTCCGGCTGTTCCGGAAGTGGGGCTGGGGGCAGGTCATCCGCACGCCGGAGTCCATCAGCAACCCCAGCCATCAGGCCAAGCGCGGCACGCCCACGATGGGCGGCGTGATCTTCATCCTCGGCACCGTGGTCGGATACGTGGTCGGCACCTTCACGGGCGGCAGCTATCCCACGGTCTCCGGTCTGCTGGTCATCTGGCTCATGCTGGGCTTCGGTGCGGTCGGGTTCATCGACGACTACATGAAGCTGCGCCAGCGCAACAGCCTCGGGCTCTCCGGCTGGCGCAAGATCCTCGGCCAGGTGCTCGTCATGGTGCCGTTCGGGATCGTCGCGCTGACCGTGCGCAGCCCCGCCGGCAACACCCCGGCCAGCGCGTTCGTCTCGCTCTTCCGCGACATCCCCGTGCTGTGGCTGTTCGCGCTCGGCCCGATCGTCGGCTGGCTGCTCTACCTGCTCTGGATCTCGGTGATCGGCATCGCCACCTCCAACAGCGTGAACCTCACCGACGGTCTGGACGGCCTCGCCGCCGGCTGCGCGGTGTTCGTGATCGGCGCCTACAGCCTCATCTCGTTCTGGCAGTTCAAGCAGTCCTGCACGGTGGAATCGCTCTCGCCGTCCTCCCTAGCCGGCTGCTACGACGTCGCGCACCCGTTCGACCTCGCCGTCATCTCGGCGTCCTTCGTCGGCGCGCTCATCGGCTTCCTCTGGTGGAACGCGCCCAAGGCGAAGGTCTTCATGGGCGATGTCGGATCCATGTCGATCGGCGGCGTGATCGCGGCCCTCGCGATCCTCACCCGCACCGAGCTCCTGCTCGTGCTCCTGGCCGGCGTCTTCATCATCGCCTCCGGTTCGGTGATCGTGCAGCTGGCCTACTTCAAGCTCACGCGCGGCAAGCGGCTGTTCCTGCAGAGCCCGTTCCACCATCACCTCGAGATGCGCGGGTGGCCGGAGGCCACGATCGTGGTGCGCATGTGGATCATCGCCGGCCTGCTGTCGGTGTCGGCGTTCGGCCTGTTCTACGTCGAGTGGCTGAGGCAGACCAGCTCATGACCCGCGACCTCGATGCCCTGACCAGCTGGCACTCCGACTGGCGGGGACTCCGCGTCGCGGTGCTCGGACTGTCCGTGACCGGCTTCTCGGCCGCCGACACCCTGACCGAGCTCGGCGCCGAGGTGCTCGTGCTCTCCGAGAGCGCGACCGAGGAGTACGAGCGGCTGGTGCCGCTGATCGGCGCCCAGCTGTGGATCGGCGATCTCGGATCCGTGCCGGAGCGCCTCGTCGATTTCGCCCCCGAGGTCGTGATCGCCTCGCCGGGGTTCGCCCCCGCCCACCCGGTGATCTCATGGATCCGCACCCAGCCGATCGCGCTGTGGGGCGACATCGAACTCGCCTGGCGCGTGCGGGACAAGGTCCTCCGCGACGACGGCACTCCCGCGGAATGGGTGCTGATCACCGGTACGAACGGCAAGACCACCACGACCCAGCTCACCGCGACCATGCTCGTCGCGGGCGGGCTGCGCGCCGCGCCCTGCGGGAACATCGGCGTGCCCGTCCTCGACGCGGTGCGCGACCCCGGCGGCTTCGACGTGCTCGTGGTCGAGCTCTCCAGCCACCAGCTCTGGTACCTCGGGCTCTCGGATCCCGCCGGTCAGCCGGTGCCGTGGGCGGCCACGTGCCTCAACCTCGCCGACGACCACCTGGTCTGGCATGGCAGCGCCGAGGCCTACCGCGACGCCAAGGCCCTCGTGTACCGGAACACCCGGACGGCGTGCGTCTACAACAAGGCGGACGAGGCCACGCAGCGCATGGTCGAGGACGCGGACGTGATCGAGGGGGCCCGCGCGATCGGGTTCGGACTGGGGATCCCCGGTCCGAGCGATCTGGGCGTGGTCGAGGGGATCCTGGCCGACCGGGCCTTCCTCGACGACCGCCGCAACAGCGCGCTCGAGCTCACGACCGTCGCGGATCTCGCCGCGCACGGGCTGAACGCCCCGCACATCGTGCAGAACATCCTCGCCGCCGCGGCCCTCAGCCGCTCGCTCGGGACCGAGCCGGCGGCGATCAAGACGGCGCTGGACGACTTCCGCCTCGACGCGCACCGCATCCAGGTCATCGCCCGTGCGGCGGGGGTCACCTGGGTGGACGACTCGAAGGCGACGAACCCGCACGCGGCGCAGTCGTCGCTGCAGGCGTTCCCCGGCGCGATCTGGATCGTCGGCGGGGATCTGAAGGGAATCGACCTGTCGGACCTCGTGGCGGGGGCCGGAGCGACGGCGCGCGCCGCGGTGGTGATCGGCGTCGACCGCGGTCACGTGCTCGAGGCGTTCGCGCGACACGCGCCGGCGGTGCAGGTCCTGGAGGTCGTCCCCGGCGACACTGAAGAGGTCATGACCCGCGTCGTGGAACTGGCCGCGGGCATCGCCCAGGAGGGGGACACCGTGCTCCTCGCTCCGGCGGCGGCGTCCTTCGACCAGTTCGCGAGCTACGCGGATCGCGGCCACCGCTTCGCCGAGGCGGTGCGGCAGTGGATCGATCAGGGACGGTCGAGCGATCAGGGGAGCACCGATGACGCAGGTGGCACCACGCCGGACGCCGGCGCCTGAGCCCCGCGTCGACGGACTCGCCGCCCGGGTGCGACTGGGACGGGTCTTCCGTCCGGTGTCCACCGAGTTCGCGCTGATCGCCTCCTCGTCGCTGCTGCTGACCCTCTTCGGGCTGGTGATGATCCTCTCGGCCTCGAGCGCCAACGCGCTGGACCAGGGGAAGGGCCCCTTCTCGATCGTCCTGCTGCAGGCGCTGGTCGCCGCGGTCGGCGTGCCGCTCATGTTCCTGATGAGCCGCTTCCCGGTCCGCTTCTGGAAGCGCATGGCGTGGCCGCTGCTCATCCTCTCGGTCGGCGCGCAGCTGCTCGTCTACACGCCCCTCGGCGTGGAGAACGACGGCAACACGAACTGGCTCAACGTCGGAGGGCAGCTGCTCCAGCCCTCGGAGTTCATCAAGCTCTCGCTGGCGATCTGGGCCGGCTTCATCCTGTGGCGCAAGCAAGCACTGCTGACCCGCTGGCAGCATGTCTTCATCCCACTCCTTCCGGTCGCGTTCCTCGCGATCGGGTCCGTCTACGGCGGCGGGGACCTCGGCACCTCGATGGTGCTGTTCCTCCTGCTGCTGGGCGCGATGTTCTTCTCCGGCGTGCGGATGCGGGTCTTCCTGCTGCCGCTGATCATCATCGCGGCCGCCGTGCTCCTGTTCGCCCTCACGAACGAGCGGCGCCGGATGCTGATCTTCAGCATGTTCAGCACGCAGAGCGACACGAGCTGCTACCTCACCACCTGCTGGCAGCAGGTGCACGCGGTCTGGGGGATGGCCAATGGCGGGATCTTCGGGCTCGGCCTCGGAAACTCCCGCGAGAAGTACGGCTGGCTCCCCGCCGCCTCCAACGACTACATCTTCGCGATCGTGGGGGAGGAGCTGGGACTCATCGGCTGCGCCCTCGTGCTCGCGCTGTTCGCACTGTTCGCGGTCGCCGTGTTCCGCATGATCCGCCGCACCGACGACCTCTTCGTCCGCGTCACCTCGGGGGGCATCGTGGTGTGGATCCTGTCGCAGGCGCTCATCAACATCGGCGTCGTGCTGCGGATCTTCCCGGTGCTCGGCGTCCCTTTGCCGTTCATGTCTCAGGGCGGCACCTCGCTGCTGTCGGTGCTGCTCGCCTGCGGGGTGCTGCTGTCTTTCGCCCGCACACTGCCTGCACCGGCGAAGAGCCCCGCGTCCGGGCGGAGCCGGCCCGCAGGCCGGTCGGGTAGCCTCGGGAAGTGACCACGTATCTTCTGGCCGGCGGTGGTACCGCCGGCCATGTCAATCCGCTGCTCGCCGTGGCCGACGGCCTGCGCGCCCGCGACCCGGAGACGGGAGTCCTCGTGCTCGGCACGCGCGAGGGGCTCGAAGCGCGGCTCGTGCCGCAGCGCGGCTACGAACTGCTCACGGTCGACAAGGTGCCGTTCCCGCGCCGCCCGAACGGGGCCGCCCTCGCGTTCCCCGCTCGGTTCTCGCGCGCGGTGAAGCAGGTGCGCTCGTACATCCGCGAGCACGGCGTGGACGAGGTGATCGGCTTCGGCGGCTATGCCTCGGCGCCGGCCTATGTGGCCGCGCGCCGTGAGCGGGTGCCGTACGTCGTGCACGAGGCCAACGCCCGCCCCGGCATGGCGAACGTGCTCGGCGCCCGCTCCGCGGCCGCCGTCGGAGTCGCGTTCCCGGGAACGCCCCTGCGCGGCGGCGAGGTCGTCGGGATGCCGCTGCGGCGGGAGATCGTCGACCTGGACCGTTCGGCGCTCCGCGCGGAGGCGGCGGCGGCGTTCGGACTCGACCCGCAGCGACCCGTCCTGCTCGTGTTCGGCGGCTCCCTCGGAGCGCAGCGCCTGAACGAGGCGATCGCCGGATCCTGGCAGGACGTCCTCGACGCGGGATGGCAGATCCTGCACGCGACCGGCGACCGCTCCGACATGCCGGATCCCGGCGTTCCGGGCTATGCCCTGCGCCGCTACCTGGACCGGATGGATCTCGCGTTCGCACTGGCGGATCTGATCCTCTCCCGCTCCGGCTCGGCGACCGTGAGCGAGATCAGCGCTCTCGGCATCCCCGCGATCTACGTGCCCTACGCCGTCGGCAACGGCGAGCAGCGCTTGAACGCCGCGTCGGCGATCGACGCGGGCGCGGCGCTGCTGATCGAGGACGGGCAGCTCACCCCGGAGCGCGTGCGGGCCGAGGTGGTCCCGCTGCTGGGCGACGACGTCCGCCGCGAGGCGATGCGGACCTCCGCCGAGCGCGTCGGATCGCGGACCGGAACCGAGGATCTCATCGCTCTCGCCGACCGCGCGCTCGCGCGCTGAGCGTCCCGCAGCCCTGACCCGGCGAGCCGGGCCTCAGGCCCCCTCGCCCCGACTTAGGATGATTCAGCCATGATCAGACCCGACCTCTCCCTGCCGATCCCGGACGACATCGCCGCTGCCCACTTCATCGGCATCGGCGGCTCCGGGATGTCGGGCCTCGCCCGCATGTTCCTCGACGCGGGGATCCGCGTGTCCGGCAGCGATCGCGCGGACAGCGCCAACCTGCAGGCCCTCGCGGCGCTCGGCGCCGACGTGCACGTCGGGCACGATGCGGCGAACCTCGGCGACGCGGACACGGTCGTGCACACGGGGGCGATCTGGCCCGAGAACCCCGAGTTCGTGCTCGCCAAGGAGCGCGGCCTGCACGTGATCCACCGGTCCCAGGCGCTGCACTGGCTGATCCGCGGACGGCGCCTGGTGTCGGTCGCCGGAGCGCACGGCAAGACGAGCTCGACGGGCATGATCGTCACCGCGCTTCAGGATCTCGGCGCCGATCCGAACTTCGTCAACGGCGGCGTGATCGAGCAGCTCGGCACCTCCAGCTCCTCCGGCGCGGACGACCTCTTCGTGATCGAGGCGGACGAGTCCGACGGCACCTTCCTGCTCTACGACACCTCCGTCGCGCTGATCACGAACGTCGACCCCGACCACCTGGACCATTACGGATCGGACGAGGCGTTCCACGACGCGTTCGTGACCTTCGCGAACGCGGCGAGCGAGGCCGTCGTCATCTCGAGCGACGATCCCGGTGCGTTGCGCGTGCGGGCGGGGATCACGCATCCGAACGTGATCTCCTTCGGCTTCGCAGGCGACGCGGATCTGAGGATCACCGATGTCGTCACGGACGGACCCGTCGCCGCGACCCTGACCATGCACGGAGCCTCCGCCCGCATGCAGCTCGCGGTTCCGGGCGTGCACAACGCGATCAACGCGGCCGGTGCGGTCGCCGTGCTCACGACGCTCGGGTACACGCTGGCCGACGCCGCCCGCGCGATGGAGGGCTTCGCGGGCACCGTCCGGCGCCTCGAACTGCACGGCACCGCACGCGGGGTGAGCGTCTACGACGACTACTCGCATCACCCGACCGAGGTGCGCGCCGCTCTGGAGGCCATGCGCACGATCGTCGGCGAGGGCCGGATCATCGCGATCCAGCAGCCGCACACGTACTCGCGCACGCAGCACATGTACCGCGAGTTCGCCGAGGTGCTCGAGACCTACGCCGATCACACCGTCATGCTCGACGTCTACGGGGCGCGCGAGGATCCGGTCCCCGGTGTCACCGGCGAGCTGGTCAGCGGCGCGTTCGCCGATCCGCACCACGTGCACTACGTCGCGGACTGGCAGCAGGCCGCCGACTACACGGCATCCGTGGCACGCGACGGCGACTACGTGATCACGCTCGGCTGCGGCAACGTCTACCAGATCATCCCGCAGGTGCTGGACGCGCTGCGCACCACCGCCGAGGACTGATCATGCGCCGGCCGTCCGCGATCCCCTCTCCCGCGCCTCCGGTCGAGCCGGAGCGCCAGGCCAGGGGACAGCTCTTCGACGGTGCGCGCCGGCGGACCGCGGGATTCGGCATCGACGCCTCGGCGGCGCCCGAGACCGACGCGGGCGCCGCGGTGCCCGAGGACGCGAACACCACCGCGCCGATCCCGCTCGACCGTGCGGCCTCGGCCGTCCCCTCGCCCCCGCGGGAGCGTGCGGAGCAGCCGGATCCGGGGTCGTCGCAGGAGGACGTCCCCCTGACCGCCCGCGATCTCTGGCAGGCGACCAGGGCGCGCCGGAGGGCATTGCGCACCGAGATCCGTCGCTTCACCCAGCGCTCCCGGCGACGGAGGATCGGCTGGGTCGTGGGGATCGCGCTCGCACTGCTCGTCGTGGGCGGCAGCGTCGGCGCGGCGTACAGTCCGCTGTTCGCCGTGGAGACCGTCACGGTGGAGGGGACGAGCGCGCTCAAGGCGGCCGACGTGCAGAAGGCCCTGTCCGGGCAGGTCGGCAGGCCGCTGGCGCTCGTCGACTCCAGCGCCGTCAAGGCGGCGCTCGTCGCCTTCCCGCTGATCGAGACCTATCGCCTCGAGGCGCACCCTCCGCACGATCTCGTCGTGCGGATCGTGGAGCGCACGCCCATCGGGGTCCTCCAGGCCGATGACGGGCGCTTCATCGTCGTGGACGCTGCGGGCGTCGTCCTCTCGACCTCTGAGGCCCGGCCCGCCGGATACGCCCTGATCGACGTCGTCGGCGGAACAGGATCCAAGGCGTTCGCCGCGGTGGGCACGGCGCTCCGCTCGCTGCCCGCCGAGCTGCGCGGCCAGGTCGACGGCGCCACCGCGTCGACCCCGGACGACATCGCGCTGAAGCTGTCCGGCGGTGCGCAGGTGGTGTGGGGGAGCGCGGAGCAGTCGGCGCTCAAGACCCGCTCGCTCCAGGCGCTCATGAAGGCGAATCCGAGCGCGGCGACGTACGACGTGTCGTCGCCGGGCGTCGGCATCGTCGGCTGAGCACGAATATCCGAAACGATCGCGCGCAGGCGCGTGTCGCTTGGCTTCCGCGCGCCCTGTGCCGCTTACCTTCGATCCAAGAGAAAGCAATACCGGGAAATACTTTAACCTTCTGCTTGAGGTTTAAGGTTGCCCGGCTCGAGGCTCGAAATACATCGGAGGACGGGATGAGCCAGAACCAGAACTACCTTGCCGTGATCAAGGTCGTCGGTGTCGGCGGTGGTGGCGTCAACGCCGTCAATCGCATGATCGATCTCGGCCTTCGCGGCGTCGAGTTCATCGCGATCAACACCGATGCGCAGGCGCTCCTGATGAGCGATGCGGACGTCAAGCTCGACGTCGGGCGCGACCTCACCCGCGGCCTCGGCGCCGGAGCGGACCCCGAGGTCGGACGCCGCGCCGCAGAGGACCACGCGGAGGAGATCGAGCAGGCGCTGACCGGCGCCGACATGGTCTTCGTGACCGCGGGCGAGGGTGGTGGCACCGGCACCGGTGGCGCCCCGATCGTGGCGCGCATCGCCAAGTCGATCGGCGCCCTGACCATCGGCGTCGTGACCAAGCCGTTCTCGTTCGAGGGCCGCCGTCGGCAGAGCCAGGCCGATGCCGGCGTGGCGAAGCTGAAGGAAGAGGTCGACACCCTCATCGTGGTGCCGAACGACCGCCTGCTCGAGATCAGCGACCGCGGCATCTCGATGATCGAGGCCTTCGCGACCGCCGACCAGGTGCTCCTCGCCGGTGTGCAGGGCATCACCGATCTGATCACCACGCCGGGTCTCATCAACCTCGACTTCAACGACGTCAAGTCGGTCATGCAGGGGGCAGGATCCGCGCTCATGGGCATCGGCTCGGCCCGCGGCGCGGACCGCGCGATCAAGGCGGCGGAGCTCGCCGTCGAATCGCCTCTGCTCGAGGCCTCGATCGAGGGCGCGCACGGCGTGCTGCTGTCGATCCAGGGCGGATCGAATCTCGGCATCTTCGAGATCCACGACGCGGCGGACCTGGTCAAGGAGGCGGCGCACCCCGAGGCCAACATCATCTTCGGAACGGTCATCGACGACACCCTCGGCGACGAAGTGCGCGTCACGGTGATCGCGGCCGGGTTCGACAACGGCGAGCCCACACTGCGCCTCGACCCGCAGATCTTCTCGCGCACGACGGCACCCGCTGTCGCCGAGAAGCCCGCGGTCGAGGAGCGCGAGGACGAGGCCCAGGCCGAGGAGTCGCCGCGCGAGACCGCTCCTGTGACCGTGCCGTCGATCCCGCCCGTGCACACCAGCATCGAGCCGGCGTTCGACGAGAGCGATCTCGACATCCCCGAGTTCCTGAAGTGACCGCGGTCGCCGAGCGGCTGTCCGCGATCGATGCAGCGATCGCGGACGCCGCACGGCGCGCGGGACGGGATCCCGCAGAGATCACGCGCATCGTCGTGACCAAGTTCCATCCCGCGTCCCTCGTGAGCGAGCTGTACGGCCTCGGCGTCCGCGAAGTGGGGGAGAACAGGCAGCAGGAGCTCTCCGCGAAGGCGGAGGCACTCGCGGAACTTGATGATCTGCGCTGGCACTTCATCGGGCAGGCGCAGACGAACAAGGCTGGCGCGATCCGTCGCGCGGCCCAGGCGGTGCACTCCGTGGACCGCCTGCGCATCGCGGAGGCGCTCGACCGTGCGGCGACCGACGACGCGCAGCTCGACGTCCTGCTGCAGATCAACCTCACCGACGACCCCGGTCGCGGGGGAGTGGCGCCCTCGGAGCTCGAGCGTCTCGCCGAGCAGGTGCTCGCCCTGCCGACGCTGCGGCTGCGCGGTGTGATGGCCGTCGCCCCGCTGGACGAGGACCCGGCCGCGGCGTTCGCCCGCGTCCACGAGTCCTCTCGGCGCCTGCGCGCGGTGGCGCCGGAAGCCGATTGGATCTCGGCGGGCATGACCGGCGATTTCGCCGAGGCGATCGCGGCAGGCGCGACACACCTGCGCATCGGCTCCGCAATCACGGGGCCGCGGCCCGCACAGGGTTAGCCTCGAAACAGAACCACCCCTACACGTTCGGAGGACACGATGGGGAACCCGCTGAAGAAGACCATGGTGTACCTCGGCCTCGCCGATGAGGAAGAGGTCTACGAGGAGCAGGCTCCGGCCGCGCAGAGCGGCCGCCAGGAGCAGGTCCGCCACGAGCCCATCCGCCGTGACGAGGTGCGTCGCGAGCGCGAGGAGGCGAAGCCGGCTCCTGTGACGCCGCTGCGCCGTCCGACCGCCGTGCGTCAGCCGTCCGTCGGCGCCGTGAACGAGATCCTCACGGTGCACCCGAAGCAGTACCGCGATGCTCAGGTCATCGCGGAGAGCTTCCGCGACGGCATCCCGGTGATCATCAACCTCTCGCAGATGAGCGACGCCGACGCGCGCCGGCTGATCGACTTCGCGAGCGGACTCTCGCTCGGCCTGTACGGGCGCATCGAGCGCGTGACGAGCAAGGTCTTCCTGCTGTCGCCGGAGAGCATCGCGGTGTCGGGGCAGGGCGGGATGGCCGGGGGCGACGAGCCCGCGCTCGCGCACTCCTGACGCGTGGTGGTGCCGCCCGCGGTCTCCATGATCGCAGCGATTCTCAACATCCTGCTGCTGCTGTATCTGCTCACGCTGTTCGCGCGGTTGATCCTGGAGTACATCCCCATCTTCAACCGTTCGTGGCGCCCCCGCGGTGCGGGCCTGATCGTCGCCGAGATCGTCTACACGCTCACGGATCCGCCGATCCGACTGTTCCGACGCCTCATTCCTCCGCTGAGGATCGGACCGGTCGCGCTCGACCTGGGCTTCACGCTCACCATGATCATCGTGCTCATCCTGATGTCGATCACCCGATCGTTCATCTAGGGCGCGTCGCCGCGCCCGCTGGCGCGCGCCTTCGCGGCGTCGCGATCGGAAGGCTATGCTTTTCTGAAGGTGCACGCCGAGGGGCAGGCGCCATTTCCACCCGGCCACCGAGAACTCATCGAAAGAGGAGCCACCCATGGCACTGACCCCGGATGACGTCGTCACCAAGCAGTTCCAGCACGTCCGCTTCAAGGACGGCTTCGACCCGGACGAGGTCGACGACTTCCTCGACGAGGTCGTGCTCGAGTGGCGCAAGGCCCTCGACGAGAACACCGAGCTGAAGGCGAAGCTGGCCGCCTACGAGTCCGGCGAGAAGGCCGCTCCCGTGGCCGAGGCTCCTGCCGCCGCCGCTCCCGCGCCCGTCGCCGCCCCGGTCGCCGAGACCGGTGCGCCGGCCGCCGCGACCGCCGGCATCATCGAGCTCGCGCAGCGTCTGCACGACGAGCACGTCGCCGAGGGCAAGTCCCAGCGCGACCAGCTCATCGCCGACGCGAAGGCCCAGGCCTCGAAGATCCTCGCCGACGCCGAGCAGAAGCAGCGCGAGGAGACCTCGCGTCTCGAGCGCGAGCGCAACGTGCTCGAGGGCAAGATCACCGAGCTGCACGACTTCGAGCGTTCGTACCGCACGCAGCTGCGCAGCTACATCGAGGGACAGCTCCGCGACCTCGACGAGAAGGGCGGCCCCAGCGGGGACGCCTCCTCCGCGCAGTAAGGGGCCCCGTTGACCCGGCGTCAACCGCTTCACGGTTCGGCGGCCGGCGCGATCATTGCGATCCTCGCAGTGCTCGTGCTGGCCGCCGACCAGTTTGTGAAGTACCTCACCATCACCCACCTGCCCCAGGAGCAGGTCGTTCCCGTGCTCGGGGGCTTCCTGCAGCTCTTCTACATCCGCAATTCCGGGGCGGCGTTCTCGATCGGCGCGGGCTACACGTGGGTCTTCACGATCGCACTGGCCGTCGTCGCGTGCGTGATCGTGTGGAAGGCCTTCTCGGTGCGCGCGCGGTTGTGGGCGGTCGTGCTCGGAGCGCTGCTGGGCGGCGTGCTCGGGAACCTCTCCGACCGGATCTTCCGCGAACCGGGATTCGGCGTCGGCCACGTCGTCGACATGATCTCGATGCCGTGGATGCTGCCGGCCATCTTCAACGTCGCCGACATCTTCATCGTCTGCGGCATGATCTCGATCGCGCTGCTGATCATCGTGGGACTCCGTCTCGACGGCACGCGCGAACGCGACCACAAGGACGAGTCCGCGGCCGAGTCGGCGGACGACGCCCCTGCCGAGGACGCGGCGACCGAGGCGGATCCGCAGCATTCCGCGCGCCGCGACGGCGCCGGAGCAGAGGACTGACCGTGGAATCCCGCTCGCTTCCCGTCCCCGACGGGCTGGACGGCGTCCGGGTCGATGCCGCCCTCGCGAAGATGCTCGGCTTCTCGCGCACGTTCGCGGCCGAGGTCGCGGAGGCCGGGGGAGTGACTCTCGACGGCACCGTGCTGGGCAAGTCGGACAAACTGCGCGCCGGCGGCTGGCTCGACGTCGAGTGGGCGCCGAAGGAGGCGCCGCGGATCGAACCCATCGCCGTGCCCGAGCTCGGCATCGTCTACGACGACGACGACATCGTGGTGGTCGACAAGCCCACCGGCGTCGCCGCGCACCCGTCCCTGGGCTGGGAGGGGCCGACGGTCGTCGGCGCCCTGGCGGCCGCGGGATTCCGGATCGCCACGAGCGGCGCCCCCGAGCGGCAGGGCGTCGTGCACCGCCTGGATGTGGGGACCAGCGGCCTCATGGTGGTCGCGAAGTCCGAGGCGGCGTACTCGGAGCTCAAGCGCGCCTTCAAGGAGCGCACGGTCGAGAAGATCTACCACGCGGTCGTGCAGGGGCACCCCGACCCGCTCGCCGGCACGATCGACGCGCCGATCGGGCGGCACCCGAACCATTCCTGGAAGTTCGCGGTCATCCCCGACGGCAAGCCCTCGGTGACCCACTACGAGACGCTCGAGGCCTTTCCCGGCGCATCGCTGCTGGAGATCCACCTCGAGACCGGTCGGACGCACCAGATCCGCGTGCACATGGCCGCGCATCGGCATCCGTGCGTGGGGGATCCGCTGTACGGCGCCGACCCGACGCTGTCCGCCCGTCTCGGACTCACGCGGCAATGGCTGCACGCGCACCGGCTGGGGTTCGCCCACCCGGTGACCGGCGTGTGGGTCCAGACGGAATCGCCGTACCCGGCCGATCTCCAGCACGCGCTCGACGTGCTCCGCGGCGAGGACTGAGTCCCAGGCCCGGCAGGTTCAGAGCGGCAGCTCGCCCGTCGCGGAGACGACTCCGTCGAGCGTCGCCTCCAGGAATCGGACGACGACCTCCGGATCCTCATCCCGGTCGATGACGAGACTGATCAGCGTCTCCTCGGTGAAGGACACCCAGGAGCGCAGGGCGACGCGCAGGCCCGGCGTGTCCGGCGTGCCGAGCTCGGTGAACGCGTCGAGGAGCCGTTCGGCGTTGAGATCGCGCGACTCGTCGACCACTCGGCGGACGGCGGGGTCGCCGCTCGCGATGCCGCGCACGAGCGAATGGAACGTGCCCTGGTGCTGGCGCACGAACTCCGTGATGCGCAGGAGCGTGTCGCGGATCCGTGCGCGCGGCTCCAGGTCGTCGCGGGGCTCCGAGGCGAGCAGCAGGCTGTCCCTGGCCATGGTGACGACCGCGAGGTGCATGCCCTGCCGGGTGTCGAAGTAGTGGAACAGGAGGGGGCGGGACACGCCGGCTCGCTGGGCGAGCACGTCCATGGTGAGCTCGTCCAGGGAATGCTCGGCGAGGAAGTTCACCCCGGTCGCGACGAGTTGCGCACGACGTTCCTCCGGTGTCAGGCGGATGCGTCGCAGGTCGGGCATGCCCCGAGCCTAGTGGGACGGGAGCACTTCCCGCGTCCGGTATTGACTCTGAGTCAACGGGCAATATACTCGACCAGGTGAGCGCCGCCATCGCAGCCGGCGCGCTGGAGGAGGATCGATGAAGTTCCCGAAGTCCGACCGTGTCCGCAAGCTCGGGTCGTCTCACGCCGGCCGCATCGCCCTCGTGGCGATCCCCGCAGGCGTCGTCGCCGCAGCGCTGATGGGCGGGGTCGCCCAGGGGGCCGTGCCCGTCTCGTTCGCCGTCTCGGGAAGTCAGTTCCAGATCGGCGCCTCGCAGCTCGAGGGCAGCGGCTTCTCGCAGTACGCCGGCGTCGCGAAGGACACCGAGGGCAAGGAGCACACCGTCGCCATCGCGAACATCAAGAGCGCGACGCTCACCGACCTGTGCCAGTCCGTCATCACCGACACGCCGCTCGGCAAGGTCGGCGTGCTCATCAAAGCGGGCGGCAACGGCAGCCCCGCATCCGCCAGCGACCTGCAGATCGGCATGACCGGCCTCAAGGGCGACGCGTCGTTCGGCGCGATCCGCATCGGCGTGGACGCCTCGACGGTCAACACCGACGCCAAGGGCTCCGCGGGCGACTTCGCCCAGGACGCCGATACCGTCTCGATCAAGAACCTGCAGCAGACGGCCTGGAGCACTCAGGCCTCGGTGTTCACCCTCACGGGCATGACGCTGGAGCTGACGGACGGTTCGCAGGGATGCTTCTGAACGACGAGGCTGCGATGACCGACGACGCGCGCACCCGCCGATCCGCCGCGGATCGGGCGCCCGCACGGGGATTCCGGCACTGGCGACGGCAGCGTCCGTTCACCGGAGGACTGCTCGTCGCGCTCGGCGGCGTCGAGATGTTCTTCTCCGGGCAGCTCGACATCGGACATCTGCACGTGCAGCTGGGCATCGAGGGACTGCAGGCGACGATCATCCCGATCGCGCTGCTGCTGCTCGGGATCCTCGCCGTCACGATGCCCGCGCATCACGTGTTCTACGGGATCATCGCCCTGGTCGTCGCGATCTACTCGCTGATCGGCGTGAACCTCGGCGGGTTCATCATCGGGATGCTCCTCGCCGGGACCGGCGCGGTGCTCGTGGTCGCCTGGATGGGACCGCGCGATCCTGCGCCCGCCGACGGAGTCGAGGAGGCGGCGTCGTGAAGTCGCAGCGCCGCCCCGGCGCTGTGCTGCTCGCCGCGCTCGCCCTCGTTGCGCCGCTGACCCTCGGGGCCGCGGTCGCCCCGGGGTCCCAGCCGGCGGGGCTGTGCATCCCGCTGCTCTGGTGCCCTTCTCCGAGTCCGACGCCGACGACGCCCCCGCCGAAGTCCGGGACGCCCGGCCCCTCGGCACCGGGACTGCCCGCGGTTCCCGGCGTGCCGTCGACGCCCGGTGCGACGGCGCCGTCCGCGCCCGGAGATCCTGCGCCGACGCCCGCACCGACGCCGGTCGCCGCGACGAGGGACGAGAGCGCGCCCGTCTTCACGAAGACCCCTGCTTCCATGGGGTCGCAGGGGCTGTCCTTCACCGGCTTGAGCGGGATCTCGATCGTCGACGTTCCGACCATCGACGGAAGCACGATCCGCGCCCTGAAGATCTCGGCCGACTCGATCACGATCTCGGGCTTCTCGCTCACCGTCCGTCCGCCGGACAAGGCGGGCCTCGTGACCAACGCCGACACCATGACCCTCACCGGGCACGTGAGCGTGTACCTCGGATCGGTCACCGCGACCACGCAGGACGGCCGCGCGCTGACCCTGGGAACCGACACGCCTCCGCCGCTGGACGACGTCAAGCCGGGCCTGCTGCGCGTCACGATGGGTCTCGTCGGCACGATCGCCGACTCGATCGCCTACACGAACACCGATCAGCGGATCGTCGAGCCCTGAGATCGTTCCGCACCGCGCGGATGTCCGATCGGCCCGGCAGGATGGGCTCATGAGCATCGAGGTGCGCCCCGCGACCGTCTTCGAGGACGTCGCGGCGCTGGTCGGACCGAAGAACCCGGCGTCGAACGTGTGCTTCTGCCTCAGCTACCGGATCGGGAACAAGGAGAACGTCGCGCTGCGCGGCCCCGCGCGGGCCGAGCGGGTGCGCGAACTGTGTCATCAGGATCCGGCGCCCGGAGTGATCGCCTATCTCGACGATGAGCCGGTGGGATGGGCGGCGGTGCATCCGCGGCGGGACACCAGCTTCGCCCGCAACCGTCTGATCCCGCAGGTCGACGACCTCGACGTGTGGTCGCTCTGGTGCTTCCGCGTGCGCCCCGGCCATCGCAGGCAGGGGATCTCGCACGCGCTGATCGAGGGCGCCGTCGCTCAGGCGAGGGAGCGCGGCGCGCCGGCGATCGAGGGATACCCGGTGGACAACGGCGCGGCGAGGGTGAACCTCACGATGGCGTATGTCGGCACCCGCGGTCTCTTCGAGTCCGCCGGCTTCGTGAAGGCCGCCGACACCGGATCCGTCCTCGACGGCTTCCCGCGGGTGCTGATGCGCCTCGACCTGAGATGAGCACGGCTTCGCAAATACCGTGAACCGGATGAGGGTGCTCAGACAATACATAGCGTGAGCACAGACAGCGAGATCATCCAGAGGTCTCTCGAGCGGCCGGAGGCGTTCGCCGAGTTCTTCGACCGGCACGCGTCCAGCGTGAACGCATTCGCGACCTATCGTGTCGGCCGCACCGCCGCGGAGGACGTTCTGAGCGAGACCTTCTTGACGGCCTTCCGGCGTCGTGCCGACTTCGACCTGACGGCTGAGTCGGGTGTGCCCTGGCTCCTCGGTATCGCCACCCGGCTGATCCGTCGGCACCGTGCGGTGGAGGCGAAGCACTGGAGGTCGTTCACTGCATCGGTCGGGCGCGCAGAGCTCTCGTCGTCGGGCGGGGTCGAGGAAGCACTGTCCCGCGTCGACGCGGAGCGCGAAGTGACGGCGCTCGCGTCGCGGATGGCCGCCCTCGCTCCGCGAGACCGGGAGACGCTCCTGCTCTACGCCTGGCAGGGGCTCAGCTACGAGGAAGTGGCGGAAGCCCTCGGCATCCCGGTCGGAACGGTGCGGTCGCGACTCAATCGCGTGCGCCGCCGCCTGGATCCGAACCGTCGGATCCAGGCGTTCGAGAAGAAGCAGCAGAGGGGAGAGAGCGTTGGACGTGTTTGAGAAGGTCGAGAAGATCAGGCCCGAGATCGAGGGCGTCGAGGCGAGTCTCGCGGCAGTGCGGGAGCGGTTGGTGGCCGAGATCCGGGGTGCGGAGCTTCCGTCGCGCGCGCGGCCCCGTCGGCCTTGGCTCTTCGTCGCGGGAGCAGCCGGGGCGCTCGCAGCGGCAACCACCGGGGTGCTCGTCGTGGGGAGCATGACGACACCGAAACCGTCGGTCGTTGCGCACCCGACGTCGGCTCCGGCGCACTCCGCTCCCGCTGTTCCGTCGCCGACGCCCGAGGTCTCCGAGCGGCCGGAGACGGCCCAAGGGGTGTTCCGTGCCGCGTCTGTCTCGGCGATCCACGGAGGGCTCCAGGTGCAACCCGGCCAGTACCTGCGCGTCGCATGGACATCGGATGTCCTGCTCCTCGGGGATGGCTCGACGATCTCTCAGCCGAGCCATGGAGTTTCCTATGCGATGGCGACGCACGCGTGGGTGATCCGCACCAGTGGCGAGTTCTATGTCCCGGCGGATGTGAACGGCGAGTGGTACTTCACGCCCTCCTCGACGCCGGTCGTGACCGCAGAGTACGGACAGGACGCAGCCGCCGACGTGCAGCTCCAGCAGTATCTGGACCGCTGGAGTGCGGCAGGCGACCCCGGCGGATTCCAGGCAGGGGGAGGAGCACTGCCGGAGGGGGATGGGACGCTTCGAGGTGAGTTCCTGACGTCGCTCCCCGATGACGCTGATGGAGTGCTGTCCTGGTTCCGGTCGCGTCAGGGCAGCACCTCCGAGAGCCACCATGGTGCGATGGTCGGATGGACCCTGATGACTCTGCTGGCGAGCAACGCGGGTACAGGTGATGTACGTGCAGCGATGCTGCAGGCCCTCGGGACCCTCCCCGGCTCGTCCATCGTCGACAGCCGCGGGAGTCTGCGAACGATCGCGTTCGATTCGACGTTCGGGGAGCCCGGGCAGGCCATCGACGTCCAGCGTCACCAGACGATCACGGTCGATGTCTCGACGGGGCGCGTGAGCGGAACCTCGGACAGCACCAATGCCGGCGGGAGCATCGTGCCCGATGGCGTCGGTGACGTACGGAACGACTACGCGGTCGAGCTGGTGGACGGGCTTCCCGGCTGAAGCGGCCGCGACGGCCTGCCGCCGCGGAAGTGCGCGGGATCGTCCTCCGCCACGGCGAGGGCGATCTTGCGCACGTGGGCGTCGTCGACGTCGCCCATCGCCGCGAGGTCGTAGAACCCGACCTCGGTGAGTTCGCCGTCGGCGGGGTGCGGCTCGCCCGAGACCCAGGTGCAGCGGAACACCAGATCGAGGTAGTCGACCTGGTCTCCGTTCGCATAGGTCACACGGGGGAGCTGCTGCACGAGGGCGAGTCTCTCGACCTTCACCGTCACACCAGCCTCCTCGAGGCATTCCCGCACTGCGGTGTCGGCCGGTTCCTCACCGGGCTCCACGATCCCGGACACCGCCTGCCAGGCGCCGTTGTCCGCGCGCTTGCCGAGCAGCACCTTCTCGTCGCGGAACACGATCGCGGTGACGCCGACGAGGTTCAGCGGGGCGTGGCCCACATGCTCTCGGAGCGCGAGGACGAAGTCGGGGGTGGTCATGGGATTCAGGCTATCCGGCGCCGCCTGCCGAATCCTGCGGGATCGACGAGCGGGGGCGCCGCCGTGACCCCGGCGATGGCCAACATGATCGCCGTCGGCGGATACCCTCGGGAGGAATATCGAACCGTTTCCTCTCCTCCAGGCAATACATAGTGTGAGCACAGACAGCGAGATCATTCAGCGATCGCTCGGGCAGCCCCGAGCCTTTGCTGAACTGTTCGACAGACACGCCGGTACGCTCGGGCGCTATGTCGCCCGACGCCTCGGTCCCGACGCCGGCGAGGACGTGCTCAGCGAGACTTTCCTGGTCGCGTTCTCTCGGCGTTCGTCGTTCGACACGACCTGGGCCACGGCGCTTCCGTGGCTGTACGGGATCGCTTCCCGACTGGTCAAGAAGCATCGGGCGACAGAGGCCAAGCAGCTGCGGTCGAGCATGGAGTTCGCGAACCGCGAGGCGCGCTTTTCCTCCGGCGAACTGGACGCGACGATTGCGCGGCTGGACGCGCAGCTCTCGGCCCGGGAGCTGGCGCCTCGGATCGCGGCGTTGTCTCCGAAAGAGCGTGAGACCCTCCTGCTCTACGCCTGGGGAGATCTGACCTACGAAGAGATAGCCGTATCGCTCGGCGTGCCCGTAGGAACCGTCAGATCGCGGATGAACCGCATCCGAACGAAGCTGAATCCTGCCCGAACGGGCAGTCAGCAGCGAGTCATGGGGCAGAAGGAAGGAGAGGTCGATGGACGTTTTCGAGCGCGTGCGTGAGATCGAAGCAGGAACGGAACTCACGTCCGATCAGATCGCAGGAGCACGGTCTCGGCTGCTCTCGGGAATCGAGGCTGACAAGGCGGCGGCGCACAGGCGTCTCGGCCGACGCCCGGCGCTCCTGATCGCTGGAGCCGTTGCCGCGGTTGCGGCGGTGACGACGGCGGTGGTGGTCGTGAACCAGGATGCGCCGGCTCCGAAGATCGAAACGGCACCCTCTCCGACGACCGTTCCGTCGCAGCCTGCCGGAGTGATACCGCCCGCCACTCCGACCGTCGCCAGCGGAGCAGGCACCGCGACGACCGCGCCGTTCCCCGGGACGACACCCGGGCCGGGGCAGTACCTTGAGATCTCGATGACCTCGGAGGCTCTTCTCTACCGTGGCCCCGAGGGGATCTCATACCAGTGGTTGTTCCGGACTCCCGCCCTGGGCGGTGCTCCGATCTCTGCCTTGATGGTGAGGGACGACAGCGCACTGTTCGTACCGGCAGATCGATCGGCGGACTGGGTGCAGGAGTACGGAGAGTCCTCGCAACGAGTGCGTTCCTTTCCGGAGCCCCAGACGCCCGAGGACAAGACCGCCTGGGACAACCTGATCCCGGTGCGAGCCGACCAACCTCTCGTGCGAGCAGCGGGGGGCGAGTTTCCGGGACGATCGGCGCCGACCGATTTCTCGGTGTATCCCGGGGATCCGAAGGCTCTGCTCGACGTTCTGCGCAAGCAGTTCGAGGACGCCGGCCAGGGTCGCGATGAGCGGATGGTGACATTCATCGTCGGCGTGCTCCGGTCGAATCTCGCTCCCGCGGCGGTGAGGAAGACCTTCATCGAAGCACTGGGGCTCTCCGGCCTGAGCGCCATCGATTCCGTCAACGGAGCGGTGACGACTTACGGAGTGGACTTCACCGCGACCGGAACGCGTCACGAGACGATCTCCATCGACGCCGCGACCGGGTGGGCGACGGAGTACACCGTCACCGTCCAACGCGACGATGGCGGCCTCGTCCCCGCGGGCGTGCCCGACATACGGTTCACGATGACTCCGAGGATCGTCGACACCGCCCCGTGACGTACGGAGGGGCCCGATGCGGATACGGGTGTCGGGCCCCTACGGCTTCCGACGTCGGATGCGAAACGTAGACTCGAAGCATGGCATCAGACTCCTTCGTCCACCTGCACGTGCACAGCGAGTACTCGATGCTGGACGGGGCCGCGCGCATCGGGCCGCTCGTGCAGGAGGCCGTCGCGCAGGGCATGCCGGCCGTCGCCGTGACCGACCACGGCAACACCTTCGCGGCGTTCGAGTTCTATAAGGCCGCCCAGGCGGCCGGGGTCAAGCCGATCATCGGCATCGAGGCGTACGTCACCCCCGGCACGCACCGCAGTGACAAGTCGCGCGTGCAGTGGGGATCCCCCGAGCAGCGCCGTGACGACGTCTCCGGATCCGGCGCATACACGCACATGACCCTGCTCTCCGAGACCACGGAGGGCATGCACAACCTGTTCCGCCTCTCCTCGACCTCGAGCCTCGAGGGCTACTACTTCAAGCCCCGCATGGACCGCGAGATCCTGCAGAAGTACTCCAAGGGCCTGATCGCCACGACGGGCTGCCCCTCGGGCGAGATCCAGACGCGCCTGCGGCTCGGTCAGTACGACGCGGCCCGTGCGGCGGCCGCCGAGTTCCAGGACATCTTCGGCAAGGAGAACTACTTCGCCGAGATCATGGACCACGGGCTCGAGATCGAACGGCGCGTCACCGGCGACCTGCTGAAGATCGCGAAGGACCTGGGGATCCCGCTGGTCGGCACGAACGACCTGCATTACACGCACCAGCACGACTCGACCAGCCACGCGGCGCTGCTCTGCGTGCAGTCCGGCTCGACCCTCGACGATCCGAACCGGTTCAAGTTCGACGGCGACGGCTACTACGTGAAGTCCGCGGCGGAGATGCGCCAGGTGTTCCGCGATCACCCCGAGGCGTGCGACAACACCCTGCTCATCGCCGAGCGCTGCGACGTCTCGTTCAACACCGGGGCCAACTTCATGCCGCGCTTCCCGGTCCCGGACGGCGAGACCGAGGAGAGCTGGTTCATCAAGGAGGTCGAGAACGGCCTGCGCTACCGCTACCCGGGCGGGATCCCGGACGCGGTGCGCAAGCAGGCGAACTACGAGGTCGAGGTCATCTCGTCCATGGGGTTCCCCGGCTACTTCCTCGTCGTCGCCGACTTCATCAACTGGGCCAAGGACAACGGCGTGCGCGTCGGCCCGGGGCGTGGGTCCGGAGCCGGATCCATGGCCGCCTATGCGATGAAGATCACCGACCTCGACCCGCTCGAGCACGGCCTCATCTTCGAGCGGTTCCTGAACCCGGACCGCGTCTCGATGCCCGACTTCGACGTCGACTTCGACGACCGTCGTCGCGGCGAGGTGATCCAGTACGTCACGGAGAAGTACGGCGACGAGCGCGTCGCCCAGATCGTGACCTACGGCACGATCAAGGCCAAGCAGGCCCTGAAGGACGCGGGCCGTGTGCTCGGCTTCCCGTTCAGCATGGGGGAGAAGCTCACCAAGGCGATGCCTCCCGCGGTGATGGGCAAGGACATGCCGCTGGACGGCATGTTCAACCCGGAGCACCCGCGGTACAAGGAGGCCAGCGAGTTCCGCGTCGTGATCGAGTCCGATCCCGAGGCGAAGACCGTCTTCGACACGGCCCTGGGCCTGGAGAACCTGAAGCGCCAGTGGGGCGTGCACGCCGCCGGCGTGATCATGTCCTCGCATCCGCTGATCGACATCATCCCGATCATGAAGCGCGAGCAGGACGGCCAGATCGTCACGCAGTTCGACTATCCGTCCTGCGAGTCGCTCGGGCTCATCAAGATGGACTTCCTGGGGCTGCGCAACCTGACGATCATCTCGGACGCGCTCGCGAACATCCGGATGAACCGGGGCGAGGAGCTCGTGCTCGAAGACCTCGCGCTCGACGACCGGCCGTCCTACGACCTGCTCACCCGGGGCGACTCGCTCGGCGTCTTCCAGCTCGACGGCGGCCCGATGCGCGCGCTCATGCGCCTGATGAAGCCGGACAACTTCGGTGACATCTCGGCCCTCATCGCGCTGTACCGACCGGGCCCCATGGGCGCCAACTCGCACACGAACTACGCCCTGCGCAAGAACGGCCTGCAGGAGATCACGCCGATCCATCCGGAGTTCGCCGAATCGCTCAAGGACATCCTGGAGGAGAGCTACGGCCTCATCATCTACCAGGAGCAGGTGATGGCGATCGCCCAGCGCGTGGCCGGGTTCTCGCTCGGCCAGGCAGACATCCTCCGCCGCGCGATGGGCAAGAAGAAGAAGAGCGAGCTGGACAAGCAGTTCGAGGGCTTCCAGGCCGGAATGCACGCGAACGGCTACTCCGACGGCGCGGTCAACGCGCTCTGGGAGATCCTGCTGCCCTTCTCCGACTACGCCTTCAACAAAGCGCACTCCGCCGCCTACGGCGTGATCTCGTACTGGACCGCGTACCTCAAGGCGCACTACCCGGCCGAGTACATGGCCGCGCTGCTCACGAGCGTCGGCGACTCCAAGGACAAGATGGCGCTGTACCTGAACGAGTGCCGCCGCATGGGCATCAAGGTGCTGCCGCCCGACGTCCGCGAGTCGATCAACTTCTTCGCGGCCGTCGGCGAGGACATCCGCTTCGGCCTCGGCGCGGTGCGCAACGTCGGATCCAACGTCGTCGAGGGCATCGTTCAAGGGCGCGAGGAGGAGAATTTCACCTCCTTCCACGACTTCCTGAAGAAGGTTCCGCTGCACGTCGCGAACAAGCGCACGGTCGAGTCGCTCATCAAGGCGGGCGCGTTCGACTCGATGGGCGACACGCGGAGGGCTCTCGTGGAGATCCACGAGGACGCCGTCGAAGCGTCCGTCGGCCAGAAGCGCAACGAAGCACAGGGTGCCATCGGGTTCGATTTCGACAGCCTGTACGACGAGATCGAAGAGGTCGCACCCCCCAAGGTGCCCTCGCGTCCGGAGTGGACCAAGAAGGACAAGCTCGCCTTCGAACGCGAGATGCTGGGCCTGTACGTGTCGGATCATCCGCTCGCGGGCCTCGAGGTCCCGCTCGCGAAGCACGCCTCGATCGCGATCAACAGCCTCCTGGAATCGGAGGATCTGCAGGACGGCGACCAGGTCACGATCGCGGGCCTCGTCACGAGCGTGCAGCACCGCGTCGCCAAGGCCAGCGGCAACCCCTACGGCATGATCACCGTCGAGGACTTCGGCGGCGAGATCACGATCATGTTCATGGGCAAGACGTACCTCGAGTTCCAGGGCATGCTGCAGCAGGACTCGATCCTCGCGGTGCGCGGTCGCGTCTCCCGCCGAGATGACGGGATGAACCTGCACGCGCAGTCGGCGTTCACGCCCGACGTCGGCTCCTTCGATGCGGCCGGCCCGCTGTCGCTGCTGGTGCCCGAGCAGCGCGCCACCGAGCGCGTCATCGAGGACCTGGCGGACGTGCTGCGCCGCCACGCCGGCGAGACAGAGGTGATGCTGAAGATGCATCGCGGCGGGCGCGCCAAGGTGTTCGAGGTGCCCATGCCGGTGACCGTCACGGCGGATCTGTTCGGCGACCTGAAGTCGCTGCTCGGTCCGCAGTGCCTGGGCTGATCGCCCGCACCTCGCTCGGATCCTCGCGGCGTGGACGGCTCGCGCCGTGTGCGGACGTCGCTCAGGAGGTCTCCATCGCCGCCGGGTAATATCGGGTCCCGTTCGACGGCCGAAGCCCCCAGCGGCCGCACGACGAAAGGAAACACCGATGACCGGCGACGTCCCCTCCGCTGAGATGGCGCAGGAAGTACAGGATCCGACTTCGAACGCCTTCCCCTCGTCCGACATGGAGGTCGACGAGGGCCCCCTGCCCGCTGCGGCGCCGCAGCAGGGCTGGTTCGGCTTCACGCTGCGCGAGCTGATCATGATCGGCGCGTGGGTGATCGCCTTCGCGTTGTCCTTCGTGCCCGGCGGCGGAAGCGTCCTGGACAGCTCCGCGACGGTCTGGACGATGAACGGCGCCTGGGCGCTGGCCATCGGCGTGCCCACCGTCGCCGTCTTCCTCATCGTGCTCCGCCGGCTCTCTCCCGAGGGCATCCGCCGGGTCGGATCGCTCGGCATCGACCAGTTCGCGTCCGTGGCCTTCTCGGTCGCGCTCGTGAGCTGGATCGTGCTGCTCTGGCAGCAGCTGGATCTGGTCGGCGCGACCCGGCGGTCCCCGTTGGTGACCTGGCCGTTGTGGCTGGAGATCCTGCTGATGCTGGTGCTCGTCGTGGTGACCGTGTTCGCCGCGCTCATCCCCGGGATCCGCGAGGACTTCGAAGAGCGGACCGAGACCCTCGCGCATCGTCGTGCCAACCCCGTGCGTCCCGTGTTCTCGCGCCCCCGCCCGGTTCGGGCGAGAGGCAGCGTCTCCGACCCGCAGAACGAGGACGACGTGGATCCGGGGCTGCTGCACGACAACGAGGTCGGCGCGGCCGGGCACCTCTCGGCCACCGGCGTCACCGGCGCGGTGGTCGAGGGCGGCACGGGATACGTCCCCGAGCAGCACCGCGAGTCCTTCCTGGCCTCGGGGGAGACCCCGGTCGTCGCAGCCGTCGAGGCTCAGGCCTCGCCCGACGCGGAGACGACGGTGCAGGCGACGGTGCCCGCCGTCGAAGCCCCCACCGGTGTCGTGCCGGCCCCGGACGCCCCGACCGAGGCGATCCTGGACACCGTCCCCCGGGCGGACTCCGACGACGAGCCGCAGGCCGCCGCCGAGGAGACTCCGGAAGAGGGCGAACCCGCCACGCGCGCCGACGCGCGCCGCGCCGCGGCGGCCGATGCTGAGCCCGACTCCGACGCGGACGCCGCCGATGGACCCGCCGCTGCGCTGGACTCGACGGCCGCGCCGCGCGATCTCTCCGACACCATGACGGAGGTGCTCGGCGACCTGCTCGAGCCGTCCTCCGCGGATGACGTGGCGACACACGCCGTCGACGTCATCTCGCAGGACGGCGGCTCTGAGCCGAGCGCCGCAGGCCCCGTGGCGACGGGGGAGCAGCTCCAGCCGTTCTGGGCGCTCGCGCCGGACACGCGGGTCGTTCATGACGCGCGGGGCGACTCGATTTTCACGATCGGGCCGGAAGCATGGATCCTTGTTCTCGAGGACCGTGGCGGCGCCTTCGTGGTGCGCCACGACGACGGTCGCGTGGGATACCTGCACGACACCGAGAACATGACCCGAGGCTGAGGACGCATGCAGACGATCGACCTGAGGGGACGCACCCTCTCCACCGCCGAGATGCTGGCGGCCGTGCCGCGCGCCACCGCCGCGCGCGCGGAAGCGCTGGCGACCGCCACCGCGATCGTCGAGGACGTGCGGGTGCGCGGCGAGGAGGCCCTGCGCGAGCAGGCCGAGCGTTTCGACCGGGTGACCGGCCACGCGATCCGGGTTCCTCAGGAGCACCTCGACGAGGCTCTCGCGGGCCTGGATCCGCGGGTCCGCGCCGCGCTCGAGGCCGCCATCGAGCGCGTGCGTCAGGGCTCCGCCGCGCAGGTTCCCTCTCCGCGCGTGACCGAGATCGAGCCGGGCGCACGCATCGTGCAACGCTGGCAGCCGGTCGGACGGGTCGGCGTCTACATCCCTGGCGGCAAGGCGCCGCTTGCCTCGAGCGTCGTCATGAACGTCGTCCCGGCGCAGGTGGCGGGGGTGGGCAGCATCGCACTGGCCTCGCCTCCTCAGTCCACCGAAGGCGGCCGCGTCCACCCGACGATCCTCGCCGCGGCGGCCCTGCTCGGCGTGGGCGAGGTCTACGCGATCGGCGGCGCGGGTGCGATCGGCGCCCTCGCCCACGGCGTCGAGGCGATCGGGCTCGAGCCGGTCGACGTCATCTCCGGGCCCGGCAACAACTACGTCGCGTCTGCCAAGCGCGCCGTCGCCGGCGTCGTGGGCACGGATTCCGAGGCGGGTGCGACGGAGATCCTCATCGTTGCGGACGCCCACGCGGATCCGCGTCTCATCGCGGTGGATCTGATCAGTCAGGCCGAGCACGACGAGCAGGCTTCAGCCGTCCTCGTCACCGACTCAGCGGAGCTCGCGGACCGCGTGGCGGCGGACGTCGCGAAGGCCGCCGCGCGGACCAGGCACAGTGGCCGCGTCCAGACGGCGCTGGACGGACCGCAGTCGGCGCTCGTGTTGGTCGACGATCGCGCCGCAGCCGTGGCCTTCAGCAACGCGTACGCGCCGGAGCACCTCGAACTGCACCTCGTCGACGCGGAGGAGGCCGCCGCCGTCTTCACGAGCGCCGGTGCCGTGTTCGTGGGAGACCAGACGCCGGTCAGCCTCGGCGACTACATGGCCGGAAGCAATCACGTCCTTCCGACGGGTGGACAGGCACGATACGCGCCGGGGCTCGGAGCGTACACGTTCCTGCGCCCGCAGCAGGTGATCTCCTACGATCGGGACGCGCTGGCGCGCGCGCGCGATGGCGTCGTTGCGCTCGCCGCCGCCGAGGTCCTGCCCGCGCACGGCGAGGCCGTCGAGGCACGGTTCACAGCCGTGACCGAGTCCGCCGCCGCAGCCGGGGCGTAGGCTTTCTCGAATGCACTGCCCGTTCTGCCGTCATCCGGACTCCCGTGTCATCGACTCCCGCACGAGCGACGACGGGCTGTCGATCCGCCGGCGCCGCCAGTGCCCCGAATGCGGGGGACGGTTCACCACCACCGAGACCGCGAGCCTCAACGTCATCAAGCGCTCCGGCGTGATGGAGCCGTTCAGCCGCGAGAAGGTCATCTCGGGGGTCCGCAAGGCCTGCCAGGGGCGTCCCGTCACCGAGGCGGATCTCGCGATCCTGGCGCAGCGCGTGGAGGAGGCGGTGCGTCAGACCGGCGTCTCGCAGCTCGACACGAACGAGATCGGCCTGGCGATCCTGGGTCCGCTCCGGGACCTGGACGAGGTCGCCTACCTCCGTTTCGCGAGCGTCTACCAGGCGTTCGATTCGCTCGAGGACTTCGAGGCGTCGATCGCCGAGCTGCGCGCCGACCACCACAGGGCCGCCGAGCAGGCCGCGCTCTGATCCGCACGTCCGGATCCGCCTCCTCCGACCGGTAGCCTGGCAGGGATGTATCCTCTGCTCTTCCGCCTCGTCCTCGCGCGCTTCGACCCCGAGTTCGCCCATCACGCCGGCATGGCCGTGGTGCGTGTCCTCGGCGTGCCTCCGTTCTCCTGGGCGGCGCGTGCGCTGACCCGGCCGGCAGCGGGCGATGAGGTGCAGGCGCTGGGGCTCACGTTCCCCACTCCCTTCGGCATCGCCGCGGGCTTCGACAAGAACGCGGTCGGCGTGCGCGGTCTGTCCGCGCTCGGCTTCGGGCACGTCGAGGTCGGCACGATCACGGCCATCCCTCAGCCCGGCAACCCCAAGCCTCGCCTGTTCCGGCTCATGCCGGACCGCGCGGTCGTGAACCGGATGGGCTTCAACAACGCCGGGGCGGAAGCCGCCGAGAAGAAGCTCTGGAAGCTGCGCCGTCGCCGTCCGTCCGCCGTGATCGGCGTGAACATCGGCAAGAGCCGGGTGGTCGCCGTCGAGGACGCGACCGCCGACTACGTGGCCTCGGCCGTCCGCCTCGCCCCGCTCGCGGACTACCTCGCGATCAACGTGTCCTCGCCGAACACGCCGGGGCTGCGCGGTCTGCAGGCCGTGGAGACCCTCGCGCCGCTGCTGCGCGCGGTGAAGGCCGCCGCCGGCGCGACACCGCTGCTGGTCAAGATCGCGCCGGATCTTCCCGATGACGAGGTCACCGCCATCGCCGAGCTCGCCGTCGCCGAGGGGCTGGACGGCCTCATCGCGACGAACACGACCATCTCGCGGGAGGGACTGACCACGGATCCCGCGAAGGTCGCGGCGGCGGGGGAGGGCGGCCTGTCCGGCGCCCCGCTCAAGGAGCGCTCGCTGACGGTCCTGCGCCTCGTCCGGGCCGCCGTGCCCGCCGATTTCTGCGTCATCTCGGTGGGAGGGGTCGAGACCGGTGCCGAGGTGCGCGAGCGGCTCGAGGCCGGTGCGACCCTGGTGCAGGGCTACACGGCGTTCCTCTACCGCGGACCGTTCTGGGCGCGCCAGATCCGTGCCGGACTGCGCACGCGCTGAGTCCCGCACTCGACGAAGAAGGTCCCGGGCGCTGTTCGCGCACCGGGACCTTCGTCGTCTGTCAGGGGATCCGGATCACTCCGGGTACTGCCCGCGCTTGACCTGGGGCTTCGGCAGGCGCATGAAGCGCATCTGCAGCGACCGCATGGCGGCGTACCAGGCGAGGCCGCGCTCGCGCTTGTCCTTGCCGTACTTCTCCGCGATGCGGCGGTTCACGCGGATGCCGAGGAAGACCATGTCGATGACCGCGATGGCGATGAAGCCCCACAGGCCGATGAACGCCCAGTAGGCGACCAGCGTGTTCGGGATCAGCGAGACGACGATCACGACGACCATGAGGGCCATGATCCACTCGCTGACGTGCCAGCCGGCGTCGACGTAGTCGCGTACCCAGCGGCGCTGAGGGCCGCGATCGCGGACGGGGAGGTACTTCTCCTCGCCGTTGGCCATGCCGATGCGCTGCCGCTCCTGGCGGACGCGCAGGTCGGCGCGCGCCTGCGCCTTGGCCTCCTTGGTGTCAGGAACGAGCGGCCGGCGACGCGCTGCCTCCTGCTCCGCGCGCGTCGGCGTGCGGCGTCCCTTGCCGCTCACGTCGGCCGAGGAGTCCTCTGGTGCGGGGGTGGGAGTGCTGGGCACGAAGGCTCCTGAAGTCGAGAGAAGGGGAAACGGGTGTTCTCTAAGATTACCTGCATGACTTCTCCCTCCTCCTCGGTCACCGCACCCGGTGACGTCGAAGCCGCCGTCACCGCCGCCGTGAGCACCGGGATCCCGGCTGCGCTCAGTGATCTCGGCGCCCTCGTGCGCATCCCGGGGATCGCCTGGCCCGCCTTCGATCAGACCCAGCTCGTGCGCAGCGCGGCCGCGGTCGCCGAGCTCGCCGAGGGCACGGGCGTCTTCGACAGCGTGCGCGTGCTGCGGGCAGCGATCCCCGGCACCGACGAGGTCGGGCAGCCCGCGATCCTGGCGCGCCGCGCCGCGCGCAACGGCAAGCCCACGATCCTGCTCTACGCGCACCACGACGTGCAGCCCCCCGGGGAGGACGAGCTGTGGGAGACCCCGCCGTTCGAGCCCACCGTGCGCGACGGACGCCTGTACGGACGCGGTGCCGCGGACGACAAGGCCGGGATCATGGCGCACATCGCCTCCATCCGCGCGGTCGCGGATGCGCTGGGCGACGACCTGGACCTCGGCATCGCGATGTTCATCGAGGGGGAGGAAGAATACGGATCCCGCTCCTTCGCGCAGTTCCTCACCGACAACGAGGATGCGCTGCGCGCCGACGCGATCGTCGTCGCCGACTCCGGCAACTGGGACGCGAGCACGCCGGGCCTCACGGTCTCGCTGCGCGGCGCGGTGCGCTTCACCCTCACCGTGCGCACCCTCGACCACGCCTCGCACTCCGGAATGTTCGGGGGAGCGGTGCCCGACGCCATGCTCGCGACGATCCGCTTGCTGAACACGCTGTGGGACGAGAATGGATCCGTCGCGGTCGAAGGCCTGACCGTGCGGGACGCCGCCACGCCCGATTACAGCGAGGCGACGCTGCGCGACGAGACCGGGCTGCTGCCCGGCGTCTCGCCGATCGGCGACGGCACGATCCTCAGCCGCATCTGGAACAAGCCCTCCGTCACGGTGATCGGCGTCGACGCCACCTCCGTCGCGGCCGCATCCAACACCCTCTCGCCGGAGACCACCGTCGTGCTCAGCTGCCGCATCGCGCCGGGGCAGAGCGCGGACGACGCGTACGCCGCGCTGCAGGCGCACCTGCGGGCACATGCGCCGTTCGGCGCCGAGCTCTCCTTCTCCGACGTCGACCTCGGCAACCCGTTCCTCGTGGACACGAGCGGCTGGGCCGTCGGACTGGTGCGCGGCGCGATGGCGGACGGCTACGGCACGGCGCCGGTCGATCTCGGCATCGGCGGATCCATCCCGTTCATCGCGGACCTCGTGGAGCGCTTCCCGGGCGCCGAGATCCTCGTGACCGGAGTGGAGGATCCGCACGCGCGGGCGCACAGCCCCAACGAGTCCCTGCACCTGGACACCTTCCGCCACGCCGTGGCGACCGAGGCGCTGCTGCTCACGCGGATGAACGAGATCACCCTCTGACGACCCCCGAGCGCATCGAGACGCGGTCGTGACCGGCCGTGATCGATGCCCTGCGCGTGCGCGGCGGTAGACTCGAGTGACGGAAACCGTGCCTGGCCACGGCCGATCCAAGGAGCGACATGAGCGACATCACCCTCACCCCCGAGACCACCGCCGCGCACGGCGTGAAGCTCACCGACGCCGCAGCGGCGAAGGTGAAGAGCCTGCTGGAGCAGGAGGGCCGCGACGACCTGCGCCTGCGCGTCGCCGTGCAGCCCGGCGGCTGCTCTGGTCTGATCTACCAGCTCTACTTCGACGAGCGCTATCTCGAAGGCGACGAGACCGTCGATTTCGACGGCGTCGAGGTGATCATCGACAACATGAGCGTCCCGTACCTCGACGGTGCGGCGATCGACTTCAAGGACACCATCTCGGAGCAGGGATTCACGATCGACAACCCCAATGCGCAGGGCTCCTGCGCGTGCGGCGACAGCTTCCACTGACCCGCAGAATTCCCCTCTCCCATCCCTGCGCCATCCACGCCGAACCTGCGTGGATGGCGTGAATCGGGTGTGAGCTTGCCCTAGACTGGGGTAGCCCACGTCCGTGATCTGAAAGGTGCATCGTGCCCTCGAAACGCCGCCTTCGTTGGGCCGCACTCCCCTTGGGAGTTGCGGCAGCCGTGGCCCTGGCGGGATGCTCTCCCACCGAACTCCACGGATTCCTTCCGGGCTTCGTAGCCGATGGCACACCCGCCACCAACCAGACCGATCGCGTCGCCGCGCTCTGGGTCAACTCGTGGATCGTCCTGCTCATCGTCGGCCTCATCACCTGGGGTCTGATGGGCTGGGCCGCGATCGCCTATCGCCGTCGCAAGGGCCAGACCGGCCTCCCGGTGCAGCTGCGGTACAACATGCCGCTCGAGATCTTCTACACGATCGTCCCGCTGATCCTGATCTTCGGAATGTTCGCCTTCACCGCGCGTGATCAGACGATCATCGAGACGCAGTACGACAAGCCCGACGTGGAGATCACCGCGATCGGCAAGCAGTGGGCCTGGGACTTCCAGTACGACGGCAAGGAGAAGGACAACTCCGACGCCGTGTGGACCATGGGTGTCCAGGCGCAGCCCGACAAGGCGGGCAACATCGACCAGGCGGCGCTGCCGACCCTGTACCTGCCGGTCAACAAGACCGTCAAGATCAACCTGCAGTCGCGCGACGTGATCCACTCCTTCTGGATCATCGACTTCCTGTACAAGAAGGACATGTACATCGGCAAGGACAACTCGTGGTCCTTCACGCCGACCCGCGAGGGCACCTACCAGGGCAAGTGCGCCGAGCTCTGCGGCGAGTACCACTCGATGATGCTCTTCAACGTCAAGGTGGTCAGCGACGCCGACTACCAGGCGTACCTCACCAAGCTCAAGGACGAGGGCAACACCGGTGACATCACCGATGCCTACAACCGCCTGAGCAACTACCCGGGCACCGGCAAGCCCACGACCGACTCGGAAGCGAAGTAAGCAGAATGACGAGCACTCTTCCCGACACGTCCGAGGCCGGCGCGCGCCCGACGACGATCCCGCCGCGCCAGGCGGCCCTGCTCAGCTCGACCCGCGTCGAGCAGAAGGGCAACATCGTCGTCAAGTGGATCACCTCCACCGACCACAAGACGATCGGATACATGTATCTGATCGCCTCCGTGCTGTTCTTCCTCCTCGGCGGCGTGATGGCCCTCATCATCCGCGCCGAGCTCTTCTCGCCGGGCATGCAGATCATCCCGACCAAGGAGCAGTACAACCAGCTGTTCACGATGCACGGCACGATCATGCTGCTGATGTTCGCGACGCCGCTGTTCGCGGGCTTCGCGAACGCGATCCTCCCGCTGCAGATCGGCGCCCCCGACGTCGCGTTCCCGCGTCTGAACGCTTTCGCGTTCTGGCTGTTCCTGTTCGGCTCCACGATCGCGGTCGCCGGCTTCCTCACCCCGCAGGGCGCTGCCTCGTTCGGCTGGTTCGCCTATCAGCCGCTCGCGAGTGCGTCGTTCACCCCTGGCGCCGGCGGCAACCTGTGGATGCTCGGCCTCGGCATGTCCGGTTTCGGAACGATCCTCGGTGCGGTCAACTTCATCACCACGATCATCACGATGCGCGCGCCCGGTATGACCATGTGGCGCATGCCGATCTTCTCGTGGAACACCCTCATCACGAGCCTGCTGATCCTGATGGCGTTCCCCGTCCTGGCCGCGGCCATGCTGGCCGCCGCCGCGGACCGCGTGCTCGGCGCGCACATCTACGACCCGGCCAACGGCGGCGTGCTCCTCTGGCAGCACCTGTTCTGGTTCTTCGGCCACCCCGAGGTCTACATCATCGCGCTGCCGTTCTTCGGCATCGTCTCGGAGATCTTCCCGGTGTTCAGCCGCAAGCCGATCTTCGGGTACAAGACCCTCGTCTACGCGACGATCGCGATCGCGGCCCTGTCCGTGGCCGTGTGGGCGCACCACATGTATGTGACCGGCGGCGTGCTGCTTCCGTTCTTCGCGCTCATGACCATGCTCATCGCGGTTCCGACCGGTGTGAAGATCTTCAACTGGATCGGCACGCTCTGGCGAGGATCCGTGACCTTCGAGACGCCCATGGTGTTCGCGCTCGGCTTCCTGGTGTCGTTCGTCTTCGGTGGTCTGACCGGTGTCATCCTGGCCTCCCCGCCGCTGGACTTCTTCCTCTCCGACTCGTACTTCGTCGTCGCGCACTTCCACTACGTGGTGTTCGGCACGGTCGTGTTCGCCATGTTCGCCGGCTTCTACTTCTGGTGGCCGAAGTGGACCGGCCGGATGCTCAACGAGCGCCTCGGCTACGTGCACTTCTGGATGCTGTTCATCGGCTTCCACATGACGTTCCTCATCCAGCACTGGCTGGGCGTCGACGGCATGCCGCGTCGTTACGCCGACTACTCCGCGTACGACAACTGGACCTGGGAGAACCAGGTCTCCACGATCGGCGCCATCATCCTCGGCGCGTCGATGCTGCCGTTCTTCCTGAACGTGTGGCTGACCGCGCGCAAGGCTCCGAAGGTCACCGTGAACGACCCGTGGGGCTACGGCGCTTCGCTCGAGTGGGCGACCTCGTGCCCGCCGCCGCGCCACAACTTCACGTCGATCCCGCGGATCCGCAGTGAGCGTCCGGCGTTCGACCTCAACCACCCGGAGGCTGCAGAGCACCCGGTTGCCGCGGCCGCAGACGGAAAGGCCCACTGACCCATGCGCGACAACATCGTTCTCTGGTGGATCCTCACCGGCTTCTTCGCCTTCGTCGGCGTGACCTACACGGTCTGGAACCTGGTCGCGCACGCCGGTGAGCCGCCCGTGAAGGCGATCGAGTGGGTCGGCACCGTCGCCCTGTTCTTCGCCGCCTTCATGGGCGCGATGATCGCGTTCTACCTCGACCGCACGCACAAGGCCCAGGGCGGCTCGCTGCCCGAGGACGTCCTCACGAGCGACATCGATGACGGCGACCCCGAGCTCGGCGAGTTCAGCCCGTGGTCGTGGTGGCCGATCGTGCTCGCCGGTGCGGCCGCCGTCGGGATGATCGCACTGGCCGTGGGAGTGTTCCTCTTCCCGGTCGCGCTGGCCATCTTCGTGGTCGCGATCGTCGGCTGGGTGTACGAGTACTACCGCGGTCACTTCGCCCGCTGAGTCCTTCTTCACGAGGCCCCTGGAGCTCCTGCTCCGGGGGCCTCGTCGTTGTTTCCGAACACCGTGGCCTCGAGGCTGCTCTGCGCTGTGGCACGCGGCGCTGACGTCCGGTGGGAGCAGAGGCCGCATGGCATACTGCTGAGGGCAGTCTCAGGACCGGAGGAGGAGCACGATGGGCGTGGTATTCCCGGAGGGGACCGTCTCACTCACGACGGCGGACGGAAACACCGTCATCCTGCGCATCTGCGAGCTGTGCGGCGCGGCCGTCGTCGAGGCCGGCGGCACCGACCTCGCGTTCCACAAGCGCTGGCATCGGATCACCGGGTCCGGCAACTGGCTCGACCCCGTGACCGGTCGTCACGTCGTGTCCTAGACGCCCTCAGGCGGTGGTGCGGATGCGCGGGACGCCGGTGAGGGGATCCACCGGACGACGATGCACCCCGTCGGCGTTCTCGACGGGGTAGCCCTCACGTACCCAGTACTCGAAGCCGCCGATCATGAGCTTCACGTCGTAGCCGAGCCTGGCGAACTCCAGGGCCCCCTTGTCGCCGGCGTTGCACCCGGGGCTCCAGCAGTAGACCACCACGGGCGTGCCCTGGGGGATCTCCTGCGGCGCCCTGGCCGCGATCTCCCCGTAGTGCATGTGGATCGCGTCGACGATGCGACCCTGAGCCCACGCCTCATCGCTGCGGACGTCGACGACGGCGATCTGCTGCCCTGCCTTGCGGGCGGCATGCACGTCGCTCGCATCGGTCTCGTGGGCGAGCTTGGCGGCGAAGTGATCCATGGCGGAGGTCATGCAGCCAGGCTACTCCGGCGCGGGGGTGCGAACGACGAAGGCCCCGTCAGATGACGGGGCCTTCGATCGGTGGTGGGGGAGCGGACTACTCGCCGCCCTCCTTCGTGGGCAGCGACTCCGGCGCGAGCGCGGAGCTCGGCGTGTTCGGAGTCTCGCTGACACGCGAGTTGTCGGCGGGCGCGATCTCGTCCTCGCTCACACCGGCGCGGGTGTGCGAAGCGACGATCTCCTCGTGCGCGGACTCGTTCGTGTCGTGCAGCGTGTGACGCTGGTGGGCGTCGGCTGCGGTGATCTCGGCCTGCGTGAGCGGGGAGAGGCGGTCTTCGAAGAACCAGCGGGACATCGAGGAACGCAGGTTCTGCGTCCACGGGATGCGACCCTTGGCGTTCGGACGGACCACGAGCGGCTCGTACACCTCGGTGTCGATGAGCTTCCAGCGGTCGTACACGTCGACCGGCTTGTGGACCTCGATGTACTCGCCGCCGGGAAGGCGGACGATGCGACCGGACTCGTAGCCGTGCAGCACGATCTCGCGGTCCTTCTTCTGCAGCGCGATGCAGATGCGCTTCGTGATGAAGTAACTGAGGATCGGACCGAGGAAGAGCAGCGCCTGGAGCGTGTGGATCACGCCCTCCATCGTGAGCGAGAAGTGCGTCGCGATCAGGTCGGACGAAGCCGCCGCCCACAGCGTCGCGTAGAAGATCACGCCGGCCACGCCGATCGCGGTGCGGGTCGCGGAGGTGCGCGGACGCTGTGCGATGTGATGCTCGCGCTTGTCTCCGGTCAGCCACGCCTCGATGAAGGGGTAGATGGCGACGAGGACGATGAACAGGCCCAGCACCAGCACCGGGATGATGATCCCGAACGACCAGGTGTGGTCGAGGAACACGACGTCGAGGTTCGACGGCGCCAGACGGAGCGCACCGTCGGCGAAGCCGATGTACCAGTCGGGCTGCGTACCTGCAGAGACGGGGGAGGGATCGTACGGGCCGTAGTTCCAGATCGGGTTGATCTGGAACAGCGAGGCGATCAGGACGATCACACCGAACGTGATGAACAGGAAGCCGCCCATCTTCGACATGTAGATCGGCATCATCGGGTAGCCCACGACGTTCTCGTCCGTGCGGCCGGGGCCGGCGAACTGCGTGTGTTTGTTGATGACCATCAGCATGAGGTGCAGCACGACCAGGCCGATCACCAGGAGCGGCAGGATCAGGATGTGCAGCGTGTAGAGGCGTCCCACGATCTGGTCGCCCGGGAACTCGCCGCCGAACAGCATGAACGAGGTCCAGGTGCCGATCAGGGGGAGGCCCTTGATCATGCCGTCGATGATCCGGAGGCCGTTGCCCGAGAGCAGGTCGTCGGGGAGCGAGTAGCCGGTGAAGCCCTCGGCCATCGCGAGGACGAACAGCACGAAGCCGATCACCCAGTTCAGCTCGCGGGGCTTGCGGAACGCGCCGGTGAAGAACACCCGCAGCATGTGCACGCCGATGCCGGCGACGAAGGTGAGCGCGGCCCAGTGGTGGATCTGACGGACGAGGAGTCCGCCGCGCAGGTCGAAGGAGATGCGCAGCGTCGAGTCGAGCGCCGCGGACATCTCCACACCGCGCATCGGCGCGTAGGCGCCGGCGTAGTGCGTGGGGACCATCGACGCCTGGAAGAAGAACGTCAGGAACGTGCCGGAGAGCAGCACGACCACGAAGCTCCACAGCGCGATCTCGCCGAGCATGAACGACCAGTGATCGGGGAAGATCTTGCGGCCGAGCTCCTTGACGAAGCCGGAGAGGCTCGTGCGCTCGTCGATGTAGTTGGAGAGACCGCCGACGAATCGGCCGCCCAGCGGCGCCTCAGAGGGCTTCTCCGAAGGCTTCTCCGAGGATTTCTGCTCGGTAACAGTTGCGGTGCTCAATGACGCTCCCAGAAGCTCGGACCGACGGGTTCGTGGAAATCGCTCTGCGCGACGAGGTAGCCCTCGTCGTCGACGGTGATCGGCAGCTGCGGCAGCGGGCGGGCGGCCGGGCCGAAGATGACCTTGGCGTGCTCGGTCACGTCGAACTGCGACTGGTGGCACGGGCAGAGCAGGTGGTGGGTCTGCTGCTCGTACAGCGCAACGGGGCAGCCGACGTGAGTGCAGACCTTGGAGTAGGCGACGATGCCGTCGTAGGACCAGGTCTTGCGGTCCTCGGTCTCGATGAGCTGCTCGGGGAGCAGACGCATCAGCAGGACGATCGCCTTGGCCTTCTCCTCGAGGTAGCCGTCTTCATGGCCGACCTTGCTGAGGGGCTCGGGGATCACGTGCACGGCAGAGCCGAGCACGATGTCCGCGGCGCGGATCGGGGTGCCGTCGGGGTCGTGCGCCAGGCGCATGCCCTTCTCCCACATGGTGTGCTTGAGCAGCTGCACCGGGTCGCCCGCGATCGGGTTCTCGGCGGTGCTGTGCGGAGCGAGACCGCGGAACAGCGCGAGACCGGGGACGACGGAGGCGACGACCGCGGCGATGAGCGAGTTGCGGATCATCACGCGGCGGCCGAAGCCGGACTCCTCGTTCGCGTCGGCGAACGCCTGGATCGCGGCCTCACGGGTCGAGTCGCGGCCACGCGTGGGGTGGCGGTACTCGATGTGCTCCTTGTCGGCCATGATCGCCTTCGACCAGTGGATCGCGCCGATGCCGAGCGCGAGCAGGGCGAGGGCGATCCCGAGGCCGATGAACAGGTTGTTGTAGCGCACGTCGATGAGCGAGCCGCTCTCGATCGGGAACAGCATGTAGGCGGCGACCGCCCAGATGCTGCCCGCGAGCGAGAGGTAGAAGAGCGTGTAGACGGTGCGGACGGCGTGCTTCATCGCCGTCGGGTCATGGTCCGTGACGCGCTCGCGGTGCGCGGGCAGCCCCGGGTTCTGCGCGGGGTCGCTGACGTCGACGCTCAGCCCGGCCGGTGCCTGATAGGTCCGGTCAAGAGCGTGCGGGTCGTCGTGTGCCATGGTTCTCCTCGTACGTTCTTCGATATGCCGGCGTCAGTTGGACTTCGCCGTGATCCACACGGTGATGGCGACGAGTGCGCCGATGCCGAAGATCCAGATGAACAAGCCCTCCGAGACGGGGCCGAGGGATCCGAGATCCATGCCGCCCACCTGGGTCGCCTTCTGCTGGAAGAGCAGGGCGGAGATGATGTCGCGCTTGTCGTCCGCCGTCAGCGACATGTTGCCGAAGACCGGCATGTTCTGCGGGCCGGTGACCATGGCCGCGTACATGTGCAGCGCGCTGGTCTTCATCAGACCGGGTGCGTACTTGCCCTCGGTCAGCGCACCGCCGGCGCCGGCCACGTTGTGGCACATGGCGCAGTTGATGCGGAAAAGCTCGGCCCCGTGCGCGACGTCGCCCTTGCCGTCGAGGGTCTTCTCGTCGGGGTAGGTCGGGCCGGGGGCGACTGACTGCACCCAGGCGGCGACGTTCTTGATCTGCTCCTCGGAGAACTGCGGGTGCTTCTGCGGGGCCTGCGGTCCCTGCATCTGCAACGGCATGCGGCCCGTCGACATCTGGAACTCGACCGCGAGCTCGCCGACGCCGTAGAGGCTCGGTCCGGTGGCGGTGCCCTGCAGGTTCATGCCGTGGCAGGTCGCGCAGTTCGCCTGGAACAGCTTCTGCCCGTCCTCGGTCGAGACCGCGGCGGTGACGGACGCCGGCTCGGTCGCGGCGAACGCCGCACTCGCACCGGCGTAGACGCCGCCGGTGATCATCAGGCCTGCGCCGATCAGCGCCGCGGCAGCCAGGGGGCTGCGGCGGCCGGTACGGCGCTTCTTCTCACGTGCCATGTCGGGAATCCGCTCCGCTTCTTACTTGAGGAAATAGATGACGAAGAACAGCACGATCCAGACGACGTCGACGAAGTGCCAGTAGTAAGACACCACGATGGCGGTCGTCGCCTCCTTGTGCGTGAAATTCTTGACGGCGAATGCGCGGCCGAGGGTCAGCAGGAACGCGACCAGACCGCCGGTGACGTGCAGGGCGTGGAAGCCGGTGGTGATGTAGAACGCGGAGGCGTAGGAATCGGCCGAGATCGGCATGCCCTCGGCGATCAGCTGGGAGTACTCCCACACCTGGCCGGACACGAAGAACGCGCCCATCGCGAAGGTCAGCCAGAACCACGGGACCATGCCCCAGCGCTTGCGGCCCTTGTCGTTGACCGACGTGTAGGGCTGCATGCGCTCCGCCGCGAACACGCCCATCTGGCAGGTGAACGAGGACGCCACCAGGACCAGGGTGTTGATCGCGGCGAACGGCACGTTCAGGCTCTCTGTGCGTGATGCCCAGAGTTCCGGAGAGGTGCTGCGCAGGGTGAAGTAGATCGCGAAGAGTCCCGCGAAGAACATCACTTCACTGCCGAGCCAGACAATGGTTCCCACAGCCACCGGGTTGGGGCGCTTGATCGTTCTCGCCACCGGGGCATACGTCGCTGAGGTCGTCACCTGTCCATTATGGCCGATCCTGGACGCCGATTGTCGCACCGGGGGCGGCGGTTCAGCTCGTCCGCGCCTCGGTGCAACCTCGGAACCAGCCGCGAATCCCCTGGGAGACGCGTGGTTGCGGGCCGGGCGGAAGGCGTCATGGCGGGGATCACGACTGGATCACATCGCTAGGATCGCTGGCATGGCGGAAGCTCTGACCTGGCCCGATGTCCTCTCCACACTCCTCGCCGGACGCGATCTGAGCGTCTACGAGTCGACCTGGGCGATGCGCCAGGTGATGCGCGGTCAGGCGACCGAGGCTCAGTTGGCGGGGTTCCTGATCGGACTGCGTGCGAAGGGGGAGACGATCGACGAGGTCGTCGGCTTCCGCGACGCGATCCTGGAAGCGGCCGTTCCCCTTCCCGTGTCCTCGGACGTGCTCGACATCGTCGGCACGGGCGGAGACCGCATCGGCACCGTGAACGTGTCGACCACGGCGGCCATCATCATCGGCGCGACCGGAGTCCCGGTCGTCAAGCACGGCAACCGCGCGGCGAGTTCGGCGTCCGGATCCTCGGACGTCCTCGGCGCCCTGGGCCTTCAGCTCACCCTCGATCCGCAGGCCGTGGCCGAGATCCTCGACCGCACGGGCATCACCTTCGCGTGGGCCGGCGCCTTCCACCCCGGCTTCAAGAACGCGGGCGCCGTCCGGGCGGAGCTGGGCGTGCCGACCGTGTTCAACATGCTCGGCCCGCTCTGCAACCCCGCCCGTGCGGAGGCGAACGCGGTGGGCGTCGCCCAGCTGGACCGCGTGCCGCTCATCACCGGCGTGTTCCGCACCCGCGGCGCCACCGCGCTGGTGTTCCGCGGAGACGACGGGCTGGACGAGCTCACGACCACGGGCCACAGCCGCATCTGGGAGGTCACCCGCGGCGACATCCACGAGCACGACCTGGATCCGCGCGACCTGGGCATCCCGCTCGCGGAGCTCGCCGACCTCATCGGCGGCTCGCCCGAGCACAACGCGGGCGTGCTGCGCCGCACGCTCGAGGGCGAGCGCGGCGCCGTGCGCGACATCGTGCTGCTGAACGCCGCCGCGGGCATCGTCGCTTACGAGCTGTCGCACGACGCGGCCCAGGCGCAGGTGCCGATCGTGGAGCGCCTGCGCGCGGCCCTGGCCCTGGCCGAGGCCGCGGTCGACGACGGACGCGCGGTGGCGAAGCTCGATGCGTGGGTCGCGGCGTCCAAGGAGCTCGCCGCCGGCTGAGCGGTGCGGAGGGGAGGACCGGCATGGATCCGCAGGAGGCGCTGCTCGAGATCGCCCGGCTGCTCGAGCGCGAGCGGGCCTCGCGATACCGGGCCAAGGCGTTCCGCGTCGCCGCGGCGACGTACGCCGAGCTCCCGGAGGACGCGAGATCCGATCTGAACCGGATCCAGCAGGCGAAGGGGATCGGATCCTCGACCTTCGAGGTCATCCGGCAGGCGCTCGAAGGCGGGACGCCGTCCTATCTGGTCGAGCTGCGCGGCGAGGTCGAGCCGGAGATCGTCTCCGCGCTGCGTCCGCGGCTGCGCGGGGATCTGCATGCGCACACCGAGTGGTCGGACGGGACGACCCCGATCGAGGCGATGGCGGATGCGGCCCGTGCGCTCGGACACGAGTACCTCGCGATCACGGACCACTCGCCGCGACTGCGCGTGGCCCGCGGCCTCACGGCGGAACGGCTGCGCACGCAGCTGCCGCAGGTGCGCGCGCTCAGCGGCGACGGGCTGACGATGCTCACCGGGATCGAGGTCGACATTCTCGACGACGGGCGCCTGGACCAGGAGGACCGGCTGCTCGGCGAGTTGGACGTCGTGGTCGCGTCCGTGCATTCCAAGCTGGCCATGGAGGCCGGGCCGATGACGCGGCGCATGGTGGCCGCGGTCTCGAACCCGCGCGTGAGCGTGCTCGGCCACGTCACCGGACGGCTCGTGCAGGGGGAGCGGGGGACGAGGCCTCCCTCGCGGTTCGACGCCCGCGCGGTCTTCGAGGCGTGTGCGGAGCACGGCGTGGCGGTGGAGATCAACTCGCGCCCCGAGCGCCAGGATCCGCCGGACGGACTCCTCGCGCTCGCCCTCGAGATCGGCTGCCTGTTCTCGATCGACTCCGATGCGCACGCACCCGGGCAGCTCTCCCTGCTGGATCACGGCGCGCAGCGCGCCGAATGCGCCGGAGTCCCCGCCGAGCGGATCGTGACGACCTGGGGGGTCGACAGGCTGCGACGCTGGGCCGGCTGAGACGCGTCAGGCCGTGCGGCTGAGTGCCTCCAGCGCGCGCGCCATCGACGTGCCGAGGTTCCAGCGCTCCGCGATCCCGACCGCGGCGGCGGTCTCGGCGGCGTCGAGCGGCCGCAGCGGCTCCGCGGGCACCGAGATCGGCAGCGCGGTCGCGACGCGCACGACGGTGGGGGCGACGTCGAGATAGTCCGAGGCGGCGAGGATCTTCTTCGCCACGCCCGCCGACATGCCGTCCGCCGCCTCCGCGGCGGCACGGATCGCGGTGAGATCGCCGTGCACGGCGAGGAGGTTCGCCGCGGTCTTCTCGCCGACGCCCGCCACGCCGGGAAGGCCGTCCGAGGCGTCTCCGCGCATGGTCGCGAAGTCGGCGTACTGGCTCGGCAGCACGCCGTACTTGCGCACCACCGCCTCCTCCGTGAGGTCCTCGAGGTTGCTCATGCCGCGACCCGTGTAGATCACCCGCACTCCGCGGGCGTCGTCCACGAGCTGGAACAGGTCCCGGTCCCCGGTGATGATGTCGACCGGCATGCCCGCGACGGTCGCGAGCGTGCCGATCACGTCGTCGGCCTCGTGCTCGGCGACGCCGATGACCGGGATGCGCAGCGCGGCGAGGGACTCTCGGATGATCGGGATCTGCGCCTCGAGCGGATCCGGCACCTCCTCGATGTCGGCGCCTCCGGGGACGACCTCGACGACACGGTGCGCCTTGTAGCTCGGGATGAGGTCGACCCGCCACTGCGGACGCCAGTCGTCGTCCCAGCAGGCGACCAGGTGCGTGGGCCGGTAGGTCGTCACGAGCTTCGCGATCATGTCGAGCAGCCCTCTGGCCGCGTTCACCGAGGTGCCGTCCGGCGCCTTGACCGCATCCGGCACGCCGTAGAAGGCGCGGAAGTAGAGGCTGGCGGTGTCCAGAAGGAGGAGCTTCGGAGCGGCGACGGTCATATCCACAGTCTGCCAGCCCCGCTCTCGTCGGCGGGGCTGGTGCGGGGAAACGCGATCACCGGAGCGCTCAGCGACCTGATAGCATGAGGTGTCACCCGTGGGGGCTTCCTCCCGCGTGCGTGACGAACAACACACATCCATTCCGCCGCGGCGCGATCCTGTGCTCTGCTGAGAGCGCGCGCCGCAGCCCGAGTATCCATCAACAAGGACAACCCACTACATGACTACCGCAACGGCCGCCCCGGCCACCAAGCAGGTCGCGATCAACGACATCGGATCTGCCGAGGACTTCCTGGCTGCGGTCGAGAAGACCCTGAAGTTCTTCAACGACGGCGACATCATCGAGGGCACGATCGTCAAGATCGACCGCGACGAGGTCCTCCTCGACGTCGGCTACAAGACCGAGGGCGTCATCCCCTCGCGCGAGCTGAGCATCAAGCACGACGTCGACCCCAACGAGGTCGTCTCCGTCGGCGACCAGGTCGAGGCCCTCGTCCTCCAGAAGGAGGACAAGGAAGGCCGTCTGATCCTGTCCAAGAAGCGCGCCCAGTACGAGCGCGCCTGGGGCGACGTGGAGAAGATCAAGGAGAACGACGGCGTCGTCACCGGTCAGGTCATCGAGGTCGTCAAGGGTGGACTCATCGTCGACATCGGCCTCCGCGGCTTCCTGCCGGCCTCGCTCATCGAGCTGCGCCGCGTCCGCGACCTCACGCCGTACCTCGGCCAGGAGCTCGAGGCCAAGATCCTCGAACTCGACAAGAACCGCAACAACGTGGTCCTCTCGCGCCGCGCCCTGCTCGAGCAGACGCAGTCCGAGTCGCGCACCACGTTCCTCAACAACCTGCACAAGGGCCAGGTCCGCAAGGGCGTCGTGTCGTCGATCGTGAACTTCGGTGCGTTCGTCGACCTCGGCGGTGTGGACGGCCTCGTGCACGTCTCCGAGCTCTCCTGGAAGCACATCGAGCACGCCTCCGAGGTCGTCGAGGTGGGCCAGGAGGTCACCGTCGAGATCCTCGAGGTCGACCTCGACCGCGAGCGCGTCTCCCTGTCGCTGAAGGCGACGCAGGAGGACCCGTGGCAGGTCTTCGCCCGCACCCACGCCATCGGCCAGGTCACCCCGGGCAAGGTCACCAAGCTCGTTCCGTTCGGTGCGTTCGTTCGCGTCGCGGACGGCATCGAGGGCCTCGTGCACATCTCGGAGCTGTCCAGCAAGCACGTCGAGCTGGCCGAGCAGGTCGTGTCGGTGGGCGAAGAGGTCTTCGTCAAGGTCATCGACATCGACCTCGAGCGTCGCCGCATCTCGCTGTCGCTGAAGCAGGCCAACGAGTCGGTCGACCCGTACGGCACCGAGTTCGACCCGGCCCTGTACGGCATGCTCGCCGAGTACGACGAGAACGGCGAGTACAAGTACCCCGAGGGCTTCGACGCCGAGACCGGCGCGTGGAAGGACGGCTTCGACGCCCAGCGCGAGGCTTGGGAGCAGGAGTACGCGGCTGCCCAGGCGCGCTGGGAGGCGCACAAGGCCCAGGTCATCAAGGCCGCCGAGGCCGAGGCTGCTGCGGGCGACGACTTCGGCGCCAGCGCCCAGTCGTTCTCGAGCGACTCCGCGGGTGCCGGCACGCTGGCCGACGACGAGGCTCTCGCCGCTCTGCGCGAGAAGCTCTCGGGCGGCAACGCGTAAGCATCACCCTCAGAACGGGCCGTCACCTCGCCTTCGGGCGGGTGGCGGCCCGTTCCGCGTCCGCGGACGGATCCGCACCGGCGGACCGCGAAGGGCCGGTGCGCGGACGTGTGAGGATGGAGGACATGGATCCGAACACGGCACGTCCCGGCAGCGTGCGACGGCGGATCCGCCTCCGGTGAGCTTCGCCGGTCACGCCCCCGGCACGCGCCCGTACCGGCGGCTCATCCTCGGGCTCTTCTTCGCCGGAATCGCGACCTTCGCCCAGCTCTATGCGCCGCAGGCCGTGCTGCCGCTGCTGGCCCGCGATCTCGCCATCGACCCCGCGACGGCTGCGCTGAGCGTCTCCGCGGCCACGCTGGGGCTGGCCGCATCGGTCATCGGCTGGTCGGTCGTCGCCGATCGGATCGGACGCGTGCCGGCGATGGCGGCCGGTGTGATTGCGGCCACGGCGCTCGGCCTGCTCGCGCCTTTCGCCGCAGACATCGGCATCCTGCTCGCCCTGCGATGCGCGGAGGGGGTCGCGCTGGGTGCGGTGCCCGCCGTCGCCCTCGCCTACCTGGCCGAGGAGGTGGGGCCCCGTCATGCGGCGGCCGCAGCCGGCAGCTACATCGCGGGAACGACGGTCGGCGGGCTGGCGGGCCGGATCGTCTCCGGCCTCGTCGCCGAGGTCGCGGGCTGGCAGGCGGGCGTGTGGGCCGCGACCGGGCTCTGCGCCGTCGCGGCGGCGCTCTTCCTCTGGCTCGCGCCCGGATCGCAGGGGTTCGTGCCGCTGCGTCTGCGCGCCGACCGCGGCGACGGCGTGCTGACGCGGCTCCTGCGGCTGCTGCGCTCGCCCCGCCAGCTCGCACTGTACGCACAGGCATTCCTGCTGATGGGCGCGTTCGTGGCGGTGTACAACTACCTCGGCTTCCACCTCGCGGCGCCGCCGTTCGCGCTGCCCGCCTGGCTCGTCACGCTGCTGTTCCTCGCGTATCTCGCGGGCACGGCGTCCTCGCCCTGGGCGGGCATCCTCGCGTCGAGGGCCGGGCGCTTCCCCGTGCTGCTGGGCTCGGTGGCGATGATGGCCGGCGGCGCGGCGCTCATGCTGGCCCCGCTCACGATCATCGTGCTGGCCGGCCTGCTGCTCTTCACCGCGGGATTCTTCGGCGCGCACGCCGTGGCCTCCGGCTGGACCCCGGTCGCCGCACCCGTCGAGAGCCGCGCCCAGGCATCCTCGCTGTACTACTTCGCGTACTACGCGGGCTCGAGCCTGTTCGGGTGGGCGCTCGGCATCGCCTTCGGGTCCTGGGGCTGGGCGTGGTTCGGCGGGATCGTGATCGGAATGTGCGCGCTGGCGGCCCTCGCCGCGGCGGTCGCGCTGCGCACCGCGGATCCGCTGCGCTCCTGAGCTGCCTGCCCCGGCGCCCTGAGGGCTTCGCGCCTGAGCGCCATGGGAGACTGGCAGCATGCCTCTCATCGCGCTCACCGGCGGCATCGCGTCGGGCAAGTCCACGATCGCGGCGCGGCTCGCCGAGCACGGCGCCGTCGTCATCGACGCGGATCGGATCGTCCGCGACGTGCAGGCCCCCGGATCGCCCGTGCTCGCGCGCCTCGCGGCCGAGTTCGGCGCCGAGATGATCCAGGCCGACGGCTCGCTCGATCGCGCGCGTCTCGGGACGCGGGTCTTCGGCGACGCGGAGGCGCTCGGCCGGCTCAACGCCATCGTGCACCCGGCGGTCAAGGAGGAGTCGCAGCGCCGGTTCGCGGCGGCACTGGCCGCGGATCCGGCGGCGGTCGTCGTCTACGACGTGCCCCTGCTGGTGGAGGCGCGCGTGGACGATCCCTGGGATCTGATCGTGGTCGCCGATGCGCCCGCCGCGGTGCGCGAGGAACGGCTGATCCGGGAAAGGGGTCTCGATCGCGGCGAGGCGCAGAAGCGGATCGCATCGCAGGTGCCGGACGAGCGGCGCCGCGAGATCGCCGATGTGCTCATCGACACCCGGGGGACGCTCGAGGACACCCTTCGCCAGACCGATGCGCTCTGGGCGCGGCTGTGGGCGGGGGAGACGGCGTGACGGACCTTCTGGCGGCATACGACGCGCAGCTGCGCGGTGCGGCGGAGCTGGCGGGCGCGGAGGGCGTGCGGCTCATCGGCCCCGTCTGCGTCGGGGTGTTCCCCGGCGGCACCGGCTTCGCGAGCTACGTCGATCTCGCAGGGCTGGGGAAGCGGCGGATCCGCTCGCTGGTCGGGGAGGTGCGCGCGCATTTCCAGGCGCTGCCGCACGTGGGGTCGGCGGAGTGGAAGACCCGCGGGCACGATGTCGCACCCGGACTCGAAGGCGCGCTGCAGGACGCGGGCTTCGTCCCCGAGGAGGCGGAGTCGGTGATGCTCGGCGAGGCGGTGGCTCTCGCGGCCGATGTCCCCGTGCCGGAGGGCGTCGTGCTGCGCGAGGTCCGCGACGAGGCGGACATCCTGGCGATGGAGCGCATGCAGGCGGACGTGTTCGGACACGGCGACGGCGACGAGAGGGCGCAGCGCACGATCGCCCGCGTCGCGGCCGGCGACGACGTCGTGCTGTGGGTCGCGGAGGCCGGGGGGCGCGTGATCAGCGCCGGCCGTCTGGAGCCCGTCGCCCGCACCGAGTTCGCGGGCGTCTGGGGCGGCGCGACGGTGGTGGAATGGCGCGGGCGCGGCGTGTACCGCGCCCTGACGGCGAAGCGGGCGCAGGCCGCGCTGCGTCGAGGGCTGCGGTACCTGCACTCCGACTCGACCGAGTTCTCCCGGCCCATCCTGGAGCGCTCCGGGATGCGCAAGGTCACGACCACCACCCCGTACGTCTGGACGCGCGGGGGCTGAGCGCGAGCCCGGCAGCACTGCGGGGGAGCCGTGGTGGTATGCCACATATTGCTGCCTGAACAGGATGAAACTTTTGTCCACGGTTGGAGAAACCAACCGATCGGACAGTTTGTTCATATGGTTTGCATTATTCGTCGGAATGATATATCTTCGCTCGTGGGGCAGCGCCGGGACGCGCTGTGGGGACACTGGGGAAAGCTCTGGGGAGTATCTGGGTGCTGGACGCGTGGCGTCTCCGTCGTGCGCGTCGACCCTGAGACGCGCGCGATCTCGGTTTCCGAGCCTTCGGCTCGACCGATATCTGGAGTGCAATCATGACCGACGTCAAGAGCGGCCTCTCGCGCCGTACCGTGATCAAGGGCGCCGCGTGGTCGGTGCCCGTCATCGCCATCGCCGCCGCCGCGCCGATGGCCGCAGCCAGCACCACCACTCCGTCGAGCGTCGGACCGCTCGTCGAGTCGTCGCCGAACGTGAAGGACAGCGTGCTGTCGGCGTCCTCGTCGCGTGTCGAGGCCTGCTTCCCCAGCGACACCTTCTCGACTCCGTTCAACCTGGTCGCCACGGTCACCTACGACAACAGCGATCCGGCCTTCTCGCTCGCCGGGGCCACCGTCACCTCGGCCGGGAACGTCTGGACCGTCGCCAGCCGCACCGCGACCTCTGTGACGCTGACGGCCACGCAGACGGTGACCTGCTTCGTCGGGATCACCGGCTTCGACCTGGCGTACAACGCGGGTTCGGCCGTGCCCCCGCTCAACTCGCTGACCCTGAACATCTCAGGAGTGAGCACGGACGGGACGCGCAAGATCGACGGTCTCATCTCGTCCCTCGACAACGGCCCGGTCGTCGGGCCGAAGGTCCACGACGCCTGATCCGGCGTCGCATCGAGGAGCCCCCGACGCCAATGTCGGGGGCTCCTCGTAGTGTTAAGGGATGCAACCCACACGTTCGGTCCGGCCGTTCGAGGTCATCTCGGAGTACGCGCCCGCCGGTGACCAGCCGCAGGCCATCGCCGAGCTCGCGGCGCGCATCAACGCGGGCGAGACCGACGTGGTGCTGCTCGGCGCGACCGGAACTGGAAAGTCGGCGACGACGGCCTGGCTCATCGAGCAGGTGCAGCGCCCCACGCTCGTGCTCGCGCACAACAAGACGCTCGCGGCGCAGCTCGCGAACGAGTTCCGCGACCTCATGCCGAACAACGCCGTCGAGTACTTCGTGTCGTACTACGACTACTACCAGCCGGAGGCCTACGTCCCGCAGACGGACACCTTCATCGAGAAGGACTCTTCGGTCAACGCCGAGGTCGAGCGCCTGCGCCACTCCACGACCAACTCGCTGCTCAGCCGCCGCGACGTGGTGGTCGTCTCCACGGTCTCCTGCATCTACGGCCTCGGCGCCCCCGAGGAGTACCTGCGGGCCATGGTCGCCCTGCAGGTGGGAGAGCGATACGACCGCGATGCGCTGATCCGGCAGTTCATCGCCATGCAGTACAACCGCAACGACGTCGACTTCTCCCGCGGCAACTTCCGCGTGCGCGGCGACACGATCGAGATCATCCCGGTCTACGAGGAGCACGCGATCCGCATCGAGCTGTTCGGGGATGAGATCGAGGCGCTGTACTCGCTGCATCCGCTCACCGGCGAAGTGATCGCCAAGCTCGACTCGGTGCCGATCTTCCCGGCCTCGCACTACGTGGCGGGCACCGATGTCGTGCAGCGGGCGATCGGGCAGATCGAGGAGGAGCTCACCGAGCGCCTCGCCGAGCTCGAACGCCAGGGCAAGCTGCTGGAGGCGCAGCGGCTGCGCATGCGCACCAGCTTCGACCTGGAGATGCTGCAGCAGCTCGGCTTCTGCTCCGGCATCGAGAACTACTCGCGGCACATGGACGGACGCGAGGCGGGGGAGCCGCCGCACACGCTGCTGGACTTCTTCCCCGACGACTTCCTGCTCGTGATCGACGAGTCGCACGTGACGGTGCCGCAGATCGGCGCGATGTACGAGGGCGACGCGTCACGCAAGCGCACGCTGGTCGATCACGGCTTCCGGCTGCCGAGCGCTCTCGACAACCGCCCGCTGCGGTGGGACGAGTTCAAGAACAGGATCGGGCAGACCGTCTACCTCTCGGCGACCCCCGGCAAGTACGAGATGGGGATCGCGGACGGCGTCGTCGAGCAGATCATCCGTCCCACCGGCCTTCTGGATCCGCAGATCGTCGTGAAGCCCTCGAAGGGGCAGATCGACGACCTGCTCGAAGAGATCCGCGTCCGCGTCGAACGCGACGAGCGCGTGCTCGTCACCACGCTCACGAAGAAGATGGCCGAGGAGCTCACGGACTTCCTCGGCGAGCACGGCGTCAAGGTGCGCTACCTGCATTCCGACGTGGACACGCTGCGGCGCGTCGAGCTCCTCACCGAACTGCGGGCGGGCGTCTATGACGTGCTCGTCGGCATCAACCTGCTCCGTGAGGGCCTCGACCTGCCCGAGGTGTCGCTCGTCGCGATCCTCGACGCCGACAAGGAGGGGTTCCTCCGCAGCGGCACGTCGCTCATCCAGACCATCGGCCGCGCGGCGCGCAATGTGTCGGGCGAGGTGCACATGTACGCCGACAACATGACGGACTCGATGCGCAACGCGATCGACGAGACCGAGCGGCGGCGCGAGAAGCAGATCGCGTACAACACCGCGAACGGCATCGATCCTCAGCCGCTCCGCAAGCGCATCGCGGACATCACCGACGTGCTCGCCCGTGAGGGCGCGGACACGGCGGAGATGCTCGCCAAGCGCACCCGATCGGGGCGAGGCAAGTCGCCGACGCCCAATCTGCGCCGCGAGGGCATCGCCGCGGAAGGGGCCGAGCAGCTCGAGGACACGATCGCCGATCTGTCCGCGCAGATGCTCGCGGCGGCCGGAGAGCTCAAGTTCGAACTGGCCGCGCGCCTGCGCGACGAGGTGCAGGACCTGAAGAAGGAGCTGCGCGCGATGGAGCGGGCCGGCCACGCCTGACGCGTGTCAGCGGCAATCTGCGGGCGGAGGAGACGACATGGTGGATGCGGCGGTTGTCGAGTTGGCCGATCGGATCCGCGCCCTGCTGGGAGGCGCAGGGGAGATCGAGGAGCGCGCGATGTTCGGCAGTCGCGCCTTCCTCAGTGAGGGTCGGATCCTCGTCGGGGCGCGCCGGGGCGGGGCGCTGCTGGTGCGCGTCGAGGCGGAGCGCGCCGCGGTGCTGCTGACCGAGCGCGGCGTCTCGCGCGCGGTGATGGGCGCGCGCACGATGAGCGAGAACTGGCTGGACGTGTCCCCCGAGGCGATCGCGGACGATGCCGCGCTCATGCAGTGGATCGATGTCGCTCGCGAGGACGCCGGAGTGTCGTGACGTCGCTTGGCCTGGCCTGCCTGGGCCAGGCGGCGAGGGCTCAGGGGCAGTGCATGAGCGGCTTCGGGCCGCTGCGGTCGATCTCGTGGGCCGTCATCGGTGCGCCGCACAGCGGGCATGCGCGTTGCGCACGCTCGGCGGCCGAGGGCGGAGGCGTCGCCTCATAGGGACCGACCGAGGCCGGACCCGCGAAGCGGATCAGGTTCGTGTTGATCCATGCGTACAGTCCGCCCGCCTCACGGATGCGCTGTCGGAGCGGCGGGCGCTCCGCGGAAGTGTTCGTCATGTTCTTTAGTGTACTAATGATTAGGGCAGTTGGTAACATCATGAGGTGACCGATCCCACACCCGACGATCTGCTCCGCCTGGAGAACCAGCTCTGCTTCGCGCTCGTGACGGCCGCGCGCAACGTGGTCGGCGTCTACCGTCCGATCCTGGAACCGCTCGGACTCACGCATCCTCAGTACCTGGCGATGCTGGCGCTGTGGGAGCAGTCGCCGCGATCGCTCGGCGACCTCGCGACCGCCCTGGCGATGGATCCGGCCACGGCCTCGCCTCTTGTCAAGCGACTCGAATCCGACGGTCTGATCGAGCGACGTCGCAGCGCCGCGGACGAGCGCCGGCTCGACATCGCCCTCACCGCGAAGGGCGCCGCGCTGCGGGCGCGTGCGCTCGACGTGCCGCGGCAGGTGATGGCGAGACTCGGGATGACGGTGTCCGAGGTCGAATCGGTGCGCGACGGGCTGATCCGCTTCGCCGGCGCCGTCGAGCTCTGACGACGTCGCCGGGGACGGCTCCCGCGCCCGTTCCCGACGGCTGCGGGTCGCGATCGCCGGGATGAGCGCCAGCACGTAGGGTGAGGGCATGGTCCGCGACGACCCGCGAATTCGCACGTCTCCGCTTGCGGGAGCATTCGCGGGCGTGGTTCTCCTTGCTGCGCTGCTGATGGCGATCGCCGCCCTGCAGGGCGTGCCGCAGTTCGGTGATGTCGCGGTCGAGCACCGGAATCCGCCGCCCACCCCCACGACCGGCACGCGGACGCCGGGCGGAGCACTCGTCCCGCAGCCTCCCGACAGCCCGGTGCTCGGCGTCATCGTCGCGGTCATCGAGCTCGTGATCGCCGCGGGTTTCCTCGCGCTTCTCGCATGGCTGTTCTGGCGGCTGGTCCGGGCGCTGTGGACCGCCCGCCCGTTGAGCCGCGAGACGGGCGGCGCCGGCGATGCCGGAACGGGCGCCGTCGCCGGGGACGAGCCCGTGGACGCGGGGGCGATCCGCAGTGCTGCCGCCGATGCGCAGCAGTCGATCGACGCACACCGCGACCCCGGCGACGCGATCGTCGCCGCATGGGTGCAGCTCGAGGACGCAGCCGCCCGCGCGGGGCGGTCCCGTCACCCGTCCGAGACACCGGCCGAGTTCGCCGTGCGGATCCTGCGTCGGCGGCCGGGCGTGGACGTCGAGCTCGAGACGCTGCTGGCGCTGTACGAATCCGTGCGGTTCGGTGGCGAGCGAGCCGACGAGAGCGGGCGTGAGACCGCGCGACGGTGCCTCGCGGTCGTCGAGGAGGCGTGGCGATGAGGCGCTGGATCGTGCTGATCGTCCTCTGGATCGTCCTCGGCGTTCCGGTGGCGCTGCTGCTCGACTTCCTCGGCGTCCCGCTCCCTTTCGGCATCGCGTGGATCCTCGTCTTCGCGGCCGCGCTCCTCATCGCGCAGCAGAGCTTCCTCGACGAGGCCGGCCCGTGGCCGCCTCCGGCACCGGAGCAGTTCCAGCGGGGCTCGGACGTGTCCCGGCTCGCCTGGGCCATCGACACCCGCACGGGAGTCGTGGGGATGTCGCTGCGCCGTCGGGTCTCCGCGCTCGCGGATCGCCGGCTGCGCGAACACGGCCTGTCCCTCGAGCGCGAGGACGCCGCAGCGATCGACGCGATCCTCGGGCCAGGAGCCCACGCCGCCCTCACCGTCGCCGAGCTGCGCAGCCCCGACCTCGATCGGCTCCTGCACGCCTTGGAATCCCCGTCCGTCCCGTCGAATCCGGAGAGAGCATGAACATCGATCAGACCAGCGACGGCGACATCGCCGCGATCACCCGCACCGCATCCCGGGTGCTCGACGGCGTGCGCACCGCCGTGGTCGGCATGGACGAACCGCTCACGCTCGCCCTCGCCACGATCCTGGCCGGGGGTCACGTGCTCTTCGAGGACGTGCCCGGTCTGGGCAAGACGCTCGCGGCGCGCAGCCTGGCCGCAGCCCTCGGGCTGGAGTTCCGTCGGCTGCAGTGCACGCCGGACATGCTCCCGGGCGATGTCACCGGATCCTTCGTGTACGCGCCGGACTCGGGGGAGTTCCGCTTCCGCCCCGGACCGATCTTCACCGGCCTGCTGCTCGCGGACGAGATCAACCGCACCACGCCGAAGACCCAGTCGGCGATGCTCGAGGCGATGGCGGAGCGGCAGGTGACCGTCGAGGGGCGTCGATACCCGCTGCCGGAGCCGTTCCACGTGATCGCGACGTCGAATCCGATCGAGTACGAGGGCACCTACTCGCTGCCCGAAGCCCAGCTGGACCGCTTCATGGTCCGTCTCGCCGTGGGCTACCCCGACCCGGAGAACGAGGCGGGGATCGTCGAGCAGCGCATCCGGCGACAGCGCGAGCACACCGATGTGGATGCCGTGATCGACGCCACGGAGCTGCTCGCGCTCCAGGCGGCGGTCGAGCGGATCCACGTCGAGGACGATCTGATCCGCTACGCGGTGCATCTGGTCCGCGGCACCCGCACCGCGGCGAACGTGTCGGTCGGCGCGTCGCCGCGCGGATCCCAGGCGCTGATCCTGCTGGCGCGAGCGGTCGCGGCCATCGAGGGCCGTGGATACGTCCGTCCGGACGACGTCAAGCGCATCGCGATCCCGGTGCTCGCGCACCGTCTGACTCTCACGCCGCAGGCATGGGCGCAGGGCGTGGACCCCGCGGGCGTCGTCAGCGCGGTCGTGAACGCGACGCCCGTGCCGCCCACGGTGGCCGAAGCGGACGCGATCCGCCCATGATCGGGACCCGCTCCACGCTGCGCGCGCCGCTGTCGTGGCAGCGCACACCGGTTCTCGCCGCGGCGTTCTGCGGAGCCGTGCTCCTGGCCGGCGCGGGCCTCGTGTTCGGACGCCCCGATGTGATCGCGGCCGGGCTCCCGCTCGCGCTCTCGGGGGTGTGGGCGCTGCTCCGACCGCCGCGCGCCTCATCGGCCGAGATCGCGCTGAGCCTGGATGCCGAGGCCGGCGCGGACTCCGTCACCGGAGTGGTCGAGGTCTCCTCGGACGCGGAGTGGACCCAGCTCGCCGTCGATCAGGGCGGCGAGCGCACCGGAGAGGTGGAGACGAGCACCGGAGAGGCGGCTCGCACCCGCACCCGCATCCTGCACTCGGGGCCGTCCGAGGCTCTCGCCGTCACGGCCCGCGCGCTGCACCACGACGGCGCCTGGGCCAGCGCGCCGACGCCGCGCGCGGCCGCCGTGTGGGCGGCGTCCCCTCGCACCCGGCGGATCGCCGAGCTTCCGCTCTCGTCACGGTTGATCGGGCTGCACGGCGGTCACGACGGGCAGCGCGGCGGCAGCGGAGGCGACTTCCGCGACATCCATCCGTTCGCGCCGGGCGATGAGCTGCGCCGGGTGGACTGGAGGGCGACGGCGCGCATGGCGCGGCGCCCCGGCGACCTGCTCGTGCGCCGGACCAACGCGTTGAGCGACAGCGCGGTCGTGATCGCGCTCGACACCGCGGACGACCTGGGCGCGGTCGTCGCGACGTGGGGGAGCGGCGCGACCGGACGCAGCGGGCCCACGTCGATGGATCTGGGACGGGAGGCGGCGCTCTCGGTCGCGAGCTCCGCGATCGGGGCCGGTGATCGTGTCGCCTTCCACGCGCTCTCGCCCGGCGGCCGCACCCTGCGCGGCGGATCCGGCGCACGGCATCTCGAACGGCTGCGCGGCGTGATCGCGGGGACCGGCGCGGACGGCGACGGCACGCGCTACCGGCGCACACCGCCCGTGCCCCCCGGGTCGATCGTGTTCGTGCTGTCGACCTTCTTCGACGGGGCTGCGGCCGATCTGGCGCTGCGGTGGAGCGCCGGCGGACAGGCCGTCGTCGCGATCGACGTGCTTCCGACGCCGCGCACACAGCGGCTCAGCGTCGCGCAGAGCCTCGCGATGCGGACGCTCCTGCTCGAGCGCGCCGGCGTACTCGACGACCTGCGGGGTGCCGGGGTCGAGGTGGTGTCCTGGGCGGCGGAAGATCCGATGGCCGCGCTCCGGATCGCGGCCCGCGTCGCACGGCGCGATCGGGGACGCGGGGTGCGCCGATGAGGGGCCCGCATGAGCTGACCGCCCCAGGTGCGGTGCCGGCACCCGTGCTGCGCTTCGGCGCGGCCGTCGTCATCATGGGCGGCGTGCTGCTGCTGAACCCGTTTCCGCTGTGGTGGTGGGTCGCCGGTGCGGCATCCGTGCTCTCCGTCGCCTTCCCGCGGTCGATGGGCTCGTGGCTGGGCATCGCGTGCATGGCCCTGGGCATGATCCTGACCGAGCCGTCGCCCGGCCGCGCCGCGCTCGCCGTGCTGCTCATCCACGTCGCGCACGTGATCGCCTCCTGGGCCTGGGCGGTGCCGTGGCGCTCACGCATCCGGCCGGCGGTGCTGCTGCCCGGCATCCGCCGGCTGCTCGTGATCCAGGCGATCGCGCAGGCGGTCGCTGCGCTCATGGCGCTCGCGGTTCCGCCGCTGCACGGGCCGGGTTTCGCCTGGCTGGCGCCGCTCGGAGCCGCGGTGCTGACGGGGGCCAGCGCGATCGCGCTGCGGGTCTCGCTGGGGCCGGATCCGGTGCGGCGGGCCGCGTCGGGCGCCGCCGCCGGGGGCGATGCGAGGCCCTCCGCGGGCGCTCCCGGAGCCAATGTCGGTGGCCCCTCCTAGACTTGGCGGGTGCCGATCGTACCCGTAACCAGCCCCGGAAGACTCAGCGTTCGAGGCGCTCGTGTCCACAATCTCCGCAACGTCGACCTCGAGATCCCGCGTGACTCCCTGGTGGTCTTCACCGGCCTCTCCGGATCCGGGAAGTCGAGCCTCGCCTTCGACACGATCTTCGCCGAGGGGCAGCGCCGCTACGTCGAATCCCTCAGTGCCTACGCCCGTCAATTCCTCGGTCAGGTCGACCGCCCGGACGTCGATTTCATCGAAGGCCTGAGCCCCGCGGTGTCGATCGATCAGAAGTCGACCAACCGCAACCCGCGTTCGACCGTCGGCACGATCACCGAGATCTACGACTACATGCGCCTGCTCTGGGCGCGCATCGGCGTGCCGCACTGCCCGCAGTGCGGTGAGCGGATCCAGCGTCAGACCGTGCAGCAGATCGCCGATCAGCTCATGGAGCTGCCGGAGCGCACCCGGTACCAGATCGTCGCACCGGTCGTGAGCCAGAAGAAGGGCGAGTTCGTCGACCTGTTCCGCGAGCTCGGCGCCAAGGGCTATGCGCGCGCGATCGTCGACGGCGAGCTCGTGCAACTCGCCGAGCCCCCCGTGCTGAAGAAGAGCTACAAGCACGACATCGGCGTGGTCGTGGACCGCCTCGTCGCCGCCCCCGACATCCTGGGCCGGGTCACGGACTCCGTGGAGACCGCGCTGGGCCTCGCCGGCGGCGTCATCCAGGTGAACTTCGTGGACGAGGAGGGCGACGACGCCTGGCAGTCGTTCTCCGAGAAGCTGGCCTGCCCCAACGGGCACGCGATCACCCTCACCGAGATCGAGCCGCGCACCTTCTCCTTCAACGCGCCCTTCGGCGCGTGCCCGGCCTGCTCCGGACTCGGCACCCGGATGTCGGTCGACCCCGACCTCATGCTCGGCGACGAGTCGCTGTCGATCCGCGAGGGCGCGATCATCCCCTGGACGACCCAGGGCAAGGGCCTGTTCCAGTACTACGAGCGTCTGCTCGAGGGGCTCGCCGCAGATCTCGACTTCTCGCTCGACACGCCATGGCAGGATCTCCACTCCGACGTGAGGGAGGCGGTGCTGCACGGCGAGAACTACAAGGTCACCGTGAAGTGGAAGAACCGGTACGGCCGCGAGATGCGGTACTCGTCCGGCTTCGAGGGCGTCGTACCCTACATCGAGCGCCAGTATCAGCAGGCGGAGAGCGACACCCAGCGCAGCCGCTGGGGCGAGTACCTGCGCGAGGTCCCGTGCCCGGTCTGCGACGGGGACCGGCTCAAGCCCGAGGTGCTCGCCGTGCAGGTGCACGGACACTCGATCGCCGAGGTCTCGCACAAGAGTCTCGCCGAGGCGCAGGAGTTCATGCAGCGTCTCGAGCTGACCCCGCGCGAGGCGAAGATCGCCGCGCAGGTGCTGCGCGAGATCCGCCTCCGACTCGACTTCCTGCTGCAGGTCGGCCTGTCGTACCTGAATCTGAGCCGCTCGGCCGGATCCCTCTCCGGCGGGGAGGCCCAGCGCATCCGTCTCGCCACGCAGATCGGATCCGGACTCACCGGCGTGCTCTACGTGCTGGACGAGCCGTCGATCGGCCTGCACCAGCGCGACAACCGCAGACTCATCGAGACGCTGCTCACGCTGCGCGACCTGGGCAACACGCTCATCGTCGTCGAGCACGACGAGGAGACGATCGAGGCGGCGGACTGGGTGGTCGACATCGGCCCCGGCGCCGGTGTGAACGGCGGTCTGGTCGTGCACTCCGGTCCTTACGACGCACTGCTGCGCGAGAAGGCCTCGATGACCAGCGACTATCTCGCGGGCCGCCGGGAGATCCTCACGCCGAAGAAGCGCCGCCGGATCGACCGTAAGCGCATGCTCAGCGTGGTCGGAGCGAAGGAGAACAACCTCCGCAACGTCACGGCGGACTTCCCGCTCGGGGTGCTGACCGCCGTCACCGGAGTCAGCGGATCCGGCAAGTCGTCCCTCGTGAACGACATCCTCTACCGGGTGCTCGCCTCGCGGCTGAACGGGGCTCGCACGGTCCCCGGCAAGCACGTCAGGGTCACCGGACTCGACAATCTGGACAAGGTCGTGCACGTCGACCAGGCGCCGATCGGCCGCACCCCGCGGTCGAACCCGGCCACCTACACGGGCGTGTTCGACCGCATCCGCACGCTGTTCAGCGAGACGCCCGAGGCGAAGGTGCGCGGCTACCAGCCGGGCCGGTTCAGCTTCAACGTCAAGGGCGGGCGCTGCGAGGCGTGCTCCGGCGACGGCACGATCAAGATCGAGATGAACTTCCTGCCGGATGTCTACGTCGACTGCGAGGTCTGCCACGGCAAGCGGTACAACCGCGACACCCTGGCCGTGCACTACAAGGGCAAGAACATCGCCGAGGTGCTCGAGATGCCCATCGAGGAGGCCGCGGAGTTCTTCGAGCCGATCCAGGCGATCCACCGCTACATGAAGACGCTCGTCGACGTGGGTCTCGGATACGTGCGGCTGGGTCAGTCGGCGACGACGCTCTCCGGCGGCGAGGCGCAGCGCGTCAAGCTCGCCACCGAGCTCCAGCGCCGCAGCAACGGCCGCTCGATCTACGTGCTCGACGAGCCGACCACGGGTCTGCACTTCGAGGACGTGCGCAAGCTCCTCGAGGTGCTGAGCGGGCTCGTGGACAAGGGCAACACGGTCATCGTGATCGAGCACAACCTCGATGTCATCAAGTCGGCGGACTGGGTCATCGACCTCGGCCCCGAAGGCGGATCGGGCGGCGGGCAGATCATCGCGACCGGCACACCGGAGCAGGTCGCGCGCAACGCGGACAGCCACACGGGCGCGTTCCTCGCGGAGGTCCTCGACGGTGCGATCGCCGCAGGACGGCCCGGGGCGCGGCGGGTGCTCGAGCGCAAGGCGGGTTGATGGCAGAACAACTCCCGTACAAGCCGAGACCGGGGGAGATCCCCACCGATCCCGGCGTGTACCGGTTCCGCGACGCGCAGGGACGGGTGCTTTACGTCGGCAAGGCGAAGAACCTCCGTCAGCGGCTGTCGAACTACTTCGCTCCGTTGCGGACGCTGCACGAGCGCACGCGGCGGATGGTCACCACGGCCGCGTCCGTAGAATGGACCGTGGTGCCCACGGACGTCGACTCGCTGCAGCTCGAGTACATGTGGATCAAGGAGTTCGATCCGCCGTTCAACGTGCGCTACAAGGACGACAAGTCCTACCCGTTCATGGCGATCACGCTCGCGGACGAGGCGCCGCGCGTGATCGTCACCCGGAACCGGCGGATCCCCGGCGCCAAGTACTTCGGGCCGTATCCCAAGGTGTGGGCGGTGCACGACACGATCGACCTGATGATCAAGGTGTTCCCGATCCGCACCTGCAGCGACGCCAGTTATCGCAAGGCGATGCAGACAGGACGCCCGTGCTTCCCCGGGCAGATCGGCAAGTGCGGCGGGCCGTGCTCCATGAAGGTGTCGATCGCCGAGCACCGTGCCATGGTCGACGACTTCATCGCGTTCATGGAGGGCGGGGACGAGCGGTTCACCCGCGATCTGACGCGGCGCATGCACGAGGCCTCGGCGGCGATGGACTACGAGAGCGCGGCGAAGTACCGTGACCAGCTCGCGTCGATCGACGCGGTGCTGGGCCGCAGCGCCCTGGTGCTCCCGCAGGACGAGGACGCGGATCTGTTCGGCATCGCCGAGGACGAGCTGTCCGCCGCGATCCAGCACTTCGTGATCCGCGGAGGGCGCGTGCGGGGTGTGCGCGCATCGACGCTCGACAAGGAGATCGACATCTCCGGCGCCGAGCTCGTCGACCAGATCCTGCAGCGCACCTACGGCGAAGCGAGCGGCGAGCAGGTGCCGCGGCGTGTGCTGGTGCCGGCGATGCCCGAGGATGCGGCGGAGCTCGAGGAGTGGCTGCGCGCGCGGCGCGGCAAGAAGGTCGAGATCGCCGTCGCACAGCGCGGCCAGCGCGCGGAGCTCATGCGCAACGCCACGCTGAATGCGCAGCAGGCGCTGATCCGCCACAAGACCCGTCGCTCCAGCGACTACTCGACGCGCACGCAGGCGCTCACCGATCTGCAGGACGCGCTCGGCCTCGACGAGGCCCCGCTCCGCATCGAATGCTTCGACATCTCGCATCTCGGCGGCACGAACGTGGTGGCCTCGATGGTCGTCTTCGAGGACGGCCTGCCGCGCAAGGATCAGTACCGCTCGTTCAACATCGCCGAGACCACCGATGACACCGACTCGATGTACCAGGTGCTGCGTCGCCGCCTCGCCCACATCGACGCGCCCGAGGAGGTCGAGGCGACGGCGCTGGTCGCCGAGGCCGACGAGTCTCCCGGAGAGGCGGAGGAGCTGGTCGTGATGGAGCGCCGCAAGCCGCGCTTCGCGTACCCGCCCCAACTGCTGATCGTCGACGGAGGAAAGCCGCAGGTCGAGGCGGCGGCGCGCGCGCTGCGCGACGCCGGCCGGACCGAGATCGGCCTGTGCGGCATCGCCAAGAGGCTCGAGGAGCTGTGGCTGCCGGGGGAGGAGTACCCGGTCATCCTGCCCCGCACGAGCGAGGCCCTCTACCTCGTCCAGCGACTCCGCGACGAGGCGCACCGCTTCGCGATCACCCACCAGCGCAAGCGCCGCAAACGCGACATCGCGTCGATCCTCGGTGAGGTCCCCGGCCTCGGCGCCGCGCGGATCAAGACGCTGCTGCGGCACTTCGGGTCGGTCGCGGCGCTGCGACGTGCGGGTTCTGCCGAGATCCAGGAGGTGCAGGGGATCGGGCCGGCCCTCGCGGAAGCGATCCGCGCCCATCTCGCGGGATCCTCGTCTGGCGCATCCGGATCCGCAGACGGCCCCGAGTCGGTCCTCGTCGGGGGCGGATCCGATTCCGATGCCTCACAGGCCGCGCCTACTGGCTAGGCTGGACGCGAGCGAGGAGGAGAGCAGATGAGCGCCGACCAGGGTGAGTTCCTGATCGTCACCGGAATGTCGGGCGCGGGGCGCTCGACCGTCGCGAACGCTCTCGAGGACCTGGGCTGGTACGTGGTCGACAACCTGCCGCCGCAGATGCTCCGCCCGCTGCTCGATCTCGCCAACCTCGGCGGCGCGGCGCTGCCCAAGGTGGCCGCCGTCGTCGACGTGCGCGGGCGTGATCTCTTCGACGGCTTCCCCGGCGTGGCGCGTGCGCTGCGCGAGCACGGCTCCGTGCAGGTGGTGTTCCTCGACGCCGTCGACGACGTGCTGGTGCGGCGCTTCGAATCCGTGCGACGCCCGCACCCGCTGCAGGGCGACGGCACGCTGCTCGACGGCATCCGCACGGAGCGGACGCGGGTCGCTCCCCTGCGCGAAGCCGCCGACATCATCATCGACACGTCGAACCTGAACGTGCACCAGCTGGCCACCAAGGTCAACGAGGTGTTCGCCGAGGAGGGCGCCGCGCGCCACAAGCTCACGGTCATGAGCTTCGGCTTCAAATACGGCCTTCCCTCGGACGCCGACCTCGTGGCCGACATGCGCTTCCTGCCCAACCCGTTCTGGATCGACGAGCTGCGCGGCTCCACGGGCCTCGACTCCGAGGTCCGCGACTACGTCCTCACCCGGGACGGGGCGCAGGAGTTCCTCGACGCGTACACGGCCGCACTGCGTCCGGTCCTCGAGGGCTATCAGCGCGAGAACAAGAGCCACTCGATGGTCGCCATCGGCTGCACGGGCGGCAAACACCGTTCGGTGGCGATGGTCGAAGAGCTCGCCGCGCGTCTGGGACAGATCCCGGGCGTCGCGGTGACCGTCCGTCACCGCGATCTCGGGCGAGAGTGAGGCGGGCCCGGCCGGTGGTGAGCGCTTCGGCCGGGTAAGCTGATCCCTTGTGCCGAGATCCGGCGCCGCCCGTGAGAAGGAGACCCGTGGCACTCACCACCGACGTCAAGGCCGAGCTCGTCAGCATCCGGAACGCACCCCCCTCGGTGCGCGTCGCGGAGGTGACGGCGGTGCTGAGGTTCGCCGGGGGGCTGCACCAGATCGCCAACCGCATCGCGGTCGAGGCCGAGGTGGATGCGGAGCTGCTCGCGCGTCGCGTCGCGCGCGATCTCGCGGAGCTGTTCGGGGTCCGTCCCGAGATCGCCCCGATCCAGGGCGCGTCCAGCCACGACGGCGCGAAGTTCGCCGTACGCGTGATCGCGGCAGGCGAGACCCTCGCCCGCCAGACCGGTCTGCTCGATCAGCGCCGTCGCCCCGTGCGCGGCCTGCCCAACCGTCTCACCACCGGATCCAGGGAAGAGCTGGCCGGCCTGTGGCGCGGCGCCTTCCTCGCCGCCGGCTCTCTCAGCGAGCCCGGCCGCTCCGCCGTGCTCGAGGTGGCCTGCCCGTCGTCCGAGGCGGCCATGGCTCTCGTCGGCGCCGCGCACCGCATCGGCATCGCCGCGAAGGCGCGCGAGGTCCGCGGGATGCCGCGCGTCGTGATCCGCGAGCCCGAGGGCATCCGTGCCGTGCTCGCCCTGATGGGTGCCTCCAAGACCGCCGCCGCGTGGGAGGAGATGCGCCAGCGCCGCGAGGTGCGCGCGGGCGTCAACCGTCTCGTCAACTTCGACGACGCCAACCTGCGCCGTTCCGCGCAGGCCGCCGTCGCCGCCTGCGCCCGCGTCGAGCGCGCGCTGGAGATCCTCGGCGAGGACGTGCCGGAGCACCTGCGCACGGCGGGCGCCCTGCGTCTCGCGCACCGTGACGCCAGCCTCGACGAACTCGGCCACCACGCCGACCCGCCCCTCACGAAGGACGCCGTCGCAGGCCGCATCCGCCGCCTTCTCGCGATGGCCGACAAGCGCGCGCAGACCGAGGGGATCCCCGGCACGGAGGCCGCGGTTCCCGCCGGTCTCGACGTCTGAGACGCCGTATCGAGGGCCTGCGTTCCGGTCTGTGGAAACACGCCCGGACGCAGGCCCTCGTCGGTGTCACATCCGGAAGGATCCGGACATTCCGCGCGTTGCCGTCATTAGGATGAAAGACGTCCGCCCCGTGCGCACCACCGCGTTCCGGGGGACCGGCAAGCGCCGCGAGCGCGGCGCGGATTGGATGAAATCGACATGGCGATCTACACGCTGCCCGACCTTCCGTACGATTTCGCGGCTCTCGAGCCGCACATCAGCGGCAAGATCATGGAGCTGCACCATGACAAGCACCACGCCGCCTACGTCGCCGGAGCGAACGCGGCGCTGGAGCAGCTGGCGGAGGCCCGCGAGACCGGGAACTTCGCGAATGTGAACCGGCTCGAGAAGGACCTCGCGTTCCACCTCGGCGGCCACGTCAACCACTCGATCTTCTGGACCAACCTGTCGCCGAACGGCGGCGGTCAGCCCGAGGGCGAGCTGAAGGCCGCCATCGAGGAGTTCTTCGGCTCGTTCGAGAAGTTCCAGGCGCACTTCACCGCCGCGGCCATGGGCATCCAGGGCTCCGGCTGGGCCGTGCTGAGCTGGGACCCGATCGGCGCCCGCCTGATCATCCAGCAGCTGTTCGACCAGCAGGGCAACACCGCGCAGGGCACGGTGCCGCTGTTCCAGCTGGACATGTGGGAGCACGCCTTCTACCTGGACTACCTGAACGTCAAGGCCGACTACGTCAAGGCCGCGTGGAACATCGCGAACTGGGAGAACGTCGCCCAGCGCTTCGCTGCCGCGCGCGAGAAGACCAACGGACTGCTGGTACTGTCGTAAAAGATGGGCGTCCTGATGGGCGAAATTCCCATCAGGACGCCGTTGTCCGTGCAATCCGCAAGAATCACGCACTTCCTTGAGTAAGAACCAGGAGACTTTCGTGTCTGTCAAGATCGGTATCAACGGCTTCGGCCGAATCGGACGCAACTACTTCCGCGCAGCCCTCGAGCAGGGTGCCGACCTCGAGATCGTCGCGGTCAACGACCTCACCGACAACAAGACCCTCGCGCACCTGCTGAAGTACGACTCCGTCGGCGGCGTGCTCAAGGCGGACGTGAGCTACGACGACGAGAGCATCACCGTCGACGGCCACCACATCAAGGCGTTTGCCGAGCGCGACCCCGCGAACCTTCCCTGGGGCGAGCTGGGCGTGGACATCGTCATCGAGTCGACCGGGTTCTTCACCAAGGCCGAGCTCGCGAAGAAGCACATCGAGGCCGGCGCCAAGAAGGTGCTGATCTCCGCCCCCGCGACCGGCGACGACGCGACCATCGTCATGGGCGTGAACGAGGAGACCTACAACCCGGAGACGGACCACATCATCTCCAACGCCTCCTGCACGACCAACTGCCTCGCGCCGCTGGCGAAGGTCTTCAACGACGAGTTCGGCATCGTCCGCGGCTTCATGATGACCGCGCACGCGTACACCGCCGACCAGAACCTGCAGGACGGCCCGCACGGCGACCTGCGCCGCGCCCGCGCCGCCGCGATCAACATCGTCCCGGCCTCGACCGGTGCCGCCAAGGCCATCGGCCTCGTGCTGCCGGAGCTCAACGGCAAGCTCAGCGGATCCTCCTACCGCGTGCCCGTCCCCACCGGCTCGATCGTCGACCTGACGCTCATCACCGAGCGCGAGGACCTGACGGCCGACGAGGTCAACGCCGCGTACGCGAAGGCCGCCGCCGAGGGGCGCCTGAACGGCTACCTGCAGTACAACGAGGACCAGATCGTCTCGAGCGACATCCAGGGCAACCCCTTCTCGTCGATCTTCGACTCGACCCTCACCAACGTCTCCGGCAACCTGGTCAAGGTCTCCAGCTGGTACGACAACGAGTGGGGCTACTCGAACCGTCTCGTCGACCTCACCGAGTACGTGGCCGAGCGCCTCTAAGCTCATATCCATGACTCTGCGCACCCTCGAATCCCTGAAGGAATCGGTCGGTTCGCTCGACGGAACACGCGTCATCGTCCGTTGTGACCTCAACGTCCCCCTGCGGGACGGGGTCATCACGGACGATGGCCGTGTTCGAGCGTCGGTGCCGACCCTCAAGGCCCTCATCGACCAGGGGGCCCGCGTGATCGTGTGCTCCCACCTCGGTCGTCCTGAGGGCGCCCCCGACCCGCAGTACAGCCTGGCGCCCGTCGCGGCGCGTCTGGGCGAGCTACTCGGGCAGCCGGTCGCGTTCGCGGCGGACACCGTCGGCGCCTCGGCGCAGGAGACGGTCGCGGCCCTGCAGCCCGGCGGCGTCGTCGTGCTCGAGAACCTCCGCTTCAACCCGGGGGAGACCTCGAAGGACGACGCGGAGCGCCGCGCCTTCGCGGAGCAGCTCGCCGCCCTCGGCGACGCGCTCGTCTCCGACGGGTTCGGCGTCGTTCACCGCAAGCAGGCCAGCGTCTACGACCTCGCGCAGATCCTGCCGTCCGCGGCCGGACTGCTCATCGAAGCCGAGCTGAAGGTCCTGGACCGCCTCACCGAGAACCCCGAGCGCCCCTACACGGTCGTGCTCGGCGGATCCAAGGTCTCCGACAAGCTCGGCGTGATCTCGCACCTGCTGCCGCGGGTGGACCGCCTGCTCGTCGGCGGCGGCATGCTGTTCACGTTCCTCGCAGCACAGGGCCACGCGGTCGCCTCCAGCCTGCTGGAGAAGGACCAGCTCGACACCGTGCGCGGCTACATCGCCGAGGCGGCCGAGCGCGGCGTGGAGCTCGTGCTCCCCGCCGACGTGGTCGTCGCGGCCTCGTTCTCCGCGGATGCGACCCACGAGGTCGCCGCCGCCGACGCGATCGAGGCGACGTCCTTCGGCGCCTCGGGCATCGGACTCGACATCGGGCCCGACACCGCCGCGCGCTTCGCGGACGCGATCCGCGGATCGAGGACCGTGTTCTGGAACGGGCCGATGGGCGTGTTCGAGTTCCCGGCGTTCGCCGCCGGCACCAAGGCCGTCGCGCAGGCGCTGACCGAGGCGGACGGACTGAGCGTCGTCGGCGGCGGCGACTCCGCCGCGGCCGTGCGTCAGCTCGGTTTCGCGGATGACCAGTTCGGTCACATCTCGACGGGCGGAGGCGCGAGCCTCGAATTCCTCGAAGGCAAGAAGCTTCCCGGACTGGAGGTCCTCGGATGGGTGTGAACAGCAGAACCCCGCTGATCGCGGGCAACTGGAAGATGAACCTCGACCACCTGCAGGCGGTGGCATTCGTGCAGAAGCTGCACTGGACGCTCAAGGACGCCAAGCACGAGGACGGAACGGTCGAGGTGGCGGTGTTCCCGCCGTTCACCGATCTGCGCAGCGTGCAGACGCTCATCGACGCGGACAAGATCCCGTTCGCCTTCGGCGCCCAGGACCTGTCGCAGCACGACTCCGGCGCGTACACCGGTGAGATCTCCGGCGCGTTCCTGGCCAAGCTCGACGCGAGCTACGTCATCATCGGCCACTCGGAGCGGCGCGAGTACCACGCCGAGGGCGACGAGGTCGTGGCGGCCAAGACCAAGGCCGCGATCAAGCACGGCCTGGTGCCCGTGATCTGCGTGGGCGAGACGGCGGAGGACCTGGAGGAGTTCGGTGCGAGCGCCGTGCCCGCCGGGCAGCTCGAGGCGGCCCTGCAGGGCCTGGATGCGAAGGCGGACATCGTCGTCGCGTACGAGCCGGTCTGGGCCATCGGCTCCGGCCAGGCTGCGACCCCGCAGCAGGCGCAGGATGTCTGCGCGGTCCTGCGCGGCGTGATCGCGAAGGTCCTCGGCGACGAGGCCGCCGCGCGCACCAGGATCCTCTACGGCGGATCGGTGAAGTCGGCGAACATCGCCGGGTTCATGCGCGAGCCCGACGTGGACGGCGCGCTGGTCGGCGGGGCGAGCCTGGTCGTCGACGAGTTCGCCGCGATCGTGCGCTACCAGAAGCACGTCGGAGTGTGACACGCGTCCCCGCCCGAAGGGGCGGGGACGTCTCGACGTATAATTGACCGTTACCCGGGATCCCGCACGCCCGTGCGGGCCCGAGCGAAAGGCCGATCCGTGGATATTCTCCAGTTCATCCTGCAGGTGCTGCTGGGCATCACCAGCGTCCTGCTGACCCTTCTGATCCTGCTCCACAAGGGGCGCGGCGGAGGCCTCTCCGACATGTTCGGCGGCGGCATGTCCTCCGCCGTCGGGTCCAGCGGTCTCGCCGAGCGGAACCTCAACCGGTTCACGGTCGTGCTCGCGCTGGTCTGGTTCGTCGCGGTCGTGGGACTCGGCCTGATCACGAAGTTCGAGGCGATCTGATGGCGACCGGCGGCAACGCGATCCGAGGAACGAGGGTTGGATCCGGCCCGATGGGCGAGCAGGACCACGGCTACCACGCCGACCGCATCGCGATCTCGTACTGGGACGGACTCGGCAACGAGACCGTGCGGTACTTCGCGGCGGGCCTGCCCGAGGAGGAGATCCCGGACATCATCGACCACCCGCACTCCGGCCTCCCGGCCGGACGCGACAAGGAGAACCCGCCGGAGATCGCGAAGGCGGAGCCCTACAAGACGCACCTCGCGTACGTGAAGGAGCGCCGCACCGACGAGGAGGCCGAGCAGCTGCTCGGCGACGCCCTCGCACAGCTCCGCGAGCGTCGCGGCCAGGCCTGAGCCTCCCGCACGTCCGCACCGGAGAGCCCCCGCTTCGGCGGGGGCTCTCGTCGTCTCCGCGTGATGCGCGGCGGTGGCAGGCCGGGGGAGGGTCCGCAAGATGCAGCCGCCGGCCTCAGAGGTACGGGAGGAAGGCCTCCGGCCGGGTCACGTTGGCGGGGAGTCCGGCGAACAGCGGTGCGACCTGAGCCGGCGCGTACCCCGCGATCCCGCACCCCACGGGCGTGAGCAGGAATCGCAGCGCGGGATGCGCGGCCGCATAGGCCACGAACGTCTCCGCCTCGGTGGCGAGGACGTCGAGTCCGCTCATGGTGTCGATCGCGTAGGTGCGGCCGTGATGACCGTGGCCCTCGCCCCAGACCGCGCCGAAGCTCTCGTACGCGATGAGCGCGGCGCCGCCGCCGTGCAGCCCTTCGGCGTTGGAACCGAAGACGAAGACCTCGTCCGGTTCGAGCGATGCGATGCGAGACGGAGTGATCTCCATGTCGTTCCCTTCGATGCAGCGAACTCTACGCCGCGGACCGGGGAGCGCGATGCGCCGGATGCGAAAAGGCGGGGGAGGGGAACGTGGAGGGGCTGACGAGAATCGAACTCGCATCATCTGTTTGGAAGACAGAGGCTTTACCACTAAGCTACAGCCCCGGACCGCTCGCTCTGCGAGGGACCGGCCCGCGACGGAAAGCCGCGGCACTCCCATGAGCATACCTGACTGACGGGGGTGCTCCGTTCCGTTAGACTCGTGAAGGCCGTTCCCGCGCGCGCGGGTTCCTACCCGGGGCGTAGCTCAGCTTGGTAGAGCGCCCGCTTTGGGAGCGGGAGGTCGCAGGTTCAAATCCTGTCGCCCCGACGCAGTGACGAGACCGATCCGAAGGATCGTTCGCGTCACTGCTCGATGACGACAGGCGGGCCGCTGATGCGCCCCGTGCGAACGCCGATCCGCAGGATCGGCCGAGCCCCACGACATCGCCCGCGCGGACTGCACGCGGGACATTCACAAGGAGACACACCAGCATGGCGAACAGCACCGTCGAGAAGCTTGCCCCGACCCGGGTCAAGCTGCACATCACGGTCACCCCCGAGGACCTCAAGCCCAGCATCGCGCACGCCTACGAGCACATCGCGCAGGACGTGCAGATCCCCGGCTTCCGCAAGGGCAAGGTGCCCGCGCCGATCATCGACCAGCGCGTCGGCCGCGGCGCCGTCATCGAGCACGCCGTCAACGAGGGTCTGGACACCTTCTTCCGTGAGGCGTCGCTCGAGCACAACCTCCGGATCGTCGGCCGCCCCTCGGCCGAGGTCATCGAGTGGCCGAACGAGAAGGACTTCTCCGGCGACCTCAAGGTCGAGGTCGAGGTCGACGTCCGTCCCGAGATCGAGGTCCCGTCGCTCGACGGCATCACCGTGACCGTCGACGCCATCGAGGCGGACGAGGCTGCGCTGGACGCCGAGCTCGACCGCCTGCGCGCCCGCTTCGGCACCCTGGTCCCCGTCGACCGTCCCGCGAAGGCCGGCGACTTCGTCGAGCTCGACCTCGTCGCCGCGATCGACGGCGCCGAGATCGACCGCGCGGAGGGCGTCTCCTACGAGGTCGGCTCCGGCGAGCTGCTCGAGGGCATCGACGACGCGATCGACTCGCTCACCGCCGGTGAGGACACCACCTTCCGCTCGAAGCTGGTTGGTGGCGACCACGCGGGCGAGGACGCCGAGGTCTCCGTCACGGTCAAGGCCGTCAAGGAGCGCGAGCTGCCCGAGGCGGACGACGACTTCGCGCAGATCGCGAGCGAGTTCGACACCATCGCCGAGCTGCGCGACAGCCTGCGCGAGTCGGTCGAGCAGCAGGGCGTGTTCACCCAGGCCTCCTCGGCGCGCGACAAGCTCATCGAGACCCTGCTCGAGAAGATCGAGATCCCGGTTCCGCCGCAGCTCATCGAGGACGAGGTGCACAACCACCTCGAGGGCGAGGGCCGCCTGGAGGACGACGAGCACCGCGCCGAGGTCACCGAGGCGAGCACCAAGCAGTTCCGCACCCAGGTGCTGCTCGACTCGATCGCCGAGGGCGCCAACGTCCAGGTCTCGCAGGACGAGCTCAGCCAGTACCTGATCCAGTCCGCCGCGCAGTACGGCATGGCTCCGCAGGAGTTCGTGGAGGCGCTGCAGTCCGCGAACCAGCTGCCCGTCCTGGTCGGCGAGGTCGCACGCAACAAGGCCCTCGCGGTCGCGCTCGGCAAGGTCACCGTGGTCGACTCCAACGGCAAGGCCGTGGACCTGACCGGTTTCGTCGCCACCGACGACGAGGCCGAGGACGCCGCCGAGGCTCCGGCCGAGGAGAAGCCCGCGAAGAAGGCTCCGGCGAAGAAGGCCCCCGCCAAGAAGGCCCCGGCCAAGAAGGCTGCGGAGGCCGACGAGGCTCCCGCCGCCGAGGCTCCGGCCGAGGAGAAGCCGGCCACCAAGAAGCCGGCCGCGCGCAAGGCTCCGGCCAAGAAGGCCGCCGACAAGGCCGCTGACGCCGAGTAAGCACCGGATCCACGATCCGGAAGAGGGCGGGTGCATCGTGCACCCGCCCTCTTCGCATCCATCGAGCACGAGACCGAGGACAGACATGAACGACTGGCAGGAACGGATCGACGCCGTCTGGGAGGCCGCATCGGGCGGTCTCGTCGACGAAGAGGTGATCTCGCGGATCGATGCGATCGCGGCGGAGCGCGGCGCGGACGACGCCGAGGCCGCTTTCGAACGCGCCGGCGCCCGCGACTCCGCGGGGCGGCCGGACGAGGCCGTACCGCTCTACCGGCGTGCGCTCGAGCTCGGGCTCGACGACGACCGCCGCGCCCAGGCGACGATCCAGCTCGCGAGCTCGCTGCGCAACCTCGGCGACCTCGAGGGGGCGCTCGAGCTCATCGAGGCCGAGCACGCGGCGCACCCCGATTCCGTGTACCGCGATGCGATCGCGGCCATGCACGCGCTCGCCCTGGCCAGTGCCGGTCAGCCGGAGCGCGGCCTGAGCGTCGCGATCATGGCCCTCGTGCCGCACATGCCCCGCTATCACCGGTCCATGACCGCCTACGCGCACGAGATCGCGGGCCGCGACGCCTGATATGCCGACGGCGAACACGGCCGGGCGCGTGCGTTGTCGCCGGTAGATTCGAATCACCGAACACGGAAACAGGAGCGGAAATGGCTGAACCCCTGGTCGCGACGAGCGTCTTCGACAGGCTGCTCAAGGATCGCATCATCTGGCTGGGATCCGAGGTGCGGGACGAGAACGCCAACGAGATCTGCGCCAAGATCCTCCTTCTCGCCGCAGAGGACCCCGAGAAGGACATCTACCTCTACATCAACTCGCCCGGCGGATCCATCACCGCGGGCATGGCGATCTACGACACGATGCAGTTCGTGCCGAACGACATCGTCACGGTCGGCATCGGCATGGCGGCCTCGATGGGGCAGCTGCTGCTGACCAGCGGCACCAAGGGCAAGCGCTACATCACGCCGAACGCGCGCGTGCTGCTGCACCAGCCGCACGGCGGCTTCGGTGGCACCTCGAGCGACATCCAGACGCAGGCGCAGCTGATCCTGTCGATGAAGCAGCGCCTCGCCGAGATCACGGCGTCGCAGACCGGCAAGACGGTCGAGCAGATCAACGAGGACGGCGACCGGGACCGCTGGTTCACCGCCACCGAGGCCCTCGAGTACGGCTTCGTCGACCACATGCGCGAGCACGCCAGTGACGTGCACGGCGGCGGCGGCACGGGCGCGGACAAGTAAGGCTGGAGAGGACACCCATGTACACACCCACGTTCCGGTCCGCCGGCAACCTGCCCTCGAGCCGCTACGTCCTTCCTCAGTTCGAGGAGCGCACCGCCTACGGCTTCAAGCGCCAGGACCCGTACAACAAGCTGTTCGAGGATCGCGTGATCTTCCTCGGCGTGCAGGTCGACGACGCGTCCGCCGACGACGTGATGGCGCAGCTGCTGGTCCTGGAGAGCCAGGACTCCGAGCGCGACATCACGATGTACATCAACTCGCCCGGTGGATCCTTCACGGCGATGACGGCGATCTACGACACGATGCAGTACGTCGCGCCGCAGATCCAGACGGTCGTGCTCGGCCAGGCGGCCTCGGCGGCCTCGGTCCTGCTCGCCGCGGGCGCACCAGGCAAGCGTCTGGCCCTGCCGAACGCGCGCGTGCTGATGCACCAGCCCGCGATGGGCGAGGCCGGCCAGGGACAGGCGTCGGACATCGAGATCCAGGCCGCGGAGATCCTGCGCATGCGCACGTGGCTCGAGGAGACCATGGCCAAGCACACCGGCCAGCCGGTGGCGAAGGTCAACCGCGACATCGATCGCGACAACATCCTCTCCGCGGAGCAGGCCAAGGAGTACGGCATCGTCGACCAGGTGCTGACGAGCCGTAAGCGTCAGTCGCTGAGCTGACCTGCTGACCTGACGCGAGAGGGCGGCCCGGATGCGATTCCGGGCCGCCCTCTCGCGTCCCCGCCCCTGTTGCGCGGGTGAGCGAGGGCGAATGCTCATCTGAGCAGTTTCGTGCGCGTGCGTGTGGCGAAGGGTACTCTCGGAGCATGCCCCGATCCGCCATCGACGATGACGAGCTGCTCGCCGTCCGCGTGGCGGAGCTGTACTACGACGAGGACAAGACCCAGGACGAGATCGGCGGCCTGCTGGGCATCTCGCGCTGGAAGGTCGGCCGGCTTCTGCAGCAGGCCCGCATCGACGGGATCGTCCGCATCGAGATCGTGCACCCGCGCGCTCGCAAGCTCGGCATCGAGCGGGAGCTGCGCGAGCGCTTCGGGCTCGCCGACGCCGTCGTGGTGCCGAACGGGCCGAGCGACACCGAGACCCTCGGCCGGGTCGCGCAGGGCGCCGCGGATCATCTTGCAGCCCTCCGACCGGTGCCGAAGACCCTCGCCGTGAGCTGGGGGCGCACGCTCACCGCGATCGCCGACCGCATGGCCGAGGGGTGGGCACGCGGCGTCACCGTGGTGCAGATGAACGGCGGCGTGAGTGTGAACCGCCGGCCGGGAGGCGCCGCCTCGCTCGCGGCCACGATCGCGCAGCGCGCGTCGGGCCACGTCGCGCTGCTGCCGAGCCCCGCGATCCTGGAGCGTCTCGAGACCAAGCAGGCGATCGAGCGGGACCGCACGGTCGCGGGCGTGCTCGATCAGGCCGCGCAGGCCGACGCCTACCTCTTCACGGCGGGCGTCTGCGATGCCGGATCCGCGCACGTCGAGAACGGATATCTGAGCGTCCGGGACATCGACGAGCTGGCCCGCCGCGGAGCGGTCGGCGATGTTCTGGGCCGCTACATCGATGCCGACGGCAACGTGGTCGATCCCGAGCTCGACGCCCGCACGGTCGGCCTCAGCCTCGAGCGGCTGCGCGAGGCGCGCACCGCCGTCTTCGTCACGGCCGGAGAGGCGAAGCACGACATCGCCCGCACGGTCGTGACCGCGAACCTGTGCACGATGGTGGTCACCGATGAGGCGACCGCCCGGACCCTCTTGGAGGACCAGTGACGACGACCGAACTCGCACGGCGCACCGCGCTGGAGGTGCTCGGCGGCGAACCCGACGACCTCACCCTGCGCCGATTCCTGCACGGCCTCCCCGGCGTGGACGCGGTGGGCCTGGAGCAGCGCTCCGCAGCGCTCGGCACGCGCTCGATCAAGACCACGTCGAAGGCCTGGGCCCTCGACACGATCGTGCGCCTCATCGACCTCACGACGCTCGAGGGCGCCGACACCCCGGGCAAGGTGCGCTCGCTGGTGTCCAAGGCCAAGCTGCCCGACGCGTCGGATGCGTCCTGCCCCTCGGTCGCCGCGGTCTGCGTGTACGGCGACATGGTGCCGTACGCCGTCGAGGCGCTCGGCGCCCGGCACGGCGACCCCGACGACGGCGGCATCTCCGTCGCCGCCGTCGCGACCGCGTTCCCGAGCGGGCGCGCGTCGCTCGCCGTGAAGCTCGCCGACACCCGCGACGCGGTGGAGGCGGGAGCCGATGAGATCGACATGGTGATCGACCGCGGCGCGTTCCTCGCCGGACGCTACGGACAGGTGTTCGAGCAGATCGTCGCGGTCAAGGACGCCTGCCGCCGGGAGGACGGCACCTCCGCCTCGCTCAAGATCATCCTGGAGACGGGTGAGCTGAACACCTACGACAACATCAAGCGGGCCTCGTGGCTGGGCATGCTGGCCGGAGGCGACTTCATCAAGACCTCCACCGGCAAGGTGGCGCCGGCGGCGACGCTCCCGGTCACGCTGCTCATGCTCGAGGCCGTGCGCGACTGGCACCGGCTCACCGGCGAGAAGATCGGCGTGAAGCCGGCCGGCGGGATCCGCTCCTCGAAGGACGCGGTCAAGTACCTCGTGCACGTCGCCGAGACGGTCGGGGAGGAGTGGCTGCAGCCGCACCTGTTCCGCTTCGGCGCCTCCAGCCTCCTCAACGACGTGCTGCTGCAGCGGCAGAAGCTGACCACCGGCCACTACTCCGGCCCCGACTACGTCACGATCGACTGACGGAGGACCACGCATGGGATTCCTGGACTACGCACCTGCGCCCGAGTCGCGCAGCATCCTCACCCTGAAGGACGAGTACGGCCTGTTCATCGACGGCGAGTTCGTCGAGGGACGTGGCGCCTCGTTCGGCACGATCTCGCCCGCGGACGAGTCGCGCATCGCCACCATCGCGCACGCCTCCGATGAGGACGTCGACCTCGCCGTCGCCGCCGCGCGCCGCGCCTACACCAAGGTGTGGTCGAAGATGAGCGGTCGCGACCGCGGCAAGTACCTGTTCCGCATCGCGCGCCTCGTGCAGGAGCGCGCCCGCGAACTCGCCGTGGCCGAGAGCCTCGACAACGGCAAGCCGATCAAGGAGTCCCGCGACGTGGACGTGCCCCTCGTCGCCTCGTGGTTCTTCTACTACGCCGGCTGGGCGGACAAGCTCGACTATGCCGGCGCCGGGCCGAACCCCTCCGCGCACGGCGTGGCGGGGCAGGTCATCCCGTGGAACTTCCCGCTGCTCATGCTCGCGTGGAAGGTCGCGCCGGCCCTCGCCGCCGGCAACACGGTCGTGCTGAAGCCCGCCGAGACCACGTCGCTCACGGCGCTGATCTTCGCCGAGATCCTCCAGCAGGCCGATCTTCCGGCCGGCGTGGTGAACATCATCACGGGTGCCGGGGCCACCGGCGCGGCGCTCGTGCGTCATCCCGACGTCGACAAGGTCGCCTTCACGGGCTCCACGGCGGTGGGCCGCGAGATCGCCCGCACCGTCGCCGGCACCGGCAAGGCGCTCACGCTGGAGCTCGGCGGCAAGGCGGCGAACATCGTGTTCGACGACGCCCCGATCGATCAGGCCGTCGAGGGCATCGTCAACGGCATCTTCTTCAACCAGGGCCACGTCTGCTGTGCAGGCAGCCGCCTGCTCGTCCAGGAGTCGATCCACGACGAGGTCATCGACCGGCTGAAGTCCCGCCTGTCGACGCTGCGTCTCGGCGACCCGCTCGACAAGAACACCGACATCGGCGCGATCAACTCGGCGGAGCAGCTGGCCCGCATCCGCGAGCTCAGCCAGGTCGGCGAGGACGAGGGCGCACAGCGCTGGACCGCCGATTGCGTGATCCCGGAGAAGGGGTTCTGGTTCGCCCCGACGATCTTCACCGGCGTCGAGGCGTCTCACCGCATCGCCCGCGAGGAGGTGTTCGGCCCCGTCCTCTCCGTGCTGACCTTCCGCACCCCGGCCGAGGCGATCGCGAAGGCGAACAACACGCCCTACGGCCTCTCCGCAGGCATCTGGAGCGACAAGGGATCCCGGATCCTCGCCGTCGCCGACCGCCTGCGCGCGGGCGTCGTCTGGGCGAACACGTTCAACCGATTCGACCCGTCCAGCCCGTTCGGCGGCTACAAGGAGTCCGGCTACGGCCGCGAAGGCGGCAAGCAGGGCCTGGCGGCCTATCTGCGTCCCGCAGGCGGCGCGCCCCGCGCGCTCAGTCCGCAGAACGAGAGCAAGAGCGAAGCCAAGGCGCTGAAGAAGGGATCCGCGGCATGAGCGCGCGACTGACCGTTCCCAAGACCTACAAGCTCGCGATCGGCGGCGCATTCCCGCGCAGCGAATCGGGGCGCACCTACGAGGTCACCACTCCGAAGGGGGCGTTCCTGGCGAACGCCGCCCAGGCGTCGCGCAAGGACGCCCGCGACGCGGTCAAGGCCGCGCGCGCCGCGCAGGCCGCCTGGGCCAAGGCGACCGCCTACAACCGCGGCCAGGTGCTGTACCGCGTGGCCGAGGTGCTCGAGGGGCGTCGTGCCCAGTTCGTCGACGAGATCGTGGCGCAGCAGGGGGTCTCTGCGGCCGTCGCGGGCGCGCAGGTCGACGAGGCGATCGATCTGTGGGTCTGGTACGCGGGCTGGTGCGACAAATACGCCCAGATCGCCGGCAACCTGAACCCGGTCGCGGGGGCCTACTTCAACATCTCCGCGCCCGAACCGACCGGCGTCGTCGCGATCGTCGCACCGCAGGAGTCCGCGCTGCTCGGCCTCGTCTCCGTGGTCGCGCCGGCGCTCGTCGCGGGGAACGCGGTGGTCGTCGTCGCGAGCCGGCAGTACCCGCTCTCGGCGATCAGCCTCGCCGAGGTGCTCGCCACGAGCGACGTGCCGGGCGGCGTGGTGAACGTGCTCACCGGATCCCCGGCCGAGCTCGCGCCGTGGCTCGCCGCGCACGCCGACGTCAACGCGCTGGACCTGGCGGGAGCGGGCGGGATCGACTGGGTCGACCTGCAGATCGCCGCCGCCGACACGCTCAAGCGCGTTCTCGTGCCAGGCGAGGTCGTCGCCTCGCCGCAGCGGATCGCCGCGTTCACCGAGGTGAAGACCGTGTGGCACCCGAAGGCTCTTCTGTAGTCCTGGCTGCCCGTTCGTCGCATCGCCCGCCCGGATCCGCAGGACGCGCCCGGGCGGGCGATGCTCGTTCAGGCCTGATCCATGCCGGGCTCGCGAGGATCTGAGCACCCGGCTAGGTTCAGGCTATGAACAGAACCGCGAGGATCGTCGCCTGGTCCGCGGCCGGGCTCGTCGTCGTCGGCCTCGCGGTCGGCGCGGGCTCCGCACTCGCGACCGTCTCTGCTGCCATACCTCAGCAGGCGGCCCAGCCCTCGCCGGCCTCGAGTGCACCATCCAGGAGCCCTGCGCCGGAGCCGTCGGCGGTGTTCCCGACCTCTGAGCAGGAGCGCGTCGGAGGGGCGGAGAAATGCCATCCGCTCGCGAGGATCGAGATCCAGCGGGACTCGGTCGACGTCGACGGCAACGCCGCCGACTTCCACGGCGAGCTGATCGGAGAGCCGATCGACTTCGGGCCTCGCCGAGGCGCGACGGGCACCGTGAATCTCGACGATCAGGGGCGCATCGTGAGCTACACGACCGTCACCGGCGACAACCTCGACGGCATCGAGAAGCGTCTCTGCATGGACATGACGTCCACGGCTACGTACAACAGGGTCGGCTGGGCCCCTGGGGAGCACCCCTGGAGCATCGGCGACACGTTCATTCTCCGCCCCGATCCCACGGCTGCATGGATCCCCGGACCATGAAAGCCCGGATCCGACGCGTGTTCGCCGTGCGCGGAGCGACGCGTTGCGGGCGATCCGTGGCGATGCGGCCGGATGTCGGATGCAGCGGTTAGGCTCGAACAGCGGCAACGCCGCACGGTGTTCCCACGCCGTGATCGCTCCTCGCGACAGCGCGGAGGCGACCGCGGACCACGTCTCGAAGGAGGACGCACATGGCACGCATCGGTGAGAGCGCCGACCTGTTCAAGTGCTCGTTCTGCGGCAAGAGCCAGAAGCAGGTCCAGCAACTCATCGCCGGCCCCGGCGTCTACATCTGCGACGAGTGCGTCGAGCTCTGCAACGAGATCATCGAAGAGCGCATGGCGGAGTCCGCCAACGGCGAAGTCGCCGAGTTCGATCTGCCCAAGCCCCGCGAGATCTTCTCCTTCCTCGAGGAGTACGTCGTCGGACAGGACCAGGCCAAGCGCGCCCTCTCCGTCGCCGTCTACAACCACTACAAGCGCGTGCGCGCCCGTGGAACGCTGCAGCCGGCCGAGCAGAAGGCCGACGAGATCGAGATCGCGAAGAGCAACATCCTCATGATCGGCCCCACGGGCTGCGGCAAGACCTACCTCGCGCAGACCCTCGCGAAGCGCCTGAACGTGCCGTTCGCCGTGGCCGACGCCACCGCGCTCACCGAGGCGGGCTACGTCGGCGAGGATGTGGAGAACATCCTGCTCAAGCTCATCCAGGCCGCCGACTACGACGTCAAGCGCGCCGAGACCGGGATCATCTACATCGACGAGGTCGACAAGATCGCGCGCAAGGCCGAGAACCCGTCGATCACGCGCGACGTCTCGGGGGAGGGCGTTCAGCAGGCGCTGCTGAAGATCCTCGAGGGCACGGTCGCCTCGGTGCCGCCGCAGGGCGGGCGCAAGCACCCGCACCAGGAGTTCCTCCAGATCGACACGACGAACGTGCTGTTCATCGTCGCCGGCGCCTTCGCGGGCCTCGAGGACATCATCTCCTCCCGGGTCGGCAAGCACGGCGTCGGCTTCGGGGCCCCGCTGCACGACAAGGGCAAGGACCTGGATCTGTTCAGCGAGGTCCTCCCGGAAGACCTGCACAAGTTCGGCCTCATCCCCGAGTTCATCGGCCGCCTGCCGGTCGTGGCCTCGGTCACGCCGCTCGATCAGGCCGCGCTCATCGACATCCTGACCGGTCCGCGCAACGCGCTGGTCAAGCAGTACCAGCGCATGTTCCAGCTCGACGGCGTGGAGCTCGAGTTCGAGGAGGACGCGCTGCAGTCGATCGCCGACCTGGCGGTCGAGCGGAAGACCGGGGCCCGCGGACTCCGCGCGATCCTCGAGGACGTGCTCGGTCCGATCATGTTCGAGATCCCCTCGACCGAGGACGTTCAGAAGGTCGTCGTGACCCGTGCCGCGGTCGACGAGGGAGCTCCTCCCACACTGGTGCTGGCGCGCAAGCGCAAGAGCGCCTGAGCGGTACCCGAACTCAGCGCTGAACCGGAAGGATCAGGTCGGTGCGCAGATCGGCGGCGGCCGTGACGCTCGGGTCGGACACATAGACCTCGATCCAGACGCCCGCAGGGCTGTGTCCGAGCGCGGTGCTCTCGCCGGCGAGCCGCCCCCAGGCCTCGCCCAGACCCTCGTACGGTCCGATCACGGTCGTGGCCAGCGCCGGTCCGCTCGGCAGATCCGCCGCCTCGATCTCGACATCGTCGACCGTGAGCGGAGCGGACAACGCGGCGGCGACCGGGAAGCCGACGTCGAGGTCGAAGACATCCATAGGATCGCCGCGATAGACCGCGACCGCGGGGCCGGAGGGGGTGAGGGATCCCGCGGCGATCGCCTTTCCGAGCGCGCCGAAGGCCAGATCGAACGTCGATCCGAGGCCGTCGATGCGCAGGCCGGTCCGGCGGACCGCCGCGAGCGAGGCCGGAGGCAGATCGAGCGGGGTCGTGGCGTCGTAGGGCTCTTCCGAGAACACGGACATCGGTTCCTCCTCACGGCCGGCGTCATCTCTCGCCGCATCCATCCCCAGCCTAGGTCGGGCGCCTCCTCGCCGACAGGGGGAGGAGGCGCCCGCTCTGCGGCAGGCGGTCAGCGATCGAGGCCGCGTCGCTGGAGCAGCGGGGCGATCTCCGCGTCGCGTCCGCGGAAGTCTCGGTAGGCCTCGAGCGGATCCTTGGATCCGCCCACGCCGAGAAGACGCCGGCGGAATCGCTCGCCGTTGGAACGCTGGGCGCCACCGTTCTCACGGAACCACTCGACGGTGTCGGCGTCGAGGACCTCGCTCCAGATGTACGAGTAGTAGCCGGCGCTGTAGCCGCCGGAGAACACGTGCGCGAAGTAGGCCGAGGAGTATCGCGGGGGCACGGCGGGGTCATCCAGTCCGATGTCCGCGAGGGCCGCCGCCTCGAACGCGGCGACGTCGTCGATCGACTCTCCCGCCGGCAGCGCGTGCAGGGCCTGGTCGAGCCATGCCGCCGCGAGGTACTCGCTGGTCTCGAAGCCCTGGTTGAAGGTCTCCGTCGCCTGCAGGCGTTCGACGAGCCCCGCGGGAAGCGGCTCGCCGGACTCGTGATGGCGGGCGTATGCGCCGACGATCTCAGGCCAGAGCATCCACATCTCGTTGACCTGGCTCGGGAACTCGACGAAGTCGCGGAACACTTTGGTGCCGGAGAAGTGCGGATACGTGACGTCGGAGAACAGCCCGTGCAGCGCATGCCCGAACTCGTGGAACAGCGTGTTCACCTCATCCATCGTGAGCAGCGTCGCCTCCCCGTCGGCGGGCTTGGACACGTTCAGGTTGTTCGCGACGACCGGGAGCGTGCCGCGCAGAGCGGACTGGCTCACGATCGGGTTCATCCACGCCCCGCCCCGCTTACTGTCGCGGGTGTACAGATCCAGCACGTACAGGCCGAGCGCGGATCCGTCCTCCTGGAACACCTCGAAGGTCCTCGCGCCGTGGTGGTAGACGGGAAGGTCGGACCGCTCCGTGAAGGAGAGGCCGTACAGCAGGCCTGCCGCCGCGAACACGCCGTCGTGCAGCACGCGCTCCGCCTCGAACCACGGGCGCAGCGCCGCCGTGTCGATGTCGTACTGGGCGGTGCGCAGCTTCTCCGTGTAGAAGGCCCAGTCGTGCGCCTCCAGCGGGAACGGCGCCGGCTCGGTGTCGTCGATGAGCTGCTGCAGAGCCGCGCGTTCGGCGGCGGCGTTGCGCGCGGCCGGCGCCGCGAGCTCGCGCAGCATGCGCTCCACGGCCTCGGGCGTGCCGGCGGTCTCATCAGCCGTCACCGCGGCGGCGTGGGATCCGTAGCCGAGCAGCGCCGCGCGTTCGGCGCGGAGGCCCGCGATCTCGGCGAGGACGCCGCGATTGTCGTGCTCGCCGCCGCGCGCCCCTCGAGAGCGCGAGGCCTCCATGATGCGACGGCGGCTCTCCCGGACGGTGAGCGCTGCGAGCGCGGGGTGCCCGGTGAACAGGGGGAGTGCGAGCAGGTGCTTGCCCTCGAGACCGCGCTCGGCGGCGGCGCGCGCGGCGGAGGACAGCTCCCCCGCGCTCAGGCCGTCGAGGTCGGCCGCGTCGTCGAACACGACGGCCAGCTCGTTCGTGTCGGCCAGCAGGTTCTTCTCGAACACGGTGCTGAGCGAGGAGATCCGCTGGTTGAGCTCGGTGAGTCGCGCCTTGGCGGCCTCGTCGAGCGCCGCGCCGGCGAGGGTCATCTCACGATGCCAGCGCTCGACGAGGCGTCGCTGCTCCGGATCCAGGGGCAGAGCCTCGATCTGCTCGTGGAGCAGCGAGATCCGCCGATACAGCGCCGAGTCGAGCAGGATCGCGTCCTGGTGCGCGGCCATCAGCGGCGCGAGCTCCTCATCGATGCTCTGGATCTCGGCCGTCGCGTCGGCGGAGGCCACGGTGTAGAACGCATGCGAGGCGCGGTCGAGCAGCTCTCCGCTGCGCTCCAGGGCGACCATGGTGTTCTCGAACGTCGGCATCGAGCGCACCATCGTGATCCGGCGGATCTCCGCGAGCTGCTCCTCGAACCCCCGCCGGAACGCGGGGAGGTAGTGCTCCGCGCGGATGCGGCCGTAGTCCGGCAGCGCATAGGGGAGGGCGGAGGGCGTGAGCAGCGGGTTCGTCTCGACCGTCATCCTCCGAGCCTAGAAGATCGCCTCGTTCCGAGGGAGTGCGGCGGCGGGCCGCCTCAGCCGGTCAGCTCCGCCATGACGCGGCGCAGCGCATCGGACACGAGACGCACGGAGCGCCGGCGCAGGTTCTCCGGCCGGGCGAGCACATCGATCATCCGGTTGGTGCTGACGTACTGCAGCGGGCGGCGCACGACGGCGTCCGTGCCCGGCGAGGTGTACCGGGGGAGCACGCCGATCACGTCGCCCGTCGCGATCACCGACGCGGCGACGCCGTAGTCGTTGATCCGGTGCACGATCTCGGCCGGCCGGTTCGTGATGGCGGAGATCGTGCGCAGCACGTCATCGGGGGAGTAGCCGGCGCGGCTCGTCACCCAGCGCTCGCCCACCACATCGGCCGGGCGCAGCGATGCACGCTGCGCGAGCGGGTGCTCGGGGGAGAGCGCCACGTCCAGAGGCTCGGCGGCGAGGGTGAGCACGCGGATCCCGGTCTTCGGCCACGGCGGGCTGTGCTCCATGCGATGCGCGAGCACGAGGTCGTAGCGCGCGGTGAGGGCGGGGAAGTCGCTCTGCGCGACGTCCTCGTCGGTGAAGCGGATCGCGGGCACGTCGGGTCCGGATCCGAGCGCGCGGATGAGCGGGCCGAAGAGCGCCTGCGCCGCGCTGAGGAACCCGCTGACCGTGACGACACCGCCCTCGGTCGCCTCGAACTCGTCCACCGCGGAGCGCGCGGCGGCCATCGCATCGAGCGCGGCCGCGCCGGCCTCGGCGAGCGCTTCGCCGGCCGGGGTCAGCACGAGCGTGCGCCCCTGCTTTCGCGTCAGCGGAGCCCGCACGCCGCGCTGCAGCGCGGCGAGCTGCTGGGAGACGGCGGACGGCGTGACGCGCAGGGCCTCCGCGACGGCGGTCACGCTGCCGAGCGCGCCGAGCTCGCGGAGGATCTGAAGCTGCTGCAACTGCATATGTCCAGTCAAGCATGTAGCGATGCTTAAAGCTCGCTCCAGACAGTGGGGATTGATCTACAGGGTTCTTCGCGGTGGGATCGAAGCATGAAGGCTCTCTACAAGGACGGCCCGCACGCGGGCCTCGAGCTCGTCGACCGGCCGGACCCCGTGGCCGGACCCGACGAGGTGGTCATCCGCGTGCTGCGCACCGGCATCTGCGGCACCGACCTGCACATCCAGCGCTGGGACGACTGGGCCGCCTCCGCGGTGAAGGCGCCGCTCATCCCCGGCCACGAGTTCTACGGCGAGGTCGTCGAGGTCGGACCGCTCGTGCACGACATCTCGGTCGGCGACCGGGTCTCCGGCGAGGGGCACATCGTGTGCGGCATGTGCCGCAACTGCCGTGCCGGCCGTCGGCAGATGTGCATCCGCACGATCGGTCTCGGCGTGCAGCGCGACGGCGCCTACGCGGAGTACCTCACCCTTCCCGCGACGAACGTCTGGGTGCATCACGCGGACGTGACGCCCGAGCTCGGCGCGATCTTCGACCCGCTCGGCAACGCCGTGCACACGGCGCTCGCGTTCCCGCTCGTCGGAGAGGACGTGCTCGTCACCGGCTGCGGCCCGATCGGACTCATGGCGATCGCGATCGCCCGCCACGTGGGCGCCCGCTTCATCACCGCGACCGACGTGAGCGCGCCGCGGCTGGAACTCGCCCGCGAGATGGGTGCCGACGCGGTCGTCGACGTCTCCCGCGAGGACATCGCGGATGCGCAGCGCGCGCTGGGCATGCGGGAAGGCTTCGACATCGGCTTCGAGATGAGCGGGGCGCCGAGCGCGCTGCCCGCGATGATCGACAACATGAACCACGGCGGGCGGATCGCGATGCTCGGCCTGCCGACCGGTCCGTTCAGCGTGGACTGGGGCAAGATCGTCACGCACATGCTCACCGTGAAGGGCATCTACGGCCGCGAGATGTTCGAGACCTGGAACGCGATGGGGGCCATGCTGCAGACCAGCCCGGTGCTGCGCGACTCCATCACCCGCATCATCGCCGAGGTGCTCCCCGCGCGAGACTGGGAGAAGGGCTTCGCGGCCGCCGCGTCCGCGGGCACGGGCAAGATCATCCTCGACTGGACCGAACTGTAGGAGACCACGATGTACGGATCATTCCAGCAGCACCTCGCCGATGAGCTCACCGCGATCGACGAGGCGGGACTCACCAAGCATGAGCGCGGGATCCGCGGTCCTCAGCGCGCCGAGATCGTCGCGGACGGCGCCGAGGTGCTGAACTTCTGCGCGAACAACTACCTGGGCCTCGCCGACGACGAGCGCCTCGTGGCGGCGGCCAAGGGCGCCCTCGACGAGTGGGGCTACGGCCTGGCGAGCGTGCGATTCATCTGCGGGACGCAGGAGCAGCACCTCGAGCTCGAGCGGCGGCTGTCGTCGTTCCTCGGCACGGATGACGCGATCCTGTTCTCGTCGTGCTTCGACGCGAACGGCGGCGTCTTCGAGACGCTGTTCTCGGCCGAGGACGCGATCATCTCGGACGAGCTCAACCACGCGTCGATCATCGACGGGATCCGGCTGTCCAAGGCGCGCCGGCTGCGCTACCGCAACCGCGACATGGCGGACCTCGAGGAGCAGCTGGAGGCCGCGGCCGACGCCCGCTTCCGGGTGATCGTGACGGATGGCGTGTTCTCGATGGACGGCTACATCGCCCCGCTCGCGGACATCTGCGACCTCGCGGAGCGCTACGACGCCCTCGTCTTCGTGGACGACTCGCACGCGGTCGGCTTCATCGGCGAGCACGGTCGTGGCACGCCGGAGCTGTGCGGCGTCGAAGGTCGCGTGGACATCTACACCGGGACGTTCGGCAAGGCGCTCGGCGGCGCGAGCGGCGGTTACGTCGCCGGCCATCGCGACATCGTCGCGCTGCTGCGCCAGCGCGCCCGTCCGTACCTGTTCTCCAACACGCTCGCGCCCTCGATCGTGGCGGGCACCCTGCGCGCGCTCGACCTCGTCGAGGGATCCGGATCCCTGCGCGCGCAGCTGCAGGAGAACGCCGCGCTGTTCCGCCGTCTCATGACGGAGGAGGGGTTCGACCTGCTCCCGGGCGAGCACGCGATCGTACCCGTCATGTTCGGCGACGCCGCACTGACCGCACGGGTCGCCGCGGAGATGCAGAAGCAGGGCGTGTACGTGACCGCGTTCAGCTTCCCGGTGGTGCCGCGCGGTCTCGCGCGCATCCGCGTGCAGCTCTCCGCCGCGCACACCCCCGAGCAGGTCGAGCGCTGCGTCGCGGCGTTCGTCGCCGCACGCGCGGCCGCCTGACCGGATTCCTCGACGCCCCCTCGCAGCATCGGCGCCCCCTCTGAGCGCCGTCCCTGCGAGGGGGCGTCGGTGCGCAGAGGGGGCGCCGACGACAAGATCTCCGCGCGTTCCTGGGCAACCGAGAGGATTGCGCGCCAGACTCTGCTCATGACGCACTCTGCAGAGGTGAGCTGGACCCTGGACGGCATCGAGATGTTCGGCACGATCACGGCACCGGACGGGGACGGACCGTTCCCCGCGGTCGTCCTGGTCGCGGGCAGCGGTCCGACCGACCGCGACTGGAACTCCCCGATGCTGCCGGGGACGAACGGATCCGGCCGGCTGCTCGCCGAGTTCTTCGCCGAGCACGGCTTCGCTGCGCTGCGCTACGACAAGCGGGCGTCGGGTCCGCACGTCGTGGAGAACCTGCCGCGCCTCGCGGGGACGTTCAGCATGGCGTCGCACCTCGCCGAGCTCGCCGCCGCGCTCGACACGCTCGTCGCCGATGCCCGCATCGATCGGAGCCGGGTGATCGGCCTCGGGAACAGCGAGGGCTGCGTGCACGTGCTGCACTACGCACTCGCCCAGGCGGCGGGGGCCATGTCGGTGCCGCTGTGCGGGCTGGTCCTGGCCGCCCCTCCCGGACGGAGCGTCGGTGCGGTGCTGGACATGCAGCTGAGCGCGCAGCTGGCGGCGGTACCCGGGGGAGAGGGGATCCTGGCTCTCGTGCGAGAGGCGACGGCGCGCTTCTCGGCGGGCGGGGCGATGGATCCGGACGGCTCCATCCCCGACGCCGTCGCGAACGTCCTGCGCAGCTTCGACAGCCCGGTGAACCTCCCGTTCGCGCGGGAGCTGTGGAATGAGAGCGCCGCCGACGGCATCGGTGGCGTCGGCATCCCCACGCTCGTGCTCATCGGGGAGAAGGACCTGCAGATCGACGCCACCGCGGACGGGGATCCGCTCCAGGCGGCGGCCGCCGACAATCCGCTCGTGACGTTCGCCTTTCCGGCGGACGCGAACCACGTGCTCAAGCACGAACCCCGTCCGCGCGCCGAGATCGTGCCGGGGACGAACTACAACGAGGACGGGACGCAGCTGGACACGGTCGCGGTGGAGACGATTCTGTCCTGGGCGCAGCGCGTGATTGCGCGCTGACGATCCTCGCGACGCCCCCTCGCAGCACCGGCGCCCCCTCTGAGCAGCGCTCCTGTGAGGGGGCGTCGGTGCGCAGAGGGGGCGCCGACGCAAGAAAGTTGCAAAGAAGTGCTTGCAAAGACTTACTTGCAAAGGTATCTTTGCATGCATGACGGAAAACGAAGCGGCACGGGAGCACGCGCAGCCCGAGGAGCGCACGCTCGACGCGGGCGCCCTGAAGGCGCTCGCACACCCGCTGCGTGTGCGGATCCTGGATCTGCTCGCGGAGCGCGGCCCTCAGACGGCGAGCTCGCTCGCGGCGCTGATCGGCGAGAGCTCCGGCGTCACCAGCTATCACCTGCGAGCGCTCGCCGCGCGTGACCTCATCCACGAGGTCGCCGGACGCGGCACGGCGCGGGAGCGGTGGTGGGAGCGCCCGCGCGGGCGTATGTCGTTCTCGGGGCCGAACGACACGATGACGCCGTCCGGCAGGGCCGCCGCGCAGATCGTGGAGGACGAGTTCTTCCGCAACCGGCACCAGCGGCTCATGGACCACCTGCACCGGCCCCAGGCCGAGGTGCCTCAGGAGTGGCGCGACGCGGCGCACCACATGACGACGATGCTCGACATGACCGCGCCGCAGCTGCAGGAGCTCGCGCGGCAGATCGACGAACTCGTCGAGGCCGCCGTGCTGCGCTATCGCGACCAGACCGGACCCGATGTGCGCCGCGTCACGATCCGCGCCGACCTGTTCGACCTTCCCGACGGCCGCCCGCAGGGCGCCGCGGAACACCGCACCACCGAGACCGAGGAGCTGTCATGACCGCCGCAACGCTGCACATCGCCGCACCCACGTTCGCCGAGCGCACGGGGCTCCGCATCGCCGACGCGATCACCGGGCACGTGCGCCGGCGCATGGAGCGTCGCGCGGAACGTCGCGCTCTCGCCATCGACCTGCTGCGTGAGCAGCAGGCGCGCAAGACCATGGATCCGTTCGTCCTCGAGCAGGCTCTGCAGATGATCGGATCCCGGTCGCGCTGAGGCCGCCGCGGGGTTCGTCCCGCGCCGCCCCGAGCGGGCGCCCCGGCCCTTCAATCCTCGAAGGGACGGACCACGACCTCGCCCGAAGCGGTGCGCGAGACCTCCCAGCCGGTGTCGAGCTCGGCGATCGGCCGGCCCTCCAGCCAGGTGAGCGTCCACGTGCCGCGGAGCAGGTTCAGCGCTCCGGTCTGCAGGCTCAGCGTGCCGCCGGCCACGCTCCGCGCCTCCGCGTCGGCGATGCCGGGGCGCAGGGCCGCGGGAACCGATGCGGGCGGTTCGGATCCGGCGGCCCAGCGCGTCCCGAGCTGCATCATGCCTCCACGGCCGGCGCCAGCTCGATCGCCGTGACGACGAGCTCCTCAGCCTCGACGAAGGAGAGCTCCGCGATCCGGCCCACGGCGCGGAGATCGTCGGCCGCGGCCTGGAGCGCCGCGATGTCGGCGGCGGGGGCGGCGATCGTCGCGGACGAGACGGGGGTCTTCTGCGAGGCCTTCGCCTCGGTCTTCGCCCGGCGGATGCCGATCAGCGCCTTGCTCGCGGTCGCGAGGATCGCCGGGTCGCCGTCGATGCCGCGTGCCTGGGGCCACGCCGCGGTGTGCACGGAGCCGTCCTCGAACCAGCTCCACGCCTCCTCGGTCGCGAAGGACACGATCGGGGCCAGCAGGCGCAGCAGGGTCGAGAGCGCGAGGCGCAGCGCGAGCGCCGCCGAGGCCTGCCCCACATCCGTGCGGTCGTAGGCGCGCTCCTTGACGAGCTCGAGGTAGTCGTCGCAGAACGTCCAGAAGAACGCCTCGGTGATCTCGAGCGCGCGGGCCTGGTCGTAGTTCTCGAACGCCGCCGTCGCGTCGCGCACCACGCCGTCCAGGGTGGCGAGCATCGAGGCGTCGAGCGCGTGCGTGATCTCCGCTCCCTCCGGGGCGGGGAACGAGAGCACGAACTTCGCGGCGTTGAGGATCTTGATCGCGAGGCGACGGCCGATCTTCACCTGCGTCGGGTTCTGCGGGTCGAACGCGGCATCGGCGCCCAGACGGCTGGAGGCCGACCAGTACCGCACCGCGTCGGATCCATGCGTGTCGAGGATGTCGGCCGGGGTGACCACGTTGCCCTTGGACTTGGACATCTTCTTGCGGTCGGGGTCGACGATGAAGCCGCTGATCGCGGCGTTGCGCCACGGAGTGCGGCCGTCCTCGAGCGTGGAGCGCAGCATGGTCGAGAACAGCCAGGTGCGGATGATGTCCTGACCCTGCGGGCGCAGGTCCATCGGCGACACCACCTCCCGCAGCTCGGCGTCGCGCTCCCAGCCGCCCGCGAGCTGCGGGGTGAGCGAGGAGGTCGCCCAGGTGTCCAGGATGTCGGCCTCGGCGTCGAAGCCTCCCGGCACGCCGCGCTGCTCGGCGGTGTAGCCGGCCGGCACATCGCTCGTCGGATCGATCGGCAGACTCGCGTGATCGGGGGTCAGCACGCGGTCGTAGTCGCGCTCGCCGTTCTCGTCGAGCGCGTACCAGAGCGGGATCGGCACGCCGAAGAAGCGCTGCCGGGAGACCAACCAGTCGCCCGTCAGGCCGCCCACCCAGTTCTCGTAGCGCACGCGCATGAACTCGGGGTGCCAGTCCAGCTCGGTGCCGTGGGCGAGCAGCTGGTCGCGGAGGTCCGCGTCGCGGGCGCCGTTGCGGATGTACCACTGGCGGGTCGACACGATCTCGAGCGGGCGGTCGCCCTTCTCGAAGAACTTCACGGCGTGGTTGAACGGCTTGCCGACCGCGGTCATCGCTCCGGTCTCCTGGAGCTTCTCGACGAGCGCCTTGCGTGCGGAGAAGACGGTCTTGCCGGCGATGTTCTCGACGTACCAGGCGGCGGCGTCCGCATCGCCCACGGATGCGGGGGCGTCGGGCAGGAATCGGCCGTCGAGGCCGATCGTGGTCATGTTCGGCAGGTCGCGGCCGTCGGTCGTGCGCAGTTCGCGCCACCACACGATGTCGGTCACGTCGCCGAAGGTGCAGACCATCGCCGCTCCCGTGCCCTTGTCGGGCTGGGCGAGGTGGTGGCCGTGGATCTCGATGTCGGCGTCGAAGAAGGGCGTGCGCACCTTCGTGCCGATGAGGTGCTTGTGCGGGCCCTCAGGGTGGGTCACGATCGCGACGCACGCGGGGAGCAGCTCCGGGCGGGTCGTCTCGATCGTGATGTGGCCCGATCCGTCCGCGAATGGGAAGTCGATGGTGTGGTACGAGGCCTGCTGGTCGCGGTCCTCGAGCTCGGCCTGCGCGATCGCGGATCGGAAGTCCACGTCCCAGAGCGTCGGCGCGAGGGACTGGTAGGCCTCGCCGCGCTCGATGTTGCGCAGGAACGCGAGCTGGCTCTGGCGGATGGACTCGTTCGAGATCGTGCGGTAGGTCTGGGTCCAGTCGACGCTCAGGCCGAGCTGGCGGAACAGCGCCTCGAAGTGCTTCTCGTCCTCCTCGGTGAGCTTCTCGCACAGCTCGATGAAGTTGCGGCGGCTGATGGGAAGCTGGTCGGCCGCGCGGGAGGACTTGTTGTCTCCGCCCTCGAACGGGGGAGTGAAGTCGGGGTCGTAGCCCAGGGACGGGTCGCAGCGCACGCCGTAGTAGTTCTGCACGCGGCGCTCGGTCGGCAGGCCGTTGTCGTCCCAGCCCATCGGATAGAACACGTTCTTGCCGCGCATGCGCTCGAAGCGCGCCTTGATGTCGGTGTGCGTGTAGGAGAACACGTGGCCGATGTGCAGGCTGCCGCTCGCGGTGGGCGGAGGGGTGTCGATCGAGTACACGCCGTCGCGGCCGGTCTGGGCGGCGCGGAGGCGGTCGAAGAGGAACGTGCCGTCGGTCGACCAGCGCTCACCCCATTTCGCTTCGAGGCCTTCCAGCGCCGGCTTGTCGGGAATCGGGTTCGCCTGTGACATGGGTGTCTCCTCGTGCGATGTGTGCGGCACCGTGTGAGCGTGCCTGAGTGTGGGGGTGTGGCGACAGTCTACCGGGCGGCCCTGCGCGCGCGGTGACCGATAGATCCACCCCGTACACAAACCGGTAGCCTGGAGTCTCCCGTACCCCGCACCCCTCACAGCACTCGAGGATCCCTCATGCCTTCTCCGCTTCGGCGTCGATTCCTGCCCCTCACCGCGCTCGCCGCGGCCGCCGCGCTCGCGCTCAGCGCCTGTTCCGCCACGACCGGATCCGGATCGGCCTCCGGCGACGCGAACGGCGAGATCGTCTGGGGCGTGGACGGCAGTCTGCTGTCCGCCGGGAAGATGGATCCGCAGACGAGCCAGCTCGACGTGACCGCGATGGTGCAGCGCGCCGTGCTCGACTCGCTCGTGTTCCAGAAGGCGGACGGCTCCTTCGTACCGTGGCTCGCGAAGAAGTGGGAGGTCTCCGCGGACGGCACGGCCTACACGTTCCACCTGCGCGACGACGTCACGTTCACCGACGGGGAGACCTTCGACGCTGCTGCCGTGAAGGCGAACTTCGACCGGATCGCGGATCCTGCGACCAAGTCCGCGCAGGCGGCGAGCATGCTCGGCGGCGAGCTGTACAAGGGGACGGAGGTGATCGACCCGACCACGGTCAAGGTCTCCTTCTCGCAGCCCTATGCGCCGTTCCTGCAGGCGGCGAGCACCGCTCAGCTCGGTTTCTACGCGCCCAAGGTGCTCGCCGAGCACTCCGCCGATCTGGCCGCAGGCGGCAAGGACGTCACCGTGGGCACCGGCCCGTTCCAGCTCTCGTCATACACGCCGGATCAGGAGATCGTGTACACCCGCAATGCGAAGTACGCGTGGGCGCCGGAGGGGGAGAAGGCGCCGGCCTTCAAGACCCTCCGCGTGCAGATCCTCCCGGAGGCGTCGGTGCGCAGCGGCTCGGTGTCGTCGGGTGAGATCGATCTCGCCTCGCAGCTGCCGCCGAACCTCGTCTCGCAGGTCAAGGGCTCGGCGACCGTGAAGTCCGTGCAGGTGCCGGGGCTGCCCTACTCGCTGTTCCTGAACGAGAAGAACGGGGTGTTCGCCGACCAGAAGGTGCGCGAGGCGTTCACGCGTGCGATCGACGTCGACACCGCCGTGGACAAGATCTTCTTCGGCCAGTTCCCGCGCGCGTGGAGCATCCTCGGCCCGACCACACCCGGCTACGACAAGAGCCTGGAGAAGAGCTGGCCCTTCGACAAGGAGCTCGCGAACAAGCTCCTCGGCGAGGCCGGGTGGACCCAGCGCGGAGCCGACGGCATCCGCACCAAGGGCGGACAGCGGCTCACCGCGGACTGGATCGCGTGGACTCCGGTCTCCGACGACCACGCCGCGCTCGCGAACGCGATCCAGTCGGATCTCAAGGCCGTCGGCTTCGAGGTCACACGCGAGACGCTCGAGCCCGGCGCGTACAACGCGAAGTACGGTCCCAAGACCTTCGACATCACCGACTGGGACTTCTCCGGCGTCGACCCCGACCTGCTGCGCAGCCACCTCTCGACGGATGGCTTCCAGAACGCGTCCTCGGTGAGCGACCCGAAGCTCGACCAGCTCCTGAAGGACGGCATCGCCACGACCGACGCGGCGAAGCGCGCCGACGTCTACGCGCAGATCCAGCAGTGGAACGCGAAGGACGACGCGATCGTCCCGCTCTACGTCACCTCGGCCATCACCGCGGTGGGCGACAAGGTGTCCGGCCTCGGCTTCGACATCTACGGGCGACCGCTCTTCTTCGGCACCAGCGTGAAGTGAGCGCGGTTCGCGGTATCGTCCGCTCGTGATGGATCCTTCCGGGCAGTCGCGAGAGATCGCCTCGCCGCGAGCCGGCGCGCTCCTGCGCCGGCTCGGCGGCGCGGCGCTCTCGGTCGTGCTCGTGCTCTGGGGAGCGGCGACGCTGTCCTTCCTCGCGTTCCGCGTGCTGCCCGGCGACCCTGTGAGCGTCATGCTCGGCCCGCAGGCGCAGGTGAGCGAGGCCGTCAAGGACGGGATCAGGGCGGAGCTGGGACTGGACCGCCCGATGTGGCAGCAGTACCTGTCGATGCTGGGGGATCTGCTACGCGGGGATCTCGGCATGTCGTACCAGCTGCGGATGCCGGTGAGCGAGGTGATCGGCCGCCAGCTCGGAGCCACGCTGCAGCTCACGGCAGCGGCTCTCGCGATCGCCGTGCTGCTCGCGCTCGCCGGAGTGCTGATCGCGCGCCGGCCGTTCGCCCGCGGGATCCTCGCGGCGGGCGAGCTGATCGTGCTGTCGTCGCCGGTGTTCTGGATCGGGCTGCTGCTGCTCACGGTGTTCGCCTTCGGTCTGGGCTGGTTCCCCGTGGCGGGCGCGCGGACCGGAGCCGCCCTCGTGCTGCCCGCGGTCACGCTCGCGCTTCCCGTCGCCGCGCTGCTCGGACAGGTGCTGCGCGACGGGGTCGAGGCCGCCGAGCGCCAGCCCTGGGCGCTGACCGTGCGCGCGCGCGGCGCGGATCACGCCAGGCTGACGCTGCGGCACACGCTGCGGCATGGCTCGATCGGGGCGCTGACCCTGAGCGCCTACCTCGTGGGGTCGCTGCTCGGCGGGGCCGTGCTCGTGGAGACGGTGTTCGCGCGGCCCGGACTCGGCCGGGTGACGCTCGCGGCGATCACGGGCCGCGATCTACCGGTGGTCACCGGGATCATCCTGTTCAGCGCCCTCGTGTTCGTGATCGTGAACACGCTCGTGGAACTCGCGGCGCCGTTCCTGGATCCGCGGCTGCGGGCCTCGGCCGTCGTCGTCGCGGCCGTCGCCCCCGCCCGCCCGGAGGCAGGACGATGAGGCTGCTGCGCCGGATACTGCTCGCGCTCGCCGTGCTCGTACTGGCGGCGGTGGTGCTCGCCGCGCTCGTGCCTGGGCTCCTCGCGCCGGCGGATCCGCTGCAGACCCACGTGCGCGACGCGCTCCTGCCGCCCGGCCCGGGACACCCGTTCGGCACCGATCAGAGCGGGCGCGACGTGTACGCCAGAGTGGTGCACGGCGCGGGGCGCTCGCTCGGCATCGGCGTCCTGGCCACGGGGCTCGCGCTCGTGGTGGGCCTCGTCGTCGGCTCGCTCGCGGGGGCGTCGCCGCGGCCGGTCGACGCGGTGCTGATGCGCACGAACGACGTGCTCATGGCGTTCCCCGAGTTCCTGCTCGCGCTCGTGGTGGTGGCGATCCTCGGGCCCGGCGCCGCCAATGTCGCGATCGGCGTGACGCTCGCCGCGATCCCCGTGTACGTGCGGCTCGCCCGCGCTCAGACGCAGGTGCTGCGGCGAGCCGAGCATGTCGAGGCGGCGCGCATCCTCGGCGTCGGAGCGTTCACGGCCTTCCGACGGCACGTCGCGCCGGGCGTGCTCGGCGCGCTCAGCGTGCTCGCGACGATCGGGCTCGGATCGAGCATCCTGGCCGCCGCCGGCCTCAGCTTCCTCGGTCTCGGGCCGACCGAGCCGTCGCCGGAGTGGGGGCTCATGCTCGCGGGCGGACGCAACGTGCTGGGCCAGGCGTGGTGGATCGCGGTCTTCCCCGGGCTCGCGATCACGCTGACCGTGCTCGCGGCGACGTTCCTCGGCCGCGCTCTGCGCGCCCGCGCCGAGGGGAGGCGCGCATGAGCGCCGCGGTGTCCCGGAACAGTGCGCCGCCCCTTCCTGGGCCCGAGTCCCGGCCTGTTCCCGAGCCCGCGCTTCTGGTGGAGGGGCTGCGGATCGGCATCGACGGGCGCGTCCTCGTCGACGACGTCGCGTTCGCGGTCGCGCCGGGGGAGTGCGTCGCGCTCGTCGGAGAGTCCGGGGCGGGGAAGTCCCTCACCGTCCGCGCCCTGCTCGGGCTGCTTCCGGAGCGAGCGGACGCCTCGGCGGACGCGCTCGTGGTGGACGGCGTCGACGCGAGGCGGGCGTCCGAGCGCGAGTGGCGCGGACTGCGCGGTGCGCGCATCGCCCTCGTCTCGCAGGACGCCCTCGTGTCCCTGGATCCGCTGCGCCGTATCGGCGCCGAGGTCGCCGAACCGCTCGAGATCCACGGATCCCTCGACCGCTCGGCACGCGCGGATCGCGTACGCGAGCTGCTCGTCGACGTCGCGATGCCGGATCCGGAGCGACGCGCCAGGCAGCGCTCGCACGAGCTGAGCGGAGGATTGCGACAGCGAGCGCTCATCGCGAGCGCCCTCGCCGCGGATCCCGCGGTGCTGATCGCGGACGAGCCGACCACAGCGCTCGACGCGACGGTGCAGGCCAGGGTGCTGGCGCTGCTGCGCCGGATCACCGACGACGGCACCGCGGTCGTGTTCGTCAGCCATGACATGGCGGCGGTGCGACGGATCGCGGACCGGGTCGTGGTGCTGCGGGACGGCCGCGTGGTCGAGCACGGCCCCGCCGCCCAGGTGCTCGCGGCACCGCGGGAGCAGTACACGCGGGAGCTGGTGCGGGCATCGACGCGGACTCCCCGCATCCCGCCGGCCGGCGCCGCACCCGTGATCGCCACGGTGGCCGGAATCGGGAAGAGCTTCGGCCGTCCCGTGCTGCGCGACGCGTCTTTCACGCTGCGCAGAGGACGCACCCTCGGCGTCGTGGGGGAGTCCGGATCCGGGAAGACCACGCTCGCCCGGATCCTTCTCGGCGTCGAGCGCGCCGACAGGGGCACGGTCGCGTGGGCCGACGGCGTGCGGCCGCGGGTCCAGCTCGTGCACCAGAACCCGCTGGGCGCGTTCGATCCGCGCTGGACGATCGGCCGCTCGCTGCGGGAGGCCCTCGCGGCCGGGGGCGTTCCACGCGGGCTTCGTGCGGCGCGCGTCGCCGCGCTGCTGGGCGAAGTCGGACTGGATCCGGCGCTGGCCGCGCGCCGGCCCGCCGCGCTCTCCGGCGGACAGCGTCAGCGGGCGGCGATCGCACGCGCGCTCGCCGCGGACCCCGAGGTGCTCGTGCTGGACGAGCCGGTGTCGGCGCTGGATGCGACCGTGCGCGCGCGGATCCTCTCGCTGCTGGAGCGCCTGCAGCGCGAGCGCGGGCTGACCATGCTCCTCGTCTCGCACGACCTCGGCGTGATCGCGTCGGTCGCGGACGACCTGCTCGTGATGCAGGACGGGGAGATCGCCGAACAGGGCCCGGCCGCGCAGGTCCTCGACGCTCCGCAGCACCCCTTCACGCGCGAACTGCTCGCCGCCTCGGATCCCCCTACCTCCGAGTCGTCCCCGTGAGCGCACGCTATGGGGTCCGCTGACGGGGACGACTCGAAGGTAGGCGGGCGGTGCGAGGGGGCGCGAGTAGCATTCCGGCATGCGGCGCTCCGGGAGCGGTGACCATCGGTACGAACTGGTCGTCCGCAGCGACGACGCGGTCGTCGCGCGGGAGCGGATCCGGCTCGTGGACGACGTCGTCCACGGTCCGTGCGGCGACGCGACGGTGATGACGGTCACCCGCCTCGTGCTGCAGTCCGACGGTCGGCTCACCTCCGCCATCCGCCCGACCGGTCCCTGATCACGCGCTCGAGACGCGCGGCAGCTCTCCACCTCCGAGTCGTCCCCGTGAGCGCACGCCATAGGGTCCGCTGGCGGGGACGACTCGGAAGTGGAGGGCGGGGAGAGCGGGCGGTGCGTCAGTCCTGGACGTCGATGCCGGCGGCGCGGGCGAAGACCGGAGCCAGCAGCTCGACCTGGCGGGAGGTCAGGGTGGCGCCGCGCAGGGAGGTCACGTCGAGGAACGCCAGGGCATCGAGACCGCGCAGGTCGAGGCCGTCGGCCCGCAGGCCCCTGGTGTCGACCTCGTCCGCGCTGCTGCGCTCGAACCGCACCCGGGTGACCGCGGCCGCGGGGACGTCCACGGTCGCGAGCGTGCAGTCCATGAGCAGCGAATCCTGGATCTTCGCGGCCGCGAGCGAGAGGTAGTCGATCCGGGCGTGCTCGACGATCAGCTCCGCGACGTGGGCGCCGGACAGATCCAGCGTGCCGATCCGGCCGCCGGCGATGCGCAGCCGGCGGATCGTGGCGTCCTTGAGCGACAGCACGGGCGTGCGCGCGTCCACGATCTCCACGTCCAGCAGGGTCGCACCGGCGAGATCCACGCGTTCCGCGGCGCCGGAGAGCGAGCACTGCTCGAACTGCGCGTGCGCGAGATCCTCTGTCAGCGGGATCCGCAGGCCGACGTGGTCGCCGTGGCGGCGGCCCACGCCATCGTCGAGCTCGTCCGGCAGATCCGGCGGGGAGACGCGGGGCGGCTGAGGGCGTTCGGTGCTGCGGGCCATGCCACGACCCTATGGTCGGCCGCCGACAGCGCCTCATCGCCCGATGCCCTACGCGCCCCGGAGCGGACGCGGATCGGGCGGCGTTAGACTGGACGGACGAGCATCGATCCGGCCATCACCGGGGAGCTCTCGGAAGAACGCTTCGACCAGTCCAGCGCACGCACGACCGCCTGAACGACCGGAGCAAGTAGAACCGAGCGGGGCAGGCCCGTCACAGCCGCAGTGAGAGTGGCTCCGTCGCGAGGCGGGGCAATGCAGGGTGGTACCGCGGTCCCGGTTGCTCGACGAGCACAGGATCGTCCCGGCGCGCAGCTCCCGCCCGCCACCGACACTGCGAGACACGATGACCTACCCGCGCACCTCTCCCACCGGATCCTCGTTCGGTCCGGCCGCCGTCACCCCGAGCCCGCGCTTCCCCGAGATCGAACGCGACGTGCTCGCGTTCTGGGAGGCCGACGACACCTTCCGCGCCTCGATCTCGCAGCGCGAGGGCGCGGAGGAGTGGGTCTTCTACGACGGCCCTCCGTTCGCCAACGGCCTGCCGCACTACGGCCACCTCCTCACGGGCTACGCGAAGGACCTGTTCCCGCGCTTCCAGACCATGCTCGGCAAGAAGGTCGACCGCGTGTTCGGGTGGGACACGCACGGTCTGCCCGCCGAGCTCGAGGCGATGAAGCAGCTCGGGATCACCGAGAAGGACGAGATCGAGCAGATGGGCATCGACGTCTTCAACGCGAAGGCGCGCGAGTCCGTGCTCGCCTACACGCACGAGTGGCAGGACTACGTCACCCGCCAGGCCCGCTGGGTCGACTTCGAGCGCGGCTACAAGACCCTCGACCTCGGCTACATGGAGAGCGTGCTCTGGGCCTTCAAGACCCTGCACGACAAGGGCCTCGCCTACGAGGGCTACCGCGTGCTCCCGTACTGCTGGCGTGACGAGACGCCGCTCTCGGCGCACGAGCTGCGCATGGACGACGACGTCTACAAGGAGCGTCAGGATCCGTCCGTCACCGTGAGCTTCCCGCTCGCGGGGGAGAAGGCCGCGGCCCTGGGCGTGGAGGGCGTGCGCGCGCTGGCATGGACCACGACCCCGTGGACCCTGCCGACCAACCTCGCGCTCGCCGTGGGGCCGGAGATCGTCTACGCCGTGCTGCCCGTGGGGCCGAACGGCGCGGCGGAGGGCGCGCAGGGCGACCGCTTCCTGCTCGCGCGGGACCTCCTCGGCGGCTACGCGAAGGACCTCGGCTACGACAGTGCGGAGGACGCGCTCGCCGCGGTCGCCGAAACCGTGACCGGCGCCGAGCTCGGCGGGGTCGGCTACGACCGCCTCTTCGACTACTACGCCGACACCGAGACCTGGGGCACCGAGAACGCCTGGCGGATCCTCGTCGACGACTACGTCACGACGAGCGACGGCACCGGCATCGTGCACCAGGCGCCCGCCTACGGTGAGGACGACCAGCGCGTCGCCGGAGCCGCCGGGATCCCCACGATCCTCTCGCTCGACGAGGGCGGGCGCTTCCTGCCGAACGTGACCGACGTCGCGGGCGAGCTGTGGATGGACGCGAACACCCCGCTCGTGCGTCTGCTCCGCGGGAACGGACGCCTGCTGCGCCTGCAGAGCTACCTGCACTCGTACCCGCACTGCTGGCGCTGCCGCAACCCGCTCATCTACAAGGCGGTCTCCAGCTGGTTCGTGCGCGTCACGGACTTCAAGGACGACATGCTCGCGAACAACGAGCAGATCACCTGGGTGCCGGAGAACGTCAAGCACGGCCAGTTCGGAAAGTGGCTCGAGGGCGCGCGCGACTGGTCGATCAGCCGCAACCGGTACTGGGGATCCCCGATCCCGATCTGGAAGAGCGACGACCCCGAACACCCCCGAGTGGACGCCTATGGATCCCTCGCCGACATGGAGCGGGACTTCGGCCGCCTTCCACGCAACGCGGAGGGCGAGGTGGATCTGCACCGCCCGTTCATCGACGAGCTCACCCGCCCGAACCCCGATGACCCCACCGGCAAGAGCACGATGCGCCGCATCGAGGACGTCTTCGACGTGTGGTTCGACTCCGGATCGATGCCGTTCGCACAGGTGCACTACCCGTTCGAGAACCAGGAGTGGTTCGACTCGCACTCGCCGGCCGACTTCATCGTCGAGTACATCGGGCAGACCCGCGGCTGGTTCTACCTCATGCACGTGCTGTCGACCGCGCTCTTCGATCGCCCGGCGTTCACCGGTGTGAGCTGCCACGGCATCGTGCTCGGCTCCGACGGCTACAAGATGTCGAAGTCGCTGCGCAACTACCCGGACGTGTCCGAGGTCTTCGACCGGGACGGATCCGACGCGATGCGCTGGTTCCTGATGTCGAGCTCGGTGCTGCGCGGCGGCAACCTGTCGGTCACCGAAGAGGGGATCCGCGCCGGCGTGCGCGAGTTCATCCTGCCGCTGTGGAACTCGTGGTACTTCTTCGCGACCTACGCGAACGCCGCAGGCGGTCCCGACGGGGAGGGCTATCAGGCGCGCTGGCGCACGGACTCGACCGACGTCCTGGACCGGTACATCCTGGCGCGCACAGGCGACCTCGTCCGCGGCGTGCAGGCGGACCTCGAGGGGCTCGACTCGACCACGGCGGCCTCGCGCCTGCGCGACTTCGCCGAGGTGCTCACGAACTGGTACATCCGCCGGTCGCGCGACCGGTTCTGGGTGGGGACGGACGAGAACGACCCGACGACGACCGAGGCCTTCGACACGCTCTACACCGTGCTCGAGACGCTGACCCGCGTCGCAGCCCCCCTCGTGCCGCTCATCGGCGAGCGCGTGTGGCAGGGACTCACCGGCGGGCGCAGCGTCCACCTGACGGACTGGCCCGACGCGGAGCAGTTCCCGCACGCGGATGACGTGCGCGACGCGATGGACGCCGTGCGCGAGCTGTCCAGCGTCGGCAATGCGCTGCGCAAGAAGGAGAAGCTGCGCGTGCGGCTGCCGCTCGCCCGCTTCACCGTGGTGACCCCGCACGCTGCGGCCCTGGCGCCGTTCGAGGACATCCTCCGCGAGGAGCTCAACGTCAAGGCGGTCGAGCTCGTCGCGCAGGGCGAGGCCACCGCGGCCGAGTACGGCATCAGCCACCGCCTCAGCGTCAACGCCCGTGCCGCGGGACCGCGCCTCGGCAAGGAGGTGCAGCGCGTCATCCGCGCCGCGAAGGACGGCTTCTGGACCGAGGAGGGCGGGGTGGTGACGGCCGACGGCATCGCCCTCGAGCCGCACGAGTACGAGCTCGCCCTGGAGACGACCGGCCGGCCGGAGGGCGAGGCGCTCGCCGTCGTCCCGACCGGCGGCTTCGTGCTGCTCGACACCGCGACCACGCTCGAGCTCGAGGCCGAGGGGCTGGCGCGCGACGTGATCCGCGCCGTGCAGGACACCCGCAAGAACGCCGGATTCGACGTGAGCGACCGCATCCGTCTGCAGCTGCGCTTCGAGGACGCCGAGGACGCCGCCGCGGTGCGTGCGGCGTTCGCCGTCGCCGGCGTCGCCGAGGAGACGCTCGCCGTCGAGGCGGGGGTCCTGGATGCGGGAGCCGAGTTCGCCGCGGCCGAGTTCGTGGCGGACATCGACAAGGGCACCTACGCCAACCGCGGCGGTTTCGCCGTCGCCGTGAGCCGGATCGGAGACGCATCGTGACGGATGACAGGGAGCGCGCGGACGCGGTCTACTCCGCGCTCATGGAGCGCGCGGGGGAGCGCTGGGTGCAGCCCCGCAAGGAGCGCACGGCGCGCCTGCTCGAGCTCATGGACGACCCGCAGAAGACCTACCGCGTCGTGCACCTCACGGGCACGAACGGCAAGACGTCGACGGCGCGCATGATCGAGAGCCTGCTGCGCGCGCACGGCCTGCGCACGGGCCTGTTCACGAGCCCGCACCTCGAGCGGTTCACCGAGCGGATCATGATCGACGGCGAACCCATCGCCGATGCCGCCGTGGCCGATGCGTGGGAGGAGATCGAGCCCTTCGTGGGCATCGTGGACGCCGAGCTGGAGGCCGCGGGCGACGCGCCGCTGACCTTCTTCGAGCTGCTCACCGTGCTCGCCTTCGTGGCCTGCGCGGATGCCCCGATCGATGTGCTCGTGCTCGAGGTCGGGATGGGCGGATCCTGGGACTCCACGAACACGGCCGACGGCGACGTCGCGGTGTTCACGCCGATCGACCTCGACCACGCCGACCGCCTCGGCGACACGATCGCGAAGATCGCCGAGGTGAAGGCCGGGATCATCAAGGACGGCGCGGCCGTGGTCTCCTCGCGGCAGACGCCCGAGGCCGAGGCCGTGCTGCGCCGCGTCGCGGACGAGCGCGGTGCGAGCATCGCCTTCGAGGGCCAGGACTTCGCCCTCGTCGAGCAGCGCCTCGCGGTCGGCGGTCAGCAGATCACCGTGCGCGGGCTCGCGGGGCAGTACGCCGAGGAGTACCTGCCGATGTACGGCGAGCACCAGGGCTTCAATGCCGCCCTCGCGATCGCGGCCGTCGAGTCGCTCATCGGAGGAGCGCAGCACGCGATCACGGGCGACGTGCTCGCGGAGGGGCTGACGGGCGCGACCTCGCCCGGCCGTCTGCAGCTGCTCGGCATCGCGCCGACGGTGATCGTCGACGCTGCGCACAATCCGCACGGCGCACGCGCTCTCGCCGCCGCCCTGAAGGACAGCTTCGACTTCGACGAGTGGGGCCTCGTGCTCGGCGTGCTCGGCGACAAGGACGCGACGGGCATCGTCGAGACGCTGCTGCCATCCGTGGAGCACGTTTTCGCGACGGCTCCCGACTCGGAGCGGGCGAGCGACCCCGACGCCCTCGCCGACCTGGTCGAACGCGCCGGCGGCAGGGCCACGGTGCACCCGGCTCTCGCGGAGGCCGCGGACGCGGCGCGAGAATGGGCCGCCTCGGCCGATCGCCGCGCGGTGATCATCGCCGGATCCGTCGTGCTGGCCGGCGAGGCGATCTCGCTCGCCGCCGCGGAGGACTGGAAGAGCGGATGGCGCGCGTGACCGACGAGACCGCATCCGGATCCGCGGCCGCGAAGCCGCGCCGGGCCCGCCCGCCGCGCGGCCTCGCCCAGAAGCTCGGGTCGATCATCCTCGCGTTCGAGGCGATCGTGGTCGGCCTCGCCGGGCTGACCGTCTTCGGCCTGAAGGCGCTCGGCCCCGGCATCGAGCCGTGGTGGGGCATCGTCGGCGGCGCCGTCGTCGGCGTCGCGATGCTCGTCGCGGCAGGGCTGATGGGCAGCAGGACCGGAATCGTGATGGGATGGATCCTGCAGGTCATCGTCCTGCTGTCCGCCATCCTGGTGCCCGCGATCCTGCTGGTCGCGATCGTCTTCGGCGGCATGTGGGCCTACGCGATGATCGTGGGCGGGCGCGCGGACCGCGCCGCCCGGACCGCCGGTGCCGCCATGCCCTCCGCGGACTCCGCGGCCCCCGAATCCTCCACCGACACCCCTGGAAACGACCACAGAGAGTGACTGACATGCCCACTGAAGAGACCCTCGTCCTGGTCAAGCCCGACGGCGTCGCGCGCGGCCTCACCGGCGCGATCCTGGCCCGCATCGAGGCCAAGGGATACGCCCTCGTCGACATCCGCCTCGTCGACCCCGACCGCGACCTCCTCGCCGCGCACTACGCGGAGCACGAGGGCAAGCCGTTCTACGAGCCGCTGCTCGAGTTCATGCTCTCGGGCCCGTCCGTGGCGATCCGCCTGGCCGGAAACCGCGTCATCGAGGGCTTCCGCTCGCTGGCCGGCACGACCGACCCGACGACCGCGGCCCCGGGCACGATCCGCGGCGACTTCGGCCGCGACTGGGGCCTGAAGGTGCAGCAGAACCTGGTGCACGGCTCCGACTCGCCCGAGTCCGCCGCGCGTGAGCTCGGCATCTGGTTCGGCTGATCACGCCACGAGAACGCCCCCATCCGGCATCGGCCGGGTGGGGGCGTTCTTCGTCGACGGGGTTCAGCGGAACAGGCGGATGACCTCGCCGATCAGGTCCACACCGGCGGACTGCGCCAGCAGGATGACGATGACGAATGCGACGATCGACGCGAGCGGAACCCAGATGCCGAGCCGCTTCGCCCGCTCCTGCGCGCTGCGGCTGATCGGGAAGGTCCCGTTGGCGAAGAGCTGGAGCACGGTCGCCAGGAACGTCGGGATCACCACGATGTACGTCAGTCCGCACCACGGGCACAGCGTGTGCAGCGAGAAGAAGCTCTGCCCGATCAGCCAGCAGATGAACACGAACGCGGCCGTGATGCCGAGGCCGAAGACCGCCCAGAACCAGCGCGGGAAGCGGGCCCCGGCGAGGATCGCCACGCCGACCACGAGCGGCGCCATCCAGCCGGTCAGACCGATGAGCGGGTTCGGGAAGCCGAACACCGAGCCCTGCCAGGAATCGAGGTTCGCGCCGCACTGCACGAAGGCGCTGATGTCGCACCCCAGGGCGGCCTTGGGATTCGACGCGGTGGCGAACTTGTCGAGGGTGAGCTGGAAGGCGGCCCACCACCCCACGACGCTCGCGATGATGAGCCAGATGGCGTAGCCGACGGGACGGGTGCGCTGTGCGGACATGCCGCGATTATGGCAGTCGCGCTTCTGTGCGACGTGCATGCAGGCGCGTCGGTTCGCGTCGAGTCGGGCATCTTGCGCCGATGGTGCGATAATGGACGGGTCGAACCACCATGACGGCGGTCGACGGATACAGACTTCGGGGGCCCCGGCCCCCAGCGATCAGAGCACATGCCGATCGCAGACCGATTGAGTTCGCGGCGCCGAGTGCGCCGCACGAGAGAATTCACGACGGCCGGGCCGTCGTGCAGGGAGTACGCCAGAGATGGCCGACGAGAACAATGACAACGCCCCTACCCTCGATCTCGACGCGCTGCAGGCGCCGGTAGCTCCCGAGCCCGCAGAGCCGGCGCCCGCGCCGACGGACGAGGACTCCGCTCCCGCCGAGGACGAGGTCGCCGTCGAGGCGTCCGCCGACGACGCGAGCGATGCGGGATCCGCCGAGGACACGGAGGCCGCCGAGGCGCCCGCCGACGCCGAGAGCGCCGCGGAGCCCGCTGCCGAGGACGAGGCCGCCGCGGCCGCGGAGCCCGAGGCCGTGGTCGAGCCCGAGACGGTCGTCGAGACCGCGGCGGAGCCTGGGGCCGCCCCGGCATCCGAGCCCGCCCCTGCGGCGGAGCCCGAGCCGGCCACCGCGATCAGCCTCGGCCTGCTGCCGGAGATCTTCGTCTCGCGCGTCTCCACGCAGCTGCACTTCCACGCTCCCGCGTTCGTGCCGCTTCCCGCTCGCACGCGCGACAGCGGCCACGACGGCGAGGACAACCGCCGCACCCGCACCCGCGGTGGCGACGGCGAGCAGCCGCGTCAGCGCCAGCGCGTCGTGGAGTACATCACCGAGCCGAAGGCGATCAAGGGATCCACCCGGCTCGAGGCCAAGAAGCAGCGCCGACGCGACGGACGGGACGCCGGCCGCCGTCGCCCCGTGGTGACCGAGGCCGAGTTCCTCGCCCGCCGCGAAGCGGTCGATCGCGAGATGATCGTGCGTTCCAAGAACGGCCGCACCCAGATCGCCGTGCTCGAGGACAACGTGCTCGTCGAGCACTACGTCGCCCGCAACCAGGACGCCTCGCTCATCGGCAACGTCTACCTCGGCCGCGTCCAGAACGTGCTGCCCAGCATGGAGGCCGCGTTCGTCGACATCGGCCGCGGCCGCAACGCCGTGCTGTACTCGGGCGAGGTGGACTGGGACGGCGTTGAGACGGGCAACCAGCCCCGCCGCATCGAGCTCGCCCTCAAGGCGGGCGACCGCGTGCTCGTGCAGGTCACGAAGGACCCGGTGGGCCACAAGGGCGCCCGCCTGACCAGCCAGATCTCGCTTCCGGGCCGCTACCTCGTGTACGTGCCCAACGGATCCATGAACGGCATCTCGCGCAAGCTGCCCGACACCGAGCGCGCGCGCCTCAAGCGCATCCTCAAGGAGGTGCTCCCCGAGTCCAGCGGCGTGATCGTGCGCACGGCGGCCGAGGGTGCGACCGAGGAGCAGCTGACCAACGACGTGCAGCGCCTCACCGCGCAGTGGAGCTACATCCAGAAGCAGGTCGAGACCCAGCAGGCGCCCGCCCTGCTGCACGCCGAGCCCGACCTTCTCGTCAAGATCGTGCGCGACGTCTTCAACGAGGACTTCACGCGGATGCGCATCCAGGGCGCCGACGCCGGCCGCACCATCCGCTCCTACCTGGAGAGCGTCGCCCCCGATCTGCTGGACCGGGTCGAGGCGTACGAGGACGACCGCGATCCGTTCGACGCCTACCGCGTGACGGAGCAGATCGAGAAGGCGCTGGACCGCAAGGTCTGGCTGCCGTCGGGCGGATCCCTCGTGATCGACCGCACCGAGGCCATGACGGTCGTCGACGTCAACACCGGCAAGTTCGTCGGCTCGGGCGGAAACCTCGAGGAGACCGTCACCAAGAACAACCTCGAGGCCGCGGAGGAGATCGTCCGCCAGCTGCGCCTGCGCGACATCGGCGGCATCATCGTCGTCGACTTCATCGACATGGTGCTCGAGTCCAACCGCGACCTCGTCCTGCGCCGCCTCGTCGAGTGCCTGAGCCGCGACCGCACCAAGCACCAGGTCGCCGAGGTCACCTCGCTCGGCCTCGTGCAGATGACCCGCAAGAAGCTGGGTCTCGGCCTGCTGGAGACCTTCAGCGAGCCCTGCGAGGTGTGCGCGGGCCGTGGCGTCATCGTGCACCACGACCCCGTCGTCAAGCACCGCGCGGCCGCGCCGCAGCAGAGCTCCAACCGCCGTCAGCGCGGCGGGAACGGCGCCGCGAACGCCGGCGCTCCGGCTCCGGCACCCGCCGCGGCGCCCGCGAACGGGGGCACGCACGGCATCCCCGAGGGTGCGAAGTCCGCCCTCGCCCAGATCGCCGCCTCCAGCCGTGCGGCGGAGACGCCGGCGGGCGAGGCCCCGATCGAGCCGGCGGCAGAGGCTCCGGCCGAGCGCGCAGGACAGGAGCGCGCCAAGAAGCCGCGCAAGAAGCGCGGCTCCGACCGCAGCAAGGCGCCCAAGACGGAGGCGGAGCAGCTGCTCGACTCCGTGCTGGACGCGCTGCCCGAGCCGAAGGCGCCGGGACAGGGCCGCAACCGCCGACGGGTGACCACCGCGGCGCTCTCCGCGGGCACCGCCGTCGTACACACGACCGAGGCGGCGCCGCAGGCGGACCAGGGCTGACCGGCCCGCAGGACCATTCAGGAGGGCTCGGCGCTACGGCGCCGGGTCCTCCTCGTCGTTCCCCGCAGGGACCTCGCCGTGGTGCGCGCGCAGGTAGCGCTCGACGCGCCGGTCCGGCGCGAGCCAGATCACGGCCACGATCACGAACGGCACGAGACCCAGCCACGGAGCCACGAACGACAGCGCGAGGCCCGAGAGATACAGCACGAGGGACGCGATGCCCTTCACGTCGCGCCCGAACGCCTCGTGGAACCGATCGCCGTCGGGCCCGCGGGCGATCATCCGCTGCAGGATCGTGTAGGCGATCGCGGCGCCGAGCAGATTCAGCCCGTAGACGATCGTCGGCACCTGGGCGACGCGGGTCTCGGTCAGCCAGGCGGTCGTGAACGGGTAGAGCGACAGCCAGAACAGCAGGTGCAGGTTGGCCCAGAGCACGGTGCCGTTCACGGCGGGGCGCAGCTGGAACAGGTGATGGTGGTTGCTCCAGTAGATCCCGACGTAGACGAAGCTGAGCAGATAGGTGAGCAGCCCGAGGCCCGAGGTGTGCACGAGGTCGGTCCAGGTCGTCCCCTTCGGCACGGCGAGACCGAGCACCATGACCGTGATGATGATCGCGAGGACGCCGTCGCTGAAGGCCTCCAGGCGGCTCGAGGTCATCGCGGGATCCTCGTGTCGTGTTCGTGGCCTCCGGTGCGATCCCGGGCCGGCACGCGCAGGCCGGACGCGATCAGCCGGCGCGTGAGCTCCTTGCCGCCCACGTGCTCCGCGCCTCCCGCGACGAGCCGCTCCAGCGCGTCCTCCGGGACGTCGTAGTGGTCCAGGTCGAACGCCCGGCGGGGGATGTCGTGCAGGGCGGCGAAGGCGTGCAGCTCGGCGACGCTGGCGTCGCTGACCAGGTGCGCCCAGAAGCGGCCGTGCGCGGGCCAGATCGCGTCGTCCACGAGGATCGCCATTCCGCGATCCTAGACGCGGGGAGGGGAGCCGGGGCCGATCCGGCACGCGATCGGATCCGGGATCCCGCCACGGCGGCGTCGCTTTGCGAGGGGGCGGCGCATCCGGTAAAGTAGCTCCTTGGTGCACCGCGCCGGACGCCCCACTCGGCCGCCGCGGGATCATGCAACTCGCGCCCGCCACTGCGGATCCCTCTGCTGTGGCGCGATGCAAGCACAGTCTTCCCGTGAGATTACGGAGCGGTCCCGCTCCCCAACGAAACAGGTATGAAGTGGTTTACGCAGTAGTGCGCGCCGGTGGACGCCAGGAGAAGGTCGAGGTCGGCACGATCGTTCAGCTCGACCGCCTGAAGGCGGCCCAGGGCGACAAGGTCGAGCTCGCCGCGGTGCTCCTCGTCGACGGTGACAAGATCACCACCGACGCCGACAAGCTCGCGAAGGTCAAGGTCACCGCCGAGGTCGTCAGCCACCTCCGCGGCCCGAAGATCGTCATCCAGAAGTTCAAGAACAAGACCGGTTACAAGAAGCGCCAGGGGCACCGTCAGGACCTCACGCGCGTCAAGATCACCGGCATCAAGTAAGCACGAAGAGGAGCTGAGAAATGGCACACAAAAAGGGTGCGAGCTCGACCCGCAACGGTCGTGACTCCAACGCACAGCGACTCGGCGTGAAGCGCTTCGGCGGCCAGACCGTCAGCGCCGGCGAGATCCTCGTCCGCCAGCGCGGCACGCACTTCCACCCCGGCGTGAACGTCGGCCGTGGCGGCGACGACACGCTGTTCGCCCTCGCCGCCGGTGCGGTCGAGTTCGGCGCGAAGGGCGGCCGCAAGGTCGTCAACATCGTCGCGGCTGCCGAGTAAGGCTTCCACAGACTCAGCCACCGGCTGAGCGCTGTTCGGAACGGGGCGGGCTTCGGCTCGCCCCGTTTCCCCATTTCCGGGCACGTCCGTTCCGCCCCCAATCCAGGAGGATCCGCATGGTCACGTTCGTCGACAGGGTGACGCTGCACCTGCGCGCGGGCAAGGGCGGCAACGGCTGCGTGTCGGTGCACCGCGAGAAGTTCAAGCCCCTCGGCGGCCCGGACGGCGGCAAGGGGGGCGACGGCGGCGACATCGTTCTCGTCGCCGACCCGCAGACCGGCACCCTGCTCTCGTACCACCACTCGCCGCACCGCACGTCGCAGAACGGCGGCTTCGGAATGGGCGACCACCGCGCCGGCTACGACGGCGAGGACCTCGAGCTGCCGGTTCCCGTCGGAACGGTGGTCAAGACCCCCGGCGGCGACGTCCTGGCCGACATGATCACCCCGGGCGAGCGCTTCGTGGTCGCCGCGGGCGGCCATGGCGGGCTCGGCAACGCGGCGCTCGCGACGCCGAAGCGCAAGGCCCCCGGGTTCGCGCTGCTGGGCACGCCCGGCTACGAGGGCGACGTGGTGCTCGAGCTCAAGACCGTCGCCGACGTGGCGCTGGTCGGCTACCCGTCCGCCGGCAAGTCGAGCCTGATCGCGGCGGTCTCCGCCGCACGGCCGAAGATCGCGGACTACCCGTTCACCACGCTGCATCCGAACCTCGGCGTCGTCCAGGCCGGCGAGTCGCGCTACACCGTGGCCGACGTGCCCGGCCTCATCGAGGGCGCGAGCGAGGGCCGCGGTCTCGGTCTGCAGTTCCTGCGACACGTGGAGCGCTGCTCCGCCCTGCTGCACGTGCTCGACTGCGCCACGCTCGAGCCCGGTCGCGACCCGCTCAGCGACCTCGACGTGATCCTCGCCGAGCTCGCCGCCTATGAGGTTCCGGAGGGGCAGATCCCGCTGCTGGAGCGTCCGCAGGTGGTCGCGCTCAACAAGATCGACGTGCCGGAGGCCCGCGAGCTCGCCGACTTCGTGCGTCCCGAGCTCGAGGAGCGCGGCTTCCGCGTGTTCGAGATCTCCACCGTGTCGCATGAGGGGCTGCGTCCGCTCACCTTCGCGCTCGGCGAGATCGTCGATGCGCACCGCGCCGAGCTGGCCGCGGCTGCGGCTGCGCCCAAGGAGCGCGTCGTCATCCGGCCGCGCGGCTCGAAGCGCGAGTTCGAGATCCGCGTCGAGGGCGGCAGCTACGGCAACGTGTACCGGATCCTCGGCGACAAGCCGGTGCGCTGGGTGCAGCAGACCGACTTCCAGAACGAGGAGGCGGTGGGCTACCTCGCCGACCGGCTCGAGAAGCTCGGTGTCGAGGACGAGCTGTTCCGCCTCGGCGCCGTGCGCGGCTCCACCGTCGTGATCGGCCCCGGCGAGAGCATCGTGTTCGACTGGGAGCCGCAGATGTCGTCCGCGGCCGAGCTCATCACCTCGCCGCGCGGTCTGGACTCGCGCTTCGACCCGAACACCCGCCGCACCACGAACGAGCGCCGCGAGCAGTATCACGAGCGCATGGACGCGAAGGCGGCCGCCCGCGCCGAGCTCGAGGAGCAGCGTCTCGCCCGGGGCGCCGCAGCGGGAGAGGACACCGGCAGCGAGGACGCCGGGTGACGGCGCTGACCCGGGCGGATCTGCTGACCGCGGCGCGGATCGTCGTCAAGGTCGGATCCTCCTCGATCAGCGGTGAGGCGGCATGGCGGATCCCGCTGCTCGTGGAGGCGCTCGCGGCGGCGCATGCGCGCGGCACCGAGATCGTCCTGGTGTCCTCCGGTGCGATCGCCACCGGCATCCCGTTCCTGCAGCTCGACGCCCGGCCCACCGACCTCGCCACCCAGCAGGCCGCAGCGGCCGTGGGGCAGAACGTGCTGATCTACCGCTACCAGGAGGCCCTGCGTCCGCACGGCATCGTGGCGGGGCAGGTGCTGCTGACGACGGGCGACCTGGAGCACCCGACCTCGCGCAGCAACGCGCGCCGCGCCATGGAGCGCCTGCTCGGCCTGCGCGTGCTGCCGATCGTGAACGAGAACGACACGGTCGCGACGCAGGAGATCCGCTTCGGCGACAACGACCGGCTCGGCGCGCTCGTGGCGCAGCTGACCGGCGCGGATGCGCTCGTGCTGCTCAGCGACGTGGAGTCGCTCTACACGCGGCCGCCGTCCGATCCTGCCGCCGAACCGCTCGACGTCGTGGCGGCGGGCGCTGACCTCTCCGGCCTCGAGTTCGGCGCGACCGTCGTGAACGGCGTCGGCACGGGGGGAGCGGCGACCAAGGTCTCCGCCGCCCGTCTGGCCGCGGCGAGCGGTATCGGCGTGCTGGTGACCAGCGCGGATCTGGTCGCCGAGGCGCTCTCCGGCGCCGAGATCGGCACCTGGTTCGAGCCCGCGGTCTGATTCCGTCATCCGGGCCTCCTGGTCGCGGCGCGTGGGTACACTGACCGCATGTCCACCGTGATCGCCGACTTCGCCGTGCCCGCAGACGCCTCCGTGCAGGACGCGCCGGATTCTCCTGAGACGCGGATGCGCGCCGCCAAGGAGGCGTCCCGTGAGATCGCACGGCTCACAAGCGCCGGCAAGGTCGCCGCGCTGCACGCGATCGCCGACGCGCTCACGGCCTCGTCGGCCGACATCATCGCCGCCAACGCGCGCGACCTCGCGCGCGGCGTGGAGGACGGCATCGGGGACGGGCTCCTCGACCGGCTCCGCCTGGACGAGAAGCGGATCGGCGCACTCGCGGCGGCGGTGCGCGAGGTCGCCACCCTGCCGGATCCCGTCGGCCGCGTCGTCGGCGGGCACCGCATGCCGAACGGCGTCGCGCTGGAGCAGGTGCGGGTGCCCTTCGGTGTGGTCGGCGCGATCTACGAGGCGCGACCCAACGTCACGGTCGACATCGCCGCGCTCGCGCTGCGTTCGGGCAACGCGGCCGTGCTGCGCGGCGGGAGCGCCGCCAAGGAGAGCAACACGGTCCTCGTGCGCGTCATGCGCGACGCCCTCTCCGGAGCCGGGGTGACCGCGGAGGCGATCCAGACCGTGGACGACTTCGGTCGCGCCGGCGCCACGGCGATGATGCACGCCCGCGGCCTGATCGACGTGCTCGTGCCGCGCGGCAGCGCGGGACTCATCGAGACGGTGGTGACCGAGTCCACCGTCCCCGTGATCGAGACGGGCGCCGGCGTGGTGCACATCGTGCTGGACGAGACGGCTCCGCTGGACTGGGCGCGCGACATCGTCGTGAACGCCAAGGTGCAGCGCCCTAGCGTGTGCAACGCCGTGGAGACCGTCCTGGTGCTCCGCGCGGCCGCCGACCGGCTCGTGCCCGAGGTCGCAGAGGCGCTGATCGCGCAGGGCGTCACGATCCACGGCGACGAGGACGTCCGGCGGCTCGTGCCCGCGGCCGTGCCGACGACCCAGGAGGACTGGGCGACCGAGCATATGAGCCTCGACCTTTCGATGCGCGTGGTGGACGACCTCGACGGTGCGCTCGCGCACATCCGGCAGTTCAGCACGGGGCACACCGAGTCGATCATCAGCACCGACACCCTCTCGATCGAGCGCTTCCTCGCCGAGGTCGACTCGGCCGTCGTGATGGCGAATGCGTCGACGCGCTTCACGGACGGCGGCGAGTTCGGCTTCGGCGCCGAGGTGGGCATCTCCACGCAGAAGCTGCACGCCAGGGGCCCGATGGGACTCGCCGAACTGACCAGCACCAAGTGGCTCGCGCGCGGGGCGGGGCAGACGCGCGGCTGAGCGCTAGACTGGGGAGCTGAGATCCACCCTGATCACTCTGGAGAATCGATGAACCTCGTCGCGCAGCTCGTGCAGACCGCCGCAGAGACCGCCGAGCACCACGGCAACGTGGCGCTGGAGACCCTTCCGTTCGGTCTGATCGCCGCCGGCGTGTTCGCGCTGCTCGGTCTGGTCGCGCTCTCCTATCGCAACGTCGCCAACCGTCACGACCGCAAGGCGCAGGCGTGGGCGGCGGAGCACGGTCACGAAGGACACGGGGCCGGCCACGGTCACTGAGTCGATCCGATGACGACCACTCCGGCGCCGCGGATCGGCGTGATGGGCGGAACGTTCGACCCCATCCACCACGGTCACCTCGTCGCGGCCAGCGAAGTGGCGCACTCGTTCGGACTGGACGAGGTCGTGTTCGTGCCCACGGGGCAGCCGTGGCAGAAGAGCGATGTGTCGGACAGCGAGCACCGCTATCTGATGACGGTCATCGCGACAGCCTCGAACCCGTCGTTCACCGTGAGCCGCGTGGACATCGATCGTGAGGGCCCGACCTACACGATCGACACGCTGCGGGATCTCAAGGCTCAGCGCCCCGATGCGGAGTTCTTCTTCATCACGGGCGCAGACGCCGTGGCGCAGATTCTCAGCTGGAGGGATCATGATGAACTGTGGGATCTGGCCCACTTCGTCGCGGTTTCCCGACCAGGTCACGTGCTGAGCACGGACGGTCTGCCCAGCGACGACGTCAGCCAACTCGAAGTCCCCGCCCTCGCGATCTCGTCGACCGATTGCCGATCGCGCGTCCGCGAGGGGGATCCGGTCTGGTACCTCGTGCCGGACGGTGTGGTCCAGTACATCGCGAAGCATCATCTTTATCGGAGCACGTCATGAGCACATCGGATCAGCACGCGCACATTGCTGATCAGTCAGCCGGCGGCAGCCAGTTGACCCGCAAGCAGCTGCGAGAAGCACGCCTCACCGGATCGACCCCGATCGTCACTCCGGAGGAGGCCGAGGCGGCACGCCGGCAGGGCATCGCCGCCGCGAACGCCCAGCCCCACGCGGTCGTGCCCGTGGCGGAGCCCGTCGCCGAGGCTCCTGTCGCCGAGCCCGCTGCGGCCGTTCCCACGCAGGCCGACGTCGACCCCCAGGACTCCGTCGAGGGCGAGGAACGGCTCACCCGGCGCCAGAAGCGCGAGCAGGAGCGGGTCCGCACCGGCGCGCTGCCGGTGTCCGATCCGTCCGTCCAGGACACTCCGAGTGCGCCTGCGCCCGCCGTCGCCGAGTCCGTTCCGGCGCCCGCCGCGCCCGCGTCGGCGCCGACTGTGCCTTCGGCACCGGAGGCGTCCGAGATGATCACGGACGTGCCGCGGCCCAGCTACCCCAGCCGCCGCCGCTCCTACGAGTCCGCCGCCCCGGTGCCTGCCCCCGTGTCCGAGGAGCAGGACGGCGTCGACGACGCCGAGCAGGGCGTCGCCCCGGTGTCGGTCTCCTCGGTCATGCGCGCCGAGGAGGAGACCGGACGCACGTGGCACGCGGATCCCGTCTCCGCCGCGCCCAAGGCCGTCGACCCCGCACCCGCGCGCCCGGCCGACTCGGCCGCCGCCCCGCTTCTTCCCTCCGTCCCCGCGACGGGCCCGACGCCCGCTCCGGATGCCGGCCCGGTGAGCCTGCCCTTCTCGTCGGAGCAGTCGGCGCTCTGGTCGGCACCGGCCGCCTCCGCCTCCGAGGACCCGCAGACCCCCGCCGCCCCGACGCCGGCCGCACCCGCCGGGATCGCGCCGCGTCCTGCCGCGCAGACCGCGCCCCCCGTCGGTTCCGCGTCCACGGTCAACGCCGGCTTCGGCGAGCGGGTGCTCGCCGAGCAGGCGCGCACCCCGCAGGTCGACTCCTTCGACGCGCTGATCGGCGACTCCACCGGGTCGCACCACGCTGCGCCGAACGCGCTGATCTTCCAGCAGGCGCCCGCCGCGCTGTCGCTGTCGGGTCCCGTCGCCTCGACCGGCGAGATCCTCGTCACCGGCAGCTACGACCTTCCCTCGGGTCTCGGCTCTCGCGGCCACGCCGACGGCATGGCCGACGGCAAGGAGGTCGACGCGGTGCTCGTCGACGGCGAGCTCGCTCCCGCGTCCTCGCCGACCCCGATCGCCGCGAGCGCGGCGATCGGCACGATCAAGCCTGCGGGTGAGGTCATCCGCCCGCCCGAGCCCGAGAAGGGCAACAAGCTCATGCTCGCTCTGACCATCACCGCCGGCGCTCTCGCCGTCGCCCTGGTCGGCGCGCTCATCGTCGCCATCACCACAGGAGCGTTCTCTTCATGATGCAGTCGCCGTCCGCCGCAGACATGCTGCAGATCGCCGCCGACGCGGCCCGGTCCAAGGGCGGGGAGGACCTGCTCGCGCTGAACGTGTCGGAGCCGCTGCCGCTCGTCGACATCTTCCTCCTCGTCACCGGCAACAGCGAGCGCAACGTCGCCGCGATCGCCGACGAGGTCGAAGACAAGATGATCGAAGCGGGCCACAAGCGCGTGCGCCGCGAGGGTCGCAGCGAGGCGCGCTGGGTGCTGCTCGACTTCGGCGACCTCATCGTGCACGTCTTCCACGAGGAGGAGCGCACCTACTACGGCCTCGAGCGCCTCTGGAAGGACTGCCCGGTGGTGCCGATCGCCGAGCCCGCTCCTCTCGTCGTGCCCGCCGAGCGGGACTGATCCGGCGAGGATCCGCGAACCGCGGGTAGGGTCGAGCCGTGGGACGGATCACGACGCTGCGGCCGGTCACCCGGATCGCCCTGGGGGAGGGCGTGCATCGTCGCGCCGACACGCTCGCGGTCGAGGAGCCGCTCGAGATCCGGGTCGGCGGAGCTCCGCTCGCGGTCACGATGCGCACGCCGGGCCATGACGTCGAGCTTGCGATCGGATTCCTCGTCTCGGAGGGCGTGATCTCCGAGAGATCCGACTTCCGTGCCGCGATCCACTGCGGAGGCCCCGGCACCGGAGGCATCGAGAACACCTACAACGTGCTGGACACCTCCCTCGCACCCGGAGTGAGGCTTCCCGCCGCGGATGAGGCGCGCCGCTTCTACACGACCAGCTCCTGCGGCGTGTGCGGCAAAGCCAGTATCGACGCCGTGCGGACGGTGTCGCATCATGACGTGGCGCAGGACGACGTCCGGGTCGAAGCCGGATGGATCGCGGAGCTGCCGGACCGGCTCCGTGCCGGACAGGCGGCGTTCGACAAGACCGGCGGACTGCACGCCGCCGCGCTCTTCGACGCCGTGAGCGGCGAGCTGCTCGTCATCAGGGAGGACGTGGGCAGGCACAACGCGGTGGACAAGGTGGTCGGCTGGGCCCTGCAGGAGGGGCGGCTCCCGCTGCGCTCCACCGTGCTGCAGGTGTCGGGACGGGCGAGCTTCGAGCTCGTGCAGAAGGCCGCGATGGCGGGGATCCCGATCCTGTCGGCCGTCTCCGCGCCGTCCTCGCTGGCGGCGGAGCTCGCCGAGCAGACTGGGCTCACGCTGCTCGGCTTCGTGCGAGGACGATCCATGAACGTGTACGCGCACGCGCAGCGTGTGCTGATCGACGCGGCGACGCCGGGCGAGGAGCCCGCGCGGGAAGGACGGGCAGGGCGATGAGCGACGACGTGGACGCGCGCGGAGGAACCGCCTTCGGACTCATGCCGGACGAGCCCCGGCAGGGCGGCTACGGGCCGCGCACGAGCGCCGCCTGGTCGCGGAAGCCCTACCGCCACCCGGCCGCAGGCTGGGGAGCGGCGAAGTCGGTCGGGCAGGTGCTGCTGCGCGAGCGCGAGCCGATCGCGGGCTCCGGCGCGATGCTCATCATGAACCACGGCGTCTCCGGATATGACTGCCCCGGCTGCGCCTGGCCGGACGATCCGGGCAATCTGCGCCTGGACATCTGCGAGAACGGGATCAAGCACGTCACATGGGAGATGACGCACAAGCGCGTCGACCGGCAGTTCTTCGCGGCGCACACGGTCGCCGAGCTGTCCGAGTGGACCGATTTCGACCTCGAGGACCAGGGGCGCCTCACCGAGCCGATGAGCTATGACGCCGCGAGCGACCGGTACGTGCCGATCTCCTGGGACGACGCGTTCGCCCTCATCGGCGACGAGCTGCGCGGTCTCTCGAGCCCGGACGAGGCCAGCTTCTACACCTCGGGCCGGCTGAGCAACGAGGCGACGTTCCTGTATCAGCTCATGGTGCGCGAGTACGGCACCAACAACCTCCCGGACTGCTCGAACATGTGCCACGAGGCCTCGGGCCGTGCGCTGAAGGCCTCGCTCGCCACAGGCAAGGGCACGGCGGATCTGCGCGACTGGGAGGAGTGCGACGCGCTCTTCGTCCTCGGCGTGAACGCGGCGTCGAACGCCCCGCGCATGCTGACGGCGCTGTCGGACGCCGTCCGTCGCGGCGCCCAGGTCGTGCACGTGAACCCGCTCGTCGAGGTCGGCGCGACGCGCACGATCGTGCCGCACGAGTTCGTCGACATGGCCCTGTTCAAGAGCACCGCGACGAGCACGATGAACCTGCAGGTGCGACTCGGCGGCGATCTCGCGCTCATCCGGGGGATGGCCAAGGTCGTCTTCGAGGCGGCGGAGGCGGACCCCGCCGTCCTCGATTCCGCCTTCCTCCGCGCCTACACGAACGGACTCGAGGACTACCGCGCGCTCGTCGACGCCACGCCGTGGGCCGAGCTCGTGCGTCAGTCCGGACTGAGCGAGGAGCGGATCCGCGACGCCGCGGCGGTCTACCTCGGCTCGGAGCGGACCGTCATCAGCTGGTGCCTCGGCGTGAGCCAGCACGAGCACGGTGTGGACACCGTGCGCGAGATCGTGAACCTGCTGCTGCTGCGCGGCAACGTCGGGCGTCCGGGGACCGGGCCCTCTCCCGTGCGCGGGCACAGCAACGTGCAGGGCAACCGCACGTGCGGCATCGACCACCGGCCCCCCGCCTGGACGGACCGGCTCGCCGAGGTGTGCCGCATCGACCCGCCGCGCCATCCGGGCCTGGACACCGTGAAGACGATCCGCGGCATGCACGACGGCACGGTCAAGGTCTTCGTCGGCATGGGCGGCAACTTCGTGCTCGCCGCGCCCGACACCCCGTACACCGCCGAGGGGCTCAGCCGCTGCCGGCTGACCGTGCAGGTGAGCACGAAGCTCAACCGCAGCCACCTCGTCCACGGCGAGAAGGCACTGATCCTGCCGTGCCTCGGACGCACCGAGCGCGACCAGCAGGCGGCCGGTCCCCAGGGCGTCACGGTCGAGGACGCGATGAGCATGGTGCACCTCTCGGTGGGGCGCAAGCGGCCGGCCTCGGCCTACCTGCGCTCTGAGCCCGCGATCATCGCCGGGATCGCGAAGGCCGTACTGCCGGACTCCGGGACCCCGTGGGACGACTACGTCGCCGACTACGACCGGATCAGGGACGTCATGGCGCAGGTCCTCCCCGGCTTCGAGGGCTTCAACGCACGGATCCGCAACAGGCACGGCTTCCGCATCCCGCAGCCCGCGCGCGAGCGCGTATTCGAGACCGAGTCGGGGCAGGCGGAGTTCTCGCACGCGCCGCTGCCCGATGTGATCCCGGCCTCCGCCGAGACGCTGGTGCTGCAGACCATGCGTTCGCACGACCAGTGGAACACGACGATCTACTCCAGCAACGACCGCTATCGCGGCGTGAAGAACCTGCGCGAGCTGATCTTCCTGAACGAGGACGACATGCGCGCACGGGGGATCGCGGAGGGGGATCCGGTCGACATCCGGTCCACCTCGAAGGACGGATCCACCCGCCTCGTGCGCGCGTTCCGTGCGGTGCCCTACGACATCCCGCAGGGCTGCGCAGCCGGGTACATGCCGGAGCTGAACGTGCTGATCGGGCACGCCGACTTCAGCGCGCAGAGCGATCAGCCGCTCATGAAGAGCATTCAGGTCACCGTCACCCGTTCCGCGGCGCGCGCCGCCTGAGCGCCGCGGAGCCGCTCAGAGGTCGCGGGCGAACAGGTCGTCCCAGGTCTCGCGGCGGATCACGGCCCTGGCTGCGCTGTCGCGCACGAACACCACGGGCGGGCGGCGGTAGCCGTTGTAGTTGTTCGCCATCGTGTGCGTGTAGGCGCCCGTCGCCGGGACGGCGAGGAGATCGCCGACGCGGACCTCGGGCAGGCGCAGGGGATCGATGAGCACGTCGCCCGACTCGCAGTGCCGGCCGACCACGACGACCTCCTCCACGGCGTCCTCGTTCAGGCGCTCGGCGAGCGCGGCCTCGTAGCGCTGCTGGAACAGCGCGACCTCGAGGTTGTCGCCCATCCCGCCGTCGACCGCGACGAACGTGCGGGCGTCGCGCTTCACCGTGGTCACCGTGTACAGGGTCAGCGCGGAGGCGTTCACCATGCTGCGACCCGGCTCGATGATGATCTCGGCCTCGGCGGGGAGGTGCTCGGCCGCTGCGGCGAGCAGCGCCTCGATGTACTCGTCGACGGAGGCGGGGTGCTCGTCGTAGGTGTAGCGCGCTCCCAGTCCGCCGCCGAGGTCGTAGACGGGGAACGTCCCGAGCGCGGCGAGGGGCGCGACCGCTGCGGCGAGCTCGGCCGGATCCATGATCTGCGATCCGACGTGCGCGTGCACGCCGCGCATCCGCAGCCGCGGGCTCGCCTCGATCCGGGCGATCAGGGCCTTCGCCGCGGCGGCGGTGAGCCCGAACTTGGATCCCACCTGACCGGTCTGCACGTGCGGGTGCGTCGAGGACTCCACCTCGGGGATCACGCGCACGAGCACGTCCTGGGTGCGGCCCTCCGGCACCAGCTGCTCCAGTCGGTCCACGTCGTCGGCGTTGTCGACGACGACCAGCCCGACGCCGGCCTCCACCGCGATCCGCAGCTCCTCGGTCGTCTTCGCGTTGCCGTGCATGACCAGCAGGGCGGGGTCGACGCCCGCGCGCAGCGCGCTGAGGATCTCGCCGCCGCCCGCGACATCCAGTCCGATGCCCTCCTCGACCATGACCCGCTGCACCGCGGTGGCCGGGAACGCCTTGGAGGCGAACACCACGCGGGCGTTCGGGCGGCGCGAGGTCAGGGCGGTGCGGTACTCCTGCGCACGGGCGCGGAGCGCGGCCTCGTCGACGATGATCGCCGGGGTTCCGAACTCCCGGGCGAGGTCGTCGACGCGGCATCCGCCGATCCGCAAGGTGCCATCGGCGTCGATGCCGGCGCCGGCGGGGAGGAGGTCGAGCAGGGGGTGCGGCATGGGTTCGGTCCTTCGTTCGGGGGGAAGTCTACGCAGGGACCGCGGCTCGGGTGCCGCGGTCCCTGCGCTGCGGCCGTCGGGAACGCCGCGCTCGTCGATCAGTCGAGATCGGGGACGGCGGCCCCGCGGGGCACGACGACGACCGGGACGGGGGAGTGTCGCACGACCTTCGCCGCGTGCGAGCCCAGGAACACCCGGGCGATCGGTCCGAGAGTGCTGGATCCCACCACGAGCACCTCGTCGGGACGCCAGGCGACCTGCGCCATCGCGGAGTCCCAGCTGTCGCCCACGCCGATCTCGGTGGCCGCGATCCGCGGCGCCTCCTCGAGGTGCGACACCCGGGCGAGCAGCTCGCCGGCCTGACGCTCGATGTCCTCGGTCCACTGCCGCGCGATGCGCTTCTCGGCGTCGAGTCCGGCGCCCGAGGTGCCGGACTCCGGGGGCACGACCGCGAACGAGGCGATGCGCAGCTCGGCGCCGACTCCTGCGGCCACTCCGGCAGCGCCGAGCACGAGATCCCCGGAGGAGTCCGTCCCGCGGAACGCGGCCGTCACCCGGCCGACCTCGGCGCCTTCGGCGGCGCGGAATCCGCGCGGCGCGATCGCGACGGGAACCGGCGAGGCGTGCAGCAGTGCATCGCTTTCCGACCCGAGGGCGATCCGGCCCACGGGGGCGGCGGACGACGAGCCGATCACGATGAGCGCGGCGTCGCGGTCGACCGCGAGCTCTGCGAGCCCGCGCCGCGCGGAGGACGCCTCATGCACGAGGTACTCCGCGCGGACCGTGCCGCCCAGGACCGCGGCGGCGTGGTCGAGCACGAGGTTCGCGGTGTCGCGCGTGTAGCCCCGCCACTCCGCATCGGCGCTCCCTGCGGCCATCGGCCAGGTCTGCGGCAGCACCGTGGCGACCACGAGGTCGGTGTCGGCCGAGCGGGCCAGCATCGCCGCGAGGTGCAGCACCGCCGTGGAGCGGTGGGCCGGATCCAGCCCGACGACGAGGCTCATCCCCGGTCCGCCTCGCGACGGGCCGCGGCCGCCTCGCGCACCGCTCCGGTGCTCGGCTGCGCGACGTTGGTCGTGAACGGCGCCTCGGCCTCGATCACGGGGTGGCCGACCTGCAGCGCGGAGTGGCGCCGGCCGTAGAACCAGTAGAAGACGAGGAAGACGGCGGTCCAGGCCAGGAACACCAGGATCGTGACGAGGCGCAGCTGGGTGATGATCGCGATGCAGCCGAGGATCGACAGGATCGGGATCGTCCAGCCCAGGGGGAGGCGGAAGCCGCGCTCCAGCTCGGGCTCGCGCACACGGAGGATGATCACGCCGAGCGACACCACCAGGAACGCCACGAGCGTGCCGATGCTCGTCATCTCGGCCAGGAAGTCGATCGGGACGACCGCGGCGAGGACGCCGGTGGCGATCATGACGATGACCGTGTTGGGGATCGGCGTCATCGTGCGCGGGTTCACCTTCGCGAACACCCGCGGGATCATCCCGTCGCGGGACATCGCGAACAGGATGCGCGTCTGCCCGTACAGGCACACCAGCGTCACGGAGAAGATCGAGATGATCGCGCCGATCGCGACGACCGTGCCGGGCCAGGTGGATCCGATGATGTTCTGCAGGATGGCGGCGAGGCCGGCGTCCTGGTTCTTGAACTTCTCCGGAGCCTGCGCGCCGAGCGCTGCGAGGCACGTCAGCACGTAGAGGGTGATGATGATCCCGAGCGCGAACATGATCGCGAGCGGCAGGTTGCGCTTGGGGTTCTTCGCCTCGTCGCCCGCGGTCGAGACCGCGTCCAGACCGACGAAGGAGAAGAAGATGATGCCGGCTCCGCCGACCACGCCGGCGAGCCCGGCGGGGGCGAAGTTGTGGAAGTGGTCGGTGTTCCAGCCGGTGAACGCGACCGCGCAGAAGAACAGCACGACCGAGATCTTGACGACGACCATGATGCTGTTCACGAGGGTGGACTCGCGGGCGCCGCGCATGAGCAGCAGCGCGCAGAGCACGATCACGATCACGGCGGGGATGTTCACGATCCCGCCCTGCTCGGGAGCCTGCGACAGCTCGACCGGAATCTGCCAGCCGAGCAGGTTCTGCAGCAGCTGGTTGACGTACTGGGACCAGCCCACCGCGACCGCCGCGGTCGAGACGCCGTACTCGAGCAGCAGGCAGGCGCCGACCGCCATCGCGGTGCCCTCGCCGAGGGTCGCGTACGCATAGGAGTAGGTGGATCCGGATACGGGCACCGCGCCGGCCATCTCCGCGTAGCAGAGTGCGGTGAGCCCGGCCACGACGCCGCCGATCACGAAGGACCAGATCACGGCGGGGCCGGCGATCGGCACCGCCTGGGACAGGATGAAGAAGATGCCGGTGCCGAGCGTCCCGCCGACGCCGATCATGGTCAGCGAGAACAGGCCGATGCTCCTCTTCAGGTGCACCTCCCCGGTCGCGACCGGCGCAGTGGGTTTCCGGCGCAGCAGCTGCTGGGCGATGGTGGGCATGGACCAATCTCCTTCGAATGGTGGGGCCGACCCGCGACGCGGTGCGCCGCGGGATCCTTGTTCAGTCTTCTCTCGTCACCCGGAAGCGCGATACCTGTGCGTCCACGGCGCCGCGGACGTATCCGCTGGGCGACTCGGCCACCGCCTGCAGGAACGCGACGGTCTCCGCCGTGATCTGCTCGCCGGGGATGACGTTCGGGATGCCGGGGGGATAGGCGGCGAGGGTGTCCGCAGAGATGCGGCCGACCGCCTCCGCGGCGGGCACGAGCTCGGTGGCGGAGAAGAACGCATCGCGCGGCAGGATCCGCAGCGGGCCGGACGGCGGGAGCGCCGGGAACGCGGCCGCATCGCCCGACGTGCGCTCCGCATGGGCGTCCGCCGATTCGACGGCGGTGACGAGGGCGCGGAGCGCGGACGCGAGGTCGGGAACCGTCCCGGCGCCGATGAGCGCGACGAGGGAGGTCGCGGTGGACATCTCGAAGTAGATGCCGTCCCGCTCGATGAGACGCTGGCGAAGCCAGTGTCCGCTGACGCCGGTGGCGGAGACGTCGATCGGGACCCGCAGCGGGTCGACGGCGACGATGTCGTCGAACGCGTCGAAGCCGTCGCTGAGCACGGCGAAGCGCGGGTCTTCGCGCAGCGCGTCCCGGAACGCCTGGGCAGCGGCGATCGAGTTCCCGATGTGATGCGCGCCGGTCATCAGCGAGTGGCGCGCGATGTCCAGAGAGGCCTGCAGCAGTGCCGAGGACGAGGTCGAGGCGGTGAGCGTGACCGCGCGCTCGACCAGCGGCTCCAGGCGGTCGGCGAACGGACCGTCGCCGAGATGCAGCATCGCCGACTGGGTCAGGGATCCGGCGAGCTTGTGCGTGCTCGAGACCACGAGGTCGGCGCCGAGACGCGTGGGCGACTCCGGCAGGTCGGGGTGGAATCCGAAGTGCGGACCCCAGGCGCCGTCGACGATGAGGGGTGCGCCGTGCGCGTGGGCGACCCGGGCGAGGCCGGCGATGTCGGCGACGGCGCCGAAGTAGCTGGGCGAGACGATGTACACCGCACTCGCGGCATGCCCGTCGCGCGCTGCGGAGGTCATGGCCTCGTCGAGCGCCTCGGGGGAGACGCCGTGCGCGATCCCGTGCCGCGCGTCCACCGAGGGCAGCACGAACGAGGGGGTGAGCCCTGCGGTGAGCACTCCGTCGCTGAAGCTGGAGTGGGCGCTGCGCTGGGAGAGGATCCCGGGGCCGAGCCCTCGCACCGCGAGGGCGGCGACGCGGTTGGCCTGGGAGGCGCCTCCGGTGAGGAACCAGGTGCGGCGCGCGCCCCAGGCGTCGGCGGCAAGGTCGAGAGCCTGGGAGAGCGGCGAGTCTTCGCCGAGATCGATGCCCTCGAGGAGCATGGGGACGTCGAGCTGCAGGACGCGCTCGCCGAGGAACTCCGCGAGAGGCGCGCTGATTCCGCGGCCGGCGCCGCCGTGTCCCGGGACCATCAGCTGGATCGGCGCCCGCGCCGCGTGCCACTCCAGAGCGTCGGCGTAGGGCGTCTCGCGGTGGCGGGGATCCACCGTCGACGAACCGGAAGGCGCGGAGGGGGAGGGATCGAGGGTGAGGGGCTCGGGGAACGGCATTGGTCCATCGTGCGGCCTTTCGGGCGAGCGAGGAATCCCGGAAATTCTCCTGCCCCACATATCCTGTATGTGGCGGCACGTCATGAATCTGCATTTGCTGACATAGGAGGTTGGTGTCGATGCTCGATCTGCGTCAGCTGGAAGCGCTCCGCGCGGTGCACGCCGAGGGATCGGTGACCGCGGCCGCGCGCCGGCTCGGCTGGGGGCAGCCGACCGTCGACTACCACCTCAAGAATCTCGAGCGCCTCGTCGGATCGCCGGTGCTGATCCGCTCCTCGCGCGGCAGCCGCCTGACCCCGGTCGGGTCCCTGCTGCTGGAGAGGGCGCAGGAGATCCTGACCCTGGGGGAGCGGGCGGTCCGCGATGCCAGGGAGCTGACCTCGATGGGGCGGGTGCGACTGCGCTTCGGGACGTTCCCGACCGCGGCCGCGAAGATCCTGCCCTCGGTCGTGACCCGTGTCGACGATCTCGGGATCGAGGTCGACGCGATGCTCGAGGAGGTGCCGACGCTCGTGGACCGGATCAACCGGGGAGGCCTGGACGCCGCGCTCGTCTACACCGTGCCGGGATACGAGCTGCCGTTCCGCACGCACGTCGTCACGAGGGAGGTGCACCGCGATCCGCTCCTGCTGGCTCTGCCGGTCGGGCATCCGCTCGCGACGCCGCGACCGATCGACGTGCCGACGCTGCTCACGCTGTGGCAGGAGCGCTGGCTCTTCGCCGCGGCGGGGAACGATCCGATGGACACGATCGTGATCGACGCGTTCGCCGCCCGTGGGCATGCGCTTGATGTCGCGATCCGCACCGACGACTTCCAGGTGATGCTCGGGATGATCGCGGCCCGCCTCGCGGTGGGCCTGCTGCCGAGTCTCGCCGTCGGCGGCTCCCATCCCGGGATCGTGCTGCGTCCGATCGCGGATCCGTCCTTCGTGCGCTCCATCCTCGTGGCGACCTCGTCGGAGGGGTCGACGCGCGGCCCCTCCACGGCGGTGCGTCAGCTGCTGCTCGCGATCCGCGACGCCTTCGGTGCGCTGCCCTCCGCCTGACCGCGAGGAGGGCGTGACACGCCCGGCGGGCCGCATCAGGGGTCTCGATTGGCGCGGCGAGACGGCCATGTTGTAGGCTGAATGAGTTGTCGCGGGAAGCCGCGAACAGCGTCTGGGCCTGTGGCGCAGCTGGTAGCGCACCTGCATGGCATGCAGGGGGTCAGGGGTTCGAGTCCCCTCAGGTCCACCAGAACACGAAGGCCCCGAGCATTTGCTCGGGGCCTTCGTCGTGTGACGGGCCCTTGCGGCGATGCCTGAAGCAACTCGCCTCAGGGGACCCCAGGGCGTGAGTCTCCGGTGTTCGTCCGGGCGGCGCCGTGGAGGGCTTCGCCGATCGGTGTGAGTCGGTAGAGGACGGACCGCCCGGCCCGCTCGCGCGTGATCAGACCCGCGTCGCGGAGCACGCCCAGATGGCCGCTGATCCCGCTGAGCGAGACGCCGGTGAGAACCCCGAGCTGCGTCGTCGAGGCCGGCTCCGACAAGAGGGACATGATCTGCGCCCGCGTGGGGCCGAGCAGCCGCGACAGGCTCTCGAGGGGCTCGGCCGCGCCTTCGCTGAGGGTGCCTATGCCGCGGGCGGGATAGGTGATGCTGGGCTGCCAGGGGGCGTCCGTGGTCAGCGCCACACCGGGGGCGACGAAGACGGACGGGATGAACAGCAGGCCGCGGCCGTCGAGCCGGATCCGGGAATCAGGGAATCGCGACACTGCGATCTCGCCGTTGTTCCAGGTCAGCCTTTTGTGGATGCCCGCGAGGGCCGCACCCCAGCCGTCCCGGGACAGTCGCTCGGCCCGAAAGCGGACATCGCGCTGCAGCACGGTGAAGATCCGCGGCCATTCGGGTTCGACGACCGCATGCCAGACCGCGAGCACCGCGTCCGCCACCCGTGCGGGAAGTGCGGGATCGGCGAGCACCTCGGAGAGCTCCGCGGTCGGGGAGCGGTGAGCCCGCAGCAGCTCCAACTCCGTGCGAACCGTCGAGGGGGACGCCGCGGCGATCGCGGCGGCGTCCTGGAAGATCGATTGCGCCATGCTCTCGGGTGGCGGGGCCGCGAAGTCGGCACCGCTCCCGGGCCCGTGAAGATAGGACAGAAGGCGGACCTCAGTCGTGCTCGCGATGGGCTCGAACGACGACCGCAGCCGGCTCAGCAGGGCGGTGTCCGGACCCGGCCCCCGCGTCAGGCGCGTGAGGAGTCGCGCGGTTTCGCCCACGGGGGATACCGCGAACCGGGAGGCGAGCACGTCGTCCGGGCCGGTTTCGATGACAAGCACTCCGTTGACCTTTCGTCTCCACGCGAAACAATACCGGCACTTCCACGCCGGATCCACGGTAGGTGGATGACACTCGCCTCCCTCGCGCGGACCACCTACCGGTCGGTCTTCGCCTCCGCCGGCTATCCGGCGCTCTTCGTCTCCGCCTCGTTCTCGATACTCGGTCTCTCCTTCCAGATCCTCGTCTTCTCGGTCACGGTCTTCGCAACAACCGGCTCACCGGCCGCGGCATCTCTGGCGTTCGCCGCGGGCTTCCTGCCCCAGGTCCTGGGCGGGATCCTCCTGCCCTCCCTCGCCGATCGGATCCCGCCCAAAGCCCTCTTGATCGCGGGCGCGCTGATGCGAAGCCTGGTCGCCCTGATCCTCGCCGTGGGCGGCCTCGGCATCGTGGGCTCCGTCTGCGTGATCGCCGCAGCGGCGCTCGTGTCACCGCTCTTCAGCGCCGCCGAATCCGGCCTGGTCGCGCGGATCCTCGACGGAGACCGCTACGTGCTGGGACGGTCCCTGTTCGTCATCACCGGCATGATCGTGCAGCTGCTGGGCATCGCCCTGGGGGGGGTCGCGCTTCAGTTCCTGACGGCGCAGCAGGCTTTCCTGATCCTCTCGGCTCTGCACGTCGCCGGCGCGCTCGTCTGTCTGGCCGGGGTTCCTCGGCTCGGCGCCGCAGCCGCGGAACCCGGACGGTGGCGGATCGGTGACACGCTGCGCGGCTACCGGGCGCTCTTGTCGGTGCCGCTCATCCGCGCTCTGCTCCTGTTGTGGTGGGTGCCGTTGTCGCTCCTCGTCGGTGCGGAGTCCCTCGTCGTCGCGTACGCGGGGCAAGCCGGCGCGGGCGCGGCCACGACGGCGGTCCTCATCGGCGCCATCCCCCTCGGTGCGCTCATCGGAGAGGTCCTCGTCGGTCGTCTCTGCCCGCCCGCTGCACGCGAGCGTCTCGTCTTCCCGCTCCTCGCCCTGCTCGGCGTCGGCCTCGTCGCGTTCGCCTTCGGGCCGCCCCCGCTGGTGGCGGCACTCGTGCTGAGCGTCGCGAGCATCGGTCTCGCCTTCGCGCTCGGGCGCCAGGACGTGTTCCGGGCGGCATTGCCGGCGGACCGGGTCGGCGTGGGGTTCGGCCTGCTCGGCGTCGGCATGATGACAGGCCAGGGAGTGGGCCCCGTGGTGGCCGGGCCGCTCGCGAGCATCGTCGGTGTCGGCCCGACGATCGCCATCTGCGGCGCCCTCATCCTCGTCGCCGGCGCACTGTGCTTCGGGCCGGTACAACGGATCCGGTGGCGAGCGGCGGAGCGCCCGTGATCAGACGTCGGTGAGGTGCACTCGTTCGCCCTGCTGACCGTAGATGACGATGATCTCGGCAGGGATGTCGTCTCGGGCGTTGGCGATCCAGTGCGGGGTGAGGGTGTCGAACTCCGCGGCCTCTCCGGCGCCGAGGATGGTGCGCTGTCCGGCGAGGGAGAGGTGCACGATGCCGCTGAGGACGTAGAACCATTCGCGTCCGGGGTGCGTGTTGTCGTGCGGGGGCCGCGACGAGGACAGCGGCGGGTAGATCACCTTGAACGCCTGGAGGCCGCCGGCGTGGACGCCCAGCGGGATGTAGGTGAGCCCGTGTCGTCGCACCGGTCGCAGGTGGACGCGCGGATCCCCGACGCGGGGTGCGGCGACCAGCTCGTCGAGCGGCACGGCGTAGACGCGTGCGAGGGGGAGCAGTTGTTCCAGGGTCGGGCGGATGTGGCCGCGCTCGAGGCGGCTGATCGTGCTCGGGGTCAATCCGGTTCGTTCGGACAGCTCGGCCAGGGTCAGGTTGCGGGCGGTGCGGAAGCCGCGCAGCCGTGCGCCGACACCGTCGATCACCTCGTCGTCGTCCACACGTCCTCCGACCGGATTTGCGATTCTGCAAGATGGATCGCAATTCTGCCATGCGACGGCAACCATGAGTCCCATGACGATCCAGATCAGCGGCTCTCCGAACAGCACCCCGAGGTCGCGACCGCAGAGATCCGCGTTCGCGGCGGGCAAGGGATGAGGAACATGGTGCCTCCTCCCCATGCGGTGGATTCGGGGGTCGGGATCCTCGAGGACCTGGAACGACGCCTCGACAAGTACCGGGACCTGCTTCTCCACAGTCTGGACGGACTCGCGGAGGAGGAGGCGGCGACGCCGCTCATCGCGGGCCGGCCGTCGCTGCTCGGCGTCGTCCGGCACACCGGCTTCGTGCAGGGAGTCTGGCTCTGCGAGGCCGTCACCGGACGAACCCGGCAGGAGATCGGCATCCCGGTCTCCACCGCGAACTTCTGGAAGACCCGCAGGACGGACACCATTCGATCCGTCATCGCGGAGCGGCGCCGCATCGATGAACTCGCCCGCCTGCACATCCGTGGTCGCGGACCCGAGTCCGTCGTGACGGGACGCGGTCCGCGCACCGTGCGGAGTCTGCTCACACATGTGCTGAGCGAGCTGGCCTGGAACACGGGGCAGTCCGACATCCTCCGTGCCGCGATCCTCGCTCGGCGACGTGGATGAGGGCGCTGAGCGACAACGACGAAGCCATCACCGCCGCTCTCGGAATCGGTCGCCCTTGATAGGCTGGTGCCTTTGGGAACGGCGCGTTCCACAGCCGTGAGGGAGCGATCGTGACCGGAAGCAGGGCAGAGGGCGCTTATCTGCGCGCTCTCGCGGCGTTCAAGACGCCGACGCTCGATCTGCTGCACGGTCGGTATGCGCCCTTCGTGATCGCGGCCCTGAGCCAGATGTTCTCCGCCGACCGGCCGACGGTCGCCGTCGCCGACGCGCACGTCGAAGTCGGAGAGATGCTGGATCAGCTCCGCGCGATCGGCTACGAGGACGACGAGCGTCGGCTGCCCGCCACGACCGGCCGTGAGCTGTGCCGGTACTGGGTCAAGGTCGGCTGGCTCGGTCAGCAGATCGACGCCGAGAGCGAGGTCTACCGGCTGACCGCGCACGCCGTGCGCGCGCTCGAGATCGCCGACCTCACCGGCGGCGGCGCGCGCGTCTCCAACTCCCGGGTGCGTACCCTGCTCGAAGCCGTGGAGCGCCTCGCGGGGAACGCGGACGGCGATCCGGCCCGACGCCTGCGGCGGCTGCGCGCGGAACGGGACGCGCTGGACGCGCAGATCACGGCGCTCGAGAGCGGCGCCGCCGACCCTGTGCCGGATGACGAGCTGCGGGAAGAGGCCGAGAACGTGCTGCACCTCTCGCGGGGGCTGCCGGCGGACTTCACGCGCGTCGCGGAATCGATCAAGGCCATGCAGCGCGACGTGATCCGCGACCTCCGCCGCGATGAGCGCCCCACCGGGGAGGTTCTGCGCGAGTACCTGCTCCGCGGCCAGCAGGTCATGCAGTCCACACGCGAGGGACAGGCGTTCGCGGGCGCGCTGCGACTCATCGGCGACCCGGAGCGGATCGACGAGCTCACGGATCAGCTGCACGGCCTCCTCGCACGCCCCTTCGCGCAGCTGCTCGACGGCACGCAGCGCGCCGAGCTCGACATGATCGGGCGCCGCATGGAACTGGGCGTGCAGGAGGTGCTGACGGCCCAGCGCCGCGCCTCGCACGTCATCGCGGGTCAGGTGCGCACGCACGACCCCGCGCGCGACCGCCAGGTCGACGAGCTGCTGCGCGACGTCATCGCGGGGATGCAGGCCTGGACGCAGACGCGGACCCCCGAGACTCCCGTGGATCCGCTCCGCCGCCTGCCGGTCGCGAGCATCGGCCACCTCCGCCAGTCGCTGGGGGACATCCGCCCGCCCGGCTCGCCGGCCGCACTGATCACGCAGGGACAGGACGTCGAGTTCGTCGACGCCGACACCCGCGCCTGGGGCGGTCCGCACTACGCGGAACTCGAGGCGCACGTTGCCGGACTCGGCGACACGTTCGACCTCGGCGAGGCCTTCCAGGCCATCACGGAGCGGAGCACCCGCCGCCCGGTCGATCTTCTCGGCCTGCTCGAGATCGCCCACCGCAACGGCCTGGCCGAGGCGGACGGGGTCTCGGTCGTGGAGACCGTCCGTCCCGACGGCACCGCGCGCCGATTCGCGTTCGGATCCGTGACCGCGCAGGCGAGGAAGGAAGAGGAACGATGACCTCCGATGCCACCGAGACGCCCTACGTCGCAGAGACCCCCGAGACGGCGGAGAGCTCCGCTGTCGAGGAGGGGGCGGGGTTCATCCAGCCTGTCGCGATGGAGGATGACCTCGCTGAGCTGTTCCCGGGCGACCGCGGGGTGCTCGATCCCGAGGTGCGCCGCACACTCGCGCTGATCCTGCACCGGCGCTTCCTGCTCGCCGACCGCAACCGCCCCGAATGGCGCACCCTCCTCGACCATCAGACCGTGATCGAGTCGCGCCTCAACGACCTGTACATCCGGCTGATCGTCGACCACGAGCACGGCCTCGCGTACAAGCAGCAGATCCGCATCGACGAGCTCGACATCCCGATCCTGCTGCGTGACACGCCGTACACGCGCTCGGAGACGCTCGTGCTGGTGCACCTGCGCACCGTCTACGAGCGTGAGAACGTCGCCGGCGAGGCTGCGCCCCGCATCGACATCGAGGACGTCGAGCAGACCGTGCTCAGCTACTTCACCGACGCCGACGGCGACATCTCGCGGCGCCAGAAAGCCGTCCGCGACGCGATGCGCAAGCTCTCGAACGACGGGATCATCAGCGAGGAGACCACCGGCCGCTACCGGATCGGTCCTCTCGTCGAGGTCGTGCTGAGCGCGGAGAAGCTCACCGAGCTGCGCGACTGGCTGCGCGACACCGCCGCCGAACGCCGCGCCGGTGCCGGTGGCGTCGCGCTCGACGACGCCACCGCCGAGGAAGCCCTGGAGGACGCCCTGTCATGACGATGGTCGACACTCTCTTCGGGCTCATCCCCGAAGCCTCCCGCGGCCAGCAGTGGGTCGCCGAGGACCTGCAGCTCGTGAACTGGGGCGGCTACGACGGCGGTCCGCACCGCGTGCGGTTCTCTCCCGCCGCGACTCTGCTCTGCGGCGGATCGGGATCCGGCAAGTCCACGCTCATGGACGCCTACATCGCGCTCATGATGCCGCACACGACGCCGTTCAACGGCGCGTCGAACGGCGGCGTCACCGGGCGCCCCCGAGGCGACGAGCAGCGCAACGTGCTCTCCTACGGTCGAGGCAAGCTCGACGAGACCCGCACCGAGGAGGGCACGAAGGTGCAGGTGCTCCGCGGCGACGGCGAGGACACCTGGACCGCGATCGCGATGACGTGGCGCGACCACGACGACTCGCGCTTCACCGCCGTGCGCGCCTGGTACATCCCGGCCGGCGCGCGCGTGCTCGAGGACACGGTGCGCGTGCGCGCCACCGCCAACTCGGCGTTCGACCTCGCCGCGCTCGAGCGCGCGGCCGCGCAGCGCCTCACCGATGCCTCCGTGCGCGCCGCCGGACTGGAGCCCGTGGGCACGGACCGCGAGTTCTCCGCACGGCTGCACTCGGTGCTGGGCATCGGGGCCGCCGGATCCGGATCGAACGCGATGAGCCTGCTCGCCCGCATCCAGGCGGGACAGCAGATCACCACGGTCGACGACCTGTACAAGCGCCTGGTCCTCGAGGAGCCCGAGACGATGCGCACCGCCGATGCGGTGGTCGTGCACTTCGACGAACTCGAGAGCACGAAGCAGCGCATGCTCGTCGCGCGCCAGCAGGTGGCGGCCCTCGAACCGATCCGCGACCTGCGCCGGCGCATCGACACCGCTGCCGGGCGGATGACGCTCATCGACGCGGTCGGCGTGTTCGAGGATCCGACGTCCGTCGCCTCCCTCTGGCGTGCCGAGCGGCGCATGGACCTGCTCCGCACGGTCGAGGATGAGCTCCGCGACCGCACGCGCGTGCTCGACATCCTCGCCCGGGAGAAGCGCGTGCAGGCCGAGGCCGCGGAGGTCGAGCACGAGGGCTTGCGAGATCTGCTGCGCGAGCGCGGCGGCGACCGGCTCGAGACCGCGCAGCGCGAGCTGCGTGGCGTCGAGCGGCGTCTCGAGGAGGCGCAGACGCGTCGGGCGAGGTTCGACGACGACCTGCGCGCGCTCGGCGCCGAGGTGCACAGCAGGGCGGAGTTCGACAAGCTCGTCGGGCGCGCCCGCACGGTGCTCGGCGACGCGGACGCCAAGGGCAGCGCGCGCGAGGCCTGGGCCGACGCCCGTCGCACCAGGGATGGACTGAAGGCGGAACTCGCACAGCGCGAGCGCGCGGCCGAGGAGGCGACGGCGTTCGCGGGCAACATCCCCGGGGACCTGTACCGCTCCCGCGAGCTGCTCGCCGAGGCGGCGGGGCTCGAGCCGCACCAGCTGCCCTTCGTGGGCGAGCTCATCGAGGTCCGCACGGAGTACGAGCCGTGGCGCGAGGCGTTCAACCTCGCCCTCGGCGGCTTCGCCACGACCGTGCTGCTGGATGTCGCCGACCTCGACCGGTTCCGCACCGCGATCGACGGGGTGCGCACTCCGCGCCGACTCACGTACCAGGGCGTGCACACCGGGCTCCGCACGAGCGGCGGGGGAGCGGAGAACCGACTGCCGGGACGTCTCGAGTACGCGGACACTCCTTTCACCGGCTGGCTGCAGGTGCGTCTCGCCGAGCGGTTCGGTTTCGTCTGCGTGAACAGCGCGGCGGAACTCACCGGGCACGAGCAGGCGCTCACGATCACCGGTCAGGTCTCCCGCGGAGACCAGGGCGCGCACGGCGGCCATGGCCGCGGGAACGTGCTCGGCTTCTCGAACCGCGCCCGGCTGCGCGAGCTGGAGGCCGCGGTCGAGGAGCTGCGACCCGTTCTCGAGCGTGCGGAGGGAGCGGTGGCGGCCGCCGAGTCGACCCTGGACCGGTTCGATGCCGAGCGCGCGGCCTTCGCGCGGATCGTGGACGTCGTGTGGGACCAGGTCGACGTCGACGCCCTCGTCGCCGTGCAGGAGCGCTGGCGAGGCGTGGAGTCCGAGGTCGCGGAGAAGAACCCGGACATCGCGGGGATCACCGCGCAGATCGAGAAGGCCAAGGCGCTCGCGGCGCGACTCCGTGAGGAGATCGGCGCGGCCACGGCGGAGCGCCAGCAGGTCGAGCAGCGCTGGGGCGAGATCACCGACGACGTCGACGCCGGGCAGGCGCTGATCGACGAGGCGATCGGATCGGATCGAGCAGTGGGCTCCGAGCAGGCGCAGTACCTCGACGACCGCTTCGCCTCACCCGCGTCGGCCAGCGCCGCGCCATCGATGCTGCTGGAGCGCTTCGACGGTGCGCTGCAGGCCGCCGGCAACCGCCTGAACGAGGATCGGGCGACGGCGTTCGAGGCTCACCGCGAACAGCGCGAGAACATGCGCCGGCTGATGAGCGGATTCCTGGAGCGCTGGGAGAACCCGAACCTGATCGCGGATCCGGATCTGTACGTCGACGACTTCGAGAGCATCCTCGCGGCGCTCGAGACGAGCGGACTCCACCAGCTCGAGAGCGAGTGGCGGGACAGCCTCGTCCACCTCTCGGGGAACGACCTCACGAACCTCGACTCGACGCTGGGACGGGCGCTCCGGGACATCCGGGAGCGGATCGAGCCCATCAACCGGATCATGCAGGACCTGCCGTTCTACGACGACCACCACCGCCTGCAGATCACGACCCGGGAGAGCCAGTCCGAGGCGCGCAAGCGCTTCCGCCGCGACCTGCGCGAGGTGCGGGGGCTCATCGAAGCGGCCTCCAGCGACCAGGAGCGCGAACACGCCTACCGCCGGATGTCGCGACTCATCGGGCATCTGCGACGCTCCGCCCCCGACTTCGCCGACCTCATCGATGTGCGCAACCACGTGCGGGTGAGTGCCGAGCGGGTCACCGCCGACACCAAGCAGCACGTCGCGCTCTACGACCACATCGGCGAGAAGTCCGGCGGCGAGTCGCAGGAGCTCATCGCGTTCATCGTCGGCGCGGCGCTGCGCTACCAGCTCGGCGATGCCGGAGCCGAGCGCCCGCGCTACGCTCCGGTCTTCATGGACGAGGCCCTCATCAAGGCCGACGCGCACTTCACCAAGCGGGCGATCGGCGCGTGGCGCGGTCTCGGCTTCCAGCTCGTGATCGGGGCGCCCAACGACAAGTACAGCGCGATCGAGCCGCACGTCGACGTGGAGTACGACATCCTGAAGGACACCCAGGGTCGATCCTGGGCGAAGCTCAAGGTCGCCCTGCCGGCGGCTCGCTGAGGCGCGACGCGGCGCCCCGCCTTCAGGGGTGATGCGTCACCAGTCGCTGCGGTCGAGGGCGGCCTGCAGGTCGTGCATGGCGCGCGCGTCCTCGCGGGTGGGCACGCCGCCGCGCTGCAGGATGCGGCGGGGCAGCCACGTCGGTATCGTGAGGCGCGCGCGGCGCTGCGGCGACGGCGCGGAGTCCGCAGCGGAGCGCAGGGAAGCGTCGGCGCGGGTCACGGGGATCCGGAAAGGGGCGGGGGTCGTGGCGGTCTCGGTCATGGCTTCAAAGCTACGAGCGAAAGGATCCTGCCACCAGATGGCGGAAAGACTTTCGGCATAAAGATCCAGCCAGTATGATCGGGGCATGCTGCAGAGCGTCACCCTTCCCGTGATCGACGGGCTCGCCGTGTTCGAGTTCGGCCTCCTCAGCGAGGTGTTCGGGCTGGATCGCAGCGTCTACTCGGACGTCCCGGCCTTCGACTTCCGCGTCTGCGGCATCGAGGCAGGGCGTCCCGTGAGCACCGAGGTCGGGGCGCAGGTCGTCCCCGCCCACGGACTCGAGGCGATGGAGCACGCCGACGTGATCGCCGTTCCCGCGGCACGCGTGCGTCCCGCCGAGGAATACCCGGCAGAGCTGCTGGACGCCCTGCGCCGGGCCGCGGATCGCGGTGCGATCCTGCTGAGCGCGTGCTCCGGGGCTTTCATCCTCGGAGCCGCGGGGTTGCTCGACGGGCGGCCGTGCACGACGCACTGGCGGTACGCCGAGGAGCTGCAGCGACGGTACCCGACGGCGCGCATCGACCCGGACGTGCTGTTCGTGGACGACGGCGACCTCATCACGAGCGCCGGGACCGCGGCGGGCATCGACGCCAGCCTGCATCTCGTGCGCCGCGAGCTCGGCAGCGCGATCGCGAACGTGATCGCCCGGAACATGGTCGTGCCGCCGCAGCGCGACGGCGGGCAGCGCCAGTACATCGAGCGTCCGGTGCCGCAGGCGGACTCGGACACGCTGGGCGACGTCCTGGCCTACATGGGCGATCGTCTCGGCGCCACGCATTCCGTCGCCTCGCTCGCGCAGCGCGCGCACATGTCCACCCGCACGTTCGCGCGCAGGTTCGTCGCGGAGACGGGAGTGACGCCGATGCAGTGGATCACGGCGCAGCGCGTGCTGCACGCGCGGCTGGCCCTCGAGACGACGGACGCCTCGATCGAGGAGATCGCCGCGACCTGCGGATTCGGCAGCGCGACGCTGTTCCGGCACCACTTCACGCGCGAGGTCGGGATCGCGCCGAGCGCGTACCGCCGCACCTACGCCTGCGCCGTCCCCGCGGAGGAGATCGCGGAGCGGGAGCTGCTGTCCCTCGGATAGCGGTCCGCGCGGCCGGTCCACTCGGAGCGCGGCGCTAGCGCGTGGACAGGTACAGCACGAGCACGCCGACGATCACCAGCGCCACGGCGAGCATGCCCCACACCGGGGCTCCGTAGACGTCGCGGAGGATCCACGGCGTCCGGTATCCGCGCTCCGCGGCCGTTCGCCTGCGATGTCGCCGTCCGCCGTTCTGCGTCGCCATCGGGCGAGCGTAGGTCGACGGGCTGTGGCCGGGCTATGACTGCGCCCGGTGCCGCCTGAGCGCGGTCAGAGTCGCGGATCGGAGGCGGCCGGCATCCGCTCGCCGGGACCCGGCGTCGGGATGACAGACTGAATATATTGGTCCGACGTCTTCCGGGGAGCGAACATGCACGACGATCGCGGCGATGCGGAGCTGCTCCGCGCGGTGCGAGACGATGACGCCGGGGCCTGGGAGTTCCTGTGGCAACGGCACTACGACTCCGCACTCCGCTACGCCCGGCGCCTGTACTGGTCGCGGGCGGAGGATCTCGTCTCCGAGTCCTTCCTCGCGATCTATCAGCAGCTGAGGATGAGCGACGGCGGACCCACATCGTCCTTCCGCGCCTACTTGAAGACCGTGATCCGGAACACGTCCGCCCGATGGCACGCGGAGGCCGGCCAGGTCCTCGACGACGCGGACGTGGATCAGGTGGATCCGCGCGATGGTCTCCGGCATGTCGAACGCGAGTCCGGTGCGGAGGACGTCCTCGCCGCGTTCGCCGCGCTTCCCGATCGCTGGCAGCGGGTCCTCTGGCTCTCCGACGTGGACCAGGCGGGACGCCCGGCGATCGCCCGCGAGCTGGGCATCAAACCGAACGCCGTGTCGGCGCTGCAGCGACGCGCCCGCGCGGGCATGAAGCACCAATGGCTGCTCCGACAGGTTCCGACGAGGTTGCGCGGCGACCAGGCGCATGTCGCCCGGTTGCTGCCGCAGCATGTGGCGCACCCGCGGAACGCCGCTCTCGCCGCGGAGGTCGCCGCTCACCTCGTCACCTGCATGCTCTGCACGGACCTGCTGCGGGGCATGCACGCCTCCGTGGCACGGGCGCAGGGCGGTGCGCTCTCGGCGGTGCTGCTCGGCACGGTCGGGGCGGGGGTGCCGGTCACCGCGTCCCTGAGCGCCGGGACGGCGGCCGCGGCCACGACCACGACGGGCGCAGGGGTGATCGCCTGGCTGTTCGCGGGCGGCGTCACCGCGGCCACGGTCGGCGGGCTCGTGGCGACGACGCTGCTCACGGTCACGCCTGCGGTCGCTCCGCCCGCGGACGCGCTCCGCGCCCCGACCGCGACGCCGGGCACGTCTGCGGCCGCGAAGGCCCCTTCGGCCGAGGACCCGGCTCCTGTCGCTCCGGTCCCGGTGCCGGTCACCGTCGCGGAGACGGCTGCGGATCCCGCTGCGGAGGGGGTGCCGGACCCCGTCGTCGATCCGGGGTCGGGGGTGGTCCCGGACGTGCCGCCGGCCGTGGATCCGCGGCAGACGGGCACGCAGTTCGTCGGAGCACTGTCCGCGGCGGGAGTCTTCTCGGTGGCGGATCCGTCGATGACGGCCTCCGGAGTGCTCTCCGCGGGGATGGCGCAGGTACCGCAGGTCGGGCCGGTAGCCGTCCCGACGGTCGAGGCCGTGGTCGGTGCAGCGTGGTTCTCCGCGGAGGTCGCACCGGCGGGCGCTGCGGTGGATGCGTCCGTCTCGGTCCGACAGGGCGAGGCGCCGGCCCTCGGCGACGTAATGGCGGAGGCAGCCGTGCAGCTCGGCGCGGACGGTTCCGCGGGGGCGAGCTCCCGGATCAGCCTGCCGGGACTCTCACTGGACCTGCGCGTCGTGCTTCCCTGAGCCCTCGCCGCGGGCCAGCGCGGGCCCCTTGCGCAGAGCGCGGCGCTGGTGCTCATGCGGGCGGCCGTCGTGAGGAGCGCAATGCGGCAGCGCGCCCTCGGACGCCGGCAGCGCAGGCGCTGCGGCGGCCTCGGCGGCCGCAGCGGCATCGTCGGCGGCGGCGATGGACATGATCACCGACAGGTTCCATGCCGCGCTCGGGCGCACCCCTCTCTGGTCGATCGTGCGCTCGACCGGCTCCTCCGGATCGGGACTGGATCCTTCGGCGGGCGTCTCCGGGTTGCGCATGTCATCCTCACTTCTCGACCGGCTCCTCGCGAGCAGATCGTCCGGCCCTGCGACGGGCCTTCGAAGTAGAGAGTCCCCAACCGGCCGATAGTGACGCGCGCCGGCGAAGAATCTCGCGTCGCGCGCGAATCGGCCCGGGGAACACCGCGCCTGCCCGCGACGTTGCACCGGCCGTGGACATCCTCGACAGCATCGTGATCGGCGCCGGCCAGGCCGGCCTGTCGAGCTCGTACCATCTGCGCCGGCTCGGCATCGCGCACGTGGTCCTGGACGCGGACCAGACGCCGGGCGGGGCATGGCAGCATCGCTGGGACGCGCTCACGATGCAGGATGTGCACGGCGTCGCGGAGCTGCCGGGATCGGTTCCGCCCCCGCGCACGGCGGAGCAGGCGAACCGTGCCGTGCCGTCGTACTTCGCGGGTTACGAGCGCACTCATGACCTGCCGGTGATCCGTCCGGTGCACGTCGACCTGGTGACCGACGAGGACGGGATCCTCGTGGTGCATGCGGGGGACCGGGCCTGGCGCTCGCGCACACTGGTCAACGCCACGGGCACCTGGACGCAGCCGTTCCTGCCGCACTACCCCGGGATGGAGACGTTCCTCGGGGAGCAGTTCCACACCGTCGACTATCCGGGCCCGGAGCACCTCCGTGGCAAGCGCGTGCTCGTGGTCGGCGGCGGGGCCTCGGCCGTGCAGTTCCTGGGGGCGCTCGCCCCGATCGCGGATGTCGTGTGGGCCACCCGCCGTCCGCCCGTATGGCGCGACGAGGACTTCACGCCCGAGGCGGGAGCCGCCGCCGTGGCGCTCGTCGAACAGCGCGTCGCGCAGGGACTCGCCCCGCAGAGCGTGGTCAGCGTGACCGGTCTGATGCTGCGGCCGCAGGAGCAGGCGGCGGCCCGGCTCGGCGTCTACGACGCGCGCCGGCCCATGTTCGAGCGCATCGAACCGGATGGCGTGCGCTGGGCGGACGGCTCCTTCGAACCTGTTGACGTGATCCTGTGGGCCACGGGGTTCCGCCCCGCGATCGGGCATCTCGCCCCGTTGCATCTGCGCAGCGAGCGCGGCGGGATCCAGCTCGATCGCAACGGGCGCGGAACGACGGCCGTGAAGGATCCGCGGATCCAGCTCGTGGGATACGGCCCCTCGGCGAGCACGATCGGTGCGAACCGCGCCGGCCGCACCGCCGCGCGCGGCGTGCAGCGGTACCTCGCTCGGGCGTCCGTCGCGGTCGACGCGGGCTGAGCCGGGTCCGGTGCCGGTGCCGGCCTGGTTTCGGGGCGCACTATCCCGTTTTGGGGCGCGCCACGTCGTCGAAACCGGGTGTGGTGCGCCCCAAAACGGAGGGGTGCGCCCCGAACGGAGTAAGGGCGCCCCGGGAAGGAGCCTGCGGGAGCGGGCTCAGCGGATGATGCGGATCGAGCCGGTCGCGGTGGGCGCGGCGGAACCGGCGATGGGACGGGTGATCCGCAGCGCGTCGGCGATCAGCGCGCCCACCTTCGTCCCGATGCAGAGGCTGATGAAGATCATCGGGGCGGCGGCGAGGGCCGCGGCATCGAACGAGGCGAGCGCCACGAGCCCGACCGTGCCGGGGACCAGCAGCAGGAACGCGGGCTGGAACGAGACCGTGGCGGGGACCGCGAGCGTCACCCGCTCCAGCACGCGCGCCGCGAGGAACAGCAGCCCTGCCGTGATCCCTGTCGCGACGGTGCTGCCGGTGTACGGGCTCAGCAGCATCAGCGCCGCGTAGGTGCAGATCATCACGATCACCGTCGCGATCGTGAGGCGGAAACCGGATCCGAAGCTCAGTCCGATCCCGATCGCGAGCACCACGACGCCGATCCAGCTCCAGGCCAGCGGCGGCACCGCCTCCCACCCGCCGTGCCCCGTGACGAGCGACGTCTCACCGACCAGCGCGGCGGAACGCGGATCCACGCGCAGGCCGGTCGCGGCGGCGCCGGTGAAGATGCCCGCCGCCATGAAGGTGAGCATGATCAGCCCGTACACCAGCCGCGACGCGCCGGTGACGATGTCGGCCGCGGTCAGCTCCAGGAGCGCGTTCGTGATGAGTGCGCCGGGGACCAGGAGCGCGACCGGCGCGCACACCGCGAAGAGCGGCACCGCGCCGAGATCCAGGCGATCGGCGACCACCCCGACGACGAGGGTGGAGATCAGCGACGCGACGAAAGGGACCACGGCGGCGGCCGCGCGGATCCGCTCGGTCGCCAGCACGATCGCGGCGACGAGTCCGCCGACGAGCAGGGCGAGCACGATCGCCCACCACGGGCAGCGGAACAGGATCGCGAGCCCGGTGGCGAGCAGCGCGCCGCCGAGCGCCGTCTGCAGGACCGGGTTCCTGCGCTGCAGGCCGCGGATGTGCGAGATGTGCGCCGGAACCTGATCCAGCGTGACGCGTCCCGCCTCGAGCCGCCGTGCGAGGCGCGACGCGTGCGCGGTCTGCCGGAAGGTCAGGCCCGGCCCTCCGCCGGCCGCGATCGTGGTCGCCCCCGGGGTGCCGGGGCGGCTGACGAAGACGTGCTCCGGGAGCACCGCGAAGGAGAGGTCGGTGCCGGGCGCGGTCGCATCGCGGGCGCGCTCGAGCGTGCCGCGCACGTCGGTCACGGACACGCCGGAATCGAGCAGGAGCGCGCCGAGGTCGCCGAGCGCGACGTCGGGGGAGACGGGTTCGGAAGGGGACATCACCTGAAATCGTAGAACGTGGGGCCGGCCGTGCGCGCGGCGCGGCGTGTCAGTCCGCGGAGCCCCGCCAGGCCTCGAGGATCCGGGCGCGCAGCGCGTTGCCGCGTTCGGCGAACTCGCGCTGCCGGCGCACGTACTCCGCCTTGCCCTCCGCGGTCTCGATCCGCACCGGGACGACGCCCCAGTCGGCGAGGTCGTAGGGGGCGGCCTCCATGTCCAGGACGCGGATGTCGCGCGCCAGCTCGAACGCGTCCAGCAGGATCTCGCCGGGGACGAGCGGGCCGAGCTTCATCGCCCACTTGTAGACGTCCATGCCGGCATGCAGGCAGCCGGGCTGCTCGAGGAGGGGTTGCGTCTCGCGGGTCGGCGCGAGCCGGTTGCGCGGCACCGCCTCCGGCGTGAAGAAGCGGAACGCGTCGATGTGCGTGCAGCGCAGCTCGCCCTGCTCCACGACCGCGTCGGTCCCCGCCTGCCCCAGCCGCAGCGGTACCGCGTGCCGGTGCTCCGGAGTCCGGTACACCATGGCCCATTCGTGCAGGCCGAAACAGCCGAACTGACCGGGGCGCGCCGCGGTGCGCACCAGCATCGCGTGCACGAGGCGCGCGAGCTCAGGCTTGTCCGCGGCGAAGGCGTCCGCATCGGGCATGACGGCCCCGGCACGGGGTCCGGATCCGGATCCCGATCCGGATGCGGATCCCGGGGAGGCGTCCGGTTCCGGCACGGGGGAGTACCAGCGCCAGTCCGCGCGCTCCGGGGCGTCCTCGAGGGCCACGCCCGCTCCGGGATGCCAGCGGCGCAGCTGCCCCGGCTTGTAGCCGTAGTACGTGAACAGGAAGTCGTGGACGGGGTGCTTCTCGCGGCGCGCCTGGCGGGCGCGGTGCTCCGCGGTCAGCGCGTCGGCGCGCGCCGCGTGGGCCTCAGCGAGGGCCGACCACGTCGCGCGGTCCAGGCGCGCCCGGGAGGTCAGCGCGCCGGCGGTGCCGCTCATGGCTCCGAGCGCACGACGCCGGCGTCGATGAGCTCGTCGAGGATGCCGGCGCCGTCCTCCGCGCTCACCCACGGGGCGAGATCCTCGTCGCGGGCCTCGCCCTCGGCGCCGTCGCCGTCGGCGCGGGCAGAAGCGCGGCGCCCGGCGAGCACGCCCTCGGCCGGGAGCAGTCGGCGGATCGCGACCGCGGCCACGTTCTCGGGGTGATCGATGAGGAACTGTCCGTAGATGGCCTCGTCGTGCTGCCCGTCGTCGCCGATCAGCAGCCACTGCACGTGCGGGAACTCCTCGGCGAGCCGGGCGAGGTTCTGCAGCTTGTGCTCGCGTCCGCTGCGGAACCAGCGCTCATGCGTGGGACCCCAGTCGGTGAGCAGCATGGATCCGGCCGGGAAGAGGTGCCGGGAGAGGAACCGGTTGAGCGTGGGAGCCACGTTCCAGGCGCCCGTGGAGAGGTAGATCATCGGCGAGCCGGGGTTGTCCCGCATGAGCCGCTCGAGCAGCACCGCCATGCCGGGGACGGGGGTGCGGGCGTGCTCGTCGACGACGAAGGAGTTCCACGCGGCGATCAGGGGCCGCGGCAGGGCCGTCACCATGACCGTGTCGTCCACATCGGACACGACCCCGAAGCGCACGTCCTCGGCGACCACGAACACCCGTGCGGGGATCGGGTCCTGACCCTCCACGGCCATCGTCACGTGCTGCCAGCCCGGAGCGAGGTCGGCTTCGATCCGGCAGTCGACGACGCCGCCGCGATCCGCGGCGACCTCGTGCGTGCGACCGGCGACCGTGATCGTGACCGTCGCGAAGCTCACCGGGATGCCGACGAAACTGCGCCAGCCCCGCACACTCGCGTCCTTGCCGCCGCGGCGCGTCTTCGGCAGGATCAGCACCCGCCCGACGACGCGGACCCAGCCCGCTCCGCCGTAGCCGGGGAACGGGACCACGCTCGCGCTGCGGCCCCGTTTGCGGGCACGCCTCTCACGCCACGCGTGGAAGCGGTGCTCCAGGCGGGCGAACCAGTGGATCCGCTCCGGTCGGGCTGAGGACGAGGGCATAGCGCCTCTAGTCTTTCACGTCCGCGCCCCGGCGCAGGATCCCGCGCGGAACGCCGGGCTGCGCGGGCTGGGATAACCTGGAGGTTGCCCTGTTCCGGGCACTCTTTTCCCCCCGCAGAGAATGGTCGTCGCGTTGTCTGAGAACCCGTCCCACGCCGCATCCCCGTCGAATGACGACGAGTCGCTGTCGGCGCACGAGCTTCAGGCGCACCAGGCTCAGCGGCTCCAGGGGAAGTGGCAGAAGTACTGGGCCGAGAACGAGACCTTCAAGGCCGGCGGCGCCGAGGATGTGCGCCCGCGCAAGTACGTGCTGGCGATGTTCCCGTATCCCTCGGGCGACCTGCACATGGGTCATGCCGAGAACTACCTCTATTCGGACATCGTGGCGCGCTTCTGGCGTCACCGCGGGCACAACGTGCTGAACCCGATCGGCTGGGACTCCTTCGGGCTGCCCGCCGAGAACGCGGCGATCCGTCGCGGAGCGGATCCGCGCGATTGGACCTACCAGAACATCGCCCAGCAGAAGGCGGGCTTCCAGGCGTACGGCGTCTCCTTCGACTGGAGCCGCGTGCTGCACACCTCCGACGAGGAGTACTACCGCTGGAACCAGTGGCTGTTCCTGAAGCTCTACGAGCGGGGCCTGGCCTATCGCAAGAAGAGCCCGGTGAACTGGTGCCCGAACGACCAGACCGTGCTCGCGAACGAGCAGGTCGTCGACGGGCGCTGCGAGCGCTGCGGCGCCGAGGTCGTCAAGAAGAACCTGACCCAGTGGTACTTCCGGATCACGGACTACGCCGACCGTCTGCTGGACGACCTGAACCAGCTCGAGGGCTTCTGGCCGCACAAGGTGCTGCAGATGCAGCGCAACTGGATCGGCCGCTCGATCGGCGCCGATGTGGACTTCGCGATCGAGGGCCGCGAGGGCGTCGTGACCGTGTTCTCTACGCGCCCCGACACCCTGCACGGCGCGACGTTCATGGTCGTGGCGCCCGACTCCGACCTGGCCTCCGAGCTGGCCGCCGGATCGTCCGAGGACGTGCGGATGCGCTTCCAGGACTACCTGACCCAGGTGCAGAAGACGAGCGAGATCGATCGGCAGTCCGCCGACCGCCCCAAGACCGGCGTGTTCCTGGACCGCTTCGCGATCAACCCCGTGAACGGCGAGCGGCTGCCGATCTGGGCCGCCGACTACGTGCTGGCCGACTACGGCCACGGCGCGGTCATGGCCGTGCCCGCCCACGACCAGCGCGACCTCGACTTCGCCCGCGCGTTCGACCTGCCCGTGAAGGTCGTGGTCGACACGACGGCGCCGATCACCGGCGCGCTGCCCGTGATCGAGGTCGACGAGGACGGCGTCCCGGTCGAGCCCCTGGAGTCGCTCGACGACCAGCACCCGGCGAAGACCGGCATCGCCCTGACTGGCGACGGCCGCATGATCAACTCCGGCGAGCTGAACGGGTTGTCCAAGCGCAACGCGATCTCCCGCGCGATCGAGCAGCTGGAGGCGGCCGGCACCGGCCGTGCCGCGAAGAACTACCGTCTGCGCGACTGGCTGATCTCGCGCCAGCGGTTCTGGGGCACGCCCATCCCGATGCTGCACACGCAGGACGGCGAGATCGTGCCCGTGCCCGAGGAGCAGCTGCCCGTGCGCCTGCCGAGCATCGAGGGCCTCGACCTGTCCCCGAAGGGGTCCTCACCGCTGGGTGCGGCGACCAGCTGGGTGCAGACCACCGTGCCCGGCACCGGTGAGCCCGCGCTGCGGGATCCGGACACCATGGACACCTTCGTGGACAGCTCCTGGTACTACCTGCGCTTCCTGTCGCCGAACAGCGACACCGTGGCCTTCGACGTGGACGAGGCCCGCCGCTGGGCGCCCATCGACTCCTACATCGGCGGCGTCGAGCACGCGATCCTGCACCTGCTGTACGCGCGGTTCATCACCAAGGTCCTGTTCGACATGGGCCTGATCGACTTCACCGAGCCGTTCTCCAGCCTCATCAACCAGGGCATGGTGATCCTCGACGGCGCGAAGATGTCGAAGAGCAAGGGCAACCTGGTGCTCTTCCAGGAGGAGCTGGACGCGTACGGCGCCGACGCGTTGCGCGTCGCGCTGGCCTTCGCTGGACCCGTGGAGGACGACAAGGACTGGAAGGACGTCTCGACGACGGGAGCCCAGAAGTTCCTGGCGCGCGCGCTGCGCGCGGCCCAGGACGTCTCGAGCTCCGTCGACGTCGTCTTCGACGGAGGCGATGCGGCGCTGCGTCGGATCACCCACCACCTGCTGGCCGACGCGCCCGCGCTCGTCGAGCAGACCAAGTTCAACGTGCTGGTCGCGCGTCTGATGGAGCTGGTGAACGCGATCCGCAAGACGATCGACGCCGGATCCGGCCCCGCCGACCCCGCCGTGCGCGAGGCCGCGGAGACCGTGGCCGTCATGCTGGACCTCGTCGCTCCGCACACGGCGGAGGAGATGTGGGAGATCCTCGGTCACGAGCCGTCCGTGGGACTCGTCACCTGGCGTCAGGCCGACCCGCTGCTGCTCGTGGAGGACACTGCGACCTGCGCCGTGCAGGTCAACGGCAAGGTGCGCACGACGCTCGAGGTTCCGGCCAAGATCGGCGACGCCGAGCTGGAGGCGCTGGCCCGTGCGGACGAGAAGGTGCAGCGGGCGCTCGACGGCAAGGAGATCATGCGCGTCATCGTGCGCGCTCCGAAGATCGTGAACTTCGCCGTCAAGGGCTGAGTTCCGTTGCGCTCCGGGGGGAAAGGAGCGCGCGCCCTCCGGGTGATGCGGCGCGTGCTCGGCACGGCGGTGATCGTCGCGCTGCTCGCAGGCGGGGGGCTGCTGCTGGTCTGGCAGCTGCCGCGCCCCGTCAGCGACACCAGCGCGATCGGCGTGCTCTGGCACAAGCACAGCGATGAGCTGGGCGCCGCGTGGAATCGTGAGACCTGCGCGAAAGGGGTGTGCCGTCAGGACTACCGCGGCGGCTCCATCTACGCCGCGGTCGAGGGCGACGCGCACATCGTGCACGGCGGCGCGGTCGGCGAGGCGCTCGACGAGCTCGGCGGCGTGGCCAGGCTCGGCCTGCCGATCGCGGAGCAGAGCGGATCCGCGGATCGGCCGTGGCAGGCGTTCCAGCGTGCGGGCATCTTCGCGAACGAGGACGACGTCCCGACGCTCGTGCGCGGGGTCTTCTGGCAGTCCTGGCTGCGCTTCGCCGAGGAGCGCGGCGGGCTCGGGTTCCCGAAGGGGCCGGAGCACAAGGACCGACGTGGCACCCCCGTGCAGGACTTCATCAACGGCGTGATCTATCTGCGCGACGGCGCGCCCGTGCCCACGATCTCGGACATCGCCGCGGCCCACCGTCGTGCCGGGGGCGCCTCGGGGCCGCTGGGCTACCCGAAGGGCGTGCAGCGGGCGGCCGGCGATCGCCTGGTGCAGCAGTTCGACGGGGGCGAGATCTGGTGGTCCGGCGACGCGGGAGCCGCGTCGGTGCAGGCTCCGTTCCTCGCGGCCTTCCATGAACGCGGCGGAGCGGACGGCTCGCTCGGCCTGCCGACGGCGGAGGCGTCGAGGCTGGAGAACGGTTCGATGCAGCCGTTCCAGGGCGGTGTGCTCTACCGCTCCGACAGTGATGGCGCGATCCGCGCCACGACTGCCGGGGTCATCCAGCAGCGCTACGCGGAACTGGGCGGCCCGGAGGGCGAGCTGGGCTTGCCGACCGGGGAGAAGGTCGACGTCCCCGGAGGCCGCTACCAGGCCTTCGCCGGGGGCGCTCTGCTGTGGCACGAGGGCGCCGGGGTGTTCCGCCTCGACGCTGCGGACTTCGCGTTCTGGGTGGCGGATCCAGCCCGGTTCGGGTGGCCGACGAAGGACTCCTGGACCGACGAGCGTGGGGTGCATCAGGACTGGGAGAAGGCCCAGACAGTCCTGCGCGAGGGGCGCCTGCTCACGGTCCCGTCGACGCCGGTCGATGCGTCGACGGCCGTCCTCCTGTGCGACTCGCAGTGCAGCGGCAACTCCTGGATCGAGCAGGGGGCGCGCCGGGCCGGCTTCTCGAACATCGTGAAGTTCGGATACGGGGGGTCGGGATATCTCGCGCCGATCAGCGGACTCGGGGCAGGGTTCGCGGAGAGCGTGTCGAGCAACCGCCTCCTGCTTCCCGAGGGCGACCCCGGGGTCGTCATCGTGACCCTGGGCGGCAACGATGCGGCGTTGAAGCACTCCACCGCCGAAACGATCGGGGCCGAGGAACGACTCATCGCGCTGCTGCGTCAGACGTACCCGAACGCGGCCATCGTGGTGGACGGCGTGATGAGCCGCAGCGATGCGGCGCATGCTGCGCGCCGGGCGATGGATGCGGCCGTGACCGAGGAGGCGCGGAACCTCGGCGTCCACGCGATCTCGGTCGCCGGGTGGGTCAGCACCTATTCGGCGCCGCAGGCCGACAACGTGCACCTGACTCCTGCGGGGCACGACAAGATCGCCCCGTACTACGCCGACGCGCTGCGCGCCGCACTCGGACGCTGACCCTCTCGCGTTCGCGGGCGCGCCCTCCCGCGCCGCGGAGCGGAAGGCTGCGGGATCCGGTCAGATCCGCTCGAGCGGGTTGTCCGCGAGCTTGCCGACGAGGCCGCCCTCGACCAGACGGTGCGCCTGACTGTACGGCTTGCGCTCCGCCTGCTGCTGCACGCTGTCGCCGAACTCGGCCGCCAGACCGAGCCGGGGGTAGGCCGCCAGCACTTCGCGGCGGAATTCGAGCGGGATCTCCTCGTCGCGGCGGCCGGAAATATCGAGACCGGTCGAGGTCTCGAGGAGGTACCCCTCGATGTCCTGAGCGGGATCCACGGACGGCCAGTTGTGCCGCACGATGATCTCGTTGACGCGGCGCTGCCGCTCGACGGACCAGCCGGCTCCTGCCGTGAGCGCCTCGCCCACGAACCCGCCGGCCTCCTCATAGCCGAGCACATGGTTGTCGTATGCCGGCGCGAGTCCGATGTCGTGCAGGACGGCTCCCGTGTAGAGCAGCTCGTGGTCGATCCCGCGGTGCCCCTCGACGATCGCGAAGGCCTCGGCCCACAGCCAGCTGCGCAGCACGTGATTGACCAGGGCGGGGGACTGGAAGCGGGTGACGAGCTCGTGCGCCCCACGGGCCGCAGCGGTGTCGGGCGGGAGGAAATCGTTCAGGCGCATGGCGACTCCGGGTCGATCGTGGGATGAGGCCAGCGTAGCGCCCGGTTCGGCGGCGGCTCCGTACGGCAGGCCCGTGCGGCGGGTGGGACGGAACGATGAGCCGGATCTGGTCGGAAAATCAGAGTCGAAAACGGGTGATCCATTACGTGGTGTTATCGACTCTTGATCGATCTTGGAGATCTTTTTGCACCAAGACGGAAATTTGCCACTTTGGCTTGGTTGCCTTCTGTCACGCCCCCTATGCTCGGCGGTGAAACTGCCCCTGTTGACTACGCGAATGCCGACGGGGGTGCGGCAACGCCCGCGACCGATAGCTCCAACCCTCGCGGCAACAACGACAACTACGGCTGCCCGCCTGGAACGAGAAAATGGGACAGCCAGTACACTGACGGGCAGTGCATCCCCGATGATGTCTACGATCGCTACGCAGGGCCCTCGTACGAAGAAATCGGAGGTGCAATCGCGTGGGTGTGGGAAAACTTCGGCATCTCACTCTCTGGCTGCCTGTTCATTTGTTTCGAGATCGGTTTGGGTGGCGGGTTCACGATCGGAATCGGCGTCGGTGCTAAGGCGGATGCTGCAATATCAATTGGAGGCGGCAACGCACCCGACGGTGGCGCGATCAAGGGTGTATGTTCCGGCGAGTTTGGGCCAGTTGGTGTGTACGGCGAAGCCGGACTAGGGTTTAACGGCCAGAGGTTTGGGGGCGGCGGCTGGAGTGGCGGCGCTGGCGCTGGTTGCAGCGTCATGATCAACTATCGGTTTGGATAGGCTCGGAGAATTTGAAATGACGGCTGAGAACTATATCGCAATAGTCATCGGCGCTATTGCACTGATGTGTGGACCGATTGTAATTATCTTTCGCGAAAAGATATATCGAGTCATTGCCGATACTAACCGTGCGCTGGGTGGCGGCGTGGGTCGCGCTGCGGCAAGAAGATCTAGTCCGGTCTGGATCGGAATCTGGGGCGGCGCATTGATGTTCATTGGCGTCGGTGGGATTCTTGTCGGTATCTTTTCCCGAGGATAGCTCGATAAATGATGCCAATCATGATTACCGTCGCGAGTCTTGCCGGTCTCCTTGAGGGTGAGAGCAGTTCATGACGACCAGCGTGTCGCTTGTCTTCATCGCAGTCGGTGTCGCGGTATTGGCCATCGGTGCGTTGATAATGGTGTTTCGGGCGCGCGTGTTGAGATTCGTGAGTGGGCGATTTGAACGCGTCTACCGCGAGGACGACCTATCGGAACACCAGTCCCACGCCCGGATGCCCCGAATGTGGATGCTCCTGATCATCGTGAGTGGGCAACTTGCCTTCGGCCTCCTGTGTGTCATTATTGGGTTCGCGAATCTAAATCGGCCCGGGTAGAGCAATGATGGGCGGGGCGCGAACGATGCGTGCACCGAAACCCTTCGCCAATGATGGTCGTGGTGGAAGTGCCCGTCTTCCGGGGGCGACAGGCTCGTGAACGAATGGCAGTGTGTGGGTGACAACAGATCACTATTTGGCCCAGTCTGTCGCTGCATCGGGTTTTTAGTGGTTCCGTCGCGATCCTTGGGGGGAATCAATGATCACTGAACCAAGTATTGGTGGCGTCGTCGTGGACGACGCAGAGATCAAACGACATGTGGACGACATCACGCGATTCGTGCTCAGCCGCCCGGTCGCGCTGATGGTTCTCGTTCTCGGACCGCTCCTGTGGGTGTGGACCGGGCTGATGTACTCGTCGGCGACCTGGCAGCCGCTGATGGTGGCGCTGGTCGGCTCGGTCCTGTTGATCGTCCTCTTCGTCGTGATGACGCGGAGGTCCGCTTCTCGCGTCGTGCGGGCGCAGTATCCGGTGGGCTCACGCGTTGTGGCCGAGGTCGACGGCGACGTGCTGTGCACGCGGACGGCGCTGAGCCGCGGCGAGACTTCCTTCGCGTTGCTGGCCGGAGTGCTCATCGTGGGCGGCACTGTTGTTTTGAAGCGCAGAGGCGGCTCATCCGCTGCGTTCCTGCCTGCGGCAGCGTTTTCCGCAACCGATCTCGGCGCGCTGCAGGTGGCCTTTGCATGAAGAGGCGTGGCGTGAGGTCGATGATCTCTGTTGAAGATTCGAGATTCTCCTCGTATGCCGTCCGTATTGCGTCCCTCGAAACGGTGGCGGAGAGTCGCACTCGTCCTCCACAGCGCCTGCTTCGACCGTGCACCGCACCGATTGCGTGGATCGATCTCCAGCCCTGATCGCCCGCGCATAGCGTCGGTGTGTGAGCGAGCATTCGGAGACGAAGGAGGCGGGGCCGACGGTTGTGGCGCGCGCACCACGGCGGCTCCGCCTGGGGCTCGGCGCAGCCGTGGTGGTCGGGCTCGTGGCTGTTTCGGTCACGGTGGGCATCGGCCTGCTCAGCCGGTCGGCGGTGCCGGAAGAGGTCGTCGTGTCGCCGTCACCGCGCACCAGCGGGCCGGGGGTCTCCGCCGGTGGGGTCTACGCGCATGTGCTCGGGGAGGTGTCGAAACCGGGCCTGTACGTGCTCGACGATGGTGCGAGGGTCGCCGAGGCGCTGGCCGCGGCGGGCGGCAGCCTGCCGACAGCCGACCTGGCCGGGGTGAACCTCGCCCGCACGGTCGCCGACGGCGAGCAGATCCTGGTGCCGGTGATCGGCGCGGCAGGTGCGGCGCCGGGCGCGGCGGCGGGAGGATCGGGCGCGCCGGGCGGGGGAGCAGCGGGCGGATTGGTCGATCTCAATACCGCAGACGTCGCCGCCCTCGATCAGTTGCCCCGGATCGGCCCTGCGCTCGCGCAGCGCATCATCGACTGGCGCACTGCCAATGGGCGGTTCACGAGCGTCGATGATCTCCTCGGCGTCTCTGGAATCGGCGAGAAGATGCTGGCCGGGATCCGCGATCTGGTGCGGGTATGATCACGCCGGAGCATGCGGCGACGGCCCGCGCGCGGGGCGCGTCAGCGCTACAGGGCGTGATGCAGGACGTGCCGGATCCGGGTGTCCCGCACCGTCGGCTGCGGGATGTGCGGATGGTCCCGGTCGCGATCACCGCATGGGCGGTCGCGCTCCTGGTCTCGTTCCTGCCTTGGGCGCCCGGAATCGTGATCGTGCTCTCGGGAACCGGGATCGTCCTTCTGCTTCTCGTGATCCGCCGCCGGATCCGCACCGCGGTCGCGCGTGCCGTGCCTCTCGCAATCGTCTGCCTGACCGTCGCGGCGGCGATCGCCGGTGCTGCGACGGCTGCGGCGCCGGCCCGGGAACAGGCCGCCGCTCTGGCTGGGCACGCGGTGACCGCCGAGGTGAGCGTGCGGTCGCTGCCCTCGTTCGGCGCCGACGGCCGGCTCTGGGCCGACGCGGACGCGCTCCGGCTCGGTCCAGGGGACGAACCCGCTCCGCTGCGGGTGCCGGTGCGCATCGGCATTCCGCCCGACGCCGGCTCCGCCACTCTCGGACCGGGGACCGTGCTGCGGCTCACGGCGCAGACGAAGCGCACGGATCCGGGCGAGCGCGCGGCACTCGTGCTGTTCGTGAGCGGGGCGGTGGAGCAGCCGTCCCGCGGCGGACCGGTCGAGCGGATCGCCGGCGACGTGCGGGCGGCGTTCATCGCGCGTGCCGGTCGTCTGCCGGAACCCGGGTCGGAACTGCTTCCGGGGCTCGCGGTCGGGGATGTGCGGGCGGTGAGCGACGAGCTCGATGCCGCGATGAAGGCCAGCGGGCTCTCGCATCTGACCGCCGTGAGCGGGCGTAACATCATAACCCTGCATGCGTCACGACAGTGATCCGAAGAAACGGAAAAATAGTTTCTGAACAGGCTAAAATATCCGAACCAAGGGTTGTCCCGACCAACTCGCATACGAGCCGCGCATGCGGTGAGTATGACGAACGTGGACGGGCACATGAACGGACTCACAGACCAGGAGATCACTGCGGTGCGGGAGGCAGCGCGGTTGAGCGCGGACCAGGCGCCGGCCGTTGGAGCGAAGACTGCGCAACTCGTTGGCGACTTATTGAACTCGGAACCGGTAGAACGGTTTCGTTCGAACGGAACGGCCGCGGCCTAGTCGCGTACAGGCACGACGAGGACCGTGAATCGCATGGTCTCGATACGGGGCATGTCGAGACGGGGGCTTTTGCGGCGCCCGGACCGCCGCTGTCTGGCTGGGGATGGTGCGGCCGGTGGGACGACCGGCCGCACCCGCCACAACCCCTAGTGGCGTACAGCGGCCCGTGGGAATCGCCACTCAGGTCTCTGGGAACTCAGGCAGCGCGGTGACCGTGCACTCGAAGAGACCGCACCGGTGGGCAGTGATTACGCGACTCCACGTTCGAAACGGCAATGCGTCGCGGGATGAACGCAGAGAAGTCGTGCAAACGAGTCTGACGTTCCCAACAGACACCCTTGCTCGACACTGAGCGGAAAGCTCCCTGTCAGGCCGGTCGCGCGAGCATCTGAGAGTTAGGCCAGGGGCGTGGAGCAGCCCGGACGAGCGTCGAGAAGCTTGGCGCGACTACGGTTGCGGACGCATCGCGAGGGTCCGACGTACCGTGTCGAGTCGTCTCAGCCCATCCAACGCGCCCGCATCGACGCCTCGTATGATGATGGTGACGTCTTTGAGGCGCCGCGAGTGCTCAACCTGGAAGGTCTGCTCATGGTGAAAGATCCGGTTGCGCAGGCGTCTGAGTCGCTCGAGCGCCATGCCGACACCATATGCCTCAGCGACCGTTGGTGGTAAGTCAGTCGGAAGCTGATCCTTCCAACTCTGCGTCAATTCCGGAGTTAGCCGGGGGAACGCTGCTTGAAGCCCATGGATCCACAGGTTCTCTCTGGCGCTGTAGCCACTGCCATTCTGAGAACGGACCGAAGGCGGCGTCTGAGGAAGTAGATGTACCAGGTTCCCGAACTCGAGTTGTGCAACTCGATCATCGAGTGTGACTGGCACTCCATGTCTCGGATGGATGGGTGAGCGTTTTACCATCGCATCGTGGGCTCGACTTGCCGCGACTCCACTTGACTTCTTCACCAGCCCGCGCAGTGGAGCCGCGGGGTCGTCGAGCCAATCGCTCGTCCGGCCTTGCTTGCGGTTCCACGCTCGAAGTGCTTTGTCGACGGAATTGCGAACCGTTGCTTCCGTGTAAGCGAGAGTCTCAAACCAGGCGGCGCCAAGGGATACTTGCCAGACGTACAACGAGGCGATCGCTTGCTCGCTCACATCAGACGGCGCGATGTTCGCGGACCGAGCCCACTCGGCACGGTAGGTCTCCAGGCGTGCAGGATTGAGCGCAGCGACAAGGCGTGTCGGCATACTACCCCCAGGTATGCGAAAGCCCCACACGAGGTGGGGCCTTCACGCTAGTAACGAGTAGATCCTGTCTACCGTTGTACCGAATCAGCTTATCGGCTGGTCGTGCCGACGGCAACCTCTAGCGACCTTGCGCCTTGTGGGCGCGGGCGGACGCTGCGTGGACGGCGATCGGCGAACGCTCAGTCGCAATCGACATGCGTTTGCGGTAAAGCCGGACGCACAATCCTTGCGGGTGAACGTGGCCGGTCGCTCCCGCAGATCGGGATGTTCACCATGCGCCCTACCGCGCAGGCGCATCAAACCGGCGAAGGGATGTCTCTGCAGTGACCCCTGAGGCTCAGCGAGTGCTTCGATCATCGTCGACAGAGCCTGCGCCTGGATGGCATCATCCCCAGCGTGACTGGATCGCGCTGAAGATTGACGGAGCCGACCTGGGCGCTGTTCCGAACGCTTTGGTGGCGTGGAGCGTCATCACACTGATCAACTGGGCGGGCTCAGGCGGAGGTCTCTCTCGTGACGACACCGGTGGAGAACCATGACACAAGAGTGGAGGCCAGTTGCACGTGGCCCATGGCCTCGACTGGAGCAGCAGGCTCACCGCCGTGACGATCTCGTTGGGCAAACGCCAACGTCTCGAGCATCCCGATCAGGACAAGACGATGATCGGGATGACCATCGTCGCGGCTTTGAAGTGTGAGTCTCCAACGTGGTGAGTCTTTGAGGGCCGCAACGATCTTCCCCAGGCGGGGAGGCTGCTCTTTGGGCGTGATCACCGGGCCTGCTGCCGCTTCCACTGCTCGGATGGCCTCAACCATCGCTTTGCTCGCATCAGCGTCGAATGCTGTTGCAGCGCGCCATGCGGAGGCAAGATGTCTGCCCGCTGCTTCGTTTGCGGTCTCCGTTGCGGTGGACGCGACTTGTTCGACGCCGTCGGGGAGTCGTCGGGTGATTCGGTAGGGGCCTTCGTCTGATTCGGTTACCGCGATGCTCGATGCTCCTCGTGACAGGTACATGTCCAGGGTCAGGGCTGCGTTGTAGGACTCGTAGAGGGAGTTTTGTGTCGCCAGCAGAAGGTCAATCGTCCGGATCAGAAAACGATCGCCGCGCTCGACTACCGCATCCAGTACCTCGGACGCGTCGTAGAACAGGTTGGTGTCAAGTTCTAGATCGACATGGAGGGATGTCTGGATGAGGTGGATCGAGTCGTTCCCGTTGAACTGACGCAGCGCGCGATCCAGCCAGTCCATCACGGCGGGGCGGACATGATCCGGGAGCATCTCACGAGCCGTGAGCATGGCTTCGTACTCGATGTCGTCTGCATCCCAGGGGCGGAAGACTTCTGTATGCTCCATGCCGCCACCGTATCGGTTGGGGAACGCTACGAGCACCAAGTCCTTCAGCCCGTCCCGGGCTGTAGTGTTCTGGGCGCGGAGACCTCTTTGCGGCTGAGGCTGTGATTCGGCGACGGCTGCAGTCGCGCGTACGCAAGGACGACCCGCGCCGGCGCGGTTCTACTGAAATGGGACGGGGTCAGTGATCTGAACCTACTCAAGGAGGTCGGTCGCTGGGAGCCAATACGCCCGAAGGCGCCGAACGTCAAGCGAGCGAGGGCGGAGGTCGTGCTTGAGTTCCGACAAGTCCTGGAGCAGTACCTTGAGGGCGAAGACGACGAGAAGGTCCTTCGGGTACGCGAGCGCCTCGCGATAGCGAGGAGCGGTCAGACTAGTGTGTCAACTCCGCTGGACGAGCCCGCGACGTGTGGCCGTGACCGCGTTGCGTCTATCTGCCGAGTGCGCGCGGACTGGACCCTCGATCTCGGGCGGGCGCAGAGCGCATGTCTGCGATGTGGTGCTCCCTCCAATCGTGCCGAGAGGCCTCGCGCGTATGCGCGCCCAAGCGTGACCGCGATCTGGCGTATGTCGGACGCGGGGTTGTCTTCCCCCACCTACTCGGGGACCTGAGCGGGTGCGATGTCGCGCTCCGCCGCGCCGGCGACCATCCAATCGGTACGGAGGTCCCGAGCCACGAGCGCAAGGCTTATTGCCTCCTCAACAAGCTGACGATGTTCTCTGGGGAAATGACTCGCTTCCCCCCGCATGCGTTTCTCTTGCTGCTCCTGGCTGTCGAACTGGCGACGATCCGTGTCCTCGCGGTACTTCCGGAGCGACTCTCGTACGCCCGACACTCGTTCGGTTGCTGAGTCGAGCAGTTCTGATGTGGAATGAGGAGCGTCCGGTCCGATGCGGGCCTCGGCCAGCGTTATGCCGAACTGGGCTCCGTCTTCGGCGTCGTCCTCCGGGCCTCCAGGGTTCGGGACGCCGGACCTTGGGTTGGAGTCGAGGAAGGTCCACCGGCGATGGTATCCGCGTCCCCCAATCAAGCGGAGCTTATGAGGGGCGACGAACGTCGACGTGGCGAGGAGACGACCAGTTGCGAACCGCTCATACAGGTCAGGCTTCCGCCAAGTCGACGGGCACACGTAACGGACGAGCGCTCGAGATCCAAGCGCTAACTCAAGTCGATCGAGTGAGCCAACCTGAGCGAACCTGCTGGCCCCGGCGGTCCGTTCTTCGACGGTGAAAGCGAGATGCTCTTGCCTGCGGGGCCAGATGGCGGACCGATGCTGCTGTGCGAAGAACAACGGCCGCTTGTACTGGAGGAACACGTTGAGCGAACTCGTTGCCGTCGTCCGCGGGACCTGATGTTGAGGGAAGAACCCCCGGGGGATGCCTGGTGCGCCAGGAGTCGAACCGAACAACGTCCGGTATAGCTGACCCATCGGATCGATGTAGGTCGCGAAGTCGAACCCAAGTGACTTCTCGAGCACTTGGCCGGGGCTGAACAGCTGCACGGGCGTGGGGCTCGGAAGTTGCTGCATCACTAGCGCGGCATTGGCGAGTGTCTCGAATTCTTTCTCCTCGAACTCGGCCCATCTTCCCATCGGAGCTCCCGTCCTGTTGCCACCTATGAGGAACGATATTGCTCCGCAGGCCCTCTGCACACAGTGTTCGCTGTGCGGGCGCATCCGCGTGACGTAGATACTCCGCCTCGTCGATCGCGCGTCAAGCGTGATCGGCGAGGTTCTCCACATCCTCCCAGTCGTCCGGATGGCGCCGATGCTCGCGGCCAGATGACGCGGCTCACCTGCAGGACACAGCTCTGTCGTAGATAGCAGCCGACCGTGCCGCAGTGCCGAAGCTTGTGGACTCGGACATGGGACGGTGCACGGTCGTTGCCGCGAGGGTTTTGTTGGCGCACGATGAACGGATGGACATCTCAGAATGGTGGCCCCGGATCGACGATAAGAGCCGCGTATGGCTCATCGATCACAACGGTGAGGCGTTAGCGCCGACAATATTGGCAGCGATCACCGCCGCGGGTGGCTTAGCGGTACCGGAAGCGTGGTGGGTGGGCCAGTCAGGTCCGACCGGATTCTTCCTCTCTGATGCTGCAGTCGACTGGATCGAGGAGAAGGCGAACGGAGAGTGACGGAAGTACTCGTTCGCGGGCCGGCGAGAGCGGTTGGCGAGCTATCGCGAGGGACCGCGCATGTGGTGGGTATGAACACGACAAACTCAACCGCAATCAACCTCGAGGGCCGGAAGCTCGAGGATCTTCCATTTATGCTCACGATCGAGCAGCTATCGACGTGGATGCAGATCCCCGTGTCGACCATCCGGCAGTGGCGTTTGGACGGAACCGGACCCGTGCCGCTGAAGATGGGTAAGCATCTGCGCTATCCCAAGGATGAGATCGAACGGTGGCTCGCCGGGCTCAGGGAGTAGCGATTTGCGGACGGGACTCAGGCGCGACGGGCTGTGACTTGCTAGCGGGCTCTCGCGGCGCTGAAGTCGGGCCCGTCGAACTCGGGAGGCATTCTGAACCCGGTGGGACGGGGGACGATCACCCCATCCTGAGGGCAAACGAGCGCTCCGCCTTCGTCCCGTAGAACCACATCACATGACGGGCAGAGTGCTGCGCCGAGCCCGTCGTCCCTGATCGCGGTCTGCATTAGGTCAGCGTACGACTATTACTGCCGGCTCCGGCGAACGAACTCTGGCGAGCACCGCGACCCAGCGGCGGAGAGGTGACGCCGCTGGTTCTTCAAGCGAACATGCATGGCTGGCACCGGTGGTGAGTTTGGGGCGCGACCACAGCAACTGTCGAGGACCAGCACTTTTCTCCGCTAGTGATAAGTGCTGATAGCTACCTATAGTTAGCGAATGGTGGCCACGAAGCTCTTTCAGGGGGTCAGGGGTTCAAATTGAGCTCGTCCAGACAAAAAGCGCTTCTGATCTGGGATTAATAGGTTCCTGTTTGGTCGGACATGGTCCCAGATCGGCTTCTACTTGTCGTTTACTCACCTTTTACTCCGCTCTTTCAACAAGGCCGGTTGTTCCCTGACGATCGATGAACGGTTCTAACCGTCACTTCGGCAACAACCGGTAGCAACTAGCATTCAAGTCATGAGCAGCAACTGCGACGAAGAAGACTATCCGGGCGACACCGATCGGCACGAGCGTCTCGCGGGTAGGCGGCTCGACGATCTGCCTGAACTCATGACGCCGGAAGAGCTCAGCACCTATCTGCAGATCCCGGTTCGGACCCTCTACTACTGGAACGGACGCGATGAAGGCCCGGTGCCCGAGAAGTTCGGCAAGCACCTCCGGTACCCGAAAGAGAACGTCATCGCCTGGCGTCGTGGACTTGACCGCCGCTAGTGCACACCGCATGTGACAATCGGCTCAGCGTGTAGTTCGACCGGGCGGTGGCACTCGATTGGGTAGTGCCACGTCCGAATCACGTGTGAAGATCCCGAACAGCAGCTCGCCGACTTGGAGTGCCAAAGAGTCGGGCGCCGACGCTGCACTTAACTATGCCGTCGTGGCCTTGACGATCACTTCTTCTTTCGCGATCTGGTGCGGAGCTCAGGCACCTCGAGCTTCGGTACGGCTCGCAGCATGAACTTGTCGAAGTCGGGGACAGTGAACGCGGCGTAACCGTGATCAGAGGTGTACAGAAGGCCCATGTCGATCAGTTCCGCGCGGGTTGGCCCAACCTGGGTGGAACCGCGCTTGAGTAGCCGAGCGACCGCGTCTGCCTTTTGCGGGCCAGGCCCAAGCTGTGCCATTGCGCGCATGTAGGCCGTCTGCAGCGGTGTGGCTCGGTCTAGTCTGACGCGGAAGAACGATCCATCGAGTTTGGATTCGTATGCCTCGCGTGCGGCCTCGACGTCCGGCCGAGTGATCGGGCTCTGCTCGGCGATTTCCCAGACCTGGAATCCCAGCTCCTGGATGAAGTAGGGGTAGCCGCGGGTGATGTCGATGGCTAGGTCAACGGCATCCTCGTTCCAGTCGACGTCTTCCGACTGGGCGGGCTCAACGATCGCGAGTCTCGCGTCGTCCTCGTTCAAGGAGTCGATTGCCGGGAACTGGAAGAGCCGCTCCGCGTAGGACTTGGCGTCACCGGCGAGCTCCGCAATTTGAGGCAGCCCGGCACCGACGAACGTCACCGGTAGCTTTCGCTGGACAGTCTTGTGGATCGCTTGGATGAGAGCTTCCAGCTGCGCCTGAGTCAGAAACTGGACCTCATCGACGAGGATGGCCACGCCCCTCTCTCGCTCCTTTGCGGCTTCGCCGACGGCCACCAGCGCGTCGCTCAGGTCCATGGCAAGCTCGCCATGGTCCGCGAAGCCTTCGGCAGGCTCGACATCCCAAGAAAGGGACCATGCGCCCTGCTGATCGACGGACAGGCCGAAGGACGTGATGACGGCGGCGGCTCTCTTGCCCACTTCGGTCCACCGCACGCGAGGTGAGAGGCGGAGAAGTGCTGATTTCAGGAGACCCGCAAAGGTTTGCCTGAACCGCATGTCATCGTGCTTGATCGCTTCGAACTCGATGATCTCCCAGTGCTCGGCCTGAGCGATTTCACGGAACTCCGTGAGCAAAACAGTCTTTCCGACGCCTCGCAGGCCGACGATGATCATCGATTGATGAGTTCTCCCGGATGCCAGCCTCCGGAGGAGAACTTGGAAGGCTCTCGTCTGCTCGTCTCGACCCACCACGCTTTCCGGTGAGGCGCCGGCGTTCGGCGTGTACGGGTTCCTCGTGCTGTCCACGAAGGCAGTTTATCGAGTTTAGATAGCTTTATGTAAAAGAAATAAAGCCTTGTAAGGCTTGTAAGCCTTGGAACGGGGGTCCTCAGGGCGGCGCCCTTGGCAAACATGGTTGCGGTGCCGGGATGCACTGGCCGGGAGAGCGCGCGGGAACTTTGACTGGTCGACCCGTGTTCGTGACTTCTCGATGCGTGTAGCGTTCGTGAGCGTGGTGGATGGGGTCCAAAGCGAGACCTCCACTATTGGCGCGCGCCTGCTGTCGTTCATGATGGACTCATGACTCAGCCTGAGGCGGTCGCACAACTCCGTATCGACGATGGTGGCACGTGGGTCGTCACGACAGCCTCCGGCAGCATGTACATGCTGGACCTGGACGCGCGAACCGTCATCCGGCTCGCTCTCGACGACCCGCATGATCAAGCTGCGGACTCTGCCGGGCTCCGTCGAGATGGTGAGGAGCTCACCTTGGTGGGGTTTGTCGGCGACCTGCTCGTAGTAGGTGCGCCTGCTGTACTGATCATCCACGGGGCGAGCGAGACGCTGGCCGCGACAACGTTTCGCGCGACAACAGCGGTGGCTGAGATCAGAAGACTCGAGAGCTGACGAGGGGCGACGTCGGTCGAACGCGCCGCGCCGCCCGCTTGCGCAACTTGACCCGATCGTTCCCAAAGGGCCCACTTTGCCGCCGCCGGACTGGGCCAGCGTGGCGAGTGTCCCGCGATTGGCTTGGACGGATCGCTAGCCATGAGTAGCGAACGCTAGCTATGGTAGGCGCATGCGTAGTGGCCACTCAGAATGGCGTCGGTCGCCGCCATTGATGCAACCAGGACCCCGGCGAGTCGACACCTAGTCCGCGGTTCATCTTCATCCCAACTGTTCCAGGCGCACCGTTGGTCGACCATCGGGTGTCTGCCGCAGGGCACTCTGGTCGGACCGTGGTAGCCGCCGCGGAGACCGCGCATGTGGTGAACATGATCGACATCATGGTTTCTTGGCTCTTCTCGAGCAGCCGGAGCTTGAAGGCCTTCAGGTCCCGCTTGCTATCGGAGCGTGGCAGGCTGCAGGTCGTTCGCATGCCCTACCGAAGTGGTCAGGCCGTGTTCCACGGCATGGTGTCGGCTGGCGGACGCCAACGCGATGCCCATCTTGCCGAGCCTCGTCGTGGGCCCGGCTCCAGGACCTGCAGGAGGTACTTGCATTGCATGCAGGGGGCCAGGAATGACTGCAATGCGAGTCCTTCTAAAGGCCTGTTCAGGTGCAAGTTATGTAGTCACTTGCAGGGCAGGCTTGGCGTGATTCACGAGAAACTCCCGCGATTCAACACGTAGCAACAGCATGTAGTGGCAAGAAAGGTGCGAGTCCGAGTAGATTCAAGCGATGACAGCATGCGGGAGAGCAGGAACAGTAAGGGACGCGGCGCATCGAACCACGGCGGCGCCTGCTGCCTCGGCGGTCGTCTCAGATCTGTCAGCTGTTCTTGCGTGTCATCACTTGGTGTAAGTCGTGCGCAGCTTTGGGGACCGCTTCTGGACCTCCGCCGAGGGGGAGATGATTCGGTTTCGCCGCCGACGCTTTGAATCGTTGCGCGTCGATCTGCCACTTGATCCGCCAACCAAGAACAGCCGGCGTGGGACCAAGAAAAAGGCGAAAGCCGCTCTCGACGCCGCCTTCGAGGACGATATCCTCGCGCGTCATGCGCGCGAGTTGACGCCATGGCCGAAACCCCGAGCCGCCATCGCACTCGATATTTATCTCGCGGGCGGGTCGCGGAACAGCCCTCGCGTGGACAACATCTGCAAGTGGCTGCTTGATGAACTCGCTGGGCACGTGTATGCGGACGATCGGCAGGTGAAGCTCTTGTTTGCGAGTGCTTCGAAGCCGCCTCGAGCTTCGTGGCGTTTTTTCGCGAACGAGGACCTCGGTGACTTGGACGATGTCTCCAAAGAGGTCTACCGGGACAGGACCAGCGTCGCCGACGAACCCACGTCGACCGCGAAGAAACCAAGTTCAAAGCTGTACATCACTGCGCAGACCCGCGCTAGCGTTCTTGCCGACCTGCGTGCCGTGTCCAATCTTGAGGACCGTTGGGATCCGTTCGAAGAGGAGGGCCGCGGGTACTTCGACGTATTCGAAGACGATTTGCGGCGTGACAGCATCACGGACTACAGGTCGATCTTCGACTCGGGCAGCGATCGCGACCGAGAGCAGTGGCGTCGTCTGACGAACGAACTCGACCACCACGACCAGAACCAACAGCAGCACCTGGTCGACCTGATCTTCTCCTCGCTCCTCACGGACATGCCCGTGGACCGTTTCGAACTCTGGAATCGGGTGCTGGGCCGAATCGGCGCTGCGCCGTACATCTTCAACCTCGGTGTGCTGCCAAAACACGGCGGTCGGGACGCGTTCAAAGCCAATCTGCGACAGACGCTCGAAGCGCGACGGGACGCCTGGCCGTCGCTGTTCCCGATGCGCGCTCGTAGCGGAGTCTCGATGATCTTGTTCGAGGAACCCAGCAGCGGGAAAGATCTCGACAACCTCGTGCAGACTGTGCTGCCGGACGTGCTTACCGTCCTCAGACCTCAGGAGGAAGACCTCCGGGGATGGGTGGCAGACGAGCCTGACCCGCACGATGGCGAGCCGACCATTCCGTTCATCGAGGTCGCTGCAATCCCTGCTCACCTGACGGACATGCCCGCGGGTTCTGTCATCTTCGGCCTGTCGTCAGCGGATCGCTACGACAGCTGGTGGCACAAGGCCGCGGAGCATCTGAAGGAAACCTTGGAAGAGGAGGAACTGCGCGGATGGTGGTAAACAACATCACGCTTTCGAGGACCGGTGGCCGCGCATGAGCAAGAAACCGGAGGGCTCCGACAGCCTGTTCGGACGGCAGCTCGCGGACCTACCGGATCTCCTGACCGTGGAGGAGCTCTCTACGTGGATGCAGATCCCGGTGAGCACCCTGTACCAGTGGAACTTCAAGGAGGTCGGGCCAACGCCGCTGAAGCTCGGTAAGCACCTCCGGTACCCGAAAGCCGAACTCGAAAGATGGCTCGCGACGCTGGACCGCCGCGAATGGACGGGATCGAACTAGCTCATAGATCAGATCTCAGTCAGACACCGGGCATTTCTCTGTTCCTCCGCTAGAGAGAGGATTTGACGACTCGCCCGTCCATGCGTCGGCGAACAGCTCGCCCCGGATCTCAACTGTTGTGGAAGTCCGCCCATTCTTCAGTCGTTTCGACCCCGTTTGCGCCCGAACGGACGACGGTGAGCCAGTTCACGGATGAGCCGTCTTCTTGGCCCCAGCCGAACGCGCGCTCGATCTCCCTGACTGACAGGTCATCGCCGTAGGTCACTACAAGAACCCGAGGCTTCTGTTCGAGTGCGCGCTCGTTGAACTCGGCTTGCAGCTTTGCGTTCACTGGCACGTCTCGGAACGAATACCCAACGATGAGCCAATGGTCAGAGTCCGCGAGGGCGTCCACGAACATCTCGTAGGCCAAGCTGAACGGAAATTCCTGGACATGAGCTGACTTGTCCTTTTGGGAGGCGAGAACGACTACGGGTCGCAGGCTTGTGGTTCCGTCGCGAACCCCCTGCCACTGTTCCAGATCTTCCAGGTGTTCGCGACTGAGTTTCGCGAAGGCTCGGCCATCCTTGGTCGCCCAATAGGTGATTGAGCCATGAAGGTTGATGAGCCTGATCCGTTGAGAGTCCTTGAAATCGTGCTTCGACTCACGAAGCGCCGGGACCTTGATCTTCGTGCCATCCGTCCTGGTTGCGGTCCACTTCTTCCCGCCATGGCCCAGATCCGCGACCTCCGAAGATGAACACACGCTTAGTAGCCCGGAGAGAAGCAATGTGTCGTAGTTCAAGTTGGCGAAGGTCACCCGCCCAGAAAAGCTTGTGGTTACGGCCCGGGTGAAGGCATGAAGATGCTCAGACTCGTCCATGTAGGCGTGAGAGTTCTCGAAGATGACTTGTAGGACATGAGACAGTCCGTTGTCTCGCACCCTCTCCGCGAAGGTCGAGACTCGTTGGATTGCATCTCGCAGACCGTCATCTTGGGGCTCAGTGAGTTCCGCAAGCCGTCTGAGATACCCCAATGTTCTGCTTTCAGAGCCGAACGCCCCGACAAGGACCTCGAAGTCGTCGTCGCTGGTAACACCGTCCGGCAGCGCCCGCGCGGCGATCTCCCTCATCGCGATAACGACGTCGTCGCCTCCATCCGACGCTGCCCGAATCCGGCGAACGAGCTCGGTGGTGATCACGCGGAGATTCAAATCTGGATTGAACGCGATCGATAGGCCGTTGCCGACCAGAACCGCTGCGTTGCGCGTCTCCACTACGCGACCCCCCCCACGTTCCGCATTCCACACTGCAGCTTCAGTCTGGTCTGTTCCGAATGTCGCTGACGAATCAGGATCGTATCAACTCACAGCCAGGCCCATACCGCGGACGTCCTCGTCGCAAGCGTGCTCGAAGAGGTCGGCTTGCTCAACTCTCCGTCGATAGCATGAGCGGATGGAACTCCCTGTTGGCGTGTGGGGCCATTACGGCTTCTCATCCTCGCCCTACTCAACGTCGGCGCTTCAGGTAGCCGGTGCCGACGAGACGCTGCTCGTGGGGCGCGACCAAGAGCTCCGCACGGTGCTGCGAGATCTGATCAGTGGCACGCAGATGGTGGCACTCGAAGGTGACTATGGAGTCGGAAAGTCCAGCCTGGCTGCGGTCGCTGCGTCGACTGCTTCGCGGTGGAGACAGGCCCGAGACAGCATAGCGCCCCTGTTTCTCGCGCCCGGCAGGCCGCTCGAACTTGAGGAGAAGGACACGGCTTCCTCTCTGGAACGGCGCGCGTACTTCCAAGTCGCGGGTTCGATTCTGGCCAACGAGGATCGGCTCATCCGTGAGGGAATCAACCTCACCCAGCTGAACGAGTTTCGTTATTGGCTCACGACTCCCACCGGAGGCGGATGGTCAGCTGGTATCGGCGCAAGCTTCCCGGCCGTCATCGGTACCAATCTCTCCATCGGCAGGACCCGGTCATCGAACACCAGTACCGGATTCACCGAGTCTGGTGTGATCACACTGATCGACTCTTGGCTCGCGGCGATCTTTGTCACACCTGAGGCCGGCGGAGTGATACTCCTGCTGGACAACCTCGAAGTGCTCAGCCGATTCACGAAGGGAGTTCAACTCTTTGAGTCACTGCGCGACAGGCTCTTCAAGCGGCAGGGCCTGAGATGGATCATCAGTGGTGCCGAGGGGACTGTCAGGGCCGCGCTCAGCACTCCGAAGATGAGCGGGGTGTTCCCTGAACCAATCGATATCGCACCGCTGCCGCACGACTTGGTGAAGCTGGTCATCGCTCGGCGCGAAGAAGCGTTCCGCGTGCGAAGCGACGCTAAGCTCCCAGTGTCCCCTTCCGCGTTCGAGGACGCCTACGCTGCCACTGGCCGCAACTTGCGGATCGCTCTTGGTCTGGCAGAGCGATTCTCCCTCCGTACCGAACCGGGCGACATGGCGTGGATGACGCCCGAAGAACGCGATGCGAGATTCTGGGCATGGACCGTCAACGAAGGGGAGAAGGTGATCAAGCAGATCTCGGACAAGGTCACCGACAAGCAGTGGAAGGTGCTCACGACTCTTGTCACGGATCTTGATGGCTTCGCGACGTCTGCGAACGCCGGCGACTTCGGGTACAAGTCATTGAGCTCGTTCCAAGCGCACGTGCAAGCTCTCGCCGCACTACGCCTCGTCAACTACACCGCCGACGAACAGGACGGTCGACGCCGCATCATCACCGCAACCGAGACAGGTCGGCTCGCGGTCGCTTCACGTCCATCATCTAGCGTTCCGGGGAAGTAGCCGTAGACCTGTGGCATCTCCACCGGGTTGAGCGTCTCTGGAGGGGCGTTGTTCGAGCGAACCGGCGAACGCGTTGCATCCACTCTTAGCCGGACGGAACAAAAGTGCTTCCCAGCGACCCGAGTTCGGGCCTCGGCTTCGGTATCGGTGAGTACTGGACCTGCGCCGGACGTGTCCGCTATGGTCGTTGTACGACCGAGCAGAACCCCCAGTAAGGGTTCCAGCAGTTCACGTCTCTGATGACGTCATCCTGCCCCTTTTTTGGGCACCCATCTGCGGTAGATCGCCTGCGGGCATGATCCGCGCACCGTCGTAAGGACGACCATGTCTTCTCGCATCCTTTCTCACCCTGCCCGATTCGCCGGCCTGCACTCGGAAGGCCGCAGCCGAGTCTTCGTGATCAGCGAACTGAGCACGACCAGCCCTCGGGTGGAGCAGGTGGCAACTATCCCGCCAGGCGTCGAGGTGAATGCAATCGTTGATGCTCTCAACAGCGCAGCCTGGTCGGGGAGCATCAGTGCATTCGAAACCGCAGTCAGCGAGTTGCCTGAGCCGGTTGTCATCTCGTTGCGTGCGGCATTGGAGAACGCGCGACGAGAGGGAGATGTGCTCACGGGGTTCGATGGCGTCGCCTTGTCTCAGCTTTCCGAAGGATGGATGTCGATGCCAGGCGACGTTGAGGATCACATCGAGGCAGCGTTCACGATGGGAACTGAGCTGCTCATGGAGAACACGCTCGACGAGGACGAGACGGTTCGGCTGCGAGTGCGGATCTTCTCGGGGGAGACGGCCTACGGGGAGCGTTGGCGTGGTCCCGTCGGCGACGGCATCACCCGTGAGGTCGTCGACGTTTCGGTTTTCGTCGAGCGGCTGCGTGAGCCGCGAGCAAGCCGCGAAGAATTCCGTGCCTTCACCGCCTGGGTCCCAGATGATGACGATCCGAGTTTGGCTACGGGAGAGATCGTTCTCGAGTATCTCGGGACAGCACTCGATCCGGAGAACAACTTTCGTGTCTTCATCGCCGACGACCGGCTGGAACCCGACAGCGTCTTGACCGAGCGGAACCGCATGCTTCTCTGGCGTGCCCTCAACGAGATCGCGGTGGATCTGGACGGAACGCTCGCCGACGGCGACGACTTCGAAGAGAACTCGGGTGTGTACGAGGACATGCCGGAGATCACACACGGGCAATCGCACGAGTGGTGGCGCCAACTCGAGGAATCAGCGCAAGCGCTCACGGAAGCTGCGCGCAAAGGCGACCATTCGCGCCTCGTTCCGCGCACGCCAGGGGAGGAAGCGCTCATCGCGCTTGCAACGTCGCCCGGGTGGATCGAGATGGCCCAGGACATGATGGACGACTTCGATCTAAGGGCGACCTACGAAGGGCTGCCCGAGAGCGACGCTGACGGCGCGTTCCCTTCGATTCTCGGTGAACTCACCGGAGACACCGACGTCGAGATGCTGTGGGGCGCGCAGTTCGCTGGCATCGAGGACCCAGGTGACGAGCGCAATCAGTACCTTGGCATGGGAGACTACCGGCCGGACGCGTGGCACACAGTGTTCCCTGGTCGCGAACCGGAGCAAAAGGCAGACACGCCTGGGACGCGTGGCACGGGCACTGCGAGCTAGTGAGCGAGCCCGTCGACGAGGCGCCAGCGCGAGTCGATCTGGACTCTGCCGGCTGAGACGTTGAGGAGGGTGCAATCCGGGCTCTGATGTAGTGGATCGACGTGTCTATCTATGGGGCTAGGCAGGCAGGGATGCTCGGCACATAGCCCGGATTGAGCTCCCCGCCACGCCGTCACGGTGCTTATCCTTCTCCGCAATCGTCCAGCATCGGAATCACCGGCTACATGACGACATGTTCGGCGGTGGCATGGCGCGGATTGAGTCACGCTGTGAATGGCGGGCGCATCCACTGCCGGCGATATGTTCACGAGAGGTGACCAGATCGCTGAAGAAGCGGCCTGACTCGAGCTTGAGCGATCAACTCGGGGCCCGTCGGGATTCGAAGCGCCAGTAGTCCATGCTCCTTCGAAGCGCTGAGCCCGTCGTCCGAACCAGAGCTACGCCCAGGCAGCCAAAATTGGGGAAGAAGATCGGAGCGCACGACTCGTGCAACCGTGATCAATCGTCAGTGCACGAGAGAGAACGCATCTTCGCTAGCCTCCACGTATACGTCAGGCCTACGACCCGCTAGCTCAGCAACGCGGAGGGTCTCGCCAACACGGATGGCAGCATCACGCACAACTCACTTGGGGATCGGCAAGCATGACACAACGAAACACGACGAACGATTCAGACTCCAAACCCAACCACGACGAGTCAGGGCGACGAAGGCGCTGGTCCACTTTCAAAGTCGCACTCGGAGTGGTCGGGTCCATTGCCGCCATTGTCGTTGCCGTTCCGACGTTCGGCAGCTGGTCGGCCGCCGAACACGCGAACACCCTGTCTGAGCAAGCAGTGGAAGACGGCAAACCGCGGATCAGCTTCGCCGTTTCGCAACGTCACGACCTCTTCCTCCTTGACGGCATCTACGTCACCAACACAGGAGGATCGGACATCACGGTGTCGTCGGTCGAAGTGCAAAGCCTTGCCTACCCGTTCATCGACACGACTGTTTCCCCTCCATGCCAGAAGGACAGCGCGGGAAATGTCGTATCGTGCTCAGGGGAGTACGTAGCCATTGGTGTTTTCGACTATGCGAGTGCATGGCGAGCGAACAACGAGGGCGCCCTCTACATGGGATCGGTCGAGAGCTGCAGCGCGAACGCGACCGAAGTGCCGGCGAACGGTCGCCCAGTGGCTTTCGGGGCCGTCGTTGGTCCTCCTCGGGACGCGCGTGGGAACCTGCTCATTGGGATGGCAGCGTTGCCTGCGTCGTTCAAGTTCACTGTGACCGTGACGTTCGCGGGCAACAAGCTGAAGCCGGAAACAGTGACCTTCGACCCGCGCACCGACATGCCTGACCCGGCGCAGGACGCAGGCATGTCGGATGACTTCACGGCGATAGGAGAGAAGTGCACTCACGACCTTCTCTCCAACGATCCAAAACACTCGCCCAAGGTCCCAAGCGGCACAAAGTACGCCTCTTATCTGTACCTCCCGCACACCCGTGCGGCGTCAGCTCGACTTGTTGCGGGCCCAGTGAAGCAATTCGACTGACCTTCTCCGCGGTGGCATGTCCGTTGGTTTTGGATTGCATCGACTCAGCGAATATGGCAGCTCGCCGCTTGAGCACGGGCCTGATCGCCGGAGCACGAGTTATCAGTGGTGTCGTGGCAACTGCTGCACCCGCCATGGCCGCCGGAAGCGGGACGACGCAAACCTCTCTAATCCGCCAAATGGCCAGTTCGGGTGGATCTGGGGAGTGCCGGCCTAGGCCCTACGTGGCGCTACGGACCGTGTACGGCCGGCCACGACATGCGCTCGATGAAGACAGCTGACTTCGTTTCTAAGGATCACATGAACTCCGGCCCATCATCGTCGGCATCCGAACTGGGGCAGACCTGCTCGCGGAAGTTGCCCAGTGATGCCGGGTGCCGCTCCTAAGTTGGTTTCTCACTAGAGATGCTGACCCGTAGGAGACTGCTCTAACTTAGGACATTGGGACTGCGTTGACGTTGCTGGGGATGGGCGTCGTGCTTCTCGGCTACTACCTGACAGCTCGACAACAAGATGCTGCGGCGATGCGGCACGCGAAGCGTGCGCAGACCTCCCTGGAACTTCGTGACATGCTGCTGGAGCGCTACTCGATTGGGCTTCACGACGCGTCGGATCAGTCGGAGGAGGCGCGGCTCGCCCGGTCGCTCGACGGTCACGCTCTACGTGACATCAATCGGTACAAGAAAGCGATTCAGTGGAAGGGCCCGGCATACAAGTTGCAGGTGTTCTCACAGATTGCCGGCGCGCTGTTCCTGCTGTGTGGGGTTGTGACGGTGGTTCTCTCGATGATTCGGGTCAGCGAACCGCTGATGTTCGCCAGCGGGTGGGTAACGGTCGGTTTGTTCGTCCCGACTGCGGTTGCGTTGATCGTGAGGGAACGATTGGGCGACTACACGGAAATCGAGTTCCGACCTGACGAGTGACCAATCGGACGACGACCGAATCGATGCGCGCAATCTCCCGGGAATGGAGCCATCGGGAACCACGCGCGGCGCCAGTCCGGCTGCCGAGCACGGAGTGCGACGGGGATTGTCGACAGGCGGAAGCGAGACCAAACCGTCAACCTCGCGCAGGCCCCTCGGCGCGAGTGTCGGTAGCGCCGACTTCACTTTGCAACATGACGAAATCCGTGACCCAGGCTTTCAGGACGATTTCTGATCTAGCGCGGGAGGCTTCCAACGCGGAGCCGCCAGAGATGAGGGCACGAACCCGCCGAGGGTTCATAGTCTCGATGGGGACAAGCACTGCCCTGTTGCTCGTACTGCCGCTCCTTTTCTGGGTTGCGCCGCTAGCGCTAGCGATCGCATCAGCGATTGCTCTTGGCGGAAGCGTGTGTACCACAATGATGTACCTGCAACTCCGGTACCGCCCCTCATGGGGCAGATTCCCGCATATCAACGCTCTCCCGCACATGCTGTGGTGCATGTTGTACGTCGCCTATGCAGCAGATGCTCAGTTCGACGGCAAGGGACCACGTAACTGGGCTCCGCTTGCCGCGGTGTCGGCGGCCATGATCTTGGTCTCGATCATCGCCGAGGTGAGGGCATTTCGGCTCTCTCGCCTAGACAAGGCCGACTACGTCAAAGGAACCGAGGTGCAGCGCGGAATCTTGATCGCCTGGATCCCAGTGGCGATCGGCTACACCGCCACTCAACGCCACTGGTGGGATCTCAGCGAGCCCGCGCTGTCCACCGGCCTCAACACATGGCTGGGGGCAATCTCGTTGGTCGGAGCGCTGGCACTGTTCACAACCGGCCAAAGCACCTATGTCGCGCTGCGGACCGAGCATCAAGCAGGTCCGAAACATGCTTCGACCGTGCGCCCGAGAGGCCCTCGCTCGAGCCGAGTCCGATTGCGATCGGATTCATCGATGCGTCATCGCGATTCTTCCGGATGGGCGCACGGAGCCGTCGCCCGACCAGGACGCGAACTTCATTGCGCCGCGGCCGAGGCTGGATGTCGGCGGGTCGGGGCTACACCTCGCTCTCCGAGAGGAGGGCGGCGTCGTGTGTGCCTCGATCAGCAGGGATCCGCTTGCTGATCGTCACCCACAACACGTTCCAGTCGACGTCCCACGGATCAGCATGTGCGAGCTTGTCACGTAACCTGATCATCGCGCGGTAGTTCACAGACGGGCGTGCGTCTCGGTACGTCGAGGGGAGCGATTTGACGACCTCTCCTAACTGGATGAGCGTGCCGAAGGCGGCTTGAGGGAGGTACGTGTCGTCCCGAAAGAAGCGAGCAGGCCCTTGAGAGGCGATGCCTTCGATGATGTCGAAGAGCTCATCGATTTGTCGCAGCTGCCTCGCTAGCTTCTGGTCGGCTGGGGTCGTCGACAGCGATTCGATTGGGGCGCTGTTTGTACGGGCGGCGAAACGTTGCGTTCGGGATTCGCGGGGTTGGTCGGTCACAGGGAGACCGCCGCCTGCGCGAGGAGCACGCCGTTCACCGAGTTTGCGGACACGACGGTCATCGGGATCGCGAAGATGGCTTCCAGATCCTCCTCAAGATCCAGAAGGTCCTGCAGGCTGGCATGCCTCTGAGGAGTCACGACCAGGCACAGCTCTTCGGGTGCGCTGGGCCTAACGGCGAGCTTCGGATGGGTGACGTTTCGCTCGAGGCAAGCGATACGAACCTACTCGCGGGCGTGCTCGGATAGGGAAGCGGTAAAGGTGAAGAGATCCATGGCCACCACATGCGCGGCGTGCAGCCGCGGTGCACCGTGAGCAGCAAGGGAGGGGAGGATTCCACGACTGTGGCCCGGATGCTCGGTGAGATCAGATCATCAGGGCAGCGTGGCTGCTCGATCCAAGGCAGATATCCGGACGCGAGTCAACTGGGACCTCCTTCGCGAGTGATCGAGAGGCAGCCGGATGCCTCCTTTTCGCGGTTACCGCTGCATGGGAATACAGCGGTGGTCCTTGCGGCAGTTGGCGGCGTTCGCGCCGCGCCGAGCACGAAGGTGGCGTTGTCGCGGTCGTGACCGCAATCATCGAGTCAACACCTGCTGCAGACGGAGGGCGAGCGATGAGTGTTCTGAGCGATGCCACGGACTTGTTGAAGAAGCTGCGCGAGGAGGGCGATCTCGTGATGATGGCTTGCGCGAGCATCGCCGCGATCCTCGTAGTCACCGCGATCGACAAAGGAGAACGTCCGTCCGCCCTCCTCGGAGGGTTTGCCCAGTTCATCGGTCTTGCCGCGGTAGCTCGGTGGATGACCGTTGACGCTCCAGCATTTCTCGCAGCGAAGTCCCACGAGCTGCAGGTCGTCTGCCTTCTGGTGGCTGTGCTGTGGGTCGGGATCACTGCTGCGATCGTGCTCGGACGAGGTTGGGTAGCCGGCAAATTCGCCGACGAAGCTGGCCACTTCTTTGGATCTCGGGGTGCGGCTACGGTCTGGATTCTGCTTCTTATCGCCTGTCAGCAGGGGCCGATCTTTGGCGTCGCTTCAAGTTGGTGGGGGCTGATCGCCAGGGCCTCAGGGATCGCCATCGCCGTCGCGGCAGGAGGCGGAATCCTCCACCTTGTTCTTCGTCGGTTCGGTCTGGAGGGGATCACTCGCTGGCTGATCTTCCAGCCCTTGCGAGCATTGGTGCGTTGTGCGTGGTCGGTGTTCCTGATGGTGTCTATGGTCGTGCTGACTGCTGCTTTCGTACCACTTGCCTTGGTCGGATGGTTCTTCGCGGCCCAGCGTCAACGCCCGAGGGCTCCGGCGAACGTCGGCGCCTGAACAGAGGCTGCGGCGTAGCCGGGCATCGACGTTCTGATGCTCGCACGACGACCATCCGGGCCACGCGATGGGCCAATGCGCGGGTGAGCGTGGCGTCAGCCCTGGCAGTGAACTGCTAGTCCCGCTCGATGAGGTGTTCGAGTTGTCTCTCCAGATCCGACTCTGCCTTCGCCCACCAGCTTTGGTATCGATGGCCTCCTGACAGGCCGAAGACGACGGTTCCTGGTGGCGGGTCGGCGTCTTTGGCTGGGATGGCAGCGACCTCGATGAAGGGGATGTCTGGGTAGGTTGATTCGATGTCGGGCGCGGTGGCGACCCATCCTGGTCGGTCGGTCCGCGGGGGACGGAGAACGTCGAGGATATCTGGCAGGACAGTGCGGATGAGATTGTCGAGATCTTTGCCGTGGTCGCCACCTTCGAAGACCACCATGGAGATTCCGCTCTTGGCTCGCATGGGGAACAGCTCCGGGTACCTGTTTCGGCGTTCGTCTAGGAGCTGGCGGAGGTTCTGTTTGAACGCGTGGCTTCTGCCGGCTTCGGGCAGTGCGCCGAGGTCGAAGACGTATGGCGCGGCTCTCAGCCGGTCGCGCAGGAGGCTCCAAACGTATTGTCCCTGCACAGGGAGCAGCGTGAAGAGCGCGGAGAGGAGGACGTCCGCCACGCGCTGCTCGTATGCCTGGTCCTGGTAGTCCAGTTGGCGCTCGACGCGGGTGATCTCTTCCAGGTCGGGAGGGTGGCTTGCCTGCAACCGTTCCCGATACTCGACGAGGTCTCTGCGTGAGCCATGGTAGGTCGCAACATAGGGATTCCAGTACTTGTAGTCGTCATCGTCGTCGATCAGGTCCATGGTGTGCGGCAGCTCGGACAGGGCCCGTATCGCTGCGAACACGTTGGCGCGTGTTCGAGCTTGCACGTACAGCGTCGGGAGCTGCGTCGCCGGTTCGCCTGCATCGGCCCGTGGCGCGGCGTCGCTTGAGGGCATGGCCCAGCCGTCATCAGCAACTGTCGACTCAGAGCGAGAGTTACGTGTTTCCGATGCGTAGTTGGCTGCTTCTGCCTTGGGGTCTTTTCTGTCCGCGTGTGCGAACAGCAGCTTCACCTGGCGGTCATCGCGGTACACATGCCCGTTGAGCTCATCGAGAAGCCACTTGCAGATCGTGTCAACGCGGGGTGCGTTCGTGCGATCGCCGTGCAGTGCGATGTCCAGGGCGATCGCCGCGCGAGGCTTCGGCCATCGAGCTCGCGGGTACAGGTACGAATACTTGCCAGATGACGCGAATGCCGCCTCGAGTTTCGCTCGGGCACGGGCTTTGACTGCCCTCATCGTTCGCTTGCTCGGAGGTAGAAGCTCTGTGCTGACGAAAAGTGAGGTCCTACGCCGGTAGCGGTGCGAGGCATGCAGCCCGCGAGGCGTCGACCAGTAGCGATCGTCCATCGTGCTGTCTCCATCCGAGGGTCGTGCACCCGCCGCCAACTATCGACAACTCGATTGCCGACTTGGTTTTGCTCAGGGCGCGCAAAGACCCCAGCCTCAAGCGCGGCACCAGTCCTGCACGCCGGTCTCGCGGAAAACAGATGATCGCCCGGGCGGCGAGCCGAGGCACAATGGGGCCATCGCTCGCATGTACGCCGGCTGCTGGGGAGTGCCACGGTGCAGCCTGACGTCGACACGCACTCGCGGTTGACCCGCCGGTGAGTCACTTGCGGGGCTGGCGATCTAGGTCGAATGCCGGGGTGTCGCGCACGAAGCAGGCCAGCAACGACGTCGCGTTCATGATCGCCAGTACAGCGTTGATGCGGTTGTACTGGTGGCGGGTGATCGCGTGCGATGTGGCGTTGCGCCGGTAGCCGCCGGGGCGATCGTGAACCGTAAATCGGCCGCGCATGATCGTCGTGACCGGGTGCACCGCAAGCGTGAGCCTCCAGCTTCGCTTCTTGAACTTCTCGTACGAGCTCGCGTTCATCATGACGCCGGGGGCAACGCCGAGAGCGTCCATTGAATGCTGGTTCACGAGCGTATCCAGCACGTTCGTGGCGAGTGACTGTGCTGCCTCGACATGACCGTCACGGAGCGCGAGGATCGCTTTGCGTGCCATGTCCACGTAGAACAGGGCCGGCTTGGTGGCGATCCGAGTAAGGACCTCCTCACAACCTGTCAGGATTCCTTTGTGGTTGCTTGCGATGACGCGGCGTCTCGTGGCGGCATCGCCCGCATTCAGCAGACTTTCTATAACCCGGCCTGACGGCACCCACGCTAGCGGGATGCCTTCCTCGAGGATGGTGCGGACCTGATCCTCGATGTCTTTGGGCTCGAGATCGACGAGACGCCAGTTCGGTGGCAGGTGGATGCGCGCGAGTCTCAGGCCACTGGTGAGGTCTGCAACCCAGTCCAACTGACTAAACAGTCCGGTGTACAGACGCTCGACAGCAGCGACCGCTGCAGCCTGCGCGCCGACGTTGACTGTCATCGATGCGCCTAGTACATCGATGACAGTCCGCTCCGACTGCACGCTCATCCACGTAGCCAGGGCGGATGTGGCTCCCGTCGAGTCAAGCACGCCCGTGGGCGGAAGCACGTTTGCCCAGCGGGTACTCAGCGAACCCAGGACGGCCGACTGCCACAGCCTCGTTGAAGGCATCAACCCGGACAGAACCGATGCGGCACCCGTTGCTTGGCCGAGCCCGCCGATCTCGTTAGACGCGGCAATCGCTGCCGAGACGCCTTTCGAATACGACAACAGCGACTCCGCACCTTTGATGCTCTGGAACAGCTTCGCTGGGAGCGACGCATGCAGCTGCTCTGCTCCGAGCCATGGCAGCCTCGAGAAGACGGACCCTGCCAACGTCGATGACCAACGTTGCGCCATGTCGCGGGGGACAACTGCCGCGGCATGACTTCCCGACGGAAGACGCGAGTCGGACTCAGGAGCGTCTGAAACGGGAGCGCCGGTCACCTGAGCGCGCTCCGCCACGGCGTCGTCGAACCCATCCGCTTCTTCCAGCACGATTCAACAGAACCACAACAGTCCGACACCAGTCGCTCAGTGATCAGGTAGAGCGCTAGCAACCCCTGCCGACCGAGGTCGCAAGGATTCTATCGGCGCCTTGTTCTGTCGGTCCGCGAACTGGCCAGCATTGTCGGTGTGCCCGAGCGCGACGACGACGGGGAGTTCGGTGAGATCCTCGGCGAGCTCACCGGGTTTTCGTCCAGCACGATTCCTCGGCTCGTCAGCTCTCGAGCGAGGTACTCGAAAGCTGTGCCGTTGCGCACTGAAGCCGACGTCGTCTCGAGCAAGGTCGTTGCATGGCGAGCGTGAGTCTTCTTCTTCCACACCATGCCGTCGGGATAGCCCTGGAAATGGGGCGGCGGTTGACCATTCGCGCCGATCGCCCAGCGCTCGTGGTAGGTGTCGATGTCAGGGTAGTAGAAGTCCGGACAGTATTGCCGGTGGGTGGAGTCGGCGGTGTCGTGTTCGTAGGGGCGCTCGTACTCGTAGCGGACGCCCTGATAGAACAGCCAGTTTGCAAGGAGGCGTTCTTCCTTGCTATTCACAATCTCGCCGGCCAGGGTTCTGAACCCGGTCTTTTTCGTTTTCCGGTCCCAGTCCTCGTGCTCCTCAGCGTCGCCGAGAGTGGGAAGCTCGGTTGCGTACACAAGCCGGAAGAGATCCCAGCAGCGCCGGAACTGAACATCGGTGTCACGCAATACGTCGACGATCCCACGGAGTCGGCCCGTCCCGTCGGCGACGTCGGGCGCGACCATGGGCTTCTTGCCTGTTGCGGCGCCAGTCACGTCAAGACCGAACCGATGGAACGTTCGCGCGGTGATGCCGGTAGCTTGTTCGCCGAGTCGTGCGCGAGCTCGCTCGTCGAGTTCGGCAGCGGCTTTCTTGTTGAAGGCCAGCATGAGGATCTGCGTCGGCGGAGCGATCTCGCGCTTGAGCGTGCAGCTGGCTCGCGCCACCATCGTCGAGGTCTTACTCGAGCCAGCTGCAGCGATCACACGGACCCGGTTGTCGTAGCGAACGACGGCGTCGATCTGGTCATCTGTCAGCGGCGACTTCTCGACCGTGTTGAAGTACTCGGCGAGTTCTCCACGTTCTCTCGCAAGAAATGACTCGTTGCGCGACTCGACTTCCCGAGCGAGGTCCATGTTCTGCCAGGCGTTGATCACGGCGTGGGTTGGCTGCGGGATCCGAGCTAGGAACTCTTGAATGAGGGGTTCCTAGGCTCCGACAAGGAATCCCGGATCCAAAACTGGCTTGGCATGCTGCCACCCGCGAAGCGTCTCAAGCGGTATCCATCGATGCTGCGGGGCGATCCAGTCAGCACGCACATCGTCCCACCACAGACGTATCGTCGCACCCGCTTGCTCGTACCAACGCCCGAGTTGGTTCAGCCGGTCTAGCTCGGCGTTTGCCAGCGCGGACAGTTGACGAAGCTCGTCAAAGTCCCGGTGACGCATGCCGCAGAGTTCGACGTCTCCATTGCCGGGGATTGCGATGACGACAGTCGTCCACAGCCACCCTCGTTCGACTTCCATGCGTCGTGTCGCTTCGACAGAAGCGGCGAGAGTGGTCCTCTGGATTGAAATCTGAAACCAGATCCGATCAATCTCCAGCTCCCAGCTATCAGCTCGCCGGAAGAGCCTCGCCCAAAACGAAGGTTTCCATGTCACGATGTATCCCCCGAGATCCTCGACTTGCCGAGCCAATCACGAGCATGCGACATGGCTCGCTTTGGGTTGCAGGTGGCGAGCTTGTGACGCTGATCGACAGAAAATCGTGACCTCTCGGATACAGAGTCATCTGGCTGTCGCAGTGGGGCTCGATGATGAGGCGTCGCATCTGGGCAGCTTTTCGAACACGGCCTGGACCGGAGCGGGGCGCTCGCGGTTGGAGGCTTCGGTGTTGACTGGCTGCAGTTCCACCTCGCGCCCATCGCTTGTGATGGCTTTGAGTGGTAGGCGCAAAACCGAGCCCGATACCTGAAACCGGACCCCGACGGCTTGCCCGACCGCGATCTCGACTGGTACGTCAACTTGGGACGAACTCGGATCTGTCAGCTTGAAGGTGACGAAGCGCTGGGGCGTTTTGGAGCCGTCCGAGACCTGGACAATTGTGATCGGTTGCCGTCCCCTATTCGTGACAACAAGGTCCATGAAGTTGCTGGCTGTCGTAACGTTCACGTTTGGTAGCTGTCCGCTCAGGCTTGCGCATGGGGCGATGGTCGACGTAAACGACGTAGCCAAGTTGTCCCGTTCGTTTGCTACATACGCCTGGACTACGCCTGCGAGAGCGAGCGCGCTGAATACGGCTGCAGCGACGGTTACACCACGCATCACCTTCTCGCCCCGAGTGAGTTTTGGGCTAGGTGTAGCCTTACGCTGTGCCTCCATCTCCTTCGAGAACGCGGCTACCGCCCTGTCGATTGCTTTATTGAGATCCTTGGGGGTTACGGCGTACGGCGGACGCACTTCCCGTGCGGTTCGTGACGACTCGCCACGGGCCGCCTGCTTGGCGGCCTCACGCTCAACCTTGAAACGACTCGACATCAGACGCCGCGCATGTAAAGAGCATGACTCGAGACGTTCGCATCTGGCCCGTGCTCAAGCTTGTGTTGGCGGTCCTTGGAGCATGTTCCATCGGCGTGCTCTTGGTCCTCCACATCGTTGATTTCCCAACGCTGCTCGCGATCGCTGTACGAGATGATCTTCGAGCGATCATCTTCGTCTGCTTGTACGGCCTTGCAGTCTTCACCAGCCTGGCCGGCTGCCTGTGGATGCTGGTTGCCATTGCGATCGGGATCGTCGTCCGGCGGGACGATGAATAACGGGTTGACGACCGTGGCGAGCACGCAGCTGGCATTGAGGTGCGGCGTCTGACGGTTGGACTTGCTCGGGCACTATCGCGCTCATCGATCCTCGTCCGCGCGTTCGCAGGAAGCTCGTTCGAGCCGCCTAGATCGAACCATACGAAGTGCTGGCCGGGCGGGAGCATGACGAGCTCGATCAGGCGCCGCGTCGCCTTGTTATGGAACGTCGCCCAGGTCTTGACGTTGTGAAAGGTTGAGTCCGATGCGTTGTCCAGGATCACGCCGTACACCCGTGGGTCGGCTTCGACATCTGTCACCGCCCAGGCGGAGAGGTTTCGCGCCTGAGCCTTTGACTCACGTTCCTTCTCGTCGGCCCGACCTCGACGATCCGCGACGTATGAGAGCGCTGCGAACCCGATTGCGAGAGTGGTCAGCCACGTGGGCAGGTCTCCCATCCAGTTTGGCCAGTTACTCATTTCTTCCTCCGGTCTAGTTCTGCTGGTCGTGGCATCTCGCTGCTCGAACGGTGCATGCAGCGCTCGACGGGGAGGCGCGATGACACGCGACCTGTACTAATGAGACTTCGACGGCGCGGTCGAGTTACGCCGGTTCTCGATCCGGAGGGCAACGAGTCGCAAACTGTTGGCGCACGTGTCGCGAAGGGCGTGCTCTGCCCGTGGATGAGTCGCTGACCTCGTGAACCTTAGACTCGGTCGGTGCCCCGTCGCGTGTTGTCATGCGTTCGGTCAGCCGCGCTACCGCCTGATACCACAACCGGGAGTTCCGGCCGCTGGAAATCCGACTAGATAGCGTCCCAACCAGGGAAGGGCCAAGGCCAGGGCACACCGAAGACCATTACTGCTACGCCAGCGCCAAGGACAACGAGCGCTGCTGCTGCGAGGATCATTGAGACGGTCAGGCACCATGACGCGATGACCACGGACTTGGCCTCCCAGGCGCGAAGCCCGCCGGTTGTGCCGATCTTCGCAGGTGTAGGCCATCCAAAAGACGCATACATCGCGAGTGCGAGCGAGACGAACGTGACTAGGGCACCGAGTCCCAGTAGCCAGGCGGTGTCGTACTTCGCTTGCGCGCCCAGCTGTTTCAGGGCTTCTGGGCCAGTTGCTGAGGTCATGACCAGAGCGAGAACCCCACCAAGCCCCACGCCATTTCGCCAGTTTGTTGCAGCGACGCGGATGATCGGCAACTGGGCTCGGGCAATCGCGCGGAGATCGTCGGCCTCGTCAATCTCAGCCTGATTTGCGGGCCTACTGCCCCCCGAGCGCCACTTGCTCATCTCACTCCTGTGGCAACCCAGGATCGACCGCAGCCGACCTCGCCTGATGGACATCCTTCATGAGGGTGCGCGCAACTGCATCTCACGGTCACGTCGATTGAGCGGCGCGAGATGGCCTGTCCGGTGGGGCTCTGCCCGCTAGCAGGAAGGAGGCGCAACGGCTTCGTGATCCGTACGTCGCCGCGGCAATATGGGCAATGGCCCTCAATCACCGCTGCCTTCGCAACGAGGCCACTGACCTCGAACCTGTTTCCAGCAAGGATGGACTCGTCGCAGGGGCCTGCATCCGCCTCGGTCTCAGCCCACTTGAGGTCGCGATGCTTGTGAGTCATTGGCTTCGGGTGTTTCGGCTGCGAGCACGGTCGACCAGTCGTGCCTGGGCCTCCGTGTACAGATCGATGTCGAGACGATCATGGTCCCGGATCTCGACCGCGACCGCGAAGGACTGCTCTGTGTACTGTTTCTTCTGACGGTCCGTCCAACGGCTGTGCTCGTGAGTGATAACGAGGAAGTAGTCCTCATCATTGGGGTCCCACCCGCCACTTGGGCTGTAGTAGGTCCGACGCATGAGCGTGTCACTGAGAAAGGTCGTCTTGGGCGGTTCCATTGCGCGGCCAGAGATGGCTTTGATGACGACAAGATCCGGGTTCTCGTCCCGTTCGCTCTTCCGTGGTTGCCGAGCGAACGCCTCCTTGATGGCTGCTAGATCCTGGCGCTGAACGAAAACAAACTCCATGTTGCCGGCGATGTAGTCCTTGCGACTTCGCCTCACAGGAGGGTCGAATGCGAGCGCGATCGAAATCTCGCGTGCCGAACTGCCTGTGGCGAACAGTTCGGGAATCGGGATCTCCAAGACAGCGTGGCTATTCGTGGACATCGAGCCTTCAAAGGTGAAGATCACTCGGGTCCCTGAGCTCTCGAGGACATCGTCTCCCGCGGGGACACCGTACGCAGAAGAGAGGAACGGCGTCTTCCGATCCTTCTTTCGGTACTTGCGTGACCCGCTGAGTGCCAGGAGCGCGCGAAGCAGGTTTGCGCTGGCGTCCGGATAGCGCGTCGCAATCTTCGCTAGTTCATGGGCAACCCGGGGTGCTGCAAGACTTGTTCCCGTCGACGCGCCAAAGAGCCGCCCGTTCACCGGAGGGATCAACGTCGTGACAGCAAGTTCCGCCGAGTCGGTCACCAGGTTGTCGGTCGCCGTATCGATCGCCCAGTTGCCTCCGTTGGCGGAGAACTCGGGCTTCTGACGCCCCGCGGCTTTCGAGCCACGGACGGGGCCCGTGCGTGCATAGGGCGCGTGGTGGCCGGCTCTTGCCAATGCGACTGCATGAGGGTTTCGACTGCGATCGATTGTGTCGTCCTCAGCTATCGCCGTTGCTGTGACTGACAGTGCTGCTGTTCCCGGCGCAGCGACGCGGGCTGAATCATCACGGAGGGCATCAAGATAGCTCTTGACATCCTCGACCTGCTCGTATTCGATGTTTCCTGCGCTGGTGACGATGACCATGCCATGTTGCTGGGCTTTCGTGTCGATGAGCGCGGACAGGTCTGATGTCAGCGGGCCCGGATCCGCATATGTCTCTCCGAGGGCGAGTACGACGATCCGCACACGATGCTCTGCCAACCAGTCCAATGCTGCCGAAAGTTGATCCGCTGTGTCGCCGTGTATCTGCGCTTCGAATCGATCATTCGCCTGAGCGACACGGGCAACATAAAGGGGGAACGGCTGCCCATCGAACTCTGGGTCAAGTAGTGATCGGACATCGCCCCACGCGGCGACACTCGCCACTTCAGTGCCATGACGGGTGTGCTCGCCCAATGTCACTTCGTCGGGAAAAGTTCTCTGCTCGACGATGACATCCCTGAGCCAGGGGTTGGCATCGACGACTAGGTCGTCGATGATCCCGATCGGTTCGCCCTCGGGAAGCAGCGGGTCTGCGGGAAGCCGCGTTTGCAGCAGGGTCTCGTGCGTCACCCGAGCAGTAAGAGGACCTCGGATTCTCTCGATCAGGTGGTGGTCAGCGAGCTCTTCGAACGCTATTGCGTCTATGGCCACGTGAACGGTGAGCCTGTCTGGGTCTCGACTGTCGTGCGCGAGCAGTCGAACGAGCGGGTTACGATCTGTGTGCGACTCGAGGAGGGAGATGATCCGTGCGACGCGTTCGGTTCCCTGCTGCTGACCTGTCCGGTGCTCCAGCGAGGTTGGCCACAGGGCGACGTCCACCTCGACAACATCGTCATTGCTGGGCGGTTGAAGCCCGGGCGCGAGTCGATCTTCTCTCCCATAGAGGTCAATCCCATCGACCTTCGCCAACTCATTCTGGAGATTCTTGGCGATGCCGTCGAGTGAGTCCTCGGGTTGGGAGTAGCGGCCAATGAGGCGGGCGAGGGCCGACCGAGCATCATGATCGGTTAGGGCGAAGTACCGCTTGTCGTCAGTGACTGCCAGAGGCACGAGCCCAAGGCCCTTAAAGGCGCTGTTGTCGAAAGGCTGGGTGCCCGTGAACTTGAGGACGAGCTCACTAATGCCTGACTCGGACTCCTCGGGTTCGATGATCTCGCCGGCGTCGCCAAGCGCAGGAAAGAGGTGGGAGGATGCCAGTCCTTCCAGGATGCCACGGAGCGTTGTGGCTCGTGCTCCACGGTCCGGTTTGGGTGCACCGGGGTCGAAATTGACGTTGACGCGCTTGCTTCGCATCGGATCGAGCGTTGTCAGCTTCAGATGATCGGCCACGAGGCGACTATATCGACCGGAGGTGCCTAGGCATAGCGAACTCAAAGTCCGTGTCGACTAGCTCCAGGGCCGGCTGGTGACCTCGTTGGCGGCGAACTCGATGTCGGCGGCTTTGATCTGCGTTCGATCTTCAAGCAGGGCATGACGTTTTGCGGAATCTGCGAAGAACTCGGTGGCGGCGTGCGGCAGTCCCGCAAGGTGCGGAACAAACGAAGCGACGTGTTCAAGTCCGTTTCCGAGAAGGCGACGGGTGAGGAGTTCTGTGACCTGGCCTTCGGTTGGGAGCCCGAGTTCGACGACTGAATCGAATCGGCGCCATAGGGCAGAGTCGAGAACGTGGGAGTGGTTTGTTGCTGCGATGATCAATGACGGCCCGGAGTATGCATCGATCTGCTGCAACACGGCGTTGACGACTCTGCGGAGCTCTCCGTGGTCTGACGTGTCCTCTCGCATCTTTCCTAGGCTGTCGAACTCGTCCAAGAACAGCACGTAGGCGCCCGTGGAGACGAAAGCGAACAAGTTGGCCAGGTTCGCGGCGGTTTCGCCAAGGTAGCTTGAGATGAGCCCTTCGACGCGGGCTGTCACGAGGGGCCGACTCAGCTCATGAGCGATGGCTGCTGCGGCTGACGTCTTCCCGCATCCTGGAGGTCCCGACAGGAGGATGCGATTCCGCCTCGGCAGTCCCGCGCGGTCAAGTGTTGGCCAGTGGCGAACCTCATTGACGACTCGCTCTAGAGCGTCGCGGGTGTCCTCGGCGAGGACTAGGTCCCCAAGGTAGCGGTCTGCTTGCGACACGCGTGCGAGAGGAAGCGAGCTGTCCCGGTCGGTCGGCAGGTCAGGCATCGGGGGGGCGTCATTCGAGCCGATGCCACCGTTCGCGGCGAGTACTGTACGAAGCTCGCGTGCAAGAACCGTGTGGCGCTTGGCTTCTTCCTCTTGAATGATCGCCTGAGCAGCCCGGCGAAACTTCAAGTCGTCACGCTCGCCGTATGCAGCGATCATGTCGCGAAGATGCCTTCCAGCCATGTCTCAAGGTTAGCACACGGTGGTATGTCTCTTGGATAAAGAAATGATAGATTCGGATTCATGGTTGGTCGGGCGCCCAAGTCACAGTTTCCCTTGATAGATCGCTCGCGCCTCGTAAAAGATGCACTGAGGCATCAGCGGGAAGATGTGCTAAAAATTTCGCGATCTGAACTCTCCCGACGATCAGGAGTGTCAGCATCCAGCATCCAGGCGATCGAGGACGGTCGCACCGTCGATCCCGGGCTTTTCACTGTCGCGAGGCTGGCGGTCGCCATGCATCTCGACCTCAGCGCCGTGATGCGGACGCTCGAGGGGCCTCTGAGAATCGCGCCGCTCCACCGAACGGACCGAAGCCACGACCTGCTCCCGTGAAACTACAGCGCAAGAAGCGGCCGAGGTCCACAGTGCGCGTGCCGGCGCTCCTCGGGAAGGGCTATGTCTAAGCAAACTGGGCACACAGGATGCGAGGACTTGCGTCGAACGACTCACGGCTGGCGGGGAAGATCGCCCTGTGTTGCGGCCGGATTGCAGTCGGCGCCGACCTGCCTCGAGTGGTGAGTAGCTCCTGCAACCGCCGCTCGCACCGAACGCGGCCGTCATTGTTGGAACACTGTTGGTTGCTCACATCGACTCGGGTGAGCCACTGACTTGGTGCCTCGTGGGGTTCCGACTTGTGTGTAATCCGGTCTCGTGCTGCGTGGTCTTGTCTTGATCCCGGGTGGCCTCCGAGAAGCCCACTGTGTGCGCTGCTTTCAGGTTGGCGCGGGCGGCTGCTAGGGGTAGTGTCCGCACCAAACCACTGGATCGAGCCGCGAAGGCGCCAGGGTCCTTCTAGGGGGAATAGCAGGAGCGCCAAAGGGCCGCTGACATCGGATGATGCGAAGCGTCTTCTGACGCGCAGCGCCACAGCGTCGGCTGCAGCAGTTGTCATCATTGTCGGGCGCAGCTCTGTACGGCGGATGCGATCACGAAGTAGTGATCACCACCGTTTGCGCTATGGCCGGGGGCGAGCCTGCGCGCGGGCGGGGAGTGGACGCTCAACCTGAGTTCTGCGTGAATCAGTCTCATTAGCGGGCGCGGAAGACGTCGAAGAGGACTCGGAGGGTGAGGAGCCCGGACAGAACGAAAAGCAGGTACCCGAAGACTTGGAAGAGGGTAAGGGGCAGGGTCGGGTGATCTGTGGTCCGTCGATGCTGACAAGGAGCATGGCGTGTCGCAGCACTGTCCTTGCGCGCTGCCATCGGAGCGAAGCTCCACGAACGGGACGAGTACCTGCGCCCGCGGGAGCCCGTGTGTGGCCGTCATGCCCGCGATACCGGAAGAGGTGAACACGAGCCCCGTCCGGAGTGCGCGGTGTCGACCGCGCAAGGCGAGGGGGCACATGAACCGCGCATGAGCCTTTCATGGCTTCCGAACCTCGAAAGACGCTCGCTGAGCGGAACAAGCTGACTGCTCGCACTGCTGCGCTTCGCATTCTGGAGGAGCTCGATCTCGGCGACACGATGTTCGCCTTGCGGCTCAAGAGAGACGCTGTCTTGCATGGCTATTCGGAATCAGCCAGCTGTATCAGTGTCGTGGGGCGACAGTGCCCTGTTACACGAAGAGCAGGAGTGAGGCGCATCGATGCCTCGCGAGGTATCGCTCCTGACTTCACACCCGAGTGCCAGTCTCCAGTTCTGTTCCGGCATTGCACGACTCAAGCCTGTGAGGGACCGGGCTCGTACGACGCTCGCAGGGCTTTCGACGGCGGCTCGCGGCGGGACCCGTATGGCGTGTGTCAACGTCGCGGTTCCCAATGGAAGGTGATCTTCGCCATGATCAGCGCTGCCGCGATCCATCCGAGTGTCGGCAGGGTCAGCAGGAGGTTCTCTCCGAGCGCGGTGCCACCGTTCCACGCGTTGATGCTGAGCTGGGTCGAGGCGCCCGAGGGGAGGAGTGCCTTGACGAGTGGTGCGGAGTCCGCGCTGGTGAGACCGATCCACATCGCCAGCCCGATGGGCCCGAGAGTCAGCGGCAGCGTAGTGACTTGTGCGTGCTCAGGGGACCGCGTCACTCCGGCTGTCGCAAGGGCAAGGGCGAGCATAAGAGCGATCAGCAGCGCACCTGAGATCACGAGCAGGAGAGGGTCGGCGGGGCCGGCCGAGACGGCAGACAGCACACCGAGCACGACGATCAGTTGGAGTGCGCTGATCGCCACGGGCGGGGCGACGAGTCCGGCGAGGATGCTCGCGTCGCTCGCCGCGGTCGACCGCAGTCTCTTGAGGAAGAGCGTCTGCCGCCTGGCCGTGAGCGTCGTGACTGCGGTCACGTAGAGCCCGAGGACCGATATCGACACCATCATCGATCCGACCGCGAAACCGACCCCGGCGGGGAAGTGTCGAAAGGCGTCACGACCGAAGATCAACAGAGCGCTCGTCCCGAGTGGGATCAAGGTCGCGCTGACCAGCACAGACCTGTTCCGAATGATCTGCTTCAACTCGCTTGCAGCGACCGTGAAAGTCATCGTGTCTCCTTTTCTCTGCCGGTATCTTCTTCGGCGATCGAACGGAGCACATCGTCCAGGCGAGGCGATCCGGCTTCCAACGCGTGCAGTTCCACGTCGTTGTCGGAGGCCCAGCCCAGTAGCCCGTGCAGCGTGGTCTGCAAGTGCGTGGTGCGGATGACGAACGCACCGTCGAGCGTCTGCTCCGCTCCCGATGGGGCTGGGTCTCCGGCGGCGAGGGTGAAGGAGATGCGTGCGGGGAGTGCACTCGTGATCTCGTGGACGGTTCCTTCCGACCGCAGTCGCCCACCATGCATCAGGCCGATGCGGTCCGCGTGCTGCTGCGCTTCCTCGAGGTAGTGGGTGGTCAGCATGAACGTCGTTCCCTCCGACCGCAGTTCGTCCACGACGGACCAGAGATCGTCGCGGGCGTTCACATCGAGCCCGGTCGTGGGCTCATCGAGGATGATCAGCTCCGGTGCTCCCCAGATTGCGGTGGCGAAATCGAGACGTCGTTGCTCGCCGCCGGAGAGCTGGGATACTTGGGTGCGGGCGCGATGGCCGAGGCCTACGGCGTCCAGGACTCGCGAGGCGTCGTCCTTCCGGCCGGAGAGCGCGCCGAAAAGCTCGACGGACTCCCTGGCGCTCAGCTCGGGGGAGAATCCGCCATTCTGAAGCATGATCCCTGTTCGCGGACGTACCGCGCGACGATGCCGGGGATCCTCTCCGAGCACGCGAACGGAACCGCCGTCGGCGGCGCGGTGCCCCTCGATCGTTTCGAGGGTGGAGGTCTTGCCGGCTCCGTTTCCGCCGAGCAGGGCGTACAGCTCTCCTTGTAAGACGTTCAGGGAGACATCGCGCACTGCTTGGAAGCGGCCGTAGCGCACGGAGAGCCGATCGAGCTTGATGACGGGATTCATGCTCTCATCTCACAGGTTCTCGAGCGGCCGAGTCAGAGCCGCCATGTCACAGAAGGATGTGACACAGCGTCACTACTGCCGCCGATCGGTCACGGCAATGCTCGAGGCATGAAGATTCTCAGAGGCATTCTCATCGCCGTCGCCGTCGTCGGCGTCCCCAGCGCGTTCATCCTGCTTCTTAGCCGCAGTAACCCCAACATCATCGGGTTCCTGCCGGATGGTTGGCAGGAGTTCATCATCCAGCACGACTGGATCGGTTTCCTCGTCCTCGGCATCGAGGTGGTTGCCACACTTGCTGCTACTGGGCTCGGGTCCGCCATCAAGAAGCGTGAGAACGCCGCCTAGCATGGGGGAATCGAACAGTCGACGCAGGAGGGCCGCCCTCTGACGGGTTCTGGAACCCGTCAGAGGATCCGGCACGTGACGATCCTCACGGTCACGGTCGCGGTCGTCCCCATCGGGACCCTGGCCGTGGCCGTGACCGCCACTTCGTGGTGGGATGGAGTGCTCGTTGCCCTGGGCCTGTTCGCGCCTCTGCTCCTGCTCCGGCAGTGGACGCCCGACGGTCTTCCCGACGGCAGCGTTCTGGTCGCGATTCTCTCTGGTGCGAGCTGGGGACTCAGCGCGGCGCTCGGCGGCAGCCCCCTGGGCGTATTCGCCCTGTCCTTGGGCGGCGCGATGATCGTCACCCGGCTGCCTCGTCATCGCTTCATCGCGACGCTTGGACTCTCCGTGGTCGCGGCAGCGCTCGGTTCGCTGGTCTTCATCGGCCGGCCGTTCACGATTCTCGCCGCGGAGAACTATCTCTTGATCCCCGTCGCGACGACGCTGCTCGTCTGCGCCGTCATGGCCCTCGTCGAGCGATACTCCAGCATCCTCCTGGCGCTGGAGCGCGCGAAGCAGGCTGAGGCTGAGCTCGCCGTCGCACGGGAGCGCATCCGCTTCGCGAGCGATCTGCACGACATCCAAGGGCACACGCTCCACGTGATCAAGCTCAAGACCGCGCTCGCGAAGCAGATCACGGATGCCGACCCGATCGCGGCGAAGAAGGAACTCGACGAGGTCCAGCACCTTATCGCCGACACCATCGCCCGCACGCAGGATCTCGTCCACGCCCAGCGCCGCCTCAACGTCCCGGCGGAGGCGGAGAACGCGAAGAACCTTCTCGAGGCCGCCGGAATCGCCGTGACGTTCGCAATGCTCGATCAGGTGAAGGGCTTGGAAAGCACGCTTCTCGCCCAAGTCCTGCGCGAAACAACGACGAACATCCTTCGGCACTCGAACAGTACACGCGCGACGATCACGATCGACGGCCATCGCATCGAGATCGTCAACGACGGCGCCGGGACCGGACCGCTTCCTTCGCTGGGCGGCCTGAGCACCCTCCGTAGCCGCCTGGAGGAGATCGGCGGAACGCTAGAGGTCGCTCGCGAGGCCGGCATTTTTCGCACGACGGCCACGGTCCCCGCGCCGGATCCGATCGTCTCAACGAGCGAGCACGACCGATGAGTGCGCAACCGGTAACCGTCCTCTTGGCGGACGACGAGCAGCTCATCCGTTCGGCTCTCGCCGCGCTCCTGCCGCTCAACGGAAACATCGCGGTCGTCGCGGAAGCCGCCAACGGCGTCGAAGCCGTCCGGCTGACCCGGGAACACCAGCCCGATGTCGTCGTCATGGATCTCGACATGCCCACCATGGACGGTCTCCAAGCCGTCGCTCAGATCCGCGAAGGCGACCCGGATCAGATCATCGTGCTCCTCACCCGCCATGCCAGGCCCGGTGTTCTGCGCAGAGCGCTGAAAGCCGGAGTGCTCGGCTTCCTCAGCAAAGCATCCGACCCGGAACTCATCGCCGAGATCATCCAAACCGTCGCGCGAGGGCAACGCTGGATCGACCCCGGCATCGCCGCCCTTGCAATGACCGACGACTGCCCGCTGACCGAACGCGAACTCGACGTGCTCCGTGAGACGGGCAAGGGCTATGCCGTCACCGACATCGCACGCCGACTGCACCTTGCGCATGGCACCGTCCGCAACTATCTCTCGAACGCCATGCAGAAGACCCAGACGTCAACCCGCCACGACGCCGCCCGCTACGCCCGCGAACACGACTGGCTCTGATCCTTCCCCCTCGTGCAAGCAAGCTCGTAGGCCGGCCAGCCACGGGCGTTCAGCTCGCGATCGTCGTTGTGCGTTGCCCACCGGCGCCATGTCGAGTGAGCGAGCACGGTATCGGAGCCGGCACAGGCTGCGGATTCGCGATGAGCTCACCGTAGCCGCTGACGCGCAAGAAAGTCGTTGTGTACGCCAAGACGACATCGACGAAGCTCGCCAGCGCGTACATGGAGGACACTCCTGGGCTGCGGATCTTCCGTTACGCTCTGATGCTCCGGATCAAGGACACCGGGCTCGTTGGCGGCCCGGGGCAGTCGACGACCACAACCCTTTGGATGAGCCCGCACCTCACGCTGACGGACTATCGGTTCGCCGCGGTCTTGAGTAACAGACCCGGGCCCCAACTCGCTGAATCCGAACGGCGGAGCCTCCGAGTGGCGGACTGGGCCGACTGCACCATGCACGGAGCCCACCCAAGGAGCATGGCGCTGTATCTTCCTCTCATGAGCGACAGGTCTGAAGGACGACAGATCAGAACCGATCCACCGGCCCCAGTAGACGGGCCGGGCCGCAGGGACGTCGCTATCTCTGGGAGCATCCCGGATCGTTGGACGCTTGCCGGTGCTGACGATCTAGAGCCTGACATCGCACGCATTCTGGCGGCGGATGATGACTTTCGTGTTCTGCAGTCCCTCGCGAACAACCGATCCGTGCCGCAGGACGTGCTCGCTGTCCTCGCTCAACGGCCCGAGGTTGCCGAGCAAGTCGCATCCAACCCATTCGCGCCACCGGAGCTGAAGGAGCCCAGACTACTGATCTTCCACCCGTCGATCTCGATCACGAGGTTCCTCGCCGATGTCGGTGCGACGGAGGATCAGCGGCGCATGCTCATGAGTCGCTACACACGGGCGATGCAGGAGCAAGACCAGGTTCAGACACTTGGCGAAGCGTGGCATCAGGTCCTTACTTCGACCGAACAGCCATAGAGCTGAGCTCTACGTGCATGTCGAGGGGTGTGGCCGGGAGCAGGTGCGATGGAACCAGGCGCACTACCGCCTCGCCCGGGGACTGCGACGGGTCCCGCAGCCGGGTGTTAGGGGCTCCGAACGCCGCGCGTGCGTGCTTCATGAACTGTGGCCCAGCCGGCCCAGCGCCCGGCCCGGCTGCGATCCCAGTGTTTTCTAGGGTCGGCCCAGCGCGGCCCGGCGCTGCTGGGCCGGGTCTTGCCCTACTCCCGACTGGGAAGTCGGGGGTTCACCCTGTAGGTAGGTAGGAATAGGTATATACGTATAGAGAACTTGAATTGATTAGCGTGTTTTTCACGAATCTCAATTCTCTTTTTTCTGCCTACGTGTATGTTCCGGGGAACTGGGCCGCCGGACAGACCCCCTTTTCGGGGTCGTGTCCCCAGTCGAGAGTAAGGCAAAACCCGGCCCACATGGTGCTGGGCCAGGCCCTGTTTTGCCGGGCCGCGCTGGGCCGGGCAGGCGGCGGCCCCGCCGATGGACGCGAGCGGGCGAACTCGAGTGGTCGTGGCGGCGCTACCGCTCAGTCGCTCGCGCTCACCGATGTGAAGGGGCAGGCAGACACGTCCGTGGTCGGCACGACCAACACCGCTTCAGCTCGCGCGCGACATCCGTCGGAGCTCGTCGCGAAGCTCAGGAACCGGTTCGGTGTCGGGATCCCTGACGGTCGCATGGGGGAGTGGAGGCAGTTCATGGGCGGCAGGCAGCGCGGTCATCGCCGCGTGGACGAAGCCATACATCCAGGGCCCTGGATGAGGGTCGGTTGTCCACGGGGCAGGCGACCTGTCGGGCTCTGCCAGCGGGTCGAATCCGAAGCGTTCGAGGCGGCTTTCCGCTGACGCTGTCCTGGCGTGCGCGTTCGCTTTCTTCCAATCCTCGAGCGCTCGCATCGTCGCTCGGCTCTCGTCGGCCCACTCTGGATGCCGGGCTGCCACGACTTTGCCGCACACGAGGAGGGTCAATCCCAGACCGAACGGAACGAGAACCCACTCGAGTCCGAACCAGGGCGTACCACCGTTGAAGAGGGCGCCGATGCCCATGATGACGAGGATCACGACGGCGACCGCGATGAGTGCTGTACCGGCCAGGTACAGCGTCGTGTCGTGGTGCCCAGTCATCGGCGGACGCCCCGGTACGTATACATCTCGCTCATGTTGCTGTCGCTCGCTGGCCGTGATGGCTTCCTGGGCTCGTTCACGGGCAGCTGACCAGGCGGCATCGAAGTCCGAGGTGTTCCGGTCGTACTCGTCCACGAGCTGCAGCGCGTTCACAGTCCAATTGTTGAATGCCTGCCCGTCGGGCGTCTGCCTCCACATCGCGAAGGTCGCGTGACGCTGCTCGTGGAGAACTTGCTCCTGGAGATCGCGCGCCTCCCTCTGCATGGCTGCCGCCTCTTCCGCGGCTCTGGCAGTGCGCTGCTGCTGGAGGGCGCTCTGTTGCTGCCAGTCGGCGGTTCGTGCCGCTTCACGGGCCGCCTGCTCTGTAGCTTCCCAGGTCTTTCGGATATTCCGTTGGTGCTCTGTCTCAGTCATGGTCCCCCCCCGGATGCGATCAGAAGTTTGCACTTGCTAGTGATCGCTAGCATATGACGCCTATGACCGGTGGACGCGGTTGGACGGAGCCGAGAGCGTTGATATGTGCCCGGTTCCGACGAGATTCTCCGCCGCTTAGCGGTGCACATTCACCGCATCCGGCTCGAGCGCGGCTTGTCACAGGAGGGCCTCGCTCACGAGGTCGACATGCACCGTGCATATGTGGGATCCATCGAACGCGCCGAACAGAACGTCACGCTCAAGACGCTCGCACAGCTCGCGGAACGTCTCGGCGTCGACCCGGCAGACCTGCTGAAGCCGATCGGCTGATTGCTGGGGGCTGTTGGATGGCGCGGTAGCGGAAAGGGCATCGCCCACGAAGACTTGCGGTTCGTGTTCGTTGGATCGGGCTCACCGGCATGACGCCGGTCGAGGTCCAATGGCTGCGCCGTATCTGAACGGCGCAGCGTCGCTTTGGCGGGCGTGTCAGCGGTGGTGGATTCGTCGTGCTCGGACGACGACATCGCGGAGGGTCGTACCGTGCCCGTTCTCGGGGCCAATGGCTCGTTCGCGGATCTCGGCCGTGTGCACTTCCCAGTGGTCGGGGGCGAGGAGGGCGCGTATCTCGTCTGGTGCTGTGACGGCCTGTTGGTGGTGCGCGTGAGCGTGTCCGTGCTCGTGATGGTGTCCCACGATGAGGAGGGTCCCGCTGGGTGCGACCCAGTGGGAGATACGCTCGTAGAACGCGTTCTGCGGCATTGCGGGGTGGGCGTAGAACGTGGTGACGAGGTCGTACTGGCGGGGCGGTTCCCAAGTGGACAGGTCTGCTTCGATCCAGGAGACGATGTCTGCGCCTGCTCGCCTCTCGGCGCGTGTGATCGCTTCCGGGGAGATGTCGGCGGCGGTGACATTCCAGCCGTGAGCGGTGAGCCATATCGCCTCGGCCCCTTCACCGGACCCGGCTTCGAAGGCCTCGCCAGGCTGCAGACCCGCGAGTTCGGTCATCAATGCGGGGTGGGCAGGCAGAGACGTAGGGCGACGGTTGGCGGCGTTCTGCCAGTGCGCTTCCCAGTACGCCTCATCGAAGTCTCCACTCACTTCGCTGCTCCTCGGTTTGCGCGCTGCAGCGCCGCTCGCACGTCACCGTAGACCTCGTTGAGCACTGGTGGGCGTGCTCCCGGATTCCGGTCGACTTTCCGGACCAGTTCGTCGAAGCTGAGCCGCATGCCGAGGGCGAAGCTTTCCGCAACCGCAGCGGCATCCAGCGGCACGAGACCGGGGCCTTCGACGAGCGCGTCGGCTATGTGCTGCGTCAGTCTGGCGTCGCATTCCAGACCGGCAGCGAGCAAGGAAGGGTTGTCGCGCATCAGGCGGCGGACCCGCAGGAACCGGTCCAGTCCTTCCGGGTCTTCTTCGACGCCCGATGTCATCGCCTCCCATGCCTGCTCGAGCTCACGCAGTGCGCTGTGCGCGGACACAAGGGTGGCGGCGGCGACGAGTTCGCGTTCGAGTCCGGCTTCGTCAATCAGCACCGCGGACTCCTTGGTCGCGCAGTGCCGGAAGAACGTCGTCCGGGAGATTCCTGCGGCCGCGGCGATGTCCTCCACGGTCGTGGCGGCGATGCCGTTCCGCTCGAACAGGTCGATCGCCGCGAAGGCGATGAGCCGCTCCAGCTCGAGGCGGCGCCGCTCCCTTAGGTCGGGTTGCGGCGACGTGGTCGTGGAATACCAGGTCATGATGCTAGGTTAGCACGCTGTACCTAGATGGTACTCAGTACCATCTGCATACCTAGTTCCAGGAGACTTCATGATCACCGTCTCGGCGCACACGGACGCCGCTACCGTCAGGTTCCGCACCGGACCCGCCATAGCCCTGCTTCTCATCTCGGCGTTCGTCGTCGTCCTCAGCGAGACCTCCATGGGGGTCGCGATCCCACACATCATGGATGCCTTCGAAGTCTCCGCTGCGTCAGCACAATGGCTCACCACCGCGTTCATGCTGACGATGGCGGTGTCCATCCCGATCACGGGCTTCTTGTTGCAACGCTTCCCGCTGCGAGGCACGTTCTTCGCGGGGATGGGTCTGTTCGCCGTGGGAGCGGCGATCGCGGCCTTCGCTCCGACGTTCGAGGTACTACTCGTCGCCCGGATCGTTCAAGCAATGGGGACCTCGATCATGCTCCCGCTGTTGTTCACCACCGTGATGCAGCTCGTCGCACCCGACAGACGCGGACGCACGATGGGCCTGGTCACCGTCGTAACGGCGGCCGCGCCCGCACTCGGACCGACAGTATCGGGTGTCATCGTGTCCTCACTTGGATGGCAGTGGATCTTCGTCCTCGTGTTTCCCGTCGCCGCTGTCGCCGTGGCGGCCGGAGCGATCTGGCTTCGCAACGTCACTCCCACGGTGCCCGCGCGATTCGACGCTCTCTCCGTACTACTGTCCGCCATCGGCTTCTCCAGCGTGATATTCGGACTTGCGAGTGTCGGCGAGCAGACAGGATCCAAGGGCGGAGTTCCCCTGTTGATCCCCATCGCCGTCGGCGTCATCGCGCTGGCCGCGCTCGTGCTGCGACAGATCGCCCTCCGCAACACCGACCGTGTGCTGCTCGACGTCCGCGTGTTCCGGGAACGGCTGTTCACCATCTCGACGATCACCATCATCGTGGTCTCGACCTCGCTGTTCGGATCTTTGATTCTGCTGCCCCTCTACATTCAGCAGGTACTTGGCGAGCCAGCGCACATCGCGGGTCTCATGCTTCTTCCAGGCGGCGTGCTGTCCGGCGTGCTCGCCCCCTTCATTGGCATGGCCTACGACCGGGTCGGGCCCCGCGCACTCGTCCTCCCCGGCGCGGTGATCGTATCCGGCGCAATGTTCGCGTTCTCCAGACTCAGCGTCGACACCCCAACGGGTCTTGTGATCGCCATGCACATGCTCATGAGTGCCGGGGCAGCGTTCATGATGACACCGCTGATGACCACCGCGCTCGGGTCGGTGCCGCCGCGCCTCTACCCGCACGCCAGCGCTATCGTGAACACCCTGCAGCAGGTCTCCGGCGCTGCCGGCACCGCCCTTTTCATCACACTGCTCACCGTCGCCACCACGGCGGCCACGGCCGGAGCGCCAACGATGCCACCGGCGCTCGCTGAGGGCGTCGCTTCCGCCTTCGGCGTCGGCGCTGCGATCAGCGTCGTTGGGATCGCGCTGGCATTGTTCCTCCGTACGCCCCGGACCGCCGTTTCCCCCACCACCGACACCATCGGAAGCGAGATAGCAGCATGACCACCGGCACAGACAACTCTGCACACGTCGAAATCGCCGTCGTCGGCGGCGGGTCCGCTGGTCTCGCAGCCGCATTGAATCTCGTTCGGGCCCGACGGAGCGTCGTCGTCATCGACAACGGAGAGCCACGCAACTCATTCGCCGATGGCGCTCACGGGCTTCTCGGGCTGGAGGGTGTGAACCCTCTCGAATTGCTACGCACCGGACGCGGCGAAGTCCGCTCCTATGGTGCACGCGTCGTGGACGGGCGAGTCGTCGAAGCCTACGCCGACGAGAATGGGTTCCGAGTCGTCACCGATGCCGGCGACCGCCTGCACGCCCGCCAGCTCGTGATCGCCACCGGAACCAGGGACCTGCTGCCCGAGATTCCCGGCCTCGCCGACCGGTGGGGACGCGACGCGATCCACTGCCCGTACTGTCACGGGTGGGAGATCCGGGATCAGCGGATCGCGTTGCTAGCAACCGGTCCGATGTCGGCACTGCAGGCAATGATGTTCCGCCAGTGGACAGACGACGTCACCTTCCTGCCGCAAGGACTCGAGTTTCCCGACGCCGACCACGCCAAACTCGCCGCCGCGAACATCACCGTGGACACCAGGACGGTGATCGGACTCGACGTCGTCGCCGATCGACTCGCCGGCGTGCGGTTCGCGGACGGCACGACAATGCCATTGGACGTACTCGTCGTCCCCACCTTCACGAGGGCGCGTCTGGATGGGCTAGAGGGACTTGGCCTGACAACTAGCGAGTCGCCGATGGGCACGGCAGTCGTCGTCGACGCCAGCGGTCACACGAACGTGCCGGGAGTGTGGGCGGCAGGGAACGTCGCCCACCCAGCCACGCAAGTCAGCGAAGCGGCAGCGAACGGCACCCGCGTCGCGATCACCCTCAACACCGAACTCATCTTCCACGACACCGAGCAGAAGCTCCCCGGAACGGAGAACAACCGATGACCGCCATGACCCCCGTCCGCGTCGACGTCTGGTCCGACGTGCAATGCATCTGGTGCTACATCTCGAGCGCGCGACTACGAACCGCGATCGAGCAGCACCCGGCACCCGTCGACGTAGTCCACCACTCGTTCCAGCTCTCCCCGGAAGCTCCCGTGGACATCGACCGTGACGAGCACATCCGCAGTCACGGCATGGACCCCGCGCGCATGGCACAGATCAAAGCGCAGCTCGCGCAGCTGATCACCGACGAGGGCCTGCCTTACGACCCGGACCGCACCCAGCCGACCAACTCCTGGCAAGCGCTCCAGCTACTCCATCACGCGGGAACGCTTGGCCGGCGTCCGGAACTCACCCAGCGGCTGTTCGAGGCGTACTTCGGTGAAGGTCGGCACATCGGGCACCTCGACGAGCTCCTCGCAATCGGCGCCGAAGCCGGCCTCGATCCCGATACCGCCAGAGATGTGCTAACCAGCAGGCGGCATGAGGCAGCAGTCGCCGAAGACATCGCCCGTGCACAGCAGCTCGGCGCCCGTGGGGTCCCGTTCTACGTCATCAACGACACCTGGGGGCTCTCGGGAGCACAGCCCGTCGAGCAATTCCTCCGTGCCTTCGGCGAGGCAAGCCGCGCATGACCGGCCCAAGCCCGACATCGGCCGACGCAACGACCACCTACTGTGACGACGGGATCTGCGCCATACCGACAGCGCTGACGCCCGCCGCTGTGCCTGTCCTCGAGGAATCCACGTAACGGCCTGACGAGGTACTCCCGGGTGAGCTGACGTCTTGCGCGTGCACTCCGCCATCGAACTTGCTGGCGGAGTTCCCGGCGGACTGGACGTAGCCTAGGACGGGCGCACCAGCGGCCTCGCTGGGGCTCTCTACCCCCACGGAAGGCAGACCCTCATGCGTCGATCGTTGGCGGCTCTGGCCATGTTCGCCATCGTGGCCGCGCTCACGGGATGTGGTGCAGATGCAGCGGATTCTCTGCCCGCTGCGACGACGTCGGGCGTGGTGCGACTTCCGCCCACGCAGGGCGTGTTCGACTATCAGCTCGGCGGTGCTTACGACCTCGTGCAGTCGGACTCCGGCGAGCACGCGCCCGACGTCGTCGCACGCGACGCGACCGCGGCGGCGCCTTCGACCGGATACGGCATCTGCTACGTCAACGGCTTCCAGACTCAGCCCGGCGAGGCCTCCTCATGGACCACGACCCGCGACTCGTTGCTCCTGCACGACGCGGACGGCCAGCCTGAGACCGATCCGGCTTGGCCGGACGAGTACATCCTCGACCCCTCCGCCGCCGATCAGCGCGACGGGATCCTCGCAGTGATCGGCCCGCTCATCGATGGCTGTGCCCGCTCCGGGTTTGCTGCCGTCGAGATCGACAACCTCGACACGTGGACGCGATTCGACCGGATCGACCCTGAGGGCGCTCAGGTGCTCGCTCGTGCCTACGTCGAAAGAGCCCACAGCGCGGGGCTCGCCATCGCACAGAAGAACGCCGCAGAGATCGCCCGCATCGGTCACGACAAGCTCGGATTCGACTTCGCCGTCGTCGAGGAGTGCGCGGCATTCCACGAGTGCGGCGAATACACGCAGGCCTACGGAACCCACGTCCTCCAGATCGAGTACCCCGACTCGCTCAAGGACGCCGGCATCGACTTCTCGGACGTGTGCGCCGATCCCGACCGCGCGGCACTCGCCATCCTGCGAGACCGCGTCCTGTTACCCAGAGGTGAACCCGGCTACATCTACGACCGCTGCCCGTAGTCGGCATCGTCGTCACCGAGGAACTCCGTGCGACCGGGGTGATCCTGACGTGCTCGGACAGGTCGCGCATGCGGAGCTATCCGGCCGCGATGTTGTCCCGGGAGAGTAGCGGCTCGCTCAGGTAGGCGACATGGTGATGGCCGCGCGCGTGGAGGTGCTCGCCGGCGAGCGTCGTCCGGCCTCGTCGTCGAGGAGGACGACCGGCGGATCTTCGCCGACCGGACGGGCACGGCGCACGTCCACGAGGACCAGGGGGAGTGCGGCATCCCGGCTCGTCCGGAGCATCGCCTTCGAGGCGGTGAAACACCGCCTCGCTTCTGGGACTCCGACATGGAAAGCTGCCTTTGGCAGGACCTGCTGTGGTGCCGCGCTGGCGGTGAGTTCCGTAGCGGGAGCAGCGCTTCGTTGAGGGGCATCTGTTTGAGAGAATCCCTCATGCCTCCTGATAACTCGGCAAGTCTGCCGCCGGTATCAGACGCCGAACGGCTCGACTCTGCTGCATCCCGATTCGTTCAGTGCCACCCGGGCTGACCTATTATGTCGCCGCCGCCAGGCGCCTAAGCATGTCTAAGGGCGATGCCTGCTGGCGCGTCCGATCGGAGTTCTCGGCGTCGACATCTGGGAGGCGTGCGAGCGACCTCATCGGCTCCTTCAGCTGGCGCCTGGGCAAGAGGGCTCGACCACGGAACTAGGAAAGACCTCATCGAGGGACGTTTGGCGCCATTCCCGAAGCAGACGGTGGAAGCGAACTGGGCCCGGCGCGTAGTTCTTCATTCCCTGGCTACGGGTACCTTCACCGTTGTAGTAGCCAGGTGTGCATTCCGCCAAGAAGTTTGTGTCCTTGACCGCGACGGCCTCCAGCATGGACAGCCACGCGTCTTCTGCGTCGGTAGAAGGTTCAACCCGCGACTCGCCTCGTTTGCGGGCGCTATCGAGGACCGCCGCGATATGCGTTGCTTGCTCCTGCAGTAGGTGTACGAAGTTGACTGAGTTGGCGTTCTGAAGTGATCCGAGGTGGTACAAGTTGGGGAATCCGTGAGAATAGAAGCCGTGCAGCGTTCGGGGCCCCTCGGCTGACCAAGTATCGAGCAGCTGGATCCCACTGACCCCGAACACGGGCAAAGTCCCGGAGACAACACCTGAGACGCCCGTATCGAATCCGGTCGCGAAGATGACGCAGTCCACGTCGTACTCGGTTTCGCCGACCACGATTCCCGTCTCGGTCATGGCCGTGATGCCTCCGAAGTCAGCGGTGTCGACAAGGGTCACGTTTGGCCTGTTAAACGCCTGTAGGTAGTGATCACTGAACGTCGGGCGCTTGCACATGTAGCGGTACCACGGCTTGAGTCGCGCCGCTGTCTCAGGATCACGAACGACTTCATCAACGCGCGCGCGAATCTGCGCCATCTTTCGTGCATCAGCGACCTCGACCATTCGGTCGCGGGCGCCGGGAGCCAGCGACTCGTCCACGTGCCCGGTCAGCATGGTCCGTTGCAGAGCTGCCGTAGATGTCCAACCGTCTCGAATGAGGTCTACGCGCGTTTCCTCGCCGGAGACTACTGCAAGAAAATTGTCCATCCGTTCCTGCTGCCAGCCCGGCGCGAGATTCTTGGTCCACTCCGCGGGTAGGTCGCAGTTGGCACGCTCGTCGACGCTCGAAGGTGTCCGTTGGAACACGAAGAGCTGGGCGGCATCGCTTGCGACATGGGGAATCACCTGGATGCCAGTTGCGCCTGTGCCGACGACAGCCACACGTTTGTCCGCGAGCCGAGTAAGCCCACCTGTCTGATCTCCTCCGGTGTACTCGTAGTCCCACCGACTGGTGTGGAAGGTATGGCCTTGGAAGCGATCGATGCCCTCGATGGAGGGGAGCTTCGGCTGGGACAGTGAGCCTGACGACACGACCACGTGGCGGGCATGCAACACATCCCCCTGATCAGTGCGAACCTGCCACTTCTCCGTGTCGTCATCCCAGCGCAGTTCCTGAACTCTGGTGTGGAAGAGCGCGTCGTCGTACAAGTCGTAGTGCCGGGCGATCGCGACCGCGTGCTGGCGAATCTCCTCGCCCGGCGCATACCGGCGTGTCGGAGTGGTACCTACCTCCTCGAGCAGTGGCATGTACACCGACGCTTCGATGTCGCAGTGGATTCCTGGATATCGATTCCAGTACCAGGTCCCGCCGAAGTCACCACCTTCTTCCACGATGCAGACATCCGAGAATCCCCGCTCGCGGAGTTTTGCGGCCGTCAGTAGTCCGCCGAAACCGCCGCCGACGATCAAGACTTCGACGTTGTCGCTCCGGGGGGCGCGAGCGCTTCGATGGATGTACGGGTCAGCCGTCCAATAGCCGAACGCCGTGTTCGCGGTCGTGTACTGACGGAGACCGTCGGGGCGGATGCGACGATCTCGTTCTCGACGGTACTTGGCGCGGAGTTGAGTGAGATCGACTTCGGTCATCTCGGTGTCGGCGAGATCAGGCATTGGGAGTTCCTTCGTTCGATGTCAGGTGTGCTCGGAGGGCTACGCCCGAGCCGGCGCGGTCGAGCGTGCCCGGGGGAGGAACGCCGCGATGGTCAAGGCGACCACGGCGGACGCCGCGCTCGCCGCCAGCACTATGCGGAAAGCGTCCTGAGTCGGAACAACAGTCGGCCCGACTGTGAGTACCATCTGGGCGAGGATGACGCCGGCGACGGCGCTCGAGATCGAGGTACCGATCGATCGCATCAATGTGTTCAGGCTGTTGGCTGCTGCAGTCTCGGACATGGGGACGGCGGCCATGATCAGCGCAGGCATGGCGCCATATGCAAGGCCGATCCCTGCGCCGATGATCATCGAAACGAGCACAATGTGCCAGAGCTCCGACATGAACATGATGTTCAAGCCATACCCGGCCGCGACGATGGCGGCACCAATCATGAGTGAGACCTTTGCGCCCGCGGCCCGGGAGATCCTTGCGGACAGGGGCGCCACCGCCATCATGACAAGCCCGGACGGCGCCATGACCAAGCCGACCACCAACATTGGCTGGCCGAGCCCGTACCCCGTCGTAGTGGGGGCTTGGAGCAACTGCGGAAGGACGAGGGACATCGCGAACATAGCGAACCCGAAGATCAAGGAAGCCAGATTCGTTAGGAGCACCTGCCGGCGGGCCGTTACCCGCAGATCTACAAGAGGAGCAGGATTTTTGAGTTCCCAAGCAACCCACAAAGCTAGGAGCGCAGCGGCCGCGACCAGCAAGCCAACCGTAAGAGGTGAACTCCACCCCCAGGTGGATCCTTTGGAGACCGCGAGCAAGAGAGATGCAAGCGCGCCAGAAACTCCGACAGCGCCGACGACGTCGAAGCGTCCTCCGCTGCGGAGCGGCGACTCCGGAACCAGCGTGGCAACCATTACGAACGCGACGATCCCAAGCGCCGCCGATACCCAGAACAGCACGTGCCAATCTGCATAGTCTGCGATGAGAGCAGCTGCGGGAAGACCGAGGGCCCCGCCGACGCCGAGGGAGGCGCTCATTGTCGCGGTCGCACCACCGAGCTTGTCGACGGGCAGTTCGTCGCGCATGATGCTGATTCCCAACGGGATAACTCCAGCGGCGAGTCCTTGGAGCACCCGGCCGATGATCAGCGGCACCAGGGCGGTGCTGACAGCGCCTATGACGGAGCCTGCGATGAGGAGAGCGACGCTGATGAGCAGCATGCGCCTCTTGCCAAACATGTCGCCGAGTCGCCCGACGGTGGGTGTCGCGACAGCGCCTGCGAGGAGGGTAGCGGTCACCGCCCATGTTGTGTCTGTCGGTGGGGCCGAAAGCAGTCTCGGCAGCTCTGGAAGCAGCGGTATTAGCAGGCTCTGCATGAGGGACACGACGATCCCGGCGAAGGCGAGCACGGCGACGAGGCGAGTGCTGCGGCCTGCAGGACCAGGTCGCTGGTCGATGAAGCGGTCAGGCAGAGGTATGGAGTCTGTGGAGGGGGCGGTCATCAAGATCCTCTCGGTAGAGGACAAATATAAATCAAGCGATTGACTGAATCAAGGATCATGTGCGCGATACCGCGATAGGGTGGGCCGACGAGACGGCAAGGGAGCGATGGCGTGGCCGACATGGCAATCCCTCGACTGACGCGAGAGCAGAAGGTCGAGACGACCCGCATAGCGATACTTGACGCTGCTGAGCGGCTCTACGCGGAACATGGCATCGGGGCCGTATCGAACAGGCAGATCAGCGAGGCCGCAGGACAGGGGAACAACACCGCTGTCGGATACCACTTCGGCACCAAGATCGATCTCCTTCAAGCGATCGTTCAACGGCATCAAGAAGACGTCGAAGCTCGACGAGGTATCTTGGTGGCGGACGCCGGCGACAGCTCTGATGTACGCGTGTGGGTGGACTGCCTCGTGCGGCCAACAGCAGACCATCTTGCTTCCTTGGGATCGCCGACCTGGTACGCGCGCTTGAGCGCACAACTTGTCGCCGATCCGGCACTGCGTGGATTGTTCGGCCCGAACGCGCGGAGCACGCCCGCTGCGTTGCTCTCCGTGCTTCGAGCTTTGGATCAGTGCCGACCGGATCTGCCCCAGACCGTGCGGGAACAAAGGGACGCGATGTCACGACAGCTCATCACGTACGGTTATGCCGAACGCGAGGAAGCGCTGGCTGTAGGCCGTCCAGCTGCCCTGCGGCACTCCTGGGAAGTCTTCACGACGGGTCTGGTCGACGCCATCACGGGTTTATGGCTCGCGCCTTGGACACCGGTCGACTAGGGAAAATCTGACGATTGCCGGTCCAGAGATTGCGGCGTCGAGAGGCGCGGCGGCGCGGTTGAGGGTGGCGAGCTTGCCGCAGCGAGACGCGAGACCGTGCCACTGCTTGATGTGGCACGGCCTGCCCGGGCCGGTCGCTAGGGCCGGCTTTCCCGCTCACGCGCGTCTTGATCGGCTGCCTCTCGACTCGCCTTCAACGCCATGATGGTGCCGCCCTCTTGGATCGGCCCTCGTGTCGTGTCGGTCACGATCGCCATCGTGTTCGTGCCGATTTGTGCCGCGTCCCGCTGTGGTCCATCGTTCGGGTCTTCCGCCTGTGCATGCCGTGCAGCCAGCTGCTCGCGAATGTCGGGCATCTGCTTCTCCCACCGGTTGGAGAGCAGAGCGAGGATTACCGCAAACACGGAGATGACAGCTGGGATCAGCCCCATGAGGGCGGCGATCGCGAACAGCGCCGAGGGCGGCTGCGTGTGGAGCGCACCGTCATATCCGGCTAGCCCCAAGAGCCAGCCAGCCAGTCCAGACGAGATGCCGCTTCCCAGATTCTGGGCGAAGTTCGCCAGTGCTCCGTTCGTGCTTTCCAGTCGGCGCCGCCCGCGAGCTTCGTTCATGGCCGAGCTATCGAGTAGCAGGAGAGGAAGGAGAAACGAGAGAGGCACGGCCGCGATGCCGACGAACGCACCGCCGATGAAAAGGACGACCAGGTTTCCGTTGGCGACGAAGTAGATGAGGTATCCGATGGTGCCCAAGATCATCCCGTACATCACGAGCCGCGAGACCGTGAAGCGTCGCATCAGTCTGGGAAGGAGCAACAGCAGTGGAAGAACGATGAGACCTAGTGGGGCGAGGGCGCCGGCGAGTGAGAGATCGCCGACGAGATAGCGGAAGTAGTATGCGCTAGCTCCGATATTGCCCACGATCGCAGCAAAGAGTTGAATGCCCATGATCACCCAGAGCCAGCCGTTCGACCGGAGCGCGGAGACGATCTCCCGAAGCGTGACCTTAGGCATGTCGGGGCGCTCGGTCTCGTACTTCTCTTTGACGGTGAAGAACCGGATGAGCCCGAGGGCTGCAAACGGGACAGAGAACATCCAGATCGTGACACTCCAGCCGCTGCCGGACTTACCGGCCATTCCCAACATGACCGGTAGGGCCGTCGAGACAACGATCGCGGTGAGGCCGGAGAGTAGTCCGCCACGGCTCGAGGCCTTCGCCCAGACCTGACGAGTGGGCAGCGCGCGCGCCATATAGAGAAGCCCCGCGCCGGTGAACAGCGGACCGAAAACCGCGGTATTGAGAACGAACGCAATGAACAGCCATCCGATGCGCAGCCAGAGACTCCAATCCGCCGTAGCCGAGAACAACACGCCGGTGAACAGCCACATGCCGAGGATGGCAAGATCGTACGGGCGTGCCTTCCCCAGTCGGGTCACGGGACTGCGATCCACGATCCAACCGGCGAACAACGTGCCGAAGGCGTCCAAGACCTTCGCGACGAGCAGTAGCGTTCCCACGATCGCGGCTGGGATCCGAAGGGTATCGGTCGCATAAATTGTGATGTACCCGAGGATGAGTACGTTCGCCACGTACGACATGCCGGGGGCGCACCACGCAAGGGTCTTACCCAACGAGAGTCGGTCCGAATCGACCGTCGACAGTGCGACGTCGTCCGCGCTGGAGGCCAGGCGAGGGGATTTGGGCATCATTGCTCCAAGAAGGGGATATGGACGGAAAACTACTATCCACCGCAAACTTCGTGGCGTCAAGCGTCATATTGATTCGTTTCACGGTCGCTGATCAAAGGTAGATGTCGCATTCAGAGAGAAATATTGCCAGTGGGTGCACATTTTGGGAGGGTGGAGGCATGGTGGAAGAAGCTGATCGGCGCGGACCATACGCGAAGAGCGCTCGTCGTAAGGAGCAGATCGCTCGAGCAGCCCTCGAGATCGTCGATGCCGTGGGTCACGACAAGCTCACCACTGCCGCGGTGGCTGCGGTGGTGGGTATGAGTGAACGAGCCGTCACATACCACTTCGCGACGCGCGATGACATCCTGGTGGCCGCTTTGGCTCTGAGCGATGCTGAAGTCGTGACCGAGATGCCTGCCGGTGCGAAGAGCTACGCGGAAAGTTTCGACCTCATCCCCGATCGGATCGTGCGATTTCACATGACGCACCCGAATCGGCAACGCCTGTTCAACTTGCTGAGTGCGCAGGCCTTGGATGCGCAGCATCCGGCCCATGAGTACATCCGCGCACACTCGCAGGAGACTGTCGCGGCACTTGCCGAACTCGTGGCTGGGCGTCAACGTCTCGGTCTGGCACATCCTGACCTGGACGCGGAGTCAGTGGCTCGTCAGATGCTGGCAACATGGAACGGACTCACGGCACAGTGGACCCTTGACTCCTCGTTCGATCTTGCCGATGAACTGAAAGCCGCGTTCCATTCCCTGACCGGGGCGCCAACGATGCAAGCGCGCGCAGTCATGCGAGAGGCTCTCGCGCAGATCTGAGAGGCCGGCTCACAATCCCTGGCCGGGCTCGCTCAAGCGCCGAACCGCGTCCATCCAGTTCACCGCGAGTAGGCGCCGCACGCCCTGGTATAACTCGTTGGGGAGGTCGAAGTCGCGCAGGTGCAGCCAGGCCAGCACCATACCCTCCACGTACCCGAGTACCTGTCGGGCTGCAGCTTGAGCGTCGAGCTCGGGGTGCACCTCGCCGCTGGACTGAAGACGTGTGATGATCTCGGCGAGACCGGCCAGTGCAGCGCGGGTGCGCTGCGCGAAAAAGGCGGCAGCCGGATGTCCTGGTACCGTCGACTGGCCGCCGAGTAGTGAGTACAGTCGGAGCCAGTTGTCCGCCGGGTCGGGTAGCAGAAGGTTGCGGAACACCTCGATAGTCAGGTCCTTCTCGGGGTCAAGAGCCGCGCGCAGCCCGGCGGCATCATCTGCTTCGCGGGATTCGACCACTCCGACCAGCAGGTGGTCGCGGGACGAGTAGTGATACTGGACAGTCTGATCCGGTACCCCGATCGCTCGCGCCACTGCGGCAATGGTGAGCGCTTCGGGCCCTTGCTCATCGACGATCTGGACCCCGGTCCTGAGGATCTGCTGGCGTCTGAGCGTGGAAGACCTGTACTGCCCACGCTTCGTCTTTGCGTCCATGACGCTCATGGTCGCGCCCCCTGCCGGTTGTGCTCAAACTTCACCTAAGCCAAGTTACCAGAGCGTCGCCGACGATTGCGTGCGCGGAAGTTCGCCAATTTTGAGGCCCAAAACCATAGGGCACCAAAAGTAGGCTATGGTCATGTCACCAGACCACGTCTGCCGATGAGGCGACACGACTCGTTGAGGAGCACCCCATGGCGAACTCATCACATGACAGCGGCGGAGTCGCTGCGCCCCCGTCGGAGATGCTGGAGGAGGGGCCACGAACCGGGGAAGCCTTCGGCCCACAGACTGCGATCTGGATCGATGCGGACAGCGTGGACGAGCTCTACTCCCGTCCAATTGTGGAATCGCGGGATTCTCAGAGCGAGCCGGTCTCGCATACCCGCATTGCCGGACGCTTTGAAGGAACCGATACCCGTTTCGTGATCCTACTGCCGAGCCCGTCGAAGTGGGCGGGCCGCTTCTTCCAGTGCGGCTACCCGCTGATGAGCGAGATCCCCGATACGACCCACGCGGAGTTTGCGCTAACGCGTGGGATTGCGGTCGTGCAGGCCACGGGGGCCGCCGGCTATCGCCACGATGCCGCTACAGCCAAGTTTGCACGCGCACTGCTTGCCGAACACCTCGGCGTTGAGGGTACTGGTATCGCCGGCTACTACTGGGGCGGCAGCGGGGGCTCACTTCAGATGGTGGGAGCTCTCGAGAACACGAGCGGTGTCTGGCAGGGCATCGTTCCGTTCGTCCAAGCCATCCCATCTAGCGTCGTCAACAACATGGCAGCTCTCGCGTTCGGGGGGCTCGTATTCGGTGACCGGATGGAGCAGTTGCGAGACACCATCCGGCCTGGCAGCGCGAAGCTGCCCGAGGACGTGCTCGACGAGACGCAATGCGCCGTACTGCGAGAACTGACCGAGTACGGGATTCCGCTCGGATCGTGGGAAGGTCTCGACTGCGACATGATCGTGCGCGTCCTCTGGATGCTGAGCGGCGGCGCACGTGCGATGGACCCAACGTATATGGACGACTTCTGGACGGGCGAGGGCTATCTCGGCAGCGAATCGTCAGATCTCGGCGAGCTCTTCCGTGCGCATCGGCGTCAGGCCACAGGAACGGTGATCGCGGTCAACGATGCGGAGGGCGAGACCGCTGCCTCCATCGTTCTGGATGTCGACCGGAGCTTTTTCCTGCAACCGGGAGTCGAGATCGAACTGATCGAGCGTGACGGCTCGCGCACCCCGCTGCGCGGACAGCCGATGCAGGACGGCGTCTTCGCGCTCGACGTACCCATGGCAGGGCTCGCCACGGGTGCCACCGTCGTTCTCGACAACAGCTGGATTCTCGCCTTGCAGGCCTACTTCCGATATCAGGCGCCCCGCTCGGAGGGCTTCGACGGATGGCGACAGTATTACCGTGACGGCGAACTTCAACAGCCCCGGCGTCCGGTCGATGTCGCGGAGGTTATGGCAACGGGCACGTCCGGCGGTGCGGCATTCAGCGGCGATATCCACGCGAAGATGATCATCATCCAGAACATGTTGGACGCGGGCGCGCTCCCGTGGAATGCGCTCTGGTACGAACGCCGCGTACGCGCGGCCAATCCCGACGCGGACTATCGCATCTGGTTCACAGACAACGCCGAGCACAACAACGGCCCGGTCTCTCCGGAGCAGCAACTCCGGATCATTCAATACGACGGCATCTTTTACCAGGCGTTGCTCGACATCGCGGCATGGGCGGAAAGCGGAGTCGAGCCGGCACCGACGACCGCGCACACTGTCAAGGGCGCCGTGGTGGACACCGCGCGGCGCGCGTCGCGCGGCGGCATCCAGCCTGTCGTGCGGCTTGCCATCGAGGGTTCATCATCAGTGACCGCGCGTGTCGGGGAAGGAGTCGAGGTGACTGTCACCGCTGACGTTCCCGAAGGAACAGGTCAGATAGTCCGGCTGCATTGGAATCTTCAGGGCGATGACAACTGGGCCGTCGACGAGAGCTTTGAGATCGCCGCATCGGTGACGTCCAAGCGTGTGGTGCGGTTTGAGGCGCCGGGAGTCTACTTCCCGGTCGTCCGCGCGACAGCCCAGCGGGACGGGGATCGTGCAGAGCGCTGGACGCTGATCCACAACCTCGATCGCCTGCGGGTTACAGTGCTCGCCGCTGACTGACTAACCCTCGTCGTTGGGTAGCACCACCGCACTACTTCTCGAACTCGACCACAGCGCCACTGCGCGTGATCGACCTCTCTCATCCAAGAACAAAGGAAATGGCGTGACCAGCAACGACTTCTCCGGAGAGACAGAAACTCCATGGGCAGGTGAGCACATCATCGACTGCCACCTCCACGAACGTCCTACCGATGACGCGCTGATTGCTCACCTCGATGGATCTGGAGTTTCGAGCGCGCTTGTACTTGCTTTCGACGACTTCGAGAAGCGGTTCGCCCGCCTTCGTACCCAACATCCCGGGAGGATAGCGGGCTGGGCCCGCGGCGCCCAGCTCGTTCCCGCAACGTCGACGGATCAGACGGCGGTCTCAGCTGCCTTCGACATGACTACATCCGACGTGACTGCGGAGAAGATGTCGACCCTGCGCCGGTTGAGACGTGAGTCGTGGAAGGGCTTCGCTGAAACTACGGGACCCGCCGAGGTGGATAGTCCTCAATCGCAGCAGGTATATGCGCTCGCCGCAGAGCTAGATGTGCCAGTCATGATGCACTTCCAGGAGTCCACAGTGCCGGGCCAACCCGTCTATGGCGTCCGCGGATTCAGTCGGCTCGAGAACATGCTCAAGAAGTTTCCCGATACGCGGTTCATTGGTCATGCTCCGGACTTCTGGGGTGGGATCGACGCTCGATATCGGGATGGTGGAGAGTACCTGCTCGATGCGGTCGCCGTTGGGGGCATCTCGGATCGCCTGTTGCGCGACTACGAGAACATGTATGGCGATCTCGGGGCGCCCAGCGCATTGATCCAGCTCAAGCGCGACCCGGAATTCACGTCGCAGTTTCTTGAACGTCACCAGGACAAGCTGATGTTCGGCAGCGACTGTGGCTGTGTCGACGGCCGCGGCTCCCTCCCGGCAAGCCCCGCCTGGCCGAAGAACGCCGACGATACCGCTGCCACGCCGTCCGACGCAGAACCACCGGCGATCGACGCTGAGACGGCGGCGGCGATGCAGACCGCGATGGCCAGACTCGGCGGGCTCGCGGGAAGATGCATCGCCCGCGAGCTGCTCAGCGTCGCCTGGAACTCCAGTTCGCGCCAGGTATTCAGGAAGCTCGCCGCTGGCAACGCACGCCGCATCTACCGGCTTGACTAGGCCACGGCTTGGGTGTCGCGGGCGCTGCCAACCCAGACCGCGCGGGAACAAAGGGACGCGATGTCACGACAGCTCATCACGTACGGCTATGTCGAACGCGGGGAAGCGCTGGCTGTAGGCCGGCCCTCTGCCTTGCGGCACTCCTGGGAAGTCTTCACGACGGGTCTGGTCGACGCCATCACGGGTTTATGGCTCGCGCCTTGAACACCGGTGGACTACCTGGAAGGCGCGGCTCCTTTAGCTTGACTACAGGCGCTCGGCGAGCCAAGCCGCCTGGCGCGGCCAGTGGGCAAATCCGCCGCCCTCGTGCCCGTTGAACTCGTAGACCTCGATCGTCGCGTCTTTCGTCGCAAGGTGGTTGTAGGCGGCGAAGACGCTCGACGGCAGCACGATGTCGTCCATGAGCCCCACGGAGAACAACGCGGGCTGCGTGATCCGACGGGCGAAGTTGACCCCGTCGAAGTACGACAGCGTATGGAAAACCCGGTCGACGCGATCGCGGTGCACCGAGAGGTAGCGTTCGATCTCGCGGAACGGGTTCTCGGGAGTGAGCGCGACCGACCGGCGGAAGTGGCACAGGAATGGCACGTCGGGCATGGCTGCGGCGATGCCGGGGTGCAGGGCGGCAGCCGCGATGCTGATTCCGCCGCCCTGGCTGCCGCCCGTCACGCCGATTCGCGACGAGTCCGCGTAGGGGAGGGCGCGCACGGCGTCGACGAGCAGGACCGCGTCGGTGAAGACCCGCCGGTAGTATTAGTCCTCACGACGCGAGATGCCGCGTGTCATGTATCCGGGAGTCGCACCGTCGGACCCGTGCGGATCCGGGGTGTCGCCGCCCGTACCCCAGCCCGCGCCCTGTCCGCGGGTGTCCATGAGCACGTGGACGTAGCCCGAGGCCGCCCAATGCAGGCGCTCGCCGGGCGTGCCGCGGCCTCCGCCGTAGCCGATGTACTCGATGACGACGGGGAGGCGTCCCGAACGGCGTGGACGCGTGATCCAGCCCCGGATCCGTTCTCCGCCGAAACCGGAGAACAGGAGGTCCTCGACGATGAGCTCGTCGATCGGCGTCACCGCGGCCGAGAGCTCAGGGGCGGCGGCGAAGGCACGGGACTCGGCGAGGGTCTCCCGCCAGAACGCATCGAAGTCGGCGGGCTCGGCGACGTCCGGGCGGAAAGAGAGGAGCTCCGCGAGAGGGAGATCGGTCAGCGGCATGTCCTTCAGCCCCGGATCGGATCGGCGGGTCCTGCGGCGATGACGGATGCGGCCTGACGGGCGGCGCCGAGGGCGACGTACTCGCCGGCATCGGGGATCACGACGGGCACGCCGAGGATCTCCGGGGCGATCCGGCGGACCGCCTCGGACTGCGCGCCGCCGCCGATCAGCAGAGCGCGATCGAGGGGGACGCCGAGGCCGCGGAGGGCGTCGAGGCCCGCGCCGAGACCGCGCAGCATGCCTTCGACGGCGGCGCGAGCGAGGTTCGGCCGTGTCGTCGACGCGAGTGTCATGCCGGTCAGCGTCGCGGTGGCGTCCGGGAGGTTCGGGGTGCGCTCGCCCTCGAAGTACGGCAGCAAGGTCAGTCCGCCGGCGCCAGGGGCGGCGGACAGGGCGAGGCGGCTGAGCTCGTCGTGCGAGATGCCGAGGAGGGCGGCGGCGGTATCGAGCACGCGGGCGGCGTTGAGTGTGGCGACGAGGGGGAGGAAGTGGCCCGTCGCATCGGCGAATCCGGCCACGGCGCCGGAGGGATCCACGATCGGATCCCGGCTGATCGCGCAGACCGTGCCCGAGGTTCCGATCGACACGACGACGTCGCCCGGCTCTGCGCCCAGACCGAGCGCCGCTGCCGCGTTGTCCCCTGCGCCAGGGGCGACGCGACGCCCGGCAGGGTCCTCGACCGACTCGGCCGGTCCGAGCACGCGCGGCAGGATCGCATCGTGGCCTAGTGCGGCGATCAGCAGCTCGCGGTCGTAGGAGCCGTCGGCCGGATTCCAGTAGCCGGTGCCGCTCGCGTCGGACCGATCGGTGACGAGCTCGTCGAGGACCGGGCCGCGCGGCGATCCGCTCTCGGGTCCGTAGCCCCGCAGGCGCCAGGTCAGCCAGTCGTGCGGGAGTGCGACCGCTGCCACGCGCACGGCGTTGCCGGGTTCGGCGTCGCGCAGCCAGCGCAGCTTCGTGATGGTGAAGGATGCGACGGGGACGAGGCCCGTGCGGGTGGCGAACTCGCTCGCGCCGAACTCGGCGATCAGATCCTGGGCGGCCTGCGCCGAGCGGGTGTCGTTCCACAGCAGCGCGTCGCGGATGACGGATCCGTTCGCGTCGAGCGCGACCATGCCGTGCTGCTGGCCGCCGATCGACCACGCCGCGACGTCGTCGATCCCGCCCGCATCGGCGATGGCCTCGTTCAGCGCGTGCCACCACATCTCGGGATCGACGGCCGTGCCGTCCGGATGCGCGGCGCGTCCGGCGCGGACGACGGATCCTGTCTCGGCGTCGACGATGACGACTTTGCACGACTGCGTGGACGAGTCCACGCCCATCACGAGGGGCATGCGGGTCTTCCTCTCACTACGGTGTGATGCGTCGAGGCCCCTCTCCAGCGTCGAGGCCCCCTCCGGGCAGCGCGGTTGAGAGGGGGCCTCGACGCTCAGAGGGGGCGTCGGCGGTGGGATTGTGGTCAGCGAGCGCCGAGGAGGTGCTCAGTGGCGAGCTGCTGCAGGCGCACGAAGCCGAAGCCCTTGCCGCCGAAGTACGCGTCTGCGTCGAAGTCCTCGTAGGCGGTGCGGTCGGCGAGGAGCGCGTCGTAGCTCTCGCCGGAGCCGAGGGTCGGGGTGGACAGCTCGTCGACGCGGGCAGCGGCCAGCGCCTCCTGCACCTCGGGGTCGGCGCGGAAGGCCGCGGCGCGCTCCTTGAGCAGCAGGTAGGTGCGCATGTTCGCGGCGGCGGAGTTCCAGACGCCGGTCTCGTCCTCCGTGCGGCTGGGCTTGTAGTCGAAATGGCGGGGGCCGTCGTAGGCCGGGACGCCGCCGGGGCCGCCGTTCTCGAGCAGGTCGACGAGGGCGAAGGCGTTGTGCAGGTCGCCGTGGCCGAACACGAGGTCCTGGTCGTACTTGATGCCGCGCTGGCCGTTCAGGTCGATGTGGAAGAGCTTGCCGTGGTACAGCGCCTGCGCGATCCCTGCGGCGAAGTTGAGCCCCGCCATCTGCTCGTGGCCGACCTCGGGGTTGAGGCCCACGAGCTCGGGACGCTCGAGCGAGTCGATGAATGCGAGCGCGTGGCCCAGCGTCGGTAGCAGGATGTCGCCGCGAGGTTCGTTGGGCTTCGGTTCGATCGCGAAGCGGATGTCGTAGCCCTTGTCAGTCACGTAGTCGCCGAGGAGGTTCACGGCCTCGCGGTAGCGCTCCAGCGCCGCCCGGATGTCCTTCGCGGAGTCGTACTCGGCCCCCTCCCTGCCGCCCCACATGACGAACGTCTTCGCGCCCAGCTCGGCGCCGAGGTCGAGCTGGCGGAGCACCTTGCGCAGCGCGTATCGGCGTACGGCGCGGTCGTTCGAGGTGAAACCGCCGTCCTTGAAGACGGGGGCGCTGAACAGGTTCGTCGTCACCATCGGAACGACCAGCCCGATGTCGGCCAAGGCCCCCTTGAGACGGTCGATCTGCGTCTGACGCTCGGCCTCGGTGGATCCGAACGCGAACAGGTCGTCGTCGTGGAACGTCAGGCCGTAGGCGCCGAGCTCGGCGAGCTTCTCCACGACGTGCACGACGTCGAGCGCCGGGCGGGTCGGGCCGCCGAACGGATCCGCGCCGTTGTAGCCGACGGTCCAGAGACCGAACGAGAACTTGTCCTCGCGGGTGGGAGTGAGAGCCATGATGATCCGCCTTTGGAGAGCTGAATAATAAGTTGCGGGAAACAACATATTTGGCTCCGCGAGATCTTGCAACCCCTGGCACACTGGATGCCGTGGGCACGGTGAGTGAAGTCTGGTCTGGTGGCGCCTTGGGTATCTCTCAGTCGGACAATGCCCGACGACTGCTCACGATTCTGCATCGCGAGGGCCCGCGCTCTCGTGCACAGCTCACCACCGCTCTTGGCCTGAATCGCTCCACGGTCGCCGCCCTCGTTATCGCATTGGCAGATGCCCAACTTGCCTTTGAGCGCGCTCCCGAGCTGACGCAGCGAGCGGGGCGCCCATCTCCTCTCGTCTCTGCGTCACCGGAGGTTGTCGCAATCGCGGCGAATCCGGAAGTCGATGGGATTCGCATGGCGGCGATCGGGCTGGATGGCACCGTGCGTCTGCGCCGCACAATCGGTATGCAGACGGTTCCCACGCCAGAGCAAGCGGCGGATGCAATTGCCCGGACCGTTTCAGAATGGCAAGCTGGTGCGCTTGCTGGCGCTCTCATGGTCGGGATTGGTGTTGCCGTGCCAGGTCTTGTGCGCCTTGAGGACGGGCGTGTGATGTTTGCTCCGCACCTCTCGTGGCGAGATGTGCCGTTCGCCGACCTTATTGCGCAACGTGCGGGACTGATGGTCGAGGTGGGCAACGACGCCAGCCTTGGGGCGCTCGCCGAACACAGGTTTGGCGCAGGTATTGGACACGAGGACGTCGTCTATCTGAATGGCGGCCCGTCGGGTATCGGCGGCGGAGTGATCGTCAGGGGTGAGCTCCTGCGTGGGGCGACAGGCTACGCGGGCGAGTTTGGGCATCTCATCGCCCCGTTCGAGAACGCTATCGATCGCCGCACAGCGTCCGGAAAGCTTGAAGATGAGGTGAACCCCGCACTGCTCGCCGCGGGTGGGGCGCGTGAGGCATCGCGTCAACTTCGAGTCTTCGCAGGCGCTGTGTCGAGCGCGATCAATGTGTTGGATCCGACGGCGGTGATTCTTGGTGGTGGCCTCGCTGACCTGGTTGCAGGGCGACGAGATGAATTCAGCGCCCTCGTCTCGTCGGGCACGATACGACCTGATGATGCTCCTGTGCTCATCGTTGCGGCGGCGCTCGCCGAGGACAGGCTCCTGGTGGGGGCCGCAGAGCTAGCCTTCGCGCAGCTTCTCGGTCAGCCGGGATACTGAGCGCTGCGGGGCTTGGATGTCGAACGCAGGCGGGCAGTGCGTCGTCACTCCGCATCTGCAGGCAAGGATAGCTGCACCGGCATCCCAGACGGCGTGGCGTCGTGCGACGTCGTCGTCGCCATGACCACCACGTACACTCGCAGGCGTGAGTGAGTCGAAGCTGCAGCGGGCCGTGGGGGTGCGGGACGTTGCGGCGCTGGCCGGAGTTTCGCGGCAGACCGTGTCTCGTGTGCTCAACGATCATCCGGACGTCGCGCCCGAAACGCATGCCCGTGTGGTGGCGGCGATGGAGGAGCTCGGTTACCGCATGAACAACGCGGCGCGGGCGCTGGGCACTCACCGCACGCGCACGATCGGGGTGCTCGCCTCGGATGCTCTGCAGTATGGACCGTCGCGGAGCATGGCGGCGATTGAGGCGTCGGCGCGGGCGGCGGGGTACTGGATCACAGCGGCGTTCGCCGATTCTGGTGACGAAGCGTCGGTCACTGCGGCGATCGAGCACCTGCGCGCGCAGTCTGTGGACGGGCTGATCGTGTTCGCGCCACACGCCCGCACGCTCGACGTGCTTGACGCGCTGCGGATCACGACCCCGGTCGTGATCCTGCACGCGGCAGAGCGTGCGGACTTCTCGGTGGACCAGCGGGCCGGCGCGCGCCTTGCAGTTGAGGTCCTCGCGAGTGCCGGGCATGAGCGGATCGCGCACCTGGCCGGCCCTGCAGACTGGCTCGAGGCGGTGGCCCGCGCAGCCGGCTTCGCGCAGGAGCTCGAGGAGCGCGGGCTGCCGGCAGGCGCGGTCTTCGAAGGCGATTGGAGTCCGCGCTCTGGGCACGAGGCGGCGGCGGCCGTCATCACCTCGGGGGTGACTGCGGTGTTCGCGGCGAACGACCAGATGGCGCTCGGCCTAATCGGCGGCCTGCGGGCGGCCGGGGTTGCCGTTCCCGAGCAGATCAGCATCGTGGGCTTTGACGATGTGCCGGATGCGGCGTACGCCTGGCCGCCGCTGACGACCGTGCGCCAAGACTTCGAAGAGGTCGCACGCCTCGCCGTCGCGCAGGTGATCTCCGGATCCGGTGCCGTCGATTCCTCGGGCCGAGCCGGATCCGATGGCGGTGCGGCGCGGCGCGTGACGGATCCGATCGCGCCCGTATTGGTCGTCCGCGACTCCGTGGTGCCGCCCCTGGTCTGATCTGTGCGGATTCGATCGGGCCTTGACGCCCTGTCCTCATCGGTGTCACAATTACCGTGACCGGTCACAGTCGCCCAAGATGAACTTCGGGCGGAACCCGAGAGGATCTGGATGGCCCCCTTCGCCCCAGAGATCGAGCAGGCGATCGCCGCGGTGCGCGCCGACGTCGCCCGGCTCCACGCCGAGCTCGTCCGCTACGGACTCGTCGTTTGGACCGGCGGCAATGTGTCGGGCCGGGTGCGCGTCTCGGCGGAGGGCGATCGCGACCTCTTCGTCATCAAGCCCTCCGGCGTCGGCTACGACGACCTTGCGCCCGAGAACATGATCGTATGTGACCTCGACGGAGCCGTGATCCCCGGCATGGCGGGCAGTGACCGCGCCCCGTCCAGCGATACCGCCGCGCACGCGTACGTCTACCGGAACATGCCCGAGGTCGGCGGTGTCGTGCACACCCACTCCGACTACGCCGTGGCCTGGGCCGCGCGCGGTGAAGAGATCCCCTGCGTGATCACCGCGATGGCCGACGAGTTCGGCGGACCGATCCCGGTCGGCCCGTTCGCTATCATCGGCGACGATTCGATCGGTCGGGGGATCGTTCAGACTCTGCGTGGGCACCGCAGCCGTGCGGTGCTCATGCAGAACCACGGCCCGTTCACGATCGGCGTCGATGCCGTGGACGCGGTCAAGGCCGCCGTCATGGTCGAGGACGCGGCGCGCACGGTGCACCTCGCCCGCGAGGCGGGGCCGCTCATCCCGATCCCGCAGGAGGCGATCGACCGTCTCTACCGGCGGTACCAGAACGTGTACGGCCAGAGCGCGGACGCCCGCCGATGACGCTGCGACGAAGCTCCAGCACCGCCCGCGATGACATCCTCACCGGGCGCACGAGCCTCGGCATCGAGCTCGGCTCCACCCGCATCAAGGCGTGCCTGATCGGATCCGATCCGTCCCACGTGCTGGCGACCGGATCCGCGTCCTGGGAGAACCGCCTCGAGGACGGGCTCTGGACTTATGGGCTGGACGAGGTCTGGGGCGGTCTCCAGGAGGCCTATGCGGCGCTCGTCGCCGATGCGCACGATCGCTACGGGGTGCGCCCCGAGACGTTCGGCGCCCTCGGGATCTCGGCGATGATGCACGGCTACCTCGCCTTCGACGCGGCGGGCGAGCTGCTCGTGCCGTTCCGCACCTGGCGCAACACGAACACCGCCGTCGCCGCGGCCGAGCTTACCGAGCTGTTTGGCGTGAACATCCCGCTGCGCTGGTCGATTGCGCACCTGCACCAGGCCGTCATCGACGGTGAGGAGCACGTGCCGCGGATCGCGAGCGTGAACACCCTGGCCGGGTACGTGCACGAGAAGCTCACCGGCGTGCGAGTGCTCGGCGTCGGCGATGCCTCGGGCATGTTCCCGATCGATTCCGCGACCGGCGACTACGACGCGGCACGGGTCGCGTCCTACGACGAGCTCGTCGCGGGCCGGCTGCCGTCTCCGCTGACGGACCTGCTCCCGGTGGTGCTCCCGGCGGGAGCGGCGGCGGGCGCGCTCACCGCGGCGGGCGCACGGCTGCTGGACCCGTCCGGGGCGCTCGGCGCCGGGATCCCGCTCTGCCCGCCCGAGGGGGACGCGGGCACCGGCATGGTCGCCACGAACGCGGTCGCCCCTCGCACCGGAAACGTCAGCGCCGGCACGAGCATCTTCGCGATGGTCGTGCTCGAACGGCCGCTCGGCGGGGCGCATCACGAGATCGACCTCGTCACCACGCCCTCCGGCGACTCCGTCGCGATGGTGCACTGCAACAACGGCGCGAGCGAGCTGGCGGCCTGGGCCGGGCTGTTCACCCGCTTCGCCGCGGCGGTCGGCGCGCCCGTCGGCGACGACACCGCGTTCGGGGCTCTCTTCCGCGAGGCGCTCACGGGTGAGGCCGACGCGGGTGGCCTGCTCGTGTACAACCACCTCGCCGGAGAGCCCATCGCGGGGCTCACCGAGGGGAGGCCGCTGCTCGTGCGTGCACCGGCCAGCGACTTCACGCTCGCGAACCTCATGCGCTCCCAGCTCTACGGGGTGTTCGGCACGCTCGCGCTCGGCATGCAGACACTCACCGGTGAGGGCGTGGAGCTCGACCGCATGTACGCGCACGGCGGCCTGTTCCGCACGGCGGGTATCGCGCAGCGTTTCCTCGCGGCAGCGTTGGGTGCGCCGGTCGCCGTGGGCGAAGCGGCGTCCGAAGGGGGAGCGTGGGGGATCGCGGTGCTCGCCTCCTACCTCGCGCACGCGGGCGACGTGAGCCTCGGGGAATACCTCGATCGATCCGTGTTCGCGTCGGCCGCCCTCATCGTCGCGGATCCGGATCCCGCCGATGTCGCGGGATTCTCGGCCTACCTCCATCGCTACCGGGCCGGCCTCGCCATCGAGGCCGCTGCCGTCGCCGCCCTCTGAACCTGACCGGACTCGCATCCCTGCGATCGCGGGTCCACCCGACCACTGCTCCGAACGGAAGACTCCGATGACCCGCACCCCGCTCACCACCTCGCTTGACGGCTACGAGGTCTGGTTCCTCACCGGAAGCCAGCATCTCTATGGTCCTGAGACCCTCGCGCAGGTCGCCGAGCAGTCGCGACAGATCGCCCGGATCCTCGATGAGGCCGGCGACGTGCCGGTGCGGATCGTGTGGAAGCCGGTGCTCACGAATGCGGCGGCGATCAAGCGCACCGCGCTCGAGGCCAACGCCGACGACCGTGTCATCGGTCTGGTCGCCTGGATGCACACGTTCAGTCCGGCGAAGATGTGGATCGCGGGTCTGGACGCGCTGCAGAAGCCGCTCGCCCACCTGCATACGCAGGCGAACGTGGAACTGCCGTGGGCCGACATCGACTTCGACTTCATGAACCTGAACCAGGCCGCGCACGGCGACCGTGAGTTCGGCTACATCCAGACCAGGCTCGGCGTGCCGCGCAAGACGATCGTGGGCCACGCCTCCGACCCGCGCGTCCGGCGCGAGCTCGGCACCTGGCAGCGCGCGGCGGCGGGCTTGGCCGCGTCGCGCGATCTGAGGCTTGCGCGCTTCGGCGACAACATGCGTTTCGTGGCGGTGACCGAGGGAGACAAGACCGAGGCCGAGCTGCGCTTCGGCGTGCAGGTGAACACGTGGGGCGTGAGCGAGCTCGCCGCCGCCGTCGACGCGGTTGAGGAGCCCGACGTCGATGCGCTCGTCGCCGAGTACGAGGAGCTCTACGAGGTCGTCCCCGAGCTGCGGCGCGGTGGCGAGCGGCACCCGTCCCTGCGCGATGGCGCGGCCATCGAGCTGGGTCTGCGCTCATTCCTCGAGGAGGGCGGCTTCGGCGCCTTCACCACCTCATTCGAGGATCTCGGCGCGCTGAAGCAGCTGCCCGGCCTCGCAGTCCAGCGCCTCATGGCCGAGGGCTATGGTTTCGGTGCTGAGGGCGACTGGAAGACCGCGCTGCTGGTGCGCGTCGCGAACGTCATGGGAGCGGGGCTGCCGGGCGGCGCGAGCCTCATGGAGGACTACACCTATGACATGACCCCTGGCGACGAGCTCATCCTCGGGGCGCACATGCTCGAGGTCTCTCCGTCTCTCACCACGCTGAAGCCCACGCTCGAGGTCCACCCGCTCGGGATCGGCGGCAAGGACGATCCAGTACGTCTTGTCTTCACCGCGGATCCCGGACCCGCCGTCGTCGTCGCACTCAGCGACATGCGCGACCGGTTCCGCCTCACCGCGAACGTCGTCGAGAACGTCCCACCACGCCAGGCGCTGCCGAACCTGCCCGTCGGCCGCGCCGTGTGGAAACCGCAGCCCGACTTCACGACCTCGGCCGCCGCATGGCTGACCGCCGGCGCCGCGCACCACACCGTGATGTCCACCGCCGTCGGCATCGACGCGTTCCGCGACTTCGCCGAGATGGCCGAGATCGAGCTCCTCGTGATCGACGAGGGCACCACCCTGCCCGAGTTCCAGAAGCAGGTGCGCTGGAACCAGGCGTACTACCGCCTCGCCCAGGGGCTGTGACGGTGACGGATCGAGTCGTCGCTCCGGCCGCGGCGCGGCGGTCCGGGCGTCAACTCCGGATCGCCGCGCACGGCTACGAGGCCGATATCGCCTCGGTCGGCGCGACGCTGCGCCGGCTGCGGTTCGAGGGCCGCGATCTCGTGGTGCCGTTCGACGCCGACGAGCTGCGTCCGAACTATCGCGGGGCGACGCTCGCGCCGTGGCCGAACCGCATCGTCGACGGGCGCTACACATTCGGCGGCGTCGAGCAGCGGCTTCCGCTCACCGAGCCGGAGCGCGGACACGCCCTGCACGGGCTCGTCGCCTGGACCGACTTCGCCGACCGGGTCGCGGAACCGGATCGCGTCGTGCTCGCCACGACCATCGAACCGCAGGCGGGCTACCCGTTCCGTGTCGAGGTCGAGGTGGAGTACCGGGTGGGCGCCGACGGACTCACGCAGGTCGTGACCGGGCGCAACCTCGGTGCCGAACCGGCGCCCTGGGGGACGGGCCCGCATCCATACCTGGTGGCCGGACCGGACGACATGTCGACCAGCGCGCAGCCGGTCAACGGCTGGACCCTGCGCCTGCCGGCCTCCGCCGTGCTCACGGTGACCCCGGATCGGCTCAGTCCTGTCGCACTCGAACCCGTCGATGCGCACCCCGAATGGGACTTCCGCACGCCGCGGCGGATCGGTGCGACCTTCATCGATCACGCGTTCACCTCCCTCGCGCGAAACGGAGGCGTCGCAACGGTCGAGGTCCGCGCCGGAGACGGCCGCGGCGTCGCGCTCGCCTGGGACGCGGCGTGCCCCTGGGTGCAGATCCACACAGCGGACACCCCCGTGGATCCCTCGACGCATCGGATCGGGCTCGCCGTCGAACCGATGACGTGCGCGCCTGACGCGTTCAACTCGGGTGCCGGACTCGTGGTTCTCGGACCGGGCGTCGAACACATTGCGTCATGGCGTATCCACGCGCTCACGAGCTGACAGACAAACACGTCCGGTGTGAGTGACGAGCACCGCTTAGTTGGCCGTGTCAGGTCTCCGCCACGCTCAACGACGGAGCGGTTGGACAACTGAGTCGAGAAACCGCTGCAGCACGTCCGAAGGTCGAGGCCTGCGCCGATCGAAGAGCCACTGCAGATGCAAACCATCTGACAACGCTACGAAGCTCGCGGCAAGGTCGTCGACCGACAGCGACGAATCGACTAGTCCTCGTGCTGCGACAGATTCGAATGCCGCGACTACGTACTCGTGCAACATGCTGTAGCGCGCCGTGAAGTGATCGTGCGCGGGGTGCGCGGCCGAAACCGACTCAGCGATGAGGACAGCTTGAAGCTCAAGCATGTTGGGGCTGTTCTCCAGCCAACGCTGCTGATCGACAAGGGCCTGAAGCGCGGCAAGGTCGCCCGTTTCGGGGAAGCCGGCGGCAGTGCGTTCCTCGTGGCGTTCGAGGACGCCGGTCAAGAGCTCCGACTTTGACGGAAAATGGTGGACCAGTCCGCGCTCGCTGATCGCTGCCCTTGCGGCCACCTCTTTCATCGTCGCCGCAAGGAATCCTGACTCTGCGAACACGAGCTCCGCGGCTTCAAGAATGCGATCGCGGGTTGCTGCCGTCTTCGCGTATGGCCCGCGCGGCCCCTCTCGACCTGACATCGGTCCCCCTTCAGTCGCCCACATCGGTTGGCAGACGAGTCACGTCAAACTACCACCGCGGCGCGAAGTCGAATCACCCGGTCGTGTAGCTCACCGATTCGACGATGACGTTCCCATGCAGGATCTCGACGCCCCACATGCGGCCAGTGAATCCCCCCGCAACTTCCGTCGAAAGGTAACGACCGTCGAACTCGCCGAGAGGTAGTTCCGTGCCATCTGCATTGACCAGGGCGAAGCCGATCAGGTCCGGTTCGGGATGAGCACCCCATTCCGGAGCCGGTCGCTGGTGCACACTCATCTTCACCGTGAGGGGCGCATGCGTCGACGACGGCATCCGTACCGGAGCGCTGATGATCGGGCCGGCGCAAAGTGTAACCTCGATGTGTTTCTCATCGATCGTGAGCGCATACCAGTGTTCGTCGTCGATCCTGAGGATGACTCTTGCGCTCCCGCGAGAAACATCGAGGCGAAACTCTGCCGACCAGGACGGATCGAGCGCGCGCGTCAACAGGATGGGCCTCGACTCCAGCCCGGGGGTCGCCACGAGATTGAGTCCTTGGGGGCATGGCGTGCTGAATGCCGTGGGGCTAGTGCCAGGCGCCACCCAGCGTGGATGGAGACTAGCGTCGCTGAAGCCGTCCGTGAAGCTGTGGTCCCGGGCGGGAACCTGAAATCGATCCTCGCGTACGACCGGCCAACCGTCTCGCCAGTCGATGCCGGCGATGAAAGTCTCTCGGCCGTTGACGTGGAAGCCGTGCCCGATCCCTCGTGGGCGAACGCCGAGATAGACCATTGCCCACTCTCCGGTCACGGTTTGGATCAGGTCACCATGGCCCGTGTTCTGCACCGAGCTGCTGGTGCTTCGGTGAGTGAGGATCGGGTTGCCTGGAGCGCCCTCATAAGGTCCTCGTAGCGATCGTGAGCGCGCCACGCTGGCAACATGTCCGCGTTCGGTTCCGCCCTCGGCCACGAGAAGATACCACCATTTGCCAACCTTGTAGAGATGGGGGGCCTCGATGTGCGGCAGCCCCGTCCCCTCCCAGAGGATCAGCGGGTCGCTTAAGAGCTCGCCAGAGGCCAGATCGATCGGTGCGGACGCGATTCCAAGCAGGTCGGGATGAAACGACTTCCAGGACAGATGAGCTGTACCTTCGTCATCCCAAGTGAGGTCAGGATCGATCCCTACTGCGCCCGGCACGAACACGGGATCCGACCAGGGACCCTCGGCGTGATCGGCGTTGACGATCAGCTGACCATCGAATGGCCGTGAAGTGTCCGTGGTCGCGAGCCAGAACCGCCCTTTGTGGTGACGGAGTGTTGGCGCGTAGATGCCGCTGCTGGGTGTTCCAGGGGAAGGTCGCAGCTGGGAGGGGCGGTCGAGGGCGTTGCCGACCAGCTCCCATGTGACGAGGTCGTTGCTTCTGTGAATGGGTATGCCGGGGGAGTACTCAAAGCTCGACGTTGCGATGTAATAGGAGTCGCCGGCGCGGCAGATTGTCGGATCTGGATGAAAGCCGCTGATCACTGGTTCGGTCATTGTCGCCCGTTCTTCGTCCAGTCGTTGGGTTGATGTTGGGCTCACGAAAATATCGATAAGCCGCGAAATTCAGAATCATGCTTTCGAGCGCATCATCCGCGACGCGCAGCCGTACACCGTGAGGTGCTCATTCAGCAGGATCAACGACGTGCTTTCAGGCGCCGATCGACGGCGTCGACAACCACTCCGGGCCGCGTAGCCGCCCGTTCGCCGCCGTGGCCCGCGACTCGAGCTCGCATCGTCGGCTTAGCGGGGGACCGTCTCCTGATACTGCCAGGGAACTGAATCCGCTTGATACCAGGAGATGTCCGCACGTTGCCACATCAAGCTGTGTCGCGCCAGCCGCGCTCGATACTCCTCCCAACTCGAGACGCCAGAGGACCAGGCGACCTCGGCAACCGCAGGAAGCCTCGGAAGCAGCAGGGCGGCCCGTGCCCCTCTCGTATCGGCGTGCTCAGTCCAGAGCGCGGCCTCCACGCCCACTATCCGATCTGCGGGGATCGTCGGTGTCACCGTCGCCGGATCCCATTCCAGGTAGGCACCCAGCGGTGTCGGTGGATAGAGTCGCATCCCGAAGTCCTCAGAGCGTTGTCCGGGATCTAGGGAGCGATCCTGGTGGGGGCGGTCTAGATAGGCGTGTCCGGTTGGGGAAAGCACCACGCGAACACCCTTCTGCTCGATATTCCGGGCATCTCCCGCCGCCTTGCTGAAGTTCAGGGTTAGCTCCCTCAGGACGTCGGGAGGGAGCATCCTGGTCGCGAGCTCGGGCTGAGTGTCCGTTGAATCCGTCGGATCGTCGATCTCTTCCGAGCTTGAGAAGTCGATCCAATGCTGCACGAGCTGTCCGGGCTGTACACGAGCGCGGCTGATCTCCTGCCAGCCGATCGGGATCTTTCCGCAGGCGACGGTGCGCTCGAGGACCCGCTCCACGAAGGAAACGTGCGCTGCATCGTCCATTCCGAAAGCCTCATCGCCGCCGACGTGGAGGTAAGGGCCGGCAGTGACGGACGCCAAAGCCTCCACAATGTCGTCAACGAACCTCCACGCCGTTGCAGAGGCGGGATCCAGATTCGCTCGTGGGAAGGGGCGATCAAGCTCCGATACCGCAAGCCTGTTCAGTTCAGGATAGGCGCGGATGGCAGCTCCGACGTGCCCAGGCAGGTCGATCTCTGGGATAACGGTAATGAAACGATCGGCGGCGTAGCGACTCAATTCGGCCAGGTCAGAGGCCGTGTAGTAAGACGAGCCCGTGCCGGTGAGACGTGGCCATCCGGGCATTTCAAGCCGCCAGCCTTCGTTGTCGCTCAGATGCAGGTGGAGAACGTTGACCTTGTACAGGGAGAGGACATCGATGATGCTGCGGATCTCGTCGACCGGAACGAACGAACGTGCGGTGTCCAGCGAGAGTCCGCGCCATCCATACCGTGCTGCGTCCACCACCTGAAGGTGAGGAATGGTGCGACCCAGCGTCGCGAAGAGCTGCACAATCGTGGTCAGGCCTCGATGAAGGCCCTCGGCAGAGTCCGACGTCACGAGAACGCCAGAGCCATCGATAGTGAGTGCGTAGGCGCCATCCGCGCTCACCGACTCAGGGGACAACCCAGTGCGGTCGCCCTCGCTCTGCAACTCGATCCGGACACCGATCTCGGAGTTGGGTGTTGCGCTCGGCCGGCTCAGGTCGATCCCTGCCCATCTCTGGAGATCATCGCGGAACCGTGTGGCGACGGTGAATGCAGAAGGATGATTGAAAGTGATGCAACTGATTGCATCGATTGCTAGCTCACCCCTATTGACGGAGAGGTCGGCCGGTCTCGGGATAATCGGGAGGGACTCGATCAAGGGACGACCTCGATTTCGACCTTCGCGAGGGCAAGATCGCCTGCGGATGCGGACACGCGAATAGTCCCCTCGCGTGTTGGACGGATGATGGCCAGGAGGCGTCCGCGAAACGCGCGATGGGTGGACTCACCGAACGGCTCGGGATTATCTGGTCGAGCACTCCCGAGCGCCTGCAGGACGCCGGCACCTTCGACCATGACCGTTACGCTGCGTTCGTCTGAAGCGATCAGCGTTTCCGCTTCGTCGACGAGTTCGATGGGGAGATAGACCAGGCTCCCCGAGTTCAGTCGAAGCGAACGGACCTCTGGGCTAAGGCGTAACCGGGTGTTCCCGAACCGCGATCGCAGCGTGGTGCGTCCGGTTTCGGTCCCTCCCGACCATCCGACAGCAACAAGCTCGCCGGGCTCATATGCGACATTGAAAAGGGCGGTGAATCGATGGTTCGGGCCCGCCGGGCGGCGGCCGAGAGTCTGGCCGTTCAGGAGCAGTTCGACTTCATCGTCGGCAGAGTAGACCTCGGTCACGATCGGGCTACCCGTCTCAACGCCCCAGTCCCAGGAGCCTTGACTGTCCGACCAAGCCCAGCCGCCCGTAATCTGGCTGAGGCCGATGGACTCGGGGCTGCGGACAGCGATGTACGGCGCCGCCCTCAAACCGAACACGATCTCGCGGAAATAGGACGCTGGGCGACGGAACCCAGTGATATCGAAGTCACCGCACCATGCGAGAAGCCATGGGAACGGTGCCTCGAGTTCGAGAGACTCGCCTTGGTACCGGGGGCGTCCGATGCCGACTTCACCGATGTAGTCCCATCCGGTCCAGGTGAAGTCTCCGATGACGTTGGCATGCCGCTGTACCAGGGGCCAGTTGTGGGCGATTCGAGCAGGGTAGGTCTCGCTGCCGACGATGATGCGTCGAGGGCGCTCTTGCGCGTCGAGGTCGTAGCGGGCGTCCCCATAGTTCATACCGGCCACGTCTAGGATGCCGAACGACTCGGCAGTTCGAGCGGTCACGAGTGGCGAACGGCTGAGCTGGTTCATGCCGTCCATGGTGTCTTCAGCACTCATCGCATCGTTGACTCCGCCGAAGCCAGTGCCCTGTTCACCTGTCTCGTTTCCGAACGTGCCTGATTGCATCATTCTTACGACGTCGTCGATGACAGAGACGAATCCGTTGATTCCGTTCGTCACGAAGCGATCAGGGTCCAGCGACTTCACCTTCTCGTACATCCGGCGACCGAGTTCGGCCCCGAACCCGTCTCCGGTTTCCGGAATCTCGTTCCCAATCGAGTAGAACATCACGCTCGGATGAGTTCGGTCGCGCCTGACCATGGCTTCGAGATCGCGCTCCCACCACTCGGGGAAGGCGATCGAGTAGTCGAAGGACGACTTCTGTACGGTCCAAACATCGAAGGACTCGTCCATCACGATCATTCCCAGTGCGTCGCATGCGTCGAGCATTGCTTCGCTTACGGGATTATGCGAGCTCCGGATCGCGTTGAACCCCGCCTCTTTGAGGAGTCGGATCTTACGGAACTCGGCATCGGCGAAAGCCGCGGTGCCAAGCAGGCCGTTGTCGTGATGTATGCACGCGCCGCGCAACTTCACAGGCGCGCCGTTGATACGCAGGCCTCGTCGTGGGTCCAGGTCCAGGGTTCGGATCCCGACATGAAGTTCAGTCGAGTCGAACGCTGTTCCGTCATCCAACAACTCCACGGTAGCGCCATACAAGTAGGGGTCGTCGACGCTCCAGCGGTGCGGGTCATCCACGTAGGCGCGGATGCGAACGAACGCGGTGGCCTGTGGAAGCACCGTCACGGGCTCCGCGGCGTCGGCAATCGTCAGCCCGTTCTGGGCCGTGAGCCGGACGCACGCTTCAACGGTTCGCGTCTGCCGTGTGAGGTTCGCGACGGGGAATGCGAACTCGACCACGGCCAGCTCGTCATCGATGGCAGGGGTCGTCACCTGGAGGTCGTTGGCGCGGATGTGGACCAGGTCGCGAACCTCAAGTCGAACGTCCCTGTATATGCCCGCGCCGGCGTACCAGCGTGAGTCGTCATGGGTGCGCATCTCCACACGCACGATGTTGGGCTCGCCATAGCGCAGGTACGGATCGAGGACAGCGTCGAACGGCATGTAGCCGTTGGCTCGATGTGTGACAAGGGTCCCGTTCAGATACACCATCGCATCTCGGTAGACCCCGTCGAAATGGAGGATGACGTGCTTACTGTGCCACAGGTCGGGAACGTCGAACGTCTTCGAGTACTGGAATGCGGCGCTAGGGAAGAACGCTCCCTTGCCACGGTTCTCGGTCGCCCGGGGCATGGTGATCAATGCGTCATGCGGCAGCGCGACTATCTGGGATTCCGTTGCGCCGCCGAGTTTGGCGAACAAACTGACTTGCGGTGCAACGGCCCAGTCGTGGTTGAAGTTGATGATGGTCATACGTGAGCTCCGTGGTGAGGCTGAGGGATATTGTGGGAGTTTCAGCGGACCGCTTTGACTTTGATGTAGATGATCAGCGCGCCCATCAGGGCGAATGCACCGGCCAAGAGATACAAGAGGGTGTAGTTCTTCGCATCTGTGGTCGCCCCGAACGTAATGACGAGCGCAGCGATCAAGGGCGCGATGATGTTGGGGATACCCTGCGAGAAGGCCATGAGTGCGTTGTAGCGCCCGGCATCCGTGTCCCGTTCCGGAAGGACATCAAGGACGATCGCCTGATCGACCGCGCTGAAGACTCCGACGCCGAGATTGGTCACGAGCATCCCGATGCTCAAACCAACGATGTCGCTCGCGACCGCGACGATGACGGAACCCGCCGCGAACCCGAGCGCGCCGATAAGGATGAAGATGCGTCGTCGCTTGAGCTTGTCGGACAGGAAACCACTGCCGAGACCGCCGACGATGCCACCAATGATGCCCAGCATCGAGATACCAGCCACAACGCCTGCGACTTTCTCGACAGGCATCCCGAGCCGCTGGGCGAAGAAGAAGGTCGTATACGTGGTGCTGCCTGTGATGCCCATGAAGAAGACGAGCCTGCCGAGCCAGTTCCATGCGTAGGCCGGGTACTTGCGCGGGTTGAACACGTACTTGGAAGCGACCGTGCCGAACGAGACCGGCGCCAGCACTTTTCCGCGGGTGTCGGGGTCTTTCATGAGCACGGCGAAGAGCGTGACGAGTACCGCCGCAACGACACCCGGAACTACGAACAGCAGCATCTGGCTTCCGACCAGCGTCGACGCCAGCGCCACGCCGAGCACCGGAGCCGCCATGGTGGCGAAGCCGGTCAATCCCGCAACTCGACCTCGCTGAGATGGCGGAAGCCGGTCGGCCTGGACATTGATCAGTGCCAGCGCAACCGTGTTGAGGCCGGTCGCCGTGACGCTCCATCCTGCGTACAGGAGCCCGATATTGTCCGCGATGCCTAGGATCGCGAGGCCTGCGAGACCGACGAGAACGCCGCCGATCAGGAACTGACGTCGCCTGCCGAATCGAGACCGTGTTCGGTCGCTCCAAACGCCGAGCGCGGGGCCAGTGATCATCCCTCCCAAGGCGCCGACGGCAGCGAGGCCGCCAAGAACTTGCTCTTGACCGGGAGCGATGCGGGCGAGCGCGACAGAGAGCGAAAAGGCCGACGGCAGGATGAAAGCCAGCATCGTGGCGAACGTCGCCAGGGTGACTCCTGCGATGAAAACCGCCCCGACCTTCGGTGGTTCGGTGGGGGTGCTGACTGCGGCAGTTTGAGGTGCGATCTGGCGGTTGGCCGGAAGAGGCGCCGGTGTTGCGGTGGTGGCCGAGACGCGGTCGTATGTCGGCCCGTGATGCTCGACGTTAGATGGTGTCGTGTTGGCCGTTCCGTGAGTCTGCTCTGTTGGCTTGGTGGCTTCTGACATGGGGATCCTCCTCGATCCGAATGGCCGCATTAGCGTCCGCTAGGTGCTGGAGGACGACGCTAGCATAAATTACGCGCCAAAACGGTAAATTCATTGACCCGAAACGACCGAGCGCACCCAGCAGGAACCGGGTGCGCTCGGCAAAAAGATCCCTCGAGGGTTCAGTCGAGGCGGTAAATACGCTCAGCGTTCGTGGAGGCTAGCTTCCGGAAGTCCTGCCGTGAAGTTGTCGTCCAAATCACGGACAACAACTCTCGCGCAATGCACCGACCAGCGAGGCCACCGGCGGCTGCCATCGCAGCCTGCATCGCTGCCGCGGTCTCGGCATCGATGTCGTCGAACGGGGAACCGCTCGCCAGCTCAGTTGCGGCTGGCGTCGGCGCCTCGACGCTGCCACGCCCATCTGCGCATCCGCAGTCGCTGCCAAACATCAACTTCCCGCTGTGTCTTGTGAGAAAGTCGGCCGTGAAGTCTCGATCGCGCGTGAGCTGGAGCAGCGCGGACGGCGCACCGAGATCACCGAACATGTTGGGATACTCGCTGAGAAGTCGATCTGACAGTCCTCCTGGTGAGACCCGATCAGTCAAGTATTGGCCACCATCGCGATATCGGGAGTCGATACCGCCCCAGAAGTCTGGTGCGTGGCAGACGAAGCGTGTAGACGGGTACTTCTTGAGCATTGACTCGATTCGGCTGAAGCCTCTGATCCCGTAGACGGGCTGCCCGGGCACCACCGCCTCTTGGAAGTGCATCATGACGGGAACGTCGAGCTCCGAGGCAAGGGCATAGACGCGCTGAAGGGCGGGCCCATCGACTTCGACCGCGCCCACGGTCTCAGCGAACCCCTTCCAGCCCTGATCTTGCAGGTTCCTCAGAGCGGTCCGCGTATCGGCTGCGGTCACGATCGAGAGAGCCGCGGACATTTCGAAGGCGGAACTGTTTCGACCAGCGCCTGGCCTTTCGCCGGGAATCAGCTGTGGGCCTCGTGCCCACCCCGCGAACCGGCCCGGATGTTCGGCGTGCGAATCGCTGTACCGATCCTCAAAATCGTCGAACGCGAGGACAAGAGCGCTGGAGACGCCAGAACCATCCAGATGCGCGATCATCGCTTCCAACGTTGGGCGCTCATGGAAGTGGCAGTCGATCACCCGCTCCGCCGCCCATGGCGTCTCGGCAACCGTGTCCACAGTCATCGGACGTCCCCGGCTGGAGTCAGCGGGGTCGAGGCTTCGTCGAGGCGCACTTCTGCGAAGAAGACTCGGTCAGCGCTGGTCAGGAGCCGAGTGGTCCCTTCCACCTCGAAGGCCCCCTCCGCTCGTGCGTTGTCAGAGTCAAAGCCGAGGAACCAATCGACCTTAGATGGCTCGATCGCGAAGTCGTGCGTCAGATTCGTGAAGGCGAGTTGCTCGGCGTGCACGGTGAACGTCACCATCCGCGACTCGCCTGCCGCGAGATCAAGCCGCACGAATCCACCCAGCTGTTGGGCGGGACGCGTGACGCCAGCGGTGTTAACTCGGAGATAGAGCTGAACAGTGGTCGCTCCGGATCTGTCGCCAGTATTCGTGACGAGAGCCTGCACAGTTGCGGAGCCGTGCATGTCGACCTGTGTGTCGCTCCGGGCGTGAGTGAGAGCGAACTCGGTGAAACTCAAGCCATGGCCAAAAGGAAACAGCGGTCCCGCATCCATGTCGAGGTAGAGATTCTGGACGCCCGGAGGCAATGGATTCCGATGCCCGGTACCAGCGACCTTGTGGTGGTACACCGGAATCTGTCCGGTGTGACGGGGGACGCTGTAGGGGAGCTTGCCGCTGGGATTCACCTGACCGAACAGGACATCGGCCACGGCGCTCGGTCCGAACGGGCCGGCGTATGTCGAGACAAGGATCGCGTCGGCACCGAGAACCGAGTCGGGAAGCGTGTAGGCCCGCCCCTGAACGAGGACGACCGCCAGCGGGGTACCCGTCGCGGCAACAGCGTCGGCAAGGCGTTGCTGGGCTGCGGGGAGTGCGATGTCAGCGGAGTCGCTGCCTTCTCCCTCGGTTCGTTCGCCGTTGAACCAGAGGCTGGCACCGCCCAGAGCGAGCACGACGACATCCGCGGCCTTCGCGGTCTCGACTGCCTGATCGAACTGTTCTGCCGAAAGGTCGGTGGTGAGAGTGCTGCCCGGCGCACTCACTGTTTCGGCGGAATAGCGTGTCACGGCCTCAACAAGTGAGCTGGCATTGAGCGTCTCGCGCACATATTCCGCCGCGCCCACGGCGGGCAGCAAGGAGTCGTTCCAATGTGCCATCCCGGGGTCGGCGCCGACCATGTTGCCGAGCGCGCCGGAAGACATCTTCACCATCATCTCCCTGAACGCAGGATAGGTGTAAGTCGGGAACTGGAGCTCGACCGCGTCCGCGTGGGGGCCGATCACTGCCACTCGCAGACCGTCCTTGGCAAGGGGGAGGAGCCCGTCGTTCTTGACTAGCACGACCGAGCGGCGTGCCAGCTCTTCCGAGAGCTCCCGGCCCTCGTCGGCGACGTCTGTCACCTCGATGCGCTCGGCTGGGTACGGGTTCTCGAACAGCCCGACCTTGAACTTCGCAGCGAGGACGCGGCGGACCGCGGCGTCGACGAATGCAATCTCCACAGCGCCCCGTTCTACTTCCTCGGCGAGTGTGTCGCCGAAACCGAACGGCGTCGGGAACTCCGTGTCGAGTCCGGCCTCGATCGCAAGGCGCCCGGCTTCCGCGGGAGTCCGGGCGGCTCGCTGCCGGTGTACGAGCTGCTCCAGAGTGCCGTAGTCGGAGGAAACGAACCCATCGAAGCCGAGGGTTCCTCGGAGCAGATCAGTGAGCACCTCGCGCGATGCGCCTACAGGTACGCGATCGACATCCGCGTACGCGTTCATTACCGACCCGAGACCCGCCATCTGGATCGCAGCCTCGAACGGGAAAGCGAACACGTCCCGAAGTCGTCTGGATCCCGTCTCCGCGCCGGACAGGTTCACTCCGCCCTCGGCCAGACCGTACGCGAGGAAGTGCTTCGCTGTGGCGATCACTCCATCGCGGAGGTCCGCACCTTGCAAGCCGTGTGTGTATGCGACCGACATCGCCCCACTCAGATACGGATCCTCGCCGTACGTCTCATGCACCCGGCCCCAGCGTGGATCGAGCGCAACATCCATCACTGGTGCCAGTGCTTGCCGGAAACCAGCGCGTCGCATCTGCTGTCGGATGATGTCGGCCATGTCCTGAACGAGGTCAGGGCTCCACGTGGCGGCCAGACCGATGCCTGTCGGAAACACCATGTGGCGTCCGGCGAGGAAACCGTTGAGCGCCTCGGCGTGGATGAGGAGCGGTATGCCCAGGCGGGTGCCTTCCACGACTCGTCTCTGCATGAGTTCGACCAACTGAACCAGTTCCGTTGGGTCGTCGATGCCGAAGTTGGAAACATGCCCCGGGGACATGTCGAGCGTCGCCTGCAGATTCGTTGGGGCGGAACCGTCGGGATTGACAAGCGCCCAGGGAGCCACAGAGATGAGCTGATTCGTCTTCTCTCGAAGCGTCATCACCTCAAGAAGACGTTCGACTCGGCCTTCGACTGGCATTGATGTGTCGAGGTGGGGGCGGTACTTGTCGGACATGGCACTCCGTTGTTCTCCGACGAGGGCGCCTGAATCAGGTCCTCGTCGCTCGTGGTCCGTTGCAGACAGCAGGGCAATAAAGGTCTATCCGGCTGACGGCGTCGCTGCCAGGGGCATGCGCAATATTCGCGGGAGTCTGTTGGATGCGCAATCCACGCAATATTGCGTGGATTGCGCATCCATGCGTTGACACCGTCCGAGAGGCGAACTTAGCCTGATCGGCGTCGTTCCGTAGAACGGTCTACACAGTAACTGCCGAAGCCTGCGAGGCATCGGCGCGAACCCAATGGAGGGTGAAATGAATCGCAGAACGAAGCTGGCTGCTGCAGCCGTCTCGGCAGCCTTCGTCGTCGGCTTGGTTGGTTGTTCCAACCCCGTCGGCGGCGGCTCGGACTCCGGAAACGGTGATGCAGCCCCGGCCAAGAGCATCACGATCTGGCACAACACCGCTGACTCGCCGGCGCTGTTGAACCTGTACAAGAACTTCACCAAAGCGACCGGAATCAAGGTTGATCTGGTCGACATCCCGTCGAACTCCTTCGAGACCACCACTCAAACCAAGTGGACGACCGGCGACAAGCCGGACATTCTCGAGTACCACCCGACGGCCGCGGCCATCCTGCAGTTCAACCCGTCGAGCTTCCAGGATCTCTCGTCGCAGGACTTCGTCGGCAAGTCGGGCGACCTCTACAAGAGCGCGGGCTCGTACAACGGCAAGGTCTACGCTGCGATCACGCAGCTCCCCAGCATCTTCGGCATGTACTACAACAAGGCCGCCTTGCAGAAGGCGGGCGTGGATGTCCCTAAGAACTGGGACGATCTCCTCGGCGCCTGCAAGGCACTGAACTCTGTTGGCATCACCCCGATCTACGAATCGGGCAACAGCCAGTGGCCGACTCAGATCCTGCCCGCGTCTTACGTCGCCGACAGTAACAAGAGCAATGAGTACGGGCAGGCCCTCTTCGAGAACAAGCAGAAGGTCAACGACCCGAGCGGCGCAATGGTCAAGGGCATCGAGGCGTACAAGTCTCTGCAGGACGCCGGCTGCTTCCAGAAGGACTTCGCAACCGGAACGTTCGAGAAGTCGACCGATGCGGTCTACACCGGTTCTGCTGCGATGACCGCACTGCACTCGGACGCGCTGACTCAGTTCGAGCAGACTGCAGGAAGCGCGGAGAAGGTCTCCGAAGCGGTTGGCTTCACTGGCGTCTCCGCCAAGAACTCCACCGCCTGGTATAGCCCCAGCCCGCTGGGAAGCTACTACGCGCCGAAGACGGGCGACAAGTCGCGACAGGCTGCCGCGCTCAAGTTCATCCAGTACGCGACGGGTGAGGGCTACGCGAAGCTGATCGAGGAGGGTAAGACCTACCCCGTGATCCAGGGGGTTGCCGACCCCACAGGCCTGGCCCCGATCCAGAAGCAGTTCAAGGAAGCGTACGACAGCGGCGCAACCGTCGGCGTCAACCTTCCTGGATGGAACACCTTCACGGCGGAACTGAGCAAGCTCCTCAACGGACAGGAGACCGCGCAGCAGGTCGCTGACAACATGGAGGCCAGCGTGCAGCAGGCCGCGAAGGCGGCGAGTCTTCCCGGATGGTGATCTCCGCTGTAGAGGCGAACGAGCAGTCGGCTGGGGGGCGTCGCGTGCGGCGCTCCCCAGCGGGGGCCAGCCGAGGGCGCCGTCCCGTCCGCTGGTTCTGGTTCCTGCTGCCGGCGCTGGCTCTCGTCCTTGTGTTCTTCATCGTTCCGTTCGTTCTGAATATCCCGTTCGCCTTCACGCAGTGGACCGCGTACAGCCCCGAGATTAAGTTCAACGGGCTCGACAACTTCCTCTTCCTGTGGAAGAACGGCACGCTCGGCAACGCGGTCGTCGTAACGCTGGCCTATGCGGTGATCGCGATGGCTGTCCAGAATGGCATCGCGATGTCGCTCGCTCTGACCCTCCGCAAGACCACCCGGATCAACTCCGTGTATCGGTCGATCTTCTTCCTCCCAGTTCTCATCTCACCGCTTGCCGCTGGGTTCATCTGGCGCGGGATTGTCGACCCGCAGGGGCCGCTGAACGCCGTGATCGCCTGGATCGTCCCCGGGTTCGATTACGCATGGTTGGGACACCCCATCAGCGCGCTTGTCACCGTGGCCTTCATCGACGGCTGGAAATGGTCAGGGATTGCCACGCTCGTCTACATCGCAGGCCTCAACAGCATTCCCGACGAGTTGATGGAGGCGGCCTCACTCGATGGGGCCGGCCCCTGGAAACGCTTCTGGCGCATCAGCTTCCCTCTGCTCGCGCCAGCATTCACATTCAACATCGCCACGACACTCATTGGCGCGCTGAGTGCGTACGACGTCATCGCATCGACGACGAGCGGCGGCCCCGGCAACTCGACTACGACTATCAACGTAGCCCTTCAGCAGCAGTTCGGCTCGAGCTTCTACGGCACTGCCAGCTCCCTGGGCCTGACCGTAACCATCCTCGTCATCGCGATCGCCGTTCCGCTCGTGTCCTGGCTCCGGAAAAGAGAAGTCGCATGAGCACCGTCACTGCAACAGTCCCGGCTGTCACCTCTCAACGTTCCACCCTGCGCTGGCAGAGCGTCGTCAAGTACATGCTTCTTACGCTCTTCGCAGTCCCCTGGGTGGGAGTTCCCCTTTGGCTCCTGGTCGTGAACTCGTTCAAGACCGTCGGTGAGGCGTCCCAGCTCACGCTCGCCCTTCCCACGAAATGGGCGATAGCTGAGAACTACACGGCGGTGTTCGTCGCCGGCAACTACCTCACTGGGTTGAAGAACAGTCTCCTTGTCGCGATCCCGACGATCATCGTCGTACTTTTCCTGGGCTCGCTCGCGGCGTGGGCGTATGCGCGAAGCAAATCTAAGGTGACGCAGGTGTTCTTTTACATCACGGCGCTATCGATCCTGCTCCCGCCGGCGATCATCCCGACCATCTACGTGCTCAGCACACTGCATCTCGATGGTTCGGTATGGGGCTATGCCCTGATGCAGATGGGTACGCGTATCGGAGGCGTCATCTTCCTCACGACAGGGTTCGTCCGTGGCTTGCCCACCGACCTCGAAGAGGCGGCCGCCATCGATGGCGCATCGCGAATGCGCACCTACTTCTCGGTGATGCTGCCTCTTCTGCGGCCGATCCTCTTCGTCGGAGCGGTGCTTCTTGTGATCAGCGTCTGGAACGACTTCTTCTTCGGTCTGCTCCTCCTTCGTGGGGGCGACAACGCCACGCTGCCGCTGACGATGTACTCATTCGCCAGCTCTGGCGAGCACGGACTGAACTGGAACCTCGTCTTCGCGCACGTCGTGATGACGAGCCTGCCACTCGTCGTGGCATATCTATTCGCTCAGCGTCAGGTGCTGGCGGGACTCACGGAAGGGTCGTTGAAGGGGTGACTTCCGGCACAGAACGGTGGGCGGTGTCGTTCGAGCATCGCTCGCCCGCACTCGGCGTCGGGACGCCGCGGCCACGCATCTCCTGGACGCTACCGGCCGACGTTTCTCAGCAGGCCGGGTACGAGATCGAGGTGACGAGCGAGGACGGCACGCGTTGGATTGAGCAGGTCGAAACCACGGCACAAACCCTTGTGCCGTGGATAGGCCCGGACCTCGCATCCCGTGATCGTCGTTCCGTTCGGGTGCGAGTCTTCGATGAGAGCGGCACGATGTCTCGTTGGAGCGATGCGGCTGCTCTCGAGGCAGGTCTCTTCGAACCGAGCGACTGGACAGCGCGGTACATCACCGCTGCAGATCCCGTGGACAGCCCCGTGGTCTTGCGAAGCATGTTCAACGCCACGCTTCCTGTCGTCAGGGCGCGTCTTTACGTCGCGTACCGAGGAATAGGGGAGATTCGACTCAATGGCGTCGCCGCATCCGACGAGGTGCTCGCGCCGGGGTGGCAGTCGTATCATCACCGGGAGCTCTACTCCACGATCGATGTGACCGAGAGCATTCAGGACGGCTGGAACGAGATCGAGGTTCTGCTCGGAGACGGGTGGTTCCGCGGCCGCCTCGGATTCCTCCAGCAACGTGCACTCTATGGTGACCGCGTAGAAGCGCTGGCGCAGATCGAACTTGACTACGGTCACGGTAGACGCGCCGTTTTCGGGACCGGGGACGGTTGGCGGTGGGCGCCCGGGCCGATTCAATCGGCAGGGCTCTACGACGGTGAAACGTATGACGCTCGAGCCGAGCTGGACGATTGGGTCGACGGATACGCCGACAACAGCGAATGGTCGCCGGTGGTGGTCCTCGACGGCCCACCTGAGCGTCTCGAGGCTCCAGTCGGACCGCCAGTACGGCGCATTGACACTGTCGCGCCTGTCAGGATCTTCCGCTCGCCTTCGGGAAGGACGCTGGTCGATTTCGGGCAGAACGTAGTCGGATGGCTGCGACTGTCGATCGAAGGCGCGGCAGGCACGATGATCACGCTCCGTCACGCCGAGGTACTCGAAGACGGCGAACTTGGAATCAGACCGCTTCGGAGCGCTGCTGCCACAGACAGATATGTGCTGAGAGGGGGCGGGCGGGAGATCTGGGAGCCGCGATTCACCTATCACGGATTCCGCTACGTTGAGGTCGAAGGGTGGCCTGCGGAAGGCCCTCGGCTTGACGACCTAGAGGCTGTGGTCTTGCACAGCGACATGGAGCGAACTGGCTGGTTCTCGTCCTCTCATGCCGATCTCAACCAACTCCACAACAACGTGCTGTGGAGTATGCGGGGGAACTTCGTCAGCATTCCCACCGACTGCCCGCAAAGGGATGAACGCCTCGGCTGGACAGGGGATATCAGCGTGTTCGCACCCACCGCGACATACCTGTATGACTGCATCGGTATGCTCCGCTCCTGGCTGCGAGACCTTGCTCTAGAACAGCATGCAGACGGTCTGGTTCCCTTCTTCGTGCCAGATGTACCTTTCACTGAGGATGTCAAGGACGTTCCTGGGTTGGCGCTCTCCCACACCGCAGTGTGGGGGGACGCTGCTGTGCTCGTTCCGTTCGCGCTTTACCGCGCCAGCGGAGATCTTGAGATCCTGGAAACCCAATGGATCTCGATGAAACGGTGGGTTGACGGAGTGGCGAGGCTCGCCGGCGATTCGCTCGTCTGGGACCAGGGCTTCCAATTCGGTGATTGGCTCGACCCCACTGCACCCCCTGACAACCCTGCTGCGGGCGCCACTGAACCGGCACTCGTCGCGACTGCCTACTTCGCCAACTCTGCGAAGATGCTCGCGGAGGCCGCTAACCTAACTGGGCGGCTAGACGACCAACAGAAGTACGCCGAGCTCGCCGCGGCCGTCGCAGCCGCGTTCCGCGATCGATTCTTGACCGAGTCGCTGCGCCTTTCCAGCGACACACAAACGGCATATGCCATCGCGCTCTGCTTCGACCTGCTGGAAACTGAACAACAGCGCCGCACAGCGGCGCAGCGCCTCGTCGCTCTGGTCCGGGAATCGGGGCATCGAATCGCGACCGGGTTCGTCGGCACAGCTCTTATACTCGATGCGCTCACTGCAGCCGACGCTCTCGAGGACGCATACTCGCTACTGTTGCAGACCGAATGCCCCTCCTGGCTCTACCCTGTCCGGATGGGCGCGACAACCGTATGGGAGCGTTGGGACAGCATGCTTCCTGACGGCTCGATCAATCCGGGCGAGATGACGTCCTTCAATCACTACGCGCTCGGCGCGGTGGCGGACTGGATGCATCGAGTCATTGGCGGTCTGTCGTCAGACGCGCCCGGTTGGTCCCGCATCAGAATCTCACCCCGTCCTCATCCGTCGATCACGCAGGCCCAGACGTCTCACATGACTCCCTTCGGTCTGGCCGCGGTGGAGTGGCGAACCAGCAGGGGCGCGCTCGATCTGGAGGTGGTCGTTCCGCCAGGTGCGACGGCGGTCGTGGATCTGCCCGGTATCCCCAGGCGGCCTCTGGGCCCAGGGAGATACGTCGTCCACCAGCCGGCTCACGGGCACGATCTCGTCATTTCCGAACGTCAGACGGTGGATGCGTGACGGATCCGGAACAGCCAGTTTCAGTCGAGTCGTTGTTTGGCAAGCGTCTCGACGCTCCGCGGCGCGCAACGATTCGGGACGTTGCAGATCGGGCCGGTGTCTCAACAGCGGCCGCCTCCAAGGTCCTGCGTGGGGCATATGGCGTCAGTGAGAGCATGCGAACGCGAGTGCGTGCCGCGATGGATGAGCTGGACTACCGTCCCAACGCAGCTGCTCGGGGGCTGCGGGGAAAGACGTACACCATCGGTGTGATGCTCTCCGATATCCACAACCCGTACTTCGGCGTTCTGACGGACGGTGTCCGCGACAAGCTCGGTCCCGCAGGATACGAGATGTTGATCGGCCCAGGGGGAGCGAGCCCTCGATCGCAGCGCGCCATGATCGACGCGCTGATCGACCGGGGCATGGATGCGCTCGTTGTCATCGCTCCCGTGATCCCTGGCGAAGTACTTGATCAGACGGGGCGTCAGATCCCGACTGTCGTGGTCGGTCGACACGGACTCGGTCGCATCCGCACGTATGACACCGTCGCCGGGGACGATCGCCGAGGGTCATCGATCATCGTCGATCATCTGGTCGGACTCGGGCACCGCCGTATCCTCCACCTCACCAACGGGAACGATGGCGCAGACGAACCGGAGTCTCCGGAGTATGTGCGCGCAGAGGGGTATCGGGAGGCGATGAGACTGCATGGCTTGGAGGAGCATATCGATGTTCGAGTAGCACCGTGGTCTGATGCAGGTGGGCGCGAGATCGGTCGTCAGATCTTGGCGATGAGCGACCCGCCCACTGCCGTGCATGCCGGAGCGGATGTGGCGGCATTCGGCCTACTGGCTGAGCTTTGGGCTGCAGGCGTTGATGTCCCAGGAGATATCTCAATCGTTGGCTATGACAACTCGCCTATGGCGAGCATGCCTCCTATCCATCTCACGTCCGTCGACCAGAGCGGTCATCGGATGGGTGAGCTTGCCGCGGAGGTTCTGCTCGAGCGGCTCGAGGGCAGGGACGCTCCCCGGGCAGTCCGGATCGAGCCCCGGCTGATGACCAGAGGAACAACCTCGTCGCCTCCACAGGAGCCCCGCGGTCAGTCCTCTCCGCTCTGACTGGCGGGCGTCGACGCTAAGGTCGAAGACCTCACGACCAAGCGCGTCGGAAGTTCGACGCGCTCGCCGCGAGGTTCTTGCCCGGCGCGCAGCTGCCCGACCATCTCGACCGCTCGCGCAGCCAGGGCTCGGATCGGCTGGTGAATCGTCGTCAGTGGCGGATCCAGGACTGTGGATCGAGCGGTGTCATCAAACCCAACAATGCTGAGGTCGTCGGGGATCCGAAGCCCCAGTCGTTTGGCCGCGGTGTAGACGCCGACCGCCATGTTGTCATTGACCGTGAATATTCCGAAGGGGCCTTCGCCACGGGTTACCGAAGCGAGCTCATCAATGAGTGGACGGGTGGTCCAGTCGCCCTTGACGACGTCAAGCGTCCCGGACGGCACGTGCTCGTAGACAGCTCTCGAGAAGCCGCTCTCACGTGCGCGTCCGAAGCGGAGCCGCGGCTCGCCTGTAACGCAGATGAACCTCTTGATACCGAGGTTGGCGAGATGGGCGCCCGCGTCGTAGCCTCCTTGCCAGTTCGTCGTCCCGACACTTTGCAGCTCGGTGCTATGGTCCGACGCGGGCTCCACAAGAACAAGCGGGATGTTAAGGCCGTCCAGTCGTGAAAGCTGTGTGCGCGTTGGGACGATCAAACCCAGAATCACCCCGGCTGGGCGTCGTCGAGCGACGCGGGCGGGCCAGTCCTCTTCGGGGTCGTCACGTTCCAACGTGAGGACGAGGTCGTAGCCGAGCTGAGCTGCTCCCTGGCGGGCACCCGCAGTGATCTCTGCGGTCCATGCATCGTCATAGGTTCCGAGCACCAACTCGATGGTCCGCGAGTCCGAGGAAGAGGGACGACCCCGGGTGGTGGTGGAGCGGCTGTATCCGAGCGCACGCGCAGTGTCCTGTACTCGAACGCGGGTCTCAGACGGGAGGTCGCCTCGCCCTGACATCGCTCGCGACACCGTCGTGACGGACACGCCGGCGGCTTCCGCGATATCGGCCATTGATGGACGTCGGCGATCCTCGGGTGGCACAGCCATCATGCATCCTCCTCTGCATCTATTATTGCGCAACCTACTGGGCGGGCCGCGAGCCCCGGTGCGATGGTGATACAGCCGCTTGCTGACGAAAGCAACGGTGGGCGTGACGACTAGCGCAACGCCGCATCGTACGAAATGTGGAGTTGAACATCATGAGTCGCTCGGTCGCTGAACGAGGAACAACGCCTACCGGCGCCCGCATCGAAAGTGTCTCGGCGGCGGAGAATCCGATCATTGCAGGCATGTACCCCGATCCGACGATCTGTCGCGCGGGGGAGTACTACTACTTGGCCACCTCAAGCTTCGAGTACTTCCCGGGCGCGCCGATCTTCCGGAGCAAGGACCTCACCAATTGGAGTCAGATCGGTCACATCCTGACTCGTCGTAGTCAATTCTCGGTTGGTGATCGGGGCCCATCGAAGGGAATCTACGGATCGACCCTACGTCACCACGATGGACGGTTCTGGTTCGTGACCACGAACGCGAATGACTACGAGGCAGGTCAGCTGCTGGTGTCCGCGGCTGATCCGAGCGGGCCATGGAGCGAGCCGGTGATGATTCCCAACGCCATCGGTATCGACCCCGACATCGCGTGGGATGGTGAGACGTGCTACCTCACTTGGAAGCGGCTTAGCTTCACCGACGGGGACCTCGAGCTTGTGCAGGCGGTTGTCGATCTCGAGAGCGGGGAGATCGGCCCGACGTACCAGGTGTGGCAGGGCACCGGCATGACCGCAGCAGAAGGCCCTCACCTGTACCGAGTTGGCGGCTACTGGTATTTGATGTTGGCCGAAGGCGGAACCGAGCGGGGTCACACCGTCACAGTCGCGAGATCTCAGCACCCCTACGGGCCTTTCGAAGCGTGTCCGCAGAACCCGATCCTCACTCATCGGAGCCTCGGGCACTCCGTGCAGAATGCCGGTCACGCTGATCTGGTGCAGACACACGACGGTGGCTGGGCTGCCGTCTACCTCGGAGTCCGGGCACGCGGCTCCATACCTGGATTCCACGTGCTGGGTCGTGAGACGTTCCTTTCAGGAATCTCATGGGTCGACGGCTGGCCCGTGTTCGATGAGCATCGCTATCACCTCGTGCCCGACGACCACGGCTTCGTGGACGACTTCACGGCAGGCCGCTTGGATCTCCGGTGGGTGGTGCCGGGCGGGCAACCAACGGACGCCGTCGCCCTCAGCGCGGATCTTGGGCTTTCGTTCACAAGCAGCTGGCGCAGCGGCGCCGACTTGCTCTGCGCCCGAGTGAGAGATCTCAGATGGGAGTCCGAGGCTCTCGTCGAGGGCGACGTTGCCCACGTGCTGCGGCTCGATGATCGTCATTGGTACGGCGTCGTGATTCGAGACGGCATCGCACGAGCCGAGATGAGGATCGGTGATCTGAGCCAATCGATCGGCTCCGTCGAAGTGGATGGGGGTGCGATCATACGCATCGAGGCGGTTTCTCCGGCGACACTCAACGTTCCCCTTGGCCACGCCGGACCGGACGACATCATCCTTTCCGTCGAAGTCGGGAGCATCCACCATGAGCTGGCGCGGCTGGATGGACGCTATCTTTCGTCGGAGGTCGCCTCCGGGTTTACGGGCAGAGTGCTTGGATTCGGTAGCCCATCCGGGCACGGAGTTGTTAGATCCGTGAGGTACAAGCCGGCTGGGTAAGCGGAGCACTGGACTCGATCTTCGTGCGGTACAAGAGAGTTCTAGACCTTCGACCTGCAGACCGTTTCAATATGTGGCACGCCCTCCACTGATGTCATACACGGCTCCCGTCGAGAAGCTGACCGCGTCAGACGTCAGCCAGGCGACGAGCTCGGCTACTTCTTCGGGGCGGCCAACGCGTTTCATCGGGATGAGGTTGGTGATGTGTGCAAGAACGTCTGGCGATGTGTCGTCATTCATCGGCGTGGCGAACACCGCTGGCGCGATCGCGTTCACCAGGACGCCAGTGGTTGCTAGTTCCTTGCCTGCGGACTTGGTCAGAGCGATCACTGCAGCCTTCGATGCCGAGTAGATCGCCAGGTTCGGGTTGCCATCTTTGCCTGCCATGCTGGCGAAGTTCACAACCCGACCCCAACGGCGCTCCACCATGCCGGGGACGAACGTACGCATCGTTGCGACCGTTCCGAAGACGTTTACGTCAAGGACTCGGCGCCACTCACTGCTTTCCGTCGCGAGGAGAGGCTTGTTCGGGCCGACGATCCCGGCAGAGTTTACGACGATGTCGACATCGCCGATCTCGGCGGCAGCCTCGGCTAGCGCGTCTTGGTCGGTGACATCAATTTGCACGTCGACGTCACCGGCGATGTCCATTGTGAGGACGCGAATTCCGTCGGCCCGAAGTCGTTCTGCCGTCGCGGCGCCGAGTCCTCTCGCGCCACCAGTGACCACTGCGGTTCTCATCATGTCTCTTCTCTCGGGTGTGCCTGGGGCTTCAGGGCTACGTGGACCTTTGGCCCGGGGCCCGCATCGACGGGGCGGTTCCCTGCCAGGGTGCTTGCGACGTCTTCGAGCGCGATGGTGGCCGAAATGATGGGGCGGGGGTCGACTGCCCCGGAGCCGAAGGCCTCGATGACACCTTCGAGAGCTTGACTCGCTCCGAGAACTCCTACGGCCGTGACATCTTTCAGCGCCAGCATTCGGGTGTCGATCGAGCTTGGTGAGCCGGCCAGCCCGACGTAGACAATGCGTCCGGCTGGTTCCACGAGATCAAGCGCTCTGGCCGGAAGGGCTGGGTCGTTGGAGCAGTCGATCACCGCATTCCAAGCCAGATCCGGAAGCGAGGAATCAGTCCATACGCGGTCGAATCCCACCGAACGTGCGAACGCGACCGAACGCTCAGACTTGCCGAGCAGGTGGACTTCAGCGCCTTCGGCCCGCGCGAACATTGCGCAGAGGATCCCGATAGTGCCAATGCCGAGGATGAGGACCCGGCTGTCGTCGCCTAGTTGCGCGGCCCAAACTGAGCGCAATGCGTTTCCGGCGGGTTCCACCAGGGCGCCGGCAGCGTCGTCGATGGTGTCGGGGAGCGCGTGCAGGAAGCGAGCGGGATATGCCATCTGTTCCGCCAGAGCACCCGACTTGCCACCTCGGATGCCAAGCTCTGTGCGAAACTCGCACACGTGGTGATGACCGGCGAGACATCGGTGGCAGTCGCCGCAACCCAGCATCGTGTCGCCCGTGACGCGACGTCCAATCCACGCAGGATCGACGTCGGCAGCGACGGAAGTGATGATACCCATCCATTCGTGTCCGAGTCTGATGGGATACGCGGCGTTCCCATCGTGCAGGTATTGCATCTCCCCGGTGAAGAACTCGGTGTCGGTTCCGCAGATCCCAGCACGTTGAACTTCGACGATGACCTCACCGGCTGAGGCGACAGGGAGGTCAACGTCTTCGACTCCTGCGTTACCAGGACCGCGCACAACGAACGCTCTCATCGTGGCGCCACGACGAGTTGCTGTTGCGCGCCAAGCCCGGCGATCGCTAGGTCCATCACATCACCGGCTTGGAGCCAGATCTCGGGACGGAACCCCATTCCGACGCCGGGCGGCGTGCCGGTGTTGATCAGGTCGCCTGGTTCCAGGACCATGAACTGCGAAATGTAATGGACGATGACGTAAGGATCGAAGATCATAGTTGCCGTCGAGCCAGATTGGCGGAGGACCCCGTTCACGCTCAGGGTCATCGTCAGGTCTTTGACATCATCGATCTCATCTGGGGTCACCAGCCATGGGCCGGCGGGGTTAAATGTTTCGGCTGACTTCCCCTTGAGCCATTGACCGCCTCGCTCCATCTGGAAGGCGCGCTCTGATACATCGTTGACGAGCGTCCATCCCGCGATGTGGTCGGCAGCGTCCTCGACTGTTTCCAGGTAGCTGGCTCGCTTTCCGATGACGATGCCGAGTTCCACTTCCCAGTCGGGCTTCGTTGATCCTCGTGGAATGCGGACATCGTCATACGGTCCGACCAGCGTGTTCGGTGATTTGGTGAAGAGGATCGGTTCGGCCGGAACGTCCTGCCCCGTCTCCTCCGCGTGATCCGAGTAGTTCAGCCCAACGCAGATGATCTGATGAGGGCGCGCGATCGGGGCGCCTACCCGCTGGTCACCGAGAGGTGCTATCTCGCCTCGCTCGAGTCGCCGTTCGACGACGGGGCGAATGACCTCGATGCCACCAGCGGCGAAGAACGCCTCGTCGAAATCGCGCACGACATCGGACAAGTCGATATAGCCGTCGTCGCTGACCAGGACGGCGGGTTTCTCGGCCCCGAACGGGCCGATGCGAAGCAGCTTCATTTGATCCTCTCAGTCAGTAGCGGGTTTGGTCTGCCGTTCCAGGGCGGCTGGGGTAGCCCACGCACGCCGGGTTTGGCGGTGAAGAGTCGTCCAGAGAACGGGAAGTCGAGCAGCGCCTGTTCGTCAAGGTCCTGGGTCGCTGTCGTTATCACGAGGGTGTCCAGTTCGAGCCCAGCGAAAGCGACGCTAGACGTATGCGGCGCCGGGACGGCGATGGATGCCGCGAGCTGGCCGGCGGGCGAATATCGGCGCACTTCGCCCAGACCCCACATGGCAACCCAGAGATGATCCTCCACGTCGATGGTCATCCCATCGGGGTGCCCTTCCTCGAAGGAAAGGAATACCTCGCGTGGTCCTGATCGCCCTGTCTGCGCATCGTAGGTGCGGCGATACACGCTCCGGCTCAAGGTGTCGACACTGTAGAGCAGCGTGCCATCGGCGGACCATGCGAGTCCGTTCGAGAGCGTGAGATCGTCATCGATCTTGCTCAAGGTGCCGTCAGCCTCGACGCGACTAAGCCTCTCTGACGCCGTCGCCTCACTGAGAGCAAGCGTGCCGACGACGAATCGGCCGTAGGGGTCCACCTTGCCATCATTGAAACGGCTGGCGTGGTGGATCGTCTCGGCGAAGGGAATCGTGCTGCCGTCGCTGCGGCGGACAATCAGCCGGTGGCGTCCAGCCACGAGCCAATCACCGTCTTCGGAAACGACCACCGCACCAACGGTGTCATCGACATGTACTCGACTGATGACACGTATGGTGTCGTCGGCACGGAGCACTCCGACATACACGGTGCCGTTGTTGATATCCACCCAGAGAAGCTGGGAGCGCACCGGATCCCAATGCGGACCCTCGCCGAGGGAAAAGCTCTCTACCGTGGCGACCTTCGCCGAGGGGCTCATGCCTGCTCCCTTGGCTGTGCAGTGCCGGCGGCGGCCGTTGCGAGGACGGTGGCCGCGGCCGCCTCAAGATCAGCTATCGATGTCCGGTAGGCGACTGCGCTGACGCTCACGGCACCTGATGGGATGCTCGGGGAGGCGAGATAGATCGGCACGGCGAGGCAGTTGATCCCGACCTCGTTCTCCTGATCGTCAATTGCGTAGCCACGTCGGCGAATTTCGGTGAACTGCTCATGCAGGTCATGAGCGGTCGTCGCGGTTCTCGGCGTGCGCCGTTCCAGGACGCGGCTTCCGATCCAGTGGGAAACGTCCTCGAACGTGGTCAGCTTGGCCGCAAGAAGAGCCTTGCCAACACCGGTGCAGTGGGCTGGGTTGCGTCCGCCGACGGTGGAGGTCAGCCGCACCGCACCTGTTTGCGGGTCGATCTTGTCGCGGTACACCACATCGGGTCCGTCCAGAACGGCGAAATGAATCGTTTCGTTGAACCTCTCTGAGAGCCTTTCGAGGATCGGTCGTACTCGAATGTGCTCCGGGCGGGCTTCATGATGCGCGAACGCAAGGCGCAGGAATTCATCGCCGAGGATGTAGTGTCCGTGGCCGTTCTGGTTGGCAAGGCCAGCGCGTTTGAGTGAGGCAAGTGCGCGATGCACGGTTGGCTTTGGGTGCCCCGTTAGGCGGACCATCTCTTCCAGGCTGGCTCCGCTCGGGAGCCGTGCGAGTTCCGTGAGCACAGCGAGGACTCGGTCGGTGCCGACGAGACGTTCTTCGTCCGCCTGCTGGATAGATTTTTGCGCCATCGGCCTTGTGCCTTCCCTTGAATCGCCTAGGCTAGCAGCAATTTCACTATCCTGATCAACCTTCCGAAAGTTGGAACAATGACATCGGACCTTCGCAGTTCCGAGTGGTACGCAGGCGATGACCGGAACTCATTCATCCATCGGGCATGGATGCGCCGAGGGGTGCCCGACAGTGCCTTCGACGGACGGCCTCAGATCGCGATCGCCAACACCGCGTCCGACCTGACGCCCTGCAACGCGCATCTGAATGAAGTAGCGCAGTCCGTCAAAAATGGTATTTACGAGGCCGGTGGCATCCCCCTTGAGTTGCCGGTGGTCTCGCTAGGGGAGACTCAGGTTCGCCCGACCGCAATGCTGTGGCGCAACATGGCAGCGATGGCGACCGAGGAGATGTTGCGGGCCAACCCGATAGACGGTGTGGTGCTTCTCGGCGGATGTGACAAGACGATTCCCTCTCTGCTGATGGCAGCCTCATCGGTGGACCTTCCCGCGGTCGTGGTGCCCGGCGGACCGATGATGACCGGGCACTTTCGAGGCGAGGCCCTCGGCTGTGGAACCGACGTTTGGCGGCTCAGCGAGGAGGTCCGAGCCGGGACGCTCAGTCAGGCGGAGTTCACGCGGTCCGAGTCATCGATGATCCGCAGCAAGGGGCATTGCAACACCATGGGCACCGCCTCAACTATGGCGCTGGTCGCCGAAGCTCTGGGGACTGTGATGCCCGGCCTGGCGGGAACGCCGGCGTCGGACGCTCGTCTGCTGGCTGGAGCGCACGACACGGGGCGTCTCGCCGTCCAGATGGTGGCGGAGGATCGCCGGCCGAGCACGTTCTTGACCCGGGCGAGCTTCCACAATGCGATCGTGGCCCTCGCGGCGATTGGGGGTTCGACCAACGCCGTCGTCCACCTGCTCGCGGTCGCTGGGCGTCTCGGTATCGAGCTGACAGTCGATGACTTCGATCGCATCGGAGGGCAGGTCCCGCTGTTGGTGAACCTTCAGCCGGCCGGCCGTTACCTCATGGACGATCTGCAGCGGGCAGGTGGCTTCCTCGCCGTTCTGCGCGAAGTGCGCGACCTGCTCGACCCGGCGGCGCTAACAATCACTGGAAGGCCCCTCGTCGACTATCTGGACGATGCTCTGATCTGGGATCAGGAAGTCATCACACCGCGTTCCTCTCCTTTGCAAGCGAGAGCCGGAATCAGAGTCCTACGCGGAACGCTCGCCCCGGGTGGAGCAATAATCAAGCCCGCCGCAGCGTCGCCGCGGCTGCTCGCACACCGAGGGCGAGCTGTCGTGTTCGACAGCATCGAAGACTTCCACGCACGCATTGACGACCCGGAGCTGGATATCGACGAGGACTCCGTCATGGTGTTGCGTGGATGCGGACCGAAGGGCTATCCGGGGATGCCGGAGGTCTCCAACATGCCGCTACCGAAGAAGCTGCTTGCGCGAGGTGTGCGCGACATGATCCGCATCTGCGATGGGCGCATGTCCGGCACAGCGTACGGCACGGTCGTACTCCACGTCACACCTGAGGCTGCAGACGGCGGACCTCTCGCGCTTGTCCGGACCGGCGACTGGATTACCTTAGATGTCCATGCACGCCGTCTCGATCTTGACGTTCCCGCAGAGGAGCTCGCTGTTCGCGCCCCCAGCCGCGCCACTGTCGACGGATTCGCCAACCCGCGCCGCGGGTGGGAGCGGCTCTACGTCGACCACGTCCTCCAAGCAGACCGAGGCGCGGACCTCGATTTCCTTGTCGGTTCCAGCGGTTCGGCGGTGAGCCGCGAGTCCCATTGAGCAATCATCCTGCGAACACGATAAGAAAGACGCGTGAAGGCAGCGACGATCTATGATGTGGCGCGACGGGCTGGCGTGTCTCATCAAACCGTAACTCGATACCTGCAGGGCTTCGAGGGCATTCGCCCCTCGACGCGCGAGCGAGTCGCAACGGCCTTAGAAGAGTTGGACTATCGACCAAACTCGGCGGCACGTCTGTTGAGGACCCGCCAGACGAATCGCATAGGCGTCCTCGCGGATCGGATCGATGAGAGCGGGCCGGCGCGCATCCTTAGCGGAGCTAGCCAGCTTGCACAGGAGCGCGGCTACGTGCTTGACATCGTCGTGGCGGACGGGACGAGCGCAGCGTCCGTCGCGGCCTCGCTTGAGATGCTTACCGAGCATCAGGTAGCGGGTGTGCTGGCCACCGCGCAGACGGAGATCGTGTTCGATGCCTTGCGCGCGCAGAAAATACCGGCGCCGATGCTCCTCGAGTCACAGTTCGGGCTTGTTGAGGGGCAACCGTCATTGAGTGAGGTCGCGGGTCGTGTCGCTGCGGACTTCCTGCTCGACCTCGGCCATCGTGACATCGGGTATGTTTCGGGCTCGCACATTTGGCTCGCTTCGGAAGGACGCTTGAAAGGTTTCGAGAGCCGAGTCAAGGAACGCGGCGGCCGGCTCGTCTGGGTGCGCGAGGGCAACTGGTCGCCGTCCTCCGGGGCGGACGCGTGGCGTAGCCTGTCTGCTGACGAGCGGGACATCACCGCGGTGGCAGCCGCGAACGACAGCATGGCGATGGGCTTCATCTCTGCCGCGCACGACGATGGTGTCGCGGTTCCTGCCGACCTCAGCGTCCTGGGAAACGACGACATGGCGGAAGCCGCGTACTTCCTGCCAGCACTTTCGACTCTGCAGATGGACTTCGAGGGGGAGGGGCGCTTCGTGCTCGACACCCTAATCCGCGAGATTGAAGGTCTCCCGCCGCGCGAGAACCTCCTGCTGGGGGAGCCGAAGGTCGTCATTCGCGCCTCGACGGCCCCCGTGTTTCGGGCACGTAACAGCTGAGAGAACGTACTTGCGCTTGAGGCCCACGCGAGGCTAGTCTCCCACTCAATGTTGTCGACAACATTTGAATGACCCCAACGGAAAGCAGTGCTGCAATGGCGTCAACCCCGTCCTTCTCCGGCATCCTCTTCGGTGCCGCGTACTACTCCGAGTACCAGCCCGCAGGCACACTGGAGCGTGACCTTGACTTGATGAAGGAAGCGGGCTTCACCGTTATACGTGTCGGCGAGTCGGTGTGGTCGACATGGGAGCCGCGCGAGGGAGTTTTCGAGCTCGACTGGCTTCAGCCTGTCCTCGATGGAGCGCTCAAGCGAGGGATCAGGGTGATTCTCGGCACGCCCACCTACGCAGTGCCGCCGTGGCTACAGCGCCGGCACCCCGAAATCGCCGCCGAGAGCGCCACACGCGTTCGCAATTCCTGGGGCGCTCGGCAGGAAATGGATCAGAGTGAACCCGCGTACCGGTTCTACGCCGAGCGCATCGTGCGGAAAGTTGTTGCCCGCTACGCCCACCACCCGGCTGTGATCGGATACCAGGTTGACAACGAGCCAGGCTTTCAGCTGCCACACAACGAGCAGACCTTCCAGCGATTCGTCGAGTGGCTTAAGACCCGCTACGCCAGCGTCGAAGAGCTCAATGCTGAGTGGGGTCTCGTCTACTGGTCGCACCGGCTCTCAGACTGGGCGGACCTATGGCGACCGGACGCGAACTCGGTGCCTCAATACCAGATCGAGTGGCGCCGATTCCAAGCGACCCTGGCTGTCGAACTCATCTCCTGGCAGGCAGAGATCGTGAGGGAATATGCGCGCCCCGATCAGTTCGTAACCACGTGCCTGTCGTATTCGCGCTCGCAGATCTCGGACGACGAGATCGTGACTTCGCTAGATGTCGTCGCTGGCAATCCCTACTACAAGATGCAGAACGGCTTGGAGACCGGGGTGGAGCTTCCTCGCCCGGAGCTCTGGTGGAGCACCGGCGTGTGGGCGCTCTTCGCCTGGGCAGACCGCGCCTACTCGTCGGCGCAATCTCAATTCCTCGTCACAGAGACCAACGCGCAGTCGGTTGGTGAGCCGTGGCAGAACCACCCGCCGTACTCTGGCCAGATCAAGCAAGCGGCTTTCGCGCTGCTGGCGCGCGGCGCTCGGATGATCGAATACTGGCACTGGCACACGCTCCACTTCGGCGCCGAAACGTACTGGGGTGGAATACTCCCGCATAGCCAGGTCCCGGGCCGAATCTATCGGGAGGTTGCCGAGCTTGGTGCGAGTATCGCGCGGATCGGCCCGGCGCTCGACGCGTTCGAGCCAGATGCCGACGTGCTGATGCTGTATTCGACCGATACCAAGTGGTCATTCGAGGCATACCCGCCGCTGCCTTCCGAAGATGGAGGCCCAAATAGGAGCGCCTACGCTCATGTTTTCGATTCGTTCTATCGAGGACTGTTCGAGGCGGGAGCTCAGATACGAGTCCAGCATGTTCGGCAGTTCCTGGAGACCGCAGTCGACGAACTCGTCCAGCGGTTCCCCGTTCTCATTGCGCCGGCGATCTACGTGGCCGACGATGGCACGCTCGCCCGGCTACGCGAGTATGCGGCGGCTGGAGGTCATCTCGTCGCCGGGGTGCGCACGGGATATGGTGACGAGCTCGCCCGCGCCCGGCATGCCGTCGCTCCCGCATTCTTGGCGGACGCGGCCGGCATCGACTACGACGAATACAGCAACATCGACGTCAGCTTGGCGGTCACTGGGGGGGACGAACTTCATATTGAGCACGGCGCGGCGGGAACCGGGTGGCTGGAGATCCTTCGGGTAGATGACGCTGATGTTCTCGCAAGGTTCTCGAAGAACGAGATGGGTGCCGTCGCGGCTGTGACAAGCAAGAGCTTCGTCAACGGACGAGTGACCTACGTTGCGACAGTGCCGAATGCGCCGCTCGCGCGCAGCATTGGTCGGTGGTTGGTCCCGGATCGCGCGAGTCAGCGCTGGGCGGCTCATTCGAAAGTCTCCATCGCCACGGGCAGCACTCCTGGCGCCCAGATCACGTTCGCAACGAACTGGTCGGGAAAGGTCGCGGATATTGTCGCGCCTCACGCCGTCCGTGACATCGAAACCGGTGAACAGTACTCCGCTGGCACCCGCATACTCCTCAGGCCAAGGTCCGCAATCTTGCTTGAGGCTCCTCATGCTCCACACCCGGGCGCATGAACCCAACCCACCACGGAAAGAAACCATGAGAACACGTAACACAGCAGTGCTGCTGGGGACGATCGCCACGGTGGCGACCCTCGTACTCAGTGGCTGCAGCTCCTCACCGACAAACAGCTCCGCGACTGAGCCTGTCTCGCAGGCTCAGATCGACAAGGCGATGAACACGAAGACAACCCTCACCTACTGGACCTGGGTGGACGGCATCGATAAGTCCGTCGGCCTCTTCGAGAAGAAGTACCCGAACATCAAGGTCAACGTCGTCAACGTGGGATCCGGTGCGGACGAGTATGCAAAGGTCCGCGCGGCCTTGAAGTCCGGCAAGGGATTCCCTGATGTCATGCAGCTCGGGTACGACTACATCGGATCCTTTCAGCAGACGAAGAGCCTCTTGGATCTCACTCCGTACGGAGGCAACAAACTCAAAACCCAGTTCACCGAAGCCACCTGGAATCAGGTAGCCAACAAGGATGGTGTCTGGGCGATCCCGCAGGATTCCGGTCCGTTGGGGAACCTGTACCGCGAGGACATCTTCCAGAATGCCGGCCTCAACGGTGCACCTAAGACGTGGGATGACTTCGCCAAGGCCGCGGAAACAGTCAAGTCGAAGACCGGCTCCTACATCACGAATCTTCCCGGGAACGACATGCCTCAGATCGTAGGCTACCTCTGGCAGGCCGGGGTGAAGCCGTTCAACTACTCGGGGGGAACGACTGTCGGAATCGATGTCAACTCCGATGGTGCGAAAAAGGTCATTTCGTACTGGCAAGACCTCATCAAGAAGGATCTTGTCTCCGTTGACCCCGACTTCACCGACGAGTTCTATCAGGGACTCTCGAAGGGCAAGTACGCGAGCTGGGTCGTCCCGGCATGGGGGCCGCTGTTTCTGCAGGGCACAGTCAAAGACACCAGCGGTCTCTGGCGTGCCGCCGAGGCTCCTCAGTGGACAGCCGGAGCACACGTCTCCGGCAACTGGGGCGGTTCCTCGAACGCTGTGACGGCGAAGACGGCCAATCCGATCGCCGCATACGAACTTGCGAAGTTCGTGAACACAGAGTTCGATTCCACCATTCATCTCGCGAACGACGTGTCGCTGTTCCCGACCACGACCAAGACGCTTGAGTCCCCGGAATTCACGGACGCGAAGAGTGATTTCTTCGGCGGACAACAAGTCAACAAGCTGTACGCAGACATCGCCAAGACCGTCGACCCCAAGTTCGACTTCCTGCCGTTCATGGACTACGCGAACTCTTCGTTCAACGAGACCCTCGGCAAGGCCATCACCGAGAAGGGCGACCTTGGCGCGGCTCTCGATGAGTGGCAGAACAAGCTCGTCACATACGCGAAGCAGCAGGGCTTCACGGTCAAGTAACAAGTCGGCTCGCCCGGGAGGCAGCTCCCGGGCGAGCCCGATCATAGAAGAGACCCCATGAGTACAGTCACCAGGCGTCGCCCGAGCCGCCTCCATCGTCCTCAGACAGTCGCGGCATGGATGCTGATCATCCCGTTCCTCGTCGTCTTTCTCGCCATGTTCGTGGTGCCTCTGGTTTACTCCGCGTACCTCAGCATGTTCACATCGCAACTCGTCGGCGGAACCGTCTTCAGCGGATTCGCCAACTATGCGCGGGCACTGCAGGACCCGAGCTTCTGGTCGGGTCTTGGCCGGGTGTGCTTGTTCCTCTTCATTCAGGTCCCCATCGGCCTCGGGCTCTCGATCTTCTTCGCGCTGGCGCTCGACAGCGGGCGTGTGCGCGGCGGCAAGTTGGCGCGCCTGCTGATCTTCGTTCCTTACGCGGTTCCCGGTGTTGTCGCCACGCTCATGTGGGGATACCTCTACGGGAACAATTTCGGACTCATCACTCAGCTTTTCGAGATCGTCGGGCTTCCCGGGCCCGACCTCCTCTCGGCAGACAAGATCACTGGATCGACGATGAACATCCTGATCTGGGAGTTCGTTGGCTACAACATGATCGTTCTCTACGCCGCCCTGCGCTCTATTCCCACCGATCTGTACGAAGCTGCAGAGATCGACGGCGCCGGGCAATGGCGGATCGCCTGGAGCATCAAGCTGCCCGCCATCCGCCCCGCCATTCTTCTGACCGTCATCTTCTCGATCATCGGGTCGTTCCAGCTCTTCAACGAGCCGAACCTGCTGTTCAACATCGCTCCGAATGCCATCGGCACTGACTTCAGCCCGAACCTCTATGCGTACAACGTCGCATTCAAGAACCAGGACATCAACTACGCCGCGGCGATCGCGTTCCTGCTCGGGCTCCTCATTGCCATCCTCTCGTTCATCGTCCAAACCCGCGGCAGCCGGAAGGAGCGTCAGCCTTGACCTCTACGCAGAATCTCGTCTCCGTCTCGACAGCGGACCTGTTGCCCGAACGTAAGCAACGTTCGTCGCCAAGACGACGTCAACGAGGGCACCTGGCTGATCGGCGCAGCAACCTGCTCACGATCTTCATGTGGGTCGCCGTGGCATACTTCGTCATTCCGTTGCTGTGGTTGATCGTGTCCACAACGAAGGACAATAGCGCCCTCTTCTCGAGTTTCGGGCTGTGGTTCGGCAAGAGCTTCGAGTTCTTCACGAACATCGGCAACCTTGCCACCTTCCAGGACGGCGTCTTCTGGCGTTGGATGCTCAACACGGCGCTCTATGCGGTGGTCAGCGCTGTCGGCGCGTCCATCCTGGCGACAGCCTGCGGGTACGCCTTGGCCAAGTACCGTTTCCGAGGAAGTGCCGCAGTCTTCGCGCTCATCCTTGGCTCGATCATGGTGCCGCTTACCGCTCTTGCGCTTCCGACCTACCTCGTCTTCGCCGCGGGGAACTTGACCGACACCCCGTGGTCCATCATCCTGCCGTCGCTGATCAGCCCATTCGGCGTCTACCTGATGAAGGTGTACGCCGCCGACTCGGTGGACGACAGCATTCTCGAGGCTGCGCGCATCGACGGCTCCGGCGAACTTCGAACCTTCTGGACCATCTCGCTGCGTTTGCTGGCGCCTGGATTCGTCACGGTGCTCCTCTTCCAGCTCGTCGCGACCTGGAACAACTACTTCCTGCCCCTGATCATGCTGAACACGCCAGATCTCTACCCCGTCACGGTCGGGCTGGCGCAGTGGCAGGCGAACGCGTCGGCCGGGGGCGGCGCTCAAGTTCTCTTCTCCACGGTCCTGACCGGGTCATTCGTATCGGTCATCCCGCTGGTGGTTGCCTTCCTGTTCCTCCAACGGTTCTGGGTCTCAGGACTCGCGACGGGGGGCGTCAAAGGATGATCGCCACACGCCCGGTCATCTCCGGGTTTCACCCGGATCCATCGATCTGCCGCGTCGGAGACACCTATTACCTCGTCACCTCGAGTTTCGAGTATTCGCCAGGGGTGCCGATCTTCAGATCGACCGACCTTGTGCAATGGGAGCAGATCGGCAACGTTCTCGACCGGCCGGAGCATCTTGAGCGGGTCGGCGTACGAGCCTCAGGGGGAATCTATGCGCCGACCCTGCGGTACCACGATGAGATGTTCTGGATGATCTGTACCAACGTCACCAATGGGCCTGGCCAGCTCATCGTGACAGCAAGAGATCCGGCAGGCCCATGGTCGGCGCCGACCCACGTTCCTGAGGCGCATGGTATCGATCCCGATCTCTGCTGGGACGAGAGCGGGCGCTGTTGGCTGACGTGGTCCGGCGCGGACGCGATCGGGCACGGGATCCTGCAAGCCCAATTGGATCCGGCAAGCGGCGAACTCCTCACAGAGGTCGACGTCATCTGGCGGGGTACTGGTGGCCAGTACCCCGAAGGACCTCACCTCTACAAGCACGCCGAGCACTGGTATCTGGTGATCGCCGAGGGCGGTACAGAACGCGGGCACGCCGTGACCGTCGCGCGTGCCGAGAAGCCCAATGGGCCGTTTCAGGCAAGTCCGACGAATCCGTTTCTCACGGCGCGCGGCACTGATTCGTCCACACAGAACACCGGTCACGCGGACTTCGTAGAGGGCGAAGACGGTGGTTGGGCGGTCGTCTTCCTCGGTGCGCGCCCACGTGGCTCGACTCCAGGTTGGCACACGATGGGGCGGGAGACGTTTGCCGCGCACCTGTCATGGGAATCCGGTTGGCCGGCCATCGGCGCTCCTATAGAACCGCCCAAGGGTGGCGTCGTGATGGAGCATCTCGCCGCGGAGAAGCTCCCTCTGTCGTTCGTTTCGCCGGTGGGTCTGCCGGCTGACCTCCTCTACTTCGACGACGGGCGATGGCGCCTGAGAGGTGGCAGCGGCGTCTTCGTGGGGCGACGGCAGGAGCAGAGGTACTGTCAGGTTCGAGCGATCATGCCCGACGGCGGCGCTCTAGAGATCCGGATCGACGACCGCAATTCCGTCCGGGCGGAGATCACAAGCGCATCGATCTGCGCAGTGGCCACGATCGGTGGCATCGTGATCCCTTTGGGCGAGATGCCGGGCAACGCCGGATCGACCATCGAGCTCCGCACGGAACCGTCACGTGCCCCCGAAGGAACGCCCGAGCACGGACCGGATGAGATCGTGGTGCTGGCGAGCGAAGGGGAGACCCGGATCGAGCTCGGCCGGATCGACGGACGTTACTTCTCCACCGAGGTGGCCGGTGGTTTCACCGGTCGCATGATCGGGCTGTCATCGCCCTCGGCTGACGTCGTTGTCGAGTATTTCGGCTACTGCGGCAGCGATTCTTACGACGAGCTCGCCGCGGCAGATGCGTGTCGTCCTGTCGCCGGCTGAGCGCTCGCGACCGCAGATCCGTCTACGCGTGACCGGCTGACTGCTTCGTTTTCCGGGGTTTCCCTGGACTCGCCGGACTGCGTCCGTGCCCGGCGAACATGAGCTGCTCCACCGATAGACGAACAAGACCCACTCCACCAATAGAAAGGACAGTGGGATATGAAGAGTAAGTACAGAGCAGTGCGTATTCTCACCGGTGCAGTCATCGTGATGAGCGGAATCGGGGTGGGGTTCGCGGCACCGGCTACGGCCGAGACATCCGTCCCTGTCACGATTCCTGCACTGAAGTCCTGGACGGCCGGTGCTGGCCAGTTCACTTTTACAAACGGCAGCCGAGTTCTCGTCGCGCAAGGCGACATGCCGCAACTGAAGCCTGTCGCTGACCTCCTCGCAGCGGAGCTCGGCGGGCGGTTTGGAAGAAAAGTGAAGGTTGCAGGCAACGGTTCGAACCCGAGCCCTGGCGACATCATCCTGAAGCTGGGGGAGCAGATCGAGGGTACCGGCCCACAGGGCTACACGCTCGAAGCGTCTGGAACGGTGACGATCACGGCCAGCACGACGGACGGCGTCTTCAACGGTACGAGGACGATCCTTCAAAGCCTTAAGAACGGAGATACCATTCCCGCAGGCGTCGCAACCGACGCGCCTACTTACCCCGAGCGCGGCCTCATGGTCGACCTCGGCAGGATGTACTTCACGCCCGATTGGCTGAAGGCGCGTATCCGAGACATGGCCTACCTGAAGCTCAACACGCTCGCGTTGCATCTGACCGATGACCAGGGCTGGCGCGTGGAGAGCGATCTGGGGCTCCAATCCTCGCAGTACCTCACGAAGGCAGAGATCACTGAGATCGTCACGTACGCCGCGAAATATCATGTCACGGTGATCCCGGAGATCGATATGCCGGCCCACCTCGGCGCGCTTCTGGAGCACTACCCCCAGTATCGTCTCGTGGACAAGGATGGCGTCGTATCTCCGACGAAGATCGATTTCACAATCCCCGCAGCGCGGGACCTGCTCAAGCAGGTCGTCTCCGAGTATTTGCCGCTGTTCCCGGGTCAGTACTGGCACCTCGGACTCGACGAGTACCTGTCGAACAGTCAGTTCGCGAAGTATCCGCAACTGCTTCAGTACGCGCAGTCGGCCGTCGGGCCGAATGCAACAGCCAAAGATTCAATCATCGCCTTTGGAAACGAGATGAATGAGTTCGTGCGCAGCCATGGCAAAACGGGCAGGGCATGGAACGACAACGTCGGACCCGGCACGACGATTGAACTGGACACCAATATCGTGATCCAGTACTGGACCGATTCTGATAGCGAGGACTTCTTCGGGGCGAACGGGCCGTTCACGCCGCAGACTCTGCTCGACAAGGGCTACCAGGTCGTCAACGACAGCCTGCTGCCCACCTACGCCTATCCGACGGGCGGGCAGACGCCGCAGATCCACCCGAATTACCTGTACGACTCGTGGAATGTGAACGAGTTCTACGGCTACTTGTACTTCGAGCAGAACGGCAGCTACGTCAAGATCCTGCCAACGAAGACTGTCGCCGTTGGCGCGCCGGGACTTCGCGGGTCGATGCTGAACGACTGGAACAGCGGTGGCACCTGGACGCAGGAGGAAGCCGCGGCAGACATCACTCCGCGGCTTCGGACCATGGCGCAGAAGACGTGGAACTCTCCCTTGCCAGCAACCGACTACACCGGGTTCCAGTCGATCATCGACCAGGTCGGATCCCCAGACAACTGAACACAAGCCTGGACGGTCGCCCGCGCCACGCCGTGCCCGGACGCGGGCGACCGTCCTCCGCAGAGGAGACCACATGAGACGTACATCGTTCAATGACGACTGGCAGTTCCGCCGGAAAGTCAACCCCTTCGATGAGCTGAGCGGCGAGGTAGAACCGTACGTCGACGTGTTCGTCCCTCACGACGCATTGATCGGCGAGAAACGAGATCCGGACGGTGATCCGGCGGGAGCCTACTTTCCGACGGGAACCTACGAGTACCGCAAGACCTTCACCGTGCCGGATGATCCCGCCCATCGCAGGGTGGCGATCGAGTTCGAGGGCGTGTACCGAGACGCCGCTGTATTCATCAACGGCGCGTACGCCGGGAACCGACCCTATGGATACTCCGACTTCGTCATCGACGCCGACGAGCATCTCAACCGCGGCCAGGAGAACACCGTCCGCGTCGAATGCCGAAATGGCCAGGATTCTCGCTGGTACACCGGGGCGGGAATCTACCGAGACGTGTGGTTGCACTTCGGCCGTGCCGTCCACATTCCGGTCCATGGTCTTCGTGTCAGCACAACCGACATCGATGATCTTGGCGCCATGGTCGAAGTTGAAGTGTCGCTCGAGAACAGCGGACTGAGCCGCGAGACGGTAGACGTTGAGGTCCTGGTCTTCGATCCCGACGGTAAAGTCGTCGCCGGCGGCATCGTCCCCGTCACGGTCGCTGCCGCAGGGCGTGCACTCAGCCGCCAGCGCCTCTACGTGAACACGCCGCGACTCTGGAGTGCCGAGAGCCCATCTCTCTATCGTGCCGGGGCAGAGGTCCGTGTCGGTGATGAGCTCATCGACGAGTCGGAGTCCCGTTTCGGCATCCGGCGCCTGCAGGTCGACCCTCTCAACGGCTTCCGTGTGAATGGACACCCAGTAGATCTGCGCGGCGCATGCATCCATCACGACAACGGGATCCTCGGCTCGGCCACTGTGCGTGAGGCTGAGGAACGCCGAGTGCGCCTGCTCAAGGAAGCCGGGTTCAACGCGATACGGTCAGCGCACAATCCGATGAGCGTCCCGCTGCTCGACGCATGCGATCGGCTGGGGATGTATGTCATCGATGAGACCTTTGACACGTGGAACGCGCCCAAGATGGACCGGGACTACTCTCTGGCATTCCCCGACTGGTGGGAACGCGATGTTGAGTCGCTCGTGGCAAAAGACTTCAACCATCCCAGCGTCATCGCCTATTGCATCGGCAACGAAGTCACGGAGACGGGATCAGCCTCGGGAGGCATCATCGGTCGAGCGATAGCGGAGAAGGTGCGAACTCTCGATCCGACCAGATTCGTGACGAACGCGATCAACGGCCTGCTGGCGGTCATGGACGATGCGAAGGCGATCGCGGCACAGCGTGGTCAGGCGGCGGACGATGGAACCGCGATCAACACCCTGATGGCAGGGCCGATGGAGATCATGAGAGAGATTAGTGCGTCTCCGCTGGTCACCTCGAAGACAGCGGAGTCGTTCGGCGTGCTCGATATCGCCGGTATGAACTACATCGACTCGCGCTACGAACTCGACAAGACTCTCTTCCCGAATCGTGTGATTGTCGGGACGGAGACATTCCCGACGACGATCGACCGCACATGGCAGCTTGTGCGCGACAACCCGCATGTCATTGGTGACTTCACTTGGTCGGGTTTCGACTATCTGGGAGAGGTCGGACTCGGCCGCACTCAGTATCTATCGCCAGGTGAAGCGGCGGAACCCGCACCATTCCCTTGGATCGCGGCCTGGTGCGGGGATCTGGACCTGATTGGCGGCCGGAGGCCCTCATCCTTCTACCGAGAGATCGTCTTCCGCCGGCGAGCCGCGCCGTACCTCGCTGTGCGTCGTCCTGCCCCAAGCGGGACATCTCCGTCCGGCGGCCCATGGGCCTGGAGCGACAGTCTTGCAAGCTGGACATGGAATCTGACAGAAGGAACGGTGCTGGAGGTCGAGGCGTACAGCGACGCCGAGGAAGTGGAGTTGCGGTGTAACGGACGTGTCGTGGACCGGAAACCGGCGGGCGTGAAGAATCGCTTCAAAGCCCTGTTCGAGGTGCCCTACGAGCTTGGGACCCTGTCAGCGATCGCAATCCGAGAGGGACAACCAGGCGAGTCGTTTGAGCTGGAGTCCGCCAGAGGTGAGCCGCGACTCTCGGTGGTCCTCGAGCCTGCGATGGGACAGCACGTCTTCGTTCGCATCGAGATCGTCGACGCTCATGGGGTTGTCATGAGCAACAGGGACCGAAGCGTCCACGTCGATGTCTTCGGGCCTTTCGAGCTGGTTGCTCTCGGGAGCGGGAATCCGGCTCCAACTCAAGCGTACGACCTGTCTGTACATGACACTTTCGATGGCCGAGCACTCGCTGTTCTGCGCCGCACCGGAGATGGGAACGGGCGCCTCCGCATCCGGGCTGCCGGATGCGGAGGCGCCGACGTGGCGCTACCTGGCTAACAGGTCGGCTACCCGCCTGCGCGCCACTCCAGCACGTCAACGAGCTGCCAGACGGCGAGGTTGCCCTCCCAGCCTGGGTAGAGGAAGGAACCCGTGTCATCAGCCTCGTAGCTGATGGGCGTATTGAATTCGTAGCCGTGTTCGCGCACGTCCCAAAGCTGCCCGGCTACTGCTGATGCAAGATCCACGCCCTCCGAGATGAGACTCTTGTCATCGAATCGCTGGCCGGCGCTCGCCAGGTTCGCAGCGAACGCGTAGTTGGCCTGCGGCCAGATCGAACCGGATGACGTTGTCGAAGAAGCGAGGAGGTTCGCGCCGATCGAACGACCTTGCGGGTCCTTCAGACCAGCGGTGAAGCCGTGCACGGTCTGAAGATGACGCTTGTAGTGTCCGGTATTGACGACGTCGGGCAGCTGCGCACGCTCTGCGAGATACTGGGCGAGGAAGGTTGCGATCATCGCGTTGTCGGTTCCTCCCGGTGCTTCGGGAAGGGTGTACCGGTAGTAGCCTCCATCCTCCAACCAGAACAGCTTCTCGAAGTCTGCCTTCGCAGCAGCCAGGTCCGACTTGAACTTGGTGATGGCACTCTGATCCTCTCCGGCTTGTTGACCAGCAGAGATCATCGCCTCTACCGCGAGGATGTAGAGCGAGGAGACATATGAGTCGAATCGGTTGGAGGGGACGCCGTTGTATGCGTTCGACATCGCTTGCGGGCTCAGCAAGTCAGGTGACGGGTGGTTGGCCGACGGCACCTCTGGCAGCGCGTAGTCCGACGGGATCGTCTTCTGGAGATACGTGAACGCCTTCTTCATGGCCGGGTACGCGAACTTCAGGAACTTCTTGTCATTGTTCCGTTGCGCGTAGTCATACATTCTGAAGATGTTCTCGGCTGGGCGGTCGAGAAACCATGACAGGCCCGGTCCGGAGTCGGTGCCCTGGTTCCAATGGACGAACGGGTTGTCGCCATCGTTCTCGTTCACGCTGAAGTCCCAAGGATCGCCGTGGGTGGTGCTGGCCAAGATCGCCTCAGCCTTGTTCTCCATGCGATCGCGTTCGATGAACGGGAACAACTCCGAGTACACGATGTAACTGTAGATGCCGATCTCGCCGCCTTGACCGAGCGTCGAGAGGCCACCGGAGTTGGCATCCAGGCCGATGTAGCTGTGTGTGCCTGGGATCTGCGAACCGATTCGGCTGGCGCCGGTCACGACGGGCATAGAGTTGCTGACAAGCCCGCCTTCCCAGAGCGAAGTATGGAAGGTGACGTTGGCCAACTGGTTGAGCGCGCCCTTCTTTACAGCGTCTGGAAGGGCCGTCGACTCGACGATCGGTTGCCACCACTTCAGAACCTTGGCGAGTGTCTGCTCGCGCTTACTCAGCGCGTCGCGTGCGATCGCAAAGCTCTGGTTGAAAGGGTAGCTTCCCTCGATGTAGTCGTTGGTCGCGCTCTCACGGGCTCCGTAGAAGTTCGTGTAGTGACGCATCCAAACGGTCTGGTTGTTGTCGAACGAAACTTGCGGGAAATCCCACGTGAGCGTGAACGGAATGACTGCTACTTCGCCAGGACTCAGCGTTGCCGACACGTCGATCGCGCCCGCCGAAGAAGACGAGTCAAGAGGCGCGTTGCTCAAATTGCCGTTCGCGGAGAAGGCCCTGTACACGTCAGAACCGTCGCCGGCCGCGTTCCAGGAGGTCGTGTAGCTGAACGTCTGCCCTTTGGAGACCTTCGCGGCGATGGTCCACTCCGATTTCTTAGCGTCCGGAGTGTTGCCTGGTGAATCGGCGGAGAGGGTCACCGCCTTGATGCCTTTCGCCTTGTCCTCTCGATACTGACTGCTCAGCCCTTCACGGACGGTCGCGGGTTCCGTGCCTACGTGTGCGGCGACGTTCGGCATGGTGAGCATCGTCGAGACTTTAGCGGTCTTGCCGGTGTTGTTCGCAATGCGAACGTCGAAGTTGGCAACAGGAAGTGAGCTCTGCTTCTCGTCGTTCGCGACGATCGGCGAGTAGAAGCGCATCGAGATATCAGTCTTGAACGGCTTGTAGCTCATCCAGCCGAACGGATAGAGGGCAGAGTAGTCCGCATCTCCCTTCGACAAGATGTTCCATGCGGGGAGCGGGTCCTCCCAAGAACGCGTTGGCAGGATGTCGTTCTTGTAGTCGATGGCGTGCGATCCCTCTGTCGCGAGCGTGCGGACTTCCGCCTGCTGGCCGCCTACCTGCTCGCGCACGTGGAATGCCGCCTGCGGAAGAGCGCGACTTTCCCACGCCTTGTCTTGAGATCCACCGAAGAACCACGGACCGAAAGTGCCCGATTGGTTGATCATAAAGCTGCCGGCGCCGATGCCTCCGAGCGGAATACCCATCCCGGGCTCCGTCATCGGGAAGCTGATACCCGGATAGGGCCAGCCGGGTGCGTCCGGCTTGCAAGCGTATGGAAGAAAGCCCGGCGGGCATGTCCCTTCCGCGACGTCGCCGAGTGAACGAACGGTCGCCGCGCTAGGGATCTCGAATCCTTCGGCCTGATGCGGACTGCTGGCGACCGCGGGAAGAGCGCCCCCTACGAGCGCAAACATGATGCCCGCGGCGACCGATGATACGGCGCTGCGGGCGGTGAACCATTGATGAAGTGGTCTCGCTACTCGCCGAGAGGAGGGAATTGGCAACATTTCATGACTCCCATGTCATTGATTGAGATACCAGTTCGGAGATGACTCAACGGCTGCGTTGGGTCATCTCCGAAGGCAGCGTGGCAACAGGTTAATTACCCGTAGGCGAGCGCGCTTCAGCGTCTAGGTATATTGCGCAATATCCAATCCTGTTGTTGCGGAAGTGGCCGAACGAGGCCAGGATCTACAGGATCGGTCGACAGCCGACGTTCGATTTGCGGGTGAGTCACTGGCAGGAGCCGACTCCGTGCCGGAAGAGCTTCCGGTGAGAGTCTCCATGCGGGATCCATCCGCATGCAGCGCCCTGCGTCTTGCATGTCGACAACGCCCCGATCCATCCGGTCGTCGAAGTAGAGGGGACGATGCAGTGGCTACGATGGCAGCTCTAGAAGTGCTGTGAACCGGCCAAGGGCATCGTTCTGCTGGGCTGGGGTCCACAGTTCCGGGTGCTCGACGACGGAGAGCGCGATGCCGTTCACCCACACTCTCAAGAGTGCGACGTTCGCGTCCAACTCGGCGTCCGGTACGAATCCGATGAGGCCAGCCCGAAGAAGAGCGCGCATGCTCACCTCGAGCCGAGCGAAGAACTCCTCGACGGTGGCGTCGGAGCGGCGGTAGGGAAGTAGCGCGATGCGAATGCGCTCTTGCATCGCCGACTCGTCGTCGACGGGAAGGAAGAACGCTAGCGCGCTCCGAAGCCGTTCATGCGGATCGATGATTGTTTGAATCTCGATTACCTCAGCCTCAGCTTCATCGAAAACTCGGTCCGTCAGCGCGATCATCAACTGCTCGCGGGAAGAGAAATAGTGAGTGACGAGGGTTGTTGAGCCGCCCATCCGTTCTCCCACCGCCCTCAGGCTGAACTTGCCGTACCCGAGCTCCGCGAGAACCCATGCAGCCGCGTCGAGAATCTCATCGCGACGCCGTGCATGATCAACGAAACGAGGCATCAGTCTCCTTCCGTCGGCTGATTCGCGGGCTTTCTGCCCGACCTTCACGTACTCCAGCACATGTTACTGAAGCGGTGGCCGTGCGAACTCGTGGCCGATGAGCTGCTCGACCGCGGCTCCGAAGCTGATCACTCGGGCGTCAGCGTGCGGTTGCCCGATAATCTGTATGCCGGTCGGCAATCCTTCTGAAACGCCTACGGGCACAGTGAGCGCGGGAAGTCCTGCGTGACTCGGAGATTCGGTGAGACGGTGAAGTTGAGCCGCTGCCCCGTCGGCACCCGTCGAGGATGCGACTTTCTCGTGAGTCGGTGCCAGCGTGGGGGTTGTCGGAGTGACCAGGAATTCATGGTCTGCCAGAACCCTCATGTACGAGTTATAAAGCTGCGTCCGCACTTGGCGCATTGCCATGCTCACGTCGAGCGCGCTGAGGCCGCGAGCCCTGCTCGCAAGATCCTCAATGAAAGGCCACAATTGCTGCCCTTCCGACGTCATCGCACTGGCCAGTAGCTCGTACTCAGGGCCCCAATACGAGACGAAGTACTCGCTCGGGTCGGGGAGCGCGATTCCGACTTCGCTTACGACGGCGCCCGCCCGGCGCAGCCGATCGAGCGTCGCGTAGTACTGCGTTGCAACTCCAGAGTCGAGTCCGTCGATTCCGAGGTCAGGCGACGCCGCGATGCGAAGACCCTTGAGAGGCGTGGGTGACATCGCGGCTGTTACGTAGTCTTCGCCGGTGTCCGGGAGCGAGAATCGGTCTCGTCTGTCGTAGCCGATGGTGGCGTTCAACATCAAAGCGGTATCAATCACCCGGCGGGTGATCGGGCCGTCCGTCGTTGAGGCATCGGCATTGTCGGCGTGGGGAATCCGGCCCACGGACGGCTTGAATCCAACCACGCCGCAGAGTGCTGCGGGAACCCGGATCGAGCCGCCGCCGTCAGAGCCTAACGCCAAGGGGGCAATACCAGCGGCCGTCGCCGCGGCCGCGCCTCCGGACGAGCCACCTGAAGTGCGCCTGATGTCCCATGGGTTGTTGGTGATGCCAGTGAGATGGCTCTCGGTGGTGCCCAGGAGACCGAACTCTGGCGTGGTTGTCTTTCCCACCATGATCGCGCCCGCTCGTTCCAGGCGGTCCCACGACAGGTGGTTGCTTGTCGGCACGTTGTCCGTGTAGGCCAGCGACCCGTACGTTGTGCGGACGTTGTCCGTGTCGATGAGGTCCTTCACCGTGATCGGGATACCGAACAGTGGAGGGAGGTCTTCGCCCGCACGCAACCGCTTGGCTGCATCGATCGCCTGCGAACGTGCCCGATGTGCGGTGACCGTCACGAAGGCGTTGATCGCTGGATTCGCTCGTTCGAGCTGATCGAGTGCTGCATCCACGGCGTCGACGGGGGAGAGGCGCCCCTGTCGAAACAAGACAGCGAGATCGTAGGCAGTCATCCAGGTGGGTTCGATCGTCATTCACAGTCCTTGTCTCGAAGCTTCCAACTTTGTGTAAGACATGTTATACATTGATCCATTCACATAAGCAATGGAGTCAGGATGAAGACACCGAGTCCAGAAGAGCACCTCGCGGAGCCAGGCGAAGTACGTCGCCGACCCGTGGGGGCCTTGACTACAGAGCGCCTACTCGGCACTATCCAAGATCTGGTCGACTTTGCACCACGAGCGACAGGAACACCTGGTGGCAAGCTCGCCGCTGACTACGTCGCCGAGCGGTTCAGCCGAGCAGGGATCGCGGATGTTCGAGTCCTCGAGGAGCCGTCCTATTTGTGGAAGGCGGAACGTGCCTCCCTCCTCGTCGACGACGAGGCGATCGCCTGCTCTCCGATCCAACACTGCGGAGTCACGTGGGAAGGTCAAACAGGCGACCTGATCAATGCACGATTGTCTGGAAAGGTCGTCGACATCGGCGCTGGTCCCGTCCCCGCGGATCTTCGAGGCATGATCGTGTTGTTCGACCTGGTCTTCGAGGTCCGACTCAAGTCCATGAACCTCCTCGCCGAGTACCGGTACGATCCACGCCGCGTGCAGAAGGATCGAAAGGTCCGCGACTCTCGCAATCCGTTCCAGACATCGATGCTCCGTGTGCTGCGGGCTGCGGAGAAGGCCGGTGCGGTGGGCGTCGTTGGCGTCCTTCGCGACTACCCCGAGTCGCTTGCCTACAGGAACGAGAGTTTCCCAGAGGAACCGATGGGGCTACCAGGCGTTTGGGTGACCCTCGAAACGGGGCGCGCGCTCCGAGCAAGGCTGCAGGCGGACTCCACCGCCACTCTGGACATGCACGTCACTCAAGAGCGGGTGCTGTCGCAAAGTGTTATCGGGATCCTGCCCGGGCGAACCTCTGCGACCGTCATGATCCAGTCTCACCACGACTCGGTCACTCCCGGAGCCGTGGAAGATGCATCCGGAACGGCGGAAGTGATCGCGCTAGCCGAGCATTTCGCAGCCATGGACACGGATGGGCGAACCCGCGAAAAGACCCTAATGTTCGTGACCTTCGACACGCATTTCACCGGGTACCAGGCCCACAGGCGCTTCGCGGAGGAGTACCTCCTAGCTACCCAGCTGGAGTTCGATGTCATGCTGAATGCGACCATCGAGCATGTTGGTCTTCGCGCGGAGCGAGGGCAAGACGGCCAGTTTCGTGCCCTCCCGCACAGCGAGCCTCGCGGCATCTTCGAGAATTTGAGTCTGCGGTGGAAATGGCGACTGGCGCGCCTCATTCGAAAGAACGACCTGGACGGAACGTCCCTGTTGTTCGGCACTGCGCTCGAATTCACGGAGGACGGGATCCCGACCGACGCGGCGTACACGATGTCTCTCGGCATCCCCACGATCAGCCTCATCAGCGGGCCGCTCTACCTCTACGACGACGAAGACACGATTGACAAGATCGACGTCGATCAACTCAGCCCCGTTGCCAACTTCTTCGCCGACATCGTCGAAGCGGCAGACTCGGCGTCGCCCAACTGGATCGGTCTCATTCCACGCCCCTTGCGCCGCCTGCTGCCGCGCTGGCGGTGGTAGGTCACGTACCTGCCCTCGACACTCCCACGTAACTGCCCTTAATAATAAGGAGTACGCATGCTCGACATCACCGGCCGCTGGGACATTGAATGGGCCAGCGCCTTCGGCACAGAACACATCACGCTCAATCTCATCGCCGACGGTGATGTGATCACCGGCACAGCACGCGACGACGTGGGGGAGTATGCCCTCACGAACGGAGTTGTCGCTGGCGACCAGGTATCGGGAGAGTTCCGGATGGTTAAGCCCATTCCACTCACCGTGACGTTCACGGCGAAGGTGAGAGGCGACACGCTGGCAGGGAAGGCAAAGGCCGGCGTTCTTCCGGCCGCACCGATCACCGGCTACCGAGCGAACAGCTAGACAGGACCGGGTGCACGATGTCAACGACGATTCGCGTTCCCATGACTCCCACGCCAGCCGTGGGTCTGTTCACCCTGGGCATTATTGGATACCTAGGTGAGAACCTCACCCCCTACTTCATCAATGCGATCTCTGCTGGCACCGGTGCGGACACGGTCACAGCCAGCACCGCTACATCTGTGATGCTCATCGCCACCGCCGCGGTCGGGCTTCTTTGCGGTCCTCTGGCTGCATCACGTCACCGTCGCCGCCTCGCGCGAGTAGGCCTCGTGACGTCCGTGTTCGGATTTGCCACGGCAGCCCTCTCACCCGCGCTGCCAGTGATGTTCATCGCCATGGCCATTGCAGGCATTGGCGCAGGCGGCATCCTAGCGACGTCTGGGGCTGCAATCGCAGCCTTCCTCAATCCAGATCGCGTCGCGGGCATCAGCGGTCTGGTTAACTCGGCGGTCACAGCGGCGGTCCTCGCGGTCGTCCCTCTTTTTGGTCTTGTACCCGTCAGCGTGTTCGGTTCGATCGCAGCCATCTGCGCTCTCGCACTTCTGGTCGTACGGTGGTTGCCCGAGTCGCCGGTCAGGGTGGAGAGCGTGGCCGCCGACCTTCATGCACTGGAACTGGAGCTCGAAGATCGGGCGCCGGGGCGGCGCGCTGCATTGGCGGGGGTGGCGTTGCTCCTCCTCTTCCCTGTGTGGGGGCTCGCTGAGGGCAGCCTCTGGGCCATGGCGAGTCAGTTCACGACTGACAAACTGCGGATGCCGGAATCAGTGGCGGGGATCGCCTTCAGCGTTGGTGAGATTGCAGCGCTGATCGGGGCAGCCGCCCTGGCCGTGATCGGCGGACGGCTCGGGCGGGCAAGGCCACTGGCGATTCTCATGCTGATCAGCGCAGGACTCAAGTTCGCTATCGGCTTCACTCGCGACCCGCTGATGTTCTCGGTTGCGTTCGTGGCCTGGGACATGGTCTCGGCAGTCGCATTCCTCTACTTCATCGCTGTAGCCGCGGGGTTGGACGTCAGCGGACGCTGGTCCGCGCTCATGACGGCCTCCTACATGGTGGGGCAAGCATTCTCGCCAGTCGTCGGTGCGGCCGCCGTCGAAGCCTTTGGGTACGACGGGTTCACCATCGCCATTGCCGTGGCCGGACTTGTGCTCGTGATCCCCAGCGTGTGGATCGCGAGAATATCGACGCAGCGCGAACAAGCTCAGGATGCCATGGTGCGCGTCACGCAAGAGCAATGAGAGTAGCCCAACATCTCACCAGCCTCCACGGTCGGCGAGAACGAACCCACACGATAACTCGCATTATCGTGTGGGTTCGTTGGTGCTGCCTTCGACCGCCCGGGCATCGTGCGCTGGCCTCGAGGGTTCGTCGTGCGGTAGTCCGCTGCGCCGACTGCGGGTGTCCCCCTACGCGCACGCCGTGAGGCTGGGGGCATTCACGAAAAGGTCGGCGTTCTGACGAGCTCCAGCTGTCACGTACGAGAGTGTGAAGGTGTACGTGAACACCACTACTCCGTCCGAAGTCGGTGTGAACGACGCCACCGGGTTCTGCGCTGTCGCGAAGTGAGGATATCCAGCGAGGCCATCCGGAATGAGCGCAATCGCCGGGTTTCCGATGTAGCCCTGCACGGCACCTGGCTGGTTCACGCCCGCGCCCATGATGGAGATGTCAAGATACTGCGGCCCCAGATAGTCCGCTGACGCATAGATTGGAAGAACGTACTCGTAGGATCCACCAGCTTTGACAGGTACGGAGAACGTGGTGGTGATGACCGAAGGCGTGTGCGGCGCGATGTCGCGGTTGTCGTTGTCGTCGAGTGACAGGAAGCCGATCTGATGGGTTGGGTCTCCTCCTGTCTGCCACCAGCTTGCGGGCACCGGAGCAACCGCTGAGTCTGTCTGCGTGTATCCGACCTGCCAGTCGCCACTCGGTGCCTTTGGCGGCGTCCAACCGGTGCCGAAATTGCCGTTGGAGGTCGGGAGGGTTCCATCGGCGCCATTGGCTACGAGAGTTCCCCCGGCAACGCTGAACGCGCCGACGGGGAGCGCGACGCACGAGACTGGATCAACGGGGTTCGTTGAGGCGGTAGCTCCCGGTACGGCCACGGCAACCGCGATCACTGGCAGCGACCAGGCCGCGGTCTTGACAACCTTACGACGGGTCAATGCCGGCGCTGTCGGCGTCATGTCGTCAAGGGTCGACGAGATTTCGGGCATGTGAATGTCCTTCCCCAGAAAGGTGACCCCGTGCTCCTTCAGGGTGAAGCGCGGGCGTGCCAGGTCGCAGGTCGGTCCCCACGACGCTCCGGCGTCTGATCATAGACATAAACTGGGACCGGTCACAATTCGGCACTGTGATGTTCCTAGGGCACCGCAATGGCCATTCCTCGACGAGGACGGCACGCAGGAGTGCTTCCTTGTTCTCGAAGTGGTGGTGTACAGCCCCTCGACTAAGTCCAGCTCGCCGTGAGACCGCGACGAGCGAGCCCCCCGGCGCGCGGTTGGCGTTGGGCTGACGGTTGGCTTAGGGGGCGACGAACTCGTAGGTCATGTCGTCTGGGTTGGGTCCCATCGGGTCATACGATGCAACCGGGTCGTAGACGTCGAGGTTGTGTTCCCAGCCGGGGCCCATATAGCCGTCGCTGTCCAAGTAGCGCATATTGAACCAGTACCAGCCGTAGGAGTGCACGAGCAGCCGGCGCTTCGCGTATCCGTTCGCGTCGAGGGCGACGAGCGCGGTGATGCCCTCCATCGTTTGCACGTAGACGACACCGTTCGCCGGGCCCTGGAGCTCTACGATGAGGCCAGTAGTCGCGGCCTGCGTTGTGGTGAGGTCCTCGAACCCGGTGATGTTCTCGAAGCCCCGGACCTCAAGCGGGAGCACGGTGAACGCACCATTGACCGCGGCGGAAGACACGAACTCCGTGTAGGCCCAGGCTTGATACGGGTGACTGCCAGTGGTCAGTTCCAGCCCGCGGGTATCCAGGCTCCAGGAACCGTCAGAGGCGACCTCGGGAGTGAAGCGCCGCGTGTCGATCTGAACGGCGACTTTGGTGCCCGGCGAAGTCTTGCCCCTGATGATCGGCGAGATGTAGGCGGAGCTGCTGGTCGGGCTGGTGATACCGGGCGCGAACCCCGCGGGGCTAGTGCCCGGCCCCGTTGTCGGGCTTGGCTCTGGGGCGGGGCCGATGCCCGGGTCGGGGACGTTCGTGGCGGGGGTCGGGCGGGATTGGTACCTAGGGAAGTAATGAGTGGGGTCATCGGTCAAGCCGATTTCCTGATCCGCGGGGTCCGGCTGACCCGAAATTCTGTCCGGTGTCCCCACCGGCGTTGAAGGAGTCGCGGTGGTGGACGCTGCGCTCGACGCTGGGGTCGCAGATTCTGTGGGTGCGATCTGCACCTGTTGAGGCTGAGGCGCAGCAGAGGCAGGGCCCACGGAAAATAGGGACGAAACGATCAGACTGCCAGCGGTGACGGCTGCGACTCCTCCGCCCACCAACCACGACACGGTTCCGGCGCCGGCGACGACTGCGATCGCGGTGGCGGTCGTGGTCGACGACAGCGCAGCGGTGGCCGCACCGATACCACCCGTTCCCAGCAGGACGGCCAGTGTACTGCCTCCCATGCTGGCAGCCGCATTGCGTGTATCGTGCAGCAACGCGCGGCAGGGCATGCACTCAGCGATGTGCAGGTTCACCTCGGCGGACACCGTATCATTGGCGGGCTCGGTCAGATACTGCGGGAAAAGGCGCGCCGCATGAGTCTGATCATCCCGAAGAGCGAGTGGAACCTGGAGAGTGAGCCACTGATACTTCAGACCGGCGCGTGCCCTGCGTTGAAGGGCCGAGACAGCATTGGGTTTGATCCCCAGTTCCCGTGCGATCGCAGGGCGACCGACCTCTGTGACTTCCGCGAGCCACAGCACACGCTGCCACCGTTCCGGCAGGGCCTGCAGCGCGGCCAGGACATCTCCAGCATCGCTGTAGACCTCCGCGATGCTGAGCGCGTCCCGGTCGTCGACGGAGTCAACAAACTCCGCGAGAGGCATCTGGTCTTCTTCCTTGGACCACCGCATGGCGGTGTTGCGCAGAACTGCTTTCAAGTATGACCGGAATGCGAACCGAGGCCCGGCATGCGTTGTGGTCACCTGCTGGTAGATCGCCAGGAAACTCTCGGAGACCAGGTCATCGGCTCGGGAAGGGAACAGCCGATAGGCATGTCGCCGGGCGGCACGGGAATGTCGCTCCCACAACACTGCATAGGCGTGCTTGTCTCCCTCGCGGACAGCGCTCAGCAGCTCAGCGTCGGTACGTGCGTCCACCACGAACCCTCCCAGGAATGAGTTCGACCAGCGCGTGTCCCTCCACGCCGGTGAATATCTGCGCGGGGTCAGCGCAGAACCCGGTCAGAATACCCGAGTTGTCGTGCAACGGTGAGCACAGATCGCAGATTGCTTCCAGATGTCGAACTGGCGCATAACCACAGGCCCGCAGGCTGGTGTACGAGATCGGGGGCGTTGACCGGATGGCCATGCTCACGTCACTCGGATGCTGAGCGTGCCGGGCATAGGGGCATCTCCCCGGCTGCGAGGGGACACGATCAGGGGTTAGGAGAACATGAGTGGCCCGCAACCAGAGGTTGCGGGCCACTCTGTCGGAACGATGCCGGTTAGCTCATCGAGTTCCGGCGCTTGACGATGATGAGGGTCAGCGCGCCGCTGAGGAGCAGCAGGCCTGCGATTCCTCCGGCGAGCAGCATCGAGTCACCACCGGTCTGCGCCAGACCGCCCGATGCCGGCTTCACGGTCGGGACCTTCGCGTCGGCCTGGTCGGAGACGACCGGACCGAAGGCGCTGACACCGCTCGCGGTGGCCGTGTTGGTGATCGGACTTCCCGTGAGGTCCGCGGCGACGACCGTGTACTCGGCCGTGCAGGTCACCGAGGCTTCGACAGCCAGGCTCGCCACGTCGGCGGGGCAGACGACCGGTCCGAGAGTGCCCTTGCCGGAGAAGCTGCCCTCCTTCACCGTGACCGTCTTGACGTCGACGTTGCCGGAGTTGGTCACCGTGAACCGGTATTGGATCTTCTGTCCCGCGCTCGTCGCCGGGCCGCCGACGGCCGCCTTCGTGAGGCTGAGCTTCGGGGCGGGGACGATCGTGGTGACCTCGGCCGTGGCCGGGTTCGAGGTCACCGCAACACCGTCGGCCTCGGCGTTCGCGACCGCGGTGTTCTTCAGCGGCTTGCCGTTGTGGTCGTCGGGGCTCGCAGTGTAGGTGGCGGTGCAGTCGCGGCTTGCGCCGACGGGCAGCACCTCGTTGCTCTCACAGGTCACGGGGCTCATGGTGCCCTTGCCGCCGGCAGGGCCGGGGTCGCTCACGCTCACGTCGGTGAGGGGAAGCTGACCGTCGTTCGTCACCGTGAACCGGTAGGTCACCTCGGTGTCGTTCGGCGCCAGCTCGGCGGGGATCGCCTTCTTGGTCAGCGTGAGATGCGGAACCGGAGGTGCGATCGCGGTGATCTGCGCGCTCGGCTGGCCGTCGAGACCGACAGCG